>JALSIM010000041.1 GCA_026990035.1 Alphaproteobacteria bacterium | reverse complement strand
TGGATGGGCATGCTCTACGCTGGGGTTGACGACGCAGCGATTCCCTTGCTGCGGGAGGCGGTTGCCCATGTGGAAGAGGATTTTCCGAAGTTCGTCGTGGACGCACTGACGGAGCGTCGCAACTTTTAGGCACCGCATTTCCGACCGGCGCGGAATCAGGGACGGTACGGGCGATCCTTGCGTCGGAAGAGCACGAAATCGCGCGCGACTCGGCCCATCGCCCCTCAAACCGCCGTATATCCGCCCTCGAGGAGGATCGTCTGGCCGGTCATGAGGTCGGAGGCGGGGGAGGCGAGGTAGAGCACGAGATCGGCGACCTCGACGGGCTCGCCGAAGCGGCCCAGGGGCGTGCGGGCCAGCACCGGGCCGGATTTCTCGGGTGGGCTCCAGATCTTCCGGCCCATCGGCGTCAGGATCACCGTCGGGCAGACGGCGTTGGCCTGGATGTTGTGCCGGCCCCATTCCGCCGCCATCACCTTGGTCAGGGAATTGAGCCCACCCTTGGAGGCGGCATAGGCCGCATGCGCCTCCATGGCGATCACCCCGGTCTGGGAGGAGATGTTGACGATCTTGCCGTGGCCGCGGGCGATCATCCCCGGCACCAGCGCTTGCGCCAGCAGGAAAGGGGCGCGGAGATTGACCGCCATGGTCCGATCCCAGTCCTCGACGCTGGCCTCGGTGATCGGAGCGACGAGGGCGATGCCGGCGTTGTTGACCAGGATGTCGATGCCGCCGAAGGCCTCCTCGGCCGCCCGCGCCGCCTCGCCCGGACCCTCGAGGGTGGCCAGATCGGCGGTGATCGTGACGCAGCGGCGACCGAGCTTCTCCACCTCGCGGCAGGCATCGGCCAGCCCCTCGGCATCGCGGGCGACGGCGGCGATATCCGCCCCGGCATCGGCCAGCACCCGGCAGATCTCGAGGCCGATGCCCTTCGAGGCGCCGGTCACCAGCGCCCGTCTGCCGGTCAGGGAAAAACGTTCGACGAAGCCCGGCATGGTTCGCGTCTCCGATGGCGTTCCCCGCGCCGCCGCATGATAGGGGCGGCGGGGCGGGAAATCCACGCCCCGGCCGCGGCGCCGCCCGCTCGCCCGGCGCACCCTTTACAGACCGGGCCGGATATGATTGTACATAGACAAGTCGATATCACAGTAAAAATACGGATGCGTAATGCAGAATATCCGGAGCGAAGCGACCGCGAAGGCGGCGCGGCGGACCGCGGAGGGACGGACGCCCGGCGGGCCGCTCGCGGTGCTGGGTGACGCGGAGGGGCTCGAGCTCCTGCGCCGGGCCCGCCGTCTGTTCGGCGACGGGCTCGTGCTGGTCTCCTCCTTCGGCACCGAGAGCGCGGTGCTCCTCGACATGGCGGCCTCGATCGACCGCGATTTTCCGGTGATCTTCCTCGATACCGGCAAGCTCTTCCCGGAGACCCTCGCCTACCGGGACCGGCTGGTGGCGTTGCTCGGCCTGCGCCGGGTGCGGACCCTGCGCCCCGATCCGGCGGCGCTGGCCCGGCGGGATCCCGACGGCCGGCTGTTCCGGCGCGACCCCGACCGCTGCTGCGATCTGCGCAAGAGCGAACCGCTGGACCGGGCCCTCGCCGGCTTCCGGGCCTGGGTCACCGGCCGCAAGCGCTACCAGGGCGGGCTCCGCCGCGAGCTGCCTCCGGTCGAGCGCGACCCCCGGTCGGATCGCATCAAGCTCAACCCCTTGGCCCGCTGGTCACCGGAGGATCTGCAGCACTACCGCCGCCTCCGCCAGCTCCCGCCGCATCCGCTCTGGCTCCGGGGCTATGCCACCGTCGGCTGCGCGAGCTGCACGAGCCCGACCGGCCCGGGCGAGGGGCCGCGGGCCGGGCGCTGGCGAGGTCTCGACAAGACCGAATGCGGGATCCACCTGCCCCCGCCGGTCCGGGAAGACGACCGCTCCCGATCCCCGCCGGCGGTCACTTGACCGCCCCCATGGTCAGGCCCCGCACCAGATGGCGGGAGACGAGGAGGGCGAAGAGGATGACCGGCAGGACGATGAGGGTGCCGGTGGCCATGATCTCCCCCCAGGGCAGCTCGTAGCCGCTCATGAAGGTGGTCGCCGCCACCGGCGCGGTGCGGGTCTCGGACCGGGTCATGATGAGGGCGTAGAGGAGCTCGTTCCAGGAAAAGATGAAGGAGAAGATGGCCGAGACCGCGATCCCCGGCAGCGCCAGCGGCAAGGCGATGCGGGCGAAGATCTGGAACCGCGAGAGGCCGTCGAGCCGGGCCGCTTCGTCGAGCTCCTTGGGGATCGAGCGGAACTGGTCGGCGCAGATCCAGACCACGATCGGCAGGGTGAAGGTGAGATAGAGCAGCACCAGCACCGTGTAGGTGTCCAGCATCTTCAGGGAACGGGCGATCAGGAAGAAGGGCAGGGCGACACAGATCGGCGAGATCATCCGGTTGGAGATGAACCAGAACCAGAGATCCCGCTTCATCCGGAACTCGTAGCGGGCGATCCCGTAGGCCGCCGGCGCCCCCAGGAGGATGGCGAAGAAGGTGGTGGCGAGGGCGACGATCAGGGAGTTGACGAGGCTCGGCCCGACCCCCTTTTCGGCCAGCGCCACCCGGTAATGTTCGAGGGTCACCTCCGCGGGAACGAAGCTCGGCGGGTAGGCGAAGGTCTCGGCGGTCGTCTTGATGGAGGTCAGCACCATCCAGTAGAAGGGGAACACCGCCACCGCCAGCACCAGGAGCAGCAGGGCGCCGTGGAGCAGGGTGCCCGGAATCCGGCGGTTCATGCCTCCACCTCCCGGTAGACCAGGCGGATGTAGAGCCGCGACAGGATGATGGTCAGGATCAGCAGCAGGATCGCCTGGGCGGAGGCGATGCCCTGGTCGAACACCCGGAAGCCGATCCGCTGGATGTAGACGGAGATGAGCTCGGTCGCCGAGCCGGGGCCGCCGCGGGTCATCACGAAGACGAGGTCGAACAGCTTGAGGATGTCGGCGGTCCGCAGGATCAGCACCGCGGTGATCCCCGGCAGCAGATAGGGAAGCTGGATGTGGCGCAGGATCTTCCAGGGGCTCTTGGTCTCGAGCCGGGCCGCCTCCTCGATCTCCGGCGGCACCATGGTGAGCCCGGCCAGCAGCACCAGGGCCACGAAGGGGGTCCACTGCCAGATGTCCATGATCGCGACGGCGGCGAAGGCGGTGGCCGGCTGGCCCAGCCATTCCACCGGCGGCAGGCCGAGGAGGGACAGGAACCAGTTGATCACCCCGAACTCGCGGTTGAAGATCAGCCGCCCGACCAGGCCGACGACGGCGAAGGTGGTGGCCAGCGGGATCACCAGGCTCACCCGGGTGAGGGTACGGAGGAGCCCCAGCCCGGGCTTGTGCAGCAGCAGCGCGATCCCGAGGCCGAGGGCGAGCTCGATCGGCAGCACGAGGAGCAGGAACTCGAAGGTGCGGCCCAGGCTTTCCCAGAAGGTGGGATCGGTGAGCACCGTCGCGTAATTGTCGAAGCCGACGAAATCCCGCGGCGCCCGCGGCTTGGTCACCAGATACTGGCGGAAGGAGGTGATCACCGCCAGGATCAGCGGATAGAGCCCCACCGCCAGGAGCGTGATCACGGCGGGGGCGATGAAGGCGAGCGGGGCCCAGCGTTCGCGGCGTCCTCGGGCCATCGGCGCTATTCGAGATTGGTGTGGCGGGCGCGCATGCTCTCCGCCGTCTCGCCGAGCCGGTCGCGGAGGGCCAGGATCACGAGCTCGAAGAAGACCATCTGCGTGGTCTCGTAGAGGCTGCCCATCGGCAGCACCGAGGCGCCGCCGCGATCGTCGGCCATCGTCTGGGCCGGGAGATGGGTCACCACATCCGCGATCCGGGCCGCTTCCCCCTGCGGTTGGGCGGTGATCACCGCGGTCCGGGCGCCGGCGCCGCGGGCCACGCCGAGGAGGGCGAGGACGGTCGAGAAGGCGCCGGGCCCGGCGCTGGTGATCAGGAGGTCCCCCGCTCCCAGGGGCGGGGTGGTCATGTCGCCGACGACATGGGCGTCGAGGCCGAGATGGAAGAGACGCATCGCGAAACCCTTCATCTGCAGCCCCTCGCGCCCGACCCCGTAGAGGGCGATCCGCTTCGCCCCGAGGATCGCCGCGATCAGGGGATCGGCGGCATCCTCCGGCATCCGGGCGAAGACCGCCGCCACCTCGGCGAGGGCGCGATCGGCCAGGGATTTCAGGCTCTCGCTCATGCCCCACCTCCGGAGAAGGGCGGGTCCGGCGGAACCGGACCCGCCGCCACCCGCGTTATTTGAGCAGCTTCTTCTGCCCGCTGTAATAGCCGGCCTGTTCGAGGATCGCCTCCATCCGGGTGCCGATCTCCTTCGCCCCCTCCTCGGTGGTGACCTCGCCGAGCATCATCTTGGTTCCCCATTCGGCGATGATCTCGGAAATCGCCGGCCATTCGGGGAAGCGCGGCCGGAAGTCGGGCACGCCGCCCTGCCAGGAGAGGACCATCGGCTCGACATAGAGGTACTTGCTCTTGATCTCCGGGTCCTCGTAGGGCTTCATCCGGCCCGACACGCCGCCGGCGAGGATGTAGTCCCTGGCCTTGGCCTCGCTGGTCACCCACTGGATGAACAGCCAGGCGGCCGCCTGCTTCTCCGGATCGGAGAAGGCGCTGACCCCGAGGGAGAAGCCGCCCAGCGCCGGCTTGAGGCCGGCCGGCCCCTTGGGCTCGGGGGCCACCGCCAGGCAGTCGACGATCTTCGACTGGGCGGGATCGGTGAGAGTGCCGTAGAAGGCCGACCATTCGGTGATCATCGCCACCCGGCCCTGGGCGAGGGCGTTGACCGCCTCGGAATGGTCGTAATCGACGATCCCGGGCGGCATGTACTTCATGAGCTCCTGACGGAACTCGAGGCCCGCCTGGCTCTCCGGCGACAGCAGGTTGGAGCGGAAGTTCTCATCCAAGAGCGAGCCGCCGAAGGGCCACAGCATCCGCATGAAGCTGTCCGCCGACTGGGTCTCGCCGCGCCGCGACTGGAGCGCGAAGGCGTAGCGGTTCTCCTCGGGCTTGGTCAGCTCGGGCCCGTATTCCTCGAGGAGCTGCTGCCAGGTCTCCGGCGGGCCGTCGAAGCCCGCTTCCTCGAGCTGGCACTTGTTGTAGAAGAGAAGACCCGAATAGTTGTCGAAGGGCAGGCCGTAGACCTTGCCGTCCCAGGTGCCGAAGCTCTCCAGCAGGATCGGGAAGAAGCCTTCGAGGTTCAGATCCGGATCGGCCAGTTTCGGATCGTTGTAGAACTCCTCCATCGGCACGACCCAGCCGGAATCGGCGAATTCGCCGATCCACACCACGTCGATCAGGATGACGTCGAATTCCTGGGTGCCGCCGGTGAAGTCGAGCACCTGCCGTTCGCGGCTGTTCTCGTAGGGCAGGATCTCCCAGGTGACGTCGATGCCGGTCTTCTCCTCGAACTCCGGCAGGATCTCGATCGCCGCCCGGTAGCCGGGCCGGTCGAGGAACAGGGCCTTGATGGTGGTACCCTTGTAAGGGGCCGCCGCCTCCTCCAGCGACCAGGCCGAGGCCTCGCCGCCCGCCGCCATGACGAGCGCCAGGGCGGTGCTCGCCGCCAGAAGTTCTCGTCGTTTCATGGCATACCTCCCTCTTTGGTGTTGCCGTTCGGGGAAAGGATCCGGTTCGGAAACAGGACGGCCTTGAGGATGCCGTCGGCACGCGCCGCCTGGAGGGCGAAGGCCTCGGCGGCGCGGGTCAGGGGAAAGCGGTGGGTGACGATTCGGCGGACATCGACCAGGCCGTGCCGCAGGAGATCGATGGCCTGCGGATAGACGTGCCCCATGCGCCGCGAGAAGCGGACCGTGAGGCCCTTGCGGCGGGCCAGCGAGGCGTCGAGCCCGTACCGGTTGCCCTCGGGAATGCCGACGAGGGCGATGCGGCCTCCGATCGCCGCCGCGGTGGCCGCCGCCTCGAAGCCTTCCGGGGAATCGGTGGCCTCCAGGACGAGCTCGGTGCCGCGACCCCCGGTGGCCTCGAGGAGTCCTTCGAGGTCGGCGAAGACCCGATCCGCCCCCAGTTCGCGCGCCGCCTCGCGCCGCGCCGCCACCGGATCGACGCCGAAGATCGGGCCGGCGCCGCTGCATTTCGCGACCTGGAGGAGGAGCAGACCGATCGGCCCGAGGCCGAGCACGGCGCAGCGCTCGCGCAGCCGCGGCCGCATCAGCGCCACCGCATGGACGGCGACTCCGAGGGGCTCCAGCATCAGCCCGTCGATGGCGTCGAACGTCTCGGGCAGCGGGAACAGACATTCCACCGGGGCGGCGATGCGCTCGGCCATGGCACCGGCTGTCGGCGGCACCCCCTTGAACACCACCTCCGGGCAGAGATTGGGATGGCCGGCGTGACACCAGGCGCAGGTGCCGCAGGGCCGGGCGGGATCGACCGCCACCAGGGTGCCCGGAGGGAGTCCGAGCGGTTCGCCCCGGGGATCGATCACCCGGCAGGCGAACTCGTGCCCGGGGACGAACCCCGGACAGGCCGCCTGGCTGCCGATGGCCCCTTCGTTGTAGTAATGCAGATCGCTGCCGCAGATGCCCACCGCCGCCACCTCCAGCAGCAGCTCGCCCTCGGCCGGGACGGGTTCCGCGACCGTGGCGACACGTACGCTCCGTGGGGCTTCGAGCAGGACCGCCTGCACCGAGAACTGCCTCCCGTTTCCGCCGATCCCGGCCGCAGGGCGGCCGTCACTGGTTCTTGACAGCGGGCGTTGTGAACGAAATACCTGTCGGCGATACAAATGTCCAGATGCCAGGGGAGGCGCCGGGAGGGAAATGGCGGAGGTTGCACTCGAGGGGGTCGGCAAGCGCTTCGACCGGACGCCGGTACTCGAGGACGTCACCCTGACGATCCGCGACCGGGAGTTCGTCGTCTTCGTCGGACCCTCGGGCTGCGGGAAGTCCACCTTGCTGCGGCTCATCGCCGGGCTCGAGGATCTCACCACCGGCGAGGTGCGGATCGGCGGCGAGCTCGTCAACGACGTCGAACCGGCCGACCGCGGCGTGGCCATGGTCTTCCAGTCCTACGCCCTCTATCCGCATCTTTCGGTCTACGACAACATGGCGCTGGGGCTGAAGATGGCCGGCCGGCCGAAGGCCGAGATCGAGGCCCGGGTGCGGCGGGCGGCGCGCATCCTCCGGATCGAGGAGCTGCTGGGGCGTCGGCCGCGCCAGCTTTCCGGCGGTCAGCGGCAGCGGGTCGCCATCGGCCGGGCGATCGTCAAGGAACCGCGGGTGTTCCTGTTCGACGAGCCGCTGTCCAATCTCGATGCCGAGCTCCGGGTGCAGATGCGGGTCGAGATCCATCGCCTGCATCGGGAGCTGGGCGCGACCATGGTCTATGTCACCCACGATCAGGAGGAGGCGATGACCATGGCCGACCGGATCGTGGTGCTGCGCGACGGCCGGGTGCAGCAGATCGGCCCGCCCCTCGAACTCTACCGGCGGCCCGCCAACCGTTTCGTCGCCGGTTTCATCGGCTCGCCGAAGATGAACTTTCTCGAGGTGGAGGCCCGCGGCGACGGCGGGGCGGGCCTCGAGTTGGGGTTGCCGGGCGGCTCGGTCCTCGCTCTGCCGGTCGCGACGAGCGGCCCGGCGCCCCGCACCCTCGGTATCCGCCCCGAACATCTCGAACTGCGGGTCCCGCCGGCGGAGGAGGGGGGCGGCCTGCGCGGCGAGATCTTCGTCGTCGAGCGGCTCGGCGCGGAAAGCCAGGTGCACGTCCGGCTCGACGGCGGCGAGCGGGTGGTGGCGATCACCGCCGGCGAACGGGAGCTCGTCGCCGGCACCCCCTGCAGCCTGCATTTCCCGCCCGAACGGGCCTATCTGTTCGACGCCGAGGAGCGCACCCTGTTCCCCTCGCCGGGGTGAACCGGGGCGCCGGCGCACCATCTCGCGGAACACGGAGACGGGCGACGGCGAAGCGGCGGAGTTCGAGGTCGGCCGTCGGTACGGTTGACGGCGGCGGTGGTTTCCCCTAGCGGCGGAGGGGGGCGATCGCCTTCGGGGAGGCGACGGACGGCGCATGGCGAGGAGCGGGAACCACCCGCGCGGCAACGTGAGCCTGGAACGGCGGGCCTGGCGGATCCGCCGCTACGCGGTGCGGATGGCGGCGGTCCAGGGCCAGGGCTACATCGGCCAGGCACTGGGGGTGGCCGACATTCTGGCCGTCGCCTGGTTCCACGCCCTGCGCTACCGCCCGGACGATCCCGCCTGGGAGGGACGCGACCGCTTCCTGCTGTCGGTCGGGCATTACGCCATCGCCCTCTATGCGGCGCTGATCGAGGCCGGCATCCTGCCCGAGGAGGAACTCGAAACCTATGGCTGCGACGACAGCCGGCTGCCCATGTCGGGCATGGCCTCCCACACCCCGGGCATGGAAATCAGCGGCGGTTCCCTGGGCCAAGGCCTGCCGATCGCCGTCGGCATGGCGCTGGCGCTGCGCCACAAGCGCAATCCCGCCTTCGTCCACAATCTCATGTCCGACGGCGAGCTCGAGGAAGGAGCCACCTGGGAGGCGGCGATGGCCGCCGCCCATCACCGGCTGGAGCGGTTGATCTGCATCGTCGATTTCAACGACCAGCAGGCCGACGGACGGTCGCGGGAGGTGCTCTCGGCGGAACCCGTCGAGGAGAAATGGCGGGCCTTCGGCTGGCACGCGCAGCGGGTGGACGGCAACGACATCGCGGCCCTGGTGGCCGCCTTCGACCGGGCCCGCGCGCTCTCGGAGCCGCGGCCGCGGGTGATCGTCTGCGACACCCGCATGTGCCGCGGGGTGCCTTTCCTGGAGCGGCGCGAGATCGCCCATTTCGTCCGGGTCGCGCCGGAGGAATGGGAACGGGCGCTCGCCGCTCTCGACCGGGCGGAGCCGGCATGAGCCGCGGAACCGGAAAGGCGGTCCGCCGCACCACCTCGGCGATGATCGCCTCGCTCGATGCCGAGGGGCGCGAGACCCGCGAAGCTCCCTTCGGCCATGCGCTGGTGGCGCTCGCCCGCGAGCGGGAGGAGATCGTCGGGCTCACCGCCGATCTCGCCAAGTACACTGATCTGCACCTCTTCGCCGAGGCCTTTCCCGAGCGCTTTTTTCAGATGGGGATGGCCGAGCAGGCGCTGATCGGCGCCGCCGCCGGCTTCGCCCGCGAGGGGTTGGTTCCCTTTGCCACCACCTATGCGGTGTTCGCCTCGCGGCGGGCCTACGATTTCCTCTGCCTGGCGGTGGCCGAGGAGGGGCTGCCGGTGAAGCTGATCTGCGCCCTGCCGGGCCTCACCACCGGCTACGGGCCGAGCCATCAGGCGACCGAGGACATCGCCATCTTCCGCGGCCTGCCCGGTCTCGTCATTCTCGATCCCTGCGATGCGGTCGAGATCGAACAGGCGGTGCCGGCCATCGCCGCCCATCCCGGGCCGGTCTACATGCGGCTCCTGCGCGGTCGGGTACCGGTGGTTCTCGACCGCTACGACTACCGCTTCGAGATCGGCCGGGCGCGGCTCCTGCGCGAGGGCGGGGATGTGCTGGTGATCGCCACCGGATTCATGACCATGCGCGCCCTCGATGCCGCCGCGCGGCTCGCCGAAGACGGCATCGAGACGGCGGTGCTGCACCTCTCCACCATCAAGCCGCTCGATACCGAAACCATCCTCGAACAATGCCGCCGTCATCCTCTGGTGGTGGTGGCCGAGAACCACAGCCGCATCGGTGGGCTCGGCGAGGCGGTGGCGGCGCTGCTGCTGGGCGAGGGGATCGCGCCGCGCTTCCGGCAGATCGCGCTGCCCGACGCCTTTCTCGACGCCGGGGCGTTGCCGACCCTGCACGCGCGCTACGGGCTCGCCGTCGAGGCGGTGGTCCGGCGCATCCGCGGCTGGCTGGAGGAATGAAGGGGGGATGTCGCGGGTGACGGGACTTCTCGAGGGCAGATGCGCGATCGTCACCGGCGCCGCCTCGCGGCGCGGCATCGGCCGGGCCACCGCGCGGCTGTTCGCCGAACACGGCGCCACCCTGGCGCTCCTGGACCTGGAAAGGGAGGCGGTGGAAGCGGCCGCCGCCGAACTGGGCGAGGGACATCTCGGCCTCGTCTGCGATGTGCGCGATGGCGAGGCCTGCCGGCGGGTCGCGGAAACGCTCCTCGATCGCTGGGGGCGGATCGACGTGCTGGTGAACAACGCCGGCATCACCCAGCCGCTGCGGCTCTCGGAGATCCGCCCCGAGGACTACGACGCGGTGCTGGACGTCAATCTCCGCGGCACGCTGAACATGAGCCGGGCGGTGGTGCCGGCGATGCGGCGCCGGCGCACCGGTTCCATCGTCAACATCTCCTCGGTCTCGGCGCAGCGCGGCGGCGGTGTCTTCGGCGGGCCCCATTACGCCGCCGCCAAGGCCGGGATCCTCGGCCTCACCAAGGCGATGGCCCGCGAACTGGCGCCGGAGGGGATTCGCGTCAACGCCGTCTGCCCGGGCTTCATCGATACCGACATCACCGCCGGCAGGCTGTCGCCCGAGCGGCGCGAACGGATCCTCGAGGGGATTCCCCTGGGCCGCCCCGGCGAGGCCCGCGAAATCGCCGGCTGCTGCCTGTTCCTGGCCAGCGATCTCGCCGGCTATGTCACCGGTGCCGAACTCGACGCCAACGGCGGCCTTTTGATCCACTGAACGCGGCGGGGAGGCGGAGGCTCGGGCGCGGCGGACGGATGTCGCCTGGTCGGAGCGGCCGGATTCGAACCGGCGACCCCCAGTCCCCCAGACTGATGCGCTACCAGGCTGCGCTACGCTCCGTGAAGGCGAGGCGCAATATAGGAGCTCGCGTCGAGCCGGGCAACGGCGGAGATGGGCCGGCTCAGCCCTCCAGTTCGCGGCGCAGATCGGCGGCGAGGCGGCGCAGATCGCGGGCCAGCCGCACCAGCGCGGCGGGATCGCGGACCCCGGTCCGCGTCTCCTCCCCGGCCATCGCCGCGACCTCTTCCGAGGGGTCGAGGGCGCGGCCCCGCCGCTGGCGCAGGAGCTTCTGCGCCCCCTTGATGGTGTAGCCCCGATCGTAGAGCAGGACGCGGATCTGCCGCAGGACCTCGACATCCTCCGGCCGGTAGTAGCGCCGGCCGCCGCCCCTTTTCAAGGGACGCACCTGGCTGAACTTGCTTTCCCAGAAGCGCAGCACATGAGGCGCCACCCCGAGTTCCTCGGCGACCTCGCTGATGGTGCGGAAGGCGGTGGAGGCCTTGGCGGGGCGCTCGGTCATGGCGCGGGCGCCCCCCGGTTCAGCCGCGGCCGCGGTTGAGACGTGCCCGGAGCGCCTGCGAAGGACGGAACACCAGCACCCGTCGCGGCAGAATGGGAACCTCTTCGCCCGTCTTGGGATTGCGGCCGATGCGTTGTCCCTTGTGGCGGACCAGGAACGTGCCGAAGGACGAGATCTTCACGGTGCCCTCCCGAACCAGCGATTCGGAGATCTCCTCCAGAATCGCGTCGACCAGCTCCGCCGACTCGCTGCGCGACAGTCCCACCTGCTGGTAGACGGCCTCCGCGAGCTGCGCCCGCGTCACCGTTTTGCCCGCCATCGGACCGCTCCTCCCTTCCCTTCTCGTTCGGGTGGAAAAGCCTAGGGATCATCGGCTTGGGCGTCAATAGACGAGACCGTCGGGGAAAATCTACCAGCGCAGCAGCACCGATCCCCAGGCGAAGCCGCCGCCGATGGCGGAGGCGAGGACGAGATCCCCCGGCTGCAGCCGCCCGTCGCTCCAGGCGCTCTCGAGGGCCAGGGGGATCGAGGCGGCGGAGGTGTTGGCGTGCCGATCGACGGTCATCACCACCCGCTCTTCGGGGATTTCGAGGCGTTTCGCCACCGCCTCGATGATCCGCCGGTTGGCCTGATGGGGCACGAACCAGTCGACCTCCGCGGGGGCGATGCCGAGATCGCCGCAGGTCCGCCGCGCGCTCGCCACCAGGGCCGCCACCGCGTGCCGGAAGACCTCGCGGCCGTTCATCCGCAGATGCCCGACGGTCCCGGTCGAGGAAGGGCCACCATCGACATAGAGATGATCGTAATGGCGGCCGTCGGCGGACAGGGTGGCGGCGAGAATGCCGCGGTCGAGCACCGTGCCGGTCCCCTCCTCGGCCTCCAGGACCAGGGCGCCGGCGCCGTCGCCGAACAGGACGCAGGTGGCACGGTCCTCCCAGTCGAGGATCCGCGAGAAGGTCTCGGCCCCGATCACCAGCGCCCGCCGGGCCCGGCCGCAGCGCAGCAGCGCCTCCGCGGTGGTCAGGGCGTAGACGTAGCCGGCACAGACCGCCTGCAGGTCGAGGGCCATGCCCGGACCGGTGCCGAGCTTGCGTTGCACGGCGGTGGCGGTGGCCGGAAAGGTGTTGTCGGGGGTGGAGGTGGCGACCAGGAGGAGGTCGATCTCCCCGGCCTCGCGGCCGGCCCGGGCCAGCGCCTCGCGGGCGGCGGCCGCCGCCAGATCGGAGGTGAGCTCGCCGGCCGCCGCGATGTGCCGCTGGCGGATCCCGGTGCGTTCGCGGATCCAGGCGTCGGAGGTCTCGACCCGCTCCGAGAGCTCGTCGTTGGTGAGGATCCGTTCCGGGAGCCGGGCTCCGACTCCCGTGACCACGCTCCGCAGCGCGGCACTCACGAGGCGGCCACCTTGCGGCCGGCGGGGCTGTCGCGACCGGTTCCGGCGGCGTTCATCTCGGCGATGATGCGCTCGTTGGTGCCCTGCTCGACGAGCTGAATGGCGGCCGAGATGGCGGCGGCGAAGCCGACCGCATCGGTGCCGCCGTGGCTTTTCACCACCACCCCGTTGAGGCCGAGGAACATGGCCCCGTTGTAGAGGCGGGGATCGAACCGCTGGCGCATGCGGTTCAGCGCCGGACGGGCCAGGAGATAGCCGAGCCGGGCGCGCCAGCTCGAGCGGAACGCCTGGCGGAGGGCGGCGCTGAACAGGCGCGCCGTGCCTTCGGTGATCTTGAGCGCGACATTGCCGGTGAAGCCGTCGGTGACCACGACATGGACCCGTCCCTCGGAAACGTCACCGCCTTCGACGAAGCCGTAGTAGTCGATGGCGAGCCCGCTGTCACGGAGGAGTGCCGCCGCGCTGCGGACGACGCTGTCGCCCTTCACCTCCTCGGTACCGACGTTGAGGATTCCGACCCGGGGCTTGGCGATGTCGAGGACGGCGCGGGCATAGACCTCGCCCATCACCGCGAACTGGAAGAGATGTTCGGGACCGCAGTCGACGTTGGCGCCGAGATCGAGCATCACCACCGGAGCCCGGCGGGTGGGCAGGAGGGCGGCGATCGCCGGCCGGTCGATCCCCGGCAGGGTCTTGAGCACGAATTTGGCCATCGCCATCAGCGCCCCGGTATTGCCGGCGGAGACGGCGGCCGCCGCCTCCCCCGTCTTCACCGCATCGATGGCGAGGCGCATGCTGCTGTCGCGACCCTGGCGCAGGGCCTGGCTGGGCTTGGCGTCCGGGGCGACGGCCTTGCCGGTGTGCCGCAGCTCGCCGGCCGCGGCCAGCGCCGGATGGCGCTCCAGCAGGGGGGCGATGCGGCCTTCGTCGCCGAACAGCAGGAAGCGCAGGCCGGGGCTCTGACGGAGGGCCTTCGCCGCGCCGTCGATCACGATGCCGGGCGCATTGTCGCCGCCCATGGCATCGAGCGCGATGACCAGGCTCATCGGCCCGCGGTCCGGGGGCCGGCCCGGCGGGAACGTGCCGCGGGCAGCTGGCGGCCTCGTCCGGCGGTCACCTTGCCCGGCCCTCAGCCGTTCCCGCCGAGCCGCCGCAGGGCCTCGGCGAGAGGCCCGGCGGCGTCCCCGTCCCCGCCGGCGGCGCCGTAGCGGGCGAGATGGCTCGCGGCGTCGGGATGGCGCGGATAGGGATCGATGGCCAGCGCCAGTTCCTCGGTGACCAGCTCGCCGAGATCGAGGAGATCGCCGAGCAGCGGTTCGGGCTCCTCCTCCTCGGGATCGATCGTGACCTGGGCAGCGGGCGCGCCGCCGCGCAGGAACAGGCGGTCGAACCCGGCGTCGAGCTCCGCCTCGACCGGCTCCAGAGTCACCACGCAGCGCTGCCGCAGCCGGGCCTGTAGCGCCCCGCGGACCCGCACGACGCCGCCGGTTCCGGCCTCGACGGTGCCCTTGGCGACCAGCTCCTCGAGCTGCAGGAGATCGAGCCTGCGGGCCACGGCCCCCCGCTCCTCGGGGCCCGCCTCGATCTCGAAGGCGGCATCGCCCGTGCGCAGCTCGCCGAGGTCGAAAAGTCTCGAAAACTCACGTGTCGCGATCAAGAAGATGCTCCCGGGTGATGCAGCGAACGATCGCGAGCCCGGTGCGTCGACGAACAGCGCGACGGCCGGCTCCCCCAGCGTTCCCAGGAATTTCAGCGATGCCGCAAATTAGAGTGCCGGGAAGAGGAGGTCAATGTCGAGGCTCGTCGCGGGTGGTGGCGAACCGGGGCGGGACGAACGGGACCGAGGCCGTCGCCGGATCCGCGGCCGTCGCGGCGGCCAGGGCGGCGTCCTGCGCCAGGGCGTAGCGGGCGAGGGCGGCGGCATCGGCGGGCGGATGCCCGCCGTCCTCGAGATTGCGGGCGAGGATCGCCGTCACCGCCGCCGCGTCACCGGTGTCGAGGGCGGCTTGGAGGTCGCGGGTGCGGGCCAGGAAGCTGCCGGCGATGCGCTTGACGTGCTTGCCCACCGAGAGATCGCCCACCCCCATCTCGCGCAGATTGCGATCGAGATCGGTGAAGAAGGCGTCGACCACCGCCTGGGCGAGGGCGCTCTCCGGCCGCGGCCGCCGCTGCAGCCAGCGCCAGAGCAGGAGGACGTGGAGGGTGACCAGTTCGAAGCGTCCCTCGATGGTGTCCGGGACCCTGCAGAGGGTGTAGAATTCGGGCCGTCGGGCCTGGACCACCGCCCGGCGGTAGAGCCGCCAGGCGAGCCGCCGCCGCCGGCGGCCCTCGCGCCATCTCCGCAGCGGGCTAGGCATCGCCCCCGGCGGCCGCTTGTTCGAGGCCTCGCGGATGTGCTAACCGCATCCCGCCGACGATTCCTCTGGTTTCCCGCAGCCCGGACGGCTCCACATGAGATTTTCCGTCGTTCTCCGCAGAAGCTCGCTGGCGCTGGCCCTCCTGGTCGGCGCCTGCGTTCCCACCGTACAACAGCACGGCCAGCGCATCGATCCCGAGGCGGTGGCCCGCATCCGCCCGGGCGTCACCTCCAGGGAGGAGGTGTTCCGGCTGATGGGCTCGCCCTCGGCCGTCGCCACCTTCGACGATCGCCGCTGGTACTACGTCACCCAGACCGTCGAGAAGAGGTCCTTCTATCAGGAGAAGCTCACCGACCAGCGGGTGCTGATCCTGATCTTCGACGATCGCGGCATCGTCCGGCAGGTCGAGGAGCGCGACCTCGCGCAGGCGCGGGCCATCGAGCCGGTCGCCGAGGCGACGCCCACCATGGGCAACGAGCTGACCCTGTTCGAGCAGCTCATCGGCAACATCGGCCGTTTCTCCCGCAGCCCCGAGAACGCCCGCCCGTAGCAGCGGCCGCCCCGCTTCAGGCGGCGGCCGCGAGGGCCGCCAGCAGCAGCAGGGCGACGATGTTGGTGATCTTGATCATCGGGTTGATGGCCGGGCCGGCGGTGTCCTTGTAGGGATCGCCGACCGTGTCGCCGGTCACCGCCGCCTTGTGGGCCTCGGAGCCCTTGCCGCCGTAGTTGCCGTCCTCGATGTACTTCTTGGCGTTGTCCCAGGCGCCGCCGCCCGAGGTCATGGAGATGGCCACGAACAGGCCGGTGACGATGGTTCCCAGCAGCAGCGCGCCGACGGTGGAGAAGGCGGCCTCGCGACCGGCGATCCAGGCGATCACGAAATAGACGACGATGGGCGAGAGCACCGGCAGCAGGGAGGGGACGATCATCTCCTTGATCCCGGCCTTGGTCAGCATGTCCACCGCCCGGCCGTAGTCGGGCTTGGAGGTCCCCTCCATGATTCCCGGGTTCTCGCGGAACTGGCGCCGCACCTCCTCGACGATGGCGCCGGCGGCGCGACCCACCGCCTGCATCGCCAGGGAGGTGAACAGGAAGGGCAGGAGACCGCCGAGGAACAGACCGACGACGACGAAGGGATCGGAAAGGGTGAAAGAGACCTCGAGATCGGGGAAGAAATGCTCGAGATCGTTGACATAGGCGACGAACAGGACGATCGCCGCGAGCCCCGCGGAGGCGATGGCGTAGCCCTTGGTCACCGCCTTGGTGGTGTTGCCGACCGCATCGAGCGCATCCGTCACCTGCCGCACCTCCTCGGGCAGTTCGGCCATCTCGGCGATGCCGCCGGCGTTGTCGGTGACCGGCCCGTAGGCGTCGAGGGTGACCACCACCCCGGTCAGCGCCAGCATCGTGGTGGCGGCGATGGAGATGCCGTAGATGCCGGCGTTCAGATAGGCGAGGAGGATGCCGCCGGCGATCACCAGCACCGGCAGGGCGGTGGCCTCGAGGGAGACCGCGAGACCCTGGATGATGTTGGTGGCGTGGCCGGTGGTCGAGGCCTTGGCGATCTGCTGGACCGGCCGGTGGAGGGTACCGGTGTAGTAGTCGGTGATCCACATGATGAGACCGGTGACCAGGAGACCGACCAGGGTCGAATAGTAGACGTTGAGGCCGGTGAAGCTGGAGATCACCTCGTCGCCCACCTTGGCCTCGTAGACGGTGCCGCCGAAGCCGAGCGTGATCCAGGTGAAGAAGATCAGCAGCACGGCCGAGATCCCGGCCGCGCCCCAGAAGCCCTTGTAGAGGGCGGCCATGATGTTCTTCGAGGGACCGAGCTTGACCAGATAGGTGCCGGCGATCGAGCCGAGGAGGCAGACCCCGCCGACCACCAGCGGATAGATCATCAGCGCCCACTGGGCGGCGCCCTCGAAGAAGATCGCCCCCAGCAGCATGCTGGCCACCACCGTCACCGCGTAGGTCTCGAACAGGTCCGCCGACATGCCGGCGCAGTCGCCGACATTGTCGCCGACGTTGTCGGCGATCACCGCCGGGTTGCGGGGATCGTCCTCGGGAATGCCGGCTTCCACCTTGCCCACGAGATCGGCGCCGACATCGGCCCCCTTGGTGAAGATGCCGCCGCCGAGACGGGCGAAGATGGAGATCAGCGAGGCGCCGAAGGAGAGGCCGACCAGGGCCTCGAGCAGGGTCCGCTCGTCGGCGCCGAAGAGATAGAGGATGCCGAAATAGCCGGCGACCCCGAGGAGACCCAGGGAGACCACCAGCATGCCGGTGATGGCGCCGGCCTTGAAGGCCACGTCCAGCGCCCCCTCGAGCCCCTGTTCGGCGGCCGCCTGGGCGGTCCGGGCGTTGGCCTGGACCGAGGTGTTCATGCCGATGTAGCCGGCCGCCGCCGAACAGCAGGCGCCGATCAGATAGCCGATGCCCACCGGAATGCCGAGGAAGTAGGTCAGGAGCAGGAAGACGACGAAGCCGACCGCGGCGATGGTCATGTACTGGCGATTGAGGTAGGCGGTGGCCCCCTCCTGGATGGCCGCCGAAATCTCCCGCATCCGCTCGTTACCGGCGGGCAGCGCGAGGACCAGCTTGCGGGTCGTGATCCCGTAGACGACGCCGGCGGCACCGCAGGCGAGGACGAGAACGTAGAGAAACCATTCGAGACCGGACATGTGCCTCTACCCCTTTCACTGCCCGGCGGTGGCAAATGCCGGGTCGCACATTCGTCGTGAACACGTCGTGAGCATCGATGCGGTCGGATCTGGCCTCCGGCCGGCCGATCGTTTAGCGTCGGGCCGGCGCCCTGTCCACCGGTCAGGGCGGTACCGCGATGCACGTCACGGGCAAGCCGGCCGCCCGCGGGCTCGCGAAATCCGCGCAGGGCGGCCCGGAGGAAGCGGATGTTCGATCGCCGCGCGCTCGAGGATGCGGCCGGTACCGTCTACGAGGTGCTGGCTCCCACCCCCCAGTATCGCTGGCCGCTCCTGGCCGAACGCTGCGGTACCGAGGTCTGGGTCAAGCACGAGAACCACACCCCGGTCGGGGCCTTCAAGCTGCGCGGCGGGCTCGTCTTCATGGCCGGGCTCGCGCGGCGCGGCGGCGTGTCGCAGGGGCTGGTCACCGCCACCCGCGGCAATCACGGCCAGAGCCTGGCCTTCGCCGGCCGCCATTTCGGCATCCCGGTGACCATCGTCGTCCCGCACGGCAACAGCCGCGAGAAGAACGCGGCGATGCGGGCGCTCGGGGCGGAGCTCGTCGAGGCGGGGGGCGATTTCGACGCCGCCCGGGAGGCCGCCGAACGTCTCGCCGCCGAGCGCGGCCTCGCGATGGCCCCCTCCTTCCATCCCGATCTCGTGCGCGGGGTGGCGACCTATGCCCGCGAGCTGTTCGCGGCGGTGGCCGATCTCGACACCGTCTACGCGCCGATCGGCCTCGGCTCGGGGATCTGCGGTCTCCTCGGGGTGCGCGATCTGCTCGGCCTGCGGACGAAGATCGTCGGCGTGGTGGCGGCCCGGGCCCCCTGCTACGCCCGGTCACTCGAGGCCGGCCGGCCGGTGGCCACCGACAGCGCCGGGACGATCGCCGACGGGATGGCGGTGCGGGTGCCCGATCCCGAGGCCTTCGCCCTCATGCAGCGCGGTCTCGAGCGGGTGGTCACGGTCGAGGAGGAGGAGATCCTGGCGGCGATGCGCCACTACTGGACCGACACCCACAATCTCGCCGAAGGCGCGGGAGCGGCGCCCCTCGCCGCGCTCCTCAAGGAACGCGGGCGGATGAAGGGGCGCCGGGTGGGCCTCGTGCTTTCCGGCGGCAACGTCGATCTGGATCTGTTCGGCCGCCGCGTGATTCAGTCGTAAGGTGGCTTGTGCCAGCCGCGGGGCGAGAGGGTGAAGACCTCGACCCCCTCCTCGGTGACACCGACGGTGTGTTCGAACTGGGCCGACAGGGAGCGGTCGCGGGTCACCGTCGTCCAGCCGTCGCCGAGGATCTTCACCTCCGGCCGGCCGGCGTTGATCATCGGCTCGATGGTGAAGAGCATCCCCGGCACCAGGACCAGCCCTTCGCCCGGCCGACCGTAGTGGCGCACCTCGGGGGCGTCGTGGAACACCCGGCCGAGTCCGTGACCGACGAAATCGCGGACCACCGAGAAGCGGTTCCTCTCGGCCACCGTCTGGATCGCGTGGCCGACGTCGCCGAGGGTCGCCCCCGGCCGCACCGCGCGGATCCCCGCCCACATCGCCTCGAAGGTCACCTCCACGAGACGGCGCGCCTTCACCGGGATCCGTCGGCCGACCAGGAACATGCGGCTGGTGTCGCCGTACCAGCCGTCGAGGATCACGGTCACGTCGATGTTGACGATGTCGCCCTCGCGCAACGGCTTTTCGTCGCTCGGGATGCCGTGGTTGACGACATGGTTGACGGAAATGCAGCAGCTCTTCGGATAGCCGCGATAGCCTAGGGTCGCGGGCACCGCCCCGTGCTCGCGCACGAAGGCGTCGATGATCCGGTCGAGCTCGCCGGTGGTGACACCCGGACGCACCTGCGGTGTCACATGGTCGAGGGTCAGGGCGGCGAGCCGGCCCGCCCGGTGCATGGCGGCGAAATCCTCGGGACCGTAGAGGGGCACGGGCTTGCCGGTGCCGGCCTTGTCGATGATCGGTCTGATGCTCCGCTTCAAGATTCGGGTTCCGTGGGCTGTCGGTCGGTGGGTCCGGTGAGCACTTCGGGGTTGAGCAGACGCCCGTTCCCCGGGTCGCGACCGCGCGACAGGCAGAGGATGTTGTCCACGCAGACCGTCGCCATGCGCCGCACGGCGTCCTCGCTCAGACCTGCGATATGGGGCGAAAGCACGAGATTGTCGAGCTCGAGAAGGGGAGATCCGAGCGGCGGCTCCCGGGCCATCACGTCCAGTCCGGCGCCGGCGATCCGCCCCTCCCGCAGGGCCGCGGCGAGGGCCGTCTCGTCCACCAGCCCGCCGCGGGCGGTGTTGATCAGGAACGCCGAGGGACGCATCCGGGCGAGCCGCGCGGCGTTCACGAAATGCCGGGTGTCCTCGTTCAGCGGCAGGTGGAGGGAGACGAAATCGGCCGCTTCCAGGAGCCGGTCGAGGGACACCGGTTCGCCGCCCAGGGCCGTCACCTCGGCGTCCGGGACCAGCGGGTCGTGGACCAGGACGCGCATCTCGAAGCCGCGGCAGCGCCGGGCCAGGGCCCGGCCGATGCGGCCGAAGCCGAGGATGCCGACGGTGGTGCCGTGGAGTCCGCGATGGAGCCCGGTCCGCCAGCCGCCGCCGCGCACGGTCCGGTGGTTCGCGAGGATCCGGTGGGCCAGCGCCGCCATCAGGGCGAAGGCGTGGTCGGCCACCGCTTCGTGGTTGGCCCCGAAGGCCATCGCCACCGCCACCCGCCGGCGGGTCGCCGCCGCGAGATCGACGGCGTCGTGGCCGACCCCGAACCGGGCGACGATCCGCAGCCCGGGTGCCGCCCGGAACACTTCCTCGTCGTAGGGTTCGGTGCCGGCGACGGTGGCGACCACCCCCGCCAGACGGGCGATCAGCTCCTCCCGGCGCAGCGCCCGGCCGAGCTCGTTGAAGGCGAGGGCGAAGCCGGCCTCTTCGAGGGGGGCGAACAGCTCCCGCCGCTCCGGCGGCAGCGGAATGGCGACCAGGATGCGGCGGGCGGCCACGACCGGCGCCGCCTCAGGCCGTGGGAACGGCGGCCACCGGCGGCACCCGGCGGCCGTGACCGGTGGCCCGCTCGAAGGCGTGGCAGGCGCGCAGCACCCGGGCCTCGGCGAAGGGCCGGCCGACGATCTGCAGGCCCAGCGGCAGTCCCTCGCCGTCGAAGCCCATCGGCACCGAAGCCGCCGGCAGGCCCAGGTAGTTGAAGGGGGCGACGCAGGCGGTGAGCCGGTTGGCCAGCGCCACGAACCGGGCATCGCCCCCGGTGTCGGTTTCGGCGATCGGCGGCGGCGCGGTGACGGTGGTCGGGAGAATCAGGAGATCGGCCTCCTCCAGGAGTTCGCGGCAGATCCGCTCCAGCCAGCCGGCGCGGGCGGCCAGGGCCCGGGCGTAGACCCCGGCCTCGATGGCGAAGCCGGGTTCCATCCGGGCCAGGGTGTGCGGATTGAAATCCGCGCGGCGGCTCAGGACATGCTCGCGATGCAGCGCCGCCGGCTCCACCATCCCGATCACCCGTCGCAGGACGTTGAGGGGCTCGCCGTCGGGAAAGGCGGCCCGCCGGAGCTCGGCGCCGAGCTCGTCGAAGATCCGGCAGGCCTCCTCGAAGCGGTGGTGGACCGCCGGCTCGGGTTCGCAGCCCAGACCGCCGACGAGGGCCAGGATCCGCTCGCCGCGCAGATCCTCGGCGAGCGCCGCCGGATAGTCCGGCACCGGCTCTGCACCGGTGGTGGGATCGCGGGGGTCGGGGCCGGCGATCACCCGGAGCATCAGGGCGCAATCGGCGCTGCTGCGACAGATCGGCCCGATATGGTCGAGGGTGAAGGACAGCGGCATGCAGCCGGCGCGGCTGACCCGCCCGTAGGTGGGTTTGATGCCGACCAGATTGCAGAAGGCGGCGGGGACCCGGATCGAGCCGCCGGTGTCCGAGCCGAGGGTGGCGAAGTTGAGCCGCGCCGCCACCGAGGCGGCGCCGCCGCTGGTCGAGCCGCCGGTCAGCCGCTCCCTGTTCCAGGGATTCCTCGGGGTGCCGGTCCAGGGATTGTGGCCGGTGATCCCGAGCGCCACCTCGACCATGTGGGTGCGTCCCACATCGATGGCGCCGGCGGCGTCGAGCCGTTCGAGGACCGTCGCCGTGACCGCCGGCCGGAAGCCGCGGAACAGGCGCGAGCCGCATTCGGTGAGCTCGCCCTTGCGGTAGAACATGTCCTTGTGCGCCAGCGGCACCCCGTGCAGCGGACCGCGCAACCGGCCCGCGGCCCGCTCGCGATCACGGGCTTCGGCCTCGGCCATCGCCCGCTCCGGCCACAGCCGGGCCACCGCGCCCAGGTGCGCGCCCTCGCGTTCCAGCGCCGCCAGCACGGCCTCGGTCGCCGCCCGCGAGGTGACCGTCCCGTCGCGGATGTGGGCCGCGATCTCGGCGAGGCCGCAGGCGAGGATGTCGGCCGCCTTCATCGGCCCGTTTCCGGGCCGCGTTCCGCCAGCCGGTCCCGGACCACCAGATAGTCCGCGGGTTCGCTTCCGAACGGCAGATCGCGGGTGACCCGATCCACCATCCGCGCGAGTTCACGGGCGGTGCGCCGCGCTCCGGGCCGGATCGGAACCGCGTCCTTCGCGGAGTCGTCGGTGGAATCGCGCATCGTCTCCGGACCTCCTCCAGTGCCGCCGAGGCTAGCACCGGCGGCGCCGGTGCAGAAGAGGTCATCAGCCGGTGGTTGGACCGGCCGGTGGTCGCGACTAGATTGGGGCGGCACCGGGGGAGACCGGCATGACCGCGCAGCTCGACCGATCCTCGACCACCGGAACGGCCTTCGCGGCATCGCGTCTCGCGATGCTGCGCCAGATCGAGCGCAAGCTGCTCTGGCTCGCCTGCTGGACGGTCCACCACGCCAATCATCTCCGCCCATCGCGCGACGGGCTCAAGGTGGGCGGCCATCAGGCGTCCTGCGCCTCGGTGGCGACCATCGTCACCTCGCTCTTCTTCGACGTGCTGCGACCGGGCGACCGGATCGCCGTCAAGCCGCACGCCGCCCCGATCTACCATGCCGCGATGTACCTTCTGGGCCGGGAGCCGGTCGAGCGGCTGGTGAACTTCCGGGCGCTCGCCGGGGCGCAGGCCTATCCCTCGCGGACCAAGGACGTCTGCGGAGTCGATTTCTCCACCGGTTCGGTGGGCCTCGGCGCCGCCATGACCCTGTTCGCCTCCCTGACCCGGGATTTCGTCCGTCTGCGCGGGCTCGCCCCGGCGGCGCCGGACGGTCGCATGGTCGCCATCCTCGGCGACGCCGAGCTCGACGAGGGCAGCGTCTACGAGGCCCTCCTCGAGGGCTGGAAATACGACGTGCGCAACCTCTGGTGGGTGATCGACTACAACCGCCAGAGCCTCGACCGGGTGGTCCCCGAACGGCTGTTCGCCAAGATCGAGCAGTTCTTCTCCGCGGTCGGCTGGAAGGTGGTGACGATCAAGTACGGCAAGCGCCTGCAGGCGGCCTTCGCCCGCCCCGGCGGCGAGGTGCTGCGGGAATGGATCGACGCCTGCCCGAACGATCTCTACGCCGCCCTCACCTTCAAGGGCGGTGCCGCCTGGCGCGCCCATCTGGAGAGCGATCTCGGCCGCCATCCGGCGATCCGGGAGATCCTGGAAAGCCACGACGACGCCGGGCTCGCCCGGTTGATGACCAATCTCGGCGGCCACGATCTGGAGGCCATGCTGGAGGCCTTCCACGGCGTGCGGGGAGATCTGCCCCACTGCTTCATCGCCTACACGGTGAAGGGCTGGGGGCTGCCGTTCGCCGGGCACAAGGACAACCACGCCGGGCTGATGACCCCGCGCCAGATGGCCGATTTCCAGCGCGAGAACGGCATCGCCCCGGGCGAGGAATGGTCGCCCCGTGCCGGCCTCGCGGTCGATCCCGAGGCGTTCGAGGCGTTCCTGGAGCAGGTGCCCTATCGCCGCCGGACCGAGCGCCACGAGGCGAGGGCGGTGCCGGTGCCGGCGGCGCTGCCGCAGCCGCGGCGGCGCGGGGTGACCTCGACCCAGGAGGCCTTCGGCCGGCTCATGGGCGAGCTCGCGCGGAGCGATCTGCCGCTGGCCCGGCACATCGTCACCACCTCGCCCGATGTCACCACCTCGACCGGGCTTTCGGCCTGGGTGAGCCGGCGCGACATCTTCAATCGCAAGGAGCACGAGGACGTGTTCCGCAGCCAGCAGGTGAGCTCGCCCACCCGCTGGCGGGAAAGCCGGACCGGCCAGCATCTCGAGCTCGGGATCGCCGAGAACAATCTCTTCCTCGCCCTGGCGGCGACGGGGTTGGCCCACGAGCTGTTCGGGGCGCGGCTGCTGCCGGTGGGGACCGTTTACGATCCCTTCATCGCCCGCGGTCTCGATGCCCTCACCTACGCCTGCTACCAGGGGGCGCGTTTCCTGCTGGTGGCCACCCCCTCCGGCATCAGCCTCGCCCCCGAAGGCGGCGCGCATCAGTCGGTGGCCACCCCGCTCCTCGGCATCGGCCTGCCGGGCCTCACCTTCTTCGAGCCGGCCTTCGCCGACGAGCTGGCGGTGATCTTCCGCTGGGCCTTCGCGCATCTGCAGGCGGAGGACGGCGGCGCCGTCTATCTGCGGCTGACCACGCGACCGATCCCGCAGCCCGAACGGGAGATGGAGCCGAGGCTCGAGGCCGAGATCCTCGCCGGCGGCTACTGGCTGGTGCCGCCGGCGCCGAACGCCGAACTGGCGATCGCCTTCGCCGGGGCGGTGGCGCCGGAGGCGCGGGCGGCCCTGGAGGCGGTGCGGGAGGACATTCCGGGGGCCGGGCTCCTGTGCGTCACCTCCGCCGACCGCCTCCACGCCGACTGGCGGGCGCGGGGCGCCGGATCCCATCTCGCCCGCCTGCTCCGACCGCTGGCCGCCGATGCCGCCCTGGTCACCGTCCTCGACGGCCATCCGGCGAGCCTCGGCTGGCTCGGGGCGGTGCGCGGGCTCCGCACCCATCCCCTGGGTGTCACCCGTTTCGGACAGTCCGGCGACATTCCCGATCTCTACCGGCACCACGGCATCGACACGGACGCCATCCTCGACGCCTGCGCCCGCGCCTGTCTCGGCGCCTGAGGCGGCTCACGGGGCGGCCCGTCCGCACATGCGCGAAGGAGCGCGCCCCGTTCCGGTGGACAGGGCGGCGGCCGCCGCGCAACCTGGTGCCGGATGATATCCGGCGGAGGAGAGCATGGACAGGGAACGGTTCGAGAAGGGGCTCGCCAAACGCAAGCAGGTGCTGGGCGCGGAATACGTCGAGAAGGCGCTGGCCGGGGCCGACGATTTCAGTCGCCCCTGGCAGGAGTTCCTCACCGAGTACTGCTGGGGGACCTGCTGGGGCCACGAGGTGCTGACCGACCGCGAGCGGAGCATCCTCAATCTCGGCATGCTCGCCGCCCAGGGGCGGATGCACGAGTTCGGGCTGCATTTCCGGGGGGCGATCCGCAACGGGCTGTCGCGCGAGGAGCTGCGCGCCGTCCTGATCCAGATTTCCGTCTATTGCGGTGTGCCCACCGGTGTGGAATGTTTCCGCATCGCACGCGAAATATTCGCCGATACGAACGAACGGGGATAGGGGAAGGTGATCGGAACCGGGCGACGATATTCCGGGGTGGTCTCACCGGGAACCGGTGGTGGAAACCGGTCGGATCGGAGGCGCGGACGCGACGGGGCGGCGGCGGGGCGGCGGTTCCGGCCCACCGCGCTGCTTCTGGTGGTGCCGCTGCTCGCGGCCTGCCGGGAGCCGCCGCCGGAGAAGGTGGAGACGGTGCGGCCGGTGCGCGCCGTCCAGGTGGGGCCGAGCGGAGCGCTCGGCGAGCGGGCCCTGAGCGGTCGCGCCAAGGCGGCGCGGGAGGTGACCCTCGCCTTCCGGGTCGGCGGGACGGTGGTGGAACGTTTCGTCGAGGTCGGCGACCGGGTGGCGCGGGGAACCATCGTCGCCCAGCTCGATCCCGCCCCCTACCAGGCCGAGGTCGATCGGATCGAGGCCCAGCTCGCCCGCGCCCAGGCCTCGCTGGTCAACGCGGAACAGCAGTACGCGCGGGTGATGGCGCTGGTCGAGAAGGGCCATTATTCGAAGGCCAAGGGCGATCGTGCGAAGGCCGCCCGGGACATCGCCAAGGCCGAGGTGGAGGCCTACCAGGCGGCGCTCACCAAGGCCGAGCTGGATCTTTCCTACACCCGCCTGCAGGCGCCCTTCGCGGGTCGCACGGTGGCCACCTACGTCGAACGCTACGAGGACGTGCGGGCCCAGGATCCGATCGTCCGCATTCTCGACACCAGCCAGATCGAGTTCGTGATCGAAGTGCCGGACAGCCTGATCGCCTACGTGCCCTTCCTCGAGGAGGCGGAGGTGGTCTTCGATGCCCATCCCGATCTCCGGCTGGTGGCGACGGTCAGGGAGATCGGTACCGAGGCCTCGCCGACCACCGGCACCTATCCGGTGACGCTGATCATGGAGCAGCCGGAGAGCGTCGAGATCCTCCCCGGCATGTCGGGCACCGCGGTGGCCCGGAAGATGCGCGAGATCGACCTCCGCGAGCGGTTGCTGGTGCCGCCTTCCGCGGTGTTCACCGACGATGCCGACGTCCGGCGTCAGCTCGTCTGGGTGGTGGATGCCGCAAGCGGCGTCGTCGAACCGCGGGAGGTGCGCCTCGGACGGGTGACCGCCGCCGGCGTCACCGTCGAGGAGGGGCTCGAGGCGGGCGAATGGGTGGTGGTCGCCGGCGTCCATTCCCTCGAACCCGGCCAGAAGGTCCGCATCGAGGACGCGAGCGGAGAAGGCTAATGGCGCTCGCGGCCTTTTCGGTCCGGCGATCGGTCTTCACCCGCTTCGCCATTCTCCTGCTGTCCCTCGCCGGCCTCGGCGCCTATTTCGGCCTCGGCCAGCTCGAGGATCCGGAATTCACGGTCAAGACGGCGGTGATCGTCACCCCCTACCCGCTGGCCTCGCCGGAACAGGTCGAGCTGGAGGTGACCGATCCGATCGAGGTCGAGCTCCAGAAGCTGGCGGAGATCGATCACATCGAATCCTACAGCACGCCGGGCCTGTCCCGGATCAAGGTCCAGATCCGCCCGCAGTACCTGGCCGATCAGCTTCCGCAGATCTGGGACAAGCTCCGGGCCAGGGTGCGCAACATCGAATCGCGCCTCCCGCCCGGTGCCGGTCGGCCCGAGATCAACGACGAGTTCGGCGATGTCTACGGCCATCTCGTGGCCCTGGTCGGCGACGGCTTTCCGCCCGCGGCGATGGAGCGTTACGCCGAGGACATCAAGCGGGAGCTGAGCCTCGTCGAAGGGGTCGCCAAGGTCGATCTCTGGGGGGTCCGGGAACGGCGGGTCTACATCGACACCCTCCGCAGCCGGCTCGAACAGCTCGGCATCTCGGAAGCCACCATCGCCCGCGCCCTGCAGGCCCAGAACGCGATCGTGGACGCCGGCTGGGTGGACGTCGTCAACCGGCGGATCCCGATCATCCCCTCGGGCGAGTTCCGCTCGCCGGAAGAGATCGGCGAACTGCCGATCCGTCCCAGCGCCGGCGACGTGCTGCGCAATCCTGACGTCAGGCTCGACGACGCCGACAACGTGCTCGCCATCCGCGACATCGGCCGGGTCCATGCGGGCTACGTGGAGCCGCCGGCGACGCTGATGCGTTTCGACGGCCGGCCGGCGATCACCATCGCCGTCAGCAACCGCCCCGGCGTCAACATCGTCGAGATGGGCCGCCGCATCGACCGCAAGCTCGAGGAACTGCAGGCGGCGATGCCGATCGGCATCGAGCTCGAACGGATCCACTGGCAGTCGAACATCGTCGACCAGGCGGTCTCCGCCTTCCTCGTCAACTTCCTGGAGGCGGTGGTGATCGTGGTCGGCGTCCTCACCCTGGCGATGGGCTGGCGGATGGGGGTGGTGATCGGCAGCGCCCTGGTGGTGACGGTGCTGATCACCTTCCTGGTGATGGCGATCGCCGAGATCGACCTCCAGCGGATGTCTCTCGGCGCCCTGGTGATCGCCCTCGGGATGATGGTGGACAACGCGATCGTCGTCGCCGACGGCTACGTCGCCCGGGTACGACGCGGGATGGCTCCCGAGGCGGCGGCGATCGAGGCCGCCGACCAGCCGGCGATGCCGCTCCTGGGCGCCACCGTGATCGCCGTCATGGCCTTCTACCCCATCTTCGCCTCCGACGAGAGCGCCGGCGAGTACACCGCCACCCTGTTCACCGTGGTGGCCATTTCGCTGCTGGCGAGCTGGCTCGTCTCGGTCACCCTGACGCCGCTGCAATGCATCGGCCTGCTGCGGGTCGAGAAGGCGGGGGAAGGGGAAGGCGACGCCTACGGCGGTCGCTTCTATCGCAGCTTCCGCGGCTTTCTGGAGACGGCGATCCGTTTCCGCCTGATCACCATCGCCGCGGCCGTCGGCCTGCTGGTGGCCAGCAGCGGGGCGTCACGGTTCGTGGACAGCCTGTTCTTCCCGGATTCGTCGATGACCAAGTTCATGATCGACTTCTGGGCTCCCCAGGGCACCCGGATCGAATACACCAGCGCCCGGCTGCGGGAGATCGAGGACCGGCTCCTGGCCGACGAACGGGTGGACAATGTGGCGAGCTTCGTCGGCGCCGGGCCGCCGCGGTTCTATCTGCCGGTCGAACCGGAAGCCAACAATCCGGCCTACGGCCAGCTCATCGTCAACATGAAGGACTATCGCCGGATCGACGAGCTCGCCGAAGAGCTGCAGCCCTGGTTCGCCGAACGGTTCCCCGACGCCGAGATCTTCGTCCGCAAGTTCACTTCCGGTCCCGGGGCCACCTGGAAGTTCGCGGTGCGGATCAGCGGTCCCGCTTCGGCGACCGGCGACGATCTGCGGCGGGAGGCGGAGAAGCTGCTGGCGGTGCTGCGCCAAAGCCCGGTGATCGGCCCGATGGAGACCGACTGGCGGCAGCGCATCCTGCGCATCGTGCCGGCCTTCGACGCGGTGCGGGCCCGCTGGAGCGGGGTCACCCGGCCGGACGTCGCCGCCACCATCAAGCGGGCCTTCGACGGCACCATCGTCGGACTCTACCGGGAAGGTGACGACCTCGTCCCGATCGTGCTCCGCTACGGCGCCGATTTCCGCAAGCGCATCGGCGGCCTCGACGTCCTTCCCGTACAGCCGGAGGCGGGCATCAAGAACGTCCCGCTGGGCCAGGTGATCCGCGATCTGGAGACCGACCTGATCGATCCCATCATCTACCGCTACAACCGTCTGCGGACGATCACCGTCCGCGCCAACCCGCAGCTCGGGGTGACCCTGCCGACCCTGCAGGCGAGCATCGCCGAGGGACTCGCCGATCTCGAACTGTCGCCGGGCTACCGCTGGGAATGGGGTGGCGAGGCCGAGGCCAGCGCCAAGGCGCAGAAATCGCTGGTCCCCGGGGCGCTGCCGGCCGTCTCGGTGATGCTGCTCGTGATGTTCGCCCTCTTCAACGATGCCCGGACGGTGCTCGCCATCGTCCTCGTCGTGCCCTTCGCGGCGATCGGCGTGATCCTCGGACTGGCGATCACCGGGGTGCCCTTCGGCTTCGTCGCCCTCCTCGGGGCGATGAGTCTGTCCGGGATGATGATCAAGAACGGCATCGTGCTCCTCGACCAGATCGCGATCAACCGCGGGGAGGGGATGAGCCATTACGAGGCGGTGATCGATGCCGCCCTCTCCCGCCTGCGACCGGTGATCCTCGCCGCCGCCACCACCGTGCTCGGGGTCGTGCCGCTGCTCCAGGACGTGTTCTGGATCGGCCTCGCGGTGGTGATCATGGTCGGCCTCGCGGTCGGCACGCTGCTCACCATGATCCTGCTGCCGGTGATCTACGCCGCTCTCAACCGGGTGCGCCCGGAACCGGCGACCGCCGCGGAAGTCCGGCCGCGGACGGCGGCGGCCGCCGCCGACTAGCCGTCGTCGCCGGTCGGCGGCCGGCCTATGGACAGGATATGCGGATTTGTATATGCAAAACGCGCGACTTTCGGCGCACCCGCAACACGTGCCAGGAAGGAGGCGAGGGATGGCAACGCGTCGTTTGGTGACCGGCCTGCTGCTGGGGACGGCCACGGTGCTGGCGGGAGCATGGATCCCGGGCGCCGGCGCCGCCGAATCGATCCGCATCGGTTTTCACGCCCCGCTGACCGGCTTCGCCGCCGGCGACGGCAAGAGCGCCCGGCTCGGGGCCGAACTGGCGGTGGAGCAGATCAACGCCGCCGGCGGCGTCCTCGGCAGGCCGCTGGAGCTCGTGACATACGACGACCAGGCCAAGCCCGATCAGGCGGTGCCGGTGGCCAACAAGCTGCTCGGCGAAGGCATCCGGGCCGCGATCTCCGGCAGCTACTCGGGGGCGACCCGGGCGGCGGCGGCGGTCTTCCAGCAGGCGAAGATGCCCTATCTGTCGGCCTATGCCATCCATCCGGACATCACCCGCACCGGCGAGTACGTGTTCCGTACCGCCAGCATGGGCGAGGTCCAGGGGCGTGGCGGCGCCAAGCTGATCGGCGAGATCCTCGGCCGGAAGAAGGTGGTGCTGATCACCCTCGACAACGATTTCGGCCAGTCGCTGGCCCGCGGTTTCAAGGAGAAGGCCGGCGATTTCGGCATCGAGATCCTGAACGAGTACACCTACAGCATCAAGCAGCGCCAGTTCGGGGCCATCGTCGCCTCGGTCAAGCGCGATGCGCCGGAAGCGATCTACGCCTCGGGCTATTTCTTCACCGCCGGTCCGCTGGTGAGCCAGCTCCGCGCCGGCGGGGTGCGGGCGACCATCGTCGGCCAGGAGGGCTACGATTCGCAGAACTTCATCGACATCGCCAAGGCGGCGGCGGAAGGAGTGCTGATCACCACCGCCCTCGACCGCGACAGCGACCGGCCGGAAGTCCGGACCTTCATCGAGGCTTTCGAGAAGAAGGCCGGCTTCCCCGCCGACATGGTGGCGGCGAGCACCTACGCCGCGGTGCAGGTGCTGGCGCAGGCCTTCGAGCGCGCGGGCGGAACCGACGGGGCGGCGGTGCGCGAGGCGCTGGCCGGCACCCGCGACTTCCCCACCGCCATCGGTCCGATCACCTTCAACGCGCTGGGCGAGATCTACAAGCCGATCCAGGTGCAGGTGGTGAAGGACGGCCGGTTCCGCCGCTATGCGGTGATCGACGATCCGGTGCTGCTGGCGCCGCCGGCCGAATAGGAGAACGCGTCTCACCGGCTCCTGCATCCGCGAGGCGGCATGTTCTACTTCGAGCTCCTCGTCGCCGGGCTCGTCCAGGGGGCGATGTACGCGATGATGGCGCTGGGCCTGACCCTCATCTACGGGCTCCTGCGCATCCTCCACATCGCCCATGCCGCCGTCTTCACCCTCGGCGGCTACGTCGGCGTGCTGGCCGCCAACAGCGGCCTGCCGCTGGCGGCGGCGGCGGCCCTCGCCGTCCTCGCGGCGGCCGCCGCCGGCCCGGTCGTTTACGGCACCGTCTACCGGCCGCTGCTCGACAAGCCGCCCTACGTGGCGCTGATCGCCTCCATCGGCCTGCTGATCGCCATGGAGGACGGGTTCCGTCTCCTGTTCGGCCCCTACGGCCTGTCCTTCGCCGAGAATCCCTGGTTCGTCTCCGGCCCCGATCTCGGCGGCATCTTCCTGAACTGGGTGCAGATCGCCCTCGGGCTCTCGGCGCTGGTGGCGATCGCCGGCCTCGGGCTGTTCGCCGTGGGTTCGCGGACCGGGGTCGCCTGGCGGGCCACGGTCGACGATCCCGAGATCGCGATGAGCTTCGGCGTCTCCCCGGAGCGGGTGCGGCTTCTGGCCTTCGCCCTCGCCTCGGCGCTCGCCGGGCTCGCCGGCTTCCTGGTCGGGCTGCTCAACAATCTGATCGAGCCCGGGATGGGCAACATCACCAGCTACAAGGGGCTCGCCATCGTCGTCCTCGGTGGTCTCGGCAACGTGCCCGGCACCCTGTGGGCGAGCCTCCTCCTCGGCGTCGCCGAAAGCTTCGGCACCATCTATCTCGACCGCATCCTCGACCGTGACGCCATCGCCTTCTTCATCCTGGTGGTGGTGCTGATGTGGCGTCCGCAGGGCCTCGCGCGGGGGAGGTGAGGCGATGGACGCCTATCTCACGAGCCTCGCCACCTTCGTCGCCATCAACGTGACCCTGGCGCTGGGGCTCAATCTGATCACCGGTTTCTGCGGCCAGGTGAGCCTCGGCCACGCCGCCTTCTTCGGCACCGGCGCCTATGCCGCGGCGCTGGTGACCACCGGCGGCTTTCCCTTCGCCCACGGGGTGGCGGCGGCGATCCTCGCGGCCGGCCTCCTCGGTCTGGTGGTCGGTCTCGCGAGCCTGCGGGTGCGCGAGGACTTCCTCGCCATCACCACGATGGGTGCGGGATTCCTGTTCCTCGGTTTCGTCCGCAAGCAGGACTGGCTCGGCGGCGAGTTCGGGATCCCGGGCATCCAACCGCCCTTCGCGCCGGAGGGGATGGCGGTGCTCGCGATCCTCTCCGCGATCCTGGTCTGGCTCGCCAGCATCGCCGTCCGGCGGAGCTGGATGGGACGCATCTTCATGGCCATCGCCCGCGACGAGGAGGCCGCTTCCAGCATCGGCATCGACACCGCCCGCTTCAAGCTCGCCGCCTTCCTCCTCGGCACCATGAGCGCCGGTCTCGCCGGCGCGGTCTACGCCCATGTGGTCCAGCTCATCGTCCCCGACGCCTTCGGCTTCATCCAGTCGATCACCATCCTGGCGATGGTCGTGGTGGGCGGCATCGGCTCCAATCTCGGGGCGGTGCTGGGGGCGGTCCTGCTGACCCTGCTGCCGGAAATGTTCCGCTTCGTCGATACCTACAAGCTGCTGGTCTACGGCGGTCTCCTGATACTCGTCATGCATCTGAGCCCCGACGGGCTGGTCGGGATCGGCCGCCGCCTGCTGCGGGCGGTGCGCCGATGAACCTCCTCGAGATCCGCGAGGTGACCCGGGCCTTCGGCGGGGTGCTGGCGGTCGATCGGGTGTCGCTGGCGGTGCCCCCGGGCGCCTTCCTCGGCCTGATCGGCCCGAACGGGGCCGGCAAGACCACCCTCCTGCGTCTGACCTGCGGGCTGGAGCGGCCGGACGGCGGATCCGTCCGCTTCGCCGGCCGGGAGGTCACCCGGCTGCCGCCGCATCGGCGGGCCCGGGCCGGGATGGTGCTGACCCATCAGGTGGTGCGGCCCTTCCGGGATCTCACCCTGACCGAGAACGTGCTCCTGGGCGCGGCCCGCGAGCTCGGACAGAATCCGCTGCGGGCTCTGGCCAGCTTCGCCTATCGCCGCCGCCGGGAGGAGGCGGCGGCCCTGCTGCGGCGGGTGGGGATCGCCGAGTTCGCCGGGCGGACCGCCGCCGAGGTGCCGCTCGGGATCCTCAAGCGGATGCAGATCGCCCGCGCCCTCGCCACCGGCCCGCGGCTGCTGCTCCTCGACGAGCCCCTCGCCGGTCTCAACCAGAGCGAGGCGCGGGCGATCGGCGATCTGCTCACCCGGCTCCACGCCGAGGGCCTCACCCTGGTCCTCATCGAGCACAATCTCGCCGAGGTGCTGCGGATCGTCGAACGGCTCGCGGTGCTCGACCGGGGACGGCTCCTGGCGGAAGGGGAACCGCGAGAGGTGATGCGCGAGCCCGAGGTGCGTCGCGCCTATCTCGGCGAGGCCGCGTGATGCTGGAACTGGATCGGATCTCGGTGGCGCGGGGCGAACTCCGGGTGGTCCGGGATCTGGCCCTCGAGCTGCCGCCGGGCGAGATGGTGGCGCTGCTCGGTCCCAACGGCGCCGGCAAGAGCTCGACGATCATGGCGATCGCCGGCCATGTGCCGGTGGTGGCGGGGGAGATCCGCCTCGACGGCCGGCGCATCGACCGGCTGGCGGCCCCCGAACGGACCCGCCTCGGCCTCGGGCTGGTCCCCGAGGGGCGGCGGATCTTCGCCGATCTCACGGTGCGCGAGAACCTGGTGGTGGGGGGCTATCTGCTGCCGCGGGCCGAGGCCGAGGCGCGGGAGCGGGAAGTGACGGCGCTGTTCCCTCGGCTGCGGGAGCGCCGTCAGCAGCGGGCCGGCACTCTGTCCGGCGGCGAGCAGCAGATGCTGGCCATCGCCCGGGCCCTGATGGTCCGGCCGCGGCTGCTGCTGGTGGACGAGCTTTCCCTCGGGCTGATGCCGGCGGTGGTCGATCTCTGCTTCGCGGTGCTGCAGCGGCTGTGTCGCGAGGAAGGACTCGCCTGTCTACTGGTCGAACAGAACACCCAGAAGGTGCTGTCGGTGGCCGATCGGGTGACGGTGCTCTCGGCCGGTCGCACCGTCTGGCAGGGCAGCGCCGCGGCGGCCCGGGCCGACGAGGCCCTGATCGATCGCATGCTGGGCCTGGAGGCGGGCTAGGCGTCCCCCTCTCCCGACGCCTCCAGGAACGGCAGATCCAGCCCGTGCTCGCGGGCACAGGCGCGGGCCTCGGGATAGCCGGCATCGGCGTGGCGCATCACGCCGCTCGCCGGATCGTTCCACAGCACCCGGGCGATGCGCTCCGCGGCCTCGGCGGTACCGTCGCAGCAGACCACCATGCCGGCATGCTGGGAGTAGCCGATCCCGACCCCGCCCCCGTGATGGATCGAGACCCAGGTGGCGCCGGACGCGACGTTCAGCAGGGCGTTTAGGAGCGGCCAGTCGGCCACCGCGTCGGAGCCGTCGCGCATGGCCTCCGTCTCGCGGTTGGGGGAGGCGACCGACCCCGAATCGAGGTGATCGCGGCCGATCACCACCGGTGCCGAGAGCTCGCCCTTGCGGACCATTTCGTTGAAGGCGAGACCGAGACGGTGGCGCTGGCCGAGCCCGACCCAGCAGATCCGGGCCGGCAGCCCCTGGAAACGGATCCGCCGCCCGGCCATCTCCAGCCAGTTGTGGAGATGCGGATCGTCGGGGATCAGCTCCTTCACCTTTTCGTCGGTGCGGCGGATGTCCTCGGGATCGCCCGACAGCGCCGCCCAGCGGAAGGGGCCGACGCCGCGGCAGAACATCGGCCGGATGTAGGCCGGCACGAAGCCCGGGAAGGCGAAGGCCTCTTCGAGCCCTTCCTCCCGCGCCAACTGTCGGATGTTGTTGCCGTAGTCGAAGGTCGGGACGCCCATCCGGTGGAAGCCGAGCATCGCCTCGACATGGCTCCGGATCGAGGCCCGCGCCGCCCGTTCCACCGCCGCCGGATCGCGTTCCTGCCGCTCCCGCCACTGCTCGAGGGTCCAGCCCCGCGGCAGATAGCCGTGGACGGGATCGTGGGCCGAGGTCTGGTCGGTCAGGAGATCGGGGCGCACCCCGCGTTCGAGGAGCCGCGGCAGGATCTCGGCGGCATTGCCCAGGAGCCCGACCGAGACCGGACGGCGGTCGGCGACGGAACGCTCGACCATGGCCAGGGCCTCCTCGAGATCGGCGGTCCAGCGGTCGAGGTATCCCGAACGGATCCGGAACTCGATCCGTGCCGGATCGCATTCGACGGCCAGCAGCGAGGCGCCGGCCATGGTCGCCGCCAGAGGCTGGGCGCCGCCCATGCCGCCGAGCCCGGCGGTGAGGATCCAGCGCCCCGAAAGATCACCCCCGTAATGGCGCCGCCCGGCTTCGACGAAGGTCTCGTAGGTGCCCTGCACGATCCCCTGCGAGCCGATGTAGATCCAGGAACCGGCGGTCATCTGGCCGTACATCATGAGGCCGAGACGTTCGAGCGCGTTGAAATGGCCCCAGGTCGCCCAGTGGGCGACGAGATTGGAATTGGCGATCAGTACCCGGGGGGCGAAGGGATGGGTGCGGAACACGCCGACCGGCTTGCCCGACTGGACCAGCAGGCTCTGGTCTTCCTCGAGCCTTTCGAGGGACCGGACGATCCGGTCGAAACACTCCCAGTTGCGGGCCGCCCGGCCGATTCCGCCGTAGACCACCAGCTCCTCGGGGCGCTCGGCGACCTCGGGATCGAGATTGTTCATCAGCATCCGCAGAGGCGCCTCGATCTGCCAGTTGCGGCAGCGCAGCTCGGGTCCGCGCGGGGCGCGGATCACGCGGAGGTTGCGGGCGGTCGGGCGGTTCATGCTCCTTCTCCGATGGCACGGCCTTCGAGGACCTCGAGGAGGGCCGACAGCAGCCGCGAGAGGACCGGGCGGAGCCGTTCGGCCCGGTCCTCGAGCCAGCTCCAGGGCGGCTCCTCGCGCATGTAGGTGGCCTGTGCGAGTTCCATCTGCAACGCCGAGATTCCGGCTGCGGGGCGGCCGTAGTGGCGGGTCGTGTAGCCACCCTTGAAGCGCCCGTCGGTGACCCGGGAGAACCCCCGCTCCGCGGCCTCCGCCAGCACCCGTTCCGCGGTCTCGATCAGGAGCGGATGGGCGCTCCGGCGGTCGTCGGTGCCGAGGTTGAGATCCGGCAGGCGGCCCGTGAACAGGCGCGGGATCCCGGAGCGGATCGAGTGACAGTCGTAGAGGAGGACGTGGCCGAACCGCCGGCGCAGCCGAGCGAGCTGGCGATCGAGCGCCTCGTGGTAGGGGCGCCAGTAGGAGTCGAGGCGGATGCCGCGTTCGGCGGCATCGGGTTCCCTTCCGGCGAGATAGAGCGGCCGGCCGTCGAAATCGGTCAGGGGGCAGAGGCCCGTGGTGTTCCGTCCGGGGTAGAGGGAACGGTCGTCGGGCGGCCGGTTGGGATCGATCAGATAGCGCGAGAACCGGGCCCGGACGATGGTTGCGCCGGGCACCAGATCGGCATAGAGGCGATCGACGTGCCAGTCGGTGTCGGTGCGGGCCCGGCCGGTCGCCGTCAGCCGCGCCTCCACCGCTTCCGGCAGCCAGGTACCGACATGGGGCTGGGCGAGGAGCAGCGGGCGGTCACCCTCGATCACCTCGATACGGGCCGCGTCCACGAGCGTTTCTCCCGGTGGTCGTCCTCTTCGGGGCTTGGCAGCGGAATATGTATATGCAAATCTCGTGGCTGTCCATCGGGGCGAGGGCGCGTCGGGCCCGGGCGAGGCGGCCGAAGGTGACGGGGGGATGGATCGACAGGATCGAGACGGACTTCCCGCCTACGAGCGGATCAAGGCGGAGATTCGCACTCGCATCCGGGAGGGCGAATGGGGTCCCGGCGACCCGATTCCCGGCGAGTCGGAGCTGGCGGCGAGCTTCGGCGTCTCCCGGCTGACCGCCCACCGCGCGCTGCGCGAGCTCGCCCGCGAGGGGGTGATCGAGCGCCGGCGGCGGCGGGGCAGCCGGGTGGCGGTGCGCACCGGCCGCGACATCGTTCTCGAGATCCCGCGGATCGAGCGCCTGGTGGCGGAGCTCGGGGCGGTGTACGAGCTGCGTCTGCTCGCCCGCCGGACGCTGGTCCCGCCGGCCGAGATCCGGGCGCGGCTGGAGCTGGCGGCGGGTGAGCGGGCGCTGCATCTGCTGCTCCTCCATCTGGCCGACCGGCGCCCGTTCCAACTCGAGGATCGCTGGATCAACCTCCTGGCGGTACCGGCGGCGGCGGATGCCGATTTCACCGCCATCGCTCCGGGATCCTGGCTGCTCGAACACGTACCCTGGTCGGAGGCCGAGCACGTGATCGCGGCCGAGAACGCGGATCCGGCCACCGCCGCGGCCCTGGGGATCCGCCCGGGGGAGGCGGTGCTGGTGATCGAGCGGCGGACCCGCAACCGGAACCGGGTGGTGACCTGGGCCCGTTTCCGCCATCCCGGCGCCTCCTACCGCCTGGCCACCGCCTTCGCACCGCGATCGTGAGCCGGGGCGGCCTCGCGGCGGTGCGCCGGACTTGACAGACGGGAAACTCGGGCCGTTCTATCGGCGGCGTCCCGTCGGGGAGGATCGAGGGAGGCCGGATTGAAACAGGAAATGGCGGCACCGGTCGTGCCGGACTGGTTCGAGGCCGGGCGCACGCCCCGGGCGCGCATCGTCGCCCGCTGGGTGCCCTGGGTGATGGTCGGCATCCCGGTCGTCGTCCTCCTCGCGATCGTCGTCTACCCGACCGTCTGGATGGCCTATCACGCCTTCCAGGACACCAACATGATGGGCCTGTTCACCGGCCGCTACTCCTATGTCGGCTGGCAGAACTTCGCCAACGTGCTGAGCGATCCGCGGTTCCACAACAGCGTCGTCAATCTCGGCTGGTATCTGACCTTCGGCGCCACCCTCGAGGTGCTGCTGGGCACCGCCCTCGCCCTCGTTCTCTACGAGCTGGTGCCGCGCCCGGGGCTGCGGGTGGTGCTGCTGGTGGCGATGGTGCTGCCGATGATGCTGCCGCCCTCGATCGTCGGCGTGCTGTGGAAGTTCCTCCTCCAGGCCAACAACGGGGCGGTCAATCATCTGCTGATCAATCTCGGGCTGATGGCGCCCAGCGAACGGATCGACTGGCTCGGGGTCGAGCTCTCCCTGACCTCCCTCGTCATCGCCGATGTCTGGCAGTGGACGGCGCTGCCGCTGCTGATCGTCTATTCCGGACGGGTGTCCCTGCCGCCGGCGATCTACGAGGCCGCCCGGGTCGACGGCGCCTCGCGCTTCACCGTGCTGCGCCGGCTGACCCTGCCGATGCTCAAGGAGATCATCGCCATCGCCTTCATCCTGCGCTTCATGGACGCCTACAAATTCGTCGACAAGGTCTATGTGATGACCTCGGGCGGACCGGCCCAGTCGAGCGAGCTGCCGGTCTTCATCGCCTTCCAGAAGGGCATCCGGGAGTTCCAGATCGGCGAGGCGGCGGCCTACGCTTGGCTGATCTTCGTCGTCGCGGCGGTGGTCATCACCCTTTTCCTCCAGTACCTCAAGCGGGTGCTGAAGGCCCAGGCCTTCGCGTGAGAGCGGCATGAGCGAGACGACGGCCCGCGCGATCCGTTTCCTGCTGCTGGCGTTCCTCGGGGTGTGGCTGTTCTTCACCCTGTTCCCCTTCTACTTCCAGCTCATCACCTCGCTGAAGCCGGTGGCCGAGATCAACCGCATGATCCCGACCTTCTGGCCGGAAGTGCTGGTGCCCGGCAACTACGCCGGGATCTTCGCCGATCCCGGCAGTCTCAAGGCGCTCCAGGACAGTCTGATCGTGGCCCTCGCCAACACCGCCCTGTCGCTCTTTCTCGGCACCCTCGCGGGCTACGCGCTGGCCCGCTATCTCAAGGGTCCGGTGGGGGAGAACCTGGCCTTCTGGATCCTCTCGAACCGGATGTTCCCGCCGGTGGCGGTGCTGATCCCGATGTTCTTCCTGTTCGACAACACGCCCTGGGGGACCGACAGCTATTTCTCGCTGATCGTCCTCTATCTCGTCTTCAACCTGCCCCTCGCCACCTGGTTGATGATGGTGTTCTTCCGCGACGCCCCGGTGGAGCTCGAGGAGGCGGCCTATGTCGACGGCTGGAAACCCTTTCAGGCCTTCTTCCGGGTCACCCTGCCGCTGGTGCTGCCGGGGATGATTTCGGTGGCCATGCTGTGCTTCATCTTCGCCTGGAACGAGTATCTGTTCGCCAATCTGCTGACCGGCACCAACGTCAAGACCTTCCCGGTCCACATCCCGACCTTCACCCAGGGCAGCCAGACCCTGTGGAACCTGGTCATGGCCTTCTCCCTCGTCGCCATGCTGCCGCCGGTGATCATGTTCGTCCTCCTGCGCCGCTACATGGTGCGGGGGCTGAGCCTCGGCGTGGTGAAGGGCTGAGCCGTGGCGCTCCTCGAGATCCGCGGCCTCTGCAAGGCGTTCGACCATGTGGTGCTCGATCGCCTCGATCTCGACGTCGCGGCCGGCGAATTCTTCGTCGTCGTCGGCCCGTCCGGGATCGGCAAGACGACCCTCCTGCGCTGCGTGGCGGGTCTCGAAACGCCGCAGGCGGGCACCATCCGGGTCCGGGGCGAGGACATTTCGGCATTGCCGCCCTATCGTCGCAACGTCGCCCTGACCTTCGAGAGCTACGCCCTCTATCCGCATCTCACCGTCTTCGAGAACATCGCCAGCCCGCTGCGGGCACGGCGGCGGCCGGCCGAGGAGATCCGGCGCAAGGTCGGGGAGGTGGCGCGGCTGCTCCGGATCGAGCACATCCTCGACCATCGTCCGGGGGAGATCTCGGGCGGGCAGAAGCAGCGCACCGCCCTCGGGCGGACCCTGGTCCGCGATCCCGACGTCTTCCTCCTCGACGAGCCGATCAGCCATCTCGACGCCAAGATCCGCCACGAGCTGCGCGAGCAGTTCCACCATCTCGAGGAACTGCGCCGCACCGCCACCCTCTACGTCACCCACGACTACGCCGAGGCCCTGTCGCTGGGCGACCGGATCGGGGTGATGGGGCCGGGCGGTCTCGTCCAGATCGGCACCCCCGAGGAGGTGTTCGAACGGCCGAACAGCCTGTTCGTGGCCCGACATCTCGGGCAGCCGACGATCAATCTGCTGCCGGCCGAGCTGCGGCGGGAAGGGGATCGGACGAGCCTGCGCCTCGAGGGAACCGACCTGCGGCTGACGCTCACCGGGGCGCAGGTGGCGGCGCTTTCGAACCGGGCCGGCGGACGGGTCGTGCTCGGGGTGCGGCCGCACCACATCGCCCTCGCCGACGGCGCCCTCACCGGGGAGGAGGGTGCGGTGCTGGAGGCCCGGGTCGAGCTCTACGAAGCCCTGGGCGCCAAGGGGGTGCTGCTGGCCGATCTCGGTTCCCGGAAACTCAACGTGCTGACCGCTCCGGAGGCCCGTTTCCGCCCCGGGGAGACCGTGCGCCTCCTCTTCGATCGCGACGCCTTCCTGTTCTTCTGCCCCGAGCGCGGCGACAATCTGATCGGCTGAACCCATGGCCCGTGTGGAACTCGATCGCGTCAATAAGATCTACCGCGGCCGCGGCATCGAGGTGCACGCGGTGCGGGATCTTTCCCTCACCGTCGAGGACGGTGAGTTCGTCGCCATTCTCGGTCCTTCCGGCTGCGGCAAGACCAGCACCCTGCGGATGATCGTCGGCCTCGAGGAGATCACCGGCGGCGAGATCCGCTTCGACGGCCGGCGGGTCAACGAGCTCGGCCCCGAGGCCCGCAACGTCGCCATGGCCTTCGAGACCTACGCCCTCTATCCGACCTTCACGGTGTTCGAGAATCTCGCCTTCCCGCTCGAAGTCCGGGGGTTCGAGCGGCCACGGATCGAGCGCGAGGTGAAGGAAATCGCCCGTCTCCTGGAGATCGAGGACATCCTCGGCCAGAAGCCCGGGCAGCTTTCCGGCGGGCAGCAGCAGCGGGTGAGTCTCGGGCGGGCGCTGGTGCGCGAGCCGGCGGTGTTCATCCTCGACGAGGTGATGAGTCACATCGACGCCCATCTCAAGTTCCGCATGCTGTTCGAGCTCAAGCGGCTGCACCAGCGGCTCGGCCGGACCATGATCTACGTCACCCACGACCAGGTGGAGGCCCTGGCCCTGGCCGACCGGGTGGCGGTGATGAGCAACGCCGAACTGCAGCAGTTCGCCGATCGCGACGGCCTCTACAACCGGCCCGCCAACCGTTTCGTCGCCGATTTCATCGGCGAGCCGCCGACCAACTTCTTCGACGCCCGGATCGAGCAGCGGGACGGGGAGCTGCTGCTGCCGGTACCCGGCAGCAGCCTCGTCTTCCGCCCCGACGGGGAGCGCCGCCGGGCCCTCGAGCGCGTCGCCCGGGCCGAGGTGGTGGTGGGCATCCGGCCCCAGAACTTGGCCCTGGAGCCGGTGGAGGCGCGCGGGGAGCGGATCGAGGCCGAGGTGGACATCTTCGAATATCTGGGGGAAATGGCGATCCTCGCCCTCAGGAGCGGGGAGCGGATGTTCCGGGCCCTCGCTTCGCCGCGCCGGCGTCTGGAGCCGGGCACCCCGGTGGCGCTCCACTATCGCCGCGAAGACGTGATGCTGTTCGATCCGGCGACCGGCGATTTCATCGCCTGACGGTGGTCCGCGGGCGCCTTCAGGCGAAGAGTTCGACCACCCGCTTGCGGGACAGGGCCCGGGCGAAGATCGCGTAAAGAGCCATGCCGGCCAGCAGGTCCGGCGGCAGCGGGTCGTATTCAATGAGCTGGACGGCGATGTCGACGGCGAACAGCATCGGCGTCACGAACAGGAACAGGGCCCGGGCCCAGCCCTGCATCCGGAGGAAGCCGAGGATCAGCAACGCGTACCAGAAGACATAGAAGCCCGCGAGGATCCACTCCGAAGCCTCGCCCCCCGCCTCCGGCGGCGCGGCATAGGCGTTCCAGAAGCGGAACCCGTACCACAGACAACCCAGCAGCAGAGCCAGGATCACGAGCCAGACGACCGGCGGGCGCTCCATCCTCACCTCCCCTTCGCAGCCATCATTGTGGCGCCTTCGGGGGGACGCCGGCAAGCGGAGGAATCGGCCCCGCGCGGGAAACCGCCCGCCGCCCGGCGGCGGGGACGGGGCCGCTCCCTCCTCCGGCCCCGTCCGTCCGTCGGCTCAGGCGGCCTTGATCTGCTCGACGAAGCTCCGGACTTCGCCGCGCAGGCGTTCCGCATCGCCCGACACGCCGTCGGCCGCCCGCCGCATCTCGCTGGCCGAGCCGATGGCCACCTCGACATTCTCGAGAATCGCGTGGGTGGCGGCGCTCTGCTCCTCGAGCGCGGCCGCGACGGCCCCGGCGACGTCGGCGAGTTCGCGCACCGTCGCCGAGGTGGTGGTGATCGCCTCGACGGTGCTCCGGCTGTTCTGACGGATCGCCGCGATCCGCTCGGCGATCTTGCCGGTCGCGTTGGCGGTCTGGTTGGCGAGGGCCTTGACCTCGGAAGCGACGACCGCGAACCCGCGCCCGCTTTCGCCGGCGCGGGCCGCTTCGATGGTCGCGTTGAGCGCCAGGAGGTTGGTCTGTTCCGCGATGTCGGAGATCAGGGTGACCACCTCCTCGATCTCGGCGATCGCAGCGTCCAGCTCTTCCACCGCCCGGGTCGACCGTTCGCTGTCGGCCGTGGCACTCTCGCCGATGGCGCGGGCGCGATCCATCTGCTCGGCGATTTCCTTGGCCGCCAGCTCGAGTTCGCGACAGGTTCTGGCCACGAGCTCGATCTTGCCGGTGCTGTCCCCGCCCTCCTCGCTGCTGGCGAGATCCCGGGCGGCATTCGACAGGGAGGAGGCGGCGCGGGCGAACTGATCGGCGATGGCCCCGATCTCCGCTTCCAGCCGTTCCGCCAGCGCCTGCTGGGCCCGACGCTTCTCTTCCTCGGTCGCGGCGGCGAGCTCCCGGCGTTCGGCCTCGAGCCGTTCCACCTCCGCACTCTTGTCCCGGAAGACGGCGAGAGCCCGGCCCATGGCCGCGAGTTCGTCCGCGCCCTCGGCCGGAATCGTGACCTCGCGGTGCCCTTCCGCCACGGCGAGGGTGGCGGCGTGGAGGGCGTTCAGGCGGCGGACCACGTTCCGCTGGAGGTAGAACCAGCCGATGGCCACGCTGACCGCGACCACCAGCAGCGCCGCCGCCAGCAGCAGCCACCGGGCCCCGGCCAGCATCCGGTCGATGTCGGCCGTGCCCGCGGCCAGCGCCTCGCGGGCCGCGGCGACCCGCACCTCGACCGCCGCTTCGAGCGACTTCGAGATCTCCTCGGCGTCCCGGGCCAGGGTCAGCAGTCGCGCCTCCTTCTCGAGCAGCGCGCGGCGCTGGGCGAAAAGACTCCGTTCCCCCTCACCGAAGGCGGTGAGTTGGGCGAGGGTGGGGCCGATTCCGTCACGCAGCGCCGGCGACAGCTCGTCCAGCGCCGAGCGGGCCGCCTCACTGGCGGCCACGAACCGTTCCCGGAGCGGCTGGAGGATGGACACCTCCTCCGCCATCGCCGCCTGGGCCAGCAGCCCGTAGATGCCGTTGGCCTCGCCTCGGAGCACGAACAGGGCCTGGATCGGAGTCCATTTCCCGTCGACCAGGGTGCGCACTTCGTCTTCCAGTGAGCCGTAGGCCCCGAGCTCGGACAGGCTTTCGATGCCGAGGACGAGATCGAAGGCGAGGTCGTCGATCGGGCCGGAGATCGCCTCCAGCACCGCCCGATGGCCGGCCGTCAGCCGTTCGAGGTCGCGGCGCAGGGATTCGATGTCGGTGTTGAGCCGTTCCCGCTGGGATGCGAGCTCCGTGAGTACGGCCGTGAGCTCGCCGGTGGCGACCTCGAGCTCGGCCCGGGTGGCGCCGCTGGCGGCCTCGAGCCGTGCCGCCAGCGCCGCCAGGGTACGCTGGAAGGCCTCCCGGGATTCGGCGAGGCGCTCGGCCTCCCGCGAAGCGGCGATGGCCGGCGCCTTGGCGGCGAGTTCCCGCACCACCCCTTCGAGCTCCAGCATGTTCAGCGCCTCCGGTGCCCGTTCGGCGGCCATCCGCCCGACCACCGTCTCGATGCGGCCGAACAGCAGGAAGGTGCCGACCGCTCCGAGGACGGTCAGCAGGGCGATGCTCGCGAAGGCGAGCTGGAGGCGGAAGGCGAGCCCGGTGCGGCCCCGACCGGAACCGGTCGGGGCCGGGCCGAGCCCGGGGATTCTCAGGGAAAGCATGACCTTCTCCCCGTGCGCACGAGATCAGCTCGCCAGCGTTTCGACGGGATTCACGCCTCCCCGGCCGTCGAGCACGGTGAGAAAGACGAGATCCATGCCCTGGCTGTCGCCCTCGCCGTAGCCGAGGGTGATGCCGCCGAGGTCGAAGTCGCCGGTGCCGTAGATGGCGTCGAGCAGCTTCTCCCGGCCGGGCTCGCCGGTGATCCGCTCGAGGGCCATGATCACCAGCCGGCCGGCCATGTAGCCCTCGAGGCTGACGAAGCCGGGCTCGGCGTCGGGTGCATGGGCCTCGAGCGCCGCCCGGTAGCTCTTCACCAACGGCACCGAGTTGTCCCAGGGGAAGGGGACGACCTGACTGATGATGACTCCTTCGCCGGCGGCCCCCAGTTCGCCGGCGAGGGCACTGGTGCCGACGAAGGACACGTTGGCATAGCGGGCGTCCAGCCCAATCTTCTTCGCCAGTGCGATGAAGGCGGCACAGGGCTTGTAGGCGCCGATCATGATCACCGCCTGCGGTTTGCTCTTGCGGATGGCGAGCAGACCGCGCTTGACGTTGGTGGTGTTGCGCTCGTAGGTGCCCTCGCCGACGATCGCGAGACCCCGCTTCTCGAGCGCGCGGCGCACCCCTTCCCGACCGGCGCGGCCGTAGGAGTCGTCCTGATAGAAGACGGCGATGCGGTCAAAACCCAGATCCCTGGTGAAACGTTCGACGAGGGTCTCGGTCTCCTGGAAATAGGAGGCGCGGACGTTGATCACACCGCGCTTGAACGGATCGCGCAGGAACTCGGCGCCGGTGAACGGCGCGATGAAGGGAACCCCGGCCTCCATGGCCACCGGAACCACCGCCTTGGAGGTCGGCGTGCCGACCTCGCCGACGAGGGCGAACACCTTGTCCTCGCCGATCAGCTTCTCGGTGTTGGCGATGGCCTTCTCGGGTTCGTAGCCGTCGTCGTAGCTGACGAGTTCGAGCCGGCGACCGGCGACGCCGCCCTTCGCATTGATCTCGGCGAAGGCGGTCCGGATGCCGAGGCGCATGCCCCGCCCGAGCGCCCGCGCGGGGCCCTCGAAGGCGGCGGACTGGCCGAACAGGATGCGGTCTTCGAAAATCCCGGGCACCTCCGCACGCACCGGCAGCGACGACAGGACCGTGAAGGCGCTCGCCGAGGCGAGGAAGGCACGACGATCGAGGTTCATGCGGCTGTTCTCCGGTGAGATTTCGGATCCATCGAAGCGGCAATATGCCTCAGGATTCCGAACAACTGGTTAACGGCCGCGTGCCTTCTTCGACTTTCGGGCAACCATCTGGGATCCCGTCGGAAATCGCGATGCCCCGGACCCGCGATCGGGAGGGGAGGCCCCGGAAAATGCACACTTTCCGATGATGTTTTTTCGGCGGGTCGTTCCTTCGGGCACCCGTTTCGGACGTGGGCGCGGAGCCATCGCCGGTGCCGGAATGTGCGTCGAGTCACGATCGAACGGATTTCCGCCCTTTCCGGACCGTGAGGCGGGCCGGATCCGTGCCTTCTGTGCGTATTGTCATACGCATTCGGCCGCGGGATCTTGAACCTTCCCCGCCGTCGCCGATAGGCTGCGCGGAGGAACGACATGATCCTCTCGAACGGATCGGAACGCCTCGTGTCGCGAAGACGTCTGCTGGCCGTCCTCGGCCTCCTGCTGCTCTCGGCATCGCCGGGTACCGGGCGCGCCGGCGCGGATCTGCTGCGCGGCGAGGTCACCCGGGTGCGGGACGGGGACACCATCGAGATCGGCGAGATCGCCGTCCGCCTCCAGGGGGTGGCCGCCCCCGAGCTGCGCCAGCCGCTGGGGCGCGAGGCCGGCGAGGCGATGCGCCGCCTCGTGCAGGGGCGGGTGGTGGAATGCCGTCCCGACGGTTCGCGCAGCTATGATCGGATCGTCGCCGTCTGCTTCCTGGACGGGCGGGACATCGGCGCCTGGCTGATCGGCCGCGGTCTGGCCCGCGACTGTCCGCGCTATTCCAAGGGCCGCTACCGCGCGATCGAGGCGGCGGCCGCCGCCCGCACCGCCATCGCCGCCCTCTACCCGCTTCCCCGCTACTGCAAGGCGCGGGTGCGGAGGCTCGTCTCTGATGAGCCGGCCGGGACCCGAGGCTGAAGCAGGGTTCGCGCGTCCGACATTTTCTCCGGTTCGAAGAGGCTGGATCACATCTGTTCGGGATCGGGATCGGATGCGCCGGTGGTGTCGCCGGGCCCAAGATGTGGTCTGACGTGCCCTCTCTCGATCGCATCCTGCAGGTTGATCACATAGGTTCGCCGATCGGCATCCCGATGGCACCATCCCGCCTTCTCGATCTCCGGAAGCGTGACCGCGAGCAACTGTCCGAAGTTCGACACCGCCGACTTGATCCATTTGAAGCGTTCGAACTCCGACTGCTCGAAGCTTCGAACTTCCTCGACGGAAAGTTTCATCGCCTCGATGGGTTCGCCGTCCGGCCGCCGGATTTCGAGGTTCCAGTCTCGGTAGGGGCGATCACGGCAACGGCGCCACCAAATTTGCCCGAGGGTGGCGGCGATCCCGGTACCGAAACTATAGAAGAGCCATATCGGAGCCTCCTGAATCAGCAGACCGACGATCCAGTTCCACATCGGGCTTCAAATCCTTTCGACGTCTCCATGATCCACCGTTTCCCGCTCTCCATCTTCGAATTCGAGGACGAGATCTTCACCCTCGTAGTCGACGACGACGGCTTCTTCGTCGCCATACTGCACTCGTGTTCCCTTCGGAAAATCCCTGGCCGGACCGAGCACGCGGGCGGCGACGCTGGCCGGCTCGCCAGCCGATGGGAGCCTGCCTGCTGCCGGCGCAGAAGCTCGTGCTTTCGCCGCCTCCTTTGCGAGCGCCGCATCGCGCTGCTGCCGTGCACCCGCCTTCTCGAACCGGCCGAAGCCGATCGCCGTCTTGGCCCCGGCGCCGAGCCAATCCAGGGCCTTCTCGAGCCAGGCACGGGCAGTCTCGGTGTCTTTCCGGTCCTGCGGGTTCTGTGGTCGACGCGGCCCGACGGCGAACAGGAAACGCGCTCCCGGAGCGAGTGCGAGGAAGGGAATGGGGGTGGGATCGTACCAGTCGGCGGGAGGACGTGCGGCCGGACGGTCGGCCTGGTACCAGGGCTGGTAATGGGGTGTCATGACCTCCATGGTCAACTTCACCGGTACCGTTGGCAGCGCATCGAAGAAGACCACCGAGCCGACGGAGAGTGCGCCGCTCGCCGGTGGCGGGCCGAAGACGCGCGCGATCTCCTCCCCGTCGATGTCTTCCCACTGCACCGCGAAACTGCGGGTCAGCCCCTTGAGCATCGAACCGGGGAGGTAGGGAACGCCGAGGCTGTGGTGGAACAGAAAACCGTTTTCCGTGGGATGTTCGTAGCCGGTGCCGGTGACGAAGGGGGCGGTGAGCTCCAATTCCACCATTGCCGCACCGCTCGCCTGCCAGAGCGCCTCGAGGCGGGTGCGGGCGGTGGTGAGACGATCGGGGTCGCCGAGCTCGAGACGCGCCTCCGTGGTGGCATCGGCGGCGACGAGACCGTTGCGCTGCCTTTGGTGGAGCAGTGTCACGATCCATTCCGCCTTGCCGGCACGGGTTTCTTTTGCACGCCCGCCGCCGGCTTCCTGAACGAGCTGTTCCTCGAGCTTGTCATAGTTGCCGACCCACAGATCGCAGAACTTGTCCCACCAGAGGCCGGGATGGCCATCCGGATGCCAGTGGCGCGGCGCATCCCGAAGCGCCTCCTCGTAGAGCGGAAGCCTACCCTGCTTCTGGGGCATCGGCCGTCTCCGCCGTCTTCTCCGGTTCCGCCAGCAGCGCGTTGGCGAACTTCTTGAGCCATTGCAGATAGGCCAGCGCCTCGGCCTGGGCTGTCACATAAGCGCGCTGATCGAGGCTCGTGATCTTCTTCATGAGCTGCAGGCCCGGTGTCTCGCCATTCCTGCTGTATTGCGCATCGAAATACGGGCTGGCCTCTCCCGCCTCCTCGAGCAGCCAGGTTTCGAGATGGCCGACGAGGGTTTTCCAGGCCTCCTGGTTGCCCTCGCCCGAGCCACTGCGGCTCATGGCCATGGCCACCGCCTGACCGAGGCCGGAAAGTAGAATCGTGGCGGGCAGGCTCTTTGCATAAGAAGTGTAGGCATCGCGAAACTTCTTGTCTCTGCTTTGCAAGGCTTCCACCTGCCCAAGTGCGATTTCCGCCCGTCTCTGCTCCAGGAGCCGTGCCGTCATGATGTCACCTTCGCCACGTGCAGCCAGCCCTGGCCCGTGGTCTCGTTGCCGCCGAGCTGAAGATAGGGCCGGCCGCCGTTCTCGAAGAACAGGGTGTCGAGATGCTGCGCGGCATTGCCGTTGCGGAACAGGGCCAGCGTATAGAAGAGGGTGTCCGGGGCCACCGTCTCCTCGTACCAGAGGTTCTTCGAGGTCTTGTTCTCGTCGAGCACGTTGTGGGCGTGCACCGGCAGCGCGTAGCGCGTGAACCAGGCGAAATCCGCATCCCCCACGACGGCGAGCTGTTCGACGAGCCGCTGCCTGGCCGGGCTGTTTCCGAACAGCGGCGCGATCAGTTTCGCCACGCCGTCGGGGAGCTCTCCCTTGCGGGCGAAGAGGCGCTCCTCGAGGAAGAGTTTCTCCCCGTCCGTCCCGGCACACAGGATCGCTGGCGGATCACCCTCGGAGAGCACCGCGAAGTCGAACTGCTTCGGTGCCCCCTTCGTCACCCGCAGCCGGTCGCGCTGGAACCGCTCGATCAGATAGGGGCAGGTGAGCCAGAGATAGCAGCGGCTCAGACAGCGCACCGGCAGCAGCAGCAGCTTGGCGTCGGAGAGGAGAAGTTCGCCGGCCCCGTCGGGCCTGCCGTAGATCCGTTCCACCGTACCGTCGTCGAAGCGCCGCTCCGCGAGATCGCGCATCGCGCCCTTGACGCCGGAGCCGGGCACGAAGGGGTAGTCGGTGGTCTTCTCGCGGGCGACCGGCAGATCCACCGCCCCTTCGCTCTGTCCGGCGCCGGGATGGATGTGGGTTTCGGCGAGCAGTCCGAGGATCGTGCCCTGCATGGCTCAACATTCCTTCCGAGGCCAGTATCCGAGGAGAAAACGGCCGAAGCCGAGCTTCTCGCGTTCGCCGAGTGCGCGCCGGCTCCGGTTCTTCCAGAGCTCCGCCAGCTCGCCCGCATCGGCGCCTTCGAAGAACAGCACGCTGCCGGCCGGGATGTGCGGCTCCAGGGGCCGCGGTCCCCGATGATTTCCCGATCTTCCGTCCCAGCCGCCGATCATCACCGGTCGGCCGGTGCAGGCGAAGGCGAGCCTTCCCGGCAGCTCCGCATGGTTCCAGTCGGGGCGCGGCCAGCCGTTTTCTTTCAGCCGGATCGGTGAATGGACATAGAGGATGTAGCGGCCGTCCTCCGGCGGCTCCGAAGGCTCTTTCGCGTCCTGCCACCCAACCTCGCATTTCTCGAAGGCGGCCGGTCGCTGGAAGCCGCCGAGCACACCGAGCCGCTCCGGTTCCCGAGGCGCGCCCTCCACCTCCAGACCGAGGGCGACCCTGTTCACGGGTTTCGCGGTTCCCGTCTTCCGTTCCAGCGGTCCGACACCCTGGTTCAGCCGCACATAGCTGGCGGCGTAGAGCATGCCGTGAACGGCGGTCCGGGAGCGCGGATCGCGTTGCAGCCCCACCCGGTATTCGTGCGCGAACAGCCGCTTCTCTTCGAGGATCCGGTCTGCGGCCGGGGCCTCGCCGGCGAGAACCCGGGTGAGGCCGGAGGGATCGATCCGGCTTTCCTCGATCTCCTTCACCCCCGCCTTCGCTTTCGGCAGGGCGAGATCCCCGAGATCCGTCCGGAACGTCTCGGCCTCCGCGGGATCCAGCAGAAAGGGCACGCCGTTCTCGAGCAGGAGGTGCCGCGGCACCGGGTAGAGCCGGCGGAACGCATCGTCCTGGCCCCGGCAGAGCAGCGCCGGCGGGCCGAAGGTGAGGTTTCCCGTATCCTCGGGACCGTTGCCGAGGGCCTGCTTCAGCCGCGGGTTTTTGGCCCAGTCGCTGCGCCCGTCCCAGCCCATGGCGCGGGCGAGGGCGGCGCGGAAGGCGCCAGCCAGCACCGAGGGCCATGGCGGGAAGAGGGAACGCACCTCGGCCATGCCCTCGTCCTCCTGCTCGAAGGGCCGCCCGTCGCGGAAGAAGAGGGTGTCGGTCGGATGGACGAGATAGCGTGTCATGGGCCGCCTCCCGCAGGCACGGGAGAAGGCCCGCGAGAGCGATGATACCCATCGAGGGTACCGACCCCGTTGTCGGCCAGAAAACGGGCGATCAGCCCGCCCTCGATGCGGAAGACCGTCTTTCCGCCACCGGTTGCGGTCATGCAGACGTCGAGAAGTTGGTCGATGCGTCGCTCGTCGGCACTGCTGCGACCCTTCTTTCCTTTCACCCATTCCGCCAGCATGACGCTCTTCAGCTTTTCACGATCGTTCCCGAACACGTCCAGGACGTGCTCGTAGCGATCCTTCATGTTGTAGAGAAAGCTCGTCGAGCGCTCGATGTCCTGCGCATAGGCACCTGCGAGATCCTGGAGCCCGTCGATCGGTGACCTGCAGCAGTCGGCCGCTCTCGTTCGGACGAAGCTGGTCACGTATTCGGCCATCGTCCCGGACGGCTTTTCCACCGAAACGGCGATCGAATTGCGGTTGTTGCCGTCCTTGGCCGTCTTGTCGAGGAGCTCATGGGCCCTGTGGATCACCGAGGAAAGCGGCACGTGGTAGTGAGCGAAGACGAGCCCGGCGGAGATGGTGGGCGCCACATCGAGCTTTCCGGCCACTTCCTTCATGGCCTCCAGATACGCTCTGTGGAGCGCGATGGCGCAGGGAATCGCGGTGGTCAGCGGCAGAAACGCCTTCACATCGTCGCCGCCGGCGTAGATCAGCGTGCCGTCGTGCTCCTTTTCGACCAAGTCGACGACCCGGTCGGTGAACCGGCGCAGCGCCTCGCTGACCTCGTTTTCCCTGCGATGTTCTGCCGCGTTTCCGAGCAGCTTGCCGATCGCGTCGCCGTCCATCACCAGGAGCGCATAGAAGGGCGAGGCGGTGAGGAGTTTGACCTGACGGGCGCGAAGCTCCGGCCCGACCCGGCGTCGATAGGCCTCCCGGAGCCTCGCGAGTTCGCCGCGGATTTCCTCGACCTTCCGGGAACGGTCCCGGAGCTTTCGAGCACGTCCCGGATCGACCTGTTGGAGAGCTTCCGCCTCGCGCTCGAGATTTCTCGCTTCGGTGCGCAGCATATCGTCGAAGAAGAAGGAGCCGTCGAGCAGACCGAATTCCCTGGCCTCCTGGCTGTCCAGCCTACGGAAGGATTCGAGGTAACTGTCGTGTTCGGCCACCGACGGCACGTGGAGCTTCGCGCGGCAGGCCCGCTGGAAATCCTTGCATGCGTCTTCGATTTCTCGCCAGGCCGACAGCATCCAGGGTACCCCGGCCACATAGGCGGTCGACGGCCAGAGGCGGACGCGCGGGGGAAGGTGCCATTGCGGCTCTCCGTCCCGCATCTGGCAGCCCTGCGGCACCCAGCCGAGCACTTTCTCGAGTGTTTCGGCCGGCAGGCAGGGAAAAAGACGCTTGACCAGGGCGGGCGCGCAAAGGCGTTCGGTGGGCCGGATCTCCAGCAGCTCGAAGGTGTCGTCGGCACCGGGATTGACGACCGCCTTCACCTCCGCACGCAGCGCTTCCCAGAAATCGCTCTGTGCTTTTCCCTGCCCTTTCGCCCGCACCCAGCCCGACAGCTCCTGGAAGTCGCCGAGCATGCGGCAGTGGTCGCCGCGCTCCTCGGTGCTCGGGAGATGCGCCCGCCAGTTCTTGCGGCGGTCGAGCCAGGCGCCGTCGGACCCGTCTTCGGGATCCTTTCCCAATACCCAGTTCACCTCCCAGAAGTTCTCGATCTGACGATCCCAGATCTTTTTCGTATCGTTCCCGTGCACTGCCGCCGGGGCGAGGAAGGTGTTCCACACTATCTGCGCCAGGTTCTGCCAGCACTCCCGGACGGCTTTGGAACAGGGATCGTTGCCGCCCGGCCCGAAAGCGCTCGGATCCGAGAGCACCGCCTTCGTCCACCAGCGCCTTCATGGCGCAGGCGGAGAGCCAGGAAGTGAGGAACGAGCTCGCCCAGAAATCGCGGATCCGTCGGGAACCCTGGATCCAGCCTTGAACCCCCGCGGGCGAGGCGATCTGCCAGTGGAGGATAATGGTCACAGAACGATCACCTTGTTCGGGAAATAGTTTTTGGTTCTCTTCGGACTTCCTACATAATTTCCGTTTCTCGGTCCCATGAAGTCGTGGATGATTTGCTCCCAGTCGTGTGAAACGTTGACTGCTCTGCCTGTCTTTCCTCTTCCGTACATCCGCTTGTACCGCCGGGGATGAGTGACCAGCAGTTGCGAACCGGCAACATCATTTTCTCTCTCGATTTGCGCGGAGAGTTCGGCGCGTGCGACATTTAGGTAAAACTGGGCGGGCAAGAAAGCGAGAACGCCGACGTATTCGTTTTCCAGGCGATGAACATGAATAAACAAGGGGCTGGCGCGCCGGTCCGTCAGCGTGGGCGTCACACCGATCGTCGTGTTGCCGGCACGGCCGTAGCTGTGCGGCAGTCCGAAAGCGAGACGTTCGGGTACATGGTTGTCGTGACTACTGTTGTTCAGAAATTTGAACCAGTCGTGGTCATCCGGAAAATTTTTTCGCCGTTCGGGTCTCTCCATGAGCGATAGCGTCTCATCTGGAGACCGATCTCGTCCATCGCCGTCATTGCGTCCGGAAGCAAAGTCGCAACGATCTCGATCCGGCTGCCGTCAGAAAATGCCGAGAACGGCGGGGTCGCGTTTCCCGGTCGCCCGATGATGTCTCGGATCGCCTTGCGGTACCCCTCCACACTCTCGGGCTTCGTCCAGTCGACCTCGGGGCCGTGCAGCTTCTCCAGCGTCAGCGAACCCCAGCCGCGCCGCACCCGCGAGCCCAGGCCGCCCAGAAGCCCGAGCAGTTTCGCGGCGTCGAGAACACGCCGCCATTCGGCTTCGATCGTTTCTTTGCGTGCGCGGAACGCTTCGGCCGATTCCTCGAAACCGCCTCCGGGCTTCCCGAGCCGAAGAACAGGGCGCAACGTCATGTCGACCTCGAACCTCGCGCCCAGGAAACAGGAGCGATCGAGCTCCCCCTCGTAGCGCGCCACCAGCTTTCGACCGTTCTCCTTTATATTGTTTCCGGTTTTGGGATCTCTCTGGTAGGTACGGAAGGCCTACAGAAGACCGTATCCGAGATATCGACAGCCCTCTCCGATGACATCTTCGAGAGGCGAACCCTGGAGCCCGTTCGGCTGGTCTCCCGTCGCGCCCGTGCCGTCCCGGTTCAGTATATGTTCGGTGGAAAAACGCTTCTGCCGGAGGACCGGCGCTGGTGCCGCAGCCATCAATCGATCGTATCGGAACGACCGCAGGCGCAGAACGAGGTGTGACTGGCCGAACGCCTTCTCCCCGGCTTCCCCCGCCTTGCCGAACAGCCAGGCCTCGCGCTCGTGGAGCTTTGCGAGATCGCCGATCCGGGGCCAGGCCAGCGCCCGCCACCAGAAGCGGAGCTGGCCCTTGAAGCTCGCCAGCGACAGCCGGCTCGCGTCCCGGAGCGCATCGCCGAGAAAGAGGGGGGTGACCACGGAATAGGTGGCGGTAGATGCGGAACGCCCGACCATGCGCGTTGCTACCTCCCCAGTATGTCGCGGGCCGAGCGACCCGGCAGATATCGTTCGCTTCCGCGGTCTGCGCGCGGTTGGCACATCGGAATAGGTAACAGTCTATCGTAGCTTCCGAGAGGGGGCAAGCGATCAGCCGCCTATCGGCCTCGGGTGCGATGTGCTGGTCGGTTGCGCGGAAGAGGCGGCGGGGCGGGCGAACGGCGGCCCGCGCCCGGCCCGGAAGCCGCCGCCGGAGGGATGCGTCTCACAAAGTCGTTGCTGGGCGGATTTTCCGATGATACCGTCGACCGACGGTGCGGCGATCCCGCCGCGGCGGTGCGGTACGAACAGAAACATGAATGGAGACCCCCATGGGCACCCGGGCGACCGACAGCTTCTATCTGGTCGGAACGGTGGTCCGCTTCCTCGCCAGGAACGCGGAGACCGGCGGCTATTGTCTGTGTGAGGCGACGGTGGCGCCGGGTGCCGGCGCCCCGCCCAACCGGCATGCCGGCGAGGACGAGGCCTTCTACGTGCTGGAGGGAAGCTTCGACTTCACCATCGGCGAGGACACCCGGCGGGTGGGCCCCGGCGATTTCGTCAAGATCCCGGACGGGGCGCTGCACGCCTTCACCAACACCGGCGACGCGCCGGGGCGGCTGCTGATCGTGAACGCGCCGGGGCTGGTCCACGAGCAGTTCTTCAGCGAGGCCGGAGAGCCGCTGCCGCCGGGTACCCGCGATCTTCCGGCCAGCCCGGCGCCACCCGACATTCCGCGGCTCCTGGAGGCCGGCGCCCGAGCGGGCATCGCCTTTCCGCGCCCGGGCGGGTAGTGGACGTCGGTCGCCTCAGCGCCAGGCCAGGAGGCGGCGTTCGGCGAGGCCGATCAGGGCGCTGATGGTAAGGCCCAGCAGCGACAGCACCACCACCCCGGCCATGAGCTGATCGGTGCGCATCAGGTTGCCGGCCTGGAGAACCAGCGCCCCGATGCCGTACTGGGCGCCGATCATCTCCGCCGCCACCAGCAGCACCAGCGCGATCGAGGAGGAGATCCGGGCGCCGGCGAGGATCCCCGGCAGCGCCCCGGGCAGCAGGATCTCGAAGACGATGGCGCGGTGCGACAGGCCGAAGCTCTGGCCCATCCGCACGAGGCTCCGCGGCACGTTGTCGATGCCGGCATAGGCGTTGATGACGGTGGGAAAGAAGGCGCCGAGGGCGATGGTCGCCAGCTTGGAAGGCTCGCCGATGCCGAACCAGAGGATGAACAGCGGCAGCATGGCGATCTTGGGGATCGGGAAGAGGGCCGCCACCAGCGGGATGCCGAGGGTCCGGCCGAGGCTGGAGATGCCGATCAGGAGACCCAGCAGCAGCCCGGCGGAGGTGCCCAGGATCCAGCCCGCGACCAGACGGTAGAGGCTGGCCTCGAGATGACGCCGGAGATCGCCGCTCGCGGCGAGATCCGACAGGGCGGTGAGGATCGAAGACGGCGGCGGCAGGGCGAGGGGGGAGACGAGACCGGCCCGGCTCGCCCCCTCCCAGAGCAGCAGGAGGAGGAGGAAGAAGGGGGGCGCGAGATGGCGAAGGCGCCGCGGCGCGAAGCCGCCGCCCCGGAACGGCACCTCCCGTACGGGCTCGTCCGCGCGATGGGCGGGCTCAGCCATCGACGGGCTCCCTGGCGCTCGCCAGCTCGCGATCGGCGGCCCGCACTTCCTCGGCGATCATCCGCCAGAGTTCGGCCCGGAGCTCGCCGATCCGGGCCGCGTTTTCGGGCGCGGTGCGTTCGGCCACCGGCAGCGGCACCTCCAGAAGGCCGCGGATCCGCCCCGGCCGGCGGGAGAGGACGCAGATCCGATCGGCGATCCTGAGCGCCTCGTCGAGATTGTGGGTGACATAGAGGGTGGTCGTCCGGGCCTCGCGCCAGAGGGTCAGGAACTCCTCCAGCAGCAGTTCCCGGGTCTGGGCGTCGAGGGCCGAAAGCGGCTCGTCCATCAGCAGCACCGCCGGACGGACGGCGAGAGCCCGGGCGATCCCCACCCGCTGCTTCATTCCCCCCGAAAGCTGGCGCGGATAGGCTGCGGCGAAATCGGAAAGCCCGGTCCGGCGCAGGACCTCCGCCACCCGCTCCCGGCGCGCCCGGCGGTCGAGGGTCGCTTCGAGGGCGAGGGCGACGTTGCCGGCCACCGTGCGCCAGGGCAGGAGCGCGAAATCCTGGAACACGTAGGTGAGGGGGTTGAGACAGCCCGCGGGCGGGGTGCCGGCGAGGCGGACCCGGCCGCGGGCGGGCCGCAGCAGGCCGCCGGCGATCGCCAGGAGGGTGGATTTGCCGCAGCCCGAGGGGCCGAGAATGGCCAGGGTCTCGCCGGCGGCGACGGAAAGCGAGATGCCTTCGAGAACCCGCAGGCCGTCGAAGGCATGCCCCACCTCCTCGAAGAGGAGCTGCACCTGCCCCCGCTCCCGCCTTCACTCGGGGATGTTGAAATGCCCTTCGATGAAGGAGAGATCGAGGATCTCGGCGGGGTCCACCTTTTCGTCCACCAGCCCGTTCTCCTTGAACCAGGCGATCTGGGCGTAGACGCTGCCGACGTCGAGGCGGCCCAGGGGATCGATGTAGGGCGCGCCGTTGTAGATCGATTGCGGCTTGGCCTTGGTGTACTTCTGGATGATCGGCAACAGGGCCTCGGCCTTTTCGCCGAACACCCGCCGGCCGTCGGCGTCGAGCCGGTTGAAGGCCTCGTGATATTCGGTCGCCGCCCGCTGGTAGGCGCGGACGAACTTCTCCACCACCTCGCGCCGCTCGGTGACGTTGCGGGTCGAGGTGAACAGCCCGCCGAGCTGGTAGGGGGTGTACTGGTGCACCCAGCCGACGATCCGGCCGTTGCCCTTGGCTTCCAGCGCTTTGACGATGTGCGCGGGGAGGATGATGCTGTCCACCTGCCCGCTCTTGACGGCGGCGATCATGTTGGGAACGCTCTGCAGCGGCACGAGCTTCACCTCGGAGAGGGGAAAGCCGAGCTCGTCGGCGAGCATCCCGATCATGAGATGGAAGCTGGAGCCGTACTGGGTCATGCCGAGGCTGCGGCCCGGGAACTTCTCGGGGCTCGTGAAGCCGGCCGCGTAGGCCTGGTTGGACACCAGATAGCCCGAGAAATCGAAGCCCGGCTCCTCGCGGCTCTGGGCGCCGATCACCTTGAGGGCCCCCTGGCCGGCGAGATTGTAGAAGCCGGCGGTGAAGGCGGTGACCCCGAAATCGGCGTCGCCCGAGGCGATCGCCACCGCCACCGGCTGCGCCGCGCGGAAGAAGGAGAATTCGACTTCCAGCCCCTCTTCGGCGTAATAGCCCTTGTCCTGGGCGATGAAGAGCGGTGAGGAGGAGACGAAGGTCAGGGCGGCGATGGTGATCTTCTGGGCCTGGACCGGCAGCAGCGGCCAGGCGGCGAGGAACAGCGCCACGACGGTGGCTCGGAAGGGGTTGCGCATGACGGGGCCTCCCGGTCGCGTTGTTCTGGGCGGCGCCACTCTACCCGGATCCTCCGACGAATCCAGCCCGGCCGGCGGGCCCCGGGGACGGCGGCGATGAAGACGGAGCGCCGGCGTATCGGCCGCTTCCGGGCGGCGCGACGCGATCCCGCCCTGGTGGTGCTCGAAGGCTTCCACCCTCTCAAGCACGCCCTGCGCTTCGGGGCCGAAATCCTCGAGGCGGTGACGGTCGACCGGCAACGGGCGACGGCGCTGACCGAGGCGCTGGCGCCGGATCTCGCCGCCCATCTTCCGCCCCTTCTCGAACCGGTACCGGCCTCCCTCTTCGCCGAGCTCGCGCCGCAGCCGCCGGAGACCGGCGTTCTCGCCATCGCCGGACGGCCCGAGGTCGCGATCTCCGATCCGCCGAGGGGGAGCGGCGGGCCGCTGGTGCTGCTCGACCGACCGGCCCATGCCCGCAATCTCGGGGCCGCGGTGCGGGTGGCGGCGGCGGCCGGGGCCGCGGCGGTGGTCGCCCTCGGCCCGCTCGATCCCTGGCATCCCACCGCCGTGCGGGCGGCCGCCGGCCTCCAGTTCGCGCTGCCGGTGGTCCGAATGGGCGAGCTCCCGACCGTCGATCGTCCGCTCCTCGCCTTCGATCCCGAAGGGGATCCGCTGGAGCCGGGGCGGATCCCCGGTGACGCCGTGCTCGCCTTCGGCTCGGAAAGGCACGGCCTGTCGCCGGCGCTGCGGGTGCGGGCCGCGGGGAGGTTCCGCCTGCCCATGCGCCCCGGGGTCTCCAGCCTCAATCTCGCCACCGCGGTGGCCGCGGTGCTGTATCTGGTCCGTCTCGGTCACGGGGAGGAAAGGAGATGAATCTCGCCGCTCCCGCCCGCCGGCTGCTGTTCGGCCTGGCGGCGCTGCTGGCGCTCGCCGGGCTGGCCGCCGCCGGCGAGCTCGAGGATCTCGCCCGCGACCTCGGCCTGCGGGATGTCGCCGGCTTCGCCACCGCGGTCGAGCGGGTCTGCCGAACCGGCCGGTTGCCGGAACGCTATCTCACCAAGCGCGAGGCCCGGGCCCGCGGCTGGCGGCCGGGCCGGGATCTCTGCCGGGTGGCGCCGGGCCGGGTCATCGGCGGCGACCGCTTCGGCAACCGCGAGGGGCGCCTGCCCGAACGGCCGGGGCGTGTCTGGTACGAGGCCGATCTCGATTTCGCCTGCGGTCGGCGGGGGGCCAGGCGGCTGGTGTTCTCCGACGACGGGCTGGTCTTCGTCACCCTCGATCACTACCGGAGCTTCCGCCGCGTGCCGTGTCCGGAAGAATGAAGGTCTGTCTCCTGGACGGTCGCCACCGGACCCCCGAGGCGATCTACGACCGGCTCGCCGGGGAGCTGGATCTGCCGCCTCATTTCGGCCGCAATCTGGACGCCCTCTGGGACGTGCTGACCGCCGAGGTGGAAGGGCCGGTGCGGATCGTCTGGCGGCTCGATCCCGAACTGCGCGCCGAACTCGGCGCCTTCGCGACCGCCCTTCTCGCCCTCTTCGAGGCGGTCTCTCGGGAGCGGGAGGATCTCTCTTTCACCCTGATCACGGATCCGTGAGGTGGCCGCGACGGGTTGCCGATCCGGCGGGATCGGCCGATATCGCTCGGATGTTCGCCCGCCCGCGAGCCGGGGATGCCGTCGGGCCGCGAACATGTCGAGCATTGCGGGAAAAGCTCCATGCGCCTCTTCCTCCGCCTTTCCGGTTCCGCCCTCGCGACGATCGCCGTCCTGGCCTCCGCCGCGCCGCTTTCCGCCGCCAGCAAGACCGGCCAGTACGCGATCAAGGGCATCGGCGCCGATCGCTGCGCCAATTACGTGGAAGCGGCGGAAGCCAAATCGCCGCTCCTCGACGTCTTCGCCGGCTGGATCGAGGGGCATCTTTCGGCCACCAACCGCTACCGTCCCGACACCTTCGACATCGCGCCTTGGCAGAGCACGCGGCTGCTGATGGCGCTCTTGTACGCCCATTGCCAGAACAACCCGGACCAGCGGCTGTTCCAGGCGGTGGAGAACATGGAGGAGGTCCTCGCCAAGGGGCGCCTGACGGAGCGATCGGAAGTCGTCGAGATCGACGCCGGCGACGGCAAGAAACTGGCGCTCTATCACGAGATCCTGAAACGCGTTCAGAAGGCCCTGCTCGACGCCGGCCTGCTCGAGGGCAAGGCCGACGGCAGATACGGACCGAAGACCAAGGCGGCCCTCGAAGCCTTCCAGGAACGGGAAGGCCTGCCCGGGACGGGCCTTCCGGATCAGGAGACGCTCTACCGGCTGCTCCTCGAGAAGGACATCGCGCCGCCCCGCGGCTGAACGGCGGCCGGCCGCCGCCCGCCCTTTCCCCGGCCGGGAACGCGATCCGCCCGGCGGGGAGCCCGTTCGACGATGTTAACGAAATCTTGGGGATCGATCCCTATTCATCCCCGCGGCGGTGCGCATTCGTCGCCATGCGCGACGGATGGATGGTGGGACAGGCGAAACAGCAAGGAGGTCCCGATGTCTCCGCTGCTGGCGCGGGTGAAGATCCGCACCCGCATCCTCTTTCTCGCCGCCCTGCCGCTGCTGGCGCTGGCCGTGGTCGCGGCGTTTCTTTTCGATCGGGAACGAACCGTCGCCCGGGAGACCGGAAGGATCGCGCGGATCGTCGCCCTCGGCCCGGACATGGGGGCGCTGGTCCACGAGCTCCAGAAGGAGCGGGGCATGTCGGCGGGCTTCATCGGCAGCGGCGGCGCGCGTTTCGGCGCGGAGCTGCCGCGACAGCGCGCCGCCACCGACGCCGCCTTCGCGGCGCTGCGGAACGCCCTCGCGCGCACCGGAGACATCGACGGGAACAGCGGTTTCCTGCGGGATCTCGCGGAGGATCTCGCCCGGCTCGAGGCGCTTCCGGAGCTGCGTCGGAAGGTCGATGTGCTGGCCACCGATCTGGCCGGGATGGTCGGAATCTACACCGGTTTCATCCGGCATCTCCTGGACACCACCAGGGCGATGATCGGTATCGCCACCGATCCGGCGATGATCCGGGCGATCACCGGTCACGTGCATCTGCTCGAGGCCAAGGAGCTGGCCGGGCAGGCGCGGGCGCTGGGGACCGTCGGCTTCGGTCGCGGGCGCTTCGATGCCGAGCTCTACAACGGATTCCTGCGCCGGCTCCTGCTCCAGGAGCGCCATCTGGAAGAGGCCCGCTTCTGGGCGGATGCGGAGATGGGCGCCCTGCTCGAGCGGCTCGTCCGGAGCGCACCGTTCGCGGAGGTCTCGCGTCTCCGCGGGATCGTCACCGCGAGCCTCGGCGCCGGTGATCTCGGAGCGGTCACGGGCGAGGAATGGTTCGCCGCGATGACCCGCAAGATCGACGCGATGAAGGAGGTGGAGGATCGTTTCGTCGCCCTGCTCGCGACCCGGGCGGACGCGCTGGCGGAGGCCGCGGCGACCGACGCCCGGCGCTTCGGCGCACTCGCCCTCCTCGCGCTCGTGCTGATCCTGTTGCTGGCCGGGCTCGTCTCGCGCAGCATCACCGCCCCGCTCGCCGCGCTCGTGGCCAAGACCAGTCGCCTCGCGGAAGGCGACACCTCCATCGAGATCGTCGAGACCGGGCGCCGCGACGAGATCGGGGTGATGGCGAGAGCGCTCGAACGCTTCCGCGAGATCCGCGAGAAGAGCGATCGCGAGGAGAAGCGCAGGGCGATCCGCGCCCGGCGTCTGGAGGAGCTGATGGGCCGGTTCGGCGACCGGATCGGCGAGGTGGTCGCGACCCTCGTCGACACCACCACGGGTCTCGACGGCGCGGCCGAGGACATGGCCCGGACCGCCCGGTCGAGCCGCGCCAACGCCGCCGCCATCGGCGGCAGCGCCGAGCAGGCGTCCGCCGAAGTGCAGGCGATGGCCGCGGCGGTCCAGGAGCTGAGCGCCTCGGTGGCGGAGATCGCCGCCCGGGCCGACCGCTCCTCGACAATGGCCGGCGGCGCGGTGGAGGATGCCGCACAGGCACGCCGGGTGGCGGGCGAGCTGGCCGAGGCGACCCGCCGGATCGAGGAGGTTCTCGGCCTCATCTCCTCGATCACCGAGCAGACCCACATGCTGGCCCTCAACGCGACCATCGAGGCGGCACGGGCCGGCGAGGTGGGCAGGGGATTCGCGGTGGTCGCCGGCGAGGTCAAGAACCTGGCCGGGGCGACCGCCGACGCCACCGAGAAGGTCCGGGCCCTGGTCGAGAACATCGGCCGGGCGACGGGCGAAGTGGTCGCGGCGGTGGAGCGGGTCCACGGCGTTCTTTCCGAGCTCGACGAGGCCGCGGGCGGGATCGCCGGGGCCACGGAGGAGCAGAACGCCGCCGTGCGGGAGATGGCCCGCAGCGCCGAGAAGGCGGCCACGGAGACGGCCCGGGCCACGACGTCCATCGGCGAGTTGCGCGAGGCGGCCGATCTCACCGACGGGGCCGCGGGTCGGGTGCGCGAAGCGGTGACCGTGGTGGCCCGCCGTACCGCCGAGTTGCGGGACTGCGTCGAGGACTTCCTCGCCGGCATCCGGGCGGCCTGAACGGCATCGTCCGGCGAGGCGCTCGGTTCAGGCGGGGGCCGCGGTCGCCGCCCGGTCGCCGGTCGCCTCCGCGCGCACCGGTTCCAGCCGGACGGCGGTGTCGTGGAAGGCGCCGCCGCCCGCCGGCGGCGGCGGATCGGCGCCGATCAGGAGGTTGATGCCGATCCCTTCGATCCAGTGACGGTTGGGCCAGATGCCCTCGACCACCACGGTTTCCGGGCGCTGCCCCTCCCCCGCCGCGACATGGAGGAGGACCGAGCCACGGTCGTTGCCGAGCCGCACGAGGTCGCCTTCCCGGAGGCCGAGCCGTCGCATCGTCCCGGGATGGAGGAGGGCCGTCGGCCGTTTCTCCTTCGCCAGCGAGGTCGGCGTTTCGGTGAAGCTGGTGTTGAGGAAATCGCGCGCGGGCGGCGCCACCAGCCGGAACGGCCGCTCGGGTGTCACCTCCTCGATCAGCGGCAGATGATCGGGCAGGGGCGGCATCACCGCGTGGGCCGGACCGAAGGCGGACCAGTCGGGGCGGAAACGGAACCTCCCGTCGGCGGTGGGAAAGCCGCGCAGATGGTGGGCGGTGGCGAAATCCGGCAGCATCTCCCAGCCGCCATCCTCGATCCGCGACGCATCGGGCAGCCCCGAACGGGCCAGCAGATCCTCGATCAGCTCCCGCTCCGACATGGCGAAGCCCGGATGTTCGGCCCCCAGCCGCTTCGCGAGCTCGGCGATCACCCGGTGGTTGGAGCGGCATTCCCCCGGCGGCTCGAGCAGCTTGCGGCTGATCTGGAGACGGCTGTGGGCGGATGCGGTGTAGATGTCGTCGTGCTCCAGGAACATGGTCGCCGGCAGCACCACGTCCGCCATCCGCGCGGTGTCGGTCATGAATTGCTCGTGCACGCAGACGAACAGATCCTCGCGGGCGAAGCCGGCATGGACCCTGGCGAGCTCGGGTGCGACGCACATCGGATTGGTGTTCTGGATCAGCATCGCGGTGACCGGCGGCCCGCCGCCGAGGGCCTCGGCATCGCCGGTGAGGATCGGTCCGATGCGCGACTGGTCGAGCAGCCGGACCGTCGGATCGACCGCGTCCAGCCCCTCGATCACCGTCTTGTCGAGCCGATACAGGCCGCTCATGCTGTAGAGCGCGCCGCCCCCGGGATGGCGCCAGGCGCCGGTGACCACCGGCAGGCAGCTCACCGCGTGCATGTTGGCGGCACCGTTGCGGGAACGGGTGAAACCGTAGCCGAGACGCAGATAGGCCCGCCGGGTGCGGCCGTAGAGACGGGCGAAGGCGGTGATCTCCTCGGCCGACAGGCCGGTGATCGCCGCCGCCCAGGCCGGCCCGCGGCTCCGCAGATGGGCGGCGAGATCCTCGGGACAGTCGCTGTAGCGGCGCAGATAGTCCCAGTCCGCGTAGCCCTCGGCGAAGAGGACGTGCATCACCGCGCAGGCCAGTGCCCCGTCGGTTCCCGGGGCCAGCGCCAGATGCAGATCGGCCCGGCGGGCGGTGGGCGAACGGTAGGGATCGACCACCACCAGCCTCGCGCCCCGTTCCTTCCGGGCGCGGGCGATGTGGGTCATGAGATTGACATGGGTGGAGACGGGGTTGCATCCCCAGACGACGATCAGCTCGGAATGCTCGCCGATCTCCTCCGGCGGCACGCCCCAGCGGCGGCCGCAGCCGGCCTCCCATCCGGTATCGGCGAGGCGGACGCAGATCGTCGAATAGAAGCGCGAGTATTTCTTCACATGGGTCAGGCGGTTGATGCCGTCGCGCTGCACATGGCCCATGGTTCCGGCGTAGTAGTACGGCCAGACCGATTCCGGACCGTGCCGCCGCTCGGCTTCCAGGAAGGCCTCGGCGACCCTGTCGAGCGCTTCCTCCCAGCCGATGCGGACGAACCGTCCGGAGCCCTTCGGACCGTCCCGCCGCAGCGGATGGAGGAGGCGCTCGGGATGATGGAGGCGCTCCGCATAGCGGGCGACCTTGGCGCAGACGACGCCGGCGGTGTAGGGATTGCGCCGACTGCCGTGCACGCGTCCGAGCCGTCCCTCGGGCGTTCTCTCGATCTCCAGGGCGCAGACGCTCGGACAGTCGTGGGGGCAAACCGCGGGCAGGGGGTCACCGGGCATCGCAGCCTCGTTCGCTGGAACGTTGCCCGCAACCTACCGTCTTTTCCGCCCCACGTCAGGGGCCTCGGCGAGAACCTCGAGGATCGCCGTCCAGTCCTCGCGGCCACGACCCCGGGCCCGGGCCAGGGTGTAGGCCGCCTCGGCGGCCGCCCCGGTGGCCAGAGGACAGCGCAGGCGCGCCGCCAGCTCGAGGGCGAGCCGGAGATCCTTGTGGGCGAGATCGACGGCGAAGCCCGGAGTGACATCGCCGGCCAGAACCTTGGCCGGATAGGTGGTACCGAGATGGCCCCGGCCGGCCGGGGTGCCGCGCATGACCGCGAGCGCCGCCTCGCGGTCGAGGCCGCAGCGCTCGGCCAGCACCAGGGCCTCGGCGGTGACCACGTTGGTCACGATCGACAGATAGTTGTTGACGATCTTGGCGCGGGCGCCGCTGCCCACCGGTCCGCAATGGACGATGGTGTCGCCGAGCCGGGAAAGCACCGGTCGCGCCTCTTCCAGATCCTCCTCGCTGCCGCCGGCCATGATCAGGAGGCGGCCCTCGGCGGCCTCCCGGGAGCCGCGACCCACCGGCGCGTCGAGGAACCGCCAGCCGCCGGCCCGCAGGCGGGCGGCGAGGGCGTCGGTCTCCAGCGGCAATACGGTGCTCATGTCGATCACCAGCCCGCCCGCGGCGAAGCTCTCGAGCAGACCGTCCCTCCCGAAGAGCGCCTCGGCCACATCCTCGCCGGTGGGCAGCATGGTGATGGCGATCGCCGCCTCCCGCCCCGCTTCGGCGGCCGAGGTCACGGTTTCGATCCCGGCCGCACGGGCGGCGGCGCAGGCCTCCGCCGCCCGGTCCCAGGCCCGCAGCGGATGACCGGCGGCGACCAGCCGTCCGGCCATCGGCCGCCCCATCACCCCGAGTCCGACGAAGGCGATCTTCGGTATCGACATCTCTCCTCGGCACCTCCTGCGGGTGGTACGGGTCGGGGATCCGGCGCCGTCCGCGGCCCCGGTCTCAGCGAACGGGGGCGCGCTCCAGAAAGCGCTTGAGGGCCACCGCGGTGTTGCGTTCCCGGTCGCGGGAACTGTAGAGGAGGGTGACGTCCCCCTGCTCGACGAGCCCGCGCAGCCGCGCCACCGCCTCCGGCCGTCCTTCCAGTTCCGCCCAGTAGCGTTCGCAGAAGATTTCGAACCGATCCGGATCGTGGCGGAACCACCGGCGCAGCTCCGTACTCGGGCCGATGTCCCGGAGCCAGAGGTCGATGGCCGCCTCGCCCTTGCCGATCCCGCGCGGCCACACCCGGTCGACGAACACCCGTACCCCGTCCTCGGGCGCCGGCATGTCGTGGATCCGCTTCAGCCTGATCATCGGTTCCGTCTCACCGCGCCGGGGACGACCGGACGATCGGTGGGATCCGGGACTTCCGGCGGAAAACGGGCCGGTCCATCGCCGGCCCGGGGCGGTGCCCGAGGCCGCCCGGAACGCGGCCGCACCGCCGGTGCGGGCTGCCGTCTGGGCGCCGGTGGACCATCGTCCCTCCCTGTGTTCGTTTATTGTTCTGTGTCGCTGGCTTCCGCGACCCGCGGTCCGCCGGCCGTGCCGCTCAGCCTGCCGGCCGGCCTTCCCCTGCCAGCAGACGGTCGAGACGGGCCCGTTCTTCCTCGCTCAGCTCCTCGATCTCGGGCTCGCCGCGTGCCGACCGGCGCCGCATGTACAAGCCTACCGCGACTCCTCCCAGGATCAAGACCGCGAATGGTCCGCCCCAGAGCAGCCAGGTGGCCGGCCGGATCGGCGGGCGGAGGAGAACGAACTCGCCGTAGCGGGCGACGAGAAAGGCCTTGACCTCCTCGTCGGTGTCGCCGGCGACGAGCCGCTCGCGGACGAGCCGCCGGATGTCGGAGGCCAGCGGCGCATCCGAATCGTCGATCGACTGGTTCTGGCAGACCAGACAGCGGAGCTGCTTGCCCAAGGTCCGGGCGCGGGCCTCCAGCACCGGATCGTCGAGCATTTCGTCGGGTTTCACCCCCCCGGCCTCGGCCGCCCCGATCCAGAACAGGGCCGACAGCAGCAGCGGCAGCAGGCGTTTCATTGCTCTCTTCTCAGCTTCTCGATCAGAGGCAGGATGACCTCGTTGATCACCCGCGGTGTCATCTGCCCCACCTGTTTGTAGACGATGGTCCCGTTGCGGTCGACGACGAAGGTTTCCGGCACCCCGTACACCCCCCATTCGATCGCCACCCGGCCCTTGATGTCCCAGCCCACGTAGTTGAACGGGTCGCCGAGCTCCTCGAGCCAGGCCATGGCGTCCTCCGCCCGGTCCTTGTAGTTGAGGCCGTTGATGATCACCCCCTCCTCCTGGGCCAGCCGGTTGAGCAGCGGGTGTTCGGCGCGGCAGGCCACGCACCAGGAGGCCCAGACGTTGACCAGCATCGGTTCGCCGCCGAGATCGGCCCGGCTGAACCCGTGATCGTCCCGCCCCGGGATCGGCGGCAGCTCGAACTCGGGCGCCGGCTTGTCGAGCAGGGCGGAGGGCAGGACCGACGGATCACGGGTGAGACCGAAGGCCAGGAACGCGCCGATGACGACGAACACCAGCACGGGCAGCAGATAGAGCCACGCGCGCCGGTTCGAAGGAGCGGTGGTCTCGGTGGTCTCGGTGGTCGCGGTCATCTCCTTCTGCTCCCTTCCTCCTACGCCTCGGCGGGTGCGGTCCGGATTTTCGCCGGCGTCGGGGCGCCGACCCGGAGCCTGCGGTCGCTGAGGGAAACGAAGCCGCCGACGGCCATCACCACGAGCCCGCCCCACAGCCAGACGACCAGCGGGTTGAAATAGAGGCGCACGGTCCGCCCCCCTTCCTCGCCGACCTTGTCACCGATGACGAAGTAGAGGTCGCGCCACAGGGTGGTGTCGATGCCCGCTTCGGTGGTGGTCTGTCCTTCCACCGGATAGAAGCGGCGTTCGGAATGGATCTCGGCGACGAGCTCACCGTCACGCCGGGCCGAGAAGGTGCCCCGCTCCGCGATGTAGTTCGGTCCCGGCCGTTCGCTCACCCCCTCGAAGGTCACCTCGTAGCCGGCCAGGGTCACGGTCTCGCCGGGTTTCATGACGAGGATCCGCTCGATCTGGCCGCTCGTGGTGGCGGTCACGCCGATGAGGAAAATGCCGAGCCCGACATGGGCGGTGGTCATGCCCAGGGCGGAGCGCGGCAGTCCCTTGAAGCGGTTCCAGCTCCGTCCCAGCGGAACACGGAAGAGGGCGATGCGGCCGGCGAGCTCGAGCAGCGAGCCGAGGATGACCCATGCCGCCAAGGCGTAGCCGAAGGCGGCCAGCACGCCGCGCCAGTCGAACAGCGCGAGATAGGCGGCGGCCACCAGCACCGAAGCCGCCACCGCCAGCTTGAGCCGCGACAAGACGCCGGGAAGGTCCCCCCGTTTCCAGGACAACATGGTCCCGATCGGTATCGCCAGCACCAGCGGGATCATCAGCGGCACGAAGGTGGCGTTGAAATAGGGCGGGCCCACCGAGATCTTGGCCCCGGTGAGGGCCTCCAGCGCCAGCGGGTACAGAGTTCCCAGCAGCACCGTCGCCGTCGCCGTCGACAGGAGCAGGTTGTTGAGCACCAGCGCCCCCTCGCGGGAAATCGGCGCGAACAGCGAACCGCCCTGCATCGCCGGGGCGCGGATCGCGAACAGGGCGAGGGAGCCGCCGACGGCGATCAGCAGCAGCAACAGGATGTAGACGCCCCGCGCGGGATCGGTGGCGAAGGCATGGACCGAGGTCAGCACCCCCGAACGAACGAGGAAGGTTCCCAGGAGCGAAAGGGCGAAGGTCAGGATCGCGAGCAGGATCGTCCAGCTCTTGAGGGCGTTGCGCTTCTCGAGAACGATCGCCGAATGGAGAAGGGCCGTGCCCACCAGCCAGGGCATGAAGGAGGAGTTCTCCACCGGATCCCAGAACCACCAGCCGCCCCAGCCGAGCTCGTAATAGGCCCACCAGCTTCCCAGCGCGATGCCGAAGGTGAGGAACAGCCAGGCGACCAGCACCCAGGGGCGCAGCCAGCGTGCCCAGCTCGGATCGACGCGTCCCTCCAGGAGCGCCGCCATGGCGAAGGAATAGGCGGTCGAGAAGCCGACATAGCCGAGATAGAGGAACGGCGGATGCAGGGCGAGACCGGGATCCTGGAGGATCGGATTGAGGCCGCGACCGTCGGCCGGCGCCGGATCGAGCCGGAGGAAGGCGTTCGAGGTCAGGAGCATGAACGACAGGAAGCCGACCGAAATCAGGCCCTGCATGCCCAGCACCCGGGCCATGAAGGTCGGCGGCAAACGGCGGCCGAAGACGGCGACGCCGGCCCCGAACAGGGTCAGGATCAGGACCCAGAGGACGAGCGATCCTTCGTGATTGCCCCAGGTTCCGGCCAGCTTGTAGAAGAAGGGTTTGCTCGAATGCGAGTTCTCGAACACGTTGCGGACCGAGAAATCGCTCACCAGATAGGCCTGGACGAGGGTCGCGAAGGCGAAGGCCACGAGCAGGAACTGGGCCACCGCCGCATAGGGGGCGATGCCCGTCAGCACCGGATCCCGCCGCGCCGCGCCGTACAGCGGCAGGGTGCCTTGGACGACGGCCACGGCGAAAGCCAGCACCAAGGCGAAATGGCCCAGTTCGATGGTCATCGCGCGTTCTCCGCTTCCTTCTGGTCTTCCCAGTAACCCGCTTCCTTGAGGGCGTCGCTCACTTCCCTCGGCATGTACTGCTCGTCGTGCTTGGCCAGCACCTCGCTGGCAACGAAGGTGCCGTCCTCGGCGAGCTTGCCCAGGGCCACCACACCCTGGCCCTCGCGGAAGAGATCGGGCAGCAGCCCGCGGTAGACGACCGGCACTTCCTCGGCCGTGTCGGTGACGGCGAAGCGGACGGTACCGTCCGCCTCGCGGACGACGCTCCCTTCGACGACGAGGCCGCCGATCCTGAAGGTCTTGCCCGGCTCCACCTGGCGGGCGGCGAGTTCGCTCGGGGTGGCGAAGAAGGCGATGCTGTCCTGGAGCGAGGCGAGCACGAGCGCCGTGGCGCCACTGAGGAGCAGCATGCCGACGACGAGCAGGACCAGCCGTTGTCGCTTGCGGAAGCGCATTCGGGGTTTCCTCGCGTTCACGGGTTCGGGCCCGAGGCCGATGCGGTGGTGGCATCCTCGGTCGCCGGCCGGCGCTCGGCGCGCAGCGGCCGCATCGGAGCACGCGCCCGGCGCGGCCTGCGCTCGCGCAGCTCCGCGAGCTCGGCGGAACGTTTCCGGGCGTACCACCAGCTCTGGAGAAGGAGGCCGACGACGACGAGGAAGGTGAGGGCGTAGGCGGCCCAGACGTAGGGACCGTAGCCGTCCATCCAGAAGAACTCGCGCATTTCTCCTCCCGAACGTCCCCCGGCTTCGGGGCCCATCGGCGCTTGCCCGCGGCGTCGGCCGAACCTACACCGGGGCAGCGGGCACGAGCCGCCAGCCCACAGGGTTATGGTGGCGCCCTTCTCCGCAGACAAGGTGGGCCCGGTAACGGACCGAATGAATCTGCTGGTCGAAACCGCACACAGCGGCACTGCGTCGCAGATCGCCGAAGCCCTGGCCGGGCTCGGAGCCGATGCCGGACAGGAGGCCGTCCTGGCGGCGCTGCGCCGCCATCTGGAGGCGGGGCGGGCCCGGATCCGGGCCGGTTTCGAGGCCGGAGGCGGGGCCGAGACCGTGCATCGGGATCTCGCCCGCCTGATGGACGAGCTGATCGGGGCGGCCCTCGATTTCGCCGTCCGGCATCTCTATCGCGCCGACAACCCCACCCTCGGCGAAGAGATCGCGCTGCTGGCGGTGGGTGGTTACGGGCGCGGCGAGCTCGCTCCCTTTTCCGACATCGACCTGCTCTTCCTGCATCCCTACAAGCGGACGCCGCTCGTCGAGCAGCTCGCCGAGTTCCTGCTGATCAAGCTCTGGGATCTCAAACTCAAGGTGGGTCACGCGACCCGCTCGATGGACGAATGCCTGCGTCTCGCCGGCCAGGATCTGACGGTCCTCACCGCCCTTCTCGAAGCGCGCCCGGTCTGGGGATCGAAGGCGTTGTTCGGCCGGTTCCGCGAGCGTTTCCGTCACGAACTCGTGATCGGCCACGAGGCCCGGTTCGTCGAGGCCAAGCTGGCCGAACGGGACGCCCGCCACCAGCGTCTGGGCGACAGCCGCTACCTGCTCGAGCCCAACATCAAGGAGGGCAAGGGGGGGTTGCGCGATCTCCACACCCTGATGTGGCTCGGCCGCTTCCTCTACGATGCGACGAGCCCGTCGGAGCTCGTGAAGCACGGCGTGCTGAGCCCGGACTCGCTGCGGGTGTTCGCCCGCTCCCGGCGGTTCCTCTGGACCGTGCGCTGCCATCTCCACTATCTGACCGGCCGGCCCGAGGAGCGTCTCACCTTCGAGCTGCAGCCGCGGATCGCCGCCGCCATGGGCTATCGCGACCGGCCGCGCTCTCTCGGCGTCGAGCGCTTCATGAAGCGCTACTACCTGGTCGCCCGCGATGTCGGCAATCTGACCCGCATCGTCTGCGCGGCGCTGGAAGAGCAGCACAAGCGCCGACCGCGGCTCGCCTTCCGCTTCGGCTTCGGGCGCCGGCGCATCGGCGGTTTCCGGGTGATCGGCAACCGGGTCTCGCTGGCCGATCCCGAGCTGTTCGCCCGCGAGCCGATCCGCATGCTGGAACTGTTCCGGATCGCCCAGGAACGGGAGCTCGACCTCCATCCCGACGCGCTCCGGGCCGTCGATCGCCATCTCAAGCGCATCGATCGCCGGCTGCGCGAGGATCCCGCGGCCAACCGTCTGTTCCTCGAGATGATGACCGCGCGCGAGGATCCCGCCCTGACCCTCACCCGCCTCAACGAAAGCGGCGTCCTCGGCAAGTTCGTTCCCGAGTTCGGCCACATCGTGGCCCAGATGCAGCACACCCTCTACCACGTCTACACCACCGACGAGCACACCATCCGGGCGATCGAGGTGCTGCACCGGATCGAGCGCGGCGAGCTCGCCGAGGACCATCCCTTGGCGACCGAGCTGCTGCCCGAGATCCACTCCCGGACCGAGCTCTATCTGGCCACCTTCCTGCACGACATCGGCAAGGGCCGCGGCGGCGATCACAGCGAGATCGGTGCCGCAATCGCGGCCCGGCTGTGCCGGCGCTTCGGGCTCGCCGAAGACGCGACGGCGACCGTGGTCTGGCTCGTCCGCCATCATCTGCTGATGAGCACCACCGCCTTTCGCCGCGACATCGAGGATCCGACCACGATCAGCGATTTCATGGGCGTCGTGCAGTCGCCGGAGCGGTTGAAGCTGCTGCTGCTGCTGACGGTGGCCGACATCCGGGCGGTCGGTCCGGGGGTGTGGAACGGATGGAAGGGGCAACTCCTGCGCGAGCTCTATTACGAGACCCTGGCGGCGATGACCAGCGAGGATCCCCGGGGACGACGCCGGGAACGGATCGAGGTCGCGCGCCGGGATCTCGCCGGAGCTCTCGCCCGGGACACGCCTCCCTGGCCCGAGGAGCGGATCGCGGCCTGGATCGAACGGCACGAACCCGGCTACTGGCTGGCCTTTCCGGTGGCGGATCTCGCCCGTCACGCGCGGTCCGTCGCCGCCGCCGACGCCGCCGGCCGGGAGCTCTGCATCGAGTTCCGCCCCCGGCCCTTCCAGGCCCGCACCGAGCTCCTCGTCTACGCTCCGGACCATCCCGGCCTGTTCATGAAGATCGCGGGCGCGCTGGCGCTGAGCCGGGTGACCATCGTCGATGCCCGGATCTTCACCACCACCGACGGCATGGCCCTCGATCTGATCGGCCTCCAGGAGGCGGAGACGCGGCAGGCGATCGAGGACGAGGGGCGGCTCGCCCGGCTCCGGCGCAATCTGGAGCGGGCGATCGCCGGCGAGATGCGGCTCGAGGAGGAGCTGGCGGCGCACCGCCGCCGGCTCACCCCGGCCCGCCTGTTCCGGGTCGAGCCGCGGGTGATCGTCGACAATCGGGCGAGCCGTCTGCACACGGTGGTCGAGGTCAGCGGTCGCGATCGGCCCGGTCTGCTCTACGATCTCGCTCGGGTCTTCAAGGACCATGCGCTGGTGATCAAGAGCGCGCACATCGCAACCTATGGTGCACGGGTGGTGGATGTGTTCTACGTCAAGGACGTGTTCGGCATGAAGCTCGCGCAGGAGGCCCGGATCGCTCGCCTGCGCAAGGCCCTCCTGGAGGTGCTCGCCCAGGCATGAGAGACGGGCCCGCGTGAACATTCTCCGCGCCACCGCCACCGTCGGTTCCCTGACCCTCCTGTCGCGCGTCACCGGCTTCGCGCGGGACGCGCTGATCGCCGGTCTCCTGGGGGCGGGGGCGGCGGCCGACGCCTTCTTCGTCGCCTTCAAGCTCGCCAATCTGCTGCGCCGCCTGTTCGCCGAAGGGGCGTTCAACGCCGGTTTCGTCCCCCTCTTCGCCCGGACCCTCGAGGCGGAGGGGCGGGAGGGGGCGAAGCGGGTCGCCGAGGAAGCCTTCTCGCTGATGGCGACGATCCTCCTCTTCGTCGTCTTCGCCGCCGAGCTGGCGATGCCCTGGCTGGTCCGGGCCCTGGCCACCGGCTTCGATCCGGAAGGCGAACGCTACGCCCTGGCGGTGGCGCTGTCGCGGATCACCTTCCCCTATCTGCTGCTGATCTCGCTGGCCGCCCTGGTCTCCGGCGTGCTCAACGGCCTCGGCCGCTTCGCCGCCGCCGCCTTCGCCCCGGTCCTGCTCAACCTGACCCTGATCACCGCCCTCCTGCTGTCCGCCTTCCTCTTCGGGATGCCGGCGCAGCTCCTCGCCTGGGGTGTCCTGGGCGCCGGGGTGCTCCAGCTCGCCCTCGTCCTGCGGGCGGCGGCCCGGGCGGGCATGCGGCTGCGGCTGCGATGGCCGCGGGTGACGCCGCGCATGCGCCGTCTGTTCGAGCTCGTGCTGCCCGGGGCCCTCGGCGCCGGGGTCTATCAGCTCAACCTGGTGGTGGACACCTGGTTCGCCTCCCATCTGCCCCGCGGCGCCATCTCCTATCTGTTCTATGCCGATCGTCTCAATCAGCTTCCCCTCGGGGCGGTGGGCGTGGCCCTGGGCACGGCGCTGCTGCCGGCCCTCGCCCGCGAGCTCCGCGGCGGCCGGCGCGAAAGCGCGCTGGTGCTGCAGAACCGGGCGATCGAGATCGGCATGCTGTTCACCCTGCCGGCGGCGGCGGCGCTGATCGCCGTCGGCGAGCCGATCGTCCGCGGCCTGTTCGAACGGGGCGCCTTCGACGCCGCCGCCACCCGGGCCACCGCCGGGGCACTCGCCGCCTTCGCCATCGGTCTCCCCGCCTACGTGCTGATCAAGGTGCTGGCGCCGGCCTTCTTCGCCCGCGAGGACACCGCGACCCCGGCCAAGATCGCCGCCGTCTGCCTGATCCTCAACGTGCTCCTGGTGCTGGCCCTGATCGGTCCCCTGGCCCATGTCGGAATCGCGCTGGCGACCGGCCTCTCCAACTGGGCCAATGCCGGTCTCCTCGCCTGGATCCTGTGGCGCCGCGACGCCCTCGCGCCGGACCGCGAGCTGGGCGGCCGGCTGCTGCGGATGGCGGTCGCGGCGCTGCTGATGGGCGGGGTGCTGACGCTCCTCGTCCGCTTCGGCGCCGCCCTGCATCCGCTGCTGCTGCTGGGTCTGATCCTGCCCACCGGCGTCGTCACCTTCTTCGCCGCGGCCCAGCTCCTGGGGGCGGTGGATCTGCGGCGGCTCGGCGCCGCCTTGCGACAACCGCAGGCTTGACGAATCCGCGGGCGGCGTGTTCCTGAGGCGCCGCCTCGCCGGGCCCGCCGGCCCGGACCGGTCCTCACGGAAAGAGACATCGCATGAGCGCGCGCGTGTTTTCCGGCATCCAGCCGACCCACGGTCTGCATCTCGGCAACTATCTGGGCGCGATCCGCCACTGGGTGCGGCTGCAGGAGGGGCACGAATGCATCTACTGCATCGTCGACCAGCACGCGCTCACCACCCTCCACGACGCCGGCGAGATGCGGCGCAACACCCGCGAGGTGGCGGCCGCCCTCCTCGCCTGCGGCATCGATCCCGAGCGTTCGATCCTGTTCGTCCAGAGCAACGTCGCCGCCCATGCGCAGCTCGCCTGGGTGTTCAACTGCGTGACCCCGCTGGGCTGGCTCAACCGGATGACCCAGTTCAAGGAGAAGGCCGGCAGGCATCGCGAGAACGCGCCGGTGGGGCTCTACGCCTATCCCGTCCTGCAGGCCGCCGACATCCTCGCCTACAAGGCGACGCTGGTGCCGGTGGGCGAGGACCAGAAGCAGCATCTCGAGCTGTCGCGCGACATCGCCGGTGCCTTCAACCGGAAGTTCGGTACCGACTATTTCCCCCTGCCGGAGCCGATGATCGCCGGCGAGGCGACGCGGGTGATGTCGCTCCGGGACGGCACCCGGAAGATGAGCAAATCGGACGCCTCGGACATGTCGCGCATCAATCTCACCGACGATGCGGCGACCATCGCCCGCAAGATCCAGCGGGCCAGATCCGACAGCATCCTCGGTATCTGGTACGATCCCGAGAAACGCCCCGAGGCCTCCAACCTGCTCACCATCTACGCCGCCCTCGCCGAGCGGCCGCGGGCCGAGGTGGAGGCCGAGTTCCGCGAGGCCCCCTTCGCCGAGTTCAAGAAGCGTCTCGCCGAACTGGCGGTGGACAAGCTCTCCGCGATCAACGCCCGGATGCGGGAGCTGATGGCCGATCCGGCCGAGATCGACCGCATCCTCCGCTACGGGGCCGAACGGGCGCGGGCGATCGCCGAGCCGATCCTCGAGGAGGTCTACGACCTCGTCGGCTTCCTGCGACCCTGAGGGCGGCCGGCGCCCGGTCGGGGGACCGGGTCCACGGCGAAAAACGTTGACAAGACGGGCCGGTGGGCGAGCATTCCGCCCGGTCGCAGGGAGGACGAGGATGCGGGTGGCCGTCGTGCAGATGAACTCCGTCGCCGACAAGGCGGCCAATCTGGCCCGGGCGCGGCGGCTGATGGAAGCGGCGGTCGCCGGTGAGCGGCCCGATCTCCTGAGTCTGCCCGAGACGTTCGCCTTCATCGGCGGCACCCGCGACGCTCGCCACCGCTCGGCCGAGCGTTTTCCGGACGGTGAGGCCTACGCCATGCTCCGGGAGTTCGCCCGCCGGCACCGGCTCTTCGTTCACGGCGGCAGCATGTTCGAGCGGGACGGCGGGAGCTTCTATAACACCACCGTGGTGTTCGACCGCGAAGGCCGGGAGGTCGCCCGCTACCGCAAGGTCCACCTGTTCGACGTCACCACCCCCGACGGACGCAGCTACAGCGAATCGGATTTCGTCGGTCGCGGCACGGAGATCGTCCTGTTCGATCTCGAAGGGGTGAAGGTGGGGCTCAGCATCTGCTACGATCTGCGCTTCGCCGAGCTCTATCTGCGCCTCGCCGAGGCCGGGGCGCGGCTGATCCTGGTGCCGGCCGCCTTCACCCTGCAGACCGGCAAGGACCACTGGGAGATCCTGCTCCGGGCGCGGGCGATCGAGACCCAGTGCTACATCGCCGCCGCCGCCCAATGGGGGGCGTTCCCCGCCGGCCGCGAGGTCCGCCACAATTTCGGTCACAGCATGATCGTCGGCCCCTGGGGCCATGTGATCGCCCAGGTTCAGGACGGTCCCGGTGTGGCCGCCGCGCAACTGGACATGGCCTATCTGGAGCGTATCCGCCGCGATCTCCCGGTCCAGCGACATCGGGTTCTGGACCGGCCGCGGGTCGGGCGCGCCGAGGGGGAGGAGCGGCGATGAGCGGGAAGACGGAATCGGTGAGCCGCGGCAGGTGCCTGATCGGGGGGCGCTGGGTCGCGCCGGCGAGCGGCGAAACCCTGCCGGTGATCTGCCCCAGCGACGGGCGGGTGTTCGCCGAGATCGCGAGCGGCGGTCCGGCCGACATCGACGCCGCCGTCGCGGCCGCCCGCCGGGCCTTCGAGAAGGGGGCCTGGGGGCGGCTTCCCGCCTTCGAGCGCGGCCGCCTGCTGATGCGACTTTCGGCCGCCATTCTCGACCATGTCGAGGAGCTGGCGGAGATCGAATCCCGGGACACCGGCAAGCCCCTTAGTCAGGGACGGGCCGACATCCGCGCCTGTGCCCGCTATTTCGAATACTACGGGGGGGCCGCCGACAAGCTCCACGGCGACACGATCCCCTTCCTCGAGGGCTACACCGCGGCCAGCTTCTGGGAGCCCCACGGGGTCACCGCCCACATCATTCCCTGGAACTATCCGGCGCAGATCTTCGGCCGCTCGATCGGCGCCGCGCTGGCCGCCGGCAACGCCTGCGTCCTGAAGCCGGCCGAGGACGCCTGCCTGTCGCTGCTGCGGATCGCCGAGCTGATGCAGGAGATCGGCTTTCCGGAGGGGGCGCTCAACATCGTCCCCGGGCCGGGCGAGGAGGCGGGCGCCGCCCTCGCGGCACATCCGGGCATCGACTTCATCTCCTTCACCGGCTCCCCGGAGACCGGGACGGCGATCCAGGCGGCCGCGGCCCGCAACCACATCGGCTGCACCCTGGAGCTGGGTGGCAAATCGCCACAGATCCTGTTCGCCGACGCCGATCTCGAGGCGGCGCTGCCGGTCGTGGTCGCCGCCATCGTCCAGAACGCCGGCCAGACCTGTTCGGCCGGTTCGCGGGTGCTGATCGAGAAGACCGTCTACGAGGAGGTGACGGCGCGGCTCGCGGCCCGCTTCCGGGAGCTCGTGGCGGGCCCCCACGACCGCGATCTCGATCTCGGGCCTCTCATCAGCCGCCGCCAGATGGAGCGGGTACGCGGCTATCTCGGGGAGGCCCGCGAACGGGGCATCCCGGTGCTGGCGGAGGGACGGCTGGCGGCCGATCTGCCGCCCGGCGGCTACTACGTCCCGCCGGTCCTGCTGGGGCCGGTCCCGGCTTCCGAGCGGCTCGCCTGCGAGGAAGTCTTCGGGCCGGTCCTCGCCTGTCTGCCCTTCGCCGACGAGGCCGAGGCGCTGGCGCTCGCCAACGCCACGCCCTACGGGCTGGTGGCCGGGGTCTGGACCGCTGACGGCAGCCGCCAGCTCCGTCTGGCCCACGGCATCCGGGCCGGCCAGGTGTTCGTCAACGGCTACGGGGCCGGCGGCGGCATCGAGCTGCCCTTCGGCGGGGTCGGCCGCTCGGGCCACGGGCGGGAAAAGGGGTTCGCCGGCCTTTACGAGTTCGTGAAACTCAAGACCGTGGTGTGGAACCACGGATGATGGTCGGCCGGATCGGACTATATGCCGGAACCGGTTGGCAGAGCCGGAAAAAGCCGACATTCTGTCGCCGAGGGAGGCGCGGCCCGGCAGCCTGGGGCGAGCGCTTTCGCGAAGATCAACCGTACAGGCCGGGAGAAACGCGATGCTTTTCACCTGGTTGCTGCGACAGCTCGTTCGTCACGGGGATCTCGTGGTCCGCGACGCCCGGGGCGGGGTTCGCCGTTTCGGCGACGGATCCGGACCGCGGGTGACGATCCGGATCACCGATCGGGCCACCGAACTCCGGCTTTCGCTGCGCTCCGAGCTGGCCCTCGGCGAAGCCTTCGTCGACGGCCGGATGATCCTCGAGGAAGGCACGCTCTACGATCTCCTGTATCTGGTGGCCCACAACTACATGCGGATGCGGCGGCGGACCGCCGGCCGCTTCGTGCGCAGCGTCGAGACCCTCACCCGGCGCTGGTACCAGTACAACCCGGTCGGCCGGGCCCGGCGCAACGTCGCCCACCACTACGATCTTTCCAACGAGCTCTACCGCCTGTTCCTCGATTCCGACATGCAGTACAGCTGCGCCTATTTCGAGGCGCCGGGCGAGGACATCGACGCCGCCCAGCGGGCCAAGAAACGGCATCTCGCGGCCAAGCTCCTGCTGCGGCCGAGGCTCAGGGTGCTCGACATCGGCTCCGGCTGGGGCGGGCTCGCGCTCTATCTCGCCGAGGAGTTCGACGTCGAGGTCACCGGCCTGACCCTTTCCACCGAACAGCTCGAACTCGCCCGCCAGCGGGCCCGGGAGCGCGGTCTCGAGGACCGGGTGCGGTTCCTGCTCGAGGATTACCGCCAGCATCGCGGCCGCTACGATCGGATCGTCTCCGTCGGCATGTTCGAGCATGTCGGCGTCAACCACTACGGGGCCTTCTTCGGCCAGCTCGCCGATCTGCTCGCCGCCGACGGGGTGGCGGTGCTCCATTCCATCGGCCGGATGGGCGGCCCCGCCTCGACCAGCCCTTGGATCCGCAAGTACATCTTTCCGGGCGGTTACGTGCCGGCTCTCTCCGAGGTCCTGCCGGTAGTCGAACGCCAGGGGCTGTGGGCCTGCGATCTCGAGATCCTCCGGTTGCACTACGCCCACACGCTCGCCGCCTGGCGGGAACGCTTCCTCGCCAACCGGGAGCGCGCGGCGCGTCTCCTCGACGAACGCTTCTGCCGGATGTGGGAATACTATCTGGTCGCCGCCGAGATCTTCTTCCGGGTGATGGACGGCATGGTCTTCCAGCTCCAGCTCGCCAAGGAACGGGACGTGGTGCCGATCACCCGTGACTACATGTTCGAATTCGAATATCGGCACCGTCAGCCGACGGCGCATGCCGCCGAATAGCCCGACTCCGCGGCCGGTCGCGCTGACCTTCGAGCGGCTGGGAACGGGGCCGCCGCTGCTGTTCCTGCACGGTTTTCTCGGCAGCGGCCGCAACTGGCGCGGTATCGCGCGGGCGCTCGCCGACCGCTTCACCTGCCATCTCGTCGATCTCCGCAATCACGGCGCCTCGCCCTGGGCGGAGCCGACGGGCTACGAGGCGATGGCCGCCGATCTGCGGCTGCTGCTGGAGACGCAGCGGCTCGACGGGGCGATCCTCCTCGGCCACAGCATGGGTGGCAAGGCGGCGATGACCCTGGCTCTCGAGGGATGTCCGCGGCTCCGGGCGCTGATCGTCGTCGATATCGCGCCGGTGGCCTATGTGCGGGAGCTGGCGCCGATGCTCGATGCGCTCCTGGCCCTCGATCTCGCCCGCTACCGCAGTCGCGGCGAGGTGGACGCGGCCCTGCGGGCGGCGGTTCCGGAAGACTCGCTCCGCGGCTTCCTGCTCCAGAACCTCGAGGCCACCGGCGAGGGGTTGCGCTGGCGCTGCAACCTCCCGGCCCTGCGGCGCGGGCTGCCGGCGATCACCGGTTTTCCGGAAGCGCTCGAGGGCCGCCGCTGGGAGGGACCGGGCCTGTTCCTCCGCGGCGAACGCTCCTCCTACGTCGAGGACCGGCACGTTCCGCGGATCCGCCGGCTGTTCCCGGGGGCGCGGATCGTCACCCTCCCCGATGCCGGCCATTGGCCGCAGGTGGAAAAACCGGCGGAGACTCTTCGCGTCCTGGAAGCCTTTCTGAGCGAAACCGGCACCGGCGGTTCGAACGACAAATGACTGTTTTCGGAAGCGAAAAGGTGTATCCTCTTGTTCGCATATGAAGCTCGCCGGCCGGAGTAGGCACCTTGGGCGAGGCCGAACTACGCCGTTCCCACATCGTCGAGATCGTGCGGCGCCAGGGGTTCGCCGCCATCGACCAGCTCGCGGCCACCTTCAACGTCACGCCGCAGACCATCCGCCGGGACATCAACAGCCTCGCCCGGGCCGGGCGCCTGCGCCGGTTCCACGGCGGTGCCGGGCTGCCCTCGAGCGTCGAGAACATCGCCTACGCCACCCGACGGATCCTCAATCTCGAGGCCAAGAAGCGGATCGCCCGGCTGGTCGCCCGGCACATCCCCGACAACGCCTCGCTGATCATCAACATCGGCACCACCACCGAGGAAGTGGCCAAGGCCCTGATGGATCACAGCGGGCTCAGCGTGATCACCAACAATCTCAACGTCGCCAACATGATGGCCGAGAAGCCCGACTTCCAAGTGATCGTCGCCGGCGGGGTGGTCCGGCGTCGTGATCGGGGCATCGTCGGCGAAGCGACGATCGATTTCGTCGACCAGTTCCGGGTCGATTTCGCGGTGATCGGCATCAGCGGCATCGACATGGACGGCACCCTGCTCGACTTCGACTATCGCGAGGTGCGCGTCGCCCAGGCCATCATCCGCAACGCCCGTACCGTCTTTCTCGCCGCCGACCAGTCCAAGTTCGGCCGCAACGCCATGGCCCGCCTCGGCCATCTGAGCGACGTCGACGCGCTGTTCACCGACGCCCCGCCGCCGGAGCCGCTGCGGCTGGTGCTGGAGGCGGCGGAGACCGCCCTCCACGTCGCCGCCGATTGAAGGGCATTTCGGACCCGCGCATGCGATTTTCACTTGCGAACATCCGTCTTCCCTGTTAGCCCTCGCCCCGAGGTCCGGTCGCGGCGGGCGCCGACAGGGCGCAGGACCGGGGAACCGCAGGAAATCAGGGGGGAACGTGGCCGCGGAGACCTACGACCTGCTCGTCGTCGGCGGCGGCATCAACGGGGTCGGCATCGCCCGGGACGCGGCGGGACGTGGCCTCTCGGTCCTGCTGGTCGAACAGGACGATCTCGCCGCGCACACCTCCTGTGAATCCTCGAAACTCATCCATGGCGGTCTGCGCTACCTCGAATATTTCGAATTCCGCCTGGTCCGCGAGGCGCTCATCGAACGCGAGGTGCTGCTGCGCGCCGCGCCCCACATCATCCGCCCGCTGACCTTCGTCCTGCCCCATGCGCCGGGCATGCGTCCGGTATGGATGATCCGCCTCGGCCTCTTTCTCTACGATCATCTGGGCGGCCGCGAACGGCTGCCGGGTTCCCGCGGCGTCGTCCTCGGACCCCGGAGCCCGCTCGGCGAACCGCTGAAGCCCGGCTACCTCCGCGGCTTCACCTACAGTGACTGCTATGTCGACGACGCGCGGCTCGTGATCCTGAGCGCCCTCGACGCGGCCGAGCGGGGAGCGGTGATCCGCACCCGCACCCGCTGCACCGCGGCCTGGCGCGAGAACGGTCTGTGGCGGGCCGAACTCGCCGATCCCGGGGGCGACGGCAGCCCGGTTTCCGCCCGCGCCCTGGTCAACGCCACCGGCCCCTGGGTATCCCGGTTCCTCCAGGAGGCGGCTCGTACCGACACCCGCAACCGGGTGCGGCTGGTCAAGGGCTCGCACATCGTCGTGCCCCGTCTCTACGAGGGCGATCACGCCTACATCCTCCAGAACGACGACCGGCGGGTGATCTTCGTCATCCCCTTCGAGGGGGCGTTTTCGCTGATCGGGACCACCGACATCCCGTTCGAGGGCGACCCCGGCCGGCTCGCCGTCTCCGAGGAGGAGATCGACTATCTTTGCCGGGCCGTCGGCCGCTATTTCCGCTCGCCGGTGCGCAAGGCGGACATCGTCTGGAGCTACGCCGGCGTGCGGCCCCTCTACGACGACGCCAGCAAGGATCCCTCCGCCGTCACCCGCGATTACGTGTTCGATCTCGACCTCGCCGGAGGAGCGCCGCTGCTGTCGGTGTTCGGCGGCAAGATCACCACCTTCCGCAAGCTCGCCGAACACGCGATGGCCCGACTGCAGAAGGTGCTGGACTTCGAGGGCGGCCCCTGGACGGCCCGGGCGCCGCTGCCCGGGGGCGAGTTCGAGGGCGGCGATTTCGGCCGTTTCCTGGCCGATTTCCGGCGCCGCTTCGCCTGGCTGCCGGAAGCCCTCGCCACGCGTCTCGCCCGCGCCTATGGTCGGCGTGCCGAAAAGATCCTGGAAGGGGCCGGGTCGCTGGCCGATCTCGGGCGCGATTTCGGTGCCGGTCTCTACGAGCGGGAGGTGGGATACCTTTACGAGCGGGAATGGGCCCGCAGCGCCGCGGACGTTCTCTGGCGGCGCAGCAAGCTCGGCCTGTTCGCCGGCGAGGAAACGGTGCGGGCGCTGGGCGAATGGTTCGCCGCGCGCGCCCGGGAAGAAGGGGCCGCGACCGCGACATGAGCCTGGTCCTCGACATGGTCGGCAAGACGGTCGGCGAGGAGATGCATCTCGAGGACATCTCCCTCACCCTCGAGCCCGGCCGGCTCTACGTTCTGCTGGGCCCGACGCTGGCCGGCAAGACCACCCTGATGCGGATCATGGCGGGTCTCGAGCGGCCGACCGGCGGCCGCGTCCTCGAGGGCGGGATCGACGTCACCCGCGTCTCGGTCAGAAAGCGCAGCGTGGCCATGGTCTATCAGCAGTTCGTCAACTACCCGCCGCTCACGGTCTACGAGAACATCGCCTCGCCGCTGCGGATCGCCGGCCTGCCGCGGCCCGAGATCGACCGCCGGGTGCGCGAGATGGCCCGTATGCTGCACATCGAGGAGCTGCTCGACCGCCTCCCGGCCCAGCTCTCCGGCGGTCAGCAGCAGCGCTGCGCGATCGCCCGGGCGCTCGTCAAGCAGGCCCGCCTGCTGCTTCTCGACGAGCCGCTGGTCAATCTCGATTTCAAGCTCCGCGAGGAGCTCCGGGTCGAGCTGCGGGATCTCTTCGCCCGCCAGGAGACGACGGTGGTCTACGCCACCACCGAACCGCTCGAGGCGCTGATGATGGGCGGCGAGGTGATCGTCCTCGACCAAGGGCGCCTGCTCCAGACCGGCCCCACCGCCGAGGTCTACCATCGTCCCGGGACCACCGCGGTGGCGCGGGTGTTCTCCGATCCGCCGATGAACCTGGTGCGGGTCGCGGTGCGCAACGGGGTGGCGGTGGCGCCCGGCGGCCTCCACGTCCCGCTGCGGGCGCATCTCGCCCATCTGCCCGACGGTCGCCATACCTTCGGCGTGCGGGCGGCCCATCTCTCGACCCGGCGCCGGGGCGAAGAGGATCTCGAGATTCCGACCGAGGTGACGCTCGCCGAAGTGTCCGGCTCGGAAACCTTCGTCCATGTGCATCACGGCGGGGTCGATTGGGTGGTCCAGGAGGAGGGGGTTCACGAATACGCCCTCGGCGAGCCGCTCCGGATCTATCTCGACCCGGCGCATCTCTATGCCTTCGACCATCTGGGGGTCCTCGAAGCGGCCCCGGCCGTCGCCACGGAGCGGAGGTAGGCGATGGCCGGCATCACCTTCGAGCAGGTCGCCCACAGCTACGAACGCCATCCCCGCGGGGAAAGGGACTTCGCTCTCAAGACCTTGGACACCACCTTCGAGGACGGCGGCGCGTACGCGCTGCTCGGTCCCTCGGGCTGCGGCAAGACCACCCTCCTGAACATCGTCTCCGGATTGCTGCGGCCGACCCGCGGTCGGGTTCTCTACGACGGCCGCGACGTCACCCGTCTCTCGCCGGCGCAGCGCAACATCGCCCAGGTGTTCCAGTTCCCGGTCATCTACGACACCATGACGGTGGAGGAGAACCTCGCCTTTCCGCTGCGCAACCGGGGGCTCCCCGCCGCCGCCATCGCCCGCCGGGTGGCCGAGGTGGCGGAGATGCTGGAGCTCGAGAGCCTCCTCAAGCAGCGGGCGGCGGGGCTCACCGCCGATCAGAAGCAGAAGGTGTCCCTCGGGCGCGGCCTCGTGCGGGTGGACGTGGCCGCCATCCTCCTCGACGAGCCCCTCACGGTGATCGACCCCCAGCTCAAATGGCTGCTCCGGCGCAAGCTCAAGGAAGTGCACGCCCGCTACAATCACACCTTCGTCTACGTCACCCACGACCAGAACGAGGCGCTGACCTTCGCCGACCGGGTGGTGGTCATGTACGACGGCAGGATCGTCCAGGTGGGGGCGCCCCAGGACCTGTTCGAGCGGCCGCGGCACCGCTTCGTCGGCTACTTCATCGGCTCCCCGGGGATGAACTTCCTGCCCTGCCATCTGGCCGGCGACGGCCTCGGGATCGACGGCACGGAGGTGGTTCTGGGCGGCGCCTGGTTCGCGGAAGCGGCGGCCCGGCCGCGGGCCCGCCTCGAGCTCGGAATCCGACCCGAGCATCTGCAGCTCGCGACGGCCTCCGAGGCCGGCACGGTGCCGGCGAAGGTCGAGCGGGTCGAGGATCTCGGCAACTACAAGCTGGTCACCGCCATGCTCGGCCCGCACCGGATCTTCGCCAAGGTGCCCGAAGGCCGGGAGATCGGCGGCGACACCGTTCATCTGCGTTTTCCGCCGGCGCGGACGCGTCTCTACGCCGACGACGAGCTCCTGGTGTGAGGAGGGGACGAGGTGCACAAGCCCACCAACAACGGTGCCTGGCTGCTGGTCGTGCCGGTGGTGCTGCTGGTCGCCTTCAACGCCATCCTGCCGTTGATGGCGGTGGTCAACTATTCGGTCCAGGACATCTTCGGCCCCGGCCAGGCCTACTGGGTCGGCACCGAATGGTACCGGGAGGTGCTCGGTGACAAGCGCCTGCACGAGGCGCTGTGGCGGCAGTTCCTGTTCTCCGGGATGGTGCTGCTGATCGAGATCCCGCTCGGGGTGCTGATCGCCCTCGCCATGCCCCGCAAGGGCTGGGCGGTGTCGCTGGTGCTGGTGGTTCTCGCCCTACCGCTGCTCATCCCCTGGAACGTCATCGGCACCATCTGGATCATCTTCACCCGGCCCGACATCGGCCTCATGGGCTACAGCCTCAATTCCCTGGGCATCGCCTTCGACCACACCGCCTCGCCGCTGGATGCCTGGATCACCCTGATGCTGATGGAAGTCTGGCACTGGACGCCGCTCGTGGTCCTCCTGGCCTACGCCGGGCTCAAGGCCATCCCGGAGGCCTACTACCAGGCGGCGGCGATCGACGGGGCCAGCGCCTGGAAGGTGTTCCGCTACATCCAGCTCCCGAAGATGCGCGGCGTGCTGACCATCGCCGTCCTGCTGCGCTTCATGGACAGCTTCCTGATCTACGCCGAACCCTTCGTCCTGACCGGTGGCGGACCGGGCAACGCCACCACCTTCCCCTCCATCTATCTGGTCAAGGTGGCGCTGGGCCAGTTCGATCTCGGGCCGGCGGGCGCCTTCTCGGTGATCTACTTCCTGATCGTGCTGCTGTTCAGCTGGCTCTTCTACCAGGTCCTCCAGAACGTGGGCCGGGGAGGTGCACGATGAAGACCGGGCTCGCCCGCTTCGCCCTGGCCTTCTATCTGGTCGTCCTGATGTTGCCCATCTACTGGATGGTCAACATGTCGCTGCGCGACAACGCCGACATTCTCTCCACCTTCGTCCTGTTCCCCGAGAAGCTGACCTTCGACAACTACATCAAGATCTTCACCGACCCGAGCTGGTACTCGGGTTACATCAATTCGATGATCTACGTGACCATCAACATGGTCCTCTCGGTCTCGGTGGCGCTGCCGGCGGCCTACGCCTTCTCCCGCTACCGCTTCATCGGCGACAAGCACGTCTTCTTCTGGCTGCTGACCAACCGGATGGCGCCGCCGGCGGTGTTCGCCCTGCCCTTCTTCCAGCTCTATCAGACGCTGGGGCTGATCGACACCCACATCGCCGTCGCCCTCGCCCACACCCTGTTCAACGTGCCGCTGGCCGTCTGGGTGCTGGAGGGCTTCATGTCGGGGATCCCCCGGGAGATCGACGAGACCGCCTATCTCGACGGCTACAGTTTCCCGCGCTTCTTCTTCAAGATCTTCATGCCGCTGATCAAGACCGGCATCGGCGTCACCGCCTTCTTCACCTTCATGTTCTCCTGGGTGGAGCTGCTGATGGCCCGCACCCTGACCACCACCGAGGCCAAGCCCATCGCCGCGGTGATGACCCGGACGGTGAGCGCCACCGGGCTCGACTGGGGACTGCTGGCGGCGGCCGGGGTGCTGACCATCGTTCCGGGAGCGCTGGTGATCTACTTCGTGCGCAACTACATGGCCAAGGGTTTCGCCCTCGGCCGGGTGTAGGGAGGCTCGGATGTCCGTGTTCGCCTGGATGGCATGGACCTGGCCGACGGCGATCTTCTTCGCCGGGATCGCCCTGCTGCTGCTGTTCATGACCGTGCTGGAGATCCTCCGCCCGTCGATCGAGCGGCGCGGTTTCCTGCCGATCGCCACCAGCCGCGGCGACCGTCTGTTCATCAGCCTGCTGTCCGCCGCCTACATCCATCTCGCCTGGCTCGGGCTGGCCGATCTGCCGCTCTGGTACGGCTCGATCCTGGCCCTCGCCTGGGCGGGGGTGGTGATGCGATGGGCGTGAGTTTCCAGAACCCCGCTGCCGGACCGTGTCGCCTCCGCGGTCCGGTACAGCGAACCAACGGCGGGGGAACCCCGGGAGGCTGTCGAAAGGGAGTGAAACCGAAATGAAACGGCGTACGGTCAACAAGCTCATGGTGGGCAGCGCGGTCGGCGCGCTGGTCGCCCGTCCGGGCAATCTCTGGGCCCAGGGCATGGATGCCGCCGAACGGTGGGTCAAGGAGGAGTTCCAGCCCTCCACCCTCTCGCGCGAGGAGCAGCTCGCCGAGATGGCTTGGTTCAACAAGGCCGCCGAGCCCTTCCGGGGCATGAAGATCAAGGTGGTCTCGGAGACCATCCCCACCCACGAATACGAATCCAAGGTGCTCGCCAAGGCCTTCACCGAGATCACCGGCATCGAGGTGACCCACGATCTGATCCAGGAAGGCGACGTCATCGAGAAGCTGCAGACGCAGTGGCAGTCGGGCGAAAGCATCTACGACGCCTATGTCAACGACAGCGATCTGATCGGCACCCACATCCGCTATCCCTATGTCGTCAATCTCACCGACTGGATGGCGGGTGACGCCAAGGATCAGACCCTGCCGACCCTCGATATCGACGATTTCATCGGCAAGGAGTTCACCACCGGCCTCGACGGCAAGCTCTACCAGCTTCCCGATCAGCAGTTCGCCAACCTCTACTGGTTCCGCTACGACTGGTTCACCAACCCCGAGTTCAAGGCCAAGTTCAAGGCCAAGTACGGCTACGAGCTCGGCGTGCCGGTCAACTGGTCGGCCTACGAGGACATCGCCGAGTTCTTCACCAACGACATCGGCGAGATCGACGGCAAGGCCGTGTTCGGTCACATGGACTACGGCAAGAAGGCCCCCGACCTCGGCTGGCGTTTCACCGACGCCTGGCTGTCGATGGCCGGCGCCGGCGACAAGGGCCTGCCCAACGGCCGTCCGGTGGACGAGTGGGGCATCCGGATGGAGGGCTGCAACCCGGTCGGGGCCAGCGTCTCCCGCGGCGGCGCCACCAACGGACCGGCGGCCAAATACGCGCTCCGGAAATACATGGAATGGCTCCGCAAATACGCGCCTCCGGGGGCCCTGGGCATGGACTTCTACCAGTCCCTGCCGAGCCTCGCGCAGGGCAACGTCGCCCAGCAGATCTTCTGGTACACCGCCTTCACCGCCTCCCTCGTGGCGCCGCGCGAGAGCGGCAACAACGTGGTCGACGAGGAGGGACGTCCCCTCTGGCGGATGGCGCCTTCGCCGCATGGTCCCTACTGGGAAGAGGGCATGAAGCTGGGCTATCAGGACTGCGGCTCCTGGACCCTCTTCAACCAGACGCCCCTCGAGCAGCGCCAGGCGGCCTGGCTCTACGCCCAATTCACGGTCTGCAAGACCACCTCCCTGCGCAAGAGCCACGTCGGTCTGACCATCATCCGCGACAGCGATATCAATCACGAATCCTTCACCAAGCGGGCGCCCATGCTGGGCGGTTTGGTGGAGTTCTACCGCAGCCCGGCGCGGGTGATGTGGACGCCGTCGGGGGTCAACGTGCCCGACTATCCGAAGCTCGCCCAGCTTTGGTGGCAGAACATCGGCGAGGCGGTCTCCGGCGAGGTGACGCCGGAAACGGCGATGGACAATCTGGCGCGGGAGATGGACCGGGTGATGGCCCGCATCGAGCGTGCCGGCATCCAGGGCGAATGCGGCCCCAAGCTCAATCCGGAAACCGATCCGGAGGAATGGCTGAAAAAGCCGGGGGCGCCCAAGGCCAAACTCGAGAACGAGAAGCCGCAGGGGCAGACGGTCGATTACGACGTGCTCCTGCAGGCCTGGCAGGACGGCAAGGCGATGCCCGACATCAAGGGCTGAAGCCCTCCGCTATGTCGTATTCGCGGGGAGGGGCCTCGGCCCCTCCCTTCGATTCTTAAAATACAACGGTTTATTAAAGATATCGTGACAATCCTGGCCGCAACGCGAACGCTCGAATGGGGTTTGGCGATTGCGGCGGAGGTCCTCTTCCCGGTCGGTACGCACCGTTCCGGGGCATGTTCGTGCTCTGGTGACGGCGAGCTTCGACCCTGCGCTGCTGCTGGCCCCCGACGGCCGCATCCTGGTGGCGAACGAGGCCGCCCGCGATCTGCTGCGCCTCGGCGCCCTCGGCACCGCCGACCGCCGCATCGATGCCTTCCTTTCCGGTCTGCCCGATCGGGCGAAGCCCGGCGCCGAGCCCTGGCGGGGGACGGTGAACCTGCGGGACGGCACACCCTGCGAGGCGCGTCTGGTACGGCTGGGCGGCGGCAGGGAGGCCGGGCACCGGTTCCTGTGCCTGCGGCGGCCGGCCGATGCCGGCGAGGGGATGGCCTGCCTGGCCCTCGAGAAGCTGCCCCTGGGCTGCGCCCTCCTCGACGCCGAGGGACGGATCCTCTGTCTCAACACGGCCCTCGCCGCCCTCGCGGGAGGCCGACGGGAGGAGATGGTGGGCCGGGATCTCGCCCGGGCCTTCGGCCTCGGCCCGGAGGTGCGCGAGCTCGACATCGGGGCGCTCGCCGGCGGCGAGGCGACGCGGACCGACCATGTGCGGCGGCTGGACGACGGTGAACAGCGGGTCCTCCGCTTCACCCGCATCCCCATGACCGAGCCCGGCGGATCGCCGATGCTGCTGGTGACGGTGGAGGACATCACCGCCGATCTCGATTCCCCGGACGGTCTCGCCGGCGATGCCCGGCTGGTGCGCAGCATTCTCGACTACATGCCGGGTTTTCTTTCCCTGAAGGACGTTCACACCCGACGCTTCGTCTTCGCCACCGGCATCGACCAGGTGCTGACCGGCGGTTCCCGGGCGGATCTCATCGGCCGCAACGCCCGGGAGCTCTATTCCCCGGAGCAGGCGGCGGCGATCGACGCCACCGAGCAGCGGCTGATCGAGAACCCCGACCAGGTCATCGAGGCCCAGTTCGCCAACGAGGTGGCCGGCCGCAAGCGCTGGTTCTACTCGCGCAAGCTGATCGTCCCGGACCCCGAGGGCAAGCCGCGCTACATCCTGACGTTCAACATGGACATCACCGACCAGGTCGAGGCCAAGGAGACGATCTTCGAAACCAACGCCTTCCTCGATGCGGTGATCGATCATCTGCCGGCCCTCGTCTGGGTGCGCGATTTCGAGACCGGCCGGGTCGAGCGGGTCAGCCGGCGAACCGGCGAGTTCCTGGACCGGCCGCCCGCGGAGCTGGTGGGGCGCACCCTGGCCGAGATCCACGCCGGCCTCGCCGAGGCGGTGCAGGCGGCGGACCAAACCCTGCGGCGCGATCCGGGCGCGGTCATCGAACGGCGGGTCACGGTGGAGCTCGCCCGCGGCACCCGCACCCTGCAGATGTACCAGGTGGGCATTCCCGACCCCTCGGGCCGTACCCGGCACATCGTCACCATCCAGCTCGACGTCACCGATCAGGTGCGGGCCGAGCAGGGGCTCGCCGAAAGCCGGGCCTTCCTGCGCCAGATCATCGGTCATCTGCCGCTCGTGCTCTCGGTCAAGGAAGCGACCACCCGCCGCTACGTCCTCGCCAACCGCAATCCCACCCACGGAGTCAGGGATCCCGGCATGTCGGTGCTGGGGCGGCGCGCCGAGGACATCCATCCGCCGGAGATCGCCGCCCTCGTCAACGAGCTGGACGAGCGGATCATCGCCGACCCCGCTCGGGTGATCGAACGGGAGCTGCAGTTCGCCGATGGTCGGGAGATCTTCTGGTATCGTCTGCGCAAGGTGGGGATCGCCAATCCCGACGGGAGTTGCCGCTACATCGTCACGATCAGCGAGGATATCACCGAGCGGCGGCGGATGCTCGAGGAGCTGGAGCGCAGCGAAGCGAGCCTCAAGCGTTCCCAGCAGATCGCCCGGATCGGCTCCTGGTACTTCCGGCTCGCCGACCGGCAGCTCGAATGGTCGGAGCAGATGTACGCTCTCTGGGGCCTCGATCCGGAACGCTTCCTGCCGGACGAACGCGGCGTGATGGCGCTGGTCCATCCCGAGGATCGCGGCAAGCTGATCAAGGCCCAGGCCGCGGCGGTGGCCGGCGGTCGCCGCTACAATGTGGTCGTTCGGGCCCGCCGGGCCTCCGACGGGGCGCTGCGGCACATGAGCGTCGACGGCGAGGTGGAGTTGGACACCGAGGGCCGGGCGGTGGCGCTGGTCGGGACCTGTCAGGACATCACCGAACGTATCGAGGCGGAGCAGCGCATCCGCCGTCTCGCCCAGCACGATCCGCTGACCGGCCTGCCCAACCGGCTGCTGTTCGACGACCGGCTCCATCAGGCGGCCCGGCAGGCGCGGCGCAAGGGGAGCTTCTTCGCGGTCCACTGTCTCGATCTCAACGACTTCAAGGGGGTCAACGATTCCCTCGGCCATGTGGTGGGGGACGAGCTGCTCAAGCAGGTGGCGCAGCGGCTACGCGAGACCGTGCGCGGGGTGGACACCGTGGCCCGGCTCGGCGGCGACGAGTTCGCGGTGATCCAGACCGAGCTCTCGGGCCCCCGGACGGCGGCCAATCTCGCGGAACGGCTGATCGAAGCCCTCGGCAAACCCTATCAGATCGGCAACCACGAGCTCTACGCCTCGGCTTCCATCGGCATCGCCATCGGCGAGGGCGACGACGCCGATCCGGCGGAGATCCTGCGCTATGCCGATCTCGCCCTGTATGCCGCGAAAGCCGAGGGGCGCGGCCGCTTCCGCTTCTTTTCGCCGGAAATGAACGCCGCCCTTCGGCGCCGGCGGCTCACCGAGACCCGCCTCCGCCAGGCTCTGGAGGAGAACCGGCTGACCATCGTCTATCAGCCCCAGGTGGAACTCGCCACCGGCCACATGATCGGCGCCGAGGCGCTGGTCCGCTGGCGGGACGAGGAGCTCGGCGAGGTGCCCCCAGACCAGTTCATCACCGTCGCCGAGGAATGCGGTCTCATTCTCGAACTCGGCCGGTGGGTGCTGCGACACGCCTGTCGGCAGGCGCGCCGCTGGCAGCTCGAGGGCTTTCCCCTCGACCGCGTCGCCGTCAACCTCTCACCGGCGCAGTTCGCCTTCCAGGATCTGGTGGAGCAGGTGGCCGAGACCCTCGAGGAGACCGGCCTGTCGCCCGAGAAGCTGGAGGTGGAGATCACCGAATCGACCCTTATGCGCGATCACCGGGGGGCCGTCGGCACCCTCCAGGCGCTGCACGATCTGGGAGTCAGCGTGGCCCTCGACGATTTCGGCACCGGCTATTCCTCGCTCAGCTATCTCAAGCGTTTCCCGCTCGACAAGGTGAAGATCGACCGCTCCTTCGTCCAGGACCTGCCGCACGATCAGGACGGGGCCGCCATCACCCGCACCATCATCAGCCTCGGCAAAACCCTGCGGCTCAAGGTCCTGGCGGAGGGGGTCGAGACCCCCGAGCAATGCGCCTTCCTGCTCCGCGAGGGCTGCGACGAGGCCCAGGGCTATCTCTTCTCGCGGGCGGTCACCGCCGCCGAACTCGAACGTCTGCTGCGGGCCGGGAGCGAAGGACCGCTGGCGATCCCCGCGGAATGACCGGCGCTCGGCTCCGGCCCCGCCGCTCTCGTCAGCGGCGGCGACGGGGGGTAGGGTCGGACGCGGATGTTTCCCGGGAGATGCCGCCATGCGCTACGCCTTTCCGCCGCCACCGGTGATCGCCCTCCCCATCGCCGGCAGCGAGGTCCGTTTTCCGGTCCGCCGCATCTTCTGCGTCGGGCGGAACTATGCCGCCCACGCCCGGGAGATGGGGGGCGATCCCGACCGCGAGCCGCCCTTCTTCTTCACCAAGCCGCGCGACGCGGTGGTCGAGGACGGCGCCGAGATCCCCTATCCGCCCCTGACCCGGGCCCTCCACCACGAGGCCGAACTCGTGGTGGCGATCGGCCACGGCGGTTTCGCGATCCCGGAGGAGCGGGCCCTCGAGCATGTGTTCGGCTATGCCGCGGGCATCGATCTCACCCGCCGCGATCTGCAGCGGGCGCTGCGCGCGAAGGGGCGGCCCTGGGACTGGGCCAAGGCGTTCGACCGCTCCGCTCCGGTCGGACCGATCCGCACGGCAAAGGAGATCGGCCATCCGTCCCGGGGGCGGATCACCCTCGCCGTGGACGGCGAGGTCCGCCAGGATCAGGACCTCGCCGACATGATCTGGAGGGTGCCCGAAATCGTCGCCCTTCTTTCCCGGGCGGTACGGATCGCGCCCGGCGATCTCGTCTTCACCGGCACTCCGGCCGGGGTCGGACCGCTGGCGCCGGGCGATCGGGTGACGGCCCGGATCGAGGGGGTCGGATCCTGTACGATCCGGATCCTCGCCGGCGGGGAAGGCTAGCGTCTCCGTCACCCACCGGCCGGAACCGGCGCATCTCCGCGCAGCAGCCCGCGATCCTTGAGGGCCTGCCAGAAGGGGGCGGGGATCGGGGTCGAAAAGAGGGCGCGGTTGCGGCGCACCTCCTCCGGCGTTCGCCCTCCGGGAACCACCGACGCGACATTCGGATGGCCGAGGGGGAACTGCAACGCCGCCGCCGGCAGGGGGACGTCGAACTCGGCGCAGACCGTTTCGATGCGGCGTACCCGGTCGCGGATCTCGGGCGGCGCCGGGGCGTAGTTGTACCAGGCGTCGGGCCGGGCGCCGGTGGCCAGAATGCCGGTGTTGTAGGGACCGCCGATCAGCAGCGAGATCCCCTTCTCCGCGCACAGCGGCAGCAGGCTGTCGAGAGCGCCCTGTTCGAGCAGGGTGTAGCGGCCGGCGAGGAGGAAGCAGTCGAAATCGCCGGCCCGGGCGAAGGCCTCGCAGGCCTCGACCTCGTTGACGCCGGCGCCGATGGCACGAATCACGCCGGCTTCGCGCAGTTCGAGGAGGGCGCGGTAGCCGCCCTCCATCACCTCCCGGAAGCGCTGCCGGCGGGCTTCTTCGCTGCCGTGGGTCCAGACGTCGACATCGTGGACGAGGAGGATGTCCACCCGCCAGGTGCCGAGGCGCTGCAGGCTGTCCTCGAAGGACCGCATCACCCCGTCGTAGGAATAGTCGTAGACGCCCTCGAAGGGCAGCACCCGCTTGAAGAGACCGCCGTCCACGGTCGCCGGATCCCGCGGTCGAAGCAGGCGGCCGACCTTGGTGGATAGCAGATAGCTGTCCCGGGGCTGCCAGCGCAGCGCCTCGCCGAGGCGATGCTCGGCGAGGCCGTGACCGTAGAGGGGGGCGGTGTCGAACAGTCGCAGGCCGAGATCGAAGGCGGTCCGGACCGTCGCTCGCGCCTGTTCGTCGTCGAACTCGGCGTACATGTTGCCGAGCGGCGCGCAGCCGAAGCCCAGCGTGGGAACCGGCAGGCCGGTCCGCCCGAGAGATCGCCGATCGCCGGGATCCATCTTCGCCTCCCTCCGTTCGCGATTCGCCACCACCCTTCAAGCACGGGCGCGGCGCGAGGCCAAGCCGGGCCCTGCGGCGACGGGCGGAAAGCCGCGGGACTTCGCAAACAAGCCGTTGAGCTGCCGCGATTCCCTCTCCGAACGAAGCTCGAACAGCGGCTTTGCACGGGTGGCATCCTATGATATATACACCTCAGGTTGAAAAGCCTCTCCGGCAATTTCCCGTGAATTGCCGGGGCCCGAGATCGGACCGCCGGGGACCACGGAATTGGCCCACGCCCTGATGCCGCGAGGTTCGAGACGGTCTTCGCGTTCGTCGCGAGGCCGGCTCGAGATGTTCGTGCCGCTGGTGGCGCACGATCTCAAGGCGCCGCTGCGGCGTCTCGAGCGTCTCGCCATCGAGGCGCAGCGGGATTCCGGCCGCGACGGGGAACAGCTCCTGAGCCTCGTCTCCCAGGCCCGCCGGGCGCGCAGTCTGGTGGACGATCTTCTTTCATGGTGCCGGCTCGCGGAAGATCGCCGGGAGCGGGAGCGGATCTTCCTCGAACCCTTCGTCACCGGAATCTGGGAGGACATTCCGAAACCCGCGGGCTTCCGGCTGGTCCTCGACTGCCGGGTGGACACCGTCCTCGTCGACGCCGCGGCCCTCGGCATCGTCCTGCGCAACATCCTCGAGAACGCGGTTCTCCATCACGATCGGCCGGAGGCCACGGTGACGGTGGAGATCCGCCGGCTGCGGCGGCGGCTGGAGTTCCGGATCCGCGACGACGGCCCCGGAATGAGCCGGGAGAGGGCGACGGCGGTGGCGGCGCTGCTCGCCGATCCCGAGGCTGCGCCGATGCGGAGCGGTCTCGGACTGCGTCTCGTCGCCGAGGCGCTCCGCTACCTCGACGGCCGCGCCCGTCTCGGCCCCGCCGGCAGCGGCCGGGGCACCCTGATCGTCATCAGCCTTCCCGCCACCGCCTGACGCCCGGAAGGTTGCATCCCGCCGCCGGACCCGGCATGAGCCGGGGGCGCGAGCGGGTTCCCGGCGACGCGCGAAGGAGGCGCCCGATGATCGATCTCTACTACTGGCCGACTCCCAACGGCCACAAGATCACCCTGTTCCTGGAGGAAGCCGGACTTCCCTACCGGATCGAGCCGGTGGACATCGGACGGGGGGCCCAGTTCGCTCCCGCCTTTCTGGAGATCGCGCCCAACAACCGGATCCCGGCGATCGTCGACCACGAGCCGGCCGACGGCGGGCCGCCGCTTTCGGTCTTCGAATCCGGTGCGATCCTCGTCTATCTGGCGGAAAAGACGGGTCGGTTCCTGCCCTCCGGAGGCCGGGAACGGGTCCGCACCCTGGAGTGGCTGTTCTGGCAGGTGGGTGGTCTCGGGCCCATGGCCGGTCAGGCGCACCATTTCCTGCACTACGCCCCCGAGCCCTGTCCGTACGCGGAGAAGCGATACGTGGACGAGGTCGGGCGGCTCTACGCGGTTCTCGACCGCCGGCTGGAGAAGGTCCCCTTCCTCGCCGGCGAGGCCTACAGCATCGCCGACATGGCCTGCTATCCCTGGATCGTTTCCCACGCCCGCCAGAACCAGGATCTCGAAGCCTTTCCCCGTCTCGCCCGATGGTTCCGCGCCATCGCCGACCGGCCGGCGACGGTGCGCGCCTATGCCTGGCGGGAGAAGATCGGCCGCAAGGGGGCGACCGTCGATGCGGAGGCGCGCAGGCATCTTTTCGGCCAGAGTGCGGCGACGCTGCGTTCCCCCGGCCGTTCGTGACGGTTCAGCCCGCCGGCAGCGGGTGGAGCGATCGCCGCTCCACCTCCGGAGCACCCACCTCGCCCGTCGCGGCGGGGGGAAACCAGGGCGACCGCAGAACGCCGTGCAGACGGGCGAGCAGCGAGGGCCTTTCGAGTACCAGCCGCCGTTCCTCCTGATCGAGACCCAGCGGCCCGAGCCGGGCGAGCTTGCCGGTCACCGCCCGGAGCCGCTCGCGATCGCACCGCCGCGCCCGGCCGCCGATCGCCAGCAGACCGAGATGCAGGGCGAGCCGCGCCGGCTCCATCAGGGTCCGGGCGAACAGATCCTCCGGCGCCGCGCCCGCCGGGCGGCCGTCGGCGAGCTGCTCGACCTCCCGGACCACGGGTGACGGTGCCGTTTCCTCGGCGATCAGGAGGAGGCCGCACCGGCGCAGCCGGTCGCCCAGCCGCTCGCTGGCGGTGAGCCGGGCGAGGGGCAGGGCGAGCGCGAGGCCCAGCAGTACCGGCGACAGCCACACCGCGAGCGCGGGATCGAGCAGGAAGGCCAGCAGCAGGAGGCCGGCGCCGAGCAGGCTCGGCGGGGTGAACAGCCGGCGCAGCGCGATCGCGGTTCCGGGCGACACCGCCCGGCGCTGGGGGCTCCAGTCGACGGCGGCGCCGCCGAGGATGGCGGTGACGAACAGGCTGTGGAACAGCATCGTCACCGGGGCCAGCAGGGCCGCGAACAGATTCTCGAGGAGGAAGCCGGCGAACAATCGCGGACCGCCCCCCAGCGCCCGGCGTCGCCGGCGGTCCCCGAGGGCGAGACAGAGACCGAGCAGCTTGGGCGCCAGCAGGAGCAGGAAGGTGACCAGCAGCAGGGCGAGGGATTCCGCCGAGCCCGGCAGCATGCCGGCGAGGATCGCCCCCGCCCCACCCCCGGCGGGATCGACAAGGGGGGGCAGCGGCCAGGCGCGGATGATGGCCAGGAGGAGGAACAGCAGCCACAGCGGTGAGGTCAGATAGGACATCACGCCGATCGCCAGATGCAGCCGGCTGACCGGATGGAGGCCGCGCGACAGGAGGATCCGGGCATGCTGGAGGTTGCCCTGGCACCAGCGCCGGTCCCGGCGCAGGAACTGTTCGAGGGTCGGTGGCGGCTCCTCGTAGGAACCCTCGAGATCCCAGGCGATGCGCACCGCGTAGCCGGCCCGCCGCATCAGCGCCGCCTCGACGAAATCGTGGCTCAGGATGGGGCCGCCCAGGGGCGCCCGTCCCGGCAGTTCCGGCAGACCGCAATGGGCGGTGAAGGCACGGGTGCGGATGATCGCATTGTGTCCCCAGTAGTTGCCGGCATCCATCGCCCAGAAGGCGGTGCCGGCGGCCGCCAGCGGGCCGTAGAGCTCGCCCGCGAACTGGAGAATCCGCGCGAACAGGGTCCGGCCGCGAACCAGCTTCGGCGGCACCTGGACGAGGCCGAGGGCGGGGTCCGCATCCATCCGCGCGACCAGCGCGGCGACGGTGTCCGCGCTCATCAGACTGTCCGCGTCGAGGACCAGGAAATAGGCGTAGGCCCGGCCCCAGCGACCGAGGAAATCCTCGATGTTGCCCGTCTTGCGGCCGCGGTTGTCGAGCCGGCGGCGGTAGAAGATGCGCCCGCCTCCGGGCAGGCTCCGCCGCAGGCGCTGCCAGGCGTCGACTTCGCGCAGCCAGAGGTCGGTCGAGGTGGTGTCGCTGAGGACGAAGAAATCACAGCGGGCGAATACCGGATTCGCGGCGAGCTGCCGCCAGACGGCGGCGACGCCGGCGAACACCCGCTCGGTGTCCTCGTTGTAGATCGGCATCACCAGGGCCACCCGCGGCCCCGCCGCGCGCCCGCCGCCGTGCGGTGGCGGCGGCCGCCTCCCGCGCCGCCACAGGAGGAGGAAACCCGCCGCCAGGGTCCAGAAGGACTGCGCCAGCCACAGGGCGAGCAGGGCGAAGACGCCGATGTGCAGGAACTCGAGCAGGGTCAGACCGTCGCCGGCGAGCAGATGGACGAAGGTCGCCACCATCCAGGCGAAGGTGGCGAGCACCAGCGAGGCGAACAGCAGCCGCCGCCCTCCCCCCGGGGTCGCGACCGCCTTCGCCCGCCGCCGCGGAGCCCCGCGGCGGCGGGCGCGGATCATCCGTCGCAGGCGGGCGCGCAGCAGCCGGGCGTCCAGCAGCGGGCGAAGGCGCTGACGGGGAATCTCGATGGCGCCGCTGACGGTGGACGGGAGCATGTACCGTTCGGTATCCGGATGATTCGGATCTTCGGCCGTTTCCTGCGGGCGTTCCGTCGGGGGAGGAACGACACCCGCGTCCGGGCTTTCCGAGGCGGCCGGGACATCCGCCTCCGCCTCGATGCGGCACCCTCGACGCCCGGCGCTCCCGCCCCGTCCGGCCACCGCCGACGGGGGCTCCGCGCCGACCGCGCCGTCGGTCCCCTCCCTACCTGTCGTTTCCAACATCACCCGTCCGACTTGTAGATCTTGTTGCGGGTTACGGAAGACCGGCTCCGAGCTTCTCGCCGAACTGTGATCACCCCGGAGGATGCCCGGAACGGGGCGCGGCAGGTCCGATCCCGCGCTTCATGGACGGCGAGGAGGGGGGATTGTTCCGCGCCGCCGGCGGGGCCGCGACCGGCTATTCGGCGGGCGGCTCCCGCCGTGCCGCCTCGTCCGCCTGGGCGTCGTGGGCGGCGATCGCGGCGATGTTGAGGATGTCGGACACGCTGGCGTTCATCGGCACGATCTGGACCGGATGTTCGAGACCGACCAGGAGCGGACCGATGACCGTCCCGCCGCCGAGCTGCTGGAGCAGCTTCGAGGAGATGTGGGCGGTGTGCAGGGCCGGCATGATCAGCACGTTGGCCGGTCCCGAGAGGCGGCAGAAGGGATAGTACTGGCGCATCAGCTCGGCATCGAGGGCGACATCGGGCGCCATCTCGCCGTCGTACTCGAAATCGACCGCCCGGCGGTCGAGTTCGGCGACCACGTCGCGGACCCGCGCCGCCTTGGAGACCGGCGGGTTGCCGAAGGTGGCGAAGGACAGGAGCGCCACCCGCGGCGTGAACCCCATCGAGCGGGCCATGCCCGCGGTCTGGACGGCGATGTCGGCGAGCTCGATCGGCGAGGGCAGTTCGTGGACCATGGTGTCGGCGATGAACACCGTCCGCCCCCGGGCCACCATCACCGTCAGCCCGAACACCCGCTGGCCCGGCTTGGGGTCGAGGACCCGGAGGATCTCCTCGAGCACCGTGTTGTAGTTGCGGGTGAGCCCGGTGACCATGGCGTCGGCGTGGCCGTGGGCCAGCATGCAGGCGCTGAAGACGTTGCGGTCCTGGTTGACCAGGCGCTGGCAGTCGCGGAACAGCAGCCCGTTGCGCTGCTGCCGCCGGTAGAGGAATTCGGCGTAGCTCCGGTTGTGCTCCGACAGCCGGGCGTTGTGGATCTCGATCCCCTCCAGATCGTTGAGGCCCATCGCCCGGGCCGTCGCCCGCACCCGGTCCTCGCGGCCGATCAGCACCGGCCGCCCCATGCCGGCGCTGTACCAGGCGTGGGCGGCGCTGATGGTCTTGGCCTCCTCGCCCTCGGCGAACACCACCCGCTTCGGGTTGGCCCGCACCCGATCGATGACGAGCTGCATGCGGCTCGCCGCCGGGTCGAGACGCGAGCGGAGATCGGTGCGATAGCGTTCGAGATCGACGATCGGCCGCCGCGCCACGCCGCTTTCCATGGCCGCCTTGGCCACCGCCGGCGGGACATGGGTGATCAGCCGGGGATCGAACGGGGTGGGGATGAGATAATCCCTGCCGTACCGCAGCTTGCGGCCCCGATAGGCCGCCGTCACCTCGTCCGGCACCTCCTCGCGGGCCAGGGCCGCGATGGCGTAGGCGGCGGCGATCTTCATCGCCTCGTTGATGGCCGAGGCCCGGACATCGAGCGCCCCGCGGAAGATGTAGGGAAAGCCGAGGACGTTGTTGACCTGGTTCGGATAGTCGGAGCGGCCGGTGGCGACGATCACGTCCGACCGCGCCGCCTGGGCCTCCTCGGGAGTGATCTCGGGATCCGGGTTGGCCATCGCGAAGACGATCGGATCCCGGGCCATGGATCTGATCATCTCGGCGGTGAAGGCGCCCTTGGCGGAGAGGCCGAACAGGGCGTCGGCGCCCCGCACCGCCTCCTCGAGGGTGCGCAGGGAGGTGTCCACCGCATGGGCCGACTTCCACTGGTTCATGCCCGCCTCGCGACCGCGGTAGATGACGCCGCGGGTATCGCAGAGGATCACCTGGTCGTGGGGCACCCCCATGGCCTTGAGGAGTTCGGCGCAGGCGATGCCGGCCGAGCCGGCGCCGTTGATGACGAGGCGGATGCCGGAAAGGCTGCGGCCGGTGAGATCGAGGGCGTTGATCAGCCCGGCGACGGCGATGATGGCGGTGCCGTGCTGATCGTCGTGGAACACCGGGATGTCCATCGCCTCCCGCAGACGCTGCTCGATGACGAAGCATTCCGGCGCCTTGATGTCCTCGAGATTGATGCCGCCGAAACTGGGGCCCAGGAGGCGCACGCAGGCCACGAACTCCTCGACCTCGCGGGTGTCGACCTCGATGTCGATGCTGTCGATGTCGGCGAAACGCTTGAAGAGGACCGCCTTGCCCTCCATCACCGGCTTGGCCCCGAGCGGACCGAGATCGCCGAGGCCCAGCACCGCCGTACCGTTGGACACGACGGCCACGAGATTGCCCTTGGCGGTGTAGTCGTAGGCCTTGTTGGGATCGTCGCGGATCTCGAGGCAGGGATAGGCGACCCCCGGCGAATAGGCGAGGGAAAGGTCGCGCTGGGTGGTGAGCGGTTTGGTGGGAGTGATCTCGATCTTGCCCGGCCGACCGCTGGCGTGCAGGCGCAGCGCCTCCTCGGCCGTGATGCGGGCGCTGCCGCCGGTGTCCGGTTTGCCGCCTTCGGCCATGATCCGCCCTCCCTGGCGCTCGAAGATCCGTCGTCGCGCCCGTTCATCTAGCGACCAAACTCTCCGGACAGCAAGCAGCCAGCTGCAAGGCGCGCCCCACCCGCCCGACCGGGCGGGGAACGATCGCCCGTGAGACGGCGTCGTTCACGGGCGGGCGGGACACCGGGAATGATCGGTCGGTGGCGACGACGCCGCCGTTCAGCCGAGCTTCTCTCCACGCTCGCCATCGAAGAGATGCAGGCGGTGGTGATCGAGGACCAGGGAGGCCTCGGCGTTCTCCCCGATGTTTTCGAGCTGGCGTTCCTCGAGCACCGCCTCGATCTCGGCACCGCCGACGGCGAAGGTGACGATGGCCCGGGCGCCCAGGAGCTCGATCACCTCCACCCGCGCGGCGAAGGGCGGGCCGGCGCGCGCGGCCTCGAGGGTGCCGGCGAGATGAATGTCCTCGGGGCGCACGCCCAGAAACACCTCGCCCGCTGTGTCCGGATCGACAGTCCGTTGCCGATGCGGGCGTTGATGGCCGCCGTTGCGGCCGCCATCTGCAGGACTGTCTCCGATCAGCCGACGGAAATCGCAGCATGTCCCTCCTGCCGACACTCTTTCTCAGTCACGGGTCGCCGACGGTGGCGCTGGAGCCGACGCCGGCGCATCGTTTCCTGCGTACCCTCGGTGCGCGGATCGGTCGCCCGCGGGCGATCCTCTGCATCTCCGCGCATTGGGAAACCGCGACCCCGGCAGTGACCGCCGCCGAACGGCCGGAAACGATCCACGATTTCCGCGGCTTTCCCGAGGCGCTCTACGCGCTTCGCTATCCCGCTCCCGGCGATCCCGAACTGGCGGCCACCATCGTCGCGCGGCTCGCCGAGGCCGGGTTCGAAGCCCGGACCGATCCCGGGCGCGGTCTCGATCACGGCGCCTGGATCCCGCTCATGCTGATGTATCCGGATGCCGATATCCCGGTTCTCCAGCTTTCGGTGCAGCCGGCATCGGGGACCGGGCATCATCTGGCGCTGGGTGCGGCCCTCGCACCGCTGCGCGAGGAGGGCATCCTGGTGGTGGGCAGCGGGGCGCTCACCCACAATCTGGCCGATGCGCTGGGCCGGCTGCGGGCCGGGGCCACCGCTACCGGCGAAGCGCCCCCGGACTGGGCGTTGGCCTTCGACCGCTGGGTGACGGACAGGGTGGAACGGGGGGATCTCGCGGCGCTCGCCGCCTATCGCGAGCGGGCCCCCTTCGCCACCACCGCCCATCCCACCGAGGAGCATCTGCTGCCGCTCCATGTGGCGGCTGCCGCCGGCGGGGGGCGCGGGAGAAAGATCCACGAGAGCTTCGAGTTCGGCAGCATCGGCATGGCTGTCTTCGCCTTCCCCGATCTCGCCTGAGCGGACGGCCGAAAAGCACTGGCCGGAATGGGCGAGGGGGCTATCTTCCGCCCGTCGCGATCAGGGGGAGAGCAGCGGTGGTGGTGGTCGTCTTCGAGTTCGTCCTCGATCCCGAAAGGGGCGGGCGCTATTTCGAGCTGGCCCGGGCCCTGCGCCGGGAGGTGGAGGGGATCGACGGTTTCCTTTCGGTGGAGCGGTTCCGGAGCCTCGCCGAGGAGGGGCGCTTCGTCTCGATATCCTTCTGGCGCGATCTCGAGGCGGTGGAGCGCTGGCGGCGCCATCTCGAACATCGCGCGGCCCAGGAGGAAGCGTTGGGCGGGGGCTTCTTCCGGGATTTCCGGATCACCGTCGCCGAGGCGGTGCGCAGCTACACCAAGGAGGAAGCGGCGGTCCGCCACGCCGCCCGGGGGTGACGGCCGGCGTTCAGCCGCGACGGAGGGGTTCGCCCCAGAAATCGTCGGCGAGGAGCCGTTCGGCGAGCCGACCGGCGGCGAGTTCGAGCAGCTTCTCGCCCTTTTCGGGGGAGGCCGCCCGGGGATCGCCCAGCGCCCCGGAAGGCGTCCGGTCGGCGAAGCTCGCATACCGGTAGGCGCCGTCCGGCCGGAAGGCGGGATCGTCGCGCGGATCGGGGCAGGCCGCTTCCTCGAGCCGGCCGAGATCGACCAGATCGGCGCGGGTCACCAGCATCATCGAGGTTTCCGCCTCGCAGGCGTGATGGATTCCGCGTTGCCGCTCGAGGACCGGGTCGAGCAGATCGGCGGCGAGATGCCAGTAGGTGGTGGTCACCAGGGGAATGCCGAAATCGAGGGTCAGCCGCTCGGTCACCACCTGCAAGGCGGCGATGTTGCCGCCGTGGCTGTTCAGCAGGCAGATGTGCCGGAAGCCGTGGCGGTGGAGAGAGCCGACGATCCCCCGCAGCACCGCCTCGAAGGCCCGGAAATCGAGGGTGACGGTGCCGCCGAAGGCCATGTGATGCTCGGAAAGGCCCGTCCACACCGGTTCGGTCACCACCACGGGATGGCGGTCCACCGCCCGCTGGGCGGCGAGACGGGCCACCTCGCGGCCGAGGAACATGTCGGTGCCGACCGGCAGATGAGGGCCGTGCTGCTCCATCGAACCCACCGGCACGATGACGATGGCATCACCGCCGGCGAGTTCGCGCAGCTCCCTCGCGGTGAGTTCGGCCATCCGCTGCGAGCGCTGTCTCATGACGCCACCTCCAGGATGCGGTCGAGGGCGGCCGCCAGCCTCCCGAGATCGGCAGGCTCGGAGAGGCGATGATCGCCGTCCTTGACCAGTTCGACCGTGACATGCGGGGTTTCGAGTTTGGCCGCGAGTTCGAGCGACAGCTCCCAGGGCACCGCCTCGTCCCGCTGGCCGTGGAGAATGTGCACCGGGCAGCGGACGGGGATCCGTGCCGCCTCCAGCAGCAGATGCCGTCTGCCGTCCTCGATCAGCTTCCGGGTGATCGGCACCGGTTCCTCGTAATCGGAGGGTTCGTGGATCACCCCCTCCTCGAGGAGCCGCGCCCGCTTCTCCTCGTCCCAGGCCCGCCACATCAGCCGTTCGGTGAAATCGGGTGCCGGTGCCACCAGCACCAGCCCGCGCAGCCGTTCGGGACGGTCGCGGGCCGCCAGCAGCGCCACCCAGCCGCCCATCGAGGAGCCCACCAGGACCACCGGTCCCTCGACCAGCCGGTCGAGCACCGCGAGAGTGTCCTCCAGCGCCTGGCCGATGGTGAAATCCTCGAAACGTCCGGAGGAACGGCCATGCCCGCGATAGTCGAACCGCAGACAGGCCCGGCCGCGCTCCGCGCAAGCGGCGTCGAGGAACAGCGCCTTGGTGCCTTCCATGTCGGACCGGAAACCGGGCAGGAAGAGCACCGTCGGCGGCTTTCCCGCCCGCCGCTCGTAGGCCAGGTGATTTCCCGCGTCGAGAGAAAGCCGGGGCATGTGATAACTTCCGATTGAAGCGTGTGGCCGCCTGTCCGCCATCATGCTAGCACGGGGTCCGTTCCGTCGACAGCCGGACCGCGACCCCTCCCGGACGCCGGAGCCCGTTCCATCCGATGTGCGCCGTCGAAGCCGTTCCCCCGTCACCCGTCGCGCTGGTCGTGCCCGATCTCGCCGCGGGCTGGCACGGTCGGTACGCGCTGGCCCTGGCGCGGGCGTCCGGAAGGCGCGGCATCGGCTTCGCAGTGGTATCGGCGGGAGGCGATCTCGAACGGGAACTCGCCGCCGCCGGGGCGATCGACATCCGCCTCCCCCTGGAGACCCGCTCCCTCGCCGCGATCTGGATGAACGCGCGGCGCCTCGCGCGGATTCTTCGCCGCCAGCGGGTCGCGGTGGTGCATGCGATCGGACCGCTGGTCGCCTGCAGTGCCGTGCTGGCGGCCCGGCGTACCGGGGCGCGGGCGGTCGTCACCCTGACCGAGCTGCCGGAGGAAGGCGGCGGGGTGCTGCGGCAGCGCCTGCTGCGCATCCTCGGTCGCGCCGACCGCCTGCTGGCGCCTTCGGCCTATGCGCGGCGGGAAGCCGAGCGCCGGTTCGCATTGCCGGCCGAACGGCTGCGCCCGCTGCCGCCGGGAATCGACCTCGATCTGTTCGATCCCGCCCGGGTCACCGGGCACCGGATCCTGGCCCTCGCCGAACGCTGGCACATCCCGCCCGAGCGGCGGGTGGTGCTGCTGCCCGCCCCGCTCGTCGAAGGCTACGGTCACGAGCGGCTGCTGCGGGCGGCGGCGCGGCTCCGACGTCGCGACTTCGATCTTCTCTTCCTCGGGGGCGAGGAGCGTGGCGACGGGTTCGCCGGACGCTTCGAGAAGCTGCTGCGGGAGGTCGGCCTCGAGGAACGGGTCCGCTTCGCCGGCGACTGCGAGGACATGCCGGCCGCCTACCGGCTCGCCGATCTCGTCGTCCTGCCGGCCGAGCGTCGGCTCCTGGCCTGCCCGCCGATTCTCGAGGCCCAGGCCATGGGGCGCACGGTGGTGGTGAGCGATGCCGGCTGTCTGCCGGAGAAGCTGCGGCCGATGGAAACCGGTGTCCTTCTCGAACGCGGCGATTCCCGTGAGCTCGCGGCGGCGATCGATCTCGTCCTGTCGATGGCGGAACCGGAACGGCTGCGGGCGGGCGAACAGGCGCGCGCCTTCGTCGCCGCCGGGTTCGGCCTCGATGAGACGGTGGAAGCCACCCTCGACATCTACCGGGAGCTTCTCGGCGCCGCGCCGGCTCCACGACGGCCGGCGGAGGGGATGAGCATGGGCCGGGTCGCCGGTGACGCTTGACATCCCCGAAGCGGGGGCACAGCTTGCCGGACGCGTGCTCGGGTCGAAGGGGCGAGTCTTCGACCGTTTCGGGGGATCCGGATCCCGTTCGTGAAAGCCGACCATGAATCGTGAAGCCGCAGTTTCGGAAGGCGCGGCCGCTCGGAGCGACGGGCCGCGGCCGGTGACCGTCACCCTGCCCGACGGAACCACGAAAACCTTCGACCATCCGCCGACCGGGGCGGAGATCGCGCGGGCGATCGGCAAGAGTCTGGCCAAGGCGGCGGTGGCGATCGAGGTGGATGGCGAGCTCCGGGATCTCGATCGGCCGATCACCCGCGACGCCCGGGTCCGGATCATCCGGGCGAGCGATCCGGAAGCCCTGCCGCTGCTGCGTCACGATGCCGCCCATGTGATGGCGGAGGCGGTCCAGGAGCTGTTCCCCGGCACCCAGGTGACGATCGGCCCGGCGATCGAGACCGGCTTCTATTACGATTTCGCCCGCGACCGCCCCTTCACCCCCGAGGATCTGGAGAAGATCGAACGGCGGATGGCCGAGATCGTCCGCGAGAACAAGCCGTTCCGGCGCGAGGAGGTGAGCCGCGAGGAGGCCCGCCGGCGGTTCGCCGCTCTCGGCGAGACCTACAAGCTCGAAATTCTCGACGAGATTCCCGAGGAGGAGCCGGTCACCCTCTATCATCAGGGCGAATGGTTCGATCTCTGCCGCGGGCCGCACGGCCCTTCGACCGGCAGGATCGGGGCCTTCAAGCTCCTCAAGGTGGCCGGTGCCTACTGGCGGGGCGATCCCGACCGCCCGATGCTGCAGCGCATCTACGGCACCGCCTTTCCCGACCGGAAACAGCTCGAAGCCTATCTGCACCGCCTCAAGGAGGCCGAACGGCGCGACCATCGCCGGCTCGGCCGGGAAATGGATCTCTTCCATTTCCAGGAGGAAGCGGCGGGCGCCGCCTTCTGGCACCCCAAGGGCTGGACCCTCTGGCTGGAGATCGAGGCCTACATGCGGCGGCGGCTGCGAGCCGCCGGCTATGTCGAGGTGAAGACACCGCAGCTCATCGACCGCGCCCTCTGGGAACGTTCCGGGCACTGGGAGAAGTTCCGCGAGCACATGTTCACGCTCGAGTTCGAGAACAAGGCGCTCGCCATCAAGCCCATGAACTGCCCGGGCCATGTGCAGATCTTCAACACCCGGTTGCATTCCTATCGCGACCTGCCGCTCAGGATGGCCGAGTTCGGCTCCTGCCACCGCCGCGAGCCCTCCGGCGCGCTGCACGGGCTGATGCGGGTCCGGGCCTTCACCCAGGACGATGCCCACATCTTCTGCACGCCCGACCAGATCACCGGCGAGACTGCGGCCTTCTGCGACCTCCTGATGCGCATCTACCGCGATTTCGGCTTCGAGGATGTGCACATCAAGTTCGCCGATCGGCCGCCGGTCCGCGCCGGCGAGGACGCCGTCTGGGACCAGGCCGAAAACGCCCTCTGGGAGGCGGTCCGCGGCACCGGTCTCGAGGTCACCCTCAATCCGGGTGAAGGGGCGTTCTACGGACCCAAGCTCGAGTTCGTCCTCGAGGATGCGATCGGCCGCGACTGGCAGTGCGGGACGTTGCAGGTCGATTTCGTGCTGCCCGAACGGCTGGATGCGAGCTACATCGGCCCGGACGGAGCCAAGCACCGGCCGGTGATGCTGCACCGGGCCATCCTCGGCTCGATGGAACGCTTCATCGGCATCCTGATCGAGCAGTACGCCGGGCGGCTGCCGCTGTGGCTGGCGCCGGTCCAGGTGGTGGTGGCGACCATCACCAACGAGGCCGATTCCTACGCCCGCGAGGTCGGGGAGGAACTGCGGCGGGCCGGACTGCGGGTCGAGGTGGACACCGGCTCCGACAAGATCTCCTACAAGGTGCGGCTGCACTCCCACGCCAAGGTGCCGGTGATCCTCGCCATCGGCGGGCGCGAGCGGGAAGAGCGGACGGTCGCCCTGCGCCGCCTCGGCGGTCGTGCCCAGGAAATCCTGCCGCTCGAGGAGGCGGTTTCGCGCCTGCGGCGGGAAGCGCTCCCGCCCGATGCTTGAATGGCGCTCACCGGACGTATAGTTTGGCAATCGCGGGTTCGGCCGACGAACCGGCGGGGGAGCGCGCACCCGAGCCAACAACAGGAGGTTGATCGACCTTCATGAGCCCCACTTTACGCGAAGAATACCGCGTCAACGATCGCATCGACGCGCGGGAAGTCCGTTTGGTCGACGAACAGGGCAACATGGTGGGAGTGGTGCCGCTCGAGCAAGCGCTGGCACGCGCGGAACAGGTCGGATTGGATCTGGTCGAGGTGGCGGCCAACGCGACCCCGCCGGTCTGCAAGATTCTCGATTACGGACGTTTCAAATACGAAGCACAGAAGAAGGCGAGCGCCGCCCGGAAGAAGCAGAAGATCATCGAAGTCAAAGAAATCAAGATGCGTCCGAATATCGACGAAAACGATTATCAGATCAAGATGAGGAAGGTCAGGGATTTTCTCCAGGAAGGCGACAAAGTCAAGATCACGTTGCGTTTCCGTGGCCGGGAAATGGCCCACCAGCATCTGGCTCTCGAGATTTTCGACCGGGTCAAGAAGGACGTCGAGGGTCTTGCCAAGATCGAGCAGATGCCGCGTCTCGAAGGCCGCCAGATGGTCATGGTCATGGCGCCGGCCAAATAGCCCACGGAAACGGGCCGTGTCCCGGCCGTCTTCCGCGGTGATCGACGATCGGAGCGGACCGTCGAGGAGGAGCGGCGATGACGGGTGAGCCGGACCGGGGGCCCGCCGAGCGTCTCGCACGATTGCGGCGGCTGCTCCAGCGGGACGGCCTCGACGGGCTCTGGCTGCCGCGCACCGATCCCCACGGCAGCGAGTATCTGCCGCCGCACGAGGAACGGGTGGCCTGGCTCAGCGGGTTCACCGGATCGGCGGCGGTCGTCCTGGTCCTGCCCGATCGTGCCGCCGTCTTCACCGACGGCCGTTACACGCTGCAGGTGCGGGAGGAGGTGGATCCGCGGCTGTTCGAGACCTGTCATCTCGGCCGCGAACCGCCCGCCAAATGGCTGGCCCGGCATCTCCAGCCCGGACAGCGGCTGGGCTACGATCCCTATCTCGTCACCAAGGCCGAGCGTGAACGCATCGAACGGGTCTGCCGGCGCCGCGGTGCCGATCTCGTCGCCGTCCGGCGCAATCCGGTGGATGCCGTCTGGACCGATCGGCCGCCGCCGCCGGTCGGTCGGGTCACGCCCCACGAGCTCGTCCACGCCGGTCGCACGGCCCGCGAGAAGCGGCGGGAAATCGGACGGGCGATCGCCGAGCTCGACGCCGAATGGCTGGTCCTCACCGCCACCGACGCCATCTGCTGGCTGCTCAATCTCCGCGGCAGCGACATCCCGTTCAATCCGGTGATCCTGAGCTTCGCCCTGCTGCACCGCGACGGCCGATGCCGCTGGTTCGTCGACGCCCGCAAGCTGCCCGCCGATCTCCGGCTCGAGGAGGAGGTCCTGGTCGAACCCTACGAGACCTTCGGCGCGGCTCTCGATGCGCTCGCGCGCGGGGGCGAGGCGGTGATCGCCGATCCGCGCCTGGTTCGCGCGGGGTTCCTCGATCGGCTGACCGCCGGCGGTCGGCCACCGCTCGAAGAGGAAGATCCGGTGATCCTGGCCAAGGCCAGGAAGAATCCGGTCGAGATGGAGGGTGCGCGGCGCGCGCACCGCCGGGACGGGGTCGCCGTCGTCCGGGTTCTCAAGTGGCTCGACGAGCTTCCCCTCGACGGTTCGGTCACCGAACTGGACGTCGTCCGGCGGCTGGAGGCGGAACGTTCCCGCGATCCCCTCTACCGCGGCCCCAGTTTCGAGACCATCGCCGGGCACGGCCCCAACGGCGCCGTCGTCCACTACCGGGTGACCGCAGACAGGGCCCGGCCGCTCACCGGCGAGACGCTGCTGCTGATGGATTCCGGCGGCCACTACCTGGACGGCACCACCGACATCACCCGGACGGTGGCCCTCGGCCGACCGGCGGCGGCCATGCGCGAGCATTTCACCCGGGTGCTCAAGGGACACATCGCCCTCGCCACCGTGCGCTTTCCCGAAGGCACCGGCGGCGCCCAGCTCGACAGCCTCGCCCGGCTCCCGTTGTGGGAGGCCGGTCTCGACTACGATCACGGCACCGGTCACGGGGTCGGCAGCTATCTCTGCGTGCACGAGGGGCCGCCGCGGATCGCCAAGACGGGCTCCGCGGTGGCCCTGGAACCGGGGATGATCCTCTCCAACGAACCCGGCTGCTACCGGCCCGGGGCCTACGGCATCCGGATCGAGAATCTGCTGCTGGTCCGGCCCTGCGCGGAGCGGACGGAGGGAGGCGACAGGCCGCTCCTGGAATTCGAGACGCTGACCCTGGCGCCCATCGACCGGCGGCTGATCCTGCCCGGGCTCCTGACCGCCGGTGAGCGGGCCTGGTTGGACGCCTATCATCGGCGGGTGCGCGAGAGCCTGTCACCGGCGCTGGACGCCGAGCATCGCGCCTGGCTGGAAGCCGCCTGCGCCCCGCTCTGATCTCCGGCCGCGGCGATCCCCGGTCCGGCGCACGTCGCCTCCTACAAGACCTCGCGGATCCGCCTCGCGATCCTCCGGCCGAAGAGATTGAGCCTGAACATGAACCGGTGGAGCCAGGACTGCGCTCTGGCGATCATCGTACCGGCCCGCGGATAGCGCGCCTTGAAACGGTCGAGGAGGCGCTGCGCCCAGGGGTTGTGGCGGGACAGCAGCAGGAGCCCCACGACGATGAACAGCACGCCCTGGAGGATCGGCAGGAAGAGCCCCACCACGCCCAGCAGGAGAAAGGCGTAGCCCAGGGCGATCGTCAGGATCCGCGTCATGTCGCTCCTACGATGTCGTACCATTCCTCTTCGCTCACGATCCGCACCCCGAGCTCGCGGGCGCGGGCCAGCTTACTGCCGGGATCGGCTCCGACGACCACGAAGTCGGTGCGCCGCGATACCGAACCGGCGACCTTGGCGCCCAACGCCTCGGCCCGTTCCTTGGCTTCGCCGCGGGTCATCCGCGTCAGCTCGCCGGTGAAGACGATGGTCTTGCCGGCCAAGGGCGAAGCGGCAGCCGCCGGCGCCGCCACCGGCTCGATTTCGATCTCGCCGGCGAGCTCGTCCACCAGTCGCCGGTTGCGGGGCTCGCGGAAGAACTCGGCCAGGGCCTCGGCGATGGTCGGACCGATGCCCTCGATCGCCTCCAGCTCGGCGCGGACCCGCGCATCGCCCGCCGCCAGCTTCTCCATCGCCACCCGCCAGGCCTCGAAGCGGCGGTAGTGGCGGGCGAGGATCCGGGCGTTGACTTCGCCCACGTACCGGATGCCGAGGGCGAAGACGAAGCGGTCGAGGGGAACATGTCGCCGCGCCTCGATCATCGCCAGCAGGTTGCGGATCTTCCTCTCGCCCCAGCCTTCCAGCCCGGCGAGCCGCTGGAGCCGTTCGCGGTCCTTCGGCAGACGGAACAGATCCACCGGGCTCTCGAGGATTCCGGCCTCCATGAGCCGGGGGATCTGCTTCCGGCCGAGGCCCTCGATGTCGAAGGCCCGGCGACCGACGAAATGCTTGAGCCGTTCGACCCGCTGCGCCGGACAGAAGAGTCCGCCGGTACAGCGGCGGACGGCCTCGCCCGGCGGCCGGATGGCGAGGCTGCCGCAAACCGGGCAACGGTCGGGAAAGGCGAAAGGCCGGCTGTCCGGAGGACGCTTTTCGCGCACCACCTCCACCACCTGCGGGATGACGTCGCCGGCACGCTGGACCACGACCGTGTCGCCGATCCGGATGTCCTTGGCGGCGATGTAGTCCTCGTTGTGGAGGGTGGCCCGTCTGACGACCACCCCGCCGACGGTGACCGGCTCGAGTTCGGCCACCGGGGTGAGCGCCCCGGTGCGGCCGACCTGGACGGTGATGTCGCGGATCCGGGTGAAGGCCTTCTGGGGGCTGAACTTGTGGGCGATCGCCCAGCGCGGCGTCCGCTGCACGAAGCCGAGCCGCTCCTGGAGGGCGATGTCGTCGAGCTTGTCCACCACCCCGTCGATGTCGTAGGGGAGCTCGAAGCGCCGCTGCTCGAGCTCGTCGTGGTAGGCGATCAGCTCCGCCTCGTCGGTACAGCGGCGGGTCAGCGGATTGACCGGAAAGCCCAGCTCCCGGACCCGTTCGAGAAAGGCGCTGTAGGTGCCGGTGACCGGCGGATCGGCTTCGCCCCAGCCCCAGACGAAGAAGCGCAGCGGTCGTGCCGCCGTGACCCGGCTGTCGAGCTGGCGGAGCGAGCCGGCGGCGGCGTTGCGGGGATTGGCGAAAAGGGGTTCGCCGCGGGCCGCCCGCTCGGCGTTGAGACGGTCGAAATCGTCGCGGTTCATGTACACCTCGCCGCGGACCTCCAGCACCGGGGGCGGGCGATCGGTCATCAGATGCTGGGGAATCTCGCGGATCGTGCGAACGTTGGCGGTGACGTCCTCGCCGGTGTAGCCGTCGCCACGGGTGGCGGCACTCACCAGCAGGCCGTGCTCGTAGCGCAGCGAGCAGGACAGCCCGTCCATCTTGGGTTCCGCCACATAGGCGAGCGGCGCCTCGGGATCGATCCCCAGGAGGCGCCGGATGCGGGCCACCCAGTCCCGCAGATCGCCCTCCTCCATGGCGTTGTCGAGGGTGAACATCGGCACCGCGTGGCGGATCTTGCCGAACTCCTCGGCCGGCGGTGCACCCACCCGCAGGCTCGGGCTGTCGGGCCGCACGAGATGGGGAAAGCGCGCCTCGATCGCCCGGTTGCGGAGCTTGAGCGCGTCGTATTCGGCATCCGAGATTTCGGGCCGGTCGTGGAGGTAATAGAGCCGGTCGTGGCGTTCGATCTCCCGGGCCAGCCAGGCCAGCTCCTCGCGCGCCTCCTCCTCGGTGAGCTCGGCCACCGGCGCGAAGAAGCTCGGCGGTGGCGCGAGCTTCCGCAGGCTGCGGGGGGGAACGGGATCCTCCCGTTTCGGGGTCATCGTGGAGGCCCGGCGGCGAGAGAGAGCAGGCTGTCGGCGGCGGCCCGCGCCGCCTCGGTGATTTCCGCCCCGGCCAGCATGCGGGCGATCTCCTCGCGGCGCGCGGCGTCGTCGAGGGTTTCGACACCGACCCGGCTGTGACCCTCGCCGACCGACTTGGCGATCCGCAGGTGATGATCGGCGAGGGCCGCGATCTGCGGCGCATGGGTGACGACGATCACCTGCCGCTCCGCCGCCAGGCGCAGCAGCCGCTCGCCGACCGCCGCCGCCACCGCCCCGCCGATGCCCGCGTCCACCTCGTCGAAGATCATGGTCGGAACCGGATCGAGCCCGGCGATCACCACCTCGAGGGCGAGCATGAAGCGCGACAGCTCGCCACCGGATGCGATGCGGGCGAGGGGACCGAAAGGCTCGCCCGGATTGGTCGCGACTTCGAACCGTACCCGCTCGGCGCCGCCGGCGTTCCACTGCTCGGGATCGAGCGCATCGACGGCGACCCGGAAACGGGCCCGGTCCATCCTGAGAGGGGGCAGCTCGGCTTCCACCGCGGCCTGCAGCCGTGCCGCCGCCTCGCGCCGGGCGGCGGACAGCCGCTCGGCGACGGCGAGGAAGTCGCGCCGCGCTTCTTCCGCGACGGCGCGTGCCCGGGCCGTCTCTTCGGCGCCGGTCTCGAGCTCGGCCAACCGGCCGCGCCAGCGCTCGAGCCGGTCGGGCAGATCCTCGACCGCGCATCGGTATTTGCGGGCGGCGTCGCGGAGGGCGAACAGCCGCTCCTCGACCGCCTCCAGGCTGTCGGTGTCGAGTTCGAGATCCCGTGCCGCCCCGGCCAGCCCGCTTTCCGCTTCGCCGGCCTCGATCAGGGCGCGATCGAGAGCTTCGAGCGCCCGTTCCACGTTCTCCCCGCCGAGGCTCGCGGCCCGCGCGAACAGGCGTCGGGCGGCGGCGAGGCGATCGACGGCGGCCGCCGCGGCCGCCAGCCCCTCCCGGAGAAGGGCGGCCAGCTTCTCCCGGTGCATCAGCCGCCGGCGCCGTTCGGCCAGGATCTCCTCCTCGCCCGGGCGGGGCTCGAGATCGGCGAGCTCGGCCACCCGGCAGCGGAGCTCTTCCTCCTCGCGCTTCGCCAGTTCCAGACGTTCCTCGAGCGCGGCCAGGGCGTCGCCCGCCCGCCGCCAGCGCTCGAAGGCCGCTTCGAGCTCGGCGAGCAGCGGGGCGTGGCCGCCGAAGGCGTCGAGCAGCCGGCGGTGGCTGGCGGGGTCGAGCAGGCCGCGGCTCGCATGCTGGCCGTGGACGGCGAGCAGAGCTTCGCCGAGACGCCGCAGCAGCCCGCCACTCACCGGAACGTCCTCGACCCAGGCGCGGCTGCGACCGTCGCTCGCCACCCGGCGGCGGAGGACGATCTCCTCCCCCGCGGCGATGCCGTGGGCGTCGAGCTCCGCGCGCAGCGGATGATCGGGAGGCGGCGCGAAGATCGCGGTCACCGAGCCCTGCCGTGCCCCGCTGCGGACCAGGCTCCGATCCGACCGGCCCCCGCAGGCGAAGCCCAAAGCCCCCAGAATGATCGATTTACCGGCCCCGGTTTCGCCCGTGAGGACGGTGAGGCCCGGCGAGAAGGCGAGATCGAGCCGCTCGATCAGCAGGATGTCGCGGATGGAAAGGCCGGTCAGCATGCGGTTTCCGGCGTCGCTCCCTCAGAAGAGGCGCGAGAACCAGGACTCGCGGTCCGCCTCGGGGCTCAGACCGCGACCGGTGAGCAGGGCGTAGGAGCGTTCGTACCATTTGCTGTCGGGATAGTTGTAACCGAGCACCGCGGCCGCCGCCTCGGCCTCGTCCTCGACGCCGAGGGCGAGGTAGGATTCGACCAGCCGGTGCAGGGCTTCCGGCACATGGGTGGTGGTCTGGTAGTTCTCGACGACGTTGCGGAAGCGGTTGATGGCCGCCAGATACTGGCCGCGCCGCTGGTAGAAGCGGCCGATCTCCATCTCCTTGCCGGCCAGATGGTCGCGCACGAGATCGATCTTGAGCTGGGCGTCCCGGGCGTAGGGGCTGTCGGGATAGCGGCGCACCAGCTCGGTGAAGGCGCGCAGCGCCTCCTCGGTCATCCCCTGGTCGCGGCCGACGTCCGAGATGCGCTCGTAATAGGAGATGCCGATCAGATACTGCGCGTAGGGCACGTCCTTGTTGCCGGGATGCAACTCGATGAAGCGCTCGGCGGCGGCGATGGCGGCGTCGTATTCCCCGGCCTCGTAGTAGGCGTAGGCGGCCATCACCTGGGCGCGGGTCGCCCACTGGGAGTAGGGGTGCTGCCGCTCGACCTCCTCGAAGGCCTCGGCCGCCGCCGTGTAGTCCTCCGCCCGGACGAGCTCGTAGGCCTCGTTGTAGAGCTCTTCCACCGGCCGCTCGACATATTCGGCCTCGTTGCCGCCGGTGGCGCAGGCGGCCAGAAAAAGAAGCGCCGTCGATGCCACGAGTGACCGCATGCCGGACAGACCTCCCGCAAAGAACGAAGATTTCACCGTCACGTTCGTCTCGATCCTTCCGCTCCGGTCACGGGGGGCGCCCCGCCTTTCACCCGTGACTTCACCGGAATTGTAGAACCTTCGTCGGCGGTTTACACTCGCCGGCGGCGGCGACAACGTAAACCAGCGCGGTGCGGGTGCCCACCCGCCCGTCGGGGAAGGAACAGGTGAGCAGGCGCAAACCGACGCTCGAGCAGTATATAGGTGAACGCATCCGTCGTCGCCGTACTCAGCTCGGACTGACCCAGGAGCAGCTCGCGCGTACCATCGGCGTCTCCTACCAGCAGATCCAGAAGTACGAAACCGGCGCCAACCGGATTCCCGCCGGCAGTCTCCATCTGATCGCCCGTCGCCTGGAGGTCTCCCTCGACTATTTCCTGGCCGGCTTCGAGGCGCGCGAGGAGGGCGAGGGCGGCGGCACCGGCCACGGCGCCCGCGACCGCAGCCTGATCGAACTCGCCCGCGGTTTCAGCGAGATCGACGACACCGGCGTCAAGGCCGCCCTCGCCGCCCTCGTCAAGGCGGTGGTCGAGCGGCAGGCGCCGGTCGCACCCCGCCGCCGGAGCGGGGCCGCCTGAAGCGGCGGCTTCACCAGGGCGGCCGCAGGGCGCGGAGCTTCGCGACCTCCTTCTCCAGCCGGCGGGGGAGGATGGCGAGACGGTGGCGGTGCCAGCCGAGGACGAAGCCGGCCGCCGATGCCAGCCGCTCCCGATCGCGCCGCGGCGCCTCGGCGAGGAGACGGTCGAGAACCGGGCGCAGGGAAGCGAAATCGCTGTCCTCGCCGAGGAGATCCTGGAGACGCCGCAGCCGCCGGAGCCAGGCGGCGGTCCTTCCGGCCGGGTAGAGCGGGGCGAAGAAATCGATGGCGTAACGCAGGCGTTTGGCGGCGAGGCGCAGCTCGTGGCGGCCCTCGACGTCCAGCCGATCGAGATGGCGGCAGGCACGGGCGAGCCGCCTTCCGCACCGGCCCAGCACGCGGGACGCATGCTCGGCCACCGGCAGTTCCTGGCGCAGCAGCAGGGCGGCATCGGCATGTTCGCGCCAGCCCTCCCGCTCCAGCCAGGCGGCGAGCTCGAGGAGGAAGGCCGCGTAGGCGGGCGATTCGAGGAGCGCCAGCACCGCGTTGCGCACCTTGGCACGCCGCAGCTCGAGCGGCGCGATCAACGCCGCCGCGTCTTCCCCCGCCGCGGGGACGGTTTCCAGGAACTCGGCCCGCACCACGTCGAGCTCGCGCATTTCGGCCAGGCCCGCGAGGATGGTCTTGGTCCGCCGGCGCAGGCGCTCCCGGTCGGCGACCGGGAGCACCGTTCGGAACAGGCCGAAGAGCACGAGGCCGCGCCGCAGGGCGACCCTGAGCTGATGCACGGCTTCCGTCTCCCGGCCGTACCGGACGGCCGTGTCACTCGCCAGCCAGTGAACGAGGATCGCCCGCAGCAGCCGGCGGAAGGCGGCGGCGCTGCTCATCGACGGCTCGAGGGGCGGCCGGACGGCGCGGTAGGAGGGCGGCGGCGCGCCGTCGAGGAGGTGACCGCGGGCGGCCTTGTCGGCGCTCGAGGGTCGCAGCGGCAGCGCCTCGCCGAGCCGTTCGGCGAACGCGAAGGCCGCGGCGGCGGGCCCGTGGCGAAGCTCCAGTTCGAGTTCGGAAACGGGTTCCCGCCGTGCACCTGCGAGGATCCGGCCGCGGTCCAGCGCCAGCTCCAGCTCCACTCTACCGCCCGGCGATTCACGCCAGCGAAGCCGGGCGGTGCGGCGCAGGATGCGGGTCTCGAAGACGGGTTCGAGGGGGATGCCGGGGTTCAGTCCGGCACGGGACGCGAGTTCGGGGGGCAGGCGTTCCGGCCGGGGGGCGAAATCCTCGACCGGACAGCTCCATTCGATTCGGTCGGCGAGCGCGCCACGAGGCTCGTCGGCGAGCTTGAGGGTCTGCACGAAGCCCCGCCTCGTCCGGCGGATCCTGAGGGTCGCGTCCCGCGCCCGGAGGGCGCGGTCCGGCGTGTCGAAATAGCGACTGTGCAGCCGCTCCTGCCGGGGGGCGGCGGCCAGGCGCCGGCGGACCAGCGGATGATCGAGCACCGCGTCCTGGTCGCCCGGGGCGAGCGCGAGCTTGAGCTCGATCTCGCGTGGCCAATGCGGTTCGGTTCCTGTTGCCAATTTGCGCCGCTCTCGTCGGATATTCTGTGTTAAGGCCCGTCGCGACACGGGGCAACGGCGGAGGTGGCCGGGCCGCGTCTTTGTCGCGGGTCGGAACGTTCCTATCTAAGACTCGTGAACTGCAGCCGGCGGGAGGTACGGATGGCTTTCAAGGATATCCTCGTCCAGATCGACGACACCAAGGGGAGCGAGGCGCGGTTCGAAGCCGCCCTGAAGCTCGCCGACACCCATGATGCGCATCTCGCCGTGCTGTGTCTCGTCGCCGAGCCCTATGTCCCGGCCGCGGTGGGGGTGACGATTCCCGAGGAGATCCTGCGCGAGCAGCGGCGCCAGGCCGAGGAGACCGCGCGCTCGCTGCTGGCCGGGGCGGACGAGCGGGCGGGGCGCTTCGGCCGGCCCATCGAGCCGCGTTTCGAGATCGCGCCCGTCGAGCGTCTGCCGGCCGTGTTCACCCGTCACGCCCGCCACGCCGACATCAGCATCGTCGGCCAGCCCGATCCCGAGGTGGACGGCGCCGACATGGCGCTTCTGGTGGAAGCGGCCTTCATGCATTCCGGACGCCCGGCGCTGATCGTTCCCTACATCGGCTATCGGAACATGCCGCCGGAGACGGTGATCTGCGCCTGGGACGGCTCGCGCGAAGCGGTGCGGGCGATCAACGATTCCCTGCCGCTCCTGGTGAGCGCGCGGCGAGTCTTCGTCGTGGTCGTCGATCCCCAGAAGCTCGGCGGACGGGTGGGGCCGATCGCCGGTGCCGACATGGCCGCGCATCTCGCCCATCACGGTGTCGAGGTGGAGGTCCGCGACATCGAAAGCGGCGGGCTCGATCCTTCGGACGTCCTGCTCTCCACCGCCGCCGACGAGAGCGCGGACATGATCGTGATGGGCGGTTACGGCCATTCCCGACTGCGGGAACTGGTGCTGGGCGGGGTCACCCAGCACATTCTCGAACACATGACGGTGCCGGTCTTGATGGCGCACTGAGCCTTCCCCGCGGGGCACCGGGAACGGAAAAAGGCGGCGGGAGACCCCGCCGCCTTTCCCGTTCCGGCGATCCGCCCGCCGGTCAGCCCTCGACCTTCTCGCGACGCAGATAGGTCGGGATTTCGCCGATCTCGTCGTGATCGGCGCCCGTCTCGGCACGACTCCGGGCGGCCGGCCCGGGCTCCGCTTCGGCTTCCGGGCGGGTCTGTTCGGCGGTGCCGCGCTCGCCGCCCGGCATCCGTGCCCAGGCGAGATCGCGCATCCGCTCGAACAGATTACGCCCGCGCTCTTCGCCCCGGGCCGCCGGCCGCATCCGCGGCCCGGCGGTCGGCGCCGCCCGCTGGCCGGTCTCCAGGGAGGGCAGGCTGAAACTGCGCGGTTCCGCGCGCCCCTCGGCGGTCCCTCCGGCGCTCGGCTGACGCAGACGAGCGGCCGGGCTCGGTTCGCGCGGCGGAGTGTTGGGACCCACCGGCGGATAGGGGCGGGCGCTGTGGAGCTGCGGCTGGAAGCGGAAGGTGGTGGTACCCGACGCCGGCTGGCTTTCCTGGGCGGCGGTTTCCTCGCGGCGGGCGTCCGGGGCGTCGATGCCGGTGGCGACCACCGACACCCGCAGCCGTCCCTGCATCGAATCGTCGAAGGTCGAGCCGAAGATGATGTTGGCGTCGGCGTCCACCTCCTCGCGGATCCGGTTGGCCGCCGCATCGACCTCGAACAGGGTGAGATCGGCACCGCCGGTGATGCTGATGAGGACCCCGCGGGCCCCCTTCATCGACACCTCGTCGAGCAGGGGATTGGAGATCGCCGCCTCGGCGGCGTCGATGGCCCGGCTCTCGCCCTCGGCCTCGCCGGTGCCCATCATCGCCTTGCCCATCTCGCTCATCACCGTCCGGATGTCGGAGAAGTCGAGATTGATGAGGCCGGGCATGACGATCAGATCGGTCACCCCGCGCACGCCCATGTGCAGCACTTCGTCGGCCATCCGGAAGGCCTCGGCGAAGGTGGTGCGCTCGTTGGCGAGGCGGAACAGGTTCTGGTTGGGGATCACGATCAGGGTATCGACGTACTCCTGCAGCTCCTCGATGCCGGCCTCGGCCAGGCGCATGCGGTGCGCGCCCTCGAAATGGAACGGCTTGGTGACGACGCCGACGGTGAGGATCCCCTGTTCGCGGACCGCCCTCGCGACCACCGGGGCGGCCCCCGTGCCGGTGCCGCCGCCCATGCCGGCGGTGATGAACACCATGTGGCTGCCCTGCAGGTGATCGAGGATCTCGTCGAGGGCCTCTTCGGCCGCCGCCCGGCCGATTTCCGGTCGGGCGCCGGCGCCGAGCCCGTGGGTGATGGTGGTGCCGATCTGCACCTTGCGGTCGCTCAGGCAGTTGGCGAGGGCCTGGGCATCGGTGTTGCAGGCGAGGAACTCGACCCCCTCCAGATGCGAGGTGATCATGTTGCTGACGGCGTTGCCCCCGGCACCGCCGACCCCGACGACGGTGATCTTGGGCTTCAACTCGTGGGTCACCGGCATGCTCAAGCTGATCGTCATATTCTCCTCCTTGGTCGCGATCCGTTCTTCGGATCGTCCTCCTCGAAACCGGCCGCGGGCAGTCGGCCGGCGGATGGTCACGGGCGGGACAGCCCCCCTTCGCTCAGAAATTCTGCTCGACCCAGCGCGCCAGACGCGCGAGCCAGCCGGCCAGCACCGGCATTTCCCTTCCGTCTCCCCAGCTCAGCCCGTCGTCGTCACCGCTGGCCAACGACAGGGCACCACAGGTGGCCGCACAGCAGGGCTCGGTTTCCGTGCCGTGCCGGCCGTGCACGAGATCGGGCCGGCCGCGGCGGGCCGGAATGCCGAAAATCTCCTCGGCCAGCTCCTCGAGCCCGTCGAGCTGGCTGGCGCCGCCGGTGAGCACCACGGAACGTGGCGGGCGGCGCTCGAACACCTCCCAGTTGGCGCGGATCTTGTCCTGGACGAAGTCCAGGATCTCCTCCACCCGCGCCCGCACGATGTGGGTGATCCGGGCCCGCGCCACCTCGCCGGTGGGGGTCTCCGGCCGTTCGCCGAGAAGGGGGAAGGTGATGCGGGCATCGGCATCGCAGGCGCGGCGCACGACACCACCGTGGAGGGTTTTCAGCCGCTCGGCATGGGCGCGGCCGGTGGAGAGACCGTAGGCGAGATCGTTGGTGACATGGATGCCGCCGTAGGGCACCTGGTCGAGACAGAGCAGGCGGCCGTCCGCGAAATGGGCGAAGCCGCTGATGCCGCCGCCCAGGTCGAGCACCAGGCAGCCGCGTTCCATCTCGTCCTCGGTGAGGCAGGCGATGCCCGCGGCGTAGGGGGCGGCGACGATCTCGGTGACCCGCACATGGCAGCGCTCGAGACAGGCCACCAGGTCCCGGATCGGCTGGCGCCCGGCGCAAACCACCGTGGCCAGCATCTCCAGCCGCTCGCCGCGGGCCCCGCGCGGATCCTTGAGGGGACGCCCGCCGTCGAGGCTGACCGCCACGGGTACGGTGTGCAGCACCTCCTGCTCGGCACCCGCGGCCGCGGCCCGGGCCTCGACCAGGAGCGCGCGGAGCTGCTCGTCGCGCACCGTGGCACCGCCGAGCTCGTGGGTCACCCGCACCTGACGCGAGACCGGTCGCCCGGCATTGGTGACGATCACCACCTCGCGCACCGGGTCGCCGGCCTGTTCCTCGGCCTCGTGGAGGGCGGCGGCGAGGGAGGTCTCGGCGGCATCGACGTCGATCACCTCGCCGCCCTTGAAGCCCTCCGCCGCCTGATAGCCGCGGCCGAGGAGGGCGAAGCCCTGCGAGGGGCGCGGCCGGGCGATGAAGCAGGAGATCTTGGTGGTACCGATGTCGAGAACCGTGACCGGCGTCGTGCGCAGCCCGTCGAGTGCGGGTCGGACGCCTCTGCCGGCGCGGTCCAGGGTCCGCGTGCTCATGCTGCTTTCCTCCCTGGGTGGCGCAGGATCCGCCTGTTCAGCCGCAACACGATCCAATCCGGATTGCGCAGATCGACGGCGTCGATCGCCCGCTCCAGGAGACGGCTGCGCCGTTCCTCGCGGGCCAGCAGACGCCAGGCCTCGTCGGCTTCGCGCTCGGGCAGACGGATGGTGGTGCGACCGTCGACGAACAGGTCCCAGCGCCGGTCGCCGATCCAGGCCGCGCCGGTCACCCGGCGGGCGAGTTCGGGCTCGCTCCGCAGCAGGCGATGGAGGGCGGGGAGGCGGGCCGGCGCTCCGGCACCGTAGAGAAGGGGCAGATCACGGAAGGCACGAAGGTCCTCGATCGGGATCGCTTCACCCTCCGTTCCGATCAAGCGCAGACCCTCCGGACCGCGCCAGAGGGCGACGGGACGATGCTCTTCGAGGCGAACCAGGAGGGTCGAGGGGAGCAGACGCTTGACGGTAGCACGACGGACCCAGGGCAGACGTTCCAGCCGTTCGCGGACGGCCTGCAAATCAACTGCAAGTATATATTGCCCTTCATAGGAGGCAAGAGCCGCGGCGAGTTCCCGGCGCGCCGTCCGTTGCCGCCCCTGGGTGAGAATATCGCGAACCCGCAGCCCCAAACGATCCTCCGCCAGGCGGAGCTGCTGCCGCACCCGCTCGTAGGCGGCGGCCGTCAACCCCGTCTCAACCGTGAGGTATGTCGTACCAGAGAGTGCGGCGACCGCCAACGCCGGAATCGCGAGCCGGCGCAGGGGCGCGATCCAGCGCGGTCGCGGCGGCTGCCGCCGGGCCACCCGGGCGTGGCGAAGAAGGCGATTCACCTGTCGCATCGCGCCTCCTCCAGCAGACGTTCCACCAGATCGGCGAAGGAGAGACCGCAGTGGGCGGCCTGTTCGGGAGCCAGCGACAGTGGCGTCATGCCCGGCTGGGTATTGACCTCGAGGATGTAGAGGCCGGCTTCCCCCTCCTCGGGATCGAAGCGGAAATCGGCCCGGCTCAGGCCGCGACAGCCGAGCGCCGCATGGGCGGTGGCGGCCGCCTCCATGACCCGCGCGTAGACCCTCCCGGGCAGTGGCGCCGGCAGGAGATGGCGGGCGACGTTCGGGGTGTATTTCGCCCGGTAGTCGTAGAAACCCTCTTCCGGCGCGATCTCGGTCACCGCCAGCGGCTCACCGCCGAGCACCGAACAGGTGAGCTCGCGACCGGGGATGTAGCGCTCCACCAGCATCCGGGCGTCGGGATCGGCCCGGTTGCGCCCGCGCAGCTCGGCGAGGTCCGGATCGCGGACGATGACCACCCCGACGCTGGAGCCCTCGGCCGCCGGCTTGGCGACGAAAGGTGGCGGAAAGGGCGGGCTCTCGAGCAGGTCGGCGAAGCGGATCTCGCGGCCCTCGGGTACCCGCAGCCCGGCCTCGGCGAAGATGCGCCGGGCCATCGGCTTGTCCATCGCCAGAGCCGAGGCGAGCACGCCGGAATGGGTGTAGGGAATGCCCATGAGGTCGAACAGCCCCTGGACCCGGCCGTCCTCGCCGAAGCGGCCGTGGAGGGCGTTGAAGATCACGTCCGGCCGCAGCGCCGCCAGCACCGCCGGCAGATCGCGGCCGACGTCGATCCGGCTCACCCGGTAGCCCCGTTCCTCGAGGGCGGCGGCGCAGGCCTCGCCGCTGGTCAGCGAGACCTCGCGCTCGGCGGACATGCCGCCCATCAGCACGGCGACATGGGTCATGCCGCTTCCTCCCGGGCCCGATTACGGCCGACGCGGTGGATCTCCCAGCAGAGATCGACGCCGCTCTGCTCCCGTACCCGCGCCCGCACCATCTCGCCGAGTTCCTCGATCTCGGCGGCGGTCGCCCCGCCGGTGTTGACGAGGAAATTGCAATGCTGCTCCGAAACCATCGCCCGGCCGTGGCGCAGGCCCCGACAGCCGGCGGCATCGATCAGCCGCCAGGCCTTCTCCCCGGGCGGGTTCTTGAAGGTGCTGCCACCGGTCGCGACCCGGAGCGGCTGGCTGCGCGCGCGTTCCTCGCGGATCGCCGCCATGCGGGCGGCGATCGCCTCCGGATCGCCGGGGGCCAAGGCGAAGGCGGCGCGCAGCACGACCCAGCCCTCGGGCAGCCGGCTGGAACGGTAGGAAAGCCCGAGCTCGTCGCGGCGCAGACGGTGCGGCCGCCCCGCCTCGTCGAGCGCCTCGGCCCAGATCAGCCGGTCCGCGGTCTCGCCCCCGAAGGCGCCGGCGTTCATCCGCACCGCACCGCCGATCGTTCCCGGGATGCCGATCATGAACTCGAGGCCGGAAAGTCCGGCCCGGGCGGCGACCGTCGCCACCCGCTGATCGAGGGCGCCGGCCCCGGCCATCAGGACCTCACCCTCCACCGTCACCTTCGCCAGCGGCCCGCCGAAGCGGACCACCATCCCGTCGATGCCGCCGTCGCGCACCAGCAGGTTGGAGGCGACCCCCATCGGCAGCAGCGGCAGCGCTTCCGGCCGCGCCGCGAGGAAGGCGGCGAGATCCTCCGCATCGGCCGGCTGGAACAGGAACCGCGCCGGACCGCCGACCCGGAACCAGGTGAGGGGCGCCAGCGGCACCATCCGCCGCATCCGGCCGCGCACCGGCGGCAGATCGAAATCGCGCCCGCCGGTCATCGTTCGACCTCCGCGCCGAGCAGGGTGCTCAGCCTTTGCGGCAGATCGTGCGCCCAGCGGGTGATGGTGCCGGCGCCGAGACAGACCACGAGATCGCCGGCGCGGGCGTGCCGCGCCAGCAGCGGTGCGAGATCCTCCTCGCCGTCGATCGCGTGCACTTCGCGCTGGCCGTGGGCGCGCAGGCCGGCGACCAGGGCGTCCCGGTCGATGCCTTCGACGGGGGGTTCGCCGGCGGCGTGGACCGGCGCCACCAGCACGATGTCGGCGTTGACGAAGCAGGTGCAGAAATCCTCGAACAGGTCGCGCAGCCGGGTGTAGCGGTGGGGCTGGACGACGGCGATCACCCGCCCGTCCGGGGTCGCGGCCCGGGCGGTGCGCAGCACGTTGCGGATCTCCACCGGATGGTGGCCGTAATCGTCGATCACGGTGATGCCGGCGACCCGTCCGGTGCGGGTGAAGCGGCGCTGCACCCCCTCGAGACCGGCCAGCGCCCGGCACATCGCCGCGGCGCCGATGCCGAGCTGCCGTCCCACCGCCAGGGCGGCCAGGGCATTGGCGACATTGTGCAGCCCCGGCATCGCCAGATGCACATCCTCGAGCACCTCCTCTTCGCCGTCCGGACCCCGCATGATCACCGTGAAATGCTCGCCCTCGGCATCGAGGCGCGGGTCGCAGGCGCGGATGTCGGCCTGGGGATTGAAGCCGTAGGTGATGACCCGGCGATCGGTGATCCTGGGCAGCAGTGCCTGCACCTCGGGATGGTCGATGCAGAGCACGGCGACGCCGTAGAAGGGGAGCTGCTCGACGAAGGCGAGGTAAGCCCTCCGCACCGCGTCGAAGGAACCGTAATGGTCCATGTGCTCGGGATCGATGTTGGTGATCACGGCGATGGTCGCCGGCAGGCGCAGGAAGCTGCCGTCGCTCTCGTCGGCCTCGACCACCATCCACTCCCCGGCGCCGAGACGGGCGTTGGTCTTGTAGGCGTTGATGATCCCGCCGTTGATGACGGTCGGATCGAGGCCGCCGGCATCGAGAATGGCGGCGACCATCGAGGTGGTGGTGGTCTTGCCGTGGGTACCCGCCACCGCCACCGACCATTTGAAGCGCATCAGCTCGCCCAGCATCTCGGCCCGTGGCACGACGGGCAGGCGCCGCGCCCGGCCTTCGAGGACCTCGGGATTGTCGGCACCGACCGCCGAGGAGACCACCAGCAGCTTCGCCTCGCCCAGGTTTTCCGGCCGGTGGCCGATGGCGATGTCGATGCCGAGTCCGCGCAGACGCTGGACGTTCCGGCTCTCGCCGAGATCGGAGCCCTGCACCCGGTAGCCGAGATTGTGCAGGATCTCGGCGATGCCGCTCATGCCGATGCCGCCGATGCCGACGAAATGGATGGGCTCGACCGCGAAGGGGAGTTTCATCGCCCGGCCTCCCCTTCGAGCATCGCCAGCACCGCGCCGGCGAGCCGCTCGGCGGCGTCGCCCACGGCCATGCCGGCGGCGGCCTCGCTCATCCCGGCGAGGGTCGCCGGCGTCTCGGCGAGCGCGGCCAGGAGCTCCGCCAGCCGCGCCGGCGTGAACTCCTCCTCCGGCAGCATCCGGGCGGCTCCGGCGGCCACCAGCCGTTCGGCGTTGGCCCGCTGGTGATCGTCGGCGGCGTGGGGGTAGGGCACGAGGATGGCGGGACGGGCCAGATGCAGGAGCTCGGCCACGGTCGAGGCGCCGGAGCGGGTGATCACCAGATCGCTGGCCGCCATCCGTTCCGCCACATCCTCGAAGAAGGCGGCGAGTTCGGCTTCGATACCGAGACGGGCACAGCGCTGCTCGACCGCCGCCAGTTCCTCGGGCCGGCACTGCATGGTGAGCCGGACGCGTTCCCGGACGGCCGCCGGCAGGTTCGCGACGGCCTCCGGTACCACCTCGCCGAACACCCGCGCGCCCTGGCTGCCGCCGAGGACGAGGAGACGGAAATCCGTGCCGCTGCCCGGGGCGCGCACGGCGGCGACGGCGAAGCCGGGACGGATCGGGTTGCCGGTGACGAGGCTGCGACCGGCATGGGCCGGCGGCACCCCCCGCGTATCGGCGAAGGTGAGGGCGAGGGTCCGGGCGAAACGGGAGGCGAGGCGGTTGGCGCGCCCCAGCACCGCGTTCTGCTCGTGCAGAAGGATCGGCTGGCGGGCGAGAGCGGCGGCGAGAACCGTCGGCACCGAGGCGTAACCACCGAAGGCCGCGGTCGCCGCCGGACGCAGCCGGCCGATCAGCCGCCGGCTCTGCCAGGTGCCGCGGGCGATGGCCAGGATGCCATCGAGCCGCCGGCGCACGCTCCCGGTGGGGCTGGCGGCGGCGATCTCGTAGACCTCGTTCTCGCCGCGCAGATAGCGCGCGCCGCGCCGATCGGTGACGAAGGCCACCCGCCGTCCCCGATCCCGCAACGCGCGGGCGGTGGCGAGCGCCGGAAAGACGTGCCCGCCGGTACCGCCGGTGGTGATCAGCACCGGACCGTTCACGGCGCCCCCTCCAGCCGGGCCCCGACCCGGGTCAGGGCCAGCAGCATGCCCATGCCGATGGCCAGGGCCAGCAGGGAGGACCCGCCGTAGCTGACGAACGGCAGGGTCATCCCCTTGGTCGGCAGCAGATTGAGATTGACGGCGATGTTGACCAGCGCCTGGAGGCCGAACTGGGCCAGGAGGCCGACCGCGGCGAGCTGCACGAAACGGTCCTGCGCCTCGTAGGCCCGCCACAGTCCCCGCAGAACGATGAAGCCGAACAGCATCAGCACGAGGAGGGCGGCGATGGCGCCGAATTCCTCGGCCAGGGTGGCGAACACGAAATCGGAGTGGGCCTCGGGCAGATAGAATTTGACGACCCCCTCGCCGGGTCCACGGCCGAACAGTCCGCCCGAGGTCACCGCCGACAGCGAGGTTTCGACCTGGTAGCTCTCCTTGGTGGGGTCGAGAAAGTCGTCGATCCGGGTCTGGACGTGGGGGAAGGCGACATAGGCGGCGTAGAGGCCGAGGACGCCGAGTCCCGCGAGACCGCCGATCAGCAGCCAGGGCAGGCCGGCGACGAAGAGCTGGACGCCGAACACCGCCAGTACCAGCACGCTCATCCCGAGATCCGGCTGGATCACCAGCAGCAGGAGCATGAGCCCGGTGAGGGCCGCGGCCTGCGGCGCGCCCGCCATGCCGGGCCGCCGCGCCAGCAGCCAGGCGGAAACGACGACCAGGGCCGGTTTGACGAACTCGCTGGGCTGCAGGATCAGGCCGGCGACCGACACCCAGCGCCGCGCTCCCTTGATCTCGGTGCCGAGGAAGGGGGTGAGGGCCAGCAGCAGGCCGAAGCCGGCGAGCAGCAGGAAGGCCGCCCGCAGGACCCCGCGCGGGGCGAGGAGGGAGGTGCCGAGAAGCAGGAGGATGGCCGGCAGCAGGAAGGTCAGATGCTTGACGACGAAGCGGGTCTCTTCGTAACCGAGACGTTTCGCGATGGGGGGGCTGGAGGCGAAGACCATGACCACGCCGACGAGGGCGATCACCAGAAGTCCGCCGAGGAGCGCCCGGTCCAGGGTCCACCACCAGTTGGCCAGAAGGCCGCGGTTGGTCCGTGCGAAGGGGCTCACGCGGCACCTCCCGCGGCGGCTGAGGCGAGCTCGGCGACGAGGGCGGCGAAGGCCCGTCCGCGGGCCTCGAAATCGGTGAACTGATCGAAGGAGGCGCAGGCCGGTGCCAGGAGCACCACCGGCGCCTCGCCTTCGCTGCGGTCCGCGGCCCGGGCCGCCGCCGGAACCGCGCGGGCGAGCTCGCCGACCATCTCCGCCGGCACCCGCCCCTCGAGGAAGCGGGCGAGTTCGGGGGCCGCCTCGCCGATCAGGAAGGCGGCGCGGATGTTGCCCAGATGCGGCTCGAGGGCGCCGAACCCGCCCGGTTTCGCCCGTCCGCCGGCGATCCAGTAGATCTCGGAAAAACTCGCGAGGCTGCGGCCGGCGGCGGCGGGATTGGTGGCCTTGCTGTCGTCGATGAAGCGGATCCTGCCGAGGCGCCCCACTTCCCGCATGCGATGCGGCAGACCGGGAAAGGATGCGAGGCCTCGGGCCGCGACGGCGCCGTCCACTCCCAGGAGACGGGCGACGGCGAAGGCGGCGGCCGCGTTCTGATGGTTGTGCCGGCCGCGCAGACGGGGCAGCCCGGCGAGCTCCGCGATCCGGCGGAGACCGCCTTCGCTCCGCGCCACGAGCCAGCCGTCCGCGACGCCGACCTCGACGTCGGCCCGCGATCCGCTGACCCGGATCGGCGCGCGTCCGGCGGCCTCGAGCTCCTCGGCGAGAGCCCGCGAGACATCGTCGTCGACGGCGACGACGGCCCGGTCGCCCGGCCGCTGGCCCGCGAACAGTCGCCGTTTGGCGGCGATGTAGCCGTCGAGATCGCCGTGGCGGTCGAGATGGTCGGGCTCGAGGTTGAGCCAGACGGCGATCCGGCAGCGCAGCTCCCGCGACAGGTCGAGCTGGAAGGAGGAGAGTTCGAGGACCAGAATCGTACCCGGCGCCGGTTCGAGATCGAACACCGGCCGCCCGATGTTGCCCGCCGCCTCGGCCGGCAGACCGGCGGCCGCGAGGAGGTGGGCGATCAGCGCGGTGGTGGTGGATTTGCCGTTGGTCCCGGTGACGCCGATCAGGAAGGTTTCGGGATATGTGGCGGCGAACAGATCGACGTCGCCGCAGACCGGTACGCCCGCCCGCCGGGCGTCCTCGATCAGCGGATGGGGTGCGGGATGGGTGAGAGGCACCCCGGGACTGGCGACCAGGAGGGCGAGATCGGGAAGATCGGCGGCGGCACCCGGCCGCCCGCCGGCGGTGCAAGCGGCGTCCAGGGTCGCGGGATCGTCGTCGTAGAGAAGCGGATCGGCGCCGGCCGCCCGCAGGGCCCGGGCCACCGCCCGCCCGCTGCGGCCGAGACCGAGGACGCCCACCCGCTTTCCGCGATATGCTCCGATCCCCTTCATCGCCCTACCGCAGCTTGAGGGTGGAAAGGCCGATCAGCGCCAGGATCGAGGCGATGATCCAGAATCGGATCACGATCGTCGGCTCCTCCCAGCCCTTCTTCTCGAAATGGTGGTGCAGCGGCGCCATCCGGAAGACGCGCCGGCCGGTCAGCTTGAAGGAGGCGACCTGGACCATCACCGACACCGCCTCGAGAACGAACAGCCCGCCGATGATGGCGAGCACCAGCTCGTGCTTGGCGGCCACCGCCACCGCCCCGAGGGCACCGCCGGTGCTCAGCGATCCGGTATCGCCCATGAACACCATCGCCGGCGGCGCGTTGAACCAGAGGAAGCCCAGCGAGGCGCCGACCATGGCCCCGGCGAAGACCGCGAGCTCGCCGGTCCCGGCCACGTAGGGGATCCCGAGATAGGCGGCGAAGATGGCGTTGCCCGAGAGATAGGCGATCAGGGCGAAGCAGCCGGCGGCGATCATCACCGGAACGATGGCGAGCCCGTCCAGCCCGTCGGTCAGATTGACGGCGTTGGACGCGCCGACCATGACGAAGGCGCCGGCCAGCGGGAAGAACGCCCCGAGCGGAATGTAGAGATCCTTGAAGAAGGGGATGGCGAGGCTCGAACCCAGCGGCTCCGGCGTCAGGGTCGCGATCACCCAGGCGGCGGCGAGGGCGATGACCGACTGGGCGAGCAGCTTGACGCGGCCGGAAATCCCGTTCGAGGACCGCTTCCTGAGCTTGCTGTAATCGTCGAAGAAGCCGATCAGCCCGAAGCCCAGGGTCACCACCAGCACCACCCAGACGAAGGGATTGGTGAGATCGACCCACAGCAGGGTGGCGACGGTGAGGGCGAGGAGGATGAGCACCCCGCCCATGGTCGGGGTCCCCTTCTTGCGCAGCAGATGATCCTCCGGCCCGTCCTCGCGGATCGGCTGGCCGTGGGGCTGCTGGCTCTTGAGCCAGCGGATGATCATCGGACCGAGCAGGAAGCTCACGAACAGGGCCGTCATCACCGCTCCGCCGGTGCGGAAGGTGAGATAGCGGAAGACGTTGAAGGCGCCGACGTAGTCCGAAAGCGGAAACAGCAGATGATAGAGCATCGGCTCAGAGTCTCCCTTCCGCCGCCTCGGCGCGCAGGTTCTCGACGATGGTTCCCATGCCGCTCGCGAGCGATCCCTTGACCAGCAGCACGTCGCCCGGCCGCAGCGTCTCCCGCAGGAGGCGGCGGAGCGCCGTCGCATCCTCGGCGTGGCCGCCGCGGCAGGCGGCCGGCAGTGCCGCCTGCAGATGGGCCATCAGGGGGCCACAGGTGAACACCTTCGCCACCCCGGCCTCGGCCAGCGGGCCGGCGAGTTCGGCGTGGAGGCGCGGGGCTTCCCGGCCGAGCTCCGCCATCTCGCCGAGGGCGGCGAGCCGGCGGCCCGGCATCAGCCCGAGAAGGGCGATGGCGGCGCGCATCGAGGCCGGATTGGCGTTGTAGCTTTCGTCGAGCAGGAGGAAGCTCCCGTCGCCGATCGCGAGCCGCTCACGACGGCCGCGGCCGGTCAGGGGTTCGAGCCCGGAAAGACTGCGGGCGGCCGCCGGCGGATCACCCCCGAGGGCCTCCACCGCCGCCAGCACGGCGAGGGCGTTGGTCACCCAGTGGCGACCGGGAAGGCCGAGGGTGAACTGGAAACTGCGACCGTCGCGTATCGCCTCGACGCGGCTCCCGTCCGGGCCGCACTCCGCCGCCAGCAGCCGCCAGTCGGCGTCGGCGCCGCCGCCGAAGGTGAGAATCCGCGCAACGCCGGCGCCGATCGCCCGTTCGACGAGCAGCGGGAAATGGGGATTGTCGGCCGGCAGCACCGCGCATTCGGGAGGTTCGCCGGCCTCGAAGATCTCCGCCTTGGCCTCGGCGATCGCCCGTTCGTCCGCGAAATAGGCGAGATGAGCCCCGGCCACCCAGGTCACCAGCACGACCTGGGGACGGACGAGAGCCACCAGTTCCCGGATCTCGCCGGCGTGGTTCATGCCGATCTCGAAGATCCCGTAGGCGGCGTCGCGGGGCAGCCGGGCGAGGCTCAGGGGCACGCCCCAATGGTTGTTGTGACTGGCGGCGCTGGCGTGGGTCGGTGCCTCGGCGGCGAGAGCCCGGCGCAGGGCTTCCTTGGTGCCGGTCTTGCCGACACTGCCGGTGAGCGCGAGGATGCGGGCCCGGCTGCGTGCGCGGGCGGCGCGGGCGAGGGCTTCGAGGCCGCGCTGGGTATCGTCCACCATCACCAGGGGGCCGGCGGCGTCGCGGGCGCCGGCGACCAGGGCGGCGGCGGCGCCGCGGGCGAAGGCGTCGGCGAGAAAGGCGTGGCCGTCGTGGCGGGGCCCCCTGAGGGCGACGAAAAGATCCCCCCGGGCGAGGCTCCGGCTGTCGATGGACACGCCCCGCGCCCGCCAGCCTCCGGGCCCGCGCCCGCAGGTCGCCGCCAGCACCTCGGAAGCTTCCCATAGGGCCGTCATCCGCCGCCCCTCCCGGCCAACGACCGCAGCACCTCGGCGTCGTCGAAGGGGAACACGGCATCGCCGACGATCTGGCCGGTCTCGTGGCCCTTGCCGGCCACCAGGAGGGCGTCCTCCGCGCCCAGCATCCCCCAGCCGCGGGCGATGGCCGCGGCCCGATCGCCGATCTCCAGCGCTTCGCCCCGGATGCCGGCGAGGATTTCGGCCCGGATGGCGGCCGGGTCCTCGCCGCGGGGATTGTCGTCGGTGACGATCACCCGGTCGGCGAGTCGCCCGGCGATGCCGCCCATCTGCGGGCGCTTGCCGCGGTCGCGATCGCCGCCGCAGCCGAAAACGAGGATCAGCCGCCCCCGGAGATGAGCGCGCAGGGCCGCCAGCGCCTTCTCGAGCGCGTCGGGGGTGTGGGCGTAGTCGACGAAGGCCATCGCCCCGTCCTCGCGTCGCACGACCCGCTGCATGCGGCCGGGGACGCCGCGGAGACCGGTCAGGGCATCGGCGGCGATCTCGGCCGAGAGGCCACCGGCGACGGCCAGCCCGAGGGCGGCCAGGACGTTGTGGGCCTGGAACGGGCCGAAGAGGGGAAGGGTGGCGTTCTGGACCGCGCCCCGGCAGGCGAACGCGAGGGTGATCCCCTCGCTTCCCGCCGTCAGCTCCAGCAGCACCAGATCCTGGGCCCGGCGGCCGTAGTCGATCACCTCGATCCCCCGCCGGCGGCAGATCCGGGCGAGCTGGTCGTATTCCGGGACGTCGGCGTTGAGCACCGCCCGTCCCCCGCTCCGCAGGAGCTCGGAGAACAGCCGGGCCTTGGCGTAGAAATAGGAATCGCGATCGCCGTGATAGTCGAAATGATCGCGGCTCAGATTGGTGAAGGCGGCGGCACCGATGGTCAGCCCGTCGAGCCGGTACTGGGCGAGGCCGTGGCTCGAGGCCTCGATCACCAGCCTGGTGATGCCGGCGTCGGCGAGGGCCGCGCAGGCCTCGTGGAGGCTCACCGGATCGGGGGTGGTGAGGCTGCAGGTGACGCCGAGGCGGGCCGGCTCCACGCCGAGGGTGCCGAGGCTGGCGGCGGGCAGCCCGGCGATTTCCCAGATCTGGCGCAGGAAGCTGGCCACCGAGGTCTTGCCGTTGGTCCCGGTGACGGCGACCACCTGTTCCGGCTGGCGGTCGTAGAAACGCGAGGCCATCTGGGCGAAACGCCGGCGCGGATTGTCGTCGATCACCAGATTCACGCGATCGGCCCAGCCCTCGACGGCGGCATCCCCGAGCACCGCCACCGCCCCGCGGGCCACCGCCTCGGCGACGAACCGGCGGCCGTCGGCGCGGCTGCCGGGGAGGGCGGCGAACAGATCGCCCCGGCGCACGGTGCGGCTGTCCGCGGTCAGGCCTCCGACCTCGGTGTCCCCGGCGCCCAGGATGCGGGCGCCCTCACCAGCCAGCATCGAGAGCCGCAAGACCTTCCTCCATCTCGCCGGTCCGCCCGTTCATGGCCGGCACGATCTTGAGCCTCGCGAAAAATCGCTGCCGGGCCCCCGGATCGGAGGGGGCGACCCCGAGGAGCGGACCGATCCGATCGACGATTGTCGCCACGACCGGGGCCGCCGTCCAGCCGCCGTAGCGGAAACCGAAGGTTCCCTCGTCGCCCTCGGGATCGTCGAGAGTGACCAGGACCACGTAGCGCGGATCCTCGATCGGAAAGACCCCGACGAAGGAGGCGATCACCGCCTCGCCGTCGTAGCCGCGCCGCCCCTTGCCGGGCTTGTCGGCGGTCCCGGTCTTGCCGCCGATCAGATAGGCCGGCAGCCGGGCCTTGGTGCCGGTGCCCTTCTCGACCACCAGCCACATCAGCCAGCGCAGATCGCGTACCGTCCGTTCGGAGACGAGCCGCACCCGCGGCTCCTTCGGCGGTCCGTCCCGGCGCAGGAGGGTGGGGGCGACCCGGCGGCCGTCGGTGGAAAGGCCGGCGACGGCGGCGGCGAAATGGAGCGGTGTCACGGCGATTCCGTGCCCGAAGGAGACCGTCGCCGAAACGATGTCGATCCAGCGCCGGGGCACCAGCGGCCGACCGCGCTGCACGAGCTCGATCTCGAGCGGGCGGGTCATGCCGAGGCGCTCCAGGAACGCCTGCTGGCTCGCCGCGCCACCGGCGGCGAAGGCCATCTGCACGGTGCCGACGTTGGAGGAGAAGGCGAAGATCTCGGGCACCGTCAGCCAGCGCGCCTTGGCGTGATCGTCGCCGATGCGGTTGCGGCCGATCCGGATCGGTTCGCTGGCATTGAAACGGTCGTGCAGCCCCACCTCGCCGGATTCGAGGGCCATCGCGGCGGTGATCACCTTGAACAGGGAGCCGAGTTCGTAGACGCCCCCGGTGCAGCGGTTCTCGCGCTCGGCGGGACGTGCCCGCTCGTAGGCATTGGGGTCGAAATCGGGCAGGCTGACCAGCGACAGCAGTTCGCCGCTGCGGGCGTCGAGGACGATGGCGCAGGCGCCGATGGCCCGGAACCGCCGGTAGGCCCGGAGCAGAGTCTCGCGGACCACTTCCTGGACCCGAATATCGAGGGAGGTCACCAGCGGCTCGGGGGTCTCGCGCAGCCGCCGATCCATCGCGAGCTCGATCCCGGCCAGCCCCTGGTTGTCGACGCCGGTGAAGCCGAGGACGTGACTCGCGAGACGGCGCTGGGGATAGAGACGGCGCTGCGAGATGCGGAAGTCGAGCCCCGGCAGGCCCAGCTCCAGGACCGCCCGCTGCTCGGCCGGGGTGAGCTCCCGCTTCACCCAGGCGAAACGGCGGCCGACGGTGAAGCGGCGCTTGAGTTCGGCCGCCTCCACTCCGGCCAGACGGGCGGCGAGGAGTTCGGCCGCCGCGTCGGGGTCGGGAAGCTCGCTGGGATCGGCGGTCAGGGACAGCACCTGGACGTTGGTCGCCAGCAGGATGCCGTTGCGATCGCGGATCTCGGCCCGGGCGGGAACGCGGGCGGCGCGTGCGGCTTCGTCGCCGCTCGCCGCCGAGCGCACCGGCGTCGCGTCCGAGACCATGTCGACGAGACGGATGCCGACGCTCAGGAAGGCGAGGGCGAAGATCGCGGCCAGCAGACGGACCCGCAGCCGCCCCCCCTCGACCGCCGTCAGCGCCCGGCCGCCGCCGTCGGGATCGCCGGTCATCGTCGCTGCCGTCCCGAATCGAAGGCGAAGGTGACGACCGGCTTCGCCCGCAGCAACACCTCCCGCCCCGAGGGCAGCGGCACCGGGACCGGCCTGGCGGCGAATTCGAGCTGGTCGCGGGTGCCGATCTGGTCGAGCCGGACGATCCGGGTGGCGCTCGCCGGCTCGAGACCGAGCCGGGCGGCGAGCCGCGAGAGGCGCTCGGGCCGGGTGAGATAGGCCCAGCTCGCGTGCAGACTGCGCAGGCGCCAGCTCGTTTCGGTGATCGCCCGCTCGATCGCCGCCCGCTCCAGCTCCAGATTGCGCACCGCGTATTTGAGCTGGTAGACGGCGCCGACCGCCAGCAGCAAAAGCGCCAGGAGAACGATCGCCGGACGCGACATCATGCGGCGCACCTCCAGCCGGCCGGCTCGGTTTCGCCTTCCTCGGGGGCGAGCCTGCGGGCGACCCGCAGGCGGGCGGAGCGGGCCCGGGGGTTGCGGGCGATTTCCTCGGCTCCGGGACGGATCACGCGCCGGCCGCATGGGGCGAGCAGGGCCCGACGACGCGGCGGTTCGGGACGGTGGCGCGAGGCCCCGGCCGACCGTCCGGCGTGGCGGTCGATGAAGCGTTTGACCAGCCGATCCTCGAGGGAGTGGAAGGAGACCACCGCCAGCCGACCACCGGGAACCAGCACGCCCAGAGCCGCTTCGAGGCCCCGTTCGAGTTCCCCGAGTTCGTCGTTGACGGCGATCCGGAGGGCCTGGAAGGTCCGGGTGGCGGGATGGCGGTGGTGATGGCGCCCGCCGGTCACCCGGGCGATCAGCTCGGCCAGTTCGGTCGTTCGGGTCAGGGGGCGGTCACGGCGGCGGGCGACGATCGCCCGGGCGATGCGACGCGCCGCCGGCTCCTCCCCGTAGTCGCGGAAGATCCGCGCGAGTTCCCGTTCGTCCAGTCGGGCGAGGAGTTCGGCCGCGGTCGGCCCGCGCCGCTCCATGCGCATGTCGAGCGGCCCGTCCCTGGTGAAGGCGAAACCACGGTCCGCCGCCCCGAGCTGGAACGAGGACAGGCCGAGGTCGAACACCACCCCCTCGACCGCGGTCACGCCGATCCCGGCGAGAAGCCGGTCGAGGGCGCCGAAACTGCCGGCGAGCATGGTGAAGCGGGAGGTCGTCGCCGCCAGTTCGCGGCCGCGCGCGACCGCCTCGGGATCGCGATCGATACCGATCACCCGGCAGCCCGCGTCGAGCAGCGCCCGGCTGTAACCGCCGCCGCCGAAGGTGGCATCCACCACCAGCCGACCGGGCCGTGGCGCCAGCGCCGCGAGGGTCTCGTTCAGGAGGACGGGAACATGGGTCATGTGCCGTCCGTTCATGTTATCCACAGGGGGGTGAGACGGAGAGAGGGCGGCGCCATCGCGGGTCCCGAAATCGACGGTCGAAAGAAGCGAAAATGGTCCCGGAACGGGCGAAGACAGCGATGGAGCACAGATCCGATCTCGCCTCGACGAACGCGCATGGATCCCCAAGCCGAAACGCAAGCGTTTTCAGCACGAGCAAGTAATGGAGAAAAAAGTGACACCGCCGTTGGAAGACGTAGTCACGACGCAGGTCCGATCTCATCACCGCAACTTGACGCGTCCGCCGTGCAACAGGCCACTTCTCTTGCGGGAAACGCAGGAATTCGGTCGCCAGCGTTGCGCGTCGGATACACTGTACGAACGCCCTTCGGGTCGGTCAAGAGAGGACAATTGAGAAATCTCGTCAAAAGCCATTCAATAACCGCTTGATAAAAGGGGAAAAACCAATGTCTGGAACATTTCTGTGGATAAGCCTTGGCCTTGCCGTGGAAAGTCTTGGAAGAGGGGAGCGGTGGTTCCGGGTGGCCTGTAAGCCGGGTTCTGTACCTGCTCGCGGCAGGTGACGGCCATTCCTCTGGGACGCGCGTCGCCGCGCGCCTCGCGCGACCAACCCGGGCGGCGGGTCCGGAAACCGACCTGCATCCATGGATGCGTGCCGCCCCTATTCGGTCTTGCTCCCGGTGGGGTTTGCCGTGCCGTCCCCGTCGCCGGGGACGCGGTGCGCTCTTACCGCACCCTTTCACCCTTACCCGCAGACCGCGAAGCGGTCCCGGCGGGCGGTCTGCTCTCTGCGGCACTTTCCCTGGGGTCGCCCCCGCCGGGTGTTACCCGGCACCGTGTTTCCGTGGAGCCCGGACTTTCCTCCCCCGCATTCGCGGGAGCGGCCGTCCGGCCACCCGGAACCGCTCCGAATCTAGGGCGGCGGGATCAGGCCGACAAGGCGGCCACCGCTTCGAGCAGCCCCATGGTTTCGGAGTCCGCCACCCCGTCCACCCGCCGGGGGCGGAACCGCCGCTGGAAGGCCCGCAGCAGGGTCGCGAGCGGGGGAGCGTCGGCTCCGCGGGGATAGCCGATCCGCTGCAGCAGGGCGCGGGCGTACAGCGGATCGACGGGACGCGGTGGCGCCTCCCGGGGCCAGAGGGCGAGCCCCCGGGCCGCCAGGGCCGGCCAGGGGAACAGCTCTCCCGGATCGCTCTTGCGGTCGGGAGCCACGTCGCTGTGGCCCACCACCGCCGCCGGGCCCAGACGGTGGCGTCGCAGCAGCATATCCAGAAGCGTGCAGAGCGCCTCGATCTGGGCCCCGGGAAACGGCCGGTAGCCCCACTCGTGACCGGGATTGACGAGCTCGATCCCGATCGCGACGTCGTTGACGTCGCGATGGTGCCGCCAGGCTCCGCGACCGGCGTGCCAGGCCCGCCGATGATCCGCCACCAGCCGATGGGCGGTGCCGTCCTCCTCGATCAGATAATGACAGGAGACGCCGCTTCCCGGCGTGCACAGCCGCTCCAGGGCCGAAGCCGCATCGCGCATCCCCGTATAATGCAGGACAACGAGAGCGATCGCCGCCCCCTCGGGGCGCGGTCCGTGGTTGGGCGAGGGATGGTCGAAGATCCGCAAGAGGCTCAGAAACGGTCCAGCAGGCGCTCGTAATAGTCGAGTTCGTAGCGCGGCCGGCGGCGTTCGCCGGAGCGCCGGTAGAGCTCTTCGAGGACGCCGCGCGCGCGGCCGAGATCGTAGTCGTCCGGCAGATCGACGCCGTCGGTCTGGAAACCGCCCTCGTTGCGCATCGCCCGGCCCAGCGGATCCCGGCCGCGGCGGCCCGGCAGGCCGGGGCGTCCGGCCCCCGGCTCCCGGGCGAGCTGCTCGCGGAGCTGCTCGAGCATCGCCTGGCCGCCCTGCTGCATGAACTCGAGCGCCCGGGTCTGGGGCTGCGTCGCCCGACCGGGGGCGCCGCGGTCGAGCGCCCGGCGCGCCTCGCGCATCTGCAGTTCGGCATCGCCCAGGGCGCGCGGGATCTGCATCCCGGCCTCGCCGAGCCGGCGCATGAGCTCACCCAGCGCCCGGCGCAGCGCCTCCTGTTCCATCGCCGCCCGTCCCGAAGCCTGCGGCCGCGTCTCGCCCTCGCCTTCGCGGCCCCGGCGGCCGTCGCGGAGATCGGCCCGGCCGCCGCGAAGCTGTCGGTCGAGCTCGAAACTGCGATCGAGGAGCTGGCGCTGCAGCTCGATCATCCGCTGCAGATCGTCCAGCGCCCGTTCCCCGGGGGTCGGCTGGAGGCGCGGCATCGCCGCCTGCATGTTCTCGAGCATGTTCTGGAGTTCGCTCAGCAGTTCCCGGGCGGCGTCCCGCATGCCGCTCTTCACGAGCTCCTCGACCCGGCGCAGCATCTCCATCAGATCGTCCCGCCGCAGGAGGCGCTCGGGATCGAGCGGCCCGAGCTCGCTTTCGCGCGTGGGCTCGCGCTCCATCATCCGTTCCATCGCCCGTCGCGCGAGCTCGTCGAGATAGCGTTCGAGGGCCTGCTGCAGCTCGCGCATGAGCCGTTCGAGCTCCCGGTCCTCGGCGCCCTCGAGCAGGGCCCGCCGGAGCTCCTCCTGGAGCTCGCGCATCTGCCGTTCGGCGATCGACAGCGCGCCCTCCTCGATGAACAGCGCGATCTCCCACAGGAGATCGACCACCGAACGGCGGCCTTCGGCGCCCCGCTGGCGCTCCAGACGGGCGGCCGCGACATCGAGGGAGAGCGGCACCGAAAAGCCGAGCGCGAGCGCCTCCTCGGTCGCCGCCAGCGCCCGCAGGCGGCGGGCCACCAGGGCCCAGCGGGCGGGCCGCTCGACCAGCCGCTTGCGCTGCTCGATCACCGCCCGCGCCAGCGGATGGTCGAAGACCCGCTCGGGGAGGGTGATTTCGAGGGGACCGCTCCGGCCCGTCTGGCCGGTGGCATCGACCGCCTCCAGCCGGAGGACGACCGGCAACCCGGCCCGCGGATGGGGCGTGAGATCGAGGAAGCTGCGGCTCGCCAGATCCGCCGGCTGCTTGGCGGGACGCACCAGGACATGGCGCTCGACGGCACCGCCCGGCTCCTCGCTCGGTGCCGGCGGCTCGATGACGAGGGCGATCTCCACCAGCCCGTAATCGTCGCCGGCCTCGAAACGCAGGTCGAGCGCCCCGCGCAGCGTGGTGCGCGGGGCCTCGAGGAAGCGGATGGTGGGTGGGGTGTCGGGCAGGGCGTGCAGGGCGAGCCGTGCGAGGGGGGCGTTTTCCCCGAGCCGGACCTCCACGGTGGCATCCGCGGTGACCTCGAAGCGCGCCTCGGCGCTGCCGCCGCCGAGGAGGGTGAACGGCCGTGCGACCCCGTCGGCGATCAGCTCCGGCGGTTCCTCCGCATGCTCTCCGAGCCCGTGGACCTGGAGCTGCATGACGCTGCCGGCCGGGACTTCCACCGGCGCCGTCCAGGCCGCGGGATCGAGACGGAAGGGCGCGCGCCGGGTGTAGGCGGGTGGCGCGAACCACACCTCGAGCGCCGGAGTGCCGAGCTGCCGGGTATCGCGCGGCTGCGGCCAGACGGCCCGCAGGAGCCGGTCGCCGATCTCGCCCCGGGCCTCGACCAGCCCCACCACCAGCAGCAGCAGGAGGGCGGCCCGCAGTGCCCAGGGATCGCGCCGTGGCAGCGGCGAGCGGGGCGGTCGCGGACGGAGCCGGGCGAGGAGGGCTTCGAGACGGGCGCGGTGAAGCCTCCAAAGGCGCCGTGCCCAGGGATCTCCGGCGCCGACGGCGAGGGCGTCCATCGCCGCCCGCAACGGCTGATGGGCGACCCCGCTGTCGCGCTCGAGCCTCGCCATCGCTTCTTCGCCCGAGGGCGGGTGCCAGACGTCGCGGCTGCGGTGGAGGGTGAAGAGGAAGCCGGCGAGGAACAGCAGGAGGCCGGAGAGGTGGAGCCAGCGCGGCAGGAGGGTCCAGAGGTCGAACAGGGCGAACAGCAGGAACAGCCCGAGGATCGCGGCGCTCGGCCAGAGACCCGACCACAGCCGCTCCCAGAAGAGGGCGAGCCGCGCGGCGTGGAGCTTGGCCCGCAGCCGCGGATCGCGGAGGATCTCCTCAGTCGTCGGCATCGCCGTGGCTCCCGCTCGGGCGGTCCTGCGCATCCGGCCCGGGAAGCCAGGAAGGCACGACCTCGTCGGCGAACTGGGCGGCCGGCTCCAGCCGCGGCTTGATCACCGCCCAGCGATCGCCGTCGACCAGCACCTCGGCCGGTCGAGGCCTGGAATTATAGTTCGAAACCATGGCCGCGCCATAGGCTCCGGCGGCGCCGATCGCGATCAGCTCGCCCCGGGACAGGGGCGGTAGACGGCGATCGCGGCCGAGCACGTCGCTGCTCTCGCAGATCGGTCCGACCACGTCCATCACCAGCAGAGGCGTACCGGGAGGAGGCTCGCGGACCGGGAAGATGTCGTGCCAGGCGTCGTAGAGGGCGGGTCGCAGCAGCGTCTGCATGCCGGCGTCCACGACCAGGAATCGACCGGCCCGGGTCTCCTTGCGATAGATGACCCGGCTCACGAGGATCCCCGCCTCGCCGACCAGGGCACGCCCCGGCTCGAAGATCAGCCGGCACGCCGCCCCGCCGAGGAGATCGCGGACCAGCGCCGCGAGAGCCACCGGATCGACCGGCGTCTCCTCGCGATAGCGGATGCCGAAGCCGCCGCCGAAATCGATCCGCTCGACGGCGATTCCCCGCGCCCGGAGATCGCGCCACAGCTCGACCCCGCGGCGGTAGGCGCGGGCGAAGGGGCCGAGACCGGTGATCTGGGAGCCGATGTGCAGATGCACGCCGACCGCCGCGACCCCCGGCAGACCCGCCGCCCGCTCGTAGACCGCCGTCGCCTCCTCGAGGGGGATGCCGAACTTGTCGCCCCGCCGTCCGGTACTGATCTTGTCGTGCGTTTCGGCGGCGACGTCCGGATTGACCCGGATCGCCACCGGTGCGGTGGTTCCGGCGGCACGGGCGACGGCGGCGAGCCGCTCCAGCTCCTCCGCCGACTCGACGTTGAACTGGTAGATGCCCCGGCCGAGGCCGAGCCGCATCTCCTCGTCGGTCTTGGCGACCCCGGCGAAGACGATCCGTTCGGGCGGCATCCCGGCGGCGAGGGCACGCTCGATCTCGCCTCCCGAAACCGTGTCGGCGCCGGCACCCTCGGCCGCCAGGAGACGCAGGATGGCGAGGTTCGGGTTGGCCTTGAGGGCGTAGCAGAACAGGGCCGGAAGGTCGGCGAAGGCCGCCGCGAAAGCCCGCAGGCGCGCGCGCACGGCGTTGGCGCTGTAGACATAGACCGGAGTGCCGACCGCGGCGGCGATCTCCGCGACCGGCACCGCCTCGGCGAACAGCTCGCCGCGCCGGTAGGAAAAGCCGCTCACATCCCGCCTTTCTCTTCGCTGTCGTCGTTCCGGTTCGCGGGTGCCGCGGTTTCCGCGGGCAGGCGCAGCGGACCGCGCCGGCCGCAGCCGGCGAGCAGCAGCGACAGAGCGGACAACATCAGAAGACGCGCCCGCGCAGGCGCGCTTCGCGAATTCCTCTTTCGCCGTTCCATGATCGCAGGCTAGCACAGGCCCCGCCGGAGGAAAACGCGGCCACGGAGGGGGAGGGGAAGATGGTGCAGGATCTGCCGGAACGGACGGATGTGGTGATCATCGGCGGCGGCATTCTCGGCTGTGCCATCGCCTATCATCTCGCGAAGTTCGGCATCACCGAGGTGGTGCTCCTCGAGCGCCGCCGGCTCACCTGCGGCACCACCTGGCACGCCGCCGGCCTCGTCGGGCAGCTCCGCGCCACCCGCAACATGACCGAGCTCGCCAAATACACCGCCGAGCTGTTCGCCGGGCTGGAGGCGGAAACCGGCCAGGCCACGGGGTTCCGCCAGAACGGCTCGATCGCCCTGGCGCTGCACCGGGAACGGTTCGAGGAACTGAAACGCGGGGCCTCGATGGCCCGCGCCTTCGGCCTCGAGGTGGAGGTCGTGGGCCCCGCCGAGATCGGGGAACGCTATCCGCTGCTCGACACCGAAGGGGTGGTGGGCGGCGTGTTCCTTCCCAAGGACGGACAGACCAACCCCATCGACACCACCCTCGCGCTGGCCAAGGGGGCGCGCATGCGCGGGGTGCGCATCCTGGAGGAGACGCCGGTCGAGCGGATCCTCGTCGAACGGGGGCGGGCGGTCGGTGTCCGCACCCCGCGGGGTGACCTGCGGGCGGGCACGGTGGTGCTCGCCGCCGGCATGTGGTCCTGGTGGCTGGCCCGGGATGTCGGTGTCCGTCTGCCGCTTCACGCCGCCGAACATTTCTACGTGGTCACCGAGGTCATCGAGGGGCTGCCGCGCGATCTCCCGGTGCTGCGGGTGCCGGACGAATGCGCCTATTACAAGGAAGACGCGGGCAAGATGCTGATCGGCTTCTTCGAGCCCGAAGCGAAGCCCTGGGGCATGGAAGGCATCGCTCCCGACCACGCCTTCGAAACCCTGCCCGAGGATCTGGAGCAGATCGCGCCGCTGCTCGAAAAGGCGGTGGCGCGCCTGCCGATCCTGGAGACGGCGGGCATTCACACCTTCTTCAACGGCCCCGAAAGCTTCACCCCCGACGATCGCTATCTGCTCGGCGAGGTGGCCGAACTGCGCGATCTCTTCGTCGCCTGCGGCATGAACTCCATCGGCATCCAGTCCTCCGCCGGGGCCGGCAGGGTACTGGCGGAATGGATCCGCGACCGGCGCGCGCCCGTCGATCTGGTCGATGTCGACGTGCTCCGCATGCAGCCCTTCCAGGCCGGCCGCCGCTACCTGTACGATCGGACCCGCGAGACCCTGGGGCTGCTCTACGCCATGCACTGGCCCCACCGCCAGTACGCGACCGCCCGCGGCGCCCGCCGTTCCCCCTTCCACGAGCGGCTGGCGGCCGCCGGCGCGGTGATGGGGGAGATGGCCGGCTGGGAGCGCCCCGACTGGTTCGCCTTGCCGGGCATGGAGCCGGTCTACCGCTACACTTGGGGAAAGCCGGACTGGTTCCCCGCCTGTGCCGCGGAATGCCAAACCGTGCGCGACCGGGTGGCGCTGTTCGATCAGAGCAGCTTCGCCAAGTTCCTGGTCCAGGGTCCGGACGCCCGCCGGCTGCTCGACCGCATCTGCGCCAACGCGGTGGACGTGCCGCCGGGGCGCATCGTCTACACGCCCTGGCTCAACGAGGCCGGCGGCATCGAGGCCGATCTCACCGTCACCCGCCTCGAAGAAGACCGTTATCTGATCGTCACCTCGGCCGCGTCCCAGACCCGCGACCGGGTCTGGCTGGAGCGGCACCTTCCCGAGGATGCCCGGATCACGGTCACCGACGTCACCTCCGGTCTGCCCATGCTCGGGTTGATGGGGCCGAACGCCCGGGCCCTGCTCGAGCGGCTCACCGGCGAGGAGTTGTCGAATGCGGGCTTTCCCTTCGCCACCTCCCGCATCCTCGAGATCGGCTACGCCCAGGTGCGGGCGAGCCGCATCACCTATGTCGGCGAGCTGGGCTACGAGCTCTACATTCCGGCCGAATTCGCCCTCCACGTCTTCGAGCGGATTCTCGAGGCGGGCGAAGCGTTCGGCCTCGGCTTCGCCGGCATGCAGGCCATGAATTCCTGTCGCACCGAGAAGGGGTACCGGCACTGGGGGCACGATATCGGCCCCGAGGACACCCCGCTCGAGGCCGGGCTCGGCTTCACCCTCGCCTGGGACAAGCCGGGCGGCTTCATCGGCCGCGAGGCGCTGCTCGAACGGCGCGCCGAACGGCCACCCGGCAAGCGCCTGGTGCAGATCCGGCTCGAGGATCCCGAGCGCCTCCTTTTTCACGAGGAGCCGATTCTGGAAAACGGGCGGATCGTCGGTTCGGTGACCTCGGGCGCCTTCGGCTTCCGCGTCGGGGCGAGTCTCGGCATGGGTTACGTGCGTCACCCCGAGGGGGTCACCGCCGACTGGCTGGCGAACGGGAACTTCGCGGTCGAGATCGCCGGGGAACCGGTCCCCGCCACCCTCCAGCTCCGCCCCTTCTACGATCCGCGCGGCGAACGGGTGCGCGCCTAGAACCCGGTCCGTTTCAGTCCCTGCGGCGCCAGGACTCGATCCACAGGGTGGTCGGGGCCTGGTGGCCGGTGGGCGTCACCCCTTCGAGCCATTTCGGCCAGATGTGCGGATTGGCCCGGAAATAGAGCGGCAGCACCGGCAGATCGGTGGCGTAGAGGCGCTGCAGCCGGGACCAGAGCTCGCGCCGGCGCTCGCGGTCGAGTTCCACCTCGATGGCGTCGATCAGCGCGTCCATCTCGGGATTGCGGTAGCCGGTGTAATTCTGCCCGGACCAGCCGTTGGCCTCGGTCGGGATCTCCTCGGAATGGAGGGTCGAGCGGGGCGGGTTTTCGGGCGAGCTGATCCAGGCGAACATCGCCATGCCGGTGAATTTGCGCTTGGCCACCGTCTCGCCGAAGAAGACCCGCGCCGGTTCGTTGCGGATCGTGATCTCGACCCCGGCCCGGCGCCACATGCCCTGCAGCACCTGCTGGACGAGCTCCCGGGTCCGGTTGCCGGCGGTGGTCATCAGCTCGAGGCTCAGCCGCCGTCCCTCGCCGTCCACCAGAATGCCGTCGGGACCGGGACGGAAACCCGCTTCGGCGAACAGTTGCGCCGCCCGCTCGGGGTCGTAGCGGTAGCGCGGCACATCCGGATCGTGGACCCGGTCCAGGGGATGGACGTTGGTATCGGCCACCGGCTGCCGGCCGGCGAAGAGCTGCTCCACCAGCATCCGGCGGTCGATCGCATGGAGCAGGGCCTGGCGCACCCGGCGGTCGGCCAGCAGCGGATTGTCCAGCATCAGCTCGATGTGCTCGTAGACGAGACCGGGCTGGTAGCGGACGGTGAACCGATCGCCGTTGCGGCGCTCGAAGGCCAGCGCCTGATCGAGGCTCATCCCCAGACCGCCGTCGATCATGTCGATCTCGCCGGACAGAAGATTGGCCTCGAGGGCGGCGGTGTTCTCGATCGCCCGGACGACGATGCGGTCGAACCAGGGTTCCTCGCCGTACCAGACGGGGTTGCGCTCCAGCACGATGTGGCTGCCGGAGACCAGCTCGGTGATCCGGTAGGGACCGAAATAGAGCCCCGGGTTGGTGGGGTCGGTGTCGTAGAGGGTGCGGTTGCGGTAGGTCGCCGGATCGGCCTCGAACACCGGCCGTTCGAGATGGGCCGGAAGCAGGCGGAAATCGTTGATCGTGTTGTATTGGAAGGTCAGCTTCTCGTCGTAGATGGTGAAGGTCTTCTCGTCGATCACCTCGATCTCGTAGATGCGCCGGTACATCTCGGCATTGCCGACTCCGCTCTGCGGATGGCGTCCCACCTCCCAGGTGAACAGCACGTCCTCGGTGCTCACCGGGGTGCCGTCGCCCCAGGTGGCCTCCGGCCGGATGGTGTAGGTGAGGGCGACGCCGCGCCCGCCTTCGGGGTTGGTCACTTCCCGGGCGCGGCCGTTCTCGAAGGTCGGCAGTTCGGTGCAGAGGAAGCAGCGGGGATTCCAGTCGGCGTCGTATTCGGTCAGCGGCCGGCGGACCATGGCCAGCACGTAGCTCTTGGCGGCCATCGAATCGATGTTCGGATGGAGGGTCGCCGGATACTGGGTGATGCCGATCGTCAGGGTCCGCGGATCGGCGGCCGCCTCGGCCGCTTTCCCTGCCGGCAACAGGAGTGAAAGGGCCAGCATCCACCAGCGCAGCATCGCGTCCTCTCCCACGGGCAACTCGGGATGTACGGACACCATAATCCGGTGGATGCCCGCCGCAACGACGATGACAAACCCCCCGCTCTGGCGTAAGCCGGTCGCCGGTGAACATGCAGGACGGGCGGACGGGACATGCCGTTGCACAAGAGCACCAAGATCGTGGCGACGCTCGGTCCGGCCAGCTCGCGCGAGGAGGTGATCGCGGCCATGGCCGAAGGCGGGGCCGACGTGTTCCGGCTCAACTTCAGTCACGGCGGTCACCAGGAGCAGCGGGAACGCTACCGCGCGGTGCGGGCGATCGAGGAACAGCTCGGCCGGCCGCTCGGGGTGCTGATGGATCTGCAGGGGCCGAAGCTCAGGATCGGCGGTTTCGAGGCCGGCAAGGTCCGGCTGGAACCCGGCCAGAGCTTCCGCCTCGATCTCGATCCGACCCCGGGTGACGAGCGGCGGGTCTGCCTGCCCCATCCCGAGATTTTCGCCGCCGTCGGGCCGGGTCGCGAGCTGCTCCTGGACGACGGCCGCCTCCGGCTCGAGATCCAGGAGAGCGGCGAGGACTACGCCCTCACCCGGGTCGAGATCGGCGGCGTGCTGTCCAACAACAAGGGGGTCAACGTCCCGGGGGTGACCCTGCCGATCCCGGCGCTGACCGAGAAGGACACGCGCGATCTCGCCCTCGCCCTCGATCTCGGCACCGACTGGGTGGCCCTCTCCTTCGTGCAGCGGCCCGACGACGTGGCCGAGGCGCGCAAGCTGATCTCCGGGCGGGCGGCGGTGATGGCCAAGATCGAGAAGCCGGCGGCGATCGAGCATCTCGACGAGATCGTCGATCTCGCCGACGGGATCATGATCGCCCGAGGCGATCTCGGGGTGGAGATGCCGCCCGAGGACGTGCCCGGCCTGCAGAAGCGGATCATCCGTCGCTGCCGCGCCGCCGGCAAGCCGGTGGTGGTGGCGACCCAGATGCTGGAAAGCATGATCGAATCGCCGGCGCCGACCCGGGCCGAGGCCTCGGATGTGGCGACCGCCGTCTACGACGGGGCCGATGCGGTGATGCTCTCGGCGGAAAGCGCGGTCGGCGCCTATCCGGTGGAGTCGGTGCGGATGATGGCACGCATCATCCGCCGGGTGGAGAGCGACGAGCTCTACAGATCCTATCTCGAGGCCTATCGGGCGGAGGTCGAGGCGACCGCGGCGGACGCCATCACTCTCGCCGCCTGGCAGGTGGCGGAGACCATGAACGCGGCGGCGATCGTCACCTACACCACCTCCGGCGCCACCGCCCTGCGGGCGTCCCGCGAACGGCCGACGCGGCCGATCCTGGGGCTCATGACCCGCCGGACGACGGGTCGCAAGCTGACCATCGCCTGGGGGGTGCATCCGGTCGTCGCCGGCGATGCGGTGGACATCGACGACATGGTGGAGAAGGCCCGCCGCTGCGCCCGGGAGGTGGGCATGGCCCCACCCGGTTCGGCCATCGTCGTCACCGCCGGGATGCCCTTCGGCACTCCCGGCGCCACCAACCTCCTGCGCCTCGCCTGGGTCACCTGAAGCGGGCCGGCCGGACGGCGCTCAGACGTCGAGCAGCTCCCGGGCGAAGGCGGCGTTCTCCTGGATGAAGGCGAGACGCAGTTCGGGCCGTCGCCCCATCAGATGCTCCACCAGCTCGGCCGTGGACCGGCCCTCGAGATCGTCGATCGTCACCCGCAGGAGCTGCCGGCCGGCGGGATTCATGGTGGTCTCCCTGAGCTGGCGCGGGTTCATCTCGCCGAGACCCTTGAAGCGGCTGATCTCGACCCGTCTGCGGCCCTTGAAGCGGGTGGCGAGCAGCATCTCCCGTTCCGCCTCGTCACGGGCGTAGGCCACCTCGCCGCCGGCCGACAGACGGTAGAGGGGCGGCTGGGCGAGGTAGAGATGGCCGTGTTCGACGAGCGGCCGCATCTCGGCGAAGAAGAAGGTCATCAGCAGGGCCGCGATATGGGCGCCATCGACATCGGCGTCGGTCATGACGACGATCTTCTCGTAACGCAGATCGGCGAGCCGGAAGTGGCGGCCGGTGCCGCAGCCGAGGGCGGTGATCAGATCGTGCAGCTCGCGGTTGCCGCGCAGCTTTTCCGCGCTGGCGCTGACCACGTTGAGGATCTTGCCGCGCAGGGGCAGCACCGCCTGGGTCTCCCGGTCGCGGGCCTGCTTGGCGGAGCCGCCGGCGGAATCGCCCTCGACGATGAAGAGCTCGGTGCCGCGACGGTCGGCCCGGCTGCAATCGGCGAGCTTGCCGGGCAGGCGCAGCCGCCGGGTCGCGGCCTTGCGGGCGACATCGCGCTTCTGGCGGCGGGCCAGCCGTTCCTCGGCCCGGGCGAGGGCGTGTTCCAGCAGTTCCTGTCCGGCCGCCGGATGCTCGCCGAGCCAGAGCTCGAACCGGTCGCGGACCGCGGCCTCGACCAGCCGCGCCACTTCCGGCGAGACCAGCCGTTCCTTGGTCTGGCCCTGGAACTGCGGTTGCCGCACGAACACCGAAAGAAGCACGCAGGCTCCACCCAGCAGATCGTCGGCGGAGAGATTCGCTGCCCTGCGGTTGCCGAGACGTTCGGCATGCGCGCGCAGGCCCTTGACGAGGGCGGCGCGGAAGCCGGCCTCGTGGGTGCCGCCCAGAGGGGTCGGTACGGTGTTGCAGTAGTAGCCGGCGTAGGCCTCCTCGTCCCTTGGCCAGGCCACCGCCCATTCGACGCGGCCGATCGTCTCGGGGGCACCGCCGTTGCCGCCGAGCGGGGCTTCGCCGGTGAAGGGGGTGTCGGTGACCACCGGGCGGTCGGCCAGCATGGTCCGGAGGAAATCGGCCAGTCCTTCGGGAAAATGCAGCCGCGCTTCGGCTGGCGGCGGGTTCTTGCCGGTGAGGAGTTCGGGAGCACAGCTCCAGCGGATCTCGATACCGCGGAACAGATAGGCCTTGCTGCGCGCCATCCGGTAGAGGAGCTCGGGCCGGAACCGGGCTTCGGCACCGAAGATCTCGGGATCGGGGACGAAGGTGACGGTGGTGCCGCGCCGGTTGGCGACGGCGCCGATCTCCTCGAGTCCGGTCACCGGCGCGCCGCGGCGATAGCGCTGGCGGTAAAGGCGCCGACCGCGGGCCACCTCGACCATCAGCTCCTCGGCCAGGGCGTTGACCACCGAGACGCCGACGCCGTGCAGACCGCCGGCGGTGCGGTAGGCCCGGGAGCCGAACTTGCCGCCGGAATGGAGGGTGGTCATGATCACTTCGAGGGCGCTGCGGTCCGGATATTTGGGATGCGGCTCGACGGGGATGCCGCGGCCGTTGTCGCGCACCGTCACCCGGTTGCCGGCGGCGAGCTCGATCTCGATGCGGCCGGCGTGGCCCGCCACCGCCTCGTCCATGGCGTTGTCGAGCAGCTCGGCCACCAGATGGTGCATGGCCCGTTCGTCGGTGCCGCCGATGAACATGCCGGGCCGTCGGCGCACCGGCTCCAGCCCTTCCAGGATCTCGATGTCGTCGGCGGTGTAGCTTTCCTCGGTGGCGGTGGACGCGAGCGCGAGCAGGTCGGTCATCGATTCCATTCGTTTTTCGGGGTGCGGCCCGGGACCTTGACCCGAAGGTGTGGTCCCGGCATGGGTCTTCTACCCCCGCTCGCGGGGACCTGGCAAATCCGGCGGTCGCGGGAGCATGAAGGAGAGACCCTCACGGGAACCGGCGGTGCGGACCCTGGCGATGCCCGCCGACACCAATCCCTCGGGCGACATCTTCGGCGGCTGGCTGCTGGCGCAGATGGACATCGCCGCCGGCACGGTGGCCTATCAGCGGGCCCGGGGGCGGGTGGCGACGGTGGCGGTGGACGCCATGACCTTCCACGAGCCGGTCTATGTCGGTGATGTGGTGAGCTGCTACGCCGAGGTGGTGCGGATCGGCCGCAGCTCCATCACCCTCCAGGTCGAGGTCTGGGCGAGGCGGGGACGTACCGGATCGGACATCAGGGTCACCGAAGGGCGTTTCACCTGCGTGGCGCTGGACGAGAACGGCCGTCCGCGTCCGGTTCCCCCCGAGTAGCGGCGGGCTCAGCCCTGGCGGGCGGCGCAGCCGACACAGACCGGCGTGGCGGGATCGAGATCGAGCCGGGCGCTGGCGATCGCTTCGCCGCAGACGGCGCAATGGCCGAACTCGCCTTCCTCCATGCGGGCGAGGGCGCTTTCGATACGGGCGATCTCGCGCTGACGGCGGTGTTCGCCTTCTCTGGCGATGGCCTGACGTTCGAGGGCGTCGGCCCGTGACAGCCGACCCTGGCGCCCGGGATCCAGCTCCACCGGCCGGAGATCGTCGCTGTTGCTCGCGACCAGGGCGCGGAGTTCGGCGAGCCGGGCCCGCAAACGCCGGCGGTAACGTTCGAGCTCTTCGGATCCGCTCATCCGTCGTCTCCGTAGCGCAGGACCTGCACCTTCTCGAGGGTGACGAGGCCGCTTCCCATCATCGGTTCCAGGGCGTCGAGAAAGGCCCGGATCCGGTCCTCGCCGTCGACGATCTCGACGACGATCGGCAGGTCCTCGGAAAGCCGCAGGATCTTCGCCGTGTGCAGGCGGCTGGAGCGGCCGAAGCCCATCGGCCCGCGCAGGACGGTGGCGCCGGCGAGGTGCATCTCCCGTGCGGCGAGGACGATGCGTTCGTAGAGCGGGCGCCCTTCGAAACGGTCGCTCTCGCCGAGGAAGATGCGCAGCAGAAGGGCATCCCGAGGGATCCGCATGTCAGCCTCCGGGCAGGCGGTTCCAGTGGAGACCGGCCAGATGGCCGAGCCAGACACCGAGCAGGCAGGCCGCCACCGAAGCGAGGACGTTGGCCCCCGCCCCCGGCCAGTCGCCGTCCTGGAGAAGGGTCAGGGTCTGCAGACTGAAGGAGGAGAAGGTGGTGAAGCCACCGAAAAGCCCGATCATGGTGAACTGGCGGATCGCCGGATCGACGAGCCACCGTCCGTCGGGTGCGGTGAGTGTCGCGAACAGCCCGATGCCGAAGGAACCCAGGACGTTCACGGTCAGGGTGCCGAAGGGGAAGGTCTCGCCGATCCAGCCGGCCACCAGGCCGGAGACGGCATAGCGGGCGATTCCGCCGAGGGCGCTGCCGAGTCCCACCCAGAGGTAGATGTCCATGACGGTCCTTCCGTTGACCGGGTCTAGCTTGCACGTCGCCGGGCCGCGGGCAAGCGGGCACCGGCCGCCGCGGCGAGGCGCCGCTGCCGCGCGGGCGCGATCAACCGGACGTTGCAGGTGATTCGGAACGATACAAGTGATCTACGAAAAAAAAGCCGCGGCCTGGGCCGCGGCAGTGGTAGGGAGGAAACGCCTCAAGTCGGGTGTCACAGGGGAAATCCCATGAACACGGTACTCTTGTGCATCATTTCGTCGATCGACGCAATAAAAAACTTGCGTGCTGATTGAAATTACGCAAGTGATTTAGATGAATATTCGAGAAAGTTTCTCTAAAATTTTATACGCATGCACATGATGAAGCCGATACGGACTCACGCTGGGTGGCGAGCCCGAGGTTGGGTACGGACTGCGCATCCGCGCATGCAGCGACCGGCTCGGCCGCGTCGGCCACCGCGCTCCTCGCTCCGGGCGGATCCCGTGGATCCCACCCTCTCCGTCCGGTTTCGGGCGATGCGGGCTCCGCTGGCCTCGATCGCAGCGGGCTCGGCCGGTACGCGGATCCGGATCTCCGGCCCCGTCGCCATGTGCGGTCGCGGAGTTGTGGGGGGCGGGAGACCTTCGCCGTGGTTTCCCGCCTGGCCTCGAGGCCCTTGATTTCATTCGATTCCGTTGGAGCGGGAGACGGGATTCGAACCCGCGACCCCGACCTTGGCAAGGTCGTGCTCTACCCCTGAGCTACTCCCGCGCGGGCCCCGCCGGGCGGGCCGGCCGGACGCCGCCCGTATCTAGGCGATCCCCAGGGGGTTGGCAAGAGCGTCGGCTGGCCCCCGGTCGGTCACCGCGAGGCTTGTAACGGCGCTCCGGACTGGCCATCTTAGCGGACGACAGGACAGAGCGGCCGGCCCTTCACCGGCCGCTTCCACTTGGTCGAGGAATGCCGCGCGATGCAGATACTCGGTGGTGCCGCCGCCAAGCCGTCCGAAGGCGACGAGATCGTCAAGGACGGCGATCTCGAGAGCTTCACCCGCGACGTCATCTACGCCTCCCAGCAGGTGCCGGTGCTGGTCGATTTCTGGGCCCCCTGGTGCGGTCCCTGCAAGCAGCTCGCTCCGGTGCTGGAAAAGGTGGTGCGCGCCGCCAAGGGCAAGGTGCGGCTGGTCAAGATCAACATCGACGAGAACCCGGAGATCGCCCAGCAGCTCCGCATCCAGTCGGTGCCCACGGTCTACGCCTTCGTCGGCGGCCAGCCGGTCACCGGTTTCGCCGGGGCCCAGCCGGAAAGCCAGGTCCGGGCGCTCGTCGAACGGCTGATCGGTGGACCGCTCGCGGCCGATGTCGAGGCCGAACTCGCCGCCGGCAAGGCGGCCCTCGGGCGGGGCGAGGCGGAGACCGCGGCCTCGCATTTCGGCCGGGTGCTGGAAGTGGAGCCGGAAAATCCCGAGGCCCTGGGCGGGATCGCCCGGGCGCTCCTGAGCCTGGGCGAGCGGGAGGAAGCCCGCCGCCTGCTCGAGGAGGTCCCGAAGGCGATCGCCGATCACGCCGCCATCGCCGGGGCCAGGGCCGCCCTGCAGCTCGCCGAGGAGGCGGGCGAACTGCCCGATCCGGCCGAGCTCGAGGCGCGGATCGCCGCCGATCCCGACGATTTCGAGGCCCGCTACCGGCTCGCCACCGGCCTGTTCCTGCGCGGCCGGTACGAGGCGGCGATGGAACATCTCCTGCACATCGTCCGCAAGGACCGGAGCTGGCGGGACGATCTCGCCCGCCGGCAGCTCCTGAAGTTCTTCGATGCCCTGGGCCCCTCCCATCCGGCGACCCTCAAGGGGCGGCGCATGCTGTCGACGGTGCTGTTCGCCTGATGTCGGTCGCCGGCGAGACCCTGCCCGATCATTTTCCGGTCTTTCCGCTGCGCGGCGCCCTGCTGCTGCCAGGCGGCAACCTGCCGCTCCGGATCTTCGAGCCGCGCTATCTCGTCATGGTGCGCGATGCGATGCGCACCGCGGAGGTGATCGGCATGGTTCAGCCGCGGCCCCACGAGGAACGGGAGGAGATGCCGGAACTCTACCGCACCGGTTGCCTCGGGCGGATCACCCGGCTCGAGGAGCAGGAGGACGGACGCTACGCCATCACCCTCACCGGCATGTGCCGCTTCGATGTCCTCGAAGAGCTGCCGACGACCACCCCCTACCGCCAGGTGCGGGCCGATTTCGCCCGCTGGCGGCACGATCTCGCCCCCGCCGAACCCCTCGACGGGGTGCGGGCACGCCTGATGCCGCGCCTCCGCACCTATCTCGAGACCCTCGGGATCGAGGCCCGCTGGTCGGGGCTGGAGGCCGCTCCGCTGCCGGCGCTGATCACGACCCTGGCCATGGTGCTGCCGTTCGCGCCCGACGAAAAGCAGGCCTTCCTCGAGGCCCGGGGGCTCGCGGATCAGGCCGAGCTGCTGATCACCCTCCTGGAGATGGCGCTCGCCGGGCAGCCCGGGGACGGGCCGCCGCACTGAGCATCGAGACGGGGATCGCCGCGATGACCGAGACCGGAAACGAGCCGCCCATCGACCCGCGCCTTCTGGAGCTCCTGGTCTGTCCGCTGACCAAGGGGCCGCTGCGCTACGACCGGCTGCGCAACGAGCTCGTGAGCGACCAGGCCGGACTCGCCTATCCGATCCGCGACGGCATCCCCGTGATGCTCGTGGACGAGGCCCGCCGGCTGCGCGAGGACGAGGCGATTCCGCCGGAGCTGCGGGCGGAGAGGGACGAGGATGACCGCTGACCGCTACACCCCCTGGCCGAAGGAGATCCGTGTCTATCGCGGCGAGCGGCGGATCGAGATCGATTTCGACGACGGCGCCAGCTTCAGCCTGCCGGCCGAGCTGCTGCGGGTCGAAAGCCCCTCGGCCGAAGTCCAGGGCCACAGTGCCGCACAGAAGGTGACGGTGCCGGGCAAGCGGCAGGTGGGCATCCTCTCCCTGGAGCCGGTCGGCAACTACGCCGTTCGCATCCTCTTCGACGACGGCCACGACACCGGTATCTATTCCTGGTCCTATCTCTACGAGCTCGGCCGCGACCAGGCCGAGATCTGGGCCGCCTATCTGCGGGCGCTCGAGGAGAAGGGGCTCTCCCGCGACGCCTGAGCGCCCTCCGTCGCCCCGCCCGCCACCGGGATCACCGGTTCGCCGATCCTCCCCAGCACCCCCAGCATGTGCGAGCGGAACTCGCGTCGGTAGACGACGAGAACCACCCAGGCGCTGGCCAGGATCAGGAGATGAGGGTGGACGAACCAGCCGAGGGCGGCGAGACCGAAATAATAGGCCCGCATGCCGCGGTTGAAGTGGTCGCCGGCCCGGGTCGCCACTTCCGCGGCCCGATCGGCGAAGGCTCCCGCCCCCGGCACCTCCGGTCGCGGCGCCGCCCCGAGGACGACGGCGAGATAGTTGAACTGCCGCAGCGCCCAGGTGAACTTGAAGAAGGCGTAAACGAAGACCAGCACCAGGAGCAGCACCTTGAGATCCCAGACCACCGGCGCCACCGGCTGGGCGAAGGGAATGTGACGGATCACCTGCATGGCCTTCTCGCCGGCGCCGAGGATCGCCACCAGCCCGCCGACGATGAGCACCGCCCCGGAGGCGAAGAAGGAGATGTTCTGCACCAGCAGACGGACGATGGCGATGTCGACGATGCGGTTGTCGCGCGCCAGCATCCGGTGCATCCAGGCGAGGCGGTACTCGTGGACCCGGGCGGCCAGCGTGTTGCGCCGCGCCCGCCGGCGGTCGGCGTACTGGGCGTAGCCGATCCAGCAGAGAAAGAACCAGAGGGGTGCCACCAGATTGGCGGGGCCCAGTTCGGTGAGGAATTCGGTCGGATCGAGAGGCATCGCCGGTCACCTTTCGCGGAGCCGCGGGTGGCTCCGCCCGTCGCTTCCACGCCGGTATGCCGGCTGCGGCGGCCCGGCGGCAAGTCCGCGCCCGACCGTATCGCGCAGTACTTGACGAGAAGGATTTTTTGTCGTCTTTGGGTTGTGGGAGCGGTCGGAGGAGGACGCTTCCCGGCAGTCTCGAAACCGCATTCGATCGCAGGCACTTACCCACAAGCTGTTGGTAAGGTTGGGGATCGTTCGCCGTGCGCCACGCCTCTGTGGACAGCATTGTGGACGGTCGGGGGAAAGCCGTGGCTTGCCGGCGTCGCGGCGGCGGGGGATATTGCGGCAAAAGGTCTTGCATCGCTTGAGGAGCCGTGGCGCGATGTGAGATGCAGGCGGCGAGGCCGCGAGATGCATGCGATCGACAGTCTGGGAGGGTGCCATGGAGGTCGAGGTCTATCCGGTGCGGTCCGAATGGGCCGAGAAGGCCTGGATCGACGCGCGCAAGTACGAGGAGATGTACCGGCGCTCGGTCGAGGATCCCGAGGGCTTCTGGGCGGAGATGGCCGGCATCGTCGACTGGTACGAAAAGCCCAGCAGGATCAAGGACACTTCCTTCGAGGGCGAGGTCTCGATCCGCTGGTTCGCCGACGGCGTCCTCAACGTCTGCCACAACTGTGTCGATCGCCATCTGGAGACGCGCGGCGACCGGACGGCGATCATCTGGGAGGGCGACAATCCGGGTGAGGATCGCCGGATCACCTACCGCGAGCTGCACCGGGAGGTCTGCAAGCTCGCCAACGTTCTCAAGGGCATGGGGATCGGCAAGGGCGATCGGGTCACCATCTACATGCCGATGATCCCGGAGGTCACCTACGCGATGCTCGCCTGCGCCCGCATCGGCGCGATCCATTCGGTGGTGTTCGGGGGCTTCTCCGCCGACAGCCTCGCCGACCGCATCAACGACTGCGGGGCGAAGCTCGTCATCACCACCGACGAGGGGGTGCGCGGCGGGCGCCGCATTCCTCTCAAGGCCAACACCGACAGGGCGCTCGAGAAATGCGATCCCGGGGTGAAGACGCTGGTGTTCCGCTACACCGGCGCCGAGGTCGCCTGGCGGGAGGGGCGCGATTTCGACGCCGGGCGGCTGATGGCCGAGGCCTCCGAGGACTGCCCGCCGGAGCGGATGAATGCCGAGGACCCGCTGTTCATCCTCTACACCTCGGGATCGACCGGCAAGCCCAAGGGGGTGCTGCACACCACCGGCGGCTATCTGGTCTATGTGAGCCTCACCCACAAATACGTCTTCGACTACCACGACGGCGACATCTACTGGTGCACCGCCGATGTCGGCTGGGTGACGGGCCACAGCTACATCGTCTACGGGCCGCTCGCCAACGGCGCCACCACCCTGGTGTTCGAGGGGGTGCCCAACTACCCGACCTTCTCCCGTTTCTGGGAGGTGGTGGACAAGCACGGGGTCAACATCTTCTACACCGCACCCACCGCGATCCGGGCCCTGATGCGCGAGGGCGACGAATGGGTGAGGAAGACCTCGCGCCGGAGCCTCAAGTTGCTCGGCACGGTCGGCGAGCCGATCAATCCCGAAGCCTGGCGCTGGTACTACAAGGTGGTCGGCGAGGAGCGCTGCCCCATCGTCGACACCTGGTGGCAGACCGAGACCGGCGGCATCCTGATCACCCCGTTGCCGGGCGCCATCGACCTCAAGCCGGGTTCGGCGACGAAGCCCTTCTTCGGGGTCCGTCCGGCGATCGTCGACAACGAGGGGCGGATCCTCGAGGGCGCCTGCGAGGGCAATCTGGTGATGCTCGATTCCTGGCCCGGCCAGATGCGGACCGTGTTCGGCGACCACCAGCGCTTCGTGCAGACCTACTTCAGCACCTTCGCGGGCATGTATTTCACCGGCGACGGCGCGCGGCGGGACGCCGACGGCTATTACTGGATCACCGGCCGGGTGGACGATGTCATCAACGTCTCCGGTCACCGCCTGGGCACCGCCGAGGTGGAAAGCGCCCTGGTCGCCCATCCGGCGGTGGCGGAGGCGGCGGTGGTCGGCTTTCCCCACGAGATCAAGGGACAGGGCATCTACTGCTACGTGATCCTGGTCGAGGGCGTGGAAGCGAGCGAGGATCTGCGGAAGGAGCTCGTCCAGCAGGTCAGGAAGGAGATCGGCCCGATCGCCACCCCCGACATCATCCAGTTCGCGCCCGGTCTGCCCAAGACCCGTTCCGGCAAGATCATGCGGCGGATCCTGCGCAAGATCGCCGCCGACGAGTACCGGCAACTCGGCGACACCAGCACCCTCGCCGATCCGGCGGTGGTCGATCAGCTCGTCGAGGAGCATCTGCGCCTCAAGGGCACGGCCTGAACCGTACCTCCACGGCCGGGGCCGGGAAGGGCGGCGCCGGTCCCCCTGCCATCCCGGCCGTGGGCACCGTCCCCTCGCCACGACCACGACACGGAAACCTCCACGATGGACGACCTCTTCGCCCGCAACCGGGCCTGGGCCGAACGGATGCGGGCCCGCGATCCCGAGTTCTTTTCCCGGCTCGCCCGGCAGCAGGCGCCGCGGCTGTTGTGGATCGGCTGCGCCGACAGCCGGGTGCCCGCCAACCAGCTACTCGATCTCGATCCGGGGACCGTGTTCGTCCACCGCAACATCGCCAATCTCGTCGTCCACACGGACATCAACATGCTCTCGGTGCTGCAGTTCGCGGTCGAGGCCCTGCAGGTCGAGCATGTGGTGGTCTGCGGCCACTACGGCTGCGGTGGGGTGCGGGCGGCGATGGCCGACCGCCAGCTCGGGCTGATCGACAACTGGCTGCGCCACATCAAGGACGTCTACGATCAGCACGGCGCCGAGCTCGCCGAGATCGCCGATCCCGGGCGCCGCGAGGACCGTCTCGTGGAGCTCAACGTGCTGCACCAGACGCTGCACGTCGCCCGCAGCACGGTGGTGCAGAACGCCTGGGCGCGGGGACGGCGGCTGGAGGTCCACGGCTGGGTCTATTCCATTGCCGACGGCTTGTTGCGGGATCTCGGCTACCGGGTCCGGCGCCCCGAAGAGATCGGTGCCGTCTACCGCATGGTGGGCGAGGGGATCACCTGAGCGCGGCCCGTCGCAGCGGCGCGAGGGCGTGGTCCTCGATGCGGATCCGCCAGGCCAGCAGCAGCAGATTGAGAGCGCCGAAGAACAGCGCCGCCCCCTCGGCGCCGTAGGCCAGCGGCAGCAGCGGGATCTCGAGGGCGACGATGGCGTAGTTGGGATGGCGCAACCAGCGATAGAGGCCGCGCCGGACCGGACGCGCGCCGGGCAGCACCAGAATGCGGGTGGTCCAGAACGGTCCCAGGCTCAGGATCACCCACAGGCGCAGCGGCTGCAGCGCCAGATAGGCGAGCAGCAGCACCGGATCCCCGGCCCGGTCCCAGGGCACCAGCAGGAGCAGGCTCGCGAGCCAGGTCCCGTGCAGGAGGACGAACAGCGGATAGTGGCCGGCGCCGTGTTCGATCGCCCCGCGGTCCCGCAGCCGGCGTGCGTTCCGGGCCGCGTACCACAGCTCGAGCAGGCGCTGGAGGAGGATCGCCGGGACCACCCAGAGGATGCTCACCGGAGCTGCTCCAGAACCGCGAAGCCGGCGGTGAAGCCGGGACCGAGGGCCAGCGCCAGCGCCCGCCGCCACGGTCGGATCCCGATCAGGCGCTGCAGGACGAGCAGCACCGAGACGGCCGAGACGTTGCCCGCGTCCCGCAGCACGGCGGCGGCGAGGGCGCGATCCTCGGGCGGCAAGGCGAACGCCGCGTCGAGGGCTTCCAACACCTTGGCGCCGCCGGGGTGGACGGCGAAGGCGTCGATCTCCTCGAAGGCGAGCCCGTGCCGGGCGAGGAAATCCGAAGCCGCCGGGCGAACGGCACGGCGGGCGATCTCCGGAATGGTCGGAGAGAAGAGGACGCCGAGCCCGTCGTCCTCGATGCGCCAGCCCATGACGTCGAGACTGTCCGGCAGGCGGTGCTCGCCGCTCGCGATGACCGCCGGCCCGCCGGCCTCGGTCGACAGCAGCGCCGCCACGGCCGCATCCCCGAACAGGGCGCAGGCGACGAGATTGGCCTTGCTGACGTCCGCATGCCGCAGGGCGAGACTGCAGAGCTCGGTGACCAGCAGCAGCACGCGACTTCCGGGACGGGCCCGGGCGAGGGTCGCGGCGCGGCCGAGCCCGAGGATGCCGCCGGCGCAGCCGAGCCCGAACAGCGGCGTCCGTTCGACGTCCGGGCGAAGGCCCAACCCTTCGGCGAGCCGGGCATCGAGGCTGGGGGTGGCGATCCCGGTGGAGGTGACGCAGACGACGGCGTCGACGGCCGCCGGCTCGAGGGCGAGACGACCCAGCAGACGTCGGGTGGCGTCGGCCAGCAGGCGTTCGGCGTGGTGCAGGAAGAGGCGGTTGCGCTCGGCGAAGCCGGCTCCCACCAGATACCAGTCGAGGGGCATGCAGCAGTGCCGGCTGGCGATGCCGGCGTGATCGTAGACGGCGAGGAGCCGCTCGAGGCCGGGCAGGCGGCCGGCGAACAGCCGGGCCGCCGCCTCCCGGGCCGCCGCCTGGTCGAGGCGATGTTCGGGAAAGGCCGCCTCGATGCCGGCGAGGCGCGCCGGCGCGGCGGCGCCCACCGGCCTCCTCCCCGCTCTCAGACGCCTTCCAGACGCTCGGCCAGGATCGCGCCCCGGGAGGCCATGAAGTAGAGGCCGCAATGATGGGCGAGGGGGCGCGGATGGGCGGCGGTGGCCGGAAGCCCGAGCTCGGCCGCGCTCTCGCGCGGCAGATCGTAGGTGGCCGTGGCCGGCTCGTAGACGACGATGTCCCGAAGGCTCGGCATCAGGCCGTGGTTGCGGGCCGAGAGCAGGGTGAGGACGAGATCCATGACGCAGATGTCGGTGCAGATGCCGACCGTGACCAGACCGACGAGGCGCTCGCGGTTGACCCAGTCCACCAGGCGATTGACGAAGGCCCCGTGGGTGCCGCGGACCACCGCCGGTTCGATGGCCCCGACGAAGCCGTTGATGCAATCCTTGCGGATCAGCACGACGTCGGGATGCTCCTCGAGCCAGGCGAGGGCCGGGACCAGGTTCTCCTCGCCCGTGCCGCGGATGCAGTGCGGCGGATAGGGCGGTTCGGGGCGGTCCGGCTCGTGGGTGTCGAGGAAGGCGAGCACCGCCCGCCGCCGCTCGAGGAACGCCCGCGCCAGCCGGTCGGTCTCCTCCACCATGGCCTGGATGCGGGCATCGGGCGCCGGCGGGGCGAGATTGCCGGCGCCCGGCGTACAGAACCCGTTGACTTCGTCGACGATCACCAGACCGGCGCCCTCGGCGGGCAGCTCGTAGCTGGCGAGGGCGACGGGCATTTCCTCGCGCAGATCGTTCAGCAGACGTTCCCTCTCGTGCATGGCCATTCCTCCACCGCGGTCCCGAGGACCCGTGCAACCCCGGAAACTGCGCCCGAAGCGGTCGGCGATCAAGAGCGCCCCTCCGGTTGACAGGTTCCGCCCGACGGCGCTTTGTCGGCGGCGCAGGAGCGGGAGACGGGACGATGAAGGTCGGAATCGCCGGCTGCGCCGGACGGATGGGGCGCGCAAATCTGCGTGAGGTGCTGGAAACACCCGGGATCGAGCTCGCGGGCGGCGTCGAGCGGCCCGGTCACGAGGCGATCGGGCGCGATCTCGGCGAACTCGCCGGCGGTGACCCGATGGGCCTCCGGGTCGAGGAGGATTTCGCGGCTCTCGCCGGGCGATCGGCGGTGATCATCGAGTTCTCCTCGCCCGAGGCGACCATCGAACATGCCCGGATCTGCGCCGCGAAGGGATGTGCGCATGTGATCGGCACCACCGGGCTGACGCCGGCGCAGGAGCGGGAGCTCGCCGATCTCGCCCGGCGGATCCCGGTGCTCCGGGCGCCCAACATGAGCCAGGGCGTCAATCTTCTGCTGGTTCTGGTGGAGCAGGTGGCGCGGGCGCTCGATGCCGGGTTCGACATCGAGGTGCTGGAAATGCACCATCGCCACAAGGTGGACGCACCTTCGGGCACCGCCCTGGCCCTCGGCCGGGCCGCCGCCCGGGGGCGCGGCATCGCCTTCGAGGAGCAGCGGATCGAAACCCGCTGGGGGCAGACCGGGCCGCGGCCGGAGGGGGCCATCGGCTTCGCCGTCCTGCGCGGCGGCGACGTGGTCGGCGATCATACCGTGGTCTTCGCCGGCAGCGGCGAGCGGATCGAGCTCACCCATCGGGCCGGCGACCGGCGCATCTATGCGCGTGGCGCCGTTCGTGCCGCCCGCTGGCTGGCCGGCCGCCCGCCCGGCCTCTACGGGATGGCCGAGGTGCTCGGCTTCGGGACCGGCGGCGGTGACGATCAGTAGGTGACGAGGGTCGGGAGACGACGGGCTTCCGCCACCCAGGCGGCCACCTCCTCCGGTGTCGGGGCGCGGCGGGCGAGGCGTTCGCGGGTGTTGAGGGCCTTGAGGCGGGCGTGCAGCAGCGCAGGATCCTCCTCGGCCAGGGTCTGGATGTCGCGCACCCCGAGATCCTCCAGCATCATCCCGAACACCGCCCCGATGCCCTTGATGCGGGCGAGATCGGCGCGCTGGACGAGCTCCTGCAGGAGCTCGGAATCGATGCCGGTGTCGGCGGCCAGGCGGCGGCGCAGATCGGCCCGACCGGCGGCGCGCAGGAGCTGCTCGCAGTTGGTGATGCGGCGGTGCTTGAGCACCACCCGCACGCGGCTGGGCACGCCTCGCAGCTTGCTCAGGGGCAGGCTGACCTGTCGTATCTCCGCCCGCGAATGTCGATCGCGAGGACTGCCGAGGTTGCTCATCTTCTCACACGTCGGTGAAATATAACAATTCTTCTTCCGGTATCCGAGCATCGACAAGAGATTGTCCTCCCGCAACCGCGATCATCGTTAACGTCGGTAAATGTTGATCGCGCATCACAATATTCATACCCGGGTATTGTCACGATCTTCACGCACATAACCCGGTATGTTGTCGAGAAAGGCACCGGAGCTCCCGCGATGGCTCCGGTTCGAGGAGATTGGCAACCGGCGGGCGATCCGTCTGTGGTTCAGGACACGCTCGCGGTACCGGTCCTGCCGCTGATTTCAGGCCGCGCCGCAGGGCGCCGGGAGTTCGCGGTGCCGCCGCAGGGCCTGGCGCAGGGCACGGGCGAGATCGAGCCGTTCTTCCGGGGTCAGGAAGGAGCCGATGCGCAGGCGCCGGCCGTGCGAGGCGAGGGTCACCAGGCTTCCGGGGCCCGGCGGGTCGTCCATTTCGATCCGGACCCAGTAGGGCTCGAAACGCCAGCAGCGGGTGCGGCCGTCGGGCTCGATCCTGCAGACGTGGAGCCCTTCGGCGTCGAGGCGCACCAGTTCACGACGGGCGGCCGCTCGGCGGGCCACCCGGAAGGCGATGTAGACCAGCGCCAGATCGAGGCCGAAGAAAGCGCCCACCGGCCAGGCTCCCATCAGCGCGAAGGGCACCGCCGCACACAAGGACGCCGCGGCCAGGACCGACATGAACAGCCAGAACCCGGTCCGGCTCAGGGGCGGATTGGGATACAGCACCGCTTGGAAGGACGGTGCGTCGCGTTCGGCACCTGCCATCGCTCCGTGTCGGTTTTTCGTGGCCCGGCTTGTCACCGTGAATGCTACACGGCTATGAGGGCGCCTGCCAAGTGGGAGGGGCGGGATGGCAGGCCCGAAGGGTCCCCGTCCGGCGGCCGGCAGCCGCCTGACGGAGGAGGAGATCGCACGCTTCTTCGAGGCTCTGGCGGCGGCCGATCCGGAGCCGCGCACCGAACTCGCCTACCGGGATCCGTTCACGCTCCTGGTCGCCGTCGTACTCTCCGCCCAGGCCACCGACGTCGGGGTCAACAGGGCGACCGCCGAGCTTTTCGCCCATGCCCGTACTCCCGAGGACTTCGTCCGCCTCGGTGAGGAGGGGGTCCGGCGCTACATCCGCTCCCTCGGCCTCTACCGCAGCAAGGCGAAGAACCTGGTGGCGCTGTCGCGGATCCTGCTCGAGCGTCACGGGGGTCGCGTGCCGGGGGAGCGGGAGGCCCTGGAAAGCCTGCCCGGCGTGGGCCGCAAGACCGCCAACGTGGTGCTCAACGAGGCCTTCGGCGAACCCACCATCGCCGTCGATACCCATGTCTTCCGGGTCTGCAACCGCACCGGCCTCGCCCCCGGCGAGACCCCGCGGGAGGTCGAGGCGAAGCTCGATCGGCTGGTCCCCGAACGCTTTCGCCGCGGCGCCCATCACTGGCTGATCCTGCTAGGGCGCTACATCTGCAAGGCGCGCAGGCCGGAATGCTGGCGTTGTCCGGTGCGCGAGATCTGCCGCCATCCGGACAAGCAGCTCAATCCGGATCGAACCGCCCGAGCACGCCCGCGGAGGTCAACAGCGCGCCGGTGAGACGGCGCTCGTTCCCGAGCATCCGGAAGGAAAGAAGCGCCTGGGCCTCGGCCAGGACCTCCGCCCGTCGTCCGGGATCGGAGGCGATGTCGGTCCGCCAGTCGGGATCCCGCTCGAGATCGTAGCACAGCGCCGGCAGGGCCGCGAAATGCACATAGGCCCGGCGCCGGCTCAGCCGCACCATCAGGCAGCAGGCCTCGGGCGACAGCTCCAGGTACCGCTCGAAGCGGCCGTTCCGGAGATCGCGGAAATCGTGCTCGTAGACCGCGGCATCGCGCCAGCCCGTCGGCCGCCGGCCGCGCAGCAACGGAACCAGGGAACGGCCGTCGCACTGCAGCGGCACCGCGAGACCGAGCCATTCGAGCATGGTCGGCATCAGATCGACATGTTCGGTGAAGGCCCCGATGCGCACCCCGCGCACCGCCTCGGGAGAGGGATCGCGGATGATCAGGGGCACGTGGAAGGCCTGGGGGAAGAACCCGCGCTTGTCGAGCATCCAGTGATCGCCCAGCATGTCGCCATGGTCCGAGGCGAAGACGACGAGGGTGCGGTCCATCTCGCCGCGGGCTGTGAGGCGGGCGAAGATCCTCCCCAGATGATGGTCGAGCTCGGCGATCAGGCCGTAATAGGCCGCCCGCATGCGGGCGACGGTGGCGGCATCGAGATCGCGCGGCTGGCCGAGATGGCGGGCCGTCCAGCCCCCGTAGCCGAGTTCCAGATGCAGGCGCAACCAGGGATGCACGGCCGCCTCCTCGGCGAGGGTGGGGGCGCGCACCGGCGGCGGCACCTCGCTCGGCGAGACCGCGGCGTGCCAGGGTGCGGCGGCGATGTAGGGGGGGTGCGGCTTGATGTAGGAGAGATGGGCGAACCAGCCGCCCCTCTTCCGGTCGTCGAGCCATTCCAGGAAGCGGTCGGTGAGAAAGGCCGTCTCGCTGTCCTCGGCCCGGAAGGGGGCCGGTGTGCCGAAAGGGCGTTCGTACAGGTCCTCGAGGGCGAGCTCGCCATGGCCGCGGCGCCGCAGATGTTCGAGCCAGGGGGCCAGATCCTCGCCCATGAGCAGCTCGGCGCGGAAGCCGGGGGCGATCCCTTCGTAGGTCCGCAGCCTCGGATCCCCGGGGGCGAGCCCGCGGGGATCGGCGCTGACGTCGGTATGGCCGAACAGTACCGGATCCCAGCCGGCGCGGCGCGCGATCTCCGCCACCGTCCTGTGGCGGGCATCGAGCGGGGTGCCGTTGCTCACCGAGCGGTGGTTGAACATGTAGAGGCCGGTGTAGAGGGAGGCCCGGCTCGGGCCGCAAGGGGTGGCCTGGCCGTAGTGACGGAGGAACAGCGCCCCGTCGTTCGCCAGCCGGTCGAGATTGGGCGTCTTCACGCAGGGATGGCCGACCGCCGACAGGCAATCGCCGCGCCACTGGTCGACGGTGATGAAGAGCAGGTTGGTCATGCCGGCGCCGTTCCCGGGTGCGGCGCGGCTGTAGGGGGGATGGGGTGGGGACGCAACAGGGTTGTGTGCCAAGTACTAGGATGATATACCTATCCCCCGTCGATCCAGTCGCGGGAGACCGATCCGTGCTCTTCATCACCAACCGTCGTCTCGAGGAGGGACCCAGATCGCGCCCGGGCCGTCGGGTGCACTTCGATCTGTCCGATTCGGAACCCTCTCCCTCGCTGTTCTTCTGCGAAAGGCGCGGCGTCGAGAACTATGTGGAACTGACCGCAGTTCCCTTCTTCAATCGTCTGCGCGGTGGCGGGCGGCCCCAGATCCTGTTCTATCTGCACGGCTTCAACAGTCAGCCGGAAAAGGATATCTTTCCGATCGCCGCCCGTCTGCAGGCGCTGCTCGACCGGCTTTCCGACCGCGCCGTCGAGGTGGTGCCGCTGATCTGGCCCTGCGACGACGATTTCGGTCTCCTCAAGGACTACTGGGACGACCAGGACGCGGCGGAGATGAGCGGCTTCGCCTTCGGCCGGGCGATCGGCAAGTTCCTCGACTGGCGCGACTCCCGCACCGGCGAGGCACCGTGTCTCAAGCATGTCAATCTGCTGGCCCATTCGATGGGCAACCGGGTGCTGCGTTTCGCCCTCGCCAAATGGGCCCGCGATCGCGGGGCGGCACCGGCACTTTTCCGCAATCTCTTCCTGGTGGCCGCCGACATCGCCAACGAGAGCCTGGAGCCGGGCGAGCCCGGCCACCCCATCACCCGGGCGGCGCGCAACGTCCTCGTCTACCACGCCGACGACGATTTCGCCCTGCGCACCAGCAAGATCGCCAACCTGCGCCGCAAGGTGGTGACCCGCCGCCTCGGCCACACCGGCCCCGAAAACCTCGAGCGGACGCCGCGCAACGTGGTGGCCGTCGATTGCGATGCGGTCAACAACCGCTACGACCGGCTCGGCCACACCTACTTCCTCGACGACGGACGGGGGCGGCCCGGCCGGGTTCTCGCACATATCGCCGCGACCATCGTGTCCGGGCGTCCCGCCGGCCTGCGGCCCGGCGAAAGGAGCTTGCGCCTGGAGGAGGAGGCGGCGGTGGCGGCCGCCGCCTGAGCGGGAAAGGAGCGGGCCGAACACGGGATCCTTGATCCGGACACGCCTCCCGCGTTAGCAAGGGAGCCAACCATTCCACCAAGGGAGGCCAGGATGTTCCGCCAACTCCGATTCCGTGCGCTGGTGATGGCGGCCGGCTTCGCCGCCACCTTCGGCACCATCGCGGGCAGCGGGGCCGTGACGATCACCCTCTCCTGCGGCGCCGTCGGTCTCGAACTCGAAATCTGCAAGGAGGGGGCCGAAGCCTGGGCGCAGAAGACCGGCAACCGGGTCGAGGTGATCTCGACTCCCAACTCGGCCACCGAGCGGCTGGCGCTCTACCAGCAGATCCTGGCCGCCAACTCCGCCGATATCGACGTCTTCCAGATCGATGTGATCTGGCCCGGTATCCTCGCCGGCCATTTCATCGACCTCTCGAAATACATTCCGCGGGAGGAAATCGATCGGCATTTCGAGGCGATCGTCGAGAACAACACCGTCGACGGCCGCTTCATCGCCATGCCCTGGTTCACCGACGCCGGGATCCTCTACTACCGCAAGGACCTGCTCGAGAAATACGACCGCCCCGTCCCGGGGACCTGGCAGGAGCTGGAGGCGACGGCGCGCCACATCCAGGCCGCCGAGCGCGAGGCCGGCAACGAGAAGATGTGGGGCTTCGTCTACCAGGCCAAGGCCTACGAGGGTCTCACCGTCGATGCTCTCGAATGGATCGACAGCTGGCGCGGCGGCACCATCGTCGAACCCGACGGCACCATCTCCATCGACAATCCCCGCGCCGCCGCCGCCCTCACCTGGGCGGCCGGCACCGTCGGCACCATCGCCCCTCCGGGGGTGCTGAACTACGCCGAAGAGGAAAGCCGCGGCGTCTTCCAGTCCGGCAACGCCGTGTTCATGCGCAACTGGCCTTACGCCTGGGCGCTGTCCCAGGCCGAGGACAGCCCGATCCGCGGCAAGGTCGGGGTGGTGGCGCTGCCGAAGGGAGGACCGGACGGCAAGCCCACCGGCGGACTCGGTGGCTGGCAGCTCGCGGTCTCCGAGTACAGCGAGAACCCCGAGGTGGCGGCCGATCTGGTCCGCTATCTGACCTCCTACGAGGAGCAGAAGCGGCGCGCCATCAAGGGATCCTACAATCCCACCATCGAGGCCCTCTACCGCGACGAGGAAGTGCTGGCGGCGGTGCCCTTCTTCGGCTCGCTGTTCGACACCTTCGTCAACGCCGTGGCCCGCCCCTCGCGGGTCACCGGGGCCAAGTACAATCAGGTCAGCGCCGAGTTCTTCAACGCCGTACACGCGGTGCTGAGCGGCGAGACCGACGCCAAGACCGCGGTCGCGGCCCTCGCCCGCAAGCTCGAACGCCTCTCCCGCGGCGGCCGCTGGTAGGTCGAGGCCCGGGGGAGCCCGTACGGAAGAGGACGGGCTCCCCCGCGGACCCACGGGCGGACGATGGCGACAGCCTTCGAGGCCGGCACGAACGAACCCGGGCCGCCATCGAGGCGGCGGTCGGCCCTGTCCCGGCAGCGGGTACGGGCCGCCTGGCTGTTCCTCGCGCCGATGCTGGTGGTGCTGGGGTTGGTCGCCGGCTGGCCGCTCCTGCGGACCCTCTGGTTCGCGCTGACGGACGCCAGTCTCGCCGATCTCGACCGCTACGAGTTCGTCGGTCCCCTCAACTTCCTGTACCTGTCCACCGATCCCGACTGGTGGCGGGCGGTCCGCAACACCCTGGTCTTCACCTTCGTGTCGGTATCGCTGGAGACGGTTCTCGGGATGATGATCGCCCTCGCGCTGCACACCCGCTTCCGGGGACGCGGGCTGCTGCGGGCGGCGGTTCTCATCCCCTGGGCGATCCCCACCGTGGTCTCGGCCAAGATGTGGGCCTGGATGTTCAACGACGTATTCGGCATCGTCAACGAACTGCTGCTGACGGTCGGGGCGATCGCCGCCCCGATCGCCTGGACCGCCTCGCCGGACACGGCGATGGCGGCGATCATCATCGTCGATGTGTGGAAGACCACCCCCTTCATGGCGCTGCTGCTGCTCGCCGGGCTGCAGATGATCCCCGAGGAGATCTACGAGGCCGCCCGCATCGACGGGGTCAATCCGGTCGAGGTCTTCTTCCGGGTGACCCTGCCCCTGATCCGGCCGGCGCTGGTGGTCGCCATCGTCTTCCGGACCCTGGACGCGATGCGGATCTTCGATCTCGTCTACGTGATGACCGGCAACAACCGGACCACCATGTCGATGTCCATCTACGCCCGCCAGCAGCTCGTCGACTTCCAGGACGTGGGCTACGGCTCGGCCGCCGCCGCCATGCTGTTCGCCATCATCGCGGTGATGACCGTGATCTATCTGATGGCGATCCGTTTCGGTCGCGAGGCCTAGGGCGGTGGGTGCCTGGCTCTGGCTGTTCCTCGCGGGGCTGGTCGCGGCCCTCCTCGCCGGCTGGGGACGGGCGCCCTGGCGCTGGCGTCGGCGCATCGGCCGGATCGGTTTCGCCTGTCTCCTGCTGCTGCTGATCCTCTACACGGTGTTCCCCTTCTACTGGGCGGTGGTCTCCTCGCTGCGGACCGGCTCGGCCCTGTTCTCGACCGAGCTCTGGCCGCGCGATCCCGCCTGGGACAACTATGTCGCCATTTTCCGCGAGCAGCCCTTCGCCACCAACATCCTGAATTCGGTTCTGGTGGCGGTGGCCACGGTGGCGGTCTCCCTCCTTCTCGCGGTGGCCGCGGCCTACGCCCTCGGGCGGGTCTCCTTCCGCGGCCGGCTGCCGCTGCTGTTCACCGTGCTTTCGGTTTCCATGTTCCCGCAGATCGCGGTGCTTTCCGGCATGTTCGAGCTGGTCCGCGCCTTCGGGCTCTACAACCGGCTTGGCTCCCTCGTCCTCTCCTATCTCGTCTTCACCCTGCCCTTTTCGGTCTGGGTGCTGACCAGCTTCATGCGCGAGCTGCCCAAGGAGCTCGAGGAGGCGGCGATCGTCGACGGGGCCCGGCCGGTGACCCTGGTGCTGCGCATCTTCCTGCCGCTGCTGGCCCCGGCCATGGTCACCACCGGCCTGCTCGCCTTCATCGCCGCCTGGAACGAGTTCCTGTTCGCCCTGACCTTCACCCTGTCGGCCGAGCAGCGCACGGTGCCGGTGGCCATCGCGCTGATTTCCGGGGCCAGCGCCTACGAGCTGCCCTGGGGCAACATCATGGCCGCTTCGGTGGTGGTGACCCTGCCGCTCATCCTGCTGGTGCTCGTTTTCCAGCGCCGCATCGTCGCCGGGCTCACCGCCGGTGCGGTGAAGGGCTGAAGGCATGCGGGCCACGAGGCCGCTTCCCCGGGACCGGCGGCTGCCGCCGCGGCGCGATCTCTGGTGGCGGGGGGCGGTGCTCTACCAGATCTGGCCGCGAAGCTTCGCCGATGGCGACGGCGACGGGATCGGCGATCTCGCGGGCCTCACCGAACGGCTCGGGCACATCGCCCGCCTCGGCGCCGATGCGGTGTGGATCTCGCCCTTCTACGCCAGCCCGATGAAGGACTGGGGCTACGATATCACCGATCACTGCGCGGTCGATCCGAGCTTCGGCAGCCTCGCCGATTTCGACCGGCTGCTGGCCCGCGCGCATGCGCTCGGCCTCAGGGTGCTGGTCGATTTCGTGCCCTCGCACACTTCCGACCGGCATCCCTGGTTCCTCGAATCCCGTGAGGACCGCACCAATCCCCGGGCGGACTGGTATGTCTGGGCCGATCCCCGGCCCGACGGCACCCCGCCCAACAACTGGCTGTCCGTGTTCGGTGGCCCCGCCTGGCAGTGGGAGCCGCGCCGTCGCCAGTACTATCTGCACAACTTCCTGAAGGAACAGCCCGATTTGAACCTGCACCGGCCGGAAGTCCGCGAGGCGTTGCTGGCCGTCGCCCGCTTCTGGCTGGAGCGCGGGGTCGACGGATTTCGCCTGGATGCCATCGAGTTCGCTTTCCACGATCCGCGGCTGCGCAGCAATCCACCCCGCCGCGCGCCGCCGGTCCCGGGTGGAGCCGCACCGGGCTCGCCCTGGGCCATGCAGGAACACCGCTTCGACAAGGGTCGGGCCGAGCTCAACGCCCTTTTCCTCCAACCCCTCTGGCGTCTGACCGAGGCATACGGTGGCCGGGTGCTGCTGGGCGAGGTCACCGGGGATCGGGCCCGGGCCCGCATCGCCCGCCATACCAATGGCGGCGGTCTGGACATGGCCTACGGCTTCGATCTCCTGAGCGGCACCATCACCGCCTCCCGCATTCGCGAGGCGGTGGACGCGATGGGCGCCCGGATCGGTCGGGGCTGGATGTGCTGGGCCTTTTCCAATCACGATGTGCGGCGGGCGCCGAGCCGTCTCCGGCATCCCGATCCGCCGGATGCGGCCCGTCTCCTGCTGCCGGTGCTGCTCTGCTGCCTGCCGGGCTCGCCCTGCCTCTATCAGGGGGACGAGCTCGGTCTGGAAGAAGCCGAGCTTTCCTTCGAGGATCTCCGGGATCCCTTCGGGATCGCCTTCTGGCCGCGCTTTGCCGGACGCGACGGCTGTCGCACGCCGATGCCTTGGCGGGCGGATGCGGCGCAGGGCGGCTTTTCGACGGCCCGGCCCTGGATCCCGTTTTACGCGCCGCATCGCCGCCGGGCGGTCGATCGCCAGTACGCGGATCCGAACTCGGTCTACGAGCGGCTGCGCATTTTTCTGGCGTTTCGCCGCGGTGAGCCGGCTCTGCGCCTGGGCGACATCCGTTTTCTGGAGGTCCCGGAGCCGCTCCTCGCCTTCGAGCGAAGCCGGCGGGGCCGACGGCTCCTCTGCGTCTTCGATCTCGGCGGCGAAGGAGGGAGGGTGCGGATGGGCGGCGCGGCGGAGCCGCGCTTTTTCTCCGGCGCAGCGGTGCACGGGACCGGGATCGATCTCGCCCCCTGGGGCTTCGCGGTCGTTCTGCTCGACGGGGAGGGGTGAGAGGTGGCGGAAGTCCGGCTCGAGAAGGTGTGGAAGGCGTTCGGCGGCAACATGGTGATCCGGGGCGTCGATCTCACCGTCGATCCCGGCGCGTTCGTGGTCTTCGTCGGCCCTTCGGGATGCGGCAAGTCGACCCTGCTGCGGCTGATCGCCGGGCTCGAGGAGGTGAGCCGCGGCAATGTGTGGATCGGCGGTCGCGATGTCACCGAGCTGCCGCCCTACGAGCGCGGCATCGCCATGGTCTTCCAGTCCTATGCGCTGTATCCGCACATGACGGTCTACGACAACATGGCCTTCGGCCTGCGTCTGGCCAGGGAAGGCCGCGCCGCGGTCGACGCCCGGGTCCGCGAGGCCGCCCGCATCCTGCAGATCGAACCGTTGCTCGAGCGCAAGCCGCGGCAGCTTTCGGGCGGCCAGCGCCAGCGGGTGGCGATCGGCCGGGCCATTACCCGCAACCCCGAAGTGTTCCTGTTCGACGAGCCGCTCTCCAATCTCGATGCCGCGCTCCGGGTGCAGATGCGGATCGAGATCGCCCGGCTGCATCGCCAGCTCGGCGCCACCATGATCTACGTCACCCACGATCAGGTGGAGGCGATGACGCTGGCCGACCGCATCGCCGTGCTCGATGCCGGCGTCCTCCGCCAGTTCGCGGCGCCGCTCGAACTCTACCATCATCCGGCCGACCGCTTCGTCGCCACCTTCATCGGCTCGCCGCGGATGAACCTTCTGCCCTGTCGGGCGGTGGGCGAGGCGGAGGGCGGGGTGATGGTGGAGATCGCGGAGGGGACGGTTCTGGCGACCCCCACCCGCGCCGAAGAGAGCGCGGAGATCCTCGAGATCGGCCTGCGTCCCGAACATCTTCTATGCGGCGGCGGAGGCGACGCCGGGATCGCGGGCGAAATCCTCGCCGTGGAACGGCTGGGCGGCGAGAGCTTCGTCCATCTCTCCCTGGTCGGTGATCGCACGCTCGTCGCCAAGGCACCCGGCGGCATCGAGGCCCGGCCGGGCACCGTGATGCGGATCGGCATCCCGGCCGGTGCCGCCTATCTGTTCGACCGGGACGGTCGCTGCCTGCCGCGGCCCGCCTTCGACTGAGGCGCTCGCCACCGACCCTGCCGTGCGGCGACGGAGCGTGCTAGAAGCGGCCGCAGACGAGGGGGAGACGAGTGATGACTGTGGATACGGGGCCGGTTCTGGCGTGGATCGAAGCGCATTTCGACGACAGCGTGAAACGTCTCGAAGAATTCCTGCGCATCCCCAGCGTCGGCGCCGATCCCGCCCATGACGCCGACACCCGGCGCGCCGCCGAATGGCTCACGGGCGAGCTCCGCGGGATCGGAATCGAGGCCGCGCTCCACGAGACGCCGGGCCATCCCATGGTGGTCGGGCGCTCGGAGGAGGGGCGGGGGCCGCGCATTCTCTATTACGGCCATTACGACGTGCAGCCGCCCGATCCCCTGGAGCTCTGGGAATCGCCGCCCTTCGAGCCGGTGGTGGTCGAAGGCCCCCACGGTCCGCGCATCATCGCCCGCGGTGCGGTGGACGACAAGGGCCAGCTCCTGACCATCCTCGAGGCGCTGCGCGCCTGGAAGGCGGTGCACGGCGCCCTGCCGGTGCCGGTCACGCTCCTCGTGGAGGGGGAGGAGGAGAGCTCCAGCCCCAACCTCGATCCGTTCCTGGAACGCCATCGGCAAGCGCTCGCCGCCGATGTGGTGGTGGTCTCCGACACCCTGATGCCGGCCATCGACCAGCCGGCCATCACCACCCAGCTCCGCGGCCTGCTCTACGCCGAGGTGACGGTGGGCGGGCCCGCCCGGGACCTCCATTCGGGCATGTTCGGCGGGGCGGTGGTCAACCCCGTCCATGTGCTCGCACGGTTGATCGCCGGGCTGCACGACGCCCATGGCCGGGTGACGGTGGCGGGTTTCTACGATCGGGTGCTGCCGCTTTCTCCCGAACAGCGCCGTTCCTGGCAGGAGCTCGGCCTCGATGAACGGGCGATCCTCGCCGCCGCCGGCGTCGAACGTTCGGTGGGCGAGGAAGGCTGGTCGGTGATCGAGCGGATCTGGGCCCGGCCCTGTCTCGACGTCAACGGCATCCGGGGCGGCTACACCGGCGAGGGGGCGAAGACGGTGATCCCCGCCGAGGCCCATGCCAAGTTGAGCTGCCGCCTGGTCCCCGAACAGCGCCCCGAGGAGATTTTCGCCGCCCTCGAACGGCATTTCCGAGCCCGGCTGCCCGAGGGCTGTCGCCTTTCGATCCGTGAACTCGGCCGCGGCGATCCGGTGCGGGTGCCGACGGATTCTCCCCATCTCGGGGCCGCCCGCCGGGCCCTCGGCGAAGTGTTCGGCCGCGAACCGGCGCTCATCGGCTGCGGCGGTTCGATCCCGGTGGTGGCCTCCTTCGAGCGGATTCTCGGCCTCGACACCATCCTCGTGGGTTTCGGCCTCGACGACGACCGCATGCACGGCCCCAACGAGAAGTTCGAGCTCGCCTGCCTTCGCAACGGCATCAAATCCCACGCCCTGCTGCTGGCGCGGATGGCGGAACTGGCCGCCGGCTGATGGTGGGTTCGCTCAGACGTTGAACCGGAACAGGCAGACGTCGCCGTCGCGGATCACGTAATCGCGGCCTTCCAGACGCATGCGGCCGCGCTCCTTGGCCCCCTGCTCACCGCCGCAGGCGACGTAGTCCTCGAAAGGGATCACCTCGACGCAGATGAAGCCGCGCTGGAAATCGCTGTGGATGACTCCGGCCGCTTCGGGTGCGGTGGCGCCGCGCCGCACCGTCCAGGCCCGGGTTTCCTTGGGGCCGGCGGTGAAGAAGGTGATGAGATCCAGGAGCGCGTAGCCCTCGCGGATGAGGCGGTTCAGCCCCGGCTCCTCGAGGCCGAGTTCGCGCAGGTATTCGGCCCGCTCCTCGGCGCCCAGCTCGGCCAGCTCGGCTTCGATGCCGGCGGCCAGGACCACGCAGCCCGCTCCCTCCCGCGCGGCCATCTCCGCCACCTTGCGGCTCAGGGCGTTGCCGCCGGCGGCCGAGGCCTCCTCGACGTTGCAGACGTAGAGCACGGGCTTCGCGGTCAGCAGATGGAAGCCGGCCAGAAGCTCGTGTTCCCCGGCCGCCAGATCGAGCCTGCGGGCAGGCCTGCCCTCGGCCATCGCCGGCAGCACCTTCTCCAGGAGGGCCAGCCGGATCCCGGCCTCCTTGTCCCGCCCCCGCGCCCGCTTGATCAGGCCTTCCTTCTGCCGTTCCAGGCTCTCGATATCGGCCAGCAGCAGCTCGGTTTCGATGAGCTCGGCATCGCGTACCGGATCGACCGCTCCCTCGACATGGGCGATGTCGTCATCCTCGAAGCAGCGCAGCAGATGGAGGATGGCATCCACCTCGCGGATGGCGGCCAGGAAGCGGTTGCCGAGGCCCTCGCCCTTGGAGGCTCCTTTCACCAGACCGGCGATGTCGCGGATCTCGATCCGGGTCGGAACGATGCGGGCCGATCCCGCGAGCGGGGCCAGATCGTCGAGCCGGGGATCGGGAACCGGCACCTGGCCGATATTGGGCTCGATGGTGCAGAACGGATAGTTGGCCGCGGCCGCCGCCGCGGAACTGGTCAGGGCGTTGAAGAGGGTGGACTTGCCGACGTTCGGCAGTCCGACGATGCCGCAACTGAAACCCATGAACCTGCCTTCGTCCGGAAAAATGTCGCATCGGGCCGCGGTCTTCTGGCCAAATGCGCGCGAGCTGGCAAGATGCCGCGACATGTGGCCACGGCGCGACGGGATCGAACATGAATATAGGCGAGCTCACCCGGCCTTTCAGGATCACCGCGGGGCGGAAGTTCCGGCTTTCCGACCATCGTCCCGACGCCCGGGCCGGTCTCGACATCGGCAAGACCGAGGCCAAGGCGCTGATCGCCGCCGGGACCGACCGCCTGGCGGCGTTGCAGAATCTCCTCTACGCCGACGGGCGGTGGGCTCTCCTCCTGATCTTCCAGGGGATGGACGCCTCGGGCAAGGACGGGGCCATCCGCCATGTCATGGCCGGACTCAATCCCCTCGGCTGCCAGGCCTACGCCTTCAAGGCGCCCTCGGAGGAGGAACGTGCCCACGATTTTCTCTGGCGCCACGCCTGCCGGCTGCCGGAACGGGGGCGCATCGGCATCTGGAACCGCTCGGCCTACGAGGAGGTGCTGGTGGTGCGGGTGCACCCGGAGCTGCTGGACAGCCAGCATCTTCCGGAGCGACTGCTCACCGAACACGTCTGGCGGGAGCGGCTCGAGGACATCGCCGCCTTCGAGCGCCACCTGGCCCGCTCCGGTACGGTCATCCTCAAGTTCTTCCTCCACATCTCCCGCGAGGAGCAGAAGCGGCGTTTCATGGAGCGGCTGGAGAGGCCGCACAAGCACTGGAAGTTCGATCGCGCCGATATCGAGGAGCGGGCCCACTGGGACCGCTACATGAAGGCCTACGAGGCGGCGATCCGGGCGACGGCCGCGCCCCACGCCCCCTGGTTCGTGCTTCCCGGTGACCGCAAGTGGTTTTCGCGGGCGGTGATCCTGGCGGCGGTGGTCGGGGCGCTCGAGAGCCTCGATCTCAGCTTTCCCGAGGTGTCGGAGGAAAAGCTGCGGGACATCGAGGCCGCCCGGACCCGCCTCGAGGCGGAAGACGGCGAGGCTTCAGCGGCCTGAGCGGACCGCCCCTTCGGCGGCCTTCCGGGAGAGCAGCGCCACCCGGTTCATGAAGCCGGCGTCGTCGCCGGCGGCGAGCAGCGGCGCCGCCTCGGCGATGGCTTCCAGGAGCGGCTCCAGCCAGCTCGCATCGGCCTCGGCGAAATCGCTCAGCACCCAGGGCACCACCCGCTCGCGGTCGCCGGGATGGCCGATGCCGATCCGCACCCGCCTGAAATCGGAGCTGCCGAGACAGGCGGCCAGGCTCCGCAGCCCGTTGTGGCCGGCGGTGCCGCCACCGAGCTTGACCCGGACCTTGCCCGGGGCGAGGTCGAGCTCGTCGTGGAAGACCACCAGACGCTCGAGGGGCAGCTTGTAAAAGCGGACCGCCTCGGCCACCGCCCGGCCGGATTCGTTCATGAAGGTGCCGGGCTTCATCAGCAGGGTCCGACGACCGTCGAGATCCGCTTCGGCGATCTCGCCCCGGAACCGCCGCCGCCAAGCCTCGGCCCGCCAGCGTGCGGCGATGGCGTCGATCGCCATGAAGCCCAGGTTGTGGCGGTTGCGGGCATGGCGCGGGCCGGGATTGCCGAGGCCCACGAACAACCGCGACGGGGCCCCTTCCGAGCGCCGCCGGAAGCGGCCGAACACTACTCTTCCGCGGCCTCTTCCTCGGCCTCCTCCGCCTCTTCGGCGGCCGCCTCGGCGACCACCGTGGGCGGCACGATGGTGCAGATGGTGAAGTCCCGATCGCGGATCGTCGGCACCACCCCTTCGGGCAGGCTGATATGGCTGATGTGGACGCTGTCGCCGATATCGAAGCCGGCCAGATCCACCGCGAGTTCGGCAGGAATGTTGTCGACCGGACATTCGAGCTCGACCTCGCGACGCACGACGTTGAGGACGCCGCCGCGCTTGAGGCCGACGCAGGTCTCCTCGTTGAGGAACACCACCGGCACCTCGACCTCGACCCGGGCGCCCGCCTCGGCGCGCAGGAAGTCGAGATGGAGGGGCTCGTCGGTGACCGGATGGTACTGGATCTCCCGGGGCAGGGCGCGCATCACCTGATCACCCGCACGCAGTTCCCAGAGCGAGCTCATGAAGCGCGGATGGCGGGTCAGCACCCGCTTGAGTTCGCTCTGGGAGAGGGCGATCTTCTGCGGCTCGCCGCGGCCGCCGTAGAGGATCGCCGGCAGCTTGCCGGCCCGCCGCAGCGCCCGGGCGGCCCCCTTGCCGGCCCGCTCGCGCAGTTCGATCTCGAGGCTGATGATCTCGGCCATGTCTCGCTCCTTTCGCCCCTCCGGTCCGGTGCGCCGCACCCCGGACAGACCGTTTCCCGCGCCGCCGTCAGTCGAACAGGCTGGAGACCGAGCTTTCGGTGGAGATCCGGCGGATCGCCTCGCCCATGAGCTGAGCGACCGTCAGCACCCGGATCTTCTCCGTGACCCGCACGCCCTCGCTGGGGCGGATGCTGTCGGTGATCACCAGCCGCTCCAGCGAACTGGCGGCCACCCGGGCCACCGCCCCGGCCGACAGCACCCCGTGACAGACATAGGCCTGCACCGACACGGCACCGGCCTCGAGCAGGGCGTCGGCGGCGTTGCACAGGGTCCCGCCGCTGTCGACGATGTCGTCCACGAGCACGCAGCGCCTGCCGCGCACGTCGCCGACCACGTTCATCACTTCGGAAACCCCGGCGCGTTCGCGGCGCTTATCGATGATGGCCAGGGACACGTCAAGCCGCTTGGCGAAGCCCCGCGCCCGGGTGACGCCGCCGACGTCGGGCGAGACGATCACCAGATCCTCGGTCCCGAGATGCTTGCGGATGTCGGGGACCATCAGCGGGGTCGAGAAGAGATTGTCCACCGGGATGTCGAAGAAGCCCTGGATCTGGCCGGCGTGGAGCTCCATGGTCAGGACCCGGCTGGCCCCGGCGACGGTGATGAGATTGGCCACCAGCTTGGCGGAGATGGGGGTGCGCGGACCGGGCTTCCGGTCCTGACGGGCGTAGCCGAAATAGGGGATGACGGCGGTGATCCGCCGCGCCGAGGCGCGCCTCAACGCATCGATGATGACCAGAAGCTCCATGAGATTGTCGTTGGCGGGATAGGATGTGCTCTGGATGATGAACACGTCCTCGCCGCGGACGTTCTCGTGGATCTCGACGAACACCTCCATGTCGCTGAAACGGTGTACCGTCGCCTTGGTGAGTTCGACACGGAGCGATGCCGCAATCGCCTCGGCCAACGGCCGATTGCTGTTGCCGGCGAGCAGTTTCATGGGCGATGTCCGGGTCTGGATCGGGGGCTCGGTGGGCGCGCTTCTAGCAACATCACCCGGGCGAGTAAACGGCCGGTGAAAAGTCTCCGCCTCCCGGTACGATCGGGCTTTTCAGCCCAGGGCTCGGAGCCGCAGAGGGGCCTCGGAGAGGGGTTCGGCACCCCGTTCCGTGACCAGGCTGGTGCGCCCGAGGGTCATCGCCCGGCCCCGTTCGCTGTCCATCAGGATCATGTGCAGGAAGAAGACCATGCCCGGGGCCATCTCCACCGGATTGCCGGCGTAGAACATCGGCCAGTCCATCCAGGAGGGCGCGTAGGTGGCCCCCAGCGAATAGCCGCAGGCGTTGAGCCGGTGCGGCCCGTAGCCGCGGGCATCGAAGGTCTCGGCATGGGCGGCGAACACTTCGCCCATGGTGGCCCCGGGGCGCATCCGTTCCTCGCAGGCGAGCAGCGCTTCCCGGCAGGCTTCGAACATGGCCCGGTGGTCGGGATGGATCTCCCCCACGAGCAGCGTCCGCATCAGGCAGACATGGTACTGGCGGTAGACACCCGCGAACTCGATGGTGAGCTGATCGACGGGATCGAGCCGGCGCCGCCCGCTGGCATAGCGGCACAAGAGCGCCTTCTCGCCGGAGCCGATGATGAACGGGTTGGCGGGATAGTCGCCGCCCCCTTCGAACACCGCATCCTGCATCCGGGCGAGGATCGTCCCTTCCTCGGCTCCCGGCCGGGCATGAGCGACGGCCGCCTCGAGGGCGCGGTCGGCGAGGACCGCCGCCTGTCGTACGTACGCCAGTTCGGCCGGAGATTTGACCAGCCGCAGCCGGCTCACGAGATGCGAGGCGTCCACCGCTTCGGCGAACCCTTCGAGAGCGCGTTCGAGACGTTTGCCGTTGGCGGCGGTGAGGCCGTGGGTCTCCCATTCCACCCCGAGCCGTTTGCCGGCGAGCCCCTTCTCGCGCAGCAGATCGACGAGTTCCTTCGCCGGCTCGGCATCGGCGCGATCGACCCAGATCCGGATCCGTTCGATCACCGAGGTCCGCTGCGCCTGACGCAGATCGGGCGAGCGGGTGAACAGCACCATCTCGCCATCGGCGCGCAGCAGCAGGCACTGGAAGAAACAGTAGCCGAAGCTGTCGAAGCCGGTGGTCCAGTACTGGCTCTCGGGCTTGAACATCAGCAGGCCGTCGAGCCCCGCCCGCTCCATGGCGGCGAGGACCCGCCGCTGACGGGTCGCGTATTCCTCGCGGGGGAAATGCAGGGCCATGAGCGGCCTCCTCTCTTCAGCCCGCCTGCGGGCGGCCGGCGGCGCGCAGGCGGGGCCAGGCGGCCTCGAAGGCGACCGCACCGCAGATGATCAGGATCGCGATCCAGTCGACCGGGGTCACCGGCTGGCCGAGGATGAACAGCGCCAGCAGGGCGGCGATCACCGGTTTGAGGAAGAACAGATAACCGGCCCGGGCGATGTCCGGGGCGGCGGCGAGCCCGCCCAGCCACAGCCACTGGGTGATGGTGGTGTTGTAGAGACCGATGGTGACCAGCGCCAGGGCTTCGCCGCCGCTGCGATCGAACAGGGTCGTGAAATCCACCCAGCGGCCGAACAGGAGGCCCACTCCGAGCCACAGCGCGATGGCGGCGATGGAGATCGACAGGGTGGTCATGCGGAGCGCCCCGTAACGGGCGAAGTAGGGCCGGACGAGGATCATGAAGGCGCCGCCGAAGAAGGCGGTCCCCAGCGCCATCAGCATGCCGATCAGATCGTCGCCGGTACCGGCGAGCTGCTCCAGGGCGCCATCGGTCAGCAGGGCGGCGATGGCGAGGACGGCGGCGATGCCGGTGACCCATTTGACCGGCGTCACCTTCTCCCCGGTGCGCCACTGGTTCACGATGGCGAGGAAGATGGGCATGGTGGTGACGGTGATCGCCACCTGCGGGACGGTGGCGAAATCGAGCGACCAGTGGAAGAAGAGATAGGCGACCCCGAACCCGAGCACCGAAATGCCGGTGATCGGCCAGAAATGCCGTCGCAGCGGGGTCAGCAGATCGCGCGTGCCGGGCATCGCCAGGCAGAGCAGGATCAGCCCGGCGGCGCCGATCGCGAAGCGCCAGACCGAAACCTCGGGGCCGGAAACGCCCGTCAGCACCGAGACGAACTCGCTCGAGGCGTGGCCGATCACCCCGACGAAGACGGCGAGATAGGCGGCCCAGGCGTGACGGTGCCAGAGGCCGTCGCTCACGGGAGCGGCTCCCCGATCCGGCCCGCCAGCGCCAGACAGGCCTCGATCACCGCTTCCGGATCCTCGGCCGGGATCAGATGGCCGGCCTCGGCGAGATCGACCCGGAGAGCGTTGGGCAGGCGGGCGGAAAGCCGCCGCACCGCCTCCTCCTCGTAGAACACCCGGTCTTGCCGGCCGGTCATCACGATCACCGGCAGATCGAGCTTTTCCCAGGGCAGGTTCCAGTCGGCGGTGGCGGCGCTCGCCAGCAGGCGGACATCGGCATGGGCCGGATCGAGGGCGATGTAGGGCTCGTCCTGGAGGAACTGGGCGCGGTTGGCGGCGAGCCACTTCTCGCCGAACAGCAGCGGCAGGTAGAGATCGCGCAGCAGCCGCAGGCCGCCGGTCCGGGCGCAGCGCGCGAGGGCGGTGTTTAGCCAGGAAAGACGCGGTCCCTCCTCGCGCAGGGTGTTGATCAGCAGCATCGCCCGGGCGCGCGGCCCCGCGAGATGGACGTTGGCGGCGAACAGCCCGCCGATCGACAGGCCGACGTAGATCGGCCGCACCGGCGCCTCGGCCTCGATCACCGCCCGCGCATCCTCGACGATGTGGGCGGCGGTGATCTCGGCGTTCGGCGCGATCGGGCTTTCCTTCTGTCCCCGCAGATCGAACACCAGCCAGCCGTGCCCGCGGGCCTCGAGCGCCGGGGCGATCCGCTGCAGCCAGATGCCGGAATCGCCGGTCAGCGGGTTGAAGAACACGAAGGTGGCGCCGTGCGCCTGCGGCCCGTGCGATTCGTGATGGATGACGACACCGTCCGGTCGTGCCAGAAACGCCATCTCGACCTCCCCCGTGGATGCGCCCGAATGTTGACGCCGGCGGGGGCGGTTTGGCAAGCGGGCAGTGGACACGGGCGGGAGACCGGGATGGCGCGCTGGTTGTTCAAGACCGAACCCGGCGATTACAGCTGGGAGGAGTTCCTCGCCGACGGCGAGACCGAGTGGGACGGAGTCCGCAACTACCAGGCGGCGAACAACATGCGGGCGATGCGGCGGGGGGATCTGGCGTTCTTCTACCGCTCGGTGAAGAAGCCCGCTCTGATCGGGATCATGCGGATCACCGGCGAGGCCTTTCCCGATCCCGACGATCCCCGCTTCGTGCGCGTGCTGGTGGCGCCGGTACGGCCGCTGCCGCGCGAGGTGCCGCTGGCGGAGATCAAGGCCGACCCACGGCTCGCCGATCTCGCGCTGGTGCGCCAGGCGCGCCTCTCGGTGATGCCGGTGGCCGAGGATCACTGGCGGATCCTCTGTGAAAAGGCCGGCCTCGATCCCCTCTGACCCTGCCGCGGTCGGTCCGCGGGGGGCGCGGACCACGGCCGGGAGGCTGGCGGGCGCGCTTCTGGTCGGCTTGCTGGGCGGCGCCCTGTTCGCTGTCCTCGGCCTGCCGCTGGCCTGGCTGCTGGGGGCGATGTTCGCGACCACGCTGGCGAGCCTTTCCGGCCGATCCCTCGAGGTGCCCGCCATCGTCCGCCTGCCGGTGATGGTGATCCTGGGCGTTCTGATCGGCGCCTCCTTCACCGCCGACCGTCTCGCCGCCGTCTCCTCCTGGATCCCGAGCGCCGCTCTCCTGCTCCTCTACGTCCCGACGGTGGGATTCGTCTGCCTGCTCTATCTCCGCCGGACCGCCCGCCTGGCGCCGGTCACCGCCTATTTCGCGGCCGCCCCGGGCGGGCTGTCGGAGATGGTGCTGATGGCGGAGCGCAGCGGGGCGGACATGCGCACGGTGGCCCTGGTGCACACCGTGCGGGTCCTGCTGATCGTCTCGGTCGCCCCCTTCCTCGTCACCCTCGCCGGCGGCGACGGGGGGGTGGTATCGCCGGCGGCGTCGCGCATCGACTGGGGCGAGCTCGCGCTGCTCGGGGTCACCGGCGGTGTCGGGGCCTGGATCGCCACCCGCCTGGGCCTGCCCGCGGCCGCCTTCTTCGGCGGCATGGCGGCGAGCGCACTCGTGCATCTCGTGGGTCTGGCCGAAGGCTCGGTGCCGGGACCGCTGCTGGCCGCCGCCCAGCTCGTGCTCGGGGCCTCCATCGGCAGCCGTTTCCGGAGCATGCATCCGATCACCGTCCTCCGGCAGATGCTGGTGGGCTGCGGCCTCACCCTCCTGATGTTCGCCGTCACCTTCCTGTTCGCGGCCCTCGCCCATCTCCTGACCGGCCTCTCCTTCGTCGCATTGGTCCTGGCCTACGTGCCGGGAGGCGTCACCGAGATGGGGCTGGTGGCCCTGGCGCTCGGTGTCGACCCGGCCTTCGTCGCCACCCATCATCTGGTGCGCATCCTGATCGTCGTGACCTTCGCTCCTCTGCTGCTGCCGGTCTGGCGCCGGATCGGCGGCGGCCGATCCCGATGACCCGAAAGGAGAATCGATCATGGATCCGAGTCGTCGCGCCTTTCTGCGGGGCGCGTTTCTGAAGGGCAGGGACGCGGACGGGAAGCCGGCTCCTCTGCGTCCCCCCTGGGCGGTCGAGGATTTCACCGACCGCTGCACCCGCTGCGAGGCCTGCCTCGACGCCTGTCCCGAAAAGGTGCTGCGGCGGGGAGACGGGGGCTTTCCCGAGCTGGACGTCCGGGAGCGCGGCTGCACCTTCTGCGCCGCCTGTGTCGAGGCCTGCGAGCCCGGGGCCCTCGATACCGTCCGGGGAATCGAGCGCCGCTACCGGGCGGTGATCGGCCCCACCTGTCTGGCCAAACGGGCGGTCACCTGTCGGCTGTGCGAGCTCGCCTGCGACGACGACGCGATAGGTTTTGCGCTGCAGCGTGGCGGGGTTGCAACACCATTGGTTGACCCCGGTCAATGCAGCGGCTGCGGGAAATGTCTAAACGTGTGCCCGTCGCACGCGATCAGCCTCGAGGAGCGCGCCGGATGAACATCTGTGGGATCTTGGTGCACGCGCGGCCGGGGCAGGCCGCCGCGGTGCGCACGCAGATGGATGCGATGCCCGGTGTGGAGGTCCACAGGGAGACGCCCGAAGGCCGTTTCGTGGTGACCGTGGAGGACCTACCCGGGGTCGACGTCGGCGAGACGGTGCTGGCCCTGCACCGCCTTCCCGGTGTCCTGACCGCTTCCTTAGTCTACCACCATTTCGAGCCCGACCCGGAGAACGAGGATGCACCAGTCAAGGCGTGATTTCGTCAAATCGACCGCCGTCGCCGCCACCGCCGCGACCGCCGGCATCACCCTCGGGGACGGCAGCGCCCGGGCGGTCGGCCCCGCCAACGACATCCGCTGGGACAAGGGGGTGTGTCGCTTCTGTGGTACCGGCTGCGGGGTGCTGATCGGGGTCAAGGACGGCCGGGTGGTGGCGACCCAAGGCGATCCCGATGCGCCGGTCAATCGCGGTCTCAACTGCATCAAGGGCTACTTTCTCTCGAAGATCATGTACGGGGCGGACCGCCTCACCACGCCGCTGCTCAGGAAGCGCAACGGCCGCTACGACAAGGAGGGCGAATTCGAGCCCGTCTCTTGGGACGAGGCCTTCGACATCATGGCCGAGAAGTGGAAGAAGGTCCTCAAGGAGAAGGGGCCGACCGCGATCGGCATGTTCGGTTCCGGCCAGTGGACGGTGTGGGAGGGCTACGCCGCCGTCAAGCTGATGAAGGCCGGCTTCCGTTCCAACAACATCGACCCCAATGCCCGCCACTGCATGGCCTCGGCGGTGGCGGCCTTCATCCGCACCTTCGGCATCGACGAGCCGATGGGCTGCTACGACGATCTCGAATATGCCGACGCCTTCGTTCTCTGGGGCGCCAACATGGCGGAGATGCACCCCATCCTCTGGTCGCGCCTCACCGACCGCCGCCTGACCGCCGGCCATGTCAAGGTGGCGGTGCTGAGCACCTTCGAGAACCGCAATTTCGAGCTCGCCGATCTGCCGATCGTCTTCAAGCCGCAGACCGACCTCGCGATCCTCAACTTCATCGCCAACTACATCATCCAGAACGGTCGGGTGAACGAGGATTTCGTCAGCAAGCACGTCAACTTCCGTCGCGGCGTCACCGACATCGGCTACGGTCTGCGCCCCGAGGATCCCCGGCAGAAGGCGGCCGCCAACGCCGGTAAGGCGGGGGCTTCGGAGCCGATGACCTTCGAGGAGTACAAGGCCTTCGTCGCCGACTACACCCTCGAGAAGGTGGCGGAGATGTCCGGCGTGCCGCAGGACAAGCTGGTGGCGCTGGCGGAGCTCTATGCGGATCCCAAGCGGAAGGTGGTCTCCTACTGGACGATGGGATTCAATCAGCACACCCGCGGCACCTGGGTGAACAATCTGATCTACAACGTCCACCTCCTGGTGGGGAAGATCAGCGAACCCGGTAACGGCCCCTTCTCGCTGACCGGTCAGCCCTCGGCCTGCGGTACCGCCCGCGAGGTGGGCACCTTCGCCCACCGCCTGCCCGCCGACATGGTGGTCAAGAACCCCGAGCACCGGGCGATCGCCGAGAAGATCTGGAAACTCCCGGAGGGCACCATTCCCGCCAAGCCCGGTTATCACGCCGTGCTCCACAACCGGATGCTCAAGGACGGCAAACTCAACGCCTACTGGGTGCAATGCACCAACAACGTCCAGGCGGCCGCCAATCTCAACGAGGAAACCTGGCCGGGTTACCGCAATCCCGACAATTTCATCGTCGTTTCGGACGCCTATCCGACGGTGACCACCGCCGCCGCCGATCTCATCCTGCCGACCGCCATGTGGGCGGAGAAAGAGGGGGCCTACGGCAACGCCGAGCGGCGCACCCAGTTCTGGCGCCAGCAGGTTCGAGCGCCGGGCGAGGCCCGTTCCGATCTCTGGCAGGTGATGGAATTCTCCAAGCGCTTCAAGGTCGAGGAGGTCTGGCCCGAGGAGCTGATCGCCAAGAAGCCCCTGTACCGGGGCAAGACGCTGTTCGACATCCTGTTCCGCAACGGTCAGGTGGACAGGTTCAGCGTCGACGAGATCCAGGCCGGCTTCGACAACGACGAGAGCGTCCACTTCGGCTTCTACGTGCAGAAGGGGCTCTACGAGGAATACCGCCGGTTCGGCCTCGGCAAGGCCCACGATCTGGCACCCTTCGAGATGTATCACCGGACCCGTGGTCTGCGCTGGCCGGTGGTCGACGGCAAGGAGACCCTGTGGCGCTTCCGCGAGGGCTTCGATCCCTACGTCGAGAAGGGCCAGGGGGTCCGTTTCTACGGCAAGAAGGACGGCCGCGCGCTGGTGTTCGCGGTGCCCTACGAGCCGCCGGCCGAAGTGCCCGACGAGGAATACGACCTCTGGCTGGTCACCGGGCGCGTTCTCGAGCACTGGCATTCGGGTTCGATGACCCGGCGGGTGCCCGAGCTGCACCGGGCGGTTCCCTTCGCCGTGCTCTATATGCACCCCGATGACGCCCGCAGGCGGGGCCTGCATCGTGGCCAGGTGGCGATGGTCAGGACCCGGCGCGGCGCGGTGGAGACCCGGATCGAGACCAAGGGGCGCAATCGGCCGCCGGAAGGAGTGGTGTTCTTCCCTTGGTTCGACGAGAGCCAGCTCGTCAACAAGCTGACGTTGGACGCCACCTGTCCGATCTCCAAGGAGACCGATTACAAGAAGTGCGCCTGCCGTGTCGAAGCGGTGTGAGGGAGACGAGGGGAAGGCGCTCATGGCACCCATCTCTCCCGAGCGGCGGCGGTTCCTCGAAAACGGCTTCCGGGCGGCGGCGGGGGCGGCCTGCGCGGGGCTGGTGATCGGCCTTCTCGGCGAGCGCGCCCGGGCCCTGCCGCCGACCGCCCTCCGCCCGCCCGGGGCGCTACCGGAAGATGCGTTCCTTTCGGCCTGCGTACGCTGCGGGCTGTGCGTACGGGACTGCCCCTACGACACGCTGCGGCTCGCCGATCTGCTCGACGGGCCGGCGGCGGGCACGCCCTATTTCATCGCCCGCGAGGTGCCCTGCGAGATGTGCGAGGATATTCCCTGTCTCGCCGCCTGTCCGACGGGGGCTCTCGATCCGGCACTGACGGATATCGCGCAGGCGCGCATGGGGCTCGCCGTCCTCATCGACCAGGAAACCTGTCTCAACTGGCAGGGGCTGCGCTGTGACGTCTGCTACCGGGTCTGCCCGCTGATCGACGAGGCCATCACCCTCGAAATGCAGCCCAACCCGCGCACCGGTGTGCATGCGCTGTTCATCCCGACGGTACACAGCGAGGCCTGCACCGGTTGCGGCAAATGCGAACGGGCCTGCGTCCTCGAAGAGGCGGCGATCAAGGTCCTGCCGCTCGCCATCGCCAAGGGCGAGCTGGGTGCCCACTATCGCTGGGGCTGGAAGGAGAAGGAGAAGGCGGGTCAACCCCTGGTCGAAGGGATCATCGATCTTCCCGATCGTGCTCCGCCGGGCGCTCTGCCGGGCGGGAGGAGCGAACCATGAGCCTGGCGCCCCGACTGCCCGAACGTCCGGGGGCCGAGGCGGTGGCCGCCAAGGGGTGGCTCGCGGCCCACCGATGGCTGCTGCTGCGGCGGGCGAGTCAGATTTTCTTCCTCGCCCTGTTCCTCACCGGCCCCTGGTTCGGCGTCTGGATCACCAAGGGCACGCTCGCCTCCAGCCTGACTCTCGGCATCCTGCCGCTGTCGGACCCGTTCATCGAGCTGCAGAGCCTGTTGGGCGGGCATCTGCCGACCTTGACCGCGATCACCGGCGCGCTGATCGTGCTGGCGGCATATCTGCTGGTCGGCGGACGCGCCTACTGTAGCTGGGTGTGCCCGATCAATCCCGTGACCGACGCCGCCCACTGGCTGCACCGGCGGCTGGGTTTCTCCAAGGGCTGGCAGCCCAGACGCACCACCCGGCTTTGGCTGCTCGGTCTGGCCCTGCTCGGATCGGCGGTGACCGGCACGGTGTTCTGGGAGTTCGTCAACCCGGTGACGATCTTCCACCGGACGCTGGTCTACGGTCTCGCCGGCGGCTGGTTCGTGATCCTCGCCATCTTCCTGTTCGATCTCGTCGTCAGCCGGCGCGGCTGGTGCAGCCATCTCTGTCCGGTGGGCGCCTTCTACGGCCAGCTCAACCGCTTCGCCCTTCTGAAGGTCAGCGCGCGGGGCCGCGCCGCCTGCGACAACTGCATGGACTGTTTCGCGGTCTGTCCCGAGCCGCACGTGATCACACCGGCGCTGCGTGGTACCGGGCCCGACGGCAGCCCGGTCATCCGGCATTTCGACTGTACCAACTGCGCCCGCTGCATCGATGTCTGTGCCAAGGACGTGTTCGGTTTCGCCATCCGCTCGGACCGCAGCGAGGTATCCGTGAGACCGCATCTGGCACCGGAAAGCTGAGGAGATTGGCCGTGAAAAAGACCCTGACCCTGTTTCTCGCGTGCGCCTTTGCGGCCGCCCTGCCGTTCGTCTCCGGAGCCCAGGAGGTCGTGCCCCTGCGTGGGGAAATCGGTATCGACGAGGTCAATGAGGCGCCGCCGACGGTGCGCCTGCGTTCGGGGCGCCCATTGCCGCGGGCCTATCGCCAGCAGCCGCCGCTGATCCCCCACCGGATCGCCGGCTATCAGATCGATCTTCGCGTCAACAAATGTCTTTCCTGTCACGACTGGCCGAACAACGTCGAGGAAGGAGCTCCGAAGATCAGCGAGACTCATTATGTCGATCGTAACGGCGTCGCGCTCGACCATGTGGCACGCAACCGTTGGTTCTGCACCCAGTGCCACGTGCCGCAGACCAACGCGCCGAGTCTGGTCGAGAACGTCTTCAGGAACGCCAAGGACCTCCGCTGACCCGGAAAGGAGCCGACCATGAGCGACGACACTCCTCCTGCCGCAGCGCCGGCCGATTCGGGAAAGACGGACGAGAAGAAACCTCCCTTCCGGCGGCGTGTCTGGCACTTCTTCACCCGGCCGAGCACCCGCTGGGCGGCGGGCACGCTGACCGCCTTCGGTATCGTTCTGGGCGTTCTCTTCTGGGGCGGCTTCAACTGGGCGATGGAGCTCACCAACACCGAGAGCTTCTGCATAAGCTGTCACGAGATGGAGGCCAACGTCTACCGCGAATACCGCAACACCATTCACTATTCGAACCGCTCGGGCGTGCGGGCGACCTGCTCCGACTGCCATGTGCCGCGGGAGTGGATCTACAAGGTGGTGCGCAAGGTCAAGGCGACCAGGGAGCTGTTCTATCATTTCACCGGCGAAATCAACACGGCCGAGAAATTCGAGAAGAAGCGGATGCAGCTCGCCAAGAACGTCTGGTACGAAATGAAAACGACCGACTCCCGGGAGTGTCGGAACTGCCATAATTTCACCTTCATGGATCTCGCCGTGCAGGAGCCGCGGGCGGCGGAGCGCCACACCCAGGCGGCCAAGGAGGGCAAGACCTGCATCGACTGTCATCGCGGCATCGCCCACAGACTGCCGGAAGGAGCGCTCGAGGTGGATCTGGAGCAGCTCGTGTTCGAGCGCGAGGGCGGCGCCGCCACCGTCAGACGGGAATAGCGGGTTCGCCTCCCGGGAGGGGAAAGGCCCGTGCTTGCCGGCGCGGGCCTTTTTCGTGCAGATGGGCGGCGGACGACGAGGGAGGAGATGGTGTCGAGCAGGGAACGGGCGTTCGTACAGCGTTTGTTCGAAGCCGCCATCGCCGCTGCCGATCCCCTCGAGGTGGTGCCGCCACATCTGCCGGCACCGCCGCGCGGTCGCACCCTCGTGGTCGGAGCCGGAAAAGCTTCCGCCAAGATGGCCAGGGCGGTCGAGGAACACTGGCCGGGACCGCTCGAAGGGCTGGTGGTCACCCGTTACGGCCACGCCGTGCCCTGCCGGCGGATCGAGATCGTGGAGGCCGCGCACCCGGTGCCCGATGCGGCCGGTCTCGCGGCCGCGCGCCGCATCCTCGATCTGGTCCGCGGCTTGGGCGAGGAGGATCTGGTGATCGCCCTCGTCTCGGGCGGCGGCTCGGCGCTGCTGACGCTGCCGGCGGAAGGGCTGACCCTGGCCGACAAGCAGGCCGTCAATCGGGCCCTGCTGCGGTCGGGGGCGACCATCCTGGAGATGAACTGCGTGCGCAAGCATCTCTCGGCGATCAAGGGCGGCCGGCTCGCCGCCGCGGCCCATCCCGCCCGCCTGCACGCGCTCATGATTTCCGACGTGCCCGGCGACGATCCGGCGGTGATCGCCTCCGGCCCGACGGTCGCCGATCCCACCACCTTCGCCGACGCCCTGGCGGTTCTCGAGAAATACGGCATCCGCGAGCCCGAGGCGGTGATCCGCCATCTGCGCGAGGGGCGCGAAGAAACGCCGAAGCCCGGGGATCCGCGCCTTTCCCGCACCGAGAACGTGATCGTCGCGCGGCCCCAGCAATCTCTCGAGGCGGCGGCGGATCTCGCGCGGGCGGAAGGCATCGCACCGTTGCTCCTCGGCGATGCCATCGAGGGGGAGGCGCGGGAAGTGGGCCGGGTGATGGCCGGCATCGCCTGGTCGGTGGTGCGGCACGGCCATCCGTTGCCGGCGCCCTGCGTGCTGCTGTCCGGCGGCGAGACCACGGTGACCGTGCGCGGCCGGGGACGGGGCGGTCGCAACGTGGAATTCCTCCTGAGCCTCGCCATCGCCCTCGAAGGGGCGGAGCGGGTCTGGGCGGTGGCCGGCGACACCGACGGGGTGGACGGTGCGGTCGAGGTGGCCGGTGCCACCATCGGCCCCGACACGCTGGTGCGGGCGGCGGCGGTCGGCCTCGACGCCCGGGCGATGCTCGCCGACAACGACGCCCACGGTTTCTTCGAGGCGCTCGGCGATCGCCTGGTGACCGGCCCCACCCTCACCAACGTCAACGACTTCCGGGCGATCCTGGTCACCCCGGCAGGGTGAACCGGTGCTCCATCACATGGCGGTAGGTCTCGCCGGGGCGCAGGATGCAGTTCGGGAAATGGGGGATGTTCGGGGCGTTCGGGAAGTTCTCGGTCTTGAGACAGAGCCCGGCCCGGGGGCCGAGACGGCGGCCGGCCGATGTCGTGATATCGAGTTTGAAGCCGGTGTAGAGCTGCACGCCCGGCTGATCGGCCCAGAGTTCCATGCTCCGGCCGGACGACGGATCCTCCAGCCGGGCCACCCGTCGGAAGCCTTCGCCGCGGACCACGAAACAGTTGTCGTAATCGGCATCGCCGGCGGCATCGAGACGACGCGGCCGGCGGAAATCGTAGCGGGTACCGGCGACCTCCGCGATGCGGCCGGTGGGGATGGTATCCGCACCGGCCTCCAGGTAGCGATCGGCGTCCAGGCTCAAAAGATGACCGTCGATGGTTCCCGAGCCGGCGAGGTTCCAGTAGCTGTGATGGGCGAAGTTGACCGGCGTCGGGGCGTCCGTCCGGGCCTCCATCTCGATGCGCAGCACGCGCTCTTCGGTCAGCCGGTAGGTACAGCGGGCGTGGAGATCACCCGGAAAGCCCTGGTCGCCGTCGGGCGAGAAGATGGAAAGCCGCACCGCACATCCTTCGGGATCGCTTTCCGCCCGCCAGACCCGCCGGGCCAGATTGTCGGGGCCGCCGTGCAGCGTATGGCGCCCCTTCTCGTTGCGTGGCAGGGTATAGGTGCGTCCATCGAGGGTGAAACGGCCGCCTGCGATCCGGTTGGCGAAGCGGCCCACCGTGGCGCCGAGATAGGTCTCCCGGGCGGGATACTCCTCGAAGCGTTCGAGGCCGAGAACGAGATCGACATCGGTCCCGGCCACCCGCAGCGATCGGAGGGTGGCGCCCCAGCCGATGATCTCGGCGACCAGCCCGCCGCGCTCCAGGGTGAAGCGGAACACCTCCTCGCCACGGTAGCTGCCGAACAGGGTGCGATGCAGGGGCATCCGCTCAGCCCGGGCGGGGCGGGAACTTCGGTACCGGGGGCTCGTCCCAGCAGCCGTGTACCGTCTGGTCGAAATCGACGATGGCGCCGGTCATCATGCCGCTTTCCTCGGAGGCGAGGAAGGCCACCGCCCGGGCCACCTCGGCCGGTTTGAGGAGGCGCCCGAAGGGCCGCTGCGCTTCCACCGTCGCCAGCCAGTTTTCCGGGGCGTCGTGATAGCGCTTCTGGATCAGGTGCTCGCCCGGCGTGTCCATCCAGCCGATGTTGAGGCCGTTCACCCGGATGCGGTGCGGCAGCAGCGAGAAGGCGATGTTGCGGGTGAGGCCGGCGAGCGCCGTCTTGGAGGCGGAATAGGGCGCGAGAAAGCTCTGGCCGCCGTGGCCGGACATCGAGAGGATGTTGACGATGCTGCCCGCGATCTTTTCCCGCAGCATGATCCGTACGGCGTCCTGCATGAGAAAGAACGGCGCACGGACATTGATCGCGAACATGCGGTCGAAGAGCTCCGGCGAGGTGTCGAGGAGATTGCCGCGGTCGGTGATGGCGGCGGCGTTGACCAGACAATCCACCCGGCCGAAGCTGGCATCGGTGCGGGCGAGAACGCTCCGGACCTGATCGAGCGCCGCCAGTTCGACCGGCACGAACAGGGCGTCTACCCCCAGGGTCCGGAGATCTCCCGCCACCCGCTCGCCGCGTTCGCGGTCGCGGCCGCAGACCACGATCCCGGCCGCACCGCGGGCCGCGAACAGCCGGGCGACGGCCTCGCCGAGACCCTGCGTGCCGCCGGTTACCACCGCCACCTTGCCGGCGAGGGTCCGAGGTTCGTTCATGATCCGGCCTCCCTTCGCCAGCACTCTAGCGCGCCCCGTCGGGCTCCGCCATGGCTGCTTGTGATCGCTCCCGAGACGGGCTAGAGCATGGCCTCGGCCCTTCGTCACTCGGGCGAGGGGGCGGAAATCAGGGAGGTAAAGACATGAAACGGCTGTCCCTCGCGGTCGCCGGCGCGATCGCGCTGGCCTCGGTCTTCGGTTCGGGCACGGCGAGCGTCGCCCAGGAAAAGAAGTTCACCATCGCCCTCATCCCCGGGCTCACCACCGACGCCTTCTACATCACCATGCGCAAGGGCGCCCAGGTGGCCGCCGACGCTCTCGGCGTCGAACTCCTGTTCCAGGGTGGTCCCGATTTCAACCCGACGGTACAGGTGCCGGTGCTGCAGGCGGTGATCGCCCGGGCACCGGATGCCATTCTCATCGCGCCCACCGACAAGCAGCAGCTCATCGCGCCCCTGCGGGTCGCCCACGAGAAGGGCATCCCGGTGATCACCGTCGATACCTTCATCGACGACGGCCAGTACCAGGACGGCGAGGGGGCGGGCGACTTCCCGCTTTCCTACATCGCTTCGGACAACGTCCTCGGCGGTCGCATGGCGGCCCGGGCCCTGGCCAAGGCCATCGGCGGCGCGGGCAAGGTCTACGTCTCCAATGTCAAGCCCGGCATTTCCACGACCGACCAGCGGGAAGAGGGCTTCAAGGCGGAGATGGCCAACTATCCCGACATCGAGGTGCTGGAGACCCAGTTCAACGACGACGACGCCAACAAGGCGGCGGCCCAGCTCCAGGCGGTCTACGCCCGCAATCCCGATCTCAAGGGAGTGTTCGGGGCCAACCTCTTCTCCGCGATCGGTGCCGCCGACGGCGTCAAGGCGCTGGGCAAGAGCGGCGAGATCAAGGTAGTGGCCTTCGACGCCCCGCAGCGCATCGTCGACGACATCAAATCGGGTCTGATCGACCTGGCGATCGCCCAGCATCCCGCGGAGATCGGCTACTACGGCGTCGTCACCGCCTATGCGGTGCTCGCCGGCCAGTCGGTGCCGGTCCAGATCGGTACCGGCTTCACGGTGATGGACGCCGACAACATCGACGATCCCGAGATCCGCAAGTTCGTCTATTCCGACTGAGCGAGGAGGCGGGGCGGCATCCGCCGTCCCGCCGGCAGCGTCGCATGGCCCAGCTCCGGACCTCCCGCGCCCTGCACGAGCAGGAAGCGGCCCGCCATCCCGTACTCGTCTTCCTGGCCGCCGCCTGGCCGTGGTTCTTCCTCTTCCTGCTCCTCGTCTTCTTCGAGACCTGGGCGCGTCTCGCCTATGGTGTCTCCTTCGTCTTCAACGGCTTCAACGCCCAGAGCATCGCCCTGTTCGCCGCCGCACCGCTGCTGCTCGGTCTCGGCCAGACCTTCGTGATCATCGCCGGCGGGATCGACCTTTCGGTCGGCTTCGTAATGGGACTGGCGGCGGTGATCATGGCCCGGGTGATGCAGAGCCTCGCCGGGGTGGATCCGGGGCTGGCGCTGGCCGCCGGTATCCTGGTCGCCTTCCTGGTCAGCCTGATCCCGGGCTGGATCAACGGCACCCTCGTTTCCCGGCTGCGGGTGCCGGCCTTCATCGGGACCCTGGGCATGTACGGGGTGGCCCGGGGGACGGGCTTTCTCGCGGCCGGCGGAACCACCGTCCCGGTCAACAATCCCTGGCTGTTCGAGATGGGCAACGGCAAGCTCCTGGGTGTGCCGATCCCGGTGGTGATCACCATCCTGGTGGTGATCGCCATGCATTACGTCCTCTCCCAGACCCGTTTCGGCCAGCACACCTACGCCATCGGCGGCAACCGGGCGGCGGCCCTGCGGGCCGGGATCAACGTCCGCCGCCACACGCTCCTTCTCTACGTCATCTCCGCCGGCTGCGCCGGTATCGCCGGTCTGCTCTATACCGCCCGCTTCTCCGCCGGGGCGGCGCAGGCGGGGGAACCGCTGCTCCTCGATTCCATCGCCGCGGTGGTGATCGGCGGCGCCTCCCTGTTCGGTGGTTCGGGAACCATCATCGGCACGGTGATCGGTGCCCTGATCATCGCCATCATCCAGTACGGGCTGGTGTTCATCGACGTCGAGCCCTTCTGGCAGTTCGTGGCGGTGGGGATCGTGATCATCGTCTCGGTGCTGATCGACCAGTCGCGGGAACGGCTCACCGGTGAGGCCAAGGATGAAGGCTGAGGTCCCTCTTCTCCGATGCCGCGGCATCGGCAAGCGTTTCGGTGGCGTGCGGGCGCTGGAGGATGTCGGCTTCGACCTCGACCGGGGCGAGGTCCTCGCGCTGGCCGGCGACAACGGCGCCGGCAAATCGACCCTGATCAAGATCATCTCCGGCGTCTATCACGCCGACGAGGGCGAGGTGCTGTTCGACGGCGCCCGCATGGAGTTCGACAATCCGCGGGCGGCCCGCGACGCCGGCATCGAGACCATCTATCAGGATCTGGCGCTGGCCGACAATCTCGACGTCGGTGCCAACGTCTTTCTCGGCCGCGAACCGGAGACCCGGTTCCTGGGACTGCTGCCGCGGGTCGATCGCCGGCGGATGCGGGCGGCGGCGCACGAGGTGCTGGAAACCCTCGAGATCGACATCCCGCCGAGCAAGCTCACCGAGCCGGTGCGCAACCTCTCGGGCGGGCAGCGCCAGGCGGTGGCCATCGGCCGGGCCATCTTCTGGAAGGCGCGGCTGCTGATCATGGACGAACCCACCGCCGCTCTCGGGGTGCCCGAGCAGCGCAAGGTGCGGGAGCTGGTGCATCGTCTGCGGGCGCAGGGCGTGGCGATCATCTTCATCAGCCACAATCTCCAGGACATCATGGCGGTGGCCGACCGCATCCTGGTTCTGCGGCGCGGCCGCAAGGTGGGCGAACTGCCGCGCGCCGAGGCGACCGGCGACGAGATCGTCCGGCTGATGGTGGGCGGCTGAGCGGCGCCGCACGCTTTGCTCTCTCAATCCAAAAGAGTATATTTCGCGCGTGATTCCACCATCCCGATGGATATCGCGCATGCGTTTCTGCCAATCCGCTCGTCCGCTCGCCTTCATCCTGCTCCTTGTCGCCGCCTTGGCGGTCCTGCCGGCATCCGTTCGTGGCGGTGAGAAACCGCCCGCTGGAGAAGACGTTCCGGGGAGCGGGGACCACCCCGCCCTGGGGCGCATTCCGGGATCGCGCATCGTCGTTTTCGAGCGGAGCGATTTCGATGTCCTGCGCTTTCCCCTGGCCGACGAGCGCCGTCGCATCACCAAGGTCGGCGAGGCGAGTGGCGAAGCCTGGCGGATCGACTATCGGCTGCCCTCGGATTCGAGCGCGGTGAAGGCGGTGACGGTCTACGAGAGACGCCTCGAAGGGCTCGGGTTCGCGCTGCTCTATCGCTGCGACCGGCAGAACTACAGTTTCTATCGCTATCTTCTCAGGGAAACGGGCGAACCGGCGTGGGGCAGGAACGTGAGCGAGGTCCACTGCCGGGTCATGCGCGGTGAACTCGAGGGACGGCCGACGGTGGTCGCTGTCTATGGATACGCACTCGGGCGCCGCGAGCCGCGCGAAGTGCATCTGCGTCTCAATCTCGTATCCAAGGCGGCGTTGGACGAAACTCTGGAGGTGGTGACCGCGGAAAAGATGGCGGAAGAGATGGGGGTCAACGGGCGGGTCGCACTCTACGGCATTCTCTTCGATCACGACAGTGACCGCCTGAAGACGGAATCCCGGGAAACCATCGCCGAGATCGCGCGGTTCCTCGAAACCGCGCCGGAGGTGCGGGTCTATGTCGTCGGGCACACCGACAATACCGGCGCCTACGAATACAATGTGAAACTTTCCGAACGGAGAGCGGCTGCGGTGGTGCGGGCCCTGGTGAAGGATCACGGCATCGCCGCCGACCGGCTGAAGGCGGTGGGGGTCGGCCCGGTGGCCCCGGTGGCTTCCAACGCCGGGGAGGAAGGTCGCAGCAAGAACCGGCGGGTGGAACTGGTGGAACGTTGAAAGCGTGCTTTAGCCGCTCATCTGCTGCGGCAGCCAGGTGATGAGCTCGGGAAAGGCGAGGAACAGGCCCACGGTCACCACATCGGCGATGAAGAAGGGGCCGATGCCCCGGAACACGTCGCTCACCGGAATGTCGGGACGGACACCGGAGACGACGAAGCAGTTGAGGCCGATGGGCGGGGTGATGAGGCAGATCTCGGCCATCTTGACGACGATGATGCCGAACCAGATGGGATCGTAGCCGAGGGCGATCACCGCCGGATAGACGATGGGCAGGGTCAGGAGCAGCATCCCGATCGCATCCATGAACATGCCGAGCACGGCGTAGGCGAGAAGGATGCAGATCATGATCAGGATCGGCGGCAGCGGCAGCGACACCACCCATTCGGTGAAGGCCTCCGGCAGTCCGGCGAAGCCCAGGAAGCGGACGAACAGCAGCACGCCCCAGATCAGCGAGAAGATCATCACCGTGAGCTTGGCCGTCTCCATCAGGGCTTCCCGGAGGGTTCCCCAGCGCATCCCCCGCTGCAGGGCGAGGACGAAGACGACGAAGGCGCCCAGCGCCCCGGCTTCGGTGGGGGTCGCCCAGCCGCCGTAGATGGCGGTGAAGATGATCAGGATCACCAGGACGATCGGCATGGTGCCGGGCAGGGAGCGGAAACGATCGCCCCAGGTGAAGCCGCGGATGGGGCGTCCCAGCTCGGGCTTGACCGCGCATTGGCCGATGATCAGAGCGGCGTAGACGAGGGCCGAGACCATTCCCGGCACGAAGCCCGCGAGGAGCAGCTTGCCGACCGATTCCTCGACGATGATGGCGTAGATGACGAGGATCGCGCTCGGCGGAATGAGGGAGGCGAGGGTTCCGCCGGCGGCCACCACGCCCGCCGCGAGACGACGGTCGTAACCCCATTTGAGCATGTCGGGAATGGCCACCCGGGAGAACACGGCGGCGGTCGCCGTACTGGCCCCCGAGACGGCGGCGAAGCCGGCGGTGGCGAAGACGGTGGCCACGGCGAGGCCGCCCGGCACCCAGCCGACCCATTTCCGGGCGGCGTCGAAGATCGCCTCGGTGATCCCGGCATGGAAGGCGAGAAAGCCGATGAGGATGAACATCGGCAGCACGCTCAAGGTGTAGGTCGTCGCCTTCGAATGGGGAATGGTGCCGGCGATGCCGGCCCCGGCGTCCCAGCCGATCAGCCAGACGAGACCGACGAGGCCCACCACCGCCGCGGCGATGTAGACGCGGACCCCCATGAACACCAGAGCGAGCAGGGCGAAAACGCCGATGAGGCCGATCGTCTGACTGTCGAGTTCAGGCACGGTCGGTCCCTCCGGCCGACGGCGCCTCCTCGCCGACCACCTCCTTGATTTCCTGACGCACGATGTCGTCCATCTTGGCGATCATCGGGACCGCCACGGGCTCTGTCCGGGGGTTCGCGAACAGGCGCGCGTATCCCAGCAGATGGACGAGCAGCCGCAGCCACAGGAGCCCGAACGCCAGCGGCACGACGAGCTTCGAGGGCCAGATCGGATATTCCGCGTCGATGGTCGAATCGCCGAGCTCGTAGGCCCGCAGGAAATGCGTGAAGCCGTAATAGGCGAGCACGGCGATCACGAACATCGCCACCAGCGTGCCGAAGATTTCGGCGAGCCAGCGGGTCCGGCCACGGATTCTCCCCAGCACCAGATCCATGCGCACGTGACCGCCCAGGCGTTCGCACCAGGCGATCCCGAGAAAGGCGAAGGCCGCCATGCTGATCTCGATCAGATCGATATAGCCGAACACCGGCATGTTCAGGATCTTGCGACCGAGGACCTGGGCGACGCCGATCAGCATCAGTCCGAAGATGAACAGTGCGGCGACGAGATTGAACGCCCGCTCGATCGGCGCGAGCCACCGATCGAGCCGGGCGACGAACCTCCCGAGGCCGTCGCCCGGCGACCGGTCGTTGCTATCCATCAGGCATCCGGAGCCGGCGTGGGTGGGTTCCGGCTCACCGGCCCTCGACTTCGGCCGCGATCTGGAAGATCCGATCGATCAGCTCCTGACCGTCGAACTTGTCCTTGTTGGCGGCCACCCATTCGTCCCAGACGGGTTTGCCGGCGACTTCACGGAACTTCTCGATCTGCGCGTCGGTATAGACGATCTTCTCGAGCTCGGCCTCGAACATCGGCAGGTTCTTCTCGTCGGCCTCCCGATAGACCTCGATCTGCCGGTCGAGGACCGGCCCCTTGGCGTCCTCGAGAAGCTGCTTGTACTGCTCGGGGAGCGCGGCGTAGGCGTCCTTGTTGATCACCACCGGACACTCGGAGGTGCCGGGCGACATGTTGGCGGTGAACCAGTCCGAGACCTCGTGAATCTTGTACGCGGCGTGCGCGTAGGTGAAGGGGAAGGACACCGCGTCGATGGTCCCGCGCTCGATCGAGGTGTAGACCTCGGTCGCCGGCATCGAGGTCGGAATGGCGCCGAGCTTTTCCATCGCCTTGCCGATGCCGCCGCCGGCCCGCACCCGCATGCCCTTCCAGTCCTCGAGCTCCTCGGGCGGCTCGCCCTTGCCGAGGAACTCGTACTGCGGCAGCAGGGTGGAGACGTAGAACATGGCGTTCCAGCGATCGAGATCGGCCTTCAGCGCCGGGTGCTCGGGGAGCTTCATGCGCACCGTCCGGGAGACCTCGACGTCGCCGAGCGGCAGGAAGGGCATGGTGTAGACCATCCAGGCGGGGTTCTTGCCGGGATGATAGAAGTTGCAGAAGAACGCCATCTCGAAGGCGCCGAGCTTGATGCCGTCGAGATTCTCCCGCGACTTGGACAGGGTCGCGCCGTAATAGAGTTTGATGTTCCAGTTGCCGTCCGTTTTCTCGGCCACGATCTCGGACAGCTTCTCGATCCCCTCGGTGAAGGCGCGCCGCTTGCCCCAGACGGAAACCTTCCACTCGAGCTTCGGTCCCTCGACCTCGGCGGCCGACAGCCCGCCCGGGCCGGCGACCAGAGTGCCGCCGGCACCGATGACCACCGACAGCGAAAACACCGTCCATTTCCTGTACACGTTCCGGGCCCCCTCTGACGTCCGATGATGCTTCCGCGACCGCTCCCCCCGACGGTCACGCCTGCAACCTGCCAATCCTGCGCGAAAACTTCAAGCGCGGCGGTTCGGCGCGATCGTACTCCGGTCCGTCGGGCGGGTCGCGCCGGCGTGGTTGGCGACCGCCTCCGCCATCGTGCTATAGAGCCCTCATGAGCCAAGGACCGTCGCCCCGGCCCACGGAACGGAGCCTTGAGCGCTATCGCGGCGCGGAGCGCTGGCCGGTCGAGGAATGCCTCGCGGCGATGCTCGAAAACCAGATCCACGCCTTCGCCGCCGTCAGGCAGGCGCTGCCCTGCCTCGCCCGGGCGGCGACGGCGGCGACCGCCCGGCTGCGCGAGGGCTCCGGCCGGCTGGTCTACGCCGGTGCCGGCTCCTCGGGGCGCATCGCCGTCCAGGACGGGGTCGAACTCTGGCCCACCTTTTCCTGGCCGCGCGAGCGGGTGGCCTTCGTTCTGGCCGGCGGCGAGGCGGCGCTCACGCGGTCGATCGAAGGGGCCGAGGACGACGCGGCGGCCGGCCGCGACGCCGTGGCGGAGCTCGCTCCGGGGCCGGAGGACGTCCATGTCGCGGTCGCCGCTTCCGGCACCACCCCCTTCGTTCGCGCCGCCCAGCGGGAGGCGCGACGGCGCGGGGCGCTCACCATCGCCCTGGCCGGCGATCCCGGGTGCCCCCTCCTGGAGGATGCGGAAATCCCGATTCCGCTGGTCACCGGGGCCGAGTTCCTGGCCGGCTCGACGCGGATGACGGCGGGCACCGCCCAGAAGATCGCCCTCAACCTGCTTTCCACCCAGATCATGATCGGTCTCGGGCGGATCTACGAGGGGCGGATGGTGGCGCTGGTCCCGGCCAACGCCAAGCTCCGCGAGCGGGCGCGGCGTCTGGTCGTCGAGCTCACCGGCGCCGCTCCCGAGAGCGCCGCGGCTGCACTCGAACGTGCCGGCGGTGACGTGCGGCGGGCGGTGCTGATCCTCGACGGCTCGTCGCCGGAGGAAGCGGCGCGGCGACTGGAGGAGGCGAGGGGCGATCTGCGCCGGGCGCGGGGGCGCTGAATCTCAGGGTCGGGCGATGCGGCCGCCGCAGACCGGATGTCGAACGCCGGTGGTTCCGGGGAAGGAGGTCGGCAGCCCCCGCAGCACCCGCACCGCCAGATAGGCGAAGCATTGCGCCTCCAGCGCATCGCCGTCAGCACCCACGACCTCGATCGGCTCCACCGCCCGCGAAAGCCTTTCGGCCAGCATCGCCATCAGCACCGGATTGCGGCGTCCACCTCCGGTGACCAGCCAGCGCCCGGGTGATGCCGGCAGCCAGGCCGTGGCCCGGGCGACGGCGGCGGCGGTCAGCGCCGTCAGCGTCGCCGCCCCGTCCTCGGGCGAGAGCCCTTCCACGATCTCCGTCGAGAAATCGAGCCGATCCAGGGATTTGGGAGGCGGACGATCGAAGAAGGGATGGGCGAGCGCGGCCGCGAGACGTGTCTCCTCGACCCTGCCGCGGGCGGCGAGACCTCCGTTCTCGTCCAGGGGACGGCCGGTGTGGCGCAGTGCCCAGTCGTCGAGGAGGGCGTTGCCGGGCCCGCTGTCGAAGGCGAGCATCTGTTCCCCTTCGCCGATCCAGGTGAGGTTGGCGATGCCGCCGATGTTGAGGATGGCCAGGGGGCGCGCCAGGGAACGGGCGAGACAGGCGTGGTAGACCGGCGCCAGCGGCGCCCCCTGACCGCCGGCGGCGAGATCCGCGCTGCGGAAATCCCAGACCACCGGGCAGCCGGCGAGCCGCGCCAGCAACTTCCCGTCGCCGAGCTGCCGGCTCCGGCCCTCTTCCGGACGGTGCAGGACGGTATGACCGTGAAAGCCGATCAGCTCGGGGTATGCTCGGGTACCGCGAAGGAGCTCCCGTACGGCCCGGGCGTGGAGTTCGGTCAGCTCCCGCTCCACCGCGGCGCATTCCGTCGCATCCTGCGGGCCGGCGCGGACGAGGCGGTCGAGGCGGGATCTGAAGGCTTCGGGATAGGGAAAGGTCCGGGACGCCACCGGCACCGCCGAGGCGTCGCCGTCGGTGCGCAGGATGGCGGCGTCGATCCCGTCCATCGAGGTGCCGCTCATCAGGCCGATCGCGAGTTGTCCCCTCGAACCCGTCATGTCTCTGGTTTACATCATGACCGGCGGAACGACAGGAGATCGACCATCACCGGGTTGCCGAAGCTGGAAGGCTCGATCCTCACCCCGACCGGCTGGTGTCGCGGCCGGATCCGGTTCGATGCCCGCATCCGGGCGATCGAGGGAACGCCCGGCGAACCGGAGGCGCCGTACATCCTGCCGGGGTTCGTGGACCTCCACCTGCACGGCGGCGGCGGTGCCGACGTCATGGAAGGGGAGGAGGGCGTGCGCCGTGCGGCAGGTTTCCATGCCCGCCACGGCACGACGTCGATGCTGGCCACCACCGTGACCGCTGCCCCGGAGGAACTCGAGACCGCGCTCCGCGGGATCGCCCGGGCGATGGCCGCACCCGATCCCGAAAGCACACGCATTCTGGGTGTTCATCTGGAGGGCCCGTTCCTCAGCCCCGAAGCGCTGGGTGCGCAGCCTCCCTGCACCCTCGCGCCGGATCCCGATCTGGTGGCCCGGCTGGCGGCCATCGCGCCACTGCGGGTGGCGACGGTGGCGCCGGAGATCGATCCCGAAGGTGTCCTCCGCACCGCTTTCGGGCGATGCGGAACCCGGCTGCAGATCGGCCATACGCGTTGCAGCTATGCGCGGGCGAAGGCGGCACTGGCCGCCGGCTATGCCGGTTTCACCCATCTCTTCAATGCGATGAGCGGCTGTGCACACCGCGGGCCGGGCGCCGCGGCGGCGGCTCTCGCGCACGGCGAATGGGCGGAAATCATTCCCGATCTCCGGCATGTCGATGTCGGCATGATCCTCGCCGCACGGCGCGCGATTCCCGGTCTCTACGGGGTGACCGACGCGGTCGCCGCCGCCGGCATGGCCGACGGGCCCTATCGACTCGGGCCGCATGCGATCGAGAAATGCGGCGACTGCGTGCGCCTCGCCGACGGCACGCTCGCCGGCAGCGTGCTCACCATGGATCGGGCGCTGCGCAATCTGGTGGCCATCGGCCTGCCCCTCGAGGAGGCCTGTCGCCGGCTCTCCACCCTGCCGGCCGACTATCTGGGGCTCGCCGATGTCGGCCGGCTCGCCGTCGGGGCCGCCGCCGATCTCCTCGAACTCGACGCCGATCTGCGGCTGCGGGGGGTGTGGATCGGCGGCCGGCGGATCGACCCCGCCGCCCCCGATGCGGAAGAGTGAGGCGCGCTCAGGAGGGGCGCAGCTTGTGGATCCCCAACGCCCCGAGCAGGTATTGCTCGAAGATGTTGTCCGCCGTCCCCCGCCGGACCTTGCCCAGGAAATAGCGCTCGAACGCCACCTTGGCGTAGTGGACCCATTTGCCTTTCTTCATCCAGTTGACGTTGCGCGGCGGCATCTCCGGCATGGCCACGAAGGCGATTCCGGTATCGCCCATGTCGGCCAGACAGATGGCGTTCCAGCTGGCCACCGATTCGGGCTCGCGCCCGTCCAGTACCGCCCGGATGTTGAGGGCCGCGGCATGGGCCATCGTCTCGATCATGTAGCCGGTCTTGGGCACGCCGGTGGGGACCGGGGTCGGTTCGATCGGGGGGATGGCGACACAGACGCCGACGGCATAGACGTTGGGGAATTTCGGGTTGCGCTGGAACTGATCGATCAGCACGAAACCGCGCGGGTTGACCAGACCCTCGTTGCCCGCGAGCGCGTCGATGCCCTTGAAGGCCGGCAGCATCATGGCGTGCCGGAACGTCACCTCGTGTCGCCGCTTCGTCTCCCCCCGCTCGTCGACCTCGGTCACCTCCATGCGCCCCGCCTCGATCCCGGTGACCTTCGCGTTGGTGATCCAGTTGATGTGATGCTGACGCAGCTCGGATTCGAGCATGCCCTTGGAATCGCCCACGCCGGCGAGGCCCAGGTGGCCGATGTAGGGTTCCGAGGTGACGAAGGTCATGGGGACGCGGTCGCGCAGCCTGCGCCGACGCAACTCGGTATCCATGATGAAGGCGAATTCGTAGGCCGGGCCGAAACAGGAAGCACCCTGCACCGCGCCGACCACGATCGGTCCCGGATCATCGAGGAACCGCTGCCAGGCCACGGCCGCCTCGCGGGCGTGGGGGGTCGTACAGATCGACGTGGTGTGGCCGTTCGGCCCGAGGCCCTCGACTTCCTCGAAAGCCAGCTTCGGTCCGGTGGCGATCACCAGGAAATCGTAGTCCAGATGCTTGCCGTCGGCGAGCTCGATGCGGCTGCCGTCGCAATCGAGCCGCTTCGCCCCGCTGGGGAGGAAGTCGATCCCGAGCCGGTCGAAGACCGGCTGCATCGGCACCAGGATCTGATCGGGCTGGCGCCAGCCCACCGCCACCCAGGGATTGGAGGGGGTGAAGCTGAAATCGGGATTGTCGGAAACCACCGTCAGACGGTCTCCGGGGCGCCGGAGCCCGGCCAGCTCGAAAGCGGTGGTCACACCGCCGATGCCGGCGCCGAGAACCACGATATGAGCCATGTCCGTTCCTCCCGGACCTGGATCGGGCGCGGGGCCGTGCTCGGCCACGGATCCGACCCGTTCGCACCGATATGACAAAAATGGCGATGTGTGGCCCGGGAAGATACTACCGCGGGTTGGATCGGGGCGCTAGTCGTCGAGGGTGACCGGGCTTTTGAAGCCGGGCGGCTTGATCGTCAGCAGGGCGCATTTCACTTGGCGCAGCAAGGCCTCGGTGGTGCTGCCGAGAAGAAGGCCCTCGAGATGCGACTGGACATGCGTGCCAACGACGACGAGGTCGATTCCCAGCCGTGCCGCCTCCTCGGCGATCGTCACCTGGGGGCGGCCCTTGACGAGATGGAGCTCGATCTCCACGGAGCGCTCGCGGAACGGTTCCACCAGCGCCTCGAGGGCGGCCGCATGGCGCTCGCGCTCTTCGGCGATCATCGCCTCCACCTCCTCCTCGGCCGCTTTGCCGAACGCGCGACCGCGCAGAGCGGTCTCGCCATAAAGCTGCCAGACGTGGAGAACGTGCAGCTCCGCCCGTTCGCTCTCGGCGATCGAGGTGGCGAGCTGGAGGATCGTCACCTGGAGTTCGGGAGCGCTTTCCACCGCCAGATCGACGGCCGCCAGAATGCGGCTGTAGCGGGCGTGGGGGATCGGTTTGTCGATCCACACCGGGCAGGGGCAAAGCTCGATGAGACGGGTGTCGAGGGTGCCGAAGATGTGGGTCTTCAGGCCACCGTCGGGGGAGGCCGTCTTCATCACGAGATCGTGCCCCGCCCGCAGGACTTCGCGCACCACCGCCAGATGCGGCCGGCCGGTCAGGACCTTGCAGCGGAGATCGGGCCGACCGGGACCGATGGCCCGCGCCACCGCGCGCAGCTCGGCCTCCGCCTCCTCGAGGATCGTGCGATAGATCGCGTCGGCCAGCCTGCGTGTACCTTCTCCGGAGCCGGTCCCGCCGGGCTCCTCGACGACATGGGCGAGCGTCAGTACGGCCCCGTTCCTGCGCGCCAGATCCGCCGCCCGATCGACGGAGGCGTTGTGCTCGGGCTCGTCCTCGAACAGGTAGAGAATGCGCTTGAAACGTCGCATCGGTTCCGCTCGTCCCGCTGCTTCTCCCGCCGGGCGGGCCGAACATGACATGTCCGGCGGGCGAGGCAAAGAGGGCAGGAGGGCGCGTCGGTCTCACCGGCCGCCGGGGAGGGCGTACCGCGTGATGCCTGTCGGCCGCTGGGGGTCGCGACATTGCGCCCGGAAAGGCAAATAGATTGTTGCCTGTGACAACATCCCGCTGTAACAGCGACGTTTGGGGCGTGCGTTCGCCGCGCCCCGCCGGCAAGGCTCGCGCCGATCGTCTGATCGATCATCGGCACCGTCGGGGATGGGCCGGCTCCCGTGCACGACGACGCAACGCTCGGAACGACAAACAAAACTGTACGCTCGCCCGATGCTACCATTCAACCGCAACGACCTCGAGAAGCTGTTTCCGGACTCCGTCTGGACCAAGGCGGAGGATCTGGTCGCCAGCGGCGCCCTGGTCGACGTCAACGTCGAACGCGACGGGCGCTCGATCACCGGCCGTGTCCGGGGACAGCGGCGCACCCCCTATCTCACGCGGGTCAAGGTCGCCAACGGCCGCGGCGGCCGCGTGCGGCTTTCCAGCACCTGTACCTGCTTCGTCTCGGACTGCGAACATGTGGCCGCCATGCTGCTCGGCGTGCTCGAACGGTCGGCCGCGCCCGCCGCCGACGACGTCACCTCGACCATCGATCAGGAACTGGAGGCCTGGGTCCGCAACGTCGGCCAGACGGTCCGCGAGCTCGCCTCCCGTACCACCGAGGCCGGCGACGCCATCCTCTACGTGCTCGAACCGGCCCAGCGGTCCTGGTCGGATCTCGGTCTGGCACAGCCGATCGCCGTGCATCTGGCGCGGGCGAAGCGGCTGCGGGAGGGCATCTACGGGCGCGAACATCCGCTGGCGATCGCCAATCTCACGGCCGAGGAACCGCCCGCTTTCGTCACCCTCGACGATCAGGTGATCGGCAGGCTGCTGGGCGGTGTGCCGTCACCGCTGCGACGGTTGGGAGGGTCCGCGGATGCCGAGACCCTGAGCCGCATGATCGCCACCGGGAGATGCTTCTGGCGGAGCGTCCGGGGAACGCGGCTCCATCTCGCCGAGCCGCGGCCGGGGCGCATGGTCTGGCGCTTCGACGGCGAGGGCCGACAGCGTCTGCTGTGCGAGCTCGAAGAGATGCACGAGGAAATGCTGGTCACCTCGCTCGGTGATCCCTGGTACATCGACATGCGTTCGGGCGCCTGCGGCCGCATCGAGACGGGGGTGCCCTCGCGCCTCGTCGCCCTCCTCCTCAGGGCACCCGCGGTGCCGCCGCCGGCGGCCACCCTCGTCCGCCAGAAGCTCGCCGCCCATGCCGACAGGATTCCCCTGCCCGAGCCGCTGCGGCGCCGCGAGCGGGTCGATGTGACGCCGACACCGGTGCTCCATCTCCATTGCCCCACCATCACCGTGGTGCGGGGCAGCGGCTGGAAGCGGGAGGAGGAGGAGGTCGTCGTTCCGCTCGCCCGGCTCGGCTTCGACTATGCCGGTGCTCTGGTGCACTGGCACGATCGCCGCACCGAGATCAATCACGTGGTCGAGAACCGGCTGCTGGTCATTCCACGGAACAGCGTCTTCGAGATGCAGATGGTGGAGCGCCTCAACGCCATGGGGCTGCAGCCGCTGGGTCCCGTCGGCCTCGGCCGTTTCGCGCCGGAGCATCTGCGGCAGGACTTCACCTTCGAGGAGGACGAGGACGACGATGTCAGCCTCCGCTGGGTGGAGTTCAACCACCACGAGATCCCCCGACTCCGGAGCGAGGGCTGGAAGGTCACCTTCGACGCCGAGTATCCATACGAGGTGGTGATTCCCCCGGCGAACTGGCAGGCGGAGATCACCGAGACCGGTACCGACTGGTTCGAATTCGATCTCGGCATCGAGATCGACGGCCAGCGCGTGCCGCTGCTGCCGGTGCTGCTGGAACTGTTCGAGCAGGCCCGCGAGACCATGACCCCGGCGGCGCTCGAGGAGTACGGCGACGAGCCGATCTACGGAACCCTGCCGGACGGCCGCATCCTGCCGATTCCCGCGAGCCGTCTGAAAGCCATTCTCGAAGCCCTGTTCGAGGTCTTCGAGACCGCCCGCATCGACAAGAACGGACGGGTGCGGCTGTCGCGCGCCCATGCCGTCCGTCTCGAGGTCATCGAGCGGGGGGTGCCGGCGGAAGCCATCGCCTGGCGGGGAGGCGAGCGGCTGCGCGAAATCGCCCGCCGTCTGCGGGAGAGCGACCGGGCGGCGGACCTTCCCCAGCCGCCCGGGCTCGCCGCCGAACTGCGCGGCTACCAGCGTCAGGGCATGGCCTGGTTGCAGTTTCTCGCCGACTGCGGCCTTTCCGGCGTGCTCGCCGACGACATGGGCCTCGGCAAGACGTTGCAGACCCTGGCCCACATTCTCTGGGAGAAGAAGCGCGGCCGCCTCGACCGTCCCGCCCTGGTGATCGCCCCCACGAGCCTCATCCCCACCTGGCGCAGCGAGCTGCGGCGTTTCGCCCCCGATCTGCGGCTGCTGGTGCTCCACGGCAACCGGCGCCAGGAGCTGTTCCCGCTCATCGACCGCCACGACATGGTCCTGACCTCCTACACCCTGCTGCTGCGGGACAGCGAGCAGCTCCTGCCCCGGGAATGGCGGCTGGTGGTCCTCGACGAGGCGCAGGCGATCAAGAATCCCTCCACCAAGCTCGCCCGCACCGCCTGTCAGCTCCGGGCCGATCAACGGCTGGCGCTGACCGGCACGCCGATGGAAAATCATCTGGGCGAGCTGTGGTCGGTGTTCCATTTCCTCCTGCCCGGACTGCTGGGCGACCGCGAGACCTTCCGCCGGGTGTTCCGCAACCCGATCGAGAAGGAAGGCGACGGCCAGCGGCAGACTCTCCTGGTCGCCCGGATCGCCCCCTTCATGCTGCGCCGGACCAAGGAGCAGGTGGCCGCCGAACTGCCGCCCAAGAGCGAGGTGGTGCGGGAGATCGAGCTCACCGACGAGCAGCGCGATCTCTACGAAAGCGTCCGCCTCGCGGTGCACGCCCGGGTGCGGGAGGAGATCGAGCAGCGCGGCCTGGCGCGCAGCAACATCGCCATTCTCGAGGCCCTGCTGAAATTGCGGCAGGTCTGCTGTGACCCGCGCCTGCTCAAGAACCTCGGCGAGCGGACCCCACCGGCGAGCGCCAAGTTCGAGCTGCTGATGGAGATGCTCGGCAACATGGTGGAGACCGGCCGACGCATCATCGTCTTCTCGCAGTTCGTGGAGATGCTCGGCCTGATCGAGGCCGGGCTGAAAAAGCGCCACCTTCCCTACACCATCCTCACGGGCCGCACCCGCGACCGGGAAGCGCCGGTGACACGCTTCCAGAACGGGGAGGTTCCGATCTTCCTGATCAGCCTCAAGGCCGGCGGCACCGGCCTGACCCTGACCGCGGCCGATACCGTGATCCATTACGATCCCTGGTGGAATCCGGCGGTCGAGGCCCAGGCCACGGACCGCGCCCATCGGATCGGTCAGGACAAGACGGTGTTCGTCTACAAGCTCATCGCCAGCGGCACCGTCGAGGAGCGTATGGTCGAGCTCCAGGAGCGCAAGAAGGCGCTCGTCGAAGGCGTGCTGAGCGGCGCCCGCACCGGCCTCGCCTTCACCGAGGAGGACATCGAGACGCTGTTCGCCCCGCTGCCCGATTGACTTCCGCGCCGTCCCCCGTCACCGCCGCTGAACGGATGGTGCATCGCATTGAACCGCCCCGCGCCGACGCCCATCTTCGGATGGAAACCGAGCCGGCGCGGATTGGCGCCGGAGAAGGCGACGGAGGAGAGCGGCCATGGCGGGCGCTCCCGGCGGGACGGTCGCCGAGGGTGGACGCGGCACGCGACGGGGAGCGGCGGCGGCCGCGCATATCGGCACCTCGGGCTGGGCCTATCCGGGCTGGCGCGGGATCTTCTACCCGCGCGATCTGCGGCAGGGCGAATGGCTCGGCCATTACGCGCGCTTCTTCGACACCGTGGAGGTCAACGCGAGCTTCTACCGGCTGCCGACGGAGAAGCTGATCGCCGCCTGGTGCGCCCGCACGCCCGAGGGCTTCCGCTTCGCCGTCAAGGCCTGGCGGGCGATCACCCATTACCGACGCCTCGCCGCCTGCGAGGATCTGCTCGCCGATTTCTTCGACCGTATCGCCCATTTCGGTGACCGGCTCGGTCCGGTGCTGTTCCAGCTTCCCCCCCGCTTCCCCGCCGATCCCGGGCGCCTCGCCCGGTTCCTCGAACGGCTTCCGAAGGGGCACCGCTACGCCTTCGAATTCCGCGATCCGAGCTGGCACCGGGAGGCGGTCTACGGGCTCCTGCGGAAAGCGGGTGCCGCCTTCTGCCCGTTCGACCTCGCGGGTCTCCTCGGGCCCCGGGTGGTCACCGCAGATTTCGTCTACGTCCGGCTGCACGGCCACGAGCGGCGCTACCGTGGCGCCTACGACGAAGCCCTGCTGGCCGACTGGGCGCGCTGGCTCCGGCAACGCCGGGAGGAAGGCCGCGAGGTCTGGTTCTATTTCGACAATACCGACGAAGCGGCCCACGCGGTATTCGACGCCATGCGCCTGAGGCGGCTCCTCGGCCAATCGGCGCCGGCCACCGCCGCGCCGTTAACCAATCCGTAAGGACCCGGCGTCTATGGTGGCGGGGCCGGCAGACGGCCCGCCCGGTGACACTGCCAGATCGGGACGTTCCGTGAGGCCGGTCGCGCGAGTTCCTTTCCATCGATTTTCGCGAGAGGTGACCGGTGCTAGGCCTTTTCGAGCGGAGAGCGACCACGAGAGCGGTCCGGCGAACGATCGTGCCGACCGGCAGGGAACGCCGTTTCCGCCGCCAGGATTTCATCCTCAGCAAGACCGATCTCAAAGGTCGCATCACCTATGCCAACGACACCTTCCTGGCCATTTCGGGCTTCACCGAAAAGGAAGTCCTCGGGGCACCGCACAGCATCGTCCGCCATCCGGAGATGCCGCGCTGCGTGTTCCAGTATTTCTGGGAAACGATTTCCTCGGGCAAAGAGATCTTCGCCTACGTCGTCAATCTCTGCAAGAACGGCGATCATTACTGGGTCTTGGCACACGTCACCCCGACTTTCGACGGGGACGGAAAGATCATCGGCTACCATTCCAATCGCCGTTCTCCCGACCCTGCCGCGGTGGCGGAGATCAAGAGGATCTACGGCGAGCTTCTGACCATCGAACGGAACCACCAGGATCGCAAGGCCGGCCTCGCCGCCTCGCGGGCCGCTCTCGACCGGATGATCGCAGACAAGGGGCTGTGCTTCAATGAATTCACCCTCTCCCTCTGAAAACCCGGGTGCCGCCCGGGCGGGCAGGGACCGTCGCCGGGCGCCGGTTCCGCGCTTCGACAGCTCTTCCCTGGGGCTCGCCGCCATCACGGGGACGGCCACCGCGTTGCTCGCCCTCCTGCAGCTCGCGGGTGTCGGCACGGCCGGGGGTCTCGCCGGCGCCATCGGCATCACCCTGGTCCTGTTCGCGTCGATCACCGCGGCCTTCGCCTGGCGTGCCATCAACCGTCTGCGCAAGGTCGCCGAAGTGTGTGCGGCGGCGGCCGAGGGCGACCTCCAGCAGCGCATCGTCTTTTTCGGTGAGCGCGGTCTGTTGCGGGCGCTGGCGCGGGACGTCAACCGGCTCTCCGATCTCGCCGACACCTTCGTCCGCGAGCTGGGCCAGACCCTCGGGCATGTCGCCAACAACGAATACTACCGGCGCATCCTGGTTCAGGGTCTCTCCGGCGACTATGCCCGCTGGGCGTCGCTGGCCAACGAGGAGATCTCCCGCATCGCCGAGCGCGGCAAGAGCTTCCAGTCACTGACCGGCCAGTTCGAGGAGGAGGTGAAGAGCGTCGCCGAGGACGTCGGGACGACCGCCGAGCGGCTCGGGGGCATCGCCCGCGACGTCGGCCAGGCCTCCGAGGAGAGCGCCGAAAACGTCCAGAACGTCGCCGCCGCGGTCGAGCAGCTCACCGCCTCGGTGCAGGATATCGCCAGCAACGCCACCCTGTCCGCGGAGGTGGTGCGTTCGGCGGCATCCGAAGCCGAACAGTCGCGCGAGGCCGCGGGCCGACTGACCGAGACCGCCCAGCAGATCGCCTCGGTGGTGGAGACGATCCGCGACATCGCCGAGCAGACCAATCTCCTGGCCCTCAACGCGACCATCGAAGCGGCCCACGCCGGCGAGGCGGGCAAGGGCTTCGCGGTGGTGGCCGGCGAAGTCAAGACGCTGGCCGGCCAGACCGGCAAGGCCACCGAGACCATCCGCCGGCGGGCCGAGGAGATGCGGCAGGTCATCGACGATGTGACGGCGGTTCTCGGCCGTATCTCGGCGCGGGTGACGGAGGCGGATACCGCCGCCTCCTCCATCGCCTCGGCGGTGGAGCAGCAGGCCGCGGTGGTCCAGGACATCGCCCGTCGCATGGACGAGGTGTCGCGGGCCGTCGGCACGGTAACCGCGGCGGTCGGGACGATGGAAGGCGGGGCCGACGACGGCACGCTGTCGGCGGCGGTGGCCGATCTCGACAGCCGGGCGAAGGCGCTGCGGGAGCAGATCGACGGGTTCCTGCAGGCGGCACGCCGCGTCGCCTGAGCGGCCCGTGGCGGCGAGCCTTTCCACGGCGGCGGCTCCCGCCGGGAACCGCCGTCGCGGCGCGCTCCGATGCCGGGCTCGGTGCGGGTTTTCCGCCCGGGTCCCGGGCGGGGCGTGCAAACCTGCGGTCGGCGGAGGAGCCGACCGCCTCCGGCCCCGCCTGCCGGAATGTTCCCGGGTTTCCTCAGTCCCGGGAGAGTGGCGGTCGGTCGTCGCCGCCCCGGCGGCTCGCGAAGAAGCGGCGCAGGAGCCGGGCGCTCTCTCGCTCGCCGATGCCGCCGTAGACCTCCGGCCGGTGATGACAGGCCGGGCTGTGGTAGATGCGCGGGCCGTGGTCGACCCCGCCGCTCTTCTCGTCCTCGGCGCCGTAATAGAGACGCCGCAGCCGGGCGAGGCCGATGGCGTAGGCGCACATCGGGCAGGGTTCGAGGGTCACGTAGATGTCGCAGCCGACCAGACGGGGCACGCCCAGACGCCCGGCCGCGGCACGGATCGCCAGGAGCTCGGCATGGGCGGTCGGATCGTTCGTACCCTCGACGGCGTTGCCGCAGGCGGCCAGCAGCCGGCCGCCGGCATCGACGATCACCGCTCCCACCGGAACCTCGCCGCGCGAGGCGGCCGCCCGGGCTTCGGCGAGCGCGCGGGCCATCGGCGACGGCCGGCGCGTCATGAGCCGAACGCCACCCGGTCGAGGAAGGTGACGGTGAAGCGCTCGGCCGCCGGCGGCGGATCCACCAGCCGCGCCTCGAAGCGGGCGAAGGCGCCCGGCGCCAGCCGGCGCCGCGGCGGATCGAACAGGCCGAAATCGAGCTCCCTCCCGCGGGCGTCGAGCAGCGCCACCCGCAACGGCGGCAGAACCCGCTCCCGGCGCGCGGTGTTGACGATCTCCGCGGTGATCCGGAGCATCGGCACGCCGTTCTCTTCGAACCGCTCGGACGCCAGCTCCCGCAGCTCGAGGCCGAGCGACAGGGTGACCGGCAGACCGAGTTGGCGGTAGAGGGTGGTGGCCTGCGGCCAGGCCGCGACGATCTCGTTGCGGGCCAGCATCGCAGCGGCGAGCAGCAGCACCACCAGCACCAGCAGCGACCAGCCGACGATCGTGCCGGCCGTCGGGCGCGAGGTCCGTGCCGTCGCCGCCTCGTCTTCCGCCGCCCCTTCGACCGGCGGTGTCTCCGGCAACGGCGGCGGCTCCGGCTCCTCGGCCGGGGGCTCCGCGAACCAGCGGTGCCCGCACTGGGAGCAGCGGACCATCTTGCCCCTCGGCGCGAGGGCCGCGGCGTCGATCTTGAACCGGGTCTCGCAGTTCGGACAGGTGATGATCATCGCCGCCGGAGGTCCTCCGTGGGGACGAGCCGGTTTCGCGTAAAAGTTGACGGAACGCTGGACGACAAACCCGTTTTGTGCAAGTCTATTCGCACGCTCGCCATTGTCCGAGGTCCCCTTGGCGCCGCAAGAGACGGTCATTCTCCGGATGCGGTCGGTCAGCATGCGGTATGCCGCCGGCAGCGAGGTTCTGCACGATATCGATCTCCTGCTCAAGGCGGGCAGCTTCCACTTCCTGGTGGGGCCGAGCGGAGCGGGAAAGACCTCGCTTCTGCGGGTGATCGCCCTCACGGTACCCGTCTCGCGCGGCACGATCACCCTGTTCGGCCGGGACGCGGTGGCGCTCGGTGAGGCCGAACGCGCCCGGTTGCGGCGCCGCATCGGGGTGGTCTTCCAGGATTTCCGGCTGCTCGGTCATCTGAGCGTCTTCGACAATGTGGCGCTGCCGCTGCGCATCAACCGCGTTCCCGAGGCCGTGGTCGCGCGACGGGTCACGGAACTGCTCGACTGGATCGGGCTCCGGGACCGGACCCGGTTGCCGCCGCCCCGTCTTTCGGTCGGCGAACGGCAACTCGTCACCATCGCCCGTGCGGTGATCACGCGGCCGGATCTGCTGCTGGCCGACGAGCCGCTGAGCAACCTCGACAATCGGCGGGCGGAACGGCTGATGCACCTGTTCGTCGAATTGCACCGCCGCGGCACGACGGTGCTGCTGGCGACCCACGACAAGGGCCTTCTGGAACATCACCGTTTTCCCATTTTGGAGATGGATTCGGGACGACTCAGGAGCGGCTCGCTCATCGGTCCCCTGGCCGCCGCCGGATGACGGGGCCGGAGATGTCCGAGCTCGAGCTCGATCTGCCGCTGGCCGAGCAGGGAACGGGGCGTTTTCTGCAGTGGATCCTCGCCGCCGCCACCTGCCTCGCGGTCCTGGCCGCGGCGCTGGCGGTCCTGGCCGACGCCGAGCTCAGACGGGCGGCCATGCGGCCGATGGTCGTGACACTGGCCCTCCCGGCCGGCACCGCGGCCGCCGAGGTCGAAGCCGTCGTCCGATTCCTCGGGAGGACCGAGGGCGTGGCTTTCGCCGATCCGGTCAGCGAGGAGGAGCTCGCGCAACTCGTCGAACCCTGGCTCGGTGATCTCGGAGAAGAAAGCCCGCTGGCGATCCCGCGGCTGATCGACGTGACATTCGATCCGGGTTTCCGAGCCGACCTCCGGGAGCTCGAGGCCCGGCTGCGCGAGCTGGTGCCGGGCACGACCTTCGACCGCACGGCGGTCGAGCCACCGGAAACCGGGATGCTGCGCAACCTCCGCCTGTTCGCTCTGATCGCGGCCGTCGCGTTCGTATCCTCCGGCGTCGTGGCGACGGCGGCGGTCGTCCGCGCCGGACTCCGGGCGCAGACCGATACCGTGGATCTCCTGCGGCTGATGGGGGCGGTGGATCGCTATCTCGAGGGCCAGCTCGTGGATCACGTGCTCCGCTGCGGTCTGCGCGGCGCCGTCGCCGGGTTCGCGACCGCAGGGATGCTGATCCTGGCCGGCATCGAGATCGGCGGCCGGTTCGACATCCGCCCCTTCGATGCGCTGGTGCTGCGGCCCGTGGACTGGCTGCTGCTGACCGCCGTCCCGATCCTCCTCGTCCTGCTGGCGACCTTGGCGGCGCGGCTCGCGATCGACCGCAGTCTCGCCCGTGCCGCTTGACTCCTGCTTGCCGCAGCCCATGCATCTCCCGGTGGAACGAGGAAGCGAGGGGGAGACGCGGCGCATGCAGGTTCCTCCCGGCCAGTCCCTGCGGGCCGGCCTCTTCAACCTGTGTTTCTATTTCTGGACGGTGGTTCTCGCCCTGGCGCTCCTGCCGGCGGCGCCTTTCGCCGGGGCGCCTGCGGTTCGCGCATATGCGCGCTTCTGGATGCGGGGGACGCAAGCCCTGCTGCGACGGATCGTCGGGCTCGATCACGAGGTTCGCGGTCTCGAGCGGCTGCCCCCGGGGCCGGTGATCATCGCCAGCAAGCACCAGTCGGCCTGGGAGACGCTGTTCTTTCATCTGGTGCGACCGGATCTGGTGATCGGGCTCAAGGAGGAGCTGACCCGCATCCCGATCTTCGGCTGGTATCTGACGATCGCCGGCAACATCCGGATCGACCGGGGCGGTGCCGGCAGGGCGTTGCGCTCGCTGCTGGTGGGGGCGAGGCGCGCGGTGGCCCGTGGCGAAAGCGTTCTCATCTTTCCCGAGGGAACCCGAATGCCGGTCGAGGCGCCACCGGCGTACAAATCCGGCGTCGCCGCTCTCTACAAGGCGCTCGATGTGCCCTGCGTGCCGGTGGCGCTGAATTCCGGTGTCTACTGGGGCCGTCGCAGCTTTCTCAAGCGCCCCGGGCGGATCCTCGTCGAGTTCCTGGAGCCGATCCCTCCGGGACTGCCGCGGGAGGAGTTCATGCGTCTGCTCGAGGAGCGGATCGAGACGGCGACCGCCCGTCTGGTGTCGGAAGCCCGTGGCGTTGCGGGGAGGTCACCCGGGCTGGAGCATGTCGGTCTCCGCGGGGAGGGGTCGCGGTAGTCGCCGCCGAGGGACCGCCGCCGGTCCCGCACGCGCCGCGATCCAGCGTTCGAACGCCGCGATGTCGAGCGGCGGCGAAAACAGGAAGCCCTGCAAGCTGGTGCAGCCGATCCGGGCGAGCAGGGCGGCCTGCTCCTCGGTTTCCACGCCCTCGGCGACGACATGGAGGCCGAGGGTACGACCGATCCCGACGATGGCTTCCACCAGACCGCGGACATCGCTCTTGTCCATCATCTCGGCGACGAAGCCGCGATCGATCTTGATGGTGCCGACGTCGAGATCCTTGAGCCGGGTAAGGCAGCTGTAGCCGGTACCGAAATCGTCGATGGCGATGCGCACCCCGAGGGCACGCAGTTCGGTCAGGCCGCGGAACGCCTTCTCGCTGTCGAGCACGGCGCTCTCGGTGATCTCGATCTCCAGCTTCGCCGGTGGGATCCGCTCCGCGCGCAGGAGTTCGTCGATCGCCGCCACCAGCCCCTGGTGGCGGAGCGCCAGGGGCGACAGGTTGACGGCGAGGTGCGGAATCCGGTCGTCGAGCCGATGCAGCACCCGGCAGGCCAGCCGAAAGCATTCGAGGGTGAAGGGTACGAGGAGGTCCGAATCCTCGATCAGCGGCAGGAACCGCTGCGGCATGACGAGGCCGCGCTCGGGATGACGCCAGCGGGCCAGGCCCTCGACCCCGACCAGCTCGCCGCTCGCGGGATCCACCTGGGGATGGAGATGGAGGAGGAACTGCCCGTCCCGCAGGGCGTGATGCAGTTCCTCCCGGAGTCGCGCCCGCTCGCAGAATTCGGCATGGACGTCGCGATCGAACACGCAGAGCACGCTTCCCGAGCGCCCCTTCGCCCGGCGCAGGGCGAGTCCGGCGAAGGTCTGCAGCTCGCGGGCCGAGCAGGCGTCCTCCGGATAGATCGCGAGGCCGAGGCTGGCGTTGACGTAGAGTTCGTGGCCTTCGATCCGGAAGCTCCGCTGGAATTCCGTCAGCAATCGCCGGGCCGCTTCCCGGGCCGCCTCCGCGGAGCTCGGATGGCGCAGCAGGACACCGAACTCGTCGCCGCCGAGACGGGCGATCAGATCCCGGCTCCGCACCCGGCGGGAAAGGCGTGCCGCCACCTGTTCGAGAAGCGCGTCCCCGACCGCCTGGCCGAGGGCCTCGTTGACCTCGCCGAAACCATCGACGTCGATCAGCAGGAGACCGATGGTCCGCCCGTCGCGTCCCGCCGCCGAGAGTGCGGTGGTCAGTTCCTTCTGGAACAGCGAGCGGTTGGCCAGGCCGGTGAGCAGGTCGTGATGGGCGAGACGATCGACGGCCGCCGTCGCCCGAGCCAGTTCGGTGACGTCGTTGACACAGAGGATCTGGCCGCGATCCTCGCCCCAGGCCCCGGTCAGGGGGGCGCCGGTGACCATCAGCTTCCGCTCCTCGCCGTCGATGCGGCCGACGATCCGCGCGCAGCCGCCCTCGGAAAGGCCGCTGCAATCGTCCAGCAGTGTCGCTAGCTGTGCCGCGATCCCGGCATCGTCCGGCGCCCCCAGCATGCGGCGTAGCGCCGGGTTGGCATAAAGAAGGGAGCCGTCCGCTCCGAGCCGGGCGATGCCGAGCGGTGCCTGTTCGGCCAGGGTACGGAAGCTGCGCTCCGCCTCGGCCGAACGTGCCCAGGCTTCGCGCGCGCCGTCACGTTCCCGCCGTAGCAGGCGGGCCAGGCGGGCGTTGTCCTTTTCCAGAGCGACCGAGCGCAGGAAGGCCTTCTGCTGCCAGTATCCGGCGCTCGCCAGAAGGAGGAAATAGAGGGGCACCAGTGCCGCCAGCGACAACGAACCCGGTCCGTCGGCGGTGGCGAAGGAGAACGCCAGGGCGGCGACGATCGGCAGATCGTGGGCGAGGGCGGTGGGCAGATGCGGACTCGAGAGGATCATCGCCGCCGCCATCACCCCGCCGATCATGAAGATCAGGAAGGGACCGGTATCGAAGGTGGTGACATCGGGCACGTGCAGGACGAGCACCGACCAGACCATCCCCGTGATTCCCGCGCCGAGGCCGACGAAGACGAAGCCGGGCCGCGGATCGGCGTGCTCGCGCGCGAACCGTCGTGCGGCGCTGCCGAGACCGAGCTTGGCGATCAGCGCGGCCGCGAGGGCCGCTCCCCAGAGAACGAGCTGCCGCGTCTCCAGCACATGGGAAAGCAGCCAGGCGACGATCGCCGCATTGACCGCGGCGGCCACCACCGCGGCCGGAATCATCGAGACCAGGACCGCGAGCTGTTCCCGGGCTATGGTGGTGGCGCTCTCGCCGGATTCCGCCGCTCCAGTGCGCGTCGGATCTCGGATGTCGGGCTCGGGTGCGACCACCGGTGTTCTCTTTGGGCTGGAGGCGTAGCGGGAAGGCCCGAAGGCCGTCGGGTTCCGGGAGGCACCCTAGACCCCATTTCTTAAGGACTTATTACTGCGCGGTTTTCCTCCCCCCCGGCAGCGGGTCCCCTGCGGCTCTCCGGAGGCGGCAAACCGCCGCACCCGGCTGTCGCGACGAACGGTGAAGGGGCCAAGATCGCGGGGGGGCGCAGCGGAGACGTGACGGCAGGATCGGGGGATGCCGCAACTGGCGAGGAGGCGGTGGTGAAACTGGCGATCATCGGCGATGCCACCGGCGCTGCGGACCGGGCCGCGGAGGCCGGTCTCGAGATTGTCACCTATGCCGGCACGCGCGCCGAAAGAGAGGCGCTCGTGGCGCGGGGACACCGGCTCTTGCGGCAATGGACGGATGTTCTCGAGGCGATGGAACCGCCACGTCGCTATCTCCTGGACCTGCCGCTCGGGGCCGGGATCGACGCCGTGATCGACGAGGGTTCGCAGGTCATGGAGCCGGGCGACGTGGTGATCGACCCCGGCGGGAGCTGGTGGTGCGACACCCTCCGACGCTACCGGCGCATGCGGCACCGGGCACTCTATTTCGTCGATGCCGCCCGGTTCGGCGAAGGTGAGGCGGCGGTCCTGCTGGTGAGCGGGGACGGAGAGGGGGTCGAACTCGCCCTTCCGGTGCTGCGCGAGCTGGTCGCACCGGGCCGGGCCCTGGCGTTCGGATCCGCCGGTGCCGCCCACTATGCGCGGATGGTCGCCGACGGTGTGGCCACCGCCGTGGCCCAGGCGCACAGCGAGGCGGTCCAGCTCATGGAGGCCTGGCCGGGCGATGCCGACCTCGAGGCGGCACGCCGGCTCTGGCCGTTCGAGAACATGCCGCCCGCCCCGCGCGACTGCTGGCTTCTCGACGATGCGGTGCGGCTCGAGGCCACGGTTCCCCTGCTCGCCCAGGCGGTGATGCTGCGTCTGGCCGAACGGCTCGACGAGCACAGTTCCGAGCCGCCCGCACCGCGTCTCGGGGGGTTCGTCCTGCCCGAGGACATCCTCTGAGCGGCGACGGAGGCTCCGGCGGGCGGATCCGGAGAAGGAGGGAGGATCGTGGAACGGGTTCGGTTGGGAAATTCGGGGCTGTGGGTCGGCCCCCTCTGCCTCGGCACCATGATGTTCGGGGGACGGACGGAGGAGACCGAAGCCCGACGCATCATGGCCGTCGCCGCGGAGGCCGGGATCGATTTCATCGACACCGCCGACGTCTACAACGACGGGCGTTCCGAGGAGATCGTCGGTCGGGCCATCGCCGCCGAGCGCTCACGCTGGATTCTCGCCACCAAGGTCGGCAACGCGATGGGCGAGAGCCCGAACATGCGGGGGCTTTCCCGACGCTGGGTCCTCGCCGCCTGCGACGCCAGTCTCGCCCGCCTCGGCACCGATTGGATCGACATCTACTATCTGCATCGCGAGGACCCTTCGACGCCGCTCGAGGAAACCCTGAGCGCCGTCGCCGATCTCCTGCGCAGCGGCAGGATCCGCTATTTCGGCCTGTCCAATTTCCGCTCCTGGCGGATCGCCGAGATCATCCGGCTGTGTGACCGGATCGGCATGCCGCGGCCGGTGGTGCTGCAGCCCTACTACAATCTCCTCAACCGCCAGCCCGAGGTGGAACTGCTGCCCTGCAGCGCCTTCTACGGGCTCGGGGTGGTACCCTACAGCCCCATCGCCCGCGGTGTGCTGAGCGGCAAATACAGCCCCGAAGCCCCGCCGCCGCCGGACAGCCGTGCGGGCCGCGGCGACAGGCGCATGCTGGAGACCGAATGGCGTCGCGAAAGCCTCGTGATCGCGCGCAAGATCGAGGAACATGCCGCCGCCCGCGGGATCACCCCGAGCCAGTTCGCGGTCGCCTGGCTGCTCGCCAACCGCATCGTCACCGCGCCGGTGATCGGCCCGCGCACGGAAGCGCAGCTGCGCGACTATCTGGGCGCCGTGGACTACCGTTTCACCGCCGAGGACGAGGCCTTCGTCGACGGCCTGGTCCCTGTCGGCCATCCCTCCACCCACGGCTACAACGACCCGCAGTATCCGGTGGAAGGACGCCGCCCGCGGTTCGCCGGGTGAGGCGGCGGAGGCAGGCGGCGGGGAGGGATCAGGAAGCGGATTCGGGCTCCTTCAGCAGATCCTCCACCCGCCACAGCAGACGCTTGGCGAGATAGGGCGAGACCTCGAAAACCCGGCCCTCGAGCCGTTTCTGCAGGGCGGCCACCCGGGCCGCTACGGGCTCGCGCCCCTCCTCGGTGACCGCTTCTCCGGCCGGATCGGCATCTTCGCCCCCCGCCGGGCGCTCGCGCGGGGCCACCTCGGAAGCGGTGAAGGCGATCCAGTAGTCGGCATCCTCCTCCTCGCCGAAGACGCCGATCCGGGCCTCGATCCGGAGCCCGTCGAAACTCGTGAAACGGGCCACGGCGGCATCCTCCGGCAGCGGCCTTTCCTCGGCCGCGGCAAGATCCAGCATGGTGATGCTGCCGAGGGTGCCGGCCAGCATCGGCGGCTTGGAGGCGTCCGGCTCCCGGCCCGCGGGCACGGTGGCGAGGGCGAAGGCGTCACTCTCGGCGCCGGTGCGTTCGATCCGCACTTCCTCGGCGGTGCCGGGTCGCAGCACCACCTCCGCCACCTCGTCGCGCGGCAGGCTCAGGATGGTGCGATCGAACCAGTCGAGGGGTTCCTCGGGAACATCGAGGGCCCGATCGGCGAGCCAGGCCTGGTCCTCGTCGGCGCGACGTACGTAGCTGCCGGATTTGCCCGGCCCGTAGAGACTGAACTTGCGCTTGCCGACCACCACCTCGGCGAGGATCGTGCCGGCCGCGTCCGCGAGGATGATCTCCCGCGACTTCGCGCCTTCGGAATCCACCGGCTCCAGCTCCAGCCGGGCGAGACGTTCGGGATCGCGGGTCTTCGGCTCGACGAGGCGCATCTGGGCGAGGCCGAGGACGAGTTCGCGCACGTTGTCGAGCTCGACCGGATAATCGCCCTTCTCCTCGAGCACCCATCCCTCCTCCGTCCGGCGCGCGGTCATGCTGGTGTCGGCGGTACGCACGGTGATCCGCGCGACATCCGCGACCCGCCCCGCGAGATCGGGCAGGAAGGGCGTGTCCAGCCGGGTCCGGGCCACCGGCAGATCGCGGTTGGCGACCGCGTAGGCGGCGAGGCCGAGGCTGACGATGGTGGCCAGAACGAGAGCCAGGAAACCCTTGGGTGACATGAGAGGACCTCCTTTCCCGGCGGCCTTCAGGCGGTCGTCGTCGTGACCTTGCGCCGGTAACGCGCACGGCGCACGAGCGCGAGCCCGATGGCCACCAGCCCGACCAGCAGCGGCACCGCGCCGATATTGGCGAAGCGGATGCGCGCCTTGAGATTCTCGATATCGCTGCGCAACGCGCGCTGCACCTCCCGCAGTTCGGCACGGGTCTCGAGGAGCTGGCTGCGGAAGTTCTCGATCTCCTGCTGCTGGGCTTCGCTCAGCACGGCAGCACCCCCGTCGTCCGAGACCTGGAGCTTGCGGAGCTTGTCCTCGAGCTCGGAGAGGCGGTCGAGAAGCTCCTGCTCCTTGGCCCGGTAGCGCTGTTCGGCCTCACGGCGGATGGCGATGATCCGGGTGAACGGCCGCAGCGCCACATCCCGCCCGCGGAGCGCCATCAGCACCTCGCTGCCGGCCAGGAAGTCGAGGGCGTTGGCCACGAAATCGGCGTTGCTGGCGAGCGGCAGGGTTACTTCCTGGCCGAGCAGGTTCTGCCGCGCGAGCCAGCTCCGGTCGTCGAGCAGATCGGTGTCGGCGACGACGATCACGCTCACCGGTTCCGCCGCCTCGCGGCGATGTTCGGCGGTAGTCTCGGCTCCTTCGGGAGGCCCGTCCGGGAAGGCGGATTCGAAGCGACCGGTGACCACCGCCGCCATGTAGAGAGCCTCGTCACCGGGCTCGTAGTCCCCGATCAGCTTCAGCGGATCGGGAAAGAGGCGCACCTCCTCGGCGTCGATCGCCTGCGCCTGTGGCGAGGAGATCAGGAGCGGCACGAGCTCGACCTCCGCCCCTTCCTTTTTCTCGATGAACCCGGCCGAAGCCAGATTGACCCGCTGCAGTTCGGCGGTGATCGGCTGGTCCGGATTGAGATGCGAGGGATCCAGCGACAGCCAGGCCAGATAATCGACGATCTGCTGGCGCTGACCGCTCGGGAACTGGACCTGACGGGCGGCGCTCGGGTCCGCCACCACCCTGTTTTCGTCGAAGGCGATGCCCCAGGCGTCGAACAGCTCGGCAAGGTCGGAAGAGGTCGGCTCCATGCCCGGTCTCTGCTGGCGCAGCGCCGCCGCCTCGGAGTGGGGATCGACGAAGACCAGGAGTTTGCCGCCGCCCAGCACGAACTGGTCGATGGCATAGAGGGTCCGCTCCGAAAGGCCCTTCGGATGGGCCACCAGCAACAGCTCCATGTCCTCGTCGAAGCTGCCGATCTCGCCGCCGAGGTAGCGGATGTCGAACTGCTGGGCGAGCTGACTGTAGACCTGCCAGGGCTTGTACTGCAGGGCCGGGTCGCCGTTCATCGGCAGGCCGGTGACGAGGCCGACGACCGGCTTGTCGGGGTAGGCCAGATTGTAGACCAGCCGCGTGAGATCGAATTCGAGGAAACGCTCCCGCTCCGGGGAGAGGACGGCGATGACGTCGGCGTCGTCGGTGCTGTTGGTGCCGGCGATGCCGAAGTAGCCGGTGGTGCCGTCACCCAGGCTGATCGGCTGGAGGCCGAAGCCGACCGCCCGATCCTCTTCCTCCGAGAAGGGTTCGGGATCGATGTAGCGGACGGAGATCCTGCCGTTCGCGGCCTCGGCGTAAGCCTTCAGGAGATCGTGTACCCGATCGGCGTAGGAGGCCAGGAAGGGGTTGGCCTCGCGGATGCCGGAGGAAACGTAGAGGCGGAGCTCGACCGGTTCCTCGAGTTCGCCGAGCAGCTTCAGAGTACCTTCCGAGAGGGTGAATTGCTCGTCCGCGGTGAGATCGATCCTGAGCGGTCGCAGCACCAGCGCGCCGAAGGTGTTGAGCGAGAACAGGAGGACCAGCGCCAGCGCCACGCCGGCGATGGCGAGACCGCGTCGGTCGAAGGATTTTCCGGACATGGGCGCCATTCCCTCACGAAGCTTTCTTGAGCTCGGCCAGGAGCGCGTTGATCACCAGCGAGACCACGATCACGGAGCCGAAGAAGAGGATCGTGGACAGGCTCACCACCCCTTTGGTGAGCTGGGTGAAATGGCTGACGAAGCTGAAGGAGGCGACGATCTCGACGAGCTGGGGCGGGGCGATCGCCCGCAGCGGCGAGACCACCAGATCGACGCCCGTCATGACGAAGAAGAAGCAGGCCGCGGCCGCCAGCACGAAGGCGATCACCTGGTTCTTGGTCAGCGCCGACATGGCGGCGCCGATGGCGAGGAACGCCCCGGCCATCACCCAGCTTCCGAGATAGCCGGCGAGAATGACGCCGTTGTCCGGCTCTCCCAGATAATTCACGGTGATCCAGACCGGGAAGGTGAGGGCGAGAGCGATGCCGGCGAACAGCCAGGCGGCGAGGAACTTGGCCACCACCACCCGGGTCATGGTCACCGGCAGGGTCATCAGGAGCTCGATGGTGCCGCTGCGGCGTTCCTCGGCCCAGAGGCGCATCGCCAGCGCCGGCATCAGGAAGAGATAGAGCCAGGGATGGAACAGGAAGAAGGATTCGAGATCGGCCTGGCCGCGCTCGAAGAAGCCGCCGATGTAAAAGGTGAAACCGCCGGCCAACGCGAGGAAGAGGAGGATGAAGAGATAGGCGAGCGGAGTGGCGAAATAGGCGGCCAGCTCCCTTTTCATGATCGTCGTGATGGCGCGCATGTCTTCTTCCGTTCTTCTTCTGCCGCTGTTCAGGAAGTGGTGAGCTGCCGGAAGACCTCCTCGAGGCGTCCCCGTTCGATACTCGCACCGTGGACCGTGAGGCCACGTTCGCGGGCGAGAGCGAGGATCTCCGGGGCGATGTCGATGCCATTGGCGGGAGCGACGAGGAACTCGACGGTCCCGTCCAGCTCTCCGACCCGCCGCACTTCCCGCACCCGCTCCAGGCTCGCGACCAGCTCCTCGAAGCTCTCGGCCCCCTCGCGCCCCAGCGTCAGGCGCAGGGCGTTGTGCCAGGGAGAACGGCGCCGGAGCTGCTCCGGGGTTTCGTCGGCGATCACCCGGCCGCGGGCGATGATGATCGCCCGCGTGCACACCGCCTCCACCTCCTCCAGGATGTGGGTGGAAACGATGATCGCCTTGTCCGGCGCCATCTCGGCGATGAGCCGGCGGACCTCGAACTTCTGATTGGGGTCGAGCCCGTCGGTCGGTTCGTCGAGAATCAGCACCGGCGGGTCGTGGAGAATCGCCTGGGCGAGGCCGACCCGTCGCTTGTAGCCCTTGGACAGGGTTTCGATCGGCTGGTGGAGAACTTCGCGAAGACCGGTACGGGCCACCGCGTCCTCGATCCGGCGCCCTTTCTCCTCGCCGGCGAGGCCGCGCATCTCGGCGATGAAGCCGAGGAAGGCCCGTACCGACATGTCGTCGTAGAGAGGCGCGCCCTCCGGAAGATAGCCGATCCGCCGCTTGGCTTCGATCGGCCGGGTGACGACGTCGAAGCCGAGAACCCTGGCGGTGCCGGCGCTCGGCGCGACGAAGCCGGTGAGCATCCGCATCGTCGTCGTCTTGCCCGCGCCGTTGGGGCCGAGGAAGCCCACCACCTCACCCCGGCCGACGGTGAAACTCACCCGATCGACGGCGACCAGTGGCCCGAAGCGCTTGGACAATCCGTCGAGCGAAACCATTTCCTGCACGGCCCTTCCTCCGCACAAGCTGCCGACGCACGAGTGATCGGGGGAGACACGGAGTCTCCGGTCGCCGGCCGCGGCTCCTCCCCTCGGCCACCTGCGCCGCCTTCCGGCGAAACCGTGCCGTCAAGATAGGCGTCGTCCGAGGTTCGACAAGAGGAACCCGATGTCGGAGGCGTTCGCCTCCCGGGTGACGTAGATCACAGCGCCCCCCCGCCGGGCGGCGTAGAAAGAGGCCGTCCCCTTGGTCTCCCCTCCCCCCAGCGGACCAAGTCGGACCTGCGTGAAAGCCCCCAGGAAACCGCCGTGCCTCCCCCGGGCCGGCGGTTTCTGTTCGCTCCCCGGACGGCTTCTCCCGCTTGGTTCCGCACCGCCGCCGCGCTATGCGGGGGGCGGGACCCGGTCCGGGTCGGTGTCACGGGGGAGCCAACACCATGGACGATCTGCTGCACTGCGATCTCTTCATCGGCGGCGAATGGCGGCCGGCGGCCGACGGGCGCCGCATGGAGGTGGTCGATCCGGCCACCGAGGAACCGGTCACCCGGATCGCCCAAGCGAGCCGCGAGGACACGATGGCGGCGATCGAGGCCGCGGCCGCCGCCCTGCCGGCCTGGCGCCGGGTGCCGCCCTGGGACCGCTCGGCCGTTCTGAGGAAGGCGGCCACCCTGCTCGCCGATCGGGCGGAGAAGGTGGCCCGCCGCCTGACCCTGGAGGTCGGCAAGCCCATCGCCCAGGCGCGGGCCGAGATCCAGGCCACCGTCGAATGCATCGACTGGTACGCCGACGAGGCCCGCCGGCTCTATGGCGAGAGCCTCGCCGGCCGCGCTCCGGGACAGCGGTTCTTCGTCGTCCACGAGCCGGTCGGGGTGGTCGCCGCTTTCACCGCCTGGAACTTCCCGGTGGTGCTGCAGGCGCGCAAGATCGCGCCGGCGCTGGCGGCCGGCTGTACGGTCGTCGCCCGTCCCGCGGAGGAGGGCACGGGCGCGGTCACCGAAATGATCCGTTGTTTCGTCGAGGCCGGGGTACCGCCGGGTGTGCTCAATCTGCTGACCGGCCTGCCGCAGGAGATCGCCGAGACGGTGATGGATTCGGACCTCGTCCGCAAGGTCTCCTTCACCGGCTCGATTCCGATCGGCCAGCATCTCATCCGGCGCTCCGCCGACACCGTCAAGCGTCTGTCGATGGAGCTCGGCGGCCATGCTCCGGTGATCGTGCACGAGGACGTCGACGTCGCCGAGGTGGCGGCGGTATCCGCGGTGGGCAAATGCCGCAACGCCGGCCAGGTCTGCGTCTCGCCCACCCGCTTCTTCGTCCATCGCCGCATCAAGGACGCCTTCGTCGAGCATTTCGTGGCGGCGACCCGCAGGCTCAGACTCGGCCACGGGCTGGATCCGGAGACCGACGTCGGTCCGCTCATCAACCGCAGACGCCTCGAATTCGTCGAGAAGATGGTGGCGGACACCGTCGCCGACGGCGGCAAGCTGCTCCTGGGCGGGCGCCGGCCGGCCGATCTCAACCGCGGCTTCTTCTTCGAGCCCACGGTGTTGGACGAGGTGCCGGACGAGGCGCGGGCGATGCGCGAGGAGCCCTTCGGACCGATCGCCCTGGTCACCGGGTTCGAGGATTTCGACGAGGTGGTCGCCCGGGCGAACGCGCTGCCCTACGGTCTCGCCGCCTACACCTTCACGCGCTCGATGAACACCGCTCAGCGTACCATCGACGCGCTCGAGGTGGGCATCGTCGGCGTCAACACCTATGTGGCGGCGACCACCGAGATGCCCTTCGGCGGCGTCAAGCATTCGGGTTTCGGCCGGGAGAACGGCCGGCAGGGCATTCAGGACTACCTGAACGTCAAGTTCGCCAATGTCGTGATGTAGGCCCGCCTCGCGGCCGCATCAGGCGCAGAGCCGGGCGCGGGCCTCTGCGTATTCCCGCTCGAGGCGCGCCACCAGCTCGGCCACCTGGGGGACGTCCGCGATCGCCGCCACCCCCTGGCCGGCCGACCAGATGTCGCGCCAGGCCCTGACCTCGCCCCGTTCGAGCTCGGCCGCGAGATCGCCGCGGGCGGGGGCCCGCGGATCGACGCCGGCGGCTTCCAGACTCTGGCGGAGGAAGCTCCCGGCGATGCCGGAGACGGCGTCGGTGTAGACGATATCGCCGGCGCCGGCGGCGCACAGCATGCGCTTGTAGGCGTCGGGAGCGCGGCTTTCACGGGTGGCGATGAAACGGGTGCCCATGTAGGCGAGATCGGCACCCATCGCCTGCGCGGCGAGGATGTCGCGGCCGGTCGACAGCGCCCCGGCGAGGAGGATGGTGCCGGAGAACAGCCGCCGCACCTCGGCCATGAAGGCGAAGGGGTTGAGAGTGCCGGCGTGGCCGCCGGCGCCGCCGCAGACCAGGACGAGACCATCGACCCCCGCCTCGGCCGCCTTCTCGGCGTGACGGCGGTTGGCGACATCGTGGAAGACGAGGCCGCCGTAGGCGTGGATCTCGCGGACCACGTCGGGGACCGCGCCGAGGGAGGTGATCACCAGCGGCACCCGATGCGCGACGCAGACCCGGAGATCGGCCTCGAGACGGCGGTTGCTGCGATGGACGATGAGATTGACCCCGAAAGGCGCGGCCGTCGCCTCGCCGGCGAGGGCCGCTTCGATCTCCTCGAGCCAGCCCGCGAATTCCTCGCTGCTGCGCCGATTGAGCGCCGGAAAGCTGCCGATGACGCCGCTGCGGCAGGCGGCGATCACCAGTTCCGGGCCGGACACCAGGAACATCGGTGCGCAGACCAGCGGCAGTCGCAGACGTCCTTCGAGGCCGGGTGGCAGAGCCATGCTTCCTCCCCCCGCATGCACCGCCGCGACCTTGCATCGCCCGATGCGGGCTGACAAGGTGGGCCACCGGGCGGTACCCCCTTCTTCCCCGGAGGTTTCCGGCGGATGGGGCCGAGCTTCTGCGGAGCATGTCATGGCGCGGTCCACTCTTCCCTCCCTCGGAGGGCGGCTCGATCAGATCGCCGGCTTCGCCGTCGTTCTGCTGCTGCTGATCGGCTCGGTGATCGTGCTTCGCCCCTTCTTCTCGCCCCTCCTCTGGGCGATGGTGCTGACCGTCTCGACCTGGCCGCTCTACCTCCGGCTCTGCCGCTGGACGGGCGGGCGCCGGGCGCTCGCCGCCGGTATCATGACCCTTCTCCTCGGCGCCGCCTTCGTGCTGCCGCTGCTGCTGGTCGGCACCCGGCTGGCGGAGAACGCCCGCATTCTCTGGGAAGCGGTCCGGCTCGCCTTCGTCAACGGCCCCCCGGAACCGCCCGCCTGGTTGCCGAAGATCCCGTTGGTCGGCGCCGATCTCGCCCGCTACTGGCAGGCGGTGATCGGGGATCCGAGCCGGGTGGGGGAGATTCTGCAGCCGCTCCTGGCTCCGCTCCGGGATCTCGTGCTGGCCAGCGGGCTCACCGCCGGCACCGCCATTCTCCAGGTCAGCATGAGCGTGCTGGCGGCCTACTTTTTCTACCGGGACGGTGCGACCATCGGCCGCTATCTGCGCGCCGCCGGCGAACGCATCGCCGGTGAAGGGGCGCTGCACTTCTTCGCCGTCGGCGAGAACACGGTCCGCGGGATCGTCTACGGGACGGTGGGCACCGCCATCGTCCAGGGCGGGCTGGCGGTGGTCGGGTTCCTGATCGCCGGCGTGCCCGCGGCCTTCATGCTCGGTTTCGTCACTTTCATCCTGTCGCTGTTCCCGGTCGGCGCACCGCTCGTCTGGGTCCCGACCGCGATCTGGCTCTATTACGTGGAAGGTATCGGCTGGGCGGTGTTCATGGCTCTCTGGGGGGCGCTCGTGATCAGCGGCGCCGACAACATCGTCCGCCCCTATCTGATCAGTCGCGGCAGCAAGCTCCCCTTCCTGATCGCCTTCATGGGGATCATCGGCGGCGCCGCCGCCTTCGGTTTTCTCGGGATTTTCCTCGGTCCGACCCTGCTGGCGCTGGCATTGGCTCTCATGCGCGAATGGAGTTCGCCGGACGAGCCGGCATCGTCCGCCTCCGGCGACGCCGGCGGGTGAAGCCACGGCGGCCGGCTCCGCCCGCCGTCCGGCGCTTGCTCTCGGCGGTCCACGGGACTAGCTAGGATCGCAATGGCACGAACCGGCGGGTGTCATCTCGGGAGGGCGATCATGCCGCTCGTTTGGGGACCTTGGAGCGCCAGGCGCTTCCGTCTCGACAGGATGAGCCTCGGCGATCTGGTCAGGGCCTATTTCACCTACTACGCGATCCAGATCTATCTCCTGCTGGCCGTGATCGCCGTCCTGCTGGCGATCGCCTGGGCGGAGAGCGCGACCGGCCCGCTTCTCGCCGCCGCCCTCATGGCGCTGCTCTACCCGCTGGTCGAGTACTGCGTCCATCGTTACGTCCTGCATTCGCGGCTGCTCTACAAGAGCCCCTACACGGCGAAGCTGTGGAAACGCATCCACTACGACCATCACCAGAACCCCCACGATCTGGCGGTACTGTTCGGCGCGCTCTACACGACCCTGCCGGTGATCGCGATCGTCACCCTGCCGCTCGGCTGGCTGGTGGCCGGGAAGGCGGGCGCGGCCGCGGCCTTCGCCGCCGGCTGCGTGATCTTCTGCTTCTACGAGTTCGTCCACTGCGTCGAACATCTCCCCTTCAAACCGAAATCGCGCTGGTTGCGGGAGGTCAAACGCCGGCACCTCGCCCATCACTTCCACAACGAGCAGGGCAATTACGGCATCACCAGCAATCTCTGGGACCAGGTCTTCCACACCTTCTACGACCGCCCCTCCGAATGGCCGAAGAGTCCCACCGCCTTCAATCTCGGCTATGCGGGCGAGGATCGCGAGCGCTATCCCTGGGTGGCCCGGATGTCGGCCGCCGACGAGGAGTTGGCGGAGGCCCGCCGGCGTCGCGCCAGTGCTTGACAGGCCCGTTCCCGCCCGATGACCCGCCTCGAGGTGCGACCGGTCGAGAACCGGCGCGATCTGCGCCGGTTCGTGACCATGCCCCGGCGGATCTACGCCGGCGATCCGCACTGGGTGGCGCCGCTCCTGTTCGAGCGCCTGCAGCATCTCGACGCCCGCAGGAACCCCTTTCTCCGCGGGATCGAGCTTCGCTACTGGCTGGCCTTCCGGAACGGTCGCTGCGTCGGCCGGATCAGCGCCCAGGTCGATCGGCGCCATCTCGAACGCTACGGTGACGATACCGGGCATTTCGGCTTTCTCGAGGCGGAGGACGATGGGGAAGTGTTCGCGGCCCTGCTGGAGACCGCCGAAGCCGATCTCCGCCAGCGCGGCATGCGGCGCATCCGCGGGCCCTTCAACCCTTCGATCAACGACGAATGCGGGCTCCTCGTCGAAGGTTTCCACGTCGGTCCGAGCATGATGATGGGCCATGCGCGCCCCTACTACCGGCAGCGCCTCGAGGAGCTCGGCTACGTCAAGGCCAAGGATCTGATCGCCTACGATTTCGAGGTCGGCAGGCCTTGGCCGCCGCGGGTGGCGCGGATGCTGGCGCGCATCCGCCGCGCCGGCGACATCCGGGTGCGGCCTCTCGACATGCGCCGCTATCGCGAGGAGATCGCCACCATCTGCCGGATCTTCAACGATGCCTGGGCGAACAACTGGGGCTTCATCCCGTTCGGCGAGGAGGAAGCGCAGTATCTGGCCCGGAGCATCCGTCCCTTGGTCGATGCCAACTGCTTCGCCATCGGCGAAATCGGCGGCGAGCCGGTGGCGATGTGCGTCACCCTGCCCAATCTCAACGAGGCGATCCGCGGCCTCGACGGTCGGATCCTGCCCTTCGGCTGGGCGGTTCTGCTGTGGCGGCTCAAGGTCCGCGGTGTTCGTTCCTGGCGCATGCCGCTCATGGGGGTGGCGCGGCGCTTCCACGGCACCAGTCGCGGCGCCGCGCTGGCCCTGCTGGTGATCGACGCGCTCCACGATTATCATGCCCGCCGCGGCGTCGAACGCGGCGAGCTTTCCTGGGTCCTCGAGGACAACCGTCCCGTCCGCGAGCTCATCGAGGGGATCGGCGGTGTGCCGTACAAGACCTACCGGATCTTCGAAAAACGCCTGACATGACGACAGCGATTCCCGCCCTGGTTCTCGCCGGCGACCGCCGTGGCGAGGCCGATCCCGTGGCCGCGCGGGCCGGCGTCCGTCACAAATGCCTGGCGCCGGTGGCGGGAATCCCGATGCTCTGCAGGGTGGTGGAGAACCTGGCCGCCGTGCCCCGGATCGGCACCATCCATGTCGCCCTGCCCGATCCGGCGCTGCTGGAGGAAACTCCCTGCCTGCGGGACCGGCTGCGGGCGGATCGCATCCGGGCGGCGGATTGTGCGGCCAGCGTGTCGGGGTCGGTGGCGGATCTGTTCGCGCGTACCGGCCCGCCGCTCCTGGTGACCACCGCCGATCACCCGTTGCTGACCGCGGCCATGATCGAGGTCTTCCTCGATCTCGCCGCGCAGCAGCCTGCCGACCTCGTCGCCGCTCTCGTCGCCGAGGACACCATCAGGACGGTTCTCCCGGCGACGCGGCGGACCTTCCTCCGGTTCCGCGACGGCGCCTTCTCGGGTGCCAATCTGTTCCTTCTGGCGGCCCCCGGAACCGCCGCCGTGCTCGCGTTCTGGCGACGGGTGGAGCGGGAGCGCAAACGTCCGTGGCGCATCGCCCGCGCACTCGGTCCCGGGCTCCTGCTGGCCTATCTGTTGCGGCGGCTGACCCTGGAGAGGGCCATGGAGCGGGCGTCGGACCGCATCGGCGGAAGGGCGCGGGCGGTGGTCCTGCCCTTCGCCGAGGCGGCGGTCGACGTCGACCGGCCGGCCGATCTCGAGCTCGCCGAGCGGCTGCTGCGGCGACGGGAGGCGGCGTGACATGGATCCTCCGGCCGTTCTCCGCCTCGCCCATCTGAGCGACGTTCATCTGGCGCCGATGCCCCGGGTGCGGCCGAGCCTGCTGCTCGGCAAGCGCCTGCTGGGCTGGCTGTCCTGGACTCTCCGGCGCCGGCACTTGCATCGTCGCGCGGTGCTGGACGCGGTCGTCGCCGACATGCGCCGACAGGCGCCCGACCACGTCCTGGTGACCGGTGACCTGGTCAACATTTCCCTGCCCGAGGAATACGCGCAGGCGGCCCGCTGGCTGGCCGAGCTCGCCCCCCCCGAGCGGGTGCTTCTGGTGCCGGGCAATCACGACGCCTATGTCGCCGGGGCGGCGGAGGCGGGCTGGATCCGCTGGGCGCCCTGGATGGGCGGCGAGAACGGTGGAGGGGCGGCATTCCCCTGGCTGCGGCGGCTCGGAGCCGCCGCCGTCCTCGGCCTTTCCACGGCGGTCCCGACGCCTCCCGGCTACGCCTCCGGACGCCTCGGCGAGGAGCAGCTCCGAGGGCTGGAACGACGGCTGCGCCAGCTCGCGGCGGAGGGTCTGTTCCGCATCGTCCTCCTCCACCATCCGCCGCTGCCGGTGAGCCGGCCACGCAAGGCGCTCGAGGATCGCGAGGCGTTCTGCGCGGTGATCCGGAGCGCCGGCGCCGAGCTCGTGCTTTCGGGTCACGAGCATCGCTTTCACGAGGGCCGGCTGGCCGGTCCCGACGGGCCGGTGCCGGCCTTCGTCGCGCCTTCGGCTTCGCTGCTGGAGGAGCGGCCGGAAAAGCGGGGCGGCTACCTCCTATTCCAGATCGGGCGGCGGTCCGGGGGCTGGCGCGTGACGGTCCGGCTGCGGCGCCATCGACCCACGGGGACGGGGCTGGAGGATACCCTGGAGCGCGAGATCGACCTGCCGCGCGCGACGGGGGCGGCCACCGCGGGCTGTGTCGCGGGCGGCGTGCCGTGACCGTTCTCAGCCGTTACGTTCTCGCGCAGGCGTTGCGGCCGATGGGGGCCATCATCCTGGTCGCCCTGATCGCCCTTCTCGCCGAGCGGGCGGTGCGGGTGGTCAATCTCGTCGTCGGCTGGCGCGGCAGCGTGTTCGCGATCCTCGAGATGCTCGGCTATCTGGTCCCCCATTACATGGGCTTCGCCCTGCCCGCGGCGCTCTTTCTGGGGGTGTTCATGGCCACCGCCCGGATGGCGCGGGAGGGCGAGATCGACGCGCTGCAGGCGGGCGGGGCGGGGATCTGGCGCTACACCCGGCCGCTGATCGGGCTGTCGTTCCTGCTGATCGCCCTGCACATGGCGCTGGTGGGCTATCTCCAGCCCTACAGCCGCTACGCCTACCGGGCGGCGGTCTTCGCCCTGACCAACGTGTCCTTCCAGACGCTGCTCGAGCCGCGGGTGTTCACGACCCTCGGCCGGACCACCTATCTCGTCCAGACGCTCGACGCCGACAAGGAGCGGTTCGAGCAGCTCTTCCTCTACTCGGAAGGCGAGCGTGGCGAAGCCATCGTGATTTCGGCGGCCCGCGGCCGGATCGTCGTCGAGGGGGCGACGCGGCCGGTGCTGCTCCGTCTCCGGGACGGCGTGCAGCAGGTGGTGCCGGGGATGCGCGAGGAGGAAGGCGAACAGCGTCTGCCGAGCGCCCTGACCGTCCGTTTCCGCGAGTTCACGACCGATCTCCGGGGCACCGAACCCATCGGGTTCAGGCCGCGGGGCGAGGACGAGCGCGAGCTGACCCTGGACGAGCTGGTTTCCCTGCGCGGCCAGTCGCGCCCCGGGATCCGCCCGGCCGAGATCGCCGCCGAGCTCGACGGGCGGCTGGTGCGGTCGCTGTCGATACCTTTCCTCCCCCTGCTGGCGGTACCGCTGGCCCTGGGGCGCCGCCGCGGCCGCCGCTCCTACGGTTTCGTCGTCGGCATCCTCCTGGTGGTCGGCTACAGCCAGATTCTCCAGACCGGCGAAGCGCTGGCCGACGACGGCCTGTTCTCCACCTTCGCCACCCTGTGGCTGCCGTTCGCGGGTTTCGCGGCGCTGAGCGTGCTGCTGTTCCTCCGGCGGGCCACCCGGGTGCCCGATCCCGCCCGTGGCGCGGTGCTCGACCGGTTGTTCGAGAGGGCCGCTTCCTGGTTGCGCCGGCGCTACGACGTCGAGGCCGCATGACCACCGTTCTCGGCCGCTATCTGACACGGTATTTCGCCCTGCGCCTCGCGACGATCATGTTCGCGGTGACCGCCTTCGGCCTGCTGTTCGACCTGATCGACGCCAGCGACGACATCATCGGGCGCGGCGAGGGCACGCTCCTCGCCATGCTCGCCTACGGGGTGCTGCGGCTGCCCTCTCTGATGCGGGAGATGCTGCCGCTGACCGCTCTTCTGGCCGGGCTTTTCGCGGTCGCCGATCTGGTCCGCCACCGGGAAATCGTCGTCATCTGGTGCAGCGGGCTGTCCTCGGGGATGCTCGCCCTGCGGGTTCTGCCGCTGGCCCTGCTTCTTTTGGCGCTGCAGACGGCCAACGACGAGCTGCTGGTACCGCCGACGACGGAGGTGCTACGGGACTGGGGGGTGGGCGATTTCAAGCGGACGCGTTTCGGCAGCGATCGCAACTACGTCTGGATCCAGAGCGGACGCGACGTGATCCGGCTGGACGCCGATGCCGCCCAGCGGCGGGAGCTGGTGGGAGTGGTGATCTTTCGCCGGGCGGCCGACGGTACCCTGGTCGAGCGTGTGGATGCGACGGGCGGGAAGCTGGTCGGGGACGGAATCGAGCTCTACGAGGTGACCCGCAGAGCGGTCGGCGCCAGGGAGGCCGAACGGCTCGACCGGCTGTTCTGGAGGGCACGGATCGATCTCGAAGCGGTGGCCCTGATGGCCCGGCCGGCTTCCGAACTGCGCTACGGGGACCTGCTGCGGGTGGTCGAAGCCGAGGGTTACGGGATGCGGGCGGTGCACGCCCATCGCACCTGGCTCCACTACCGGCTGGCCGGCAGCCTCGTGCCGACGCTGATGCTCGTTCTCCCCCTCGGCTTCCTGGGCGGCTTCCGTCGCGTGGGCGGGATCACGCCGCTGTTCCTGAAAGGGCTCGCGACCGGTTTCTCCTTCCAGATCCTGGGTGGTTTCGTCCTCGCTCTCGGCGAGGGCGGCTTCCTCGATCCGCGGATCGCCGCCTGGGTGCCGACGCTGCTCCTCGCCCTCCTGGTCGCGGGCATGCTGCTGCGGGCCGAAGGGCCGGGACGGCGGCCGCAAGCCGCGGAGGCCGCATAGAACGGATGCGCATCGGCATTCTCAGCAACGCCCGCAGCGGTCGTAACCGGCGCCGCATCCGTGAACTCGACCGGGTGCTGGCAGGTCGCCCCGACCTGCTGCATCTGACCTACGGGGACGGCGAGGATTCGGTCGAGCTGCTTCGGGAACTGGCGGCCCGCGAGATCGGGCTCCTGGTGATCAGCGGCGGTGACGGCACGGTCAGCCGGGTGCTCACCGGGCTTCTCGAGGGCCGCATCTGGGAACGACCGCCGCCGGTGGCGATCCTGCCCCGCGGCACGGCCAACATGACGGCTGCCGATGTCGGGCTCCGCAACCCGGGTCCCCGGGGGCTCGAGACCCTACTGAAGGTCGTCGCGGACGGCCTCCTCGAGCGCCATCTGCTGACCCGACCGGTGCTCAAGGTGCGCTGGGCGGCGGACCGGCCGGCGGTGCGCGGCATGTTCTTCGGCGCCGCGGGCATCGTCGATGCCATCCGGATCTGCACCGGATCGATCCACAGCCGCGGGCTCTACGGGGAGGTCTCGCATCTGCTGACCCTCCTCTGGCTTCTCTCGACCATCACCTTCCGGGGGCTCGAAGCGGCCGGGATCGGCTGCGAGCGGATGCGTGTCGTGCGCGACGGCGAGCGGGAGCGGGAAGCCCCGCGGCTCCTGCTGCTGGCGACCACTCTCGACCGTCTCGTGATGCGCTCGCGTCCTTTCTGGAACGTCGGCGGGCGGCCGATCCGTTTCACCAGCGTCCTCTGTCCGCCACCGCGGCTGCTGCGCTGCGCGCCCCGGGTTCTCTACGGCGGCCCGGAGCGGGCGCTGCCCGCGGAATACGAAAGCTGCGGCGTCCGTCGGCTCGACATCCATCCGGTTTCGCGCTTTACGGTCGACGGCGAGATGTATCGCCCGGCTCCCGATTTCCCGGTCACGGTGACCGCCGATGAACGACTCCGCTTCGTCCGGCTCTGACCCGACGGCAGCCGTCGGGGCGCTCGTCGACGCCGAGCTGGCGACCCCGGTAGCGGCGCCGGTGCGGGCGGTGGCGACGGCGGCCCGGGAGCGGCACGGCGCGGCGGTGCTCGCCGTCCTGTTCTACGGAAGCTGCTACCGCGACGGCGCCACGGAGGGGGCGCTCGTCGATCTCTATCTGATCGTCGACCGTTACCGGCGGGTTCATCGCCGGCTCTGGAGCACATTCGCCAACGCCCTCCTGCCGCCCAACGTCTATTACGTCGAGACCGAGCACGAGGGGCGGAAAGTCCGTGCCAAATACGCCGTCGTCTCTCTGCGCCAGTTCGCGCGTCTGACCGGTGCGGGTACCCTCAATCCCTATTTCTGGGCGCGCTTCGCCCAGCCCACGGGGCTCGTCTGGGTGCGGGACGGGAAGGTGCGCAGGCAGGTGCGGGCGGCGCTCGTCCGCGCCATCGTCACCAGCTACCGGGCGGCGCGGCCGCTGGTCCGGGATCCGGGCGATCCGCTCGCCGTCTGGCGGCGGGCGTTCCGCGAAAGCTACCGTACCGAGCTGCGGGTGGAAAAGCCGGAACGGGCGCGGCGGATCGTCGCCCGTTTCGACGACCGCTACCGTCGTCTCTCCGAGCTCCTGGAGCGGCTCCCCGCGCCGGCCACGAGTGCCGCCGCCTGCGCCCGCCGCTGGCGGCTGCGGCGGATTCAGGGCAAACTCCTTTCGGTCCTGCGCCTCATCAAGGCGGCCTTCACCTTCCGCGGCGGGGCGGAATATCTGGCGTGGAAGATCGAACGCCATTCCGGTGTGCCGCTGCCGCTCACGCCCTGGCAGAAAAGGCATCCGATCCTCGCCGCGGTGAGCCTGGGCTGGCGGTTGCACCGGCTGCGGGTGATCCGCTGAGACGGACGGGTTCAGGCGGCGAGGCGCAGACCGAGTTCGTCGGCCACCCGGGCGAAACGGATGCAGGCCTCGTCGATCTGGGCGGCGCTGTGGGCGGCGGAGACGCTGCAACGCAGCAGGCAGAGGCCGCCCGGCGTGCCGGGGGGCAGCGCCAGATTGACGTAGACGCCGCTCTCGAGGAGCCGGTTCCAGGCGGCGACGGCGCTGCGTTCGTCGGCGAGTCGCACCGCCACCACCGGGCTCGCCGGAGCGCAGAGGGAAAGTCCGATCGCCGTCAGCCCGGCGTGCAGACGCCGGGCGTTGTCCCAGAGGCGGTGCCGGAGCCCCGGGTCGCTGGCGATCCGCTCGAGCGCCACCCGTGTCGAGGCCATGGTGGAGGGGCTCGGCGATGCGGTGAACATGTAGGGACGCGAACAGAACCGCAGATTGTCGAAGGCCGGATGGTCGGAGGCGCCGAACCCGCCCACCGCACCGAGGCTCTTGCTGAAGGTGCCGGCCACGAAATCCACCTCCGCCTCGACCCCTTGCGCTTCGGCGACCCCGCGGCCGTGCTCGCCGAAGACGCCGAAGGAGTGGGCCTCGTCGACGAACAGCCAGGCTCCGTGGCGTTTCTTGACCGCGACGAAGGCGTCGATGGGAGCGACGTCGCCGAGCATGCTGTAGAGCCCCTCGACGACGATCAGCTTGCATTCCCCTTTGCCGGCGAGACGGGACAGGCGGCGGTCGAGATCTTCCGGATCGTTGTGCCGGAAGCGCACGACGGTGGCGCCGGAAAGCCGGCAGCCGTCGTAGATCGAGGCGTGCGAATCCGAGTCCAGGAGAATCACGTCGCGCGGCCCCGCGAGACCCACCAGCATGCCGAGATTGGCCTGGTAGCCGGTGGTGAAGACGATGCAGGAGCGGCGGCCGAGGAAGCGGGCGAAGGCCTCCTCGAGCTCGCGGTGGAGCGAGTAGGTGCCGTTGGCGATGCGCGAGCCGGTGGTGCCGGTACCGTAGCTCCGGGCCGCTTCGGCGGCGGCCTCGACGCAGGCGGGATCGAAGGTGAGGCCGAGATAGTTGTTGGTGCCGAGAAGGATCGTCTCCCGGCCCCGGACCACCGCGACGGTCGGCGAGCGTACTTCCTCGAGACGGACGGCGAAGGGATCGACGCCCAGCTCGAGGAGTTCGCCGTGGCGCTGTGCCAGGGCCGAATGCTTGGCGAGAATATCCATCAGCGGGAACGCTCTTCCAGTTGGTGGCGGACCAGTTCTACCAGATCGCCGGCGGTACGTAAGTCGGCCACCAGGTTGATCGGGATGTCGATGTCGAAATGATCCTCGATCTCCATGACGAGGTCCATCGCCGCCACCGAATCGATGCTGAGGTCGGCGCCGAGATCGGTGTCGGCGGTCACCGGCCGCCCCTCCGGATTGTATTTGGCGAGCAGACGGCGAACCTGCGCGAAGATCCGATCCCCTTCCGTCACATCCGAACTCCCGCACGCGTTTCCCCGCGACCGCCGGCGCCGTCCCGGCCGCCGCTACAGCCAGCCGGCGGCCCGGTACCAGGCGAGGGTTCTGCCGACCCCCTCGGCGAAGTTCACGAGAGGCCGCCAGTCGCCGATCTTCTCCAGCCCCTCCGGGCGGCACAGCCAGTCACTGTGGTAGAATTCGCCCAGCTTGTCGACGGGCAACAATGGCGCGCCGCCCCTGATACGGGCGATCAGCTCCGAAGTCGAGGCGATCAATTTCCCCGCCGCCCGCGGCAGCAGCAGGAGCCGCACCGGTCTTCCGACGTGCGGTTCGGCGAGGCTCGCCAGATCCTGCCAGCTGTACCCGCCCGGGTGACCGTCGTCGGGCTCGAGAACCAAGGGCGAAGGGCAGGGTGTTTCGCACAGATGGGCCAGGAGCGCGGCCAGATCCTCGACGAAGACGAGGGAAAAGCGGGCCTGGCGGTTGGCGGGCAGGATCAGCCGGCCGCGGGCGAGGCCGCGGAAGATTTCGAGCGTCGCCCGATCGCCGGGGCCGTAGACCGCGGGTGGACGAATCGTCACGATTTCCATCTTCCCGGCATGCCTGCGCAGCTCCTCCTCCGCCCGCGCCTTGCTCCAGGCATAGGCGGAAACCTCCGGCAGGCGGGCCGCCAGCGAGGAGACGAGGAGAAAGCGTCGCACGCCCGCTCCCGCCGCGGCCCGTGCGAGGCGGGCCGTGGCGACGGCGTTGACGCGCTCGAAGCTCCGCCGGTCGGGGGCCCGGATGGCCCCCGCGAGATGGATCACCGTGTCGCAGCCGGCGACCAGCGCGCCGAGCGCGTCCTCGCTTTCGAGGGAGCCCCGGAGAACGGTGACGCTGCCGCCTTCCAGACCCGGAGCGGGGCGGCGCAGGAGCAGTCGCAGCCGGGCACGATCCTCGAGTGCCCGGACGAGATGCCGGCCGATGAACCCGGTGGCGCCGGTAACGGCCACGCAGCGCATGGCGGTTCCTTCCCGGTCGGGCGGGCCGCCCACCGGATCGGGGACATCATGCCGCAGGGGCGAGCTCCGGTCCGGTCGCTTCCGCCACATCGCGCAGATCACCGGCGAGGTACTTGGCCCGTGCCGCGGCGCGGCTGAGCTTGCCGGAAGTGGTGTAGGTGAGGCTGCGGGGCGGCGCCAGCACCACCTCGCATTCGACACCGGCCACCCGCGAGAGGACCGCCCGGATCTCGCGGCGGAAGCGTTCCTGGTCCTCCTTGCGGCCGAGACGGCATTCGACGATCACCACCACCCGTTCGCCGTCCTGCTCGTCGGGCGCGGAAAAGGCGGCGACATCGCCCGATCGCACGCCCGGGATGTGCTCGACCGCCCATTCGAGATCCTGCGGCCAGATGTTGCGGCCGCCGAGGATGATGAGATCCTTGGAGCGGCCGGTGATCACCAGTTCGCCGCCGACCATGTAGCCCATGTCGCCGGTGTCGAGCCAGCCGTCGGCGGTGAGCATTTCCGCGGAGGCCTCGGGATCGCGGAAATAGCCGGCCATCAGGCTCGGTCCTTCGATGTGCACCCGGCCGATCCGCCGATCGGGCAGCGGGCGCCCGGCGTTGTCGCGGATTTCCACCCGGTAGCCGGGCATCGGCCGGCCGCAGAGAACGAAGCGGCGGGCCGGCCGCGGATCGGTCTCGTCCAGCCGCAGGGCGAGACGGTCCCGCTCGAGCGTGTCGCCGCGGGCCACCCGGTCGGTCCGGATGCCGCGCCCGAGGGGAGCGAAGGTCACGGCCAGAGTGGCCTCGGCGAGGCCGTAGCTGGCGAGAAAGGCCCGCGGATCGAAACGCGCCGGGGCGAAGGTCTCGGCGAAGCGGGCGAGGGCACTTTCGCGGATCATCTCGCCGCCGATGCCGGCCACCCGCCAGGCCGAGAGATCGTAGCGGTCGACACCGTTGTTGCCGGCCGCCCGCCGGGCCGCCAGTTCGTAGCCGAAGGTGGGGCTGAAGGAGATGGTACCCCGTCGCTCGCTCAGCAGCTTGATCCAGACCAGCGGGCGACGGGCGAAGCCCGTGGTCTCCAGATAGTCGACCGTGATCTGGCTCATCACCGGTGTCAGGCAGCAGCCCACCAGCCCCATGTCGTGATAGAGGGGCAGCCAGGAGACGCAGCGGTCGTCGGGCCGCAGGGCGAGACCGTGGAGGGCGATGGCGCGGGCGTTGGCGGCGATCGCCCGCTGAGTGACCAGCACGCCACGCGGAAAACTGGTGCTGCCCGAGGAATACTGGATGTAGCAGGGCTCGCGGGCGTCGAACGGGGCGAAGGGGCGGGCCGCCGGTGGCAGCTCCATCAGCTCGGCGACGGTGCGGACCGCCTTCACCGTGGTGCCTTCGGCCGCCTCGCGCAGGGTCGAGAGCAGCCCCTCGGAGGCGACCGCCAGTCGCGCATCGGCCGCCGCGAGCATGCCGCGCAGGCGTTCGGCATAGGCCCGCCGACCGCCGAAATTGATCGCCAGCGGCAGCGGTACCGGGATCAGACCGGCATACTGACAGGCGAAGAAGGCGACCACGAAATCCGGTCCGGTCTCGGCGATGACCGCCACCCGGTCGCCGCGCAGCAGCCCCGCCCGGGGCAGGCGTTCGGCGAGCCGCCGCGCCCGTTCGCGCAGCTCGGCGTAGGACAGCACGCAGCGCAGATCGCCTCGCGGGGAGTGGAAGTTGAAGCCGGTCTCGCCCCGCGCGGCATAGTCGAGACCGTCCGTCAGCGTTTCGAAACCGTCGACGCGAAAGGGCAGTGATCTGTTCGACGTCGGCGTCGGATCGGTCATCCGTCTCTCCCCGTACCCCGGACTTCGCGCGTTCCGGCCGCGTTCCCGGCCGATGTCACGAGCGATCTCGGGCGACCTGCCACGTTCAAGTCAGCTTCGGACCGTGCCGCCGGCGATCTTCCCGATGACGTTCTCCGCGTCCCGTCACGCCGTCGCTTCTGGTCCGGGGTTGCTCCCACTCCCCGACGGATCGGACCCTTGCGGATCTCGCCGCCCGAGCCCGGCGAAACTCTAGCCACCGAAATCCGCCGTCTCTAGTCACGTTGTGTTACAGATTGTTACACGGGCTGTAACAAGCAGCGCTTCAAGCCGCAAGAGCAACGTTTTCACCTCCAGGGTGATTTCGCATACGCTAATATTTTCATCGGGATGGCAGCGAGCCGAAACCGGCGGTGGCCCGGTCTCCGGCCGGAGATGCGATATTGCGTCGCAGCATCGGACCGCGCGCAGCCCCTCCTGCCGGCGCCGCGCGCCCTTGCCGTGGCGATCGCTCCGATCGATGATCGTCGGCGGCGCCTTCGCCGGTTTCCGCAGGAGAGGGAGAAACGACCATGAAACTCACCTGGCTCGGCCATGCCGCCTTCCATCTCGAGCTCGGCGGCAGGAACATCCTGATCGATCCCTTCTGGACCGGCAATCCGAAGTTTCCGGACGGTTACGAGGAGCGGTTGACGGCGGTGGATGCCATCCTCGTCACCCACGGCCACGAGGATCACCTCGGCGACACCGTGCGTCTCGCCAGGAAATACGGCGCCACGGTGGTCGCCCAGTACGAGATCTGCATGTGGGTGGGTGAGCAGGGTGTCGAGAAGCTGCAGCCGATGAACACCGGCGGTGCGATTCTCGAGGAGGGAATCCGCTACGTCATGGTCCCGGCCTTCCACAGCTCGGCGATCATCCGCGAGGGAGTCCCGGTGACGATGGGGGATCCCGCCGGTTTCGTCATCCAGGCCGACGGCCGGAGCATCTATCACGCCGGTGACACCGCGCTCTTTTCCGACATGGCCCTCATCCAGCGCCTCTACCGGCCGAAGATCGGCCTCATTCCGATCGGCGACCGCTTCACCATGGGCCCCGAAACGGCGGCGATCGCCTGCAACGAGTTTCTCGACCTGGAGTTGATCGTACCCATCCACTGGGGCACCTTCGATCTCCTGACCGGGGATCCCGAAGATTTCGCCCGTCGGGTGACCCGTGGCGAGGTGCGGATCCCGGAGCCGGGACGGACCCTCGAGCTCTGAGGTCCGGCCGGGCGGCCTCCTAGCCGCTCGCCGCCCGGCCCGCCGTACTCGCCGGTCGGACCCGCAGCAGGGTGAGCTGGTGCCGCTGCCGGCGCAGGACCTCGAATTCGAAATCGTGGAAGAGGAAGCGCTCGCCGGGTTCGGGGATGCGTTCGGCCTCGGTGATCACCAGCCCGGCCACCGTCGCCGCCTCCTCCTCGGGCAGATCCCAGTCCATGCGCCGGTTGAGATCGCGGATGGTGACGCGGCCCTCCACCAGGACCGAACCGTCCGATTCCACCTGGATGCCGGGGGTCTCCACGTCCCGTTCGTCGACGATCTCGCCGACGATCTCTTCGAGGATGTCCTCGAGGGTGACGAGACCGAGCAGGCTGCCGTACTCGTCCACCACCAGAGCCAGATGTTCGCGGCGCTTGCGGAAGGCGAGAAGCTGGTGGAGCAGGGAGGTGGTTTCGGGAATGAACCAGGGCGGACTCGCGAGACTTTCGAGATCGAGCTCGCAGGTGTCCGGCCCGGCCCGCCAGGCGGCGGCCAGGACGTCCTTGGCGTGGATCACGCCGATGATCCGGTCCGGGTCGCCGCGCCAGATGGGAAACCGGCTGTAGGGGCTGTTGGCGATCAGATCGACCACCTCGGCCAGCGGCCGGTCGGCGTCGATGGTCACCATGCCGCGGCGATGCGTCATCACCTCGCGCACCTCGACCTCCGAGAGATCGAGGATCGCGTCGAGCATGTCGCGCTCCTGCTTGAGCATGCTGCCGTGACGGTGCGAGGCCAGGATCAGACCGCGCAGCTCGTCGGCACTCGGCACCTCGATGTTCGGCTCCCGGTCGAGGCCCAGGAGGTGGAGGATCGAGCGGACGGCGCGACTGAGCAGCCAGTTCAGGGGAAACAGCAGCAGATAGAAGCCGTGGAGGGGGATCGACGCCCACAGGGAGATCTTTTCGGCGTGGCGGATGGCGATCGTCTTCGGCACCTGCTCGCCGATCACGATGTGGAGCGAGGAAAAGGCGAGAAAGCCGACGAGGAAGGCGGTCGCCTTCAGGGTCTGGTCGCCGAGACCCGTGACCGCGAAGGCGGGCTCGAGAAGGCTGGCGACGAAGGGCTCGCCGACCCATCCGAGACCGAGGGCGCTCATCGTGTTGCCGAGCTGGCAGGCGGCCAGATAGGCGTCGATCCGGTGGACGATGTGGCTGGCGAGGCGGGCCCGCAGCGAGCCGTCCTCGGCGAGCTGCTGCATCCGCACCGGCCGGACCTTGACCATCGCGAACTCGGCGGCGACGAACATGCCGTTGGCCGCCAGCAGCAGGACGACCAGCACAACGGTCAGCAACACGTCCGCCATTCGACCTCCTCCCGGACGGCGAGGAACGTCACCGATCCGGCCCCTCCGGGCTTCTTCTCATTCGGCATCCGCGGCCTCACTCCGCGGCCAGGAGTTCGTGCAGCATGTCCTCCGGCACCGCCTCCGTCAGCAGGGCTTCGCCGATCCCGCGCCAGAGCACGAAACGCAGACGACCGGCGGTGACCTTCTTGTCGTGACGCATCCTCGCGAGCAGCGCCTCCGGGGTGAAGGTGAGACCACGTTCGTGAAGGGAAACGGGGAGGCCGATTTCTTCGAGATGGCGGCGCAGGCGCAGCGCATCGTCTTCGGATGCCAGGCCCAGCCGGGCCGAGAGTCGGGCCGCGGCGATCATGCCGATCGCCACCGCCTCGCCGTGCAGCAGTCGCGATCCGTAACCGGCGAGAGCCTCGTAGGCATGGGCGAAGGTGTGGCCGAAATTGAGGAGCGCCCGTTCGCCGCTTTCCTCGCGTTCGTCGCGGGCGACGATCTCCGCCTTGATCTCGAGCGAGCGACGGATGGCATGGCGCCGGGCTCCCGCGTCGCCGCGGATCAGCTCCCGGCCGTGCGCCTCAAGCCAGGCGAAGAATTCGGCGTCGCGGATGCAGCCGTATTTGACGATTTCGGCGTATCCGGCCCGGAGCTCCCGCGCCGGCAGCGTGTCCAGGACGGCGGTATCGACGATCACCGCCCGCGGCTGCTTGAAGGCGCCCACGAGGTTCTTGCCCCGGCGGCTGTTGATGCCGGTCTTGCCGCCCACCGCGCTGTCCACCTGGGCGAGCAGGGTCGTGGGGATCTGCAGGTAATCCACGCCGCGGAGGAGGATGGCGGCGGCGAAGCCGGCGAGATCGCCGGTCACCCCGCCGCCCAGGGCGAGGATCGTCGACCGCCGCTCGATGCCCCGCTCGAGAAGGGCCTCCACCAGCGCTTCGAGGCCGGCGAAGCTCTTGCTGGCCTCGCCCGCGGCGATGGTCAGCGTTTCCACGCCGATGCCGGCCTCCTCGAGGGTGCGCTGCAGACGCCCGGGATGGGGGGTCGCGAGGAGGTTCGCATCGACCACCAAGAAGGCCCGCGCCTGTCGCAGCAGCGGGGCGATCAGCGCCCCGGCACGAGGCAGCAGATCCGTGCCGATATGAACAGGACAGGCGCCGCCGGCGAGGCGGAGGTCGAGCACCGTGTCGTCGCTCATGATCCGGCCGCCCGGTCCGTGAGCAGATCACGGATCCGCGTCACCACGACCTCCACCGGCTGTTCGCCCGTGTCCACCACGAGATCGGCCTCGGCGTAGACCGGATGGCGTCGCTCCATGAGTTCCCGGAGGATCTCGCGGGGCTCGCCCGCGGCCAGGAGCGGACGGGCATCACGCTTCCGCTCGGTGCGGCGCAGCAGGGTGTCGAGATCGGCCCGCAGCCAGACCGAGGTGGCCGCGGCCTTCACCAGGCTGCGGATCTCGGGATCGACGAAGGCCCCGCCGCCGAGGGCGAGCACCCCGGGGGGATCGCGCATCAGGCGGGCGACCACCCGCCGTTCGAGGTCGCGGAAGGCGGCCTCGCCGTAGAGCTCGAAGATGTCGGGGATGCTCATCCCGGCGGCGGCGACGACCTCCTCGTCGGCGTCGCGGAAAGAGACCCCGAGGGCTCGCGCGAGCCGCCTTCCGACCACCGTCTTGCCGGCACCCATGAGCCCCACCAGCACCACGGGCCGCGCCATTCCGCGGCGGGCGTCGGCGGTCGCGTTGACATCGCTGGCGAGGTCGGACATCGGGTGCGTTGCAACTCCATGCGGCCACCGATATAAACCGTCGCCGAGACGCGGACGCAACCCTTCGTCCCGGCAATGGGTTCCCGGCACGGCGGTGCCTGCCTGTCGGGACCCAGCCAGTTCGGGGATTATGGGCACCTTCGGCCGTATTCTGATCCTCCTCGCCGTCGTCCTCCTTCTCGGTGGCCTGATCTTCGTCGTCACCTGGGACATCCCGCCGCCGACCCGCCAGGTCGAGATCGTGATCCCGGACGACCGTCTGCCGCGCTGAGATGCGCGCCGTGTTCCCGGCCCGGGCGTTCCTCCTCGTTCTGTCCCTGCTCTTCTCCGGCCCGACGGCGGAAGCGCAGCAGACGCCACGCCGCCTGTTGCCGGAGCCGCCGTCGGAGGCGGCGCGACCGGTGGCACGACCGGAGGTGTCCGGGGCGCCGGCGCCGACCATCCGCAGAGAGGCGATCGGGGCGCCCTCGCTGGCGAGCGTCGGTCTGGGGCGGCCGCGTTTCGCCTTCGCCGGGCCCCTCTGGCCGCAGGCCGAGGCCGACCGGCTCCTGGCGCTCCTGGAGCGGTTGCCGGAAAGGCTGGCCCTGCCCGCGCTGCGCGACCTCGCGAGGCGCCTGCTCACGGCGCCGGGACCGCGGCTCGACGACGGGCTCGCGCTGCTGACGAGCCGGGCCCGCGCCCTCGAACGCATCGGCGATCCCGGACTCGCCGCCGAACTGCTGATGGCTCCCGGCGATGCGGAGAGCCGGGCGGCACGCGAAGAGGCGGCGCTGCTGGCTTTCGCCGCCGCCGGCGCGTCCCGGAGCTGTGGGCTGGCCGAGGGCCTGCCCGGCGAACAGCCGTGGCTGGTCGCGGTGCGGATCGCCTGCGCCCTGCGCGAGGGCGACCGGGCGCTGGCCGGCCTTCGTCTCGAGCTCGCCCGCGAGCGCGGTATCGTCTTCACCCCCGATTTCCTGGCCCTCGTGGATGCCGCCCGGGTCGGCGAACCGTTGCCGGTGAGCCTGCCGACCGCCGCGGAAAGGCCCGCCGTTCTCCTGCTGATCGGCGCCCTGCCCGTGGGTTCGCCGGGGATCGCGGGGGAACTCATGGCCGACCCCGCGGTCCTCGCGGCCCTGGCCCGCAATCCCGGCGCTCCGGCCGGAATCCGGCTGCCGGCCGCGGAGGCGGCCGCCGCGGCGGGCTGGCTCGATGCCGAGGCCCTGCGCACGGTCTATCTGGAGACCGCCGGAACGGAGGAAACCTCCGACGCCGGCACCCGCGCGATGCTGGTGGCCCGCCTCGCGGCGGAGACGGTGCCGGCGGCGCGGGCGGCGCTGCTGGTGGAGGCGGAGCCGGTACGGGCGGCGGGGGTCGAGCGGCTCCTGTGGCTGCGGGTCCTGGCCCCGGATGCGAAGATGCTGGTTCCCGATCCGGCTCTCGACTGGGCGGCGGAGGCGGTGCTTTTCGCCCTGCTCGCGGCCGGCGAGACGGACGCTGTCGCGCAGTGGGCGGAACTTCTCGAGCGGCGGGTGAAGGAACGCGGCGAAGGACGGGCCGCCCTCGCCCGCATCGAACGGCTGCTGGCCCTCGCCGGTCTGCGGCCGCTGCCCGAGCCCCTCGGGATCGCCGGCGAACGCCAGCTTCTGCTGTTCGCCACGCTGGCCGACGCGCTCGGGCTTTCCCTTCCCGCCGCGGACTGGGGGCGTCTGCTCGCCGGCGAGGGGCCGGCCGGCGGTGACGCGCCGCCCCTTTCGCTGTGGCGGGAATCGGAGATCGCCGCGGCGGAAGGACGACCGGGCGAGGGGCTGCTGGCGGCGCTCGGGCTTTTCGGCGACATGCCGGCGAGCGCGCCGCCGCTCGCACTGTGGCGGGCGTTGCGCGGCATCGTCACCTCGGGCGAGCCGGCCGTCGCCCGGGCGACGGCGGTCGAGCTGGCCCTGGTCTGGCGGCTGTGATGGCGAGCCTCGAGCGCTTTCTCGAGATGCTGGTGGTGGAGCGGGGCGCTTCGCCCAACACCCTCGACGCCTATCGCCGCGACCTCGAGGACTTCGGCCGCTTTCTCCGGCGTCGCGGAGGACGGCCCGAGACCGCCGACGCCGGGGACGTGCGGGACTGGCTCGCGGATCTCGGCGAACGGGGCTTCGCCGCCACCACCGTCGCCCGCCGTCTTTCGGCGCTGCGGCATTACTACCGCTTCCTGTTCCTGGAGGGGGAACGCCACGACGATCCGACGAGCCGGATCGATCGGCCGCGGACCCGCCGGTCGCTGCCCCGGCTCCTCGGTCCCGAGGAGGTGGCGGCGCTGATCGCCACCGCGGCGAAACGGCCCGGACCCGAAGGTGTCCGGCTCCTCGCGATGCTCGAGCTGCTCTACGCCACCGGCCTGCGGATCAGCGAACTCGTCGGCCTCGAACGCGGCGCCCTGGCGCCCGATCTGCGTGCGCTCCGGGTCACCGGCAAGGGCGGCCGGGAGCGGCTGGTCCCGATCGGCGGGCGGGCGCGGGCGGCGCTTCGCGACTGGCTGGCCATCCGGCCGGAGCGGGATGCCCGGGGACGTCCCCTCCGCTGGCTGTTCCCGTCGCGCGGACGGAGCGGTCATCTGACACGGCAACGGGTGCTGCAGCTCCTCAAGGAGCTGGCGGTGGAGTGCGGTCTCGACCCGGCACGCCTGTCGCCGCACGTGCTGCGCCACGCCTTCGCCACCCATCTTCTCGAAGGCGGGGCCGATCTCCGGGCGGTGCAGACCCTGCTCGGCCATGCCGACATCGCCACCACCCAGATCTATACCCATCTGCAGACGGAGCGGCTCGCCCGGGTCGTGACGCGGCACCATCCTCTTGCTAGGAAGGCCCGCGGAGAAAGGGCTGCGGTGCGGTGCAGCAAAACCGATCCCGACCGCGAGCACCCTACGACAGCCGAACACGAGCAGCCGAAGGAGCACCGATGAGCTTCAAGATCGTCGAGGAGGCCACGCCCCGTCTGAACCGTTCGGAGCTGGCCGTACCGGGCTCGAGCCCGCAGCTTTTCGAGAAGGCCGCGAAGTCGGCCGCCGATGTGATCTTCCTCGATCTCGAGGATGCGGTCGCCCCGGACAAGAAGGAAGAGGCGCGTCGCAACGTCATTCGGGCGCTCAACGAGATCGACTGGGGCGACAAGACCATCAGTGTCCGGATCAACGGCCTCGACACCCACTACATGTACCGGGACGTGGTCGAGGTCCTGGAGCAGACCGGCGACCGTCTCGATCTCTTCATGATCCCCAAGGTGGGCACCGCCGCCGACGTCTATGCGGTGGACATGCTGGTCACCCAAGTGGAGCAGGCCAAGGGCCGCAAGAAGCGGATCGGCTTCGAGCTGATCATCGAGACCGCGCTCGGCATGCAGAACGTGCACGAGATCGCCGGCGCCAGCCCGCGCAACGAATCGCTCCATTTCGGGGTCGCCGACTACGCCGCCTCCACCCGGGCGCGGACCACCAACATCGGCGGCGTCAATCCCGACTACAGCGTCCTCACCGATCCCCTCGCGGAGGGCCGTCGGGAGGTCCACTGGGGCGACATGTGGCACTACGCCATCGCCCGGATGGTGGTGGCCGCCCGAGCCAACGGGCTGCGTCCCATCGACGGACCGTTCGGCGATTTCTCCGACGCCGACGGCTACCGGGCGGCGGCCCGGCGAGCGGCGGCCCTGGGCTGCGAAGGCAAATGGGCCATCCATCCCTCGCAGATCGGGCTCGCCAACGAAGTGTTCAGTCCCTCGGAGAAGGAGGTCGAGCGGGCCCGCCGGATCCTCGCCGCCATGGAGGAGGCGGCGCGCGAGGGCCGCGGCGCGGTGAGCCTCGACGGACGGCTGATCGACATCGCCTCGATCCGCCAGGCCCAGGCGCTGGTCGCCAAGGCCGACCAGATCACCGCCGCCGGCGGCTGAACGGAGGTTCGGGGCCGGGAGGCCGGAGGCGCGGCCGCGGCCTCCCGGACGCGATCCTCGTGCCACCTCCACCGGTGCCGCCAGCGGTTGCGGCGGTCACGCCGCGAGTCTCAAAGGCACTTGAAGTATTCGAAGGGTTCCCGGCAGGTGCGGCAGCGATAGAGCGCCTTGCAGGCGGTGGAACCGAACTCGCTGATCCGCTCCGTATCGGTGGCGCCGCAGCGTGGGCAGGGGATTTCGGGATCGGCGCCGAACAGGGTTCCGCGACCGGCACCCGGAACCGGCGGCGCGATCCCCGCTTCCCGGAGCTTGCGGCGCCCCTCCTCGGTGATCCAGTCCGTCGTCCAGGGCGGGCTGAGCCGGGTTTCGACCCGGGCATGGGGGAAGCCCGCCCGGTCGAGGGCGGCCCGGACCTGGAGTTCGATCAGCCGGGTCGCCGGACAGCCCGTATAGGTCGGGGTGATGCACACCACCGGATCGCCCGCCTCGTCGTCGGCCACCGATCGCACGATGCCGAGATCGACGATGGTCACGTAGGGGATCTCGGGGTCCTCGACCTCGGCCAGGGCCCGCCAGATCCGGCGGTGCCGGGGATCGACGGTGTTCCGGCCGGCGGCCGCCGTCACCAGGCCCTCGCGTCCGGATAGGCGCGCGGCAGGAACTGCATTTCGGCCAGGATGTAGCCGAGATGCTCGGTGTGCATGCGCCCGTCCTTGCCCCCCGACTGCATCCAGCCGTCGGCGGGGCGGCGCAGGGTCGCCTCGGCGAGCACCCGGTCGATCCGCCGGTTCCAGCCGTCGCGCAGGAGGTCGAGATCGGGAGCGACGCCGGCCGTTCGCATCGCCAGATCGACCGCATCGGGAGCGAACAGTTCCCCGGTGTACATCCAGAGGTCCTCGAGGGCCTGCTGCATGCGGCGGTGGCTTTCCTCGGTGCCGTCGCCGAGACGGATCACCCACTCGCCGGCGTGGCGCAGATGGTAGGTGACCTCCTTGAGGGACTTCTCGGCGATGGCGGCGATCCGCGGATCGGCCGCGTGCTGCAGGGCCCCGTAGAGTTCGTGGTTGAAGGCGGCGACCAGGAACAGGCGACCGATGGTGTGGGCGAAATCGCCGTTCGGCAGTTCGACGATCAGGGCGCAGCGGAAATCGGGAACGTCCCGCCGGTAGGCGAGGGTGTCCTCGTCGCGACCCTCGCCCTCGATCTCCCCGGCATAGCTCAGGAACAGGCGGGCCTGCCCGATCAGATCGAGGGCGATGTTGACCAGCGCCATCTCTTCTTCGAGCGCCGGCGCGTTCCCCAGCGTCTCGCACAGCCGCTGACCGAGCACGAGGCTGTTGTCGCCGAGGCGCAGCAGATATTCGAACCGGGCCCTGTCCTCCGCCATCGCCGGTGCCTCACATGTTCTTGACGTCGCTCGGGATCTTGTAGTGGGTGGGATAACGGTAATCCTTGTCCTCGGCCGGTTCGAAGAGGCTCGCCTTCTCGTCCGGCGAAGACGCGGCGATGGCGGAGGACGGCACCGCCCAGATGCTGGATCCCTCACCGCGGCGGGTGTAGAGATCGCGGGCCATCTCGATGGCCATTTCCGGATCGGGCGCGTGCAGACTGCCCACATGGCGATGGGCGAGGCCGTTGCGCGGCCGGATGAAGATCTCGTAGAGCGGCCAGTCGTTTTCCGTCATTCCCCTGTTCCTTCCTCCGCCGGTCGGCGGTTCAGGCGGCGCGGCTGCGCAGCCGCCGCTTCTCCGCATGGGCGAGGGCCGCTTCGCGCACCCAGCGGCCTTCCTCGTGGGCACGACGACGCTGCGCGAGGCGCTCCCGGTTGCAGGGACCGTCCCCCTTGATCACCCGCCAGAACTCCTCCCAGGGAACCGGACCGAAATCGTAGTGGCCGCGTTCCGGATTCCACTTCAGTTCGGGATCGGGAATCCGCAGCCCGAGCCGCTCGGCCTGGGGAACCGTGACATCGACGAACTTCTGGCGCAGCTCGTCGTTGGTCACCCGCTTGATCTTCCATTTCATCGACTGCGCGGTGTGCACCGAGTCGCTGTCGGGGGGGCCGAACATCATCAGCGCCGGCCACCACCAGCGATCGAGGGATTCCTGCACCATCCGGCGCTGTTCCGGGGTCCCCTCGGCCAAGGTCATGACGATCTCGTAGCCCTGCCGCTGATGGAAGCTCTCTTCCTTGCAGATGCGCACCATGGCCCGGGCGTAGGGACCGTAGGAGCAGCGCTGCAGCGGGACCTGGTTCATGATCGCGGCGCCGTCCACGAGCCAGCCGATCATCCCGACGTCCGCCCAGCTCAGGGTCGGATAGTTGAAGATGGAGGAGTATTTGGCCTTGCCGGCGAGGAGCTGCTCGACCAGTTCGGCTCGTTCCACGCCCAGCGTTTCGCAGGCCGAATAGAGATAGAGGCCGTGACCCGCCTCGTCCTGGATCTTGGCCAGCAAGATGGCCTTGCGGCGGAGTGTGGGGGCGCGGGTGACCCAGTTGCCCTCCGGCAGCATGCCGACGATCTCGGAATGGGCGTGCTGGCTGATCTGGCGGATCAGGGTCCGGCGGTAGCCTTCCGGCATCCAGTCGTCCGGCTCGATCCGGATCTCGGCGTCGATCTTGGCCTGGAAGCGCGCTTCCAGCGCCTTCTCGTCGGCGGTCTCGGCCTCGCGCACCGGGCCGATGTCGCCGTCCAGCCCTTGCGTGTACATGATCCCTCCCGTCGGGGGTGCCGGCCATGTTCGAGGAACAATGTGATACGAAAAGCGCCGCTCTTCAATCCGCTTCGACAGGGCAGCCGGCATCGCCGTCGCCGAGCAGCGATCGCGGTCCGGCCGTCGCCTCGGGCGGACATTTGGCTTCCGCCGGCACTTCGGGCCTCGCCACCGGGATCGGGACCCGCGGACTCCCGGCGGTGACCACCGCCGCGGTCGGTCGTTTCACCGGAACCGCCGGCGGCCGCTTTCCGCCCCTTCCCGCCGTCGGCGATGCGACGGAGGGCGGAGGCTCGGGAGATGCATCGGCGAGCCTCGCCGCCGGTGGCGCGCTCCCGGCGTCGCCCGGCGGTCCCTGGGGAGGCCGCGGCGAGGCGGGCGGCCAGCGCTTCGGAGCGAGGGCCGCCGCACGGCGGCCGCCGCGCTCGAGGAGGAAACGCTGCGCCGCATCGGGACGGAAGGGATAGCTGCCGAGGAAGCGGTTCTCGCGGCCCGCATCGGGCCTCGTGTAGCAGACGACGTCCGCCAGCGTCCGGTAGCACCAGGCCAAGCTGCCCGGCTCCTCGCCGGCTCGCGGGGTCGCGGGAATCCAGGCGGCGAGCAGCAGGAGGGCGGACAGGAGCATGCGTGACACGAGGGTTCCGCTCCGGCTTCCGGGGAGATGGAGTCGCGGCGGTGATCCCGCACCGCCTTCCTGATGCCACGGTGAAGGTTAAGATTCGCTTAGCATCGTCGGCGCAGGATGCGGTCGCGCAGACCCGTCTCGTAGGCCAGCCCTTCCGCGGTCAGCACCGGCATTCCCGCGACTCCGCCGAGCAGCAGCCCCTTGCGGACCAGCGCCCCGTGGACCGAGGGGTTGTGCAGACCGGTGGCGTCCCGCCAGCGAACGATACCGGCACTCAGATGGAAATGGTCCCCGCGGGCATCGGGCAGGCCGCGGATCAGCACGCTCCCGTCCTCGTCCGGCGGGTTGGCGAAGGCCCGGTCGGCCGCCAGCAGTTGGAGCACCGCCAGGGTTCTGAGCTGCAGCGGGTTGAGGCGCTTCGGACTGTTCTTTCCGGCCGGGGCCACGGGTCCGCTCCCTAATCCACCGACATGGCGAGGATCTGGCTGAGCTGGCAGAGCGGGCGTCCGGTCTCTTCGTGCCAGCGGTTGAAGATCGCCTGCACGGCGCGCCGATCGCCGCGGGTCCGGGGCTCGCCCCGCCAGACGCCGAAGCCGTTCAGGGCCTTCACCACCGCGCCCGTCAGGACGAAGGTGTCCTTGCCGACCATGCGCAGGAAATAGGGTGCGGAACGGCCGCCCATCTGCGAAAAACGGCGCGAGATCTCGGCCCAGAGATCGACGATCTCGGTCACCGGCCAGGCCGCGAGCCAGCTCCCGAAACCCCCGTGCTGCGCGGTGATTTCCAGCATCGCCCGGGCGTTGCCGCGCACCGCCCGGATCTTGCCGAGATGACGGATGATGCGGCGGTCGGCGAGCAACCGCTCGATCTCTTCGTCGGGCAGCACCGCCAGACGCTCGGGATCGAAGCCGGCGAACACCTCCTCGAAGGCCGGCCATCTGGCATCGACGAGACTGTGCCTGAGGCCGGCCCGGAAGCTGCGGCGGCTCATCGCCGAAAGGTAGCGGTCGTCGGTCGTGGCGGCGAGCTCCGCGGGCGTCCGCGGTACCGGCAAGCGGGCCTCCAGCGCCGCCTCCCCGTGACGGACGAGCGCCGTCTCGTAGATCGGGTCGAAAGCCATCCCGGCCATCCACGCCTCCCCTCTCGCCGCTCCGCCGCCTGGCCGTGGCGCCGCTTCGCGCCACTGTGGCAATTCGGTGCCAGGAACCGCCGCCACGCGCGTTTCCCGGCACAACTCGCTGGACCTCGCGGCCGGCTGCGTCAAGATGAAGAACCGTGCGAAAGATGGAATCACGGTCGGTGGCGAGGAGGAAATGGCGTGTCGAAGGGTCGCGTGAACTGGCCGGCGTGGTTGCGGATCCTCGGCCTGTCCATGGCGGTGGCGGGGATCTCGCTGGCGGCGCCCGGCGGCGGGGCCGGGGCGGAAACCCTCTCGGATGCACTCGAGCTCACCTATCAGCGCAACCCCGATCTCGAGGCGGCACGCGCGAGGCTGCGGGCGGTGGTCGAGCAGGTGCCCCAGGCGCTGGCCGGATTTCGCCCCCGGATCTTCCTCGATGGCAGCGCGGCGGTGGTCCGCGGCCAGAACGAGCTCGCCGACGTGGATCGCGACACCTACGGCGCCTCGGCGAGGGTCCTGCAGAACCTTTACGCCGGCGGTGGCACGACGGCGGCGGTGGCACGGGCGGAGGCCAGCGTGCGCGCCGAGCGGGCGCGGCTCTACGTCACCGAACAGGAGGTGTTGCTGCAGGCGGTGGCGGCCTATACGGCGGTGGTCCGTGATCGCGAGGTGCTGCGGATCGCGATCAGCAACGCCGAGCGCCTGAAGCAGCATCTGGCGGCGACCCGGGATCGTTTCGAGGTGGGGGAGGTGGCGCGCACCGACGTCGCCCAGGCCCGGGCCCGCTACTCCCGGGCCCTCGCCGATGTCGAAGCGGCGCGCGCCGATCTCGCGAGTTCGGAGACCGAATACCGGCGGGTGGTGGGACAGGAGCCGGGCGAACTGTCCACGGTGCCGGCGCTGGAAGCGCTGCCCGCGACTCTCGAGGAAGCCTACGCGCTGTCGGACAAGCATCCGCTGATCGAGGCGGCGCGCTACCAGCTCACCGCCGCGCGCGAGGCGGTGCAGGAGGCCCGGGCGGGTCTGCTGCCGACCGTCGATCTGGAAGGGCGGCTCACCTACACCGAAGAGCCGACGGCGACGATCGACTGGCAGCGGGAGGCGCGGATCGGCGTCAACGTCTCGATCCCCCTCTATCAGGGCGGCGCCGCCTATGCCCGCGTCCGACAGGCGCGCCAGACCGTCACCCGGACCCGGCGCGAGCTCGATTCGGCGGTGCGGCGGGTGCAGAAGCAGGTGGGCGAAGCCTGGGAGCGGCTGATGGCCGCGGCCGAGCTCATCCGCGCCTTCGAGGCCCAGGTGGAAGCCAACGAGATCGCTCTCGAGGGGGTCCAGGAGGAAAACCTGGTGGGTACGCGGACGGTGCTGGACGTCCTCGACGCCGAGCAGGAACTGTTCGACTCCCGCACCGGTCTCGTCCGGGCGACCCAGGCCCATGTCCAGGCGAGCTATCAGCTCAAGAGCGCCATCGGCCAGCTCACCGCCTACGAGCTGGGGCTCGAGGTGGAGCTCTACGAGCCCGATCGCTATTACGAGCAGAACCGGGCCCGACTGTTCGGGCTCGAGTGAGCAGCGCTTCCCGGCAGCGCCATCGCGCCCTCCTCGGGTCGCTCCGCGGGCATCGCCCCGGTACTCGCCGTGGCCGCCTTTACGGTCCCTTAAGAGGTCCCGGGCTACATCTCGGCACGGGTGAGCTCCTGTCCGGTGCGACGGGCGGGGGATCGTGCGAGGTGGAGACGAGAGATGAACCGATGGCGAGGATTGGCGCTCGTGACCGCGATGGCGGTCGTGAGCACGGCCGGGACGTCCCCCGGTCGGGCGGCGACGGCGACCGCCAGCCTGGCGGTACAGGTGGAAGTGCTGGCCGGCTGCGAGATCAGCGGCGCCACCCTGGATTTCGGCAACTATCAGAGCGGTCAGACCACGGACCTCGTGAGCAACACCACCCTGGCCCTGAGGAACTGCACCGTGGACACGGTGGTCGTCGAGCTCGACGGCGGACAGACGGGAGACACCCGGGCCCGTCGCCTCGCCGGTCCGGGAGGCGCGACGCTCAGCTACCAGCTCTACAAGGGGCCCAGTCTCGGCAACATGTTCGGCGACAACGGGGCCGGACGGACCATCGACATGACCAACCGGACCAGCCTCAACGTCCCGGTTCACGGTCGCATCCGTGGCGGGCAGAGCGTGCCACCCGGAACCTACACCGACACGATCAACGTCACCCTCACCTTCTGAGGGGACGGAGGGCCGGCCCGGCGCGGAACGGGCCAGCGCGCGGGGCCGCATTCCCGTCGTGCGACGGGCCGCGAGCGGGTATCGGGCGGTCCCGTCTCCGGCCGGCGGCGATGCCGGATCGGGCCGGAGCGTTGGCGATCGGAAAAAAGGGGCGGCTCGAAGCCGCCCCAGTTTCCTCCGAGAGAGTTCGTCAGACGTCGTAGTAGAGCACGAACTCGTAGGGATGCGGTCGCAGCCGGATGGGATCCAGCTCCGAGGATCGCTTGTAGTCGATGTAGGCCTCGACGAAATCGGCGGTGAAGACATCGCCTTCGAGGAGGAAGGCGTGATCCGCCTCGAGCGCGTCGATCGCTTCGGAAAGCTGACCCGGCACTTTCCTGATTTCGGCCGCTTCCTCCGGCGGCAGGTCGTAGATGTTCTTGTCGACCGGATCGCCCGGATCGATCTTGTTGCGAATGCCGTCGAGCCCGGCCATCAACATCGCCGAGAAGGCCAGATAGGGGTTGCAGGAGGGATCCGGACAGCGGAATTCGACCCGCTTGGCCTTCGGGCTCTCCGAATACATCGGAATGCGACAGGCGGCCGAGCGATTGCGCATCGACCAGGCGAGGTTGACCGGCGCTTCGAAGCCGGGCACCAGCCGCCGGTAGGAGTTGGTGGTGGGCGCGGCGAAGGCGAGAACGGCCGGGGCGTGGCGCAGCAGGCCGCCGATGTACCAGCGGGCGAGCTGGGACAGACCGGCGTAGCCGGCCGCATCGGCGAAGAGCGGCTGATCGGGCCCCCAGATCGACTGGTGGACGTGCATCCCGGAGCCGTTGTCGCCGTAGAGCGGCTTGGGCATGAAGGTCGCCGTCAGGCCGTTACGGCGCGCCACGTTCTTCACCACGTATTTGTATTTCATGAGATTGTCGGCCATGCGCAGCAGGGTCTCGAAACGCATGTCGATCTCGCATTGGCCGGCGGTGGCCACTTCGTGATGGTGGCACTCGACCTCGATTCCGAGGCGCTGCATGACGAGCGCCATCTCGCTCCGCAGGTCCTGCAGCGTGTCCGAGGGCGGGCAGGGGAAGTAGCCCTCCTTGGGACGGATCTTGTAGGCCAGATTGGGCCCCTCGTCGGCGGTCGAGTTCCAGTGGCCTTCGACCGAATCGACTTCGTAGGTGCCGTAGTTGGTGTCCTGCCCGTAGCGGACGTCGTTGAAGACGAAGAATTCGGCCTCGGGGCCGAAGAAGGCCTTGTCGCCGATGCCGCTGCTCTTCAGATGGGCCTCGGCCTTCTTGGCGATGCCGCGCGGGTCGCGGCTGTAGAACTCCTTGGTCACCGGATCCTTGATGTCGCAGATCAGGACCAGGGTACGGTGCTCGCAGAAGGGGTCGATGAAGGCGGTGGCGGGATCCGGCATGAGCAGCATGTCGGATTCCTGGATCTGCTTGAAGCCGCGGATCGAGGAGCCGTCGAAGCCCAGGCCTTCGGCGATCGCGTCTTCGCCGAAGCCGGCTGCCGGAAACGAGGTGTGCTGCCAGGTGCCGGGAACGTCGGTGAAGCGCAGATCGACGATCTCCACCCCCTCGTCCCGGATCGCCTTCATCACATCGGACGGAGTGCTGCATCCCAAAGTCATGACGGATCCTCTCTCGCTGGTGTCCCGCTGTGCGGGTTCTGGTCGATGGCCGATCGGCCGTTGCCGAAGCGCCGGTCAGAGGGCATCGGCGCCCCGTTCCCCGGTCCGGATGCGTACCGCATCCTCCACCGGAATCACGAAGATCTTGCCGTCGCCGATGCGATCGGTCTTGGCGGCCTTCTGGATCGCCTCGACCGCCCGTTCGACGAGCTCGTCCTCGACGACCACCTCGACTTTCACCTTGGGCAGGAAATCGACGACATATTCGGCGCCGCGGTAGAGCTCGGTGTGGCCCTTCTGCCGGCCGAAGCCCTTGACCTCGCTGACCGTCATGCCCTTGAGGCCGATCTCCTGCAGCGCTTCCTTGACCTCGTCGAGCTTGAAGGGCTTGATGACCGCCTCGATCTTCTTCATCGCGCCGTACTCTCCATCTCGGGGCGGCCAGAAGCGACCGCCGGCATCCTGTCCCGTTTTCCTGCAGGGATCGTGCCAGCCCGTCGCAGCCGGCGCATCGGCGGTTCACACACCTCCGCGATCCCTCATACCTGCCTAAAAACTGGGCAGTCTGCACCTTTTTCGGGCACTCTTTCCGCGTGCGCCGCGGCATGCTCTTGACGCGACCGACCGCGGGCGATAAGCAACCGCGGCCGGCGCGCCCTCGTGCGCCGTCTTCCTTTTTTCACCAACGGGACGTTTCGCCATGGCACGACGCTGCCCGCTGAGCGGCAAGGCTGTGCTCGTCGGCAACAACGTGAGCCACGCCAACAACAAGACCAAGCGCCGCTTCCTGCCCAATCTGCAGCAGCGGCACCTGTTCAGCGAGACGCTCGGCGAATCGGTGCGTCTGCGCATCACCACCAACGCGATGCGGACCATCGACAAGCGCGGCGGGCTGGACGCCTATCTGCTCGCTTCCGCCGATGCCGATCTGCCGCGGGCGCTCGTCCGCCTCAAGCGCCGCATTCTGGCCGCCCGGGAGAGCGCGGCCGGCTAGTCGCTCCGGCTCTCCCGCCGGGGGCGGTGCAGCAGACGCAGCAGCAGCGTCGCCTGCAGCGGGCTGAAGTTGTCGTCGGAAAGCAGGTGGATCTCCAGCTCCCCCGCCCCCCGCGGGCGGACCGCGATGGCCTCGAAATTCTCCTCCGGCAAGGGCGGATCGAGGCGGGCGAGGATGCGCGGCGCGAGCAGGCTCTCCGCCGCCGGTCGCAGGGGAAGCTCGAGGATCCTGATGCGGGCCACGAAGCCGCCGAACAGGGAAAAGCGTCGCTCCAGTACGTAGACCGTGTTCGCCACGGCGTCGGCGCCGACCGGTACGAAGCCGCCGTCGGTGGGATAGCGGAGCGGCAGGAAGCGCCCGTCTTCCAGCAGTGCCGCCCGCAGGGTGCCGCCCCCCGTGACGAGCCCTTCGGTCAGCAGCAGGAGCCGCTCCCCCGGCAGCGCGGCCACCGCCTCGAGACCGGCGTTCGGAGGAGCCGCCCGCAGCCAGTCGGGAAGATCCGTCGGCACCGGGCGCGCCGGTTCCGAGGCGCCGGGGTCGAGACGGTAGAGAGCGTGCGCGCCTTCGGCGGCGAGAAGAAGGCCCGTCGCCGCACCGGCGGCGAGGCTTTCGCTGTCCGGGACGCCGCTTTCCGTGCGCAGCCGGCAGCGCCACCAGGGCCCCGGCGAGGGCGCCCCGTTTCCGGTGGGCGGCAGGCGCCAGAGGGTCCCGCGGTCGGACAGGGCGAGGAGTTCGCCGGCGAGGAATTCGAGCCCCGAGAAGCCGCCGAAGGCGCCATCCGCCGAGCGGAGCCGCCAGCCGCCGAGAAGGCGGAGTTCGCCGGGGTTCCGGCCGAGCTCCGGGTCCTCCGGCAGCGCCAGGGGGGTGACGGCGACCGGCTGCGAGCGCTCCCAGGCACAGGCACGGGCCGGCCCGGTCCAGAACGGCGATGCGAGCAGGAGGGAGAGGAGCGCGACCCGGGACGAGAACCGGCCCGCCTCCTGCCGGGGGCGGGCCGTGTTCCGTCGCTGCGATCGCGCGCGCAGGGACCGGTCAGTCGCGCTGCTGGCCGAAGAGCTGGAGCAGCATGATGAACAGGTTGATGAAGTCCAGATAGAGCCGCAGCGCGCCGTAGATCGCCTTGCGGGTCGCCACCTCGGGCGAGTCGTAGGCGTAATACTCTTCCTTGATGGCCTGGGTATCGTAGGCGGTGAGGCCGACGAAGATGCCGACGCCGACGATGCTGATCAGGAACTGCAGGCCGCTGCTCATCAGGAAGATGTTGACCAGCCCGGCGACGATGATGCCGATCAGCCCCATGAACAGGAACGAGCCCCAGGCGGTGAGATCCCGCTTGGTGGTGTAGCCGTAGAGGCTCATGGCGCCGAAGGTGGCGGCGGTGATGAAGAAGACGCGGGCGATGCTGGTGCCGGTGAAGACGTAAAAGATACTCGCCAGCGACAGGCCCATGACCACCGCGAAGGCCCAGAAAGTGAGCTGGGCGGCGCTCAGGCTCATCTTGTGGATGCGGGCGCTGAGATAGAAGACGAAGCCCAGCGGGGCCAGCATCACCACCCACTTCAGCGGGGTCCCGAAGATCAGCGCCATCGCCGAGGGACTCAGGGCGACGACATAGGCCGTCAGCCCGGTCAGCGCGAGGGCGAGCCCCATGTAGTTGTAGACCGACAGCATGTAGCTGCGCAGGCCCTCGTCGATTTCGGCGGCCGCGAGCCGGGCCTGAGCCGCACGGGGAGTGAAGTGTTGATCCATGGTCCTGTTCGCTCCTTGGATGCGCTCTTGGGTGATGCGGTCGCTCGATCTGGAGGCATGATATGGCGGGATTTCGAAGGCGATCAAGCCTCGCCGGCGGGCGCCCGCGCGCGCCATGAACAAAGTTTCATGGTTCCTCAAGGCTGGCGAAAGCCGGGTCAGCCGATGGTCGCGAAGACGGGGAAGGTTTCCAGCAGCCAGTAGGCGATCACCTCGAACTGTCCGGTCACCATCAGCCCGCCCATGATCAGCAGCAGCACCCCCGCGACCTGCTGCAGCCGTCGGCCGATCCTCGAAAGACGCTTGAGGTGGCGGAGAAGCTGCTCGGTGAACAGGGCGGCGAGCAGGAAGGGCACGCCGAGACCGAGGGAATAGACGCCCAGCAGTACGGTGCCCTTCTCGAGACTGGCGGTGCTCGCGGTCATCGTCAGGATGGCGCCGAGCACCGGACCGATGCAGGGCGTCCAGCCGAAGGCGAAGGCGAGGCCCAGGAGGAAGGCGCCGGTGGCACGGCCGCCGGGTATGTCGAGATGGAAGCGGGCTTCCCGACTCATCATCCGGAACGGCGAGAAGCCCAGGAGATGGACGCCGAAGATCAGGATCACGACGCCCGCCAGAATCCCGAGTTCGTAGCGGTAGGTCAGCAGCAGCCCGCCGAGGGCCGAGGCGCTGGCGCCGAAGGCCACGAACACCACCGAAAAGCCGAGCACGAACCAGACGGCGTAGAGGAGTGCCCGCAGCCGATCGACCTCGTGGCGTTCGATCTCCTCGAAGGAACTGCCGGCGACATAGGACACGTAACCGGGCACCAGCGGTAGCACGCAGGGTGACAGGAAGGAAATGACGCCGCCGAAGAAGGCCGTGACGATACCGAGGAGGGTGAGATCGACCATCGCGTTTCCCGCTTCGGAGCTCCCCGGCCCGTAAGAAAGGGCGCCGGAGGCGGCGGGGCAAGGGGCTCACGTCATCGTGTCACATTCCGCGGCGGCCGTCCGATCCGGCCGGCCGGCGGCTTCAGAAGGGGATGTCGTCGTCGAGATCCTCCTCCCGCGGGGGGGACTGGCGCCGCGCCGGAGCCGGCCGGTCGAGGCCGCCCTCGGGCTCGGACAGGGCCTCGCCCGGCGCTTCGCCGCGCCCGCCGAGCAGCACCAGCTCGCCGCGGAAGCGCTGCAGCACCACTTCCGTGGTGTAGCGCTCCTGGCCGTTCTGATCGGTCCATTTGCGGGTCTGGAGCTGGCCCTCGATGTACACCGAGCGGCCCTTCGAGAGATAGCGCTCCGCGACCTCGGCCAGGTTCTCGTTGAAGATCACCACCCGATGCCATTCGGTGCGCTCGCGGGGCTCCCCGGTGCCGCGATCCTTCCAGCGTTCGCTGGTGGCGATCGTCAGATGGACGATCTTGCGGTTGTCCTGAGTATAGCGGACCTCGGGATCACGCCCGAGATTGCCCACCAGAATGACCTTGTTGACGCTGCCGGCCATGGGATCGCTTCCATTCTCCTGTTGGCAGGGGTGACATTTCAGCCCGGCGGGCCGAAATCAAGCTTTATCTCGGTCGTCGGTCCGCCTTGCTCCCCGCGCCGCGGCGGGCCGTTCCGCTCCTTCCGCCTCGCCTTCGAGAACGCCGCGCAGACGCGCGAGCAGAGCCAGCCGGCCGCGGTCGCTGGGCAGGGCCTGGAGCCGCTGCCCGAGATCGAGGAGCAGACGGGCATAGGCGTTGTGCCAGTCCTCGCGACGGCGCAGGAGGTCCGGGGCGAGGCGGGGCGTGGCGGCGGTCGGTACGGGCGGGGCCGCGGGCTCGAGGATGAAGCTCTGGTCCAGCTCCGGCACCGCGATCCGTGCGGCGTCGAAGCCCTCGGCGATCAGGCCCGCGCGCAGGGCCGCGAGGGCCTCCTCCTCGCCATGACCGAGGAACAGCGTTCCGCGGACCGGCCGGCGTCCCTTCGCCCAGACCAGAAGTTCGCTCCTGTCGGCATGGGCGGAGTAGCCCTCGATCGCCCGGATGCGGGCCCGCACGGCGATTTCCCGGCCATGGATGCGGACCCGCTTCTCGCCGCTCAGGATGAGATGGCCGAGGGTCCCGGGCGCCTGATAGCCGACGAACAGCACGGTGCATTCCGGCCGCCACAGATTGTGCCGCAGATGGTGGCGGATGCGACCGGCATCGCACATGCCGCTCGCGGCCATGACGATCGCCCCGCCGGTGATGCGGTTGATGGCCCGGCTCTGCTCCACGGTTTCGGTGAACCGGAGGTGCGGGCTTTCGAACATGAGCTCCGGATCTTCGACCTCGTGCAGCTCGTCGCGGTGCCTGGCGAAGACTTCGGTGATCCGTGCCGCCAGCGGTGAATCGATGAAGATCGGCGCGGTGGGGATCCGGCCCCGGTGCATCAGCCAGGTGAGGGCGTGGAGCAGCTCCTGGGTCCGCTCGACGGCGAAGGCCGGGATCAGGAGATTGCCGCCCCGGGCCAGCGCCTCGGCCACCTCGCGCCGCAGGCGGTCGCGCCGCTGCGCGATGGTCCGGTCCTTCCGCTCGCGGTCGCCGTAGGTGCTCTCCATCACCACGTAATCGAGCCCGGATGGCGCCGCCGGCCGGTCGTGGAAGGCCTTTTCGTCGGGACCGATGTCGCCGGAGAACAGGAGGCGCAGCGGGCGTTCGCGCCCCCCGGAGAGCGTGATCTCGATCGAGGCGGAGCCCAGGATGTGCCCGGCGTTCCAGAAGCGGGCGCGGATCCCGGGGGCCGGTTCGATCCAGCGTCCGTAGGGGCAGGGAACGAGCCGGCGCAGGCAGGCCTCGGCATCGGCCCGGGTGTAGATCGGCTCCACCAGCGGCCGGCCGCGGCGGCGGTTGCGCCGGTTGAGATGCGCCACCTCGCTTTCCTGGATGTGGCCCGAATCCGGCAGCATGAACGCGAGCAGGTCGCAGCTCGCGGCGGTGGCGTGGATCGCTCCGGTGAACCCCGCTCTGGTGAGCTTCGGCAGCAGCCCCGAATGATCGATGTGGGCGTGGGTGAGCAGCACGAAGGCGATGTCCCGGGGAACGAAGGGAAAGGGACGATAGTTGAGCTCGCGGATCGTCTTGTGGCCCTGGAACATGCCGCAATCGACGAGGAAGCGGGTGCCCTCGTGGTCGATCAGGAAGCAGGAGCCGGTGACCGTCGAGGCGCCGCCGTGGCAGGCGAGGACGGTGGTCATCTCAGTCCCGTCCGTTGGCGGGCAGAGGGTCCGCTTCGCCGAGCCCGTAGTGACGGCGGATGCAGGACCAGGCCTCCTCGGCGGTCTCGACGTAGCGGAAGATGTCGAGATCCTCGGGTTCGATCACCCCTTCATCGACCATCGCTTCGAAATCCAGGACCCGCCGCCAGTAGCCCTCGTCGAACAGCAGCACCGGGAGCGGCCGGAGTTTCCTGGTCTGCACCAGACACAGGGTCTCGAACAGCTCGTCCATGGTCCCGAAGCCGCCGGGGAAGACGACCAGGCCCCGGGCGCGCAGCAGGAAATGCATCTTCCTGAGGGCGAAGTAGTGGAACTGGAAACAGAGCTCGGGGGTGATGTAGGGGTTGGGAACCTGCTCGTGCGGCAGGGTGATGTTGAGGCCGATGCTCTTGGCGCCGACCTCGTGGGAGCCGCGGTTGGCGGCTTCCATGATCCCCGGGCCGCCCCCGGTGACCACCACCCAGCGCCTCGGGCCGTCCCGCTGGCCGGCCTCGGAAACCAGCCTGGCGAAGCGCCGGGCCTCCTCGTAGTAGCGGGAGCGCGCGACCAGCTTTCTGGCCGCCGCCGCCTTGCGGCGGGTGCGCGGGCAGTCGGGACGTTCGCGCAGCGCCGCCTCGGCCGCCTCGAGCCGGCTCCGGGCCGCCTCGGGAGCGGGAATGCGGGCCGAGCCGAAGACCACGATCGTGGATTCGATCTCGTGCTCCCGGAGCACGAGATCGGGCTTGAGGAGTTCGAGCTGGAGCCGGACCGGCCGCAGCTCGTCGCGGAGCATGAACTCGGGATCGGCGAAGGCCAGCCGGTAGCTGGACGATCGCGTCTGCGGCGTCTCGACGCGCGGGGTGGCGCGCTCCAGATCCTCGCGCGCGCTGGGCAGATGCAGATGTTGCGGATCGCATTCCATGGCCTGCTCCCGGTCGATTCGCGGCGATGACGGGCATTTGAGCCCGCATCGCCGGCGACGGCAACGGGGATCGTCGGAAAGGGGGATCGCCGGGAAGGCCGGAAAAGCGAAAGACCCCGCGCTCGGCGCGGGGTCCGTCGGGAACCGGGTTCCGGAAGCTCAGGCGGCGAGCTTCTTGACCTCGTCGAAGTTCGCCGTGGCGCGCTTGACGAAGAGATCGACGACTTCGCTCTGGGCCTTGAGGCCGAGATCCACGAGCTCCTTGGAATCGGCGACCGCCTTCTCGATCGCGGCCTTGGCCTCTTCCACGTAGTTCTGGGGCTGCTTCTTGACGTCGAAGCCCTTCATCAGGCCCTCGGCCCTGGCGAAGACCTCCTTCAAAAGGTCGGCCTGCCGCTTGGCGACGGTCTGGGTGAAGTCGAACATGATCTTCTGGGCCGCGAAGACGGTCTCGAGATTGGCCTTCTGCAGGGCCAGGAGCGCGTCGAGATCGAACTTCGGCAGATTGGGAACGGGATTGTTGGCGGTCTTGGTGGTCATGGCTGCTCTCCGGGGCTGAATTGCTGCGGCGCACAATAGATAGGCGCGACAGCGCCCGGCCGCAAGGGAAAAATTGTGCAGCGCACAAAAACCCGGATCCGCCCTCCCCGGGGAGGGCGCCGGCTACCGCGAGATATTCCCCACCCGGGCCAGGGAGGCGGGAGCGGCGATTCCGTAGCGGGACAGGGCCGGGTCCAGAATCCGCGCCACCTCGGCCCGCCCGAGCTCGTCCATCAGCGCACAGGGCGGCCGGGTGAATTTCAGAGCCTCCCGGGCGCCGGTATCGAAATCGGCGGGCTCGGCCACCTCCTCGTCGAGGGCCTGGAGCACCGGCAGGAAGACCCCGAGCCACAGACGCTCGGTGATCTCGCGCCGCCGTTGCTCCGGGATCTCGCCGGCTTCGCCGATCTCGAAGGGACGATCCGCCTCGCCATGGACGATCATCCCGGCGGCCGGCGCATAGAAGGGACCGAGCGGGGCGAGATTGCGGATCGCATGGAGATTGATCCGGGGCTTGATGATGTTCATGACGAAGAACGGGCCGGCGGCGGCCCCCACCGCCTCCTTCGCCACCGCGTCGATCTCCGCCGCGGTGCCGAGCCCCTCGTCGAGAGCCCGCACCGCCTCGTTGGTGTAGGGGCAGAAGAAGCGGTTGATGGCGAAGCCGAAGGAATCCCGGCAGCGGATGGGGAGTTTGCCGGTCGCCCGGCAGAAGGCCAGCGCCTCCTCGATCACCGCATCCTCGGTGGCCTCGCCGCGTACCACCTCGACCACCGGATTGACCTGGGCCGGGCTGAAGTAGTGAAGGCCCAGAAAGCGCCCGGGGTTGCTGACGTGTCGCTGAAGATCGGTGACCCGCAGGCAGCTCGTGTTGGTGGCGATGCGGGTGCTCTCGGGCAGGAGCCGCGAAAGGGTCTCGAACAGCCCGGCCTTGAGGTCGAAATCCTCGAACACCGCCTCGATCACCAGATCGCAGCCGACCATGCCGTCGAGACCGTCGACCGCGGCGATGCGCGCTCCCGCGGCCTCGGCCTCGGCCGGCTCCATGCGGCCCTTTTCCACCTGCCGCGCATAGAACCCGCGGGCCGAGGCGATCGCCGCCTCCACCGCCCCGGGGCGATTGTCGAAGATCTTCACCGCGAAGCCGTGCCGACCGAGATTGGTGGCGATGCCGGTGCCCATGGTTCCGGCGCCGACGATGCCGACGTTGGCGATCCCCATGCGACGGTCTCCCCTGCTCGTCCCTGTTGCGCTGCAGCAGTCGACCAGCCGCCCGCGGCTGTCAAGCCCGCGCTATTCGGCCGCCCGTGGCCGGTGCCCGAGGCGCTCGGAGAGCCTCGCCAGGAGATCGATGGCGGCATCGGCGATGATGGTACCCGGTCCGAAGACGGCCTCCACCCCGGCCGCTTCGAGGGCATCGTGGTCCTGTGGGGGCACCACCCCGCCGACCACCACCATGATGTCCTCGCGGCCCAGTTCGCGGAGCTCGGCGATCAGCGCCGGTACCAGGGTGAGATGACCGGCCGCCAGCGAGGACACGCCGAGGATGTGAACGTCGTTGTCGACCGCCTGGCGGGCGCATTCCGCCGGGGTCTGGAACAGCGGTCCGATATCGACATCGAAGCCGAGATCGGCGAAGGCCGAGGCGATCACCTTCTGGCCGCGATCGTGGCCGTCCTGGCCCATCTTGGCGACCAGGATGCGCGGGCGGCGGCCCTCCGCTTCGGCGAATTCCTCGACCATGCGGCGCGCCTTCTCGACTGCGCTCACCTCGCCCACCTCCTTGGCGTAGACACCCTGGATCACCCGGCTGTCCGGCAGGTGCCGGCCCCAGACCCGTTCCAGCGCCGCGGTCATTTCGCCCACCGTGGCCCGGGCCCGGGCCGCTTCCAGGCACAGGGCCAGGAGATTGCCCCGCCCGCTCCCCGCACATTCGGAAAGGGCGGCCAGAGCCCGCTCGACGGCCTCGGAATCGCGGTCGCGGCGCAGTCGTTCGAGCTTCTCGATCTGGCGCGCGCGCACCGCCGAATTGTCGATTCTGAGCACCTCGACATGCTCGGGTTCGTCGAGGGGGAAGATGTTGACGCCGACGATCGGCTGGCGCCCGGAATCGATCCGCGCCTGGGTGCGGGCCGCCGCCTCCTCGATCCGCAGCTTGGGCAGGCCCCGCTCGATCGCCTTCAACATGCCGCCCATCGCCTCCACCTCCCGGATGTGCCCCCAGGCACGGGCGGCGAGATCGTGGGTCAGTCGCTCCAGGAAGTGGCTGCCACCCCAGGGATCGACCGTGCGGCGGACGCCGGTTTCGTGCTGGATGAAGAGCTGGGTGTTGCGGGCGATCCGGGCCGAGAACTCGCTCGGCAGGGCGAGCGCCTCGTCGTAGGCGTTGGTGTGCAGCGACTGGGTGCCGCCGTGGGTGGCGGCCAGCGCCTCGATGCAGGTCCTGACGACGTTGTTGAACACGTCCCTGGCGGTCAGCGACCAGCCCGAGGTCTGGCAGTGGGTGCGCAGCATCAATGAGCGTGGATCGCGGGGGGCGAACGGTCGCACGAGCTTCGCCCAGAGCATGCGCGCCGCCCGCAGCTTGGCGATCTCCATGTAGTAGTTCATGCCGATGGCGAAGAAGAAGGAAAGCCGCGGCGCGAATTCGTCGACGGCGAGCCCGGCGCCGATGCCGGTGCGCAGGTATTCGATGCCGTCGGCGAGGGTGTAGGCGAGTTCCAGATCGGCGGTCGCCCCCGCCTCCTGCATGTGATAGCCGGAGATGCTGATGCAGTTGAACTTCGGCATCTCCCGGGCGCAGTAGGCGAAGATGTCGGAAACGATCCGCATCGAGGGGGCCGGCGGGAAGATGAAGGTGTTGCGGACCATGAACTCCTTGAGGATGTCGTTCTGGATGGTCCCGCTCAGCTTCGCTCTCGGAACTCCCTGCTCCTCGGCGGCGAGAATGTAGAGGGCCATGATCGGCAGCACCGCGCCGTTCATGGTCATCGACACGCTCATCCGGTCCAGCGGAATCCCTTCGAAGAGCCGCGCCATGTCGAGGATCGAATCGATCGCCACCCCGGCCATGCCGACATCGCCGGCGACCCGCGGATGGTCGCTGTCGTAGCCGCGATGGGTGGCGAGATCGAAGGCCACCGAAAGGCCCCGCTGGCCGGCCGCCAGCGCTTTCCGGTAGAAGGCGTTGCTCTCCTCGGCGGTGGAGAAGCCGGCATACTGGCGGATGGTCCAGGGCCGGGTCACGTACATGGTGGGGTAGGGGCCACGCAGATAGGGCGGCAGGCCCGGCAGACCATCCGGGAAATCGAGCCCCTCCCGATCCTCTTCGAGATGCAGCGGCGCCAGCCGGATCCCCTCGGCCGTGGTCCGGGCGAGATCCGGGGCGTCGCCGCCGGTCTCGGCCGCGAGCAGCGCTTCCCATTCGGCCCGCGTGCCGGGGCCGGGCAGGGGATCGAGGGGAAGTTCCGAAAAATCCGGAATGCGGCTCATCCGGGCATCTCCCCGAGCGCTCGCCAGGCATCCTCGAGCAGGGCCAGGGCGTCCATCTCCTCCCGGAGAATCGCGTCGAAGCCCTCCGCCCCGCCGCCCGCGAGATAGACCCGTTTCGCCCCCCTGTCGCGCAGGCCGCGGGCGAGGGCCGTGGCGCGGTCGCCGGGATCGGGGCTGCCGGTGCAGAGCACCGCGAACGGCGTGCGCGCCGGATCGAACCCGCCGGGATCCGGCGATTCCCCCGTGGCCGGCGCTTCGATGGCGGCGATGCCTCCCGCCTCGAACAGATTCTTCGCCAGGGTCGCGGGGGCGATGGACTCGGCCGGTCGGCCCAGACGGAGAAGCAGCACCGCCGGCCGGCGTCCCTCGCGCGCGAGGAAGGCATCGCTCAGATCCCGCAGCCGCTCGAAAGGCTCGGCCGGGCGCCAGGGCCGGAGGATGCGGATCGCCGGTGTACCGCGTGGCGGCGGAGCGCCTTTCCCCGCCGCCCGGACCGCGGCCAGGCGCGCCCGCAGCGCTTCGAGATCGGGTTCGGGCGGGGGGGATCGCGGTGTTTCCTCGAGATGGGCGAAACCGCCGATTCCCACCTGCAGGTCCCGCCGCAGGGCGATATCGCGAAGGCGCCGCTCGCGTGCCGCGATCACCCGCTCCTGCGGAAACCCCCGGCGCAACGCCTCGAGCATGCCGCCCGCGGCTTCGATCTCCCGAACGAGGGTCCAGGCCCGTTCCGCGAGCGCATCGGCGAAACGGTCGGCGAACCAGCTCCCGCCGAGCGGGTCGATGGGATGCTGGACCTGGCTCTCGAGGGCGAGCACGAGCTGGGTGTTGCGGGCGATGCGCCGCGACAGGCGGTCCGGCAGGCCGATGGCGTGATCGAAGGGCAGGGTGGTGATCGCCTCGGCGCCCCCGAGGGCGGCGCCGAGCGTGGCCGCCGTCACCCGCAGCATGTTGGTCCAGGGATCGCGCCGGCTCATCACCCGCGGCGCCGTCACCGCGTGCAGGAACGGCGGAACCCTTTCGATGCCGCTGTGACGCGCCACCTGCGCCCAGAGGCGGCGGGCGGCACGGAGCTTGGCGGCGGTCGCGAAGATCTCGGGATCGGCGGCGAGCCTGAGCCCGATCCGCCGGGCCGCCTCGGCGGCCTCGAACCCGGCCCCGGTCAGGAGCCGCAGATAGGCGATGCCGGTGGCGATGGTGGCCGCCAGTTCCTGGGCGTCGGAGGCGCCGGCGTCGTGCCAGGGAAGGCCCGAGGCCCAGAGCAGCCGGCCCTCGCCGAAGCGTTCGGCGAGAGATGGTGCGAGCTCGGCCATCGCCGCGAGTGCGGCCGCGGGATCGGGATGCTCGCCGGCGACCGCCGCCCCCAGGGGATCGGCGCCGAATGCGATCGCCGTCCCGCTGCCGTCCTCCGCGGCGCCGAGCAGCAGTTCGGCGATCCGGAGGAAGTCGCCGCCGGGGTCGAGAACCAGCGGTGCGCCGGCCTCCGCACAGACCGACAGGATCCGGGACAGATCCGCCGCTTCCGGCAACACGACCCCGTCCGGCTGCGCCTCACCCCGCAGCAGCCGCCGGTCCAGCCGCAGCCAGATCGAGCGCACGCCCCGCCCGAGATCCTCGGCGATCTGCGCCGCCGCCACCTCGGGATCGGGATGGCGATGGAGCTGGCGGATATCCCAGCCGTGGGGGAGGTTGCCGGTGACCCGCCCGCCGCGGAGCCAGGGAATCCTCCCCGGCAGGCCGCCCCCGGGCACGGCCTGCTCCGGAGTGTAGAGAGGCTCCACGGGAATGTCGTCGAGGGTGCGGGAGACCAGACTTTCGGGATCGCCGCCCCGGAGGGCGCGTACCATCTGCGCCCGCCAGTCTTCGAGGGTGGCGGGCGGAAATTCGCGCGCGAGAGAGAGGGTCTGTTCGCTCATCGGCCGCGGCTCCCTTCCGCGGCATTGAAGCGCCCTTCCTGCCGCGTTGCAACAAGGCGGCCGCCGTTCGTCGCAGGATGCGACGGCGAGGAAAAAGGGGGCGGGGACCGAGGTCCCCGCCCGCTATCGAAGGGGAGGCGAAATCGTTTCCGGGATCACTCGGCGGGGACCGCCGGCTCCATGCCGAGGGCCGCGGCGACTCCGCGCGCGTAGGCCGGATCGGCCTTCTCGAAATGGCCGAGCTGGCGACGGACGATCTCCTCCGGCACCCCGGCCATCGCCCGCGCGATGTTGGCGAACAGCCGCTGCTGCTGGTCGGGGGTCATCAGACGGAAGAGGTTGCCGGCCTGGGTATAGTCGTCGTTGCCTTCCCGGTGATCGTAGCGATCGGCGTCGCCCGAGATCTTGAGCGGCGGCTCCTTGAACCGCGGATCCTCGACCGGACCGCCGAAGCTGTTGGGCTCGTAGTTGACCGAGCCGCCACCGTTGTCGTCACAGCGCATGAGTCCGTCCCGATGATAGCTGTGGACGGGGCAGCGCGGACGGTTTACGGGCAGCAGCTCGTAGTTGACCCCGAGCCGGTAGCGATGGGTGTCGGCGTAGGAAAAGATGCGGAACTGCAGCATCTTGTCCGGCGAAAAGCTGATTCCGGGGACGACGTTGGAGGGGGCGAAGGCGGACTGCTCCACCTCGGCGAAGTAGTTCTCCGGGTTGCGGTTGAGCTCGAGAATGCCGACTTCGATCAGCGGATAGTCGCCGTGCGGCCAGACCTTGGTCAGATCGAAGGGGTTGTACGGGGTCTTCTCGGCATCCTCCTCCGGCATGATCTGCACGCAGAAGCGCCACTTCGGAAATTCGCCCCGCTCGATCGAATAGAACAGATCGCGCTGGTGGCTCTCCCGGTCGCCGCCGACGATCTGTGCCGCCTCCTCGTCGGTCAGGCATTCGATGCCCTGCATGGTCTTGAAGTGGAACTTGACCCAGAAGCGCTCGCCGGCGTCGTTGATGAAACTGTAGGTGTGGGAGCCGTAGCCGTTCATGTGGCGGTAGCTCCTGGGCAGGCCGCGATCGGAGAAGAGGATCGTGACCTGATGCAGGCTTTCCGGCGACAGGGACCAGAAATCCCACATCGCCGTGGGGTTCCGGAGATTGGTCTTGGGATCGCGCTTCTGGGTGCGGATGAAATCCGGGAACTTGTAGGGGTCGCGGACGAAGAACACCGGCGTGTTGTTGCCGACGAGGTCCCAGTTGCCCTCCTCGGTATAGAACTTGACGGCGAAGCCCCGCACGTCCCGTTCGGCGTCGGCCGCACCGCGTTCGCCGGCGACGGTCGAGAAGCGCAGCAGGCAGGGGGTCTGCTTGCCCACCTCCGAGAAGATGGCCGCCTTGGAGTAGCGGGTGATGTCGTTGGTCACGGTGAAGGTGCCGTAGGCGGCCGAGCCCTTGGCGTGCACCACCCGTTCGGGAATGCGCTCGCGGTTGAAATGCGCGTGCTTCTCGAAGAGCTGCCAGTCCTGCACCAGCAGCGGACCGCGCGGTCCGGCGGTCATGCTGTTCTGGTTGTCGCCGACCGGGATGCCGGCGGCGGTGGTCAAGAGCGGGCGTTTCGACATCTTCGTTCCATCTCCTTGGCGTTCCTGCCCGGCCCTCGCGGCGGTGCCGCGGGCGGCCGGTATTGGAATGGTTCTAAACTTTGTGCCGACCTTGTAAAATCTATTGTTCCGATCGACCCGATCGGAAATCCCTATCGAACACCGCTCAGCCGCCCTCCAGGGCCCGCCACATTTCGAGATCGCGCTCGTGGGTCCAGATCCGCGGCCAGTCGATGCCGGAAGCCTCGTCGTAGGCGCGGCTGACGTCGAAGGGCATGCAGTGCCGGAAGATCACCCAATGGCCGTACTTCGGTTCCATCTCCCGCAGCGCCCGTTCGTAGACCTGCCTCAGGGTGTGGCCGGCCGCCACCCCTTCTTCGGCGATGCGGAAGAGTTCGGTGACGAAGCTCCGGGTCCCCTCGATCGCCTCGCGCACCTCGGCCGGGCCGGTGAGCGCGGCGCCGCGGCCGGGCACCAGCTTTTCGGCTCCCAGCGCCGCCAGCCGTTCGAGGGTGATCGGCCAGTCGCGGAGATGGGCGTCGCCGGTGTAGGGGGTGGCCCCGGACTCGACGAGATCGCCGGCGAAGCAGACCTTCTCCTCCGGCATCCAGGCGACGATGTCGCCGGCGGTGTGGCCGCGGCCGAGATGGAGAAGCTCGACCCGCCGGTCACCCAGCCAGACGGTCATCGCCTTTTCGAAGGCGATGCTCGGCCAGGTGAGACCCGGTACGCTCTCCACATCCTCGAACAGACGGGGGAAGCGGCCCACTTCGCTTTCGAAATCGGCCTGGCCGCGCTCCTCGATCAGCCGGCGGGTGCCCGAGGAGGCGATGATCTCGCCGGCGCCGTAGGCCGAAGCGCCCAGGACCCGCACTGCGTGATAGTGGGAAAGCACCACATGGCGGATCGGCTTGTCGGTGACCTCGCGGATGCGTTCGATCACCCGCCTCGCCTGCCTGGGCGTCGCCTGGGCGTCGAACACCAGGACCCCGTCCTCGCCGATCACCACCCCCGAGTTGGGATCGCCCTCGGCGGTGAAGGCGTAGATGCCGGGGGCGAGCTCGTCGAACGAGATCTTCTTTTCCTGCAGATCGCCCGTCGATGCGAAACCTTCGGCCACTTCGGTCTCCCTTCGCGACGTTCTCTCACTTCCGGTCCGCCCGCGGACCCTCTTCACCCGCCTCGGTGGGCGGCCAGTGATCGGCGACGCGCACCGCTTCCTCTTCGCCCGGCCAGGGTGGCATGGTGACGATGAGAATGTCGAGCGGAACCTCGCCGGTGTTGCGGAACTGGAAGGCGGTGCCGAGCGGGATCGTGTGGGCCGTACCCGGTGCCAGGGTGGCGATCGCTTCCCGCCCTTCCCGCCGCCGCCAGAGCTCGCCCCGGCCCGCCAGCACGTACCAGATCTCCTCCACGGTGCGATGGCGGACGGCGCGGGAAACGGCGCCCGCGGGGAGCCGGCAGTGAACCATGCTGCCGGCCGCGAGAGCCGGCAGACAGCGGATTTCCGATCCGTCCGGCGCCAGCAGATCGCGCCGCCGCGGCAGCCGCACGCTCGCGAAGGGTTCCGCCATCCTTCTTCTTCCGGTTGGAGGCACGGTTCCGGGATTAGCGCGGCCGGCGCGCCGCCGCCAGCCCTCGAAGGGGGCGGGGATGCGGTTCTTTGACTGGGGCGTCGCTTCGTCTAGATTGCCGCCGCCGGCAGGACCACGGGGGAAGGAAGGATGGCGGTCGCCGAAACGCGCCCGGAAGTGCGGGAGCAGATCTTCGACAACATCTGCGAGACCATCGGCAACACGCCGCTCGTGCGTCTGCATCGCACGGTCGAGGCCTACGGCTGCGAGGCCGAGATCCTCGCCAAGCTCGAATTCTTCAATCCGCTGAGCTCGGTCAAGGACCGCATCGCATTGGCGATGGTGGAGGCCGCCGAGCGCTCGGGCCGGGTCGGGCCGAACACCCTGCTGGTCGAGCCGACCTCCGGCAACACCGGGATCGCCCTCGCCTTCGTCTGTGCCGCCAAGGGCTATCGGCTGGTGCTCACCATGCCCGAGAGCATGTCCGTCGAGCGGCGGCGGATGCTCAAGCTCCTCGGGGCCGAGCTCGAGCTCACCCCGGCCGAACGGGGGATGCGGGGGGCGATCGAGGCGGCGGAGCGGATCTGCCGGGAAAATCCGGACGCGCTGATGCTGCAGCAGTTCGAGAATCCCGCCAATCCGGAAATCCATCGCCGAACCACCGCCGAAGAGATCTGGCGGGACACCGGCCATCGCCTGGACGCCATCGTCGCCGGGGTCGGCACCGGCGGCACGATCACCGGCTGCGGCCAGGTGCTGAAGCCGAGGCTGCCGGGGCTGCGGCTGATCGCCGTCGAGCCCGAAGACAGCCCGGTGCTGTCGGGCGGCCGCCCGGGTTCGCACAAGATCCAGGGGATCGGTGCCGGCTTCGTGCCGGCGGTCTTGGACATGTCGCTGATCGACGAGATCCTGCGCATCGGCAACGAGACCGCCTTCCAGACGGCCCGGCGGGTGGCCGCCCTCGACGGCATCCCGGTGGGGATTTCCTCCGGCGCCACCATCGCCGCCGCGCTCGAAGTGGGCGCGCGACCGGAGATGGCCGGCAAGCGGATCGTGGTGATCGTCGCCTCGGCGGCGGAGCGTTATCTTTCCACCGATCTCTTCAACGAGCTCTGAACCGGCGTTGCCCGAAGGTAGGGGGCCGCGCCGGCACCGGCTGACCCTCGCGGAGGAGGGCGGCATCGCCATCGCCTGGACCGAATGGGGCCCGCCGGCCGCGTCGCGCGCCGTGGTCTGCGTGCACGGCCTGACCCGCAACGGCCGCGATTTCGATTTCCTTGCGAGGGCTCTCGCGGCGGCCGGGGTGCGGGTGATCTGCGTCGACATCGTCGGTCGCGGGCGCAGCGACTGGCTGACCGATCCGCGCGGCTACCGCCTGCCCACCTACGTCCGTCAGATGCGCGCGCTGCTCGACCGGCTCGGGCTGTCCCGCGTCGACTGGGTGGGAACTTCGATGGGCGGGCTCGTCGCCCTCCTGCTGTCGGTCGAGGAACCGCGGCGGATCGGCCGTCTGGTCCTCAACGATATCGGCCCCCGGGTTCCGGCCGCGGCCCTGGAACCGATCCGGGCGTATCTCGGACTCGATCTCTCCTTCGCCGATCTCGCGGCCCTCGAAGCGCATCTGCGGACCATCCACGCCGGCTTCGGCCCGCTCACCGACGCCCAGTGGCGGCATCTGGCGATCCACAGCGCACGCCGGGAAGGGGCCCGGCTGCGGCTCCATTACGATCCCGCCATCCGCGTCCCCTTCCTCGATGAGACGGCGGAGGATCTCGATCTCTGGCCGGCCTGGGAGGCGCTGTCCTGCCCGGTGCTGGTGCTGCGCGGGGCTTCGAGCCCGGTACTGGATCCGGCCACCGCCGCGGCCATGACCGCGCGCGGCCCGCGCGCCCGTCTGGTGGTGTTCGCGGAGGCGGGCCATGCGCCGGCGCTGATGAGCGCGGATCAGATCGAGACCGTGGTCCACTGGCTCGAGCTCTGAGCCTCCAACCCTCCCTCCCGGCCGTCCCGTCGGGATGCGAACATACGTATACATACGCATAAATCATCCGGGGGGCGGGGGCTGATGGTCCCGTTTGTTGCGTATTAATGAGCTATTAACACCGTGGACGGCACAACCGGGCCGCTGTCCCGTGGCCTGCGTCGGGTCGGGTGGACGCTTGGTGGACGGCAAGAATGCGGAGAGGGTGCGCGGTCGCCGAGGAAGGGTTGCAAGCATGGATGTTCCGGAAACTTCGATTCACTGGCGACGACTCGCTCTTCTGCAGGATGCGCTGTCCGCCTGGCGGGCGCAGGGGCGGGGCATGCTCTTGTTCGGCTCCTCGGCCGAGGAGCTGCGTGCCGGTCTCGCCTCCGACGTCCGGGAACTGCTGAACGCGGCGCTGCCGCGGATCCTCGACGGGCTCTACGACGAGATCCGGGCGATTCCCGAACTCGCCTCGCTGGTCGACTCGGAAACGACGGTGGCGCGGCTGAAGCGCGCCCAGCTCGCCCACTGGCGGCAGGTGTTCGCCGGCGCGTTCGATCAGCAATACGCGATGCGGGCGCGTCGGGTGGGGGAGACCCACTATGTCGCCGGTGTCGATCCCGGGGCGCTCCTGCTCGGCCACAATTTCGTCACCAGCCGGCTCAACGTGGTTCTCGTGGAGTCCCTGCCGCCGGACCGTGCGGCACGGGCGATCCGCCATTTCAGCAAGCTCGCCACCGTCGACATCTGTCTCGCCCTCGATGCCTACTGGGCCGCGGCAGGGCGCGAGTTCGCCCGCATCGAAGGGGAAATGCACCGTCTCGCGCTCTACGATTCGCTGACCAGGTTGGCCAACCGGCGGCTGTTCGACGACCGCCTCAAGCAGGCGTTGCGGGCCGCCGATCGCGGCGGGCACATGGTCGGGGTCCTGCGCCTCGACATCGACGATTTCAAGTCCCTCAACGACGGCTACGGGCACGAGGCGGGCGACGTCGTCCTCCGTCTCCTCGGCCGCCGACTGACCCGCCATCTGCGGCGCGTGGACACCGCAGCCCGCATCGGCGGCGACGAGTTCGCGATCATCGTGCCCGGTTTCGCCACGATCCGCGATTTCGAGGAGCTGACCCGCCGCATCCTCCGCGTCCTGGCGCGACCCTACCGTCACGCCGGGAGACGGATCCACAGCACGGTCAGCATCGGCTGCGCCCTCTACCCGCGGCACGGCCTCAGCGCCGACACGCTGCTCGGCAACGCCGATCGCGCCCTCTACCGGGCCAAGAGCCGGGGGCGCAACCGCTGCGAATTCTACCACGGAACTTCGCGCCGCGGGCGGCTGCCTTCGGGCTGGCTGTCGGATTTCGATCTGGCCTTCGAGAACCATCAGCTCCAGCTCGTCTACCAGCCCCAGGTGGAACTGCAGAGCGGTCGGGTGCGCGGTTTCGAGGCCCTGCTGCGCTGGCGGCATCCGCGCCTCGGCCAGATCACGCCCGACAGATTCCTGCCGGTCGTGGAACGCTCGCCGCTGATGCACCGGCTGGCGAGCTGGTGCCTCGACCGGGGTTGCCGGATGCTGGCGCGGCTGCGCGAGGAGGCGGGTTTCACGGGAAACATCGCCGTCAACCTCTCCCAGACCCAGATCCGGGGGCGGCAGCTCGTGGAGGAGGTGGAGCGGGCCCTGGCGGAGTGTCGGGTGCCGGCCGAATGCCTCGAACTGGAGATGACCGAGGACGTGCTGATCGAGCAGAAGGACAGCCAGCTCCTGGACCGGCTGCGTCATCTGCGACGGCTCGGGGTGACCATCGCCCTCGACGATTTCGGCACCGGCTACGCCTCTCTCGTGCATCTCTCGCGGCTGCCGGTGGACTGTCTCAAGCTCGACCGCTCCTTCGTCGCCGAGATCACCCGCTGCGCCACCGCCCGCCGGATCGCCCAGACGGTGGTCCGTCTCGGCCGCCACATTCAGGCCCGGGTGGTGGCGGAAGGGGTGGAGACCGAGGAACAGGCGGAGTTGCTGCGGCGGATGCAGTGCCATCTCGGTCAGGGATACCGGTTCGCGCGGCCGCTCGCCGAGGGTGACGTGCCGGGCTGGTTGCGGGCGTGCGCGACCGGCCAGGCGCCGGAACCCGAACTCCGGTTGCCGATCTCCTCGGCACCGATCGCGGCCTCCGCCTGAAGCCGCCGCTTCAGCCCGGGTTCCCGTCGCCCGACGCGTCGAGGCGATGCTCGGTGCGGAGCGTGCAGCCCCGACGCAGCGTCTGGTAGACGACGCAGTACCGTTCCGTCAGCTTCAGCAGGGCGGCGAGCCCTTCGGCGTCGGCATCGCAGTCGAGGTCGAAACACAGGCGAATCTCGGTGAACCCCACCGGCACCTCCCGGTCGATGCCGAGGGTGCCGCGGAAATCGAGATCGCCTTCGGCGTGGATCCGCGCATCGCGCAGCTCGATGCCGATCGCGGTGGCCACCGCCGCGAGGGTGACCCCGGCACAGGCCACCAGGGCCTCGAGCAGCATGTCGCCGGAACAGGCCAAGCTGCCGTCGCCGCCGGTGGCCGGGTGGAGCCCGGCTTCGACCGGGCCCTTGCCGGTCTCGACCTTGCAACGGAGGCCTTCGCCGAGGCGCGCCGTCGCCCGCAGCGTGATCCGGGCCGCTTCGGGCCGTTCGCGATAGGCGCGTTTGAGGGGGGCCTGGAGTGCGCGCAGCTCGTCGGACTTCATGACATGCTCCCGGCGGTGCGGCGGTTCACCCGCCGATTCCGTGGCGCTCGAGATAGCGGCGAATGCGCCGCAGCGCCTCTTCGATCGCCTCGGTCGAGGCGGCATAGGAAAAACGCAGATAACCCTCGCCGAAGACGCCGAAGCTGGTCCCGGCGATCACCGCCACCCCTTCCTCCTCGAGCAGCCCGTCCTGGAGCGCGCCGGCGCTCATGCCGGTACCGGTGATGTTGGGGAAGGCGTAGAAGGCGCCGCCCGGCATGACGCAGCGAAAGCCCGGCAGATCGTCGAGCAGGGGGACGATCAGGCGCCGCCTGCGATCGAACTCGGCCATCATCGCATCGACCGCGTCCTGCGGGCCCTCGAGGGCGGCGATCGCCGCCCACTGGGTCGGTGCGTTGACGCAGGAATGGCAGTTGATGGCGAGGCGGACGGCGTGCGGTACGAGGTCCGCGGGCCAGACCCCGTAGCCGATCCGCCAGCCGGTCATCGCCCAGGTCTTCGACCAGCCGTCGAGCAGGATCAGACGATCGGCGATCTCCGGATAGGCCGTGAGGGAGGCGTGGGGCACGCCGTCGTAGCACATGCGGGCGTAGATCTCGTCCGACAGCACCGTCACCCGGGGATGCTCGGCGAGGCCGGCGACGAACTGGTCGAGCTCCGCCTTCGGGACCACCCCGCCGGTCGGGTTGGCCGGGCTGTTGACGATCACCAGACGGGTGCGGGGGGTGATCCGGGCGAGCACCTCGGCGGCGGAGAAGGCGAAGCCCTTTTCCTCGTGGAGGGCGATGGGTACCGGTTCGGCACCGGTCAAGGAGATCACCGAGCGGTAGATGGGAAAACCGGGGTCGGGATACATGATCTCCACCCCCGGTTCGCCGAACATGAGGATGGCGAAGAACATGGTGACCTTGCCGCCGGGCACCACCACGATCCGGTCCGGGTCCACCTCGATGCCGCGGCGGGTCAGGAGATCGCGAGCCACCGCTTCCCGCAGCGGCAGGATGCCGTTGGCCGGCGTGTAGCCGTGGTGACCGTCCCTGAGGGCCCTGATCGCCGCCTCGACGATATGCGGCGGCGTCGGAAAGTCGGGCTGGCCGATCCCGAGATTGACGATGTCGCGGCCCGCCCGGGCCATGGCGGTGGCGCGGGCCAGCACGTCGAACGCCGTTTCGGTGCCGAGACGAGCCATCGCGGCGGCGAGCTGCATGGCGGTCCTCCCCCCGATGCCCACGGCGCGCATCATGCCAGCCGGGTCCGACGGCGGCAATCACCGGCACCCTCGACCGGGCGGAGGACGGAAAAAAGACCTGTGAAGCGGCGCGGATCGCCCTTCACAGGTCCAGAATGCTCAGCCCTCAGCGGCTCCATCCATGGCCGAAACCCGGTGACGATGCTGTGGGGAAAGCCACATTCGGATCTTTGGCCGGCGGTGCGCGGAAGGCGAGCGCCCTCAGACCGAGAGATAGGCGCGCCGGACCTCCTCGTCCGCCAGAAGGTCGCTCATCGCTCCCCGCCAGCGGATCTGGCCTTTCTCGATGATGCAGGCACGCTCGGCGATACGTCCGGCGAAATGGAGGTTCTGCTCGGACAGCAGAATGGAAACCCCGTGGCGGCGGAGATCGGCCAGCGCGGTTGCCATCTGATCGACGATCACCGGCGCCAGCCCCTCGGAAGGCTCGTCGAGCAGCAGCAGTTCGGGATTGCCCATCAGGGTGCGGGCGATGGCCAGCATCTGCTGTTCGCCGCCGGAGATGCGGTCGGCGCGGCGGCGCCGCAGTTCGGCGAGATTGGGAAACAGGGCGAACAGGCGTTGCGGCGTCCAGGCATCGCGGCCGGCGGGTGGTTCGCGGCGACCGACTTCGAGGTTCTCCTCGACCGTCAGCTCGGCGAACACGCGCCGTTCCTCGGGAACGTAGCCGAGGCCCTGGCGGGCGATGCGGAACGGCGGCAGGCCGCCGATGTCCCGGCCGCGGAAACGGATGCCGCCGGCGGTCGGCCGGACGAGTCCCATGATGCTCTTGAGAGTGGTGGATTTGCCGGCCCCGTTGCGCCCCATCAGCACCACCACCTCGCCCTCGCCGACCTCGAGGGCGAGATCGAAAAGGATCTGCGCCCGGCCGTAGAAGGTGACCAGCCCCTCCACCTCCAATACCGGGGCGCTCATGCCGGGGCCTCCACCGAGGAGCCCAGATAGATCGCCTGCACCTCGCGATCGGCGCGCACCCGTTCCGGCGGGCCCTCGGCGATCAGCCGGCCGCGATTGATCACCAGGATGCGGTCGGCATAGGCGAACACCACGTCCATGTCGTGTTCGGTGAACAGCACGGCGATACCGCGTTCGGCGACGATCGCCGAGACGAGGCGCATCAGCGCGTGCCGTTCGGCGGGGGCCATGCCGGCGGTGGGCTCGTCCATCAGCAGCAGGCGGGGACCGTGCGCCAGAGCCACCGCCAGCTCGACGCGCTTGATGTCGCCGTAGGCGAGGACGCTGCAGAACCGTTCCGCCTGGTCGCGGATGCCGACCCGCTCGAGCAGGGCCATGGCCTCCTCGCGGTAGAGCGCACGCGCCAGGGGAAACAGCGCCCGGGCCCGTCCGTGATGGCTCAAGAGCGCCATCTGCACGTTCTCGACCACCGTCATCGAGCCGAAGGCGGCGGCGATCTGGAAGGTCCGGCCCACGCCCTTGCGCCAGACGGCGCGTGGCGGCAGGCCGGTGATCTCCTCGCCGTTCAGCAGGACGCGACCGCGGTCGGGGCGGAGCTGGCCGCCGATCATGTTGAAACAGGTCGATTTGCCGGCTCCGTTGGGGCCGATGATGGCGAGACGTTCGCCGGCTTCGAGGGTGAAGCTGACGTCCCGCACCGCCTCGAAGCCGCCGAAGGCCTTGGACAGCCCTTCGACCCGGAGCAGACTCATGCCGGGCGCTCCCGTCCGGTCGGTGCCGCCTGCAGCCCCGGCAGCCGGTCGCCGAGGATGCCCACGAGACCCTTGGGGAAGGCCAGGACCATGGCGAGGATCAGCCCGCCCATCACCATCTTCCAGTAGAGGGTGAGGGGCATCACGAAATCCTTGAGAAGGGTCAGCAGGGCGGCGCCGGCGAGAGGACCGGTGACCGTCTCCACCCCGCCCAGCAGGACCATGGTGAGGGCGTCCACGGAGGTGGGAATGGCGAGCACTTCGGGGTCGATGTTGCCCTTCGAGAAGACGTAGAGGCCGCCGCCGAGGCCGGCGGCGATCCCGGAGACGGTGAACGCCAGCCAGCGCTGGTAGCGCGGATCGATGCCGATGGCATCGGCGCGGATCGCCGAATCCCTGACCGCCCGTGAGCTGTAGCCGAAGGGGGCGTACAGGAAGCGCCAGAGGAGGCCGATGCCGGCGAGGGTGACCGCCAGGGTCAGATAGTAGTAGACGGTGCGCGAGCTCGCCCAGGAGGACGGCCAGATCCCGATCAGCCCGTTGTCGCCGCCGGTGAGCTCGACCCACTGGAAGGCGATCGCGTAGACGATCTGGGCGAAGGCGAGGGTGAGCATCGCCAGATAGACGCCCGACAGACGCACGCAGAGGGCGCCGAAGACGAGGGCCGCGACCCCCGCCACCAGCGGTGCCGAGAGGATCGCCGCCTCCATCGGCCAGGCGAGATGGTGGACCAGCAGGGCGGCCCCGTAGGCGCCGAGGCCGAAATAGGCGGCGTGGCCGAAGCTGACGATCCCGCCCCAGCCCATGATGAAATTGAGGCTGAAGGCGAACAGACCGAAGATCAGCAGTTCGATCGCCAGTTTCAGGCTGTATTCGTCGGCGAACAGCGGCAGCAGCAGGAGGAACGCCAGGAGCCCCATCCAGAGGCTGCGCTGGAGCGGGGTGCCGGCGGCGAGCCCGGCGCCGGCCCGGGCGGCGGCGTGGCTTTCGGCCTGCGGCCGGCCGAGCAGCCCGTAGGGTCGCACGATCAGCACCGCGGCCATCACCAGGAAGGCCAGCACCAGGGTGATCTTGGGAAAGATCAGGATGCCGAAGGCCTGCAGCTCGCCGATCAGCAGGGCGGCGAGGAAGGCGCCGGTGACGCTGCCCATGCCGCCGATCACGGTGACCACGAAGGCTTCGACGATGATGTTGACGTCCATGTACGGATTGGCCGGTTCCCGCGGGAGCTGCAGGGCACCGGCGAGGCCGGCGAGAAAGGCGCCCAGGAACAGCACGCCGGTGAACAGCAGCGCCTGGTTGACGCCCAGTGCCCCGACCATTTCCCGGTCGAGGGTCGCGGCCCGAACCAGCACCCCGAAGCGGGTCCGGTGGAACAGCAGCCAGAGGGCGCCGAGCACCAGTGGCCCGGCGAAGATCATGGCCAGCTCGTACTCGGGAAAGCGCCGGTCGAGGACCACCACGAAGCTCTTCAGGCCCGGCGCCCGGGGGCCGAGGAGGTCCTCGCCGCCCCAGGTCATGCGCACGAGATCCTGGACGATCAGGACGACGGCGAAGGTGGCGAGGAGCTGGAACAGCTCCGGGGCGTCGTAGATCCGGCGGAGCACCACCAGTTCGAGAAGCACCCCGAGCAGGCCGACGATCGCGGCGGCGAGGAAGATCGCCCCCCAGAAGCTCACGGCGCCGTAGGCGACCTCCATGAACACTCCGGCCAGGGTGTAGGCGATGTAGGCCCCCAGCATGTAGAAGGAGCCGTGGGCGAAATTGACGATCCGGGTGACCCCGAAGACGATCGTCAGCCCGGCGCTCGCCATGAACAGGAAGGATGCGGTGGCGAGGCCGTTGAGGAACTGGACGAACAGGAAGCCCGGATCCAAGGGGGCGATCTCCCGGCGCCGTCGCGGTCAGTTCTGCAGATCGGGGCGGACGCGCCGCACTTCCTCCGCCGGGAACATGTAGGGCTCGCCGTCCACGTAGCGCCAGTCGACCATCTTGCCGCGACCGCCCTCGACCGCGAGCTTGCCGACCCAGGCCCCCATCGTCGCCTGGTTGTCGAGGTCGCGGATGTAGAAGGGGCCGGCGGGCGAGCTTTCGATTCTCAGCCCTTCCATCGCCGCCAGCATGGCCTCGGTGTCGGTGGAGCCGGCCTTCTCCAGCATCGCCTTGATGGTGTAGGCGAGGGTGTAGCCGAGGATCGAGCCGAGCCGCGGATAATCGTCGTAGGCGGCCCGGTAGGCGGCGACGAAGGCCTCGTGCTCGGGAGTGTCGATCTGCTCCCAGGGATAGCCGGTCACGATCCACCCCACCGGCGCCTCGTCCTTCAGGGGATCGAGCCATTCCGGTTCGCCGGTCAGGAGGCTCAGGACGGTACGTCCCTCGAACAGGCCGCGGGTGGTGCCTTCGCGGACGAACTTGGCGAGATCGCCGCCGAACAGGGCGGAGAAGATGGCATCGGGGTTGGCCTGCTCGATGGCCGCCACGGTGGCGCCGGCGTCGATCTTGCCGAGGGCCGGGAACTGCTCGATGACGATCTCCACCCCGGGGATCTTCTCGGCCGCGAGACGCTTGAAATTGGCGGCCGCCGACTGGCCGTACTCGTAGTTGGGAGCGACGATCGCCCAGCGTGTCTTGCCGAGATCCTTGGCCTCGTCCACCAGCATCCCGGTCTGCATGTAGGTGTTGGGACGCAGACGGTAGGTGTAGCGATTGCCCTTGGCCATGGTCAGGGCGTCGGTGAGCGGTTCGGAGGCGATGAACAGCACCTTCCGCTGATTGGCGAAATCGGCCACCGCGAGACCGATGTTGGAGAGGAAGGTGCCGAAGATGAAGGCCACCTTCTCGCGGACCACCAGCTCCTCGGCGACCCGTACCGCATCGCCGGTGGTGCCGCCGTCGTCTCGGGAGATCACTTCGATCTGCTTGCCGAGGACACCGCCCGCCGCGTTGATCTCCTCGAAACCGAGCTGCCAGCCCTTCTTGTAGGGCTCGGTGAAGGCGGGAAAACGGTTGTAGCTGTTGAGCTCGCCGATGCGGATGGTTTCGGCCGTCTCCCCCGGCACGGAAGCCGTCATGCCGGCGATGGCCAGACCGGCCACCGCCGGGAGCAAGCCGCGTCGCTTCGTCATTCTTCTTCCTCCCTGCACTGTCCCGCTGCTCCCCGGAGCCCGCGGCGGGGCGGGAGCTCGACGGGCCGCCACGGCCTCGCGGCGGCGGCGCGATCATGCGGGCTCGAACGGGGATCGGCAAGGGGGGTGGTGCGGACCCCGGGCGGGCCTGCGGCGATGCACAACCGTCAGTTGTGAGTTTTGCCACAGAGGGGCCGAACGGCCGCAGGTTAACCTTGATTTGACGTTTACCAGCGACGTTAACGCGTACCGGGGGGCGGTCGCGCGGGCACGAAGGTTACTGGTCATTAACCAACCCGAGGTGGATGCTGGAAACGCTCGCCGGCCGCGAGCGACCCGCCCGAAGGGTCGCGGAGCCGGGGTCGAGATACGAGGAAGGGAGCAGAACGTGCAGCAGCGCAACCAGTCGATCGACGATCGGGGTCTCATCCAGCTCTGTATCGATTCCCTGACCCAGCGGATCGCCGAACTCGGGCTGACGCTGGTGATCGAAAGGGACTTCGCGAAGCTCAACGCCATTCTCAAGGTCAACGACACCTTCGCCAATCCCACCTTCGATCCGACCAAGAGCCGGATGGGGCCGCAGGATTTCTTCGTCCATCTCCTCGACGAAACCGGCCGCAGCGTCGGCACCAGCGGCGAGCGGGTGTTCGAAACCGAGGATCTCCTCGAGATGATCGCCGACGGCACCCTCTTCTACGAGGGGGGCTACCGGAAGCTGCTGGGGCGCGAGCGGCTGCCCGTCCTGCCGCTGTCACGCCGTTTTTCGGGACGGGTGTCGCATTCCGGCTCGACCTGGACCCGTCCCGACTGGCGCCGCAAGGGGCTCGCCATGTACATGGCCTATCTGAGTCGCGCCTTGAGCTTCAGGAACGCCGGCTGCAGCGTGAACACGGGGTTCGTGCGCCAGTATCTGGTCGGCAGCTCGGTGCCCCGCGACAGTTACGGCTATCTCCACGTCGAGCTGGTGGTGGACGGGGAGTTCCCGCCGGTGGGCGGGCCCGAGAAGGCCTATCTCTGCTGGGTCGACCGGGCGGAGTTCATCGACACGGTACGCGCGCTGCCGCGGCATCCCAAGAATCCGGTGCCGCTGCGGCCGCTGCCGGAGCCCGCTCCGGCCGAGCCGCTGCCGGCCCGCGGCTGAACCGTCGCGAGGCAGGCGGGTTTCACATGGGGGTCGCGAGACGTTCGCTCACCGGCTGACCGCATTGCGGGCGAACGAGCATCAGCACTTCGCTGACCGCCACCCCGTCGTCGGCCACCGGCAGGAGGAGTTCGGCATAGACCGCGGTGACGCCGCCGGGTCCGAGATGGATTTCCTGGAACAGCGCCGAGCCGGTGTAGGCGACGGTGCGGAAATCCTCCCGCAGCAGCGTCCCCAGGCGATATCCGGAGCGACCTTCGCCGGTGGCCGCCGGCCGCAGGTCGGCGAAGCCTTCGAGCGGTCCGAGCGGGAGCCGCTCGACCCTCGCGCCGCGCATGTCCACCCAGTGCACGTCCGGGACGAGAAGCCGGAACTGCGGCGTATCCACCGCGGAACGGCTGGGCAGCAGCCCCTGTCTGCGGAGACCGTGCCAGTAGCGGTAGGTGAAATCGAGCGCCGTGTCCGCCGCGCCGAGGGCGTAGAGGGGCAGGGGGCGCTTCCTGAGCCATTGCATGGGTGACCTGCCTGGCCTGGTGGCGTTTCCTCGTCGTCGTGACGCGGTCGCTCCCGGGGGGGGGGACGTGCGTCCGCGCACGCCGACCGGTATGCGGCCCGGTTCGTAAACGGAGGGTGAAGACCCCGCGGCGCCGCGACCGCGACCATCTCCGGGTACGCACGCGGGAACGACGATCGTCGCCGTCCGGCCGGCGTCCCCTCCGCCTCTCGTGGGACCCCGAGGTCCGTTTTCCTCCACCGAGAAGATGGGGATTCGATCCGTGAATTCCCAGCCGGAACCCGGCCGGCTCACGCTCCCCCGGGGCCTCGCTCGAGCGGCAGCAGGGCGCGCAGCCCTTCGCGATAGGTCGGATAGGCGAGCCGGATCCCCAGCTCCCGTTTGATCAGCCCGTTGGTGACGCGGCGGCTCTCGGCGTAGAAGCTGCGGGCCATCGGCGAAAGATCGGCAGTGGCGAAATCCTCCTCGGGCGGCGGCGGCAGGCCGAGGAGATCGGCGGCGAAGAGGATCACCTCCTGGGGCGGTGCCGGCTCGTCGTCGCAGAGATTGTAGATCGCTCCCGGCCGCGGCCGCCGCATCGAGGCCAGCAGCACGGTGGCGATGTCCTCAACATGGATGCGGCAGAAGACGTGGCCCGGCTTGCGGATCCGCCGCGCCCGCCCCTCCAGGAGCTTGCGCAGCGGATTGCGGCCGGGACCGTAGATCCCGGCGAGACGGAAGACGTGCACCGGCAGGCCGCTGGCGAGCCAGGCCTCCTCCGCCGCCAGCCGGCGGCGGCCGCGTTCGAGCCCCGGCCGCGGGGAATATCCCTCGTCCACGGGGGCACCGCCGCTGTCGCCGTAGACCGCGGTGGTGCTGAGATATCCGACCCAGCGCAGCCGCGGCAGGGCGAGCAGGTCGAACAGATGGCGATCGAGGACCGGATCGCCTTCCTCGTCGGGGGCGATGGAGGTCAGCACATGGGTGACATCGGCGAATGCGGTGGCGGGATCGGCGAGCGGCCGGTGGCGCGCGAAGGGGAGCAGATCGATACCCTCCGCCGTCCTCGTCGCGGCGGGTTCGCGCACCGTGCCGCGGACCGCGAAACCGGCCGCCAGCGCCCGTGCCGCCAGTACCCGTGCGGTATAGCCCAGCCCGAAGCAGAACAGGGTGCCGGTCACGCCGCCGTCGCGCATCGCCGCAGGGCCTCCCGCCATTCCGCGCGTACCTGCGGATGGGTTTCCGTCGACTCTCCGCTCATCTTCTCGACAGTGGGGCGATCGACGAGCCGCGACAAGGCCCAGACCGCCGCACCGCGGACCAGCGGCGAGGCGTCCGCGAGCCGCCGCCGCACCACCGGCAGGAAGCGGGTGTCGCCGCTGTTGCCGATGGCGATCAGCACGTTGCGCAGGACGCGGTCGCGGCCGATCCGCTTGATCGGCGAGCCCTTGAACAGCCGGCGGAAGCCGGCGTCCTCGAGGGTCGCCAGCATCGCCAGATCGGGGGCCTCGAGTTCCGGCCGAGCCTCCAGCTTCGCTTCCCGGCAGCGCCGCGCGAACTTGTTCCAGGGACAGACCGCGAGGCAGTCGTCGCAGCCGTAGATGCGGTTGCCCATCATCGGCCGCAGCTCGGCCGGGATCGCTCCCTTGTGCTCGATGGTGAGATAGGAGATGCAGCGGCGCGGATCGAGCCTGTAGGGACCGGTGATGGCCCCGGTGGGACAGGCGGCGATGCAGCGCCGGCAGCTTCCGCAACGATCCGCCTCCGGGGGATCGGGCGGCAGCACGAGATCGGTCAGGATCTCGCCCAAGAACAGCCAGGAGCCGAAGCGCCGGGAGACCAGATTGGTGTGCCGGCCCTGCCAGCCGAGGCCGGCCCGCTGCGCCAGCGGCTTTTCCAGAACCGGCGCGGTATCGACGAAGACCTTCACGGCCGCCCCGCTCCTCGCGTGCAACCAGCCGGCGAGCTGCTTCATCCGCCCCTTCATCACCTCGTGATAGTCGCGGCCCCGGGCGTAGACCGAAATGTAACCCCGTTCCCCGTCGCGCAGCCCGTCCAGAGGATCGCCGCCGGGACCGTAATTCATGGCCAGGCAGATGGCGGTTCGAGCTTCGGGCCAGAGCCCGCGCGGATCCTCCCGCCGCTCCGGCTCGCGCACCAGCCAACCCATCTCGCCGGCCAGATCCGCCTCGACGAATTGCCGGTATTCCCGGCGCACCCGCTCGGGCAGCGCCGCTTCGGTGATGCGCAGCTCGTCGAAACCGAGCGCCTTCGCCCGTTCCTCGAGCTCGCGACGAAGCCTGGCCGTGTCCATGGCGCCCAAAGTGGCGCCATCCGTCTCAGAAATCGAGATCGTCGTAATGGGGGGCGGGGCGGAGCCCCGTGACGCGGTCCATCAGCAGTGGCCGGAAGCTCCGGCGCGATTTGACCTTGGCGTACCAGTTGCGGGCGCTTTCGAAGCCCTCCCAGGGGACGTTGCCCAGATAGTCCAGCACCGAGAGATGGGCGGCGGCGGCGAGATCGGCCAGGGTCATCCGGTCCCCGGCGAGCCAGCGCCGATCGTCGTAGAGATGACAGATGTAGGCGAGATGCAGGCGGATGTTGGCGGCGCCCGCCCGGAGCGCCTCCGAGCTCGGGGTGCCGGCGCGCTTGAGCCGCTTGAGGAGTTTCTCGCCCCACACCGGATCCGTCACCTCGCGCCGGAACTTGACGTCGAACCAGGCCAGCAGGCGCCGGGTCTCGGCCCGCTCGGCCGGGGTTTCCCCGAGCAGATCGGGTTCCGGATGGACCTCCTCCAGATATTCGACGATCGCCCGGCTGTCGCAGACCACGAGATCTCCGTCCACCAGTACCGGCACCTCGGCCGCCGGATTGAGGGCGAGGAATTCGGGATCCTGCGCCCAGGGCTCGACTTCGACGAATTCGGTGACCAGCGCCTTCTCCAAAAGCGCCAGCCGCACCTTGCGGCTGAACGGACAGAGGGGCAGATGATAGAGTCGGAGCATGGGACGCTCTCCCGGCACCGGATCCGGCTGCGGCAGCATGGCGGCGGGGGCGAAGAAACGCCATCGCGGCGAGGGACGCAAGCACCGTGCGCCGTCGTCCCGACCTCGCGGTCTCGGGGTCGCACGAGGCGGATCCTCGTCCCACCTGCGATGTCCGGAAGAGCTGCCGGAAGAGCGTGAAGGAGGGTGCGATCGTGCGGTTTCGGGACAGACGTCATGCCGGACGGGAACTGGCGACGAAACTGGCCGGTGAGATCGAAGGGCCGGCCGTGGTCCTCGCCCTGCCACGCGGGGGGGTACCGGTCGGGCTGGAGATCGCGAGGGGCCTCGGCGCTCCTCTCGACCTCGTCATGGTCCGCAAGATCGGGGCCCCCGGGCAGCCCGAGCTGGCGGTCGCGGCGGTGGCCAACGGCGAGCATCCGGAACTGGTCGTCAATCGTGATGTGGTGCGCATGACCGGCGCCGACCCGGTCTGGCTCGAGCGGCAGAAGCGGCTGGAGCTCGAGGAGATCGCCCGTCGGCGTCGGCGTTACCTCGGCACACGGCCGCGGCCGTCCCTCGAGGAGCGTACGGCGATCGTCGTCGACGACGGCATCGCCACCGGCGCCACCATGCTCGCGGCGCTGCGGGCGGTGCGCCGGGCGAAGCCACGTGCGCTCGTTCTCGCCGTTCCCGTGGCGCCCCCCGACACCATCGCGCGCCTGGCACCGGAAGCGGACCGCATCGTCTGTCTCCACACGCCGCGGGATTTCATGGCCGTCGGCCAGTTCTACGAGGATTTCGCCCAGACCGCGGACGAAGAGGTGATCGCGGCCCTCGCCGCGGCACCAAAGGAAGAGGGGGAGGGCGCATGACGGCGGCGGAACCGGGTCCGGATCGGTCGCTCTACGGGTTCGACATCCTGTCGACGCCGCTTTTGACCGATCTCTACGAACTCAACATGTTCCATGCCTATCTCGAAGCCGGGATGACGGCGCCCGCCGTGTTCGAGTTCTTCGTCCGCGAGCTGCCGCCCTGCCGCAATTTCCTGGTCGCCGCCGGTCTCGAGCAGGTGGTCAGCTTTCTCCGGGAGGCGCGCTTCGGCGAGGCCGAGCTCGCCTGGCTGCGGGACAGCGGCCGCTTTTCGCAGCGGGCGATCGCGCGGCTCGCCGCATTCCGTTTCACCGGCGATGTCGACGCCATGCCCGAAGGCACGATCTTCTTCGCCGACGAGCCGGTGCTCAGGATCACGGCACCGCTGCCCGAGGCCCAGTTCCTCGAGACCCGGATCATCAACCTCCTCCATTTCCAGATCCTGATCGCCAGCAAGGCGGTGCGGATGGTGCTGGCGGCGGGCGAGGGTCGCACCCTGATCGATTTCGGCCTGCGCCGGGCGCACGGTGCGGAAGCCGGGCTTCTCGCGGCGCGGGCGGCCTATCTCGCCGGCTTCGCCGGCACCGCCACGATCCCCGCCGAGCCGGTGTTCGGCATCCCGATCTTCGGCACCATGGCCCATTCCTTCGTCCAGGCTCACGACGACGAGACCGAGGCCTTCCTGCATTTCGCCCGCGCCCGCCCGGCCGCGGTGGTCCTGCTGCTCGACACCTACGATACCGAAGCGGCGGCGCGCAAGGTGGTGGAGCTGGCGCCGAAGCTGGCCGCCGAGGGCATCACGATCCGCGGCGTGCGGCTCGACTCGGGCGATCTGGCGGAGCACGCCCGGCGGGTGCGGCGGATCCTCGACGAGGGGGGGCTCGACCGGGTGCGCATCTTCGCCAGCGGCGGCGTCGACGAGCATCTGATCGCCGCCCATCGCGCCGCCGATGTTCCCATCGACGGCTACGGCATCGGCACCAGTCTCACCACTTCCAACGACCGGGCTTCCCTGGACTGCGCCTACAAACTCCAGGAATACGCCGGTGTTCCGCGGCGCAAGCGCTCGGAAGGCAAGGCCACCCTGCCCGGGCGGAAGCAGGTCTGGCGCCGCCACGACGGAGCGGGTCGGATGGCGGGCGACACCATCGCCCTCCTCGACGAAGCCGGCGAGGGCGAGCCGCTGCTGCAGCCGGTGATGCGGGGCGGCGAGCCGGTGGGGCCGCTGCCCTCCCTGGAACGGGCGCGCCGGCACCTGGAGGCGCAACTGGAGCAGCTTCCGCCCGGGCTGCGCGATCTCGCCACCGACCATTCCTATCCGGTCACCATCTCGCCGGCTCTCCGCCGCCTCGTCGCGACGGTGAACTCCCGACCGTGAGGCAGGGCGGCCGGCAGGCCCGCCGACGCCGGGGTCCCGCGGCCCGCCATCTCGCCGCACGGTTCCCGGGGCGCCTCTTCCTCGCTTTGCGCGGTCGTCGGCTCGTGGCATGGATGCCGGCATGCAGGATGGTGACGCGGCAGCGACGCAGGCGGTCGTCCGGGCCCTCGCCGATCCCGCCACCTGGGGGCGGGAAGGGGAAGGTGGCGTCGCGGTCCGCGAAACCCACATGTCCTGGGTGTTCCTCACCGCCCGCCACGCCTACAAGCTGAAGAAGCCGGTCCGCTTCCCGTTCCTCGATCTTTCCACCCGCGAACTGCGCGAGCGCCACTGCCGCCGCGAGCTCGAGCTCAACCGGCGCCTCGCCGAACCGGTCTATCTCGACGTCCTGCCGGTGATCCGCCGGGACGGGCGCATCACCGTCGGCGGTGACGGCCGCATTCTCGACTGGCTGGTCCGGATGCGTCGCCTCGACGAGACGCGGATGCTCGATGCGGTGCTCGCCCACGGCCGTCCCGGGCTGGCGGAGATCGAGCCGGTGGCCGGCCTTCTCGCCCGCTTCCTGGCCGGGGCGCCGCCGGTCCGGCGGAGCCTCGAGGATCATCTCGGCCTGATGGTACGCGAGCTGGCCCTCGATCTCGCCGCCTTCGCCCGCGCCGAGGTGCCGCTTCCCGAATCCCTGGTCGAGCGGGTGACGGGCCGGCTGATGCGGGCGCTGGAGCCCGGGCGCGAGCGCTTCGCGGGACGCCTCGCCGCCGGCCGCGTCAAGGACGCCCACGGTGACCTCCGTCCCGAGCACGTGCATCTCGGCGACCCGCCGGCGATCATCGACTGTCTCGAATTCTCCGACGAGCTCCGCATCCGCGACGCGGCCGACGAACTCGCGTTCCTGGCGCTCGAATGCGAACGGCTGGGCGCGGCCGCCATCGGCGAGCTGTTCGTCGCCGTCTACGAGGCGATCGCCGACGACCGTCCCGGTCCCTGGCTCTATGCTTTCTACAAGGGCTTCCGGGCGGCCCAGCGGGCCCGGCTCGCCGTCTGGCACATGGCCGAACCCGGCCGGCGGCCGGTGGCCCACTGGCTGGCCCGGGCCCACCGCTATCTCGAACTCGCCGACCGCTACACCGCGATGCTCGGCTGAGGCCCTTCGCGCAGCAACTCGCCGATCGATCCCCCGCCGTGCAGCCGGCGGACGACCTCGGCCAGCAGCGGGCCGATGCTCAGAATCGCGAGACGGCGCGCCGCCACCGCCGCCGGCAGGCGGAAGGGGGGCAGGCTGTCGGTGACCAGCAGCCGCTCGAAACCCGCCTCCTCGATCACCTCGGCCGCCGGTGGGTTGAACAGCCCGTGGGTCACGCAGGCGAAGATCCGCTCCGCGCCCTCCCGTCGCAGGGCCGCGGCCGCACGGGCCAGGGTGGTACCGGAGCTGATCAGATCGTCGAGGATCACCGCCGTTCGCCCCTTCACCTCGCCGATCACCGCATCGCCCGTGACCCGCCCCTCGCTGCGCTTTTTCTGGAGGAAGGCGAGGGGCACGCCGGGCCCGAGCCGTTCCTCGAACAGCTCCCTGAGCGCCTCGGCGCGCTTGGCTCCGCCCGCATCCGGCGAGACCACCACCGGCACCCGCCCTTCCAGTCGCGGCAGGAGGGCGGCGACGAACAGCGGTCGGGCGGAGAGGTTGATCGATTCGATGCGGAAGGCGTTCTGGAAGGCGGCGAGATTGTGGACGTCCACGGTCACCACCCGATCGATGCCCACCGCCTCCATCACTTGGGCCAGGTAGCGGGTGGTCACCGGATCGCGGGGCTTGGTCTGCCGGTCCTTGCGGGCGTAGGCGAGATAGGGGGTGATCGCGGTCACCCGACCGGCGCCGTTCTCCTTGAGCGCTCCGCAGAAGAACAGCAGCCGGCAGAGCTTGTCGTTGGCGCTCGCCCCGGGTTCGCCCCACAGCCCGTGGAGAACGAAGACGTCCCGTCCGCGCACCGGGAGGAGCGGTCGGGCCTTGTGTTCGCCGTCCTCGAACTCGCGCTCCTCGTGCGGGGCGAGCGCGAGACCGAGCGCGGCGGCGACCCGCTCACCGAGCTCCCGGCTGCGGTCGAGGGCGAACAGCAGCGGACCGGACATGCTTGCTCTCCCGAGGGCTTTTCCGTCTGGTTATCACGGCCGGGCGGCTGTCGCGAGGGTATGCTTGCGGGGATAGGCCGGCTCCTTTATCCTCCGGCTCGACGATAACCAGGGGTAGAAAAATATCGGGGCGGGGACGGAGCGTCTCGGGGCGGGGGCGTCCGACCCGGCGGAGGCGCGAAAATGGTGGTTCCCCGATCGTCGTTGCGGCGGTTCCTGCACGTTTTTCTCGCCGGCGTGCTCGTCTGGGTGCAGACGGCGACCGGCAGCCTGGCGCTGGCGCAGACACCCGCCACGACCGGCGACCGCAACCTCGCCGATCGGGCGGCGACCTTCCTGCGCGGCATCCGGAAATATCGTGCGGCCCTGGATGCGGCGCGCTTCGATCCGCGGGCCCTGGGCGAGATCTTCGGTGCCGACTGGCGTGCCGCCTTTCGTTTCGTCCGCGACGAGATCGCCCTCCATCCCTATGTCGGTACCCTCCGTTTCGCCGCCGGAACCCTCGTCTCCCGCGCCGGCAACGCCTGCGACCGGGCCCTGCTGCTGGCCGAACTCCTGGAGGCGGGCGGGCATCGCGTGCGTTTCGCCCGGGCGACCCTGGAGGAGGAGGCGATCGGGCGTCTGCTGGGCAATCTCGACCGGCCGGGCACGGCCACCTCGCGTCCTCTCGCCATCGACGTCTACGATCCGGAACTGCTGCGATTCCTCGGCCCGGCGGGACTCGCAGAGGAGGAATACCGGCGGGTGCTCGAGGAGGGTGCGGCGACCGCACGCGCTCTCGCCGAAGCGGTCGCCGTCGACGCCGGTTTCGTGGGCGCGACGCTGGCCGCCGGCCTCGGTCCGGACTGGCCGCCGAGGCCCGGGCGCACGGACCCCGCCGTCCTGCTCGCCGAGCATTGCTGGGTGCAGATCGAGACCGCCGACGGCTGGCTCGATCTCGATCCGAGCCTGCCGGAGATGGAGCCCGGCGATCGCCTCGCCGAGGTGGGGGAGACGGTCGCCGATCTGCCGCCATTCTTGGCGCCGGTTCTCGCCCTGCGTCTCGATCTGCTGCGCGAGGAGGGTGGCGAGCGCCGTCGCGCGACGGTGCTGGAGACGGAGCTGCCGGTGGGCGATGCCTACGAGACCGCGTCGCTGCTGATCGTCCCGGAGGTCCGTCAGGGCGAGCGGCTCGTCGGCCCGGCGCTCGCCGGGCGGTACGCGGACGGCTTCGACGCCTTCGTACCGATGCTGGTGACCGGCGACGGCTATCGCGTCGGCGATCCCTTCGCGCCCGACGGTCGGGTGCTGGCCAAGGATTTCAACGCCCGCGTCGCCGGTGCCGTGGGCGAAACGGTGGGCGGGCTCTTCGGCGGGGCTCTCGGTGCCCTCGGCCAGGTGCTCGACGAACCGCCGCCGACGGTGGTGGAGGAAAGCCGCTTCGCCGGCCTCGAATTGCGGCTGGAGATGCGCCTGCCCGACGGCACGGTCGGCAGCTCCCGACGTCTTCTCGTGCCGCCGGCGCCGGAAGAGGATCTGCGCCGGCTGCTGCCGCGGACGATGGATTTCCTGGTGACCGCATCCCGGGTCTCCCGCGAACTGTTCACGGCCCGCCTGCTCGACGTCTTCGACCGGACCCGACCGTTGCTGCGGGCGACCCTCAGAGGAGCCGCTCCCGATCGTCTCGAAGACGCCGTCGCCGGCTTCCGTCTGGAGCCGCTGCAGCTCCTGGAGTTCGCGCATCTGCGGGCGGTGTTCGCCGAGTATCTGGCGGCTGCGGAATATCCCGAGCTGCTGGTGGTGCCGGACGGACCGCTGGTGGTCGCCTATCGGCGCGAGAGCGCCCTGCGTGACGGTACGGTGGTCGAGCGGCGGGGCTTCGACATCCTCTTCGACCGCCGTCTGGTGCTCCCGCGCGAGGAGGGAGCGACCTCCGGAACCCGCCGCGGCGAGCTCGCCGCCTCCCTCGGAATCCTCGACAGCGTGCTGGAGCACCATCTCGCCGATCTCGCCGGAGGCGAGAAGATCCGGAGCGGTCTCGCCGCGCTGGCGACGGCGGTCCGCACCGAGGTGCCGGTGCGCGTTCTGCGCGAGGCGGCGGAGCTCGCCGAACTGCGGGACGTTCCGGCCTACGCCCGGGGGCTGATGGCCGAGGCGTTGGGCGAGGGACGATGGATCCTGACCCCGGAGCGCCCGTTGCCGGCGGACGACGGGCCGCTGTTCGCCTTCTGGCGCTTCGATCCCCGTTCGGGAGAGGTGCTGGCTCTCGGCGCCACCGGTGCCGGTCAAGCGATGGCCGAATACAGCCAGCAGATCAAGCTGGTGGCCCTCGGCACCCTGGTGAGCTGTGTGGTCACCGCCGCCTTCGGCCAGTTCGCCGACACCCGGGAGTTCCTCTACTGCCTCGCGCTGGGCATGCTGATCGGGGTGATCACCGCCGGTGCCGTGGGCTGGATGGCCAAGAAGTTCGGTTGGGCCGCCTCCACGCAGGCGACGGCCGAGGGTGCGGTCGGCGGCGCGGCCGGTGTCGCCGCGGGCAAGCTCACGGCCGGCGGAACCAAACCCGCGACCCCACCTCCGCCGCCTCCCGATCCGCTCGCGACCCCTCTTCCCCCGGCCTCCGATGGCGGGCTGTCGGGGTTCGCACCGGGACGGTTCGCGGGCGGCGTCGCGCCTGCCGGACGCGGCATTCCCGTCTCCGGAGGCGGCAAGACCGTCGCCCGGGGCGGACTCATCAGGATCCCGCCGCCGCCTTCCGCCAGCACCCGCCGCCCGCCCGCAACCCTCGCGGGCGGGACTTCGGCGGCACCCGGAGGCTCGGGCATCGGCCGGCTCGCGACCCTCGGGCGGGCCATCGGCGGCGCCGGTACCGGGACGAGCCCGGGGCCACGGACGGGCACGACGCCGGCGGCGAAGACGACGGCGGCGGTTCCCAAATCCCCGCCCGGGGGTACGACGCAGCCGAAGCCCCCCACGGTCTCGCCGAAACCGCAGCCGGCCACCACCGCACCGGCGAAGACGGCGGCGGTTCCCAAATCCCCGCCCGGGGGTACGACGCAGCCGAAGGCCCCCACGGTCTCGCCGAAACCGCAGCCGGATCCCACCGCACCGGCGAAAACGACGGCGGCTCCGAAACCGCAGCCCGCTGGCGCCACACCGGCCGGGACCACGCCCCTTCGGAGACCGCAGCCGGGCGGGGGTACGCCCATGCGAACGGCCGCCCTTCCGAAGCCGCAGCTGCCCGGAAG
>JALSIM010000040.1 GCA_026990035.1 Alphaproteobacteria bacterium | reverse complement strand
GGCGGGCCGAAAGATCGGCACGCAGCGCCGCATGGGCGGCCCGCTCCTCCTCCCGGACCAGGACGACGGTCCTGGCGGTGAGCCCGTGGCGGGTCGCGTTCCTCGCGCTCCGGGCCTTGCCTCCGGCCGTCCTCGGGCCGCGGGAGCGGGCCCCGTTCCTGCGCGAGGTTTCGATCTGCAGAGCGGTACGGGCGGCGGACATGGAGGATCTCCGATCGGCAGGAAGCTCGCCCGCCCTATAGCATGGAAAGGCACAAAATCCTAGCTTCCTCCGGCCCACGGTTCCGCCCCGCCGGCAGCGCCCCGCGCCGCGCCCCGGAAGGCTCGCAGGATCGCGCCCCGCTCCCGTTGCGAAGCCCGTCCTTCTTCTCGGCCGGAACGTGGATTCTCCCCCGCCCCGCGGCGCCGTTCCCCGGCCGCGATTCACCGTTTTTCAACCTTTTCCCAGGTATTCTCCCGGATGCTGGAACAGGTGCCGGCGCCAGCATGTCGGCCGCCAACGGAGTCCCAGCCCTGACAGGGTGGCACGGAAAGGTGAAGGAAGGGTGAAGGGGAGCGTCGGAGAGCGGTTCGCAACCGGGATTCAGCGTTTTTCAACCCTTCCCCACCCATTCTCCCGGATGGTGGGGAAGGCGCCGGAGCGGGAAAAATGGCGGCGGCGGAGTCCTACGGATCGCAGGATACGGCGAAAGGGTGAAGGAAGGGTGAAGATTCGGGGCACGGGAGAAGGGGACCGGCGACGGGTTTCCCGTCCGGCATGGGTTTACCCTTCGGCAACCCTTTTCCGCGTATTCTCCCGGACGGTGGGGAAGGTGTCGCGGCGGGGATCCCGGCCACGGCCGGAGTCCCACTCCTGCCGGGTTGGCACGGAAAGGTGAAGGAAGGGTGAAGAAGCGCGAAGGACGCGGTCGGGGTGGCGGCATGCCGCCGGTGTGGGGTGCAGCAGGAGCGTTTTGCAGGCAGGCTTCTGCGTCGGGCAGCTCGTTCGCCCCCGCTACCACGACTTCTTTCGTCGATGGGTTTTTCACCCCCTTCCCGCCTGCCCTGCCGGACACTGGAGAAGACGCCGGTGCGGCGAGGATGGCCGTGGGCGGAGTCCCGGCCCCGACAGGGTGACGGGGAAAGGTGAAGGAAGGGTGAACGGGGTGGGCGATCGACCGGGGAGCCGGTGGCTGTCCCCCACTCCGCCGCTCCTTTACCCTTCGGCAACCCTTGCCCCCGTATTCTCCCGGATGATGGAGAAGGCGCCAGCGCGAGGATGCCGGCGGCGGGCGGAGTCCCAGCCCCGACAGGATGCGCGAGAAATGTGAAGAAAGGATGAAGAGGGGCCACCGTCACGGGCCCGGCCGTGGGATCTTCCGCGCCCCGGCTCGTCGGCTTTCGCGGAGGGGAAGACGGATGGTGGCGGTGGCGACAGCGGCGGGTCGCATGTCGTAGGGGGCGCGACGATCTCGAAGGCGGGAGCGGCGGAGAAGACGAGCGGCGACGGCGATACCCCGGTCGGCATTCCCCCTTTCGCAACCGTTCCCCCTACCCTGCCGGACGATGGAGACCGTGGCGCGATGGAGATGACGATCGACCGCCGAGTCCCGCTGCCGACAGGATACGACGAAAGTGTGGAGAAGGGAGGAAGCTGTGCGGGGACGAAGCGAGCCGCACCAGGCCGGGGAAGGAGGCGAATCGATCGCCGTGAAAGTTTTCACCCCGGGGACCGGAGCACCAGAAGCGGGCCTCGGTGTGAGCGACGGGCCGGGCTCCGGTGACGGTTCGGGAGGTGATCGGCGCATATCTCATCGCCCCCCGTCTCACCGGCAGCGCCCCCCCTCCGACCCGCACCCGCCCGCGGCGCCGTTGCGAAGCCCGTCCTTCTTCTCGGCCGGAACGTGGATTCTCCCCCGCCCCGCGGCGCCCTTCCCCGGCCGGGTTTCACCGCTCTTCGACCCTTCTCCGGATACTCTCCGGGACGGTGGAAAAGGGCGCTGGTGCGAGCAGGCCGGTCCCGGCCGCCTCCGGCACGGCGCCCCTCGCCGCCCCGGGCCCGCATCGGGGACGGGCGCGATCGACCCGCGGGCCGGGAGACGGCCGGTCCGGGCGGCCTCGCGGGATCGGTCGCGATCGGACGGGGCCGCCATCCCGCGGGGACTTCCCGCTCTGCGCGCCGGCGAGCTCGCGCCCGCCCCCGGCGAGTTCGCGGGGACGCCGGCCGTCCGGCCGCACCCCGATCCCTCCCGGAGGAACCGGATCGCCGAACCGGGATCGACGATCCTCCCGGAAGCGGGGAAGGTTCCGGGCGCCCGGCGGGCGCGTTCGGGACATCCGGATCCGGCCGCGCCCCGGCCCCGCCCGTGCTCCGGATCCCGGGGCGGAGCGCCATCTTTCCCCGGGCGGCCCGATCGGAACCTCGGCGAAGGGCGGAGGGTGCCGGAACGGCCTCGGACATCGGTCGAACACGGGTCGGAGAGAAGCGATACCCTCTTCCCTTCCGAGCCGACCCGGGCAAGTCCGGAGAAGGACCGAAGAGTATAAAAAACCTCTCGACAGAACAGCGCAGAGTGACTATAGGGCCGGCCAAAACAGCTCGGGAGGACACATGACGCGCGGTCGGAATCGACATTCGCGATCGAAGGTGTTGTTGTCTGTGACAGCCGCAGTATTTCTTGCGGGTTGTGCAACAATTACCAGGGGGACAACCGATACGCTGGTCATTTCCTCGGATCCGCCGAATGCCGAGGTGACCCTGTCCAACGGCCTCCGATGCCGGACCCCGTGCTCCCTCACCGTCAAGCGCAACGAAAGCCTCGTCGTGAAGATCCTGCGCGACGGCTACGAACCGGTCGAGGCCACGGTGGCCCCCAAGGTGGCGGGCGCCGGTGCCGCGGGCATGGCCGGAAACGTCCTGCTCGGGGGGCTCATCGGCGCGGCCGTGGACGCCGGCAGCGGGGCGATGTACGATCTCGTGCCCAATCCGCTTCACGTGCGGCTGGTCCCGCTCGGCGAGACGGTGCCGCGAGAGGGCGAAGGTCCGGGGGACGGTCGAACCGCGGAGGTCGAGGCATCCGCCGAAGGGGGCTCGGGAGCGGCCGCCGATAGCTGACACCCTCCGTCACCACCGACGACGGGCCGTCACCGCCGACGGCGGGCACAGATCAGGAACTCGCGATTGCCCTTCGGACCGGTGACGGGGCTCTCGAGGAGACCGGCGACCGACCAGCCCATCTCCTCCTCGAGCCAGCTCCGGATGCGGGCGCAGACCTCGGCGTGCAGGGCCGGATCGCGCACCACCCCACCCTTGCCGACCCGGCCCCTGCCGACCTCGAACTGGGGCTTGATCAGGGCCACCAGCACCGCCTCCGGGGCGGCCAGGGCCATCGGCGCGGGCAGGATCTTCTCCAGCGAGATGAAGCTCGCATCGCAGACCAGGAGATCGACCGGCTCGGGAACCTGCGCGGCGGTCAGATGGCGGGCGTTGGTGCGCTCCAGCACCACCACCCGGGGATCGTTGCGGAGCTTCCAGGCGAGCTGCCCGTAACCGACATCGACGGCATAGACCCGCCGGGCTCCCGCCCGCAGCAGGACGTCGGTGAAGCCGCCGGTCGAAGCGCCGATGTCGAGGGCCACCAGATCCGTCGCTTCGATGCGGAACCGGGCGAGCCCGTGGGCGAGCTTCTCCCCGCCCCGGGACACCCAGGGGCTCGCTTCGGCGAGCTCGAGGGGGATGTCGGGAGCCACCTGATGGCCCGGCTTGTCGAGCCGGCGCCCGGCACTCCGCACCCGGCCTTCGAGGACCAGCGCCCGGGCGCGGCTCACACTCTCGACGAGGCCGCGCGCGACGAGCAGCCGGTCGAGGCGCAGGCGCCGTTTCATCCCATCGTCTCAGCCGCCCGAGGCGGTCCGTCCCGCGGGCGTCCCGGTCGCCCTCCGGCGCAGGCCGAGGATGCGCAGCACCCGATCGACGATCGCGGCCGCGTCGAGACCGGCCTCGGCATACTGGCCGGCGGGAGTGCCGTGGTCGATGAAGCGGTCGGGCAGGGTGAGGCTGCGCAGCCGCGGACGCCCCTGGCTGCGGTCGAGCACCCCCCGTTCCAGGAGACACTGCTGGACCCGGCTGCCGAACCCGCCGACGGCGCCCTCCTCGATGGTGATCAGCAGTTCGTGTTCGGCGGCCAGGCGGAGCAGGAGCGGCTCGTCGAGGGGTTTGGCGAAGCGGGCATCGGCGACGGTGGTCGGGATGCCTCGGGCGAACAGCTCGTCGGCGGCGCGCAGACATTCGCCGAGGCGGGCGCCGAAGGAGAGGAGCGCCACCCTTCCCCCTTCCCGGACCAGCCGGCCGCGGCCGATCTCGAGCGGCTCGGGGCGCTCCGGCAACGGCACCCCCCGCCCCTCGCCGCGCGGATAGCGGAAGGCGATCGGCCCCTCGTCGAAGGCGGCGGCGGTGGCCACCATCCGGACGAGCTCCGCCTCGTCGGCGGCGGCCATGAGGACGAAGCCGGGCAGACAGGCGAGACAGGCGATGTCGAAACTGCCGGCGTGGGTCGGCCCGTCGGCGCCGACCAGGCCGGCCCGGTCGATGGCGAAACGCACCGGCAGCTTCTGGATCGCGACATCGTGGACGATCTGGTCGTAGGCCCGCTGGAGGAAGGTCGAGTAGATGGCGCAGAAGGGCTTCATCCCCTCGCAGGCGAGGCCGGCGGCGAAGGTCACCGCGTGCTGCTCGGCGATTCCGACGTCGAAACAGCGGTCGGGGAACTCGGCGGCGAAACGCGACAGGCCGGTGCCCGAGGGCATGGCGGCGGTGATCGCGACGATCCGCGGATCGCGGCGGGCCTCGGCGATCAGCGCCTCGGCGAAGACCTGGGTGTAGGTGGGCGCCGCGCCCTTCTTCTTGTGCTGCTCGCCGGTCACCGGGTCGAAGCTCGCCACCCCGTGATACTTGTCGGCGGCGGCCTCCGCCGGGGGATAGCCCTTGCCCTTCTGGGTCACGACATGGAGCAGCACCGGCCCGTCGCCCGGCGCGTCCCGCAGATTCTGCAGCACCGGCAGGAGATGATCGAGATTGTGGCCGTCGATCGGCCCCACATAGTAGAAGCCCAGCTCCTCGAACAGGGTGCCGCCGGTGACCAGGCCGCGGGCGTATTCGTCGACCCGCTGGGCGGCTTCGCGCAGACGCTTCGGGAAATGGCGGGCGAGCTGCTTGGCGACGTCGCGGATGTTGCGGAAGGTGCCGGAGGAGACCATCCGCGACAGATAGGCGCTCATCGCCCCCACCGGCGGGGCGATCGACATGTCGTTGTCGTTGAGGATGACGATGAGGCGGGTGCCCATGGCGCCGGCGTTGTTCATCGCCTCGTAGGCCATCCCCGCGCTCATCGCCCCGTCGCCGATCACGCAGAGGACGTGGCGGGGCGTCCCCGCCAGCCGCGAGGCCACCGCCATGCCGAGGCCGGCCGAAATCGAGGTCGAGCTGTGGCCGGCACCGAAGGGATCGAAGACGCTCTCGCTGCGCTTGGTGAAGCCCGACAGGCCGCCCGGCTGGCGCAGGCTGCGGATCCGGTCGCGCCGGCCGGTCAGGATCTTGTGCGGATAGGCCTGATGGCCGACGTCCCAGATCAGCCGGTCCCGGGGAGTGTCGAAGACGTAGTGGAGGGCGACGGTGAGCTCGACCACGCCGAGGCCGGCGCCGAGATGGCCACCGGTGACCGCCACCGCGGCGATGGTCTCGCGCCGCAGTTCCTCGGCCAGCCGCGGCAGCGCCTCCGGGGGGAGCTGTCGCAGATCCCGGGGCTCGCGGATGCGATCGAGAAGGGGGGTGTCGCTCATGCGGATGTCCCGGCTCGTCTCGTTCATGCCCTGCGGGCGATCACGAATTCGAACAATGCGCGCAGCAGTATCGCATCGACCGGCAGCCGCGCCAATGCCGCCCCGGCCTCCTCCCGGAGGGCGGCGAGCCGCCGTTTCGCCTCCGCCTCGCCGAGCAGGGCGACGAGGGTCGCCTTGCCGCTCGCCGCATCCCGGCCCACGTCCTTGCCGGTCTCCGCCGCGTCACCGTGGAGATCGAGGAGATCGTCGCTGATCTGGAAGGCGAGGCCGAGGGCCGCTCCGTAATCGTCGAGGGCGGCGATCGCCCTCTCCCCGGCCCCGGCGAGGATCGCCCCCGCCCGGCAGGAGAAGCGGATCAGCGCCCCGGTCTTGAGGGCCTGCATCTCGCGGATCCCCGCCTCGTCCAGGGACCGCCGCTGGGCCTCCAGATCGCACATCTGCCCGCCGCACATGCCGGCGGCCCCGGCGGCCGCGGCCAGTTCCCGCAGCAGCCGCAGCCGGACGCCCGCCGGCGCCGGCCAGTCCTCCCGGGCCAGCACCTCGAAGGCCAGCGCCTGGAGGGCGTCGCCGGCGAGGAGTGCGGTCGCCTCGTCGAAGGCGCGATGGCAGGCGGGCCGGCCGCGGCGCATGGTGGCGTCGTCCATCGCCGGCAGATCGTCGTGGACCAGGGAATAGGCGTGGAGGAGCTCGATCGCCGCCGCCACCCGGCGGCGGGCGGAGGCGGGCGCACCGGTGAGCCGCCCGCCTTCCAGCACCAGAAATCCCCGGAGCCGCTTGCCGCCGCCCAGAACCGCGTGGCGCATCGCCGCCGCGAGCCGCGCCCGCTCCCCTTCGGCGGCCGGCAGGAGCGCCCCCAGTTCGGCTTCGAGATCCGCGGCCGCACGGCCCAGGGCGGCGGCCAGGGCGGGTGCGGTCATTGCGGCTCGAAGGGCTCGAGCCGGGCCTCGCCGTCCCCGTCGAAGCTCAGCTTCTCGACCCGGAGCCGGGCCTCGCGCAGCTTCTCCTCACAGTGGCGGCGCAGCCGCGTGCCCCGCTCGTAGGCGGCGATGGCGGCCTCCAGATCGGGCTGCTCGCGTTCCAGGCTCTGGACGATGCGCTCGAGTTCGGCGAGGGCCTCCTCGAAGCTCATCTCGGCGATCGGGCGCTCGCCGGCCGCCGATCCCCCGCCGTCTTCCGCCTGCCATTCCTCGGCCATGGCTCCCCCGTCTCGCTACGCGGATCGGCGATCCGCCCCCAGTGCCTCGAGATGGGCCCGCAGGCTGCGGGCCAGGGCGTCGAGGTTGTATCCCCCTTCCAGCACCGACACCACCCTGCCCGCCGCATGCCGTTCGGCGAGCGCCACCAGTTCGGCGGTGATCCAGGCGAAATCCTCCTCCAGCAGCATCATCCCGGCGAGCGGATCCTCGGCATGGGCGTCGAAACCGGCGGAGATCATCACCAGCTCGGGAGCGAAGGCCTCGATGCGGGGCAGCATCTCCGCCGCCACCACCCGCCGCCAGACGGCCGAGCCGGTGCCCGGCGGAAAGGTCCGGTTGAGGATGTTGCCGGCCACTCCGGTCTCGTCCTCGCGGCCGGTTCCCGGATAGAGCGGCCACTGATGGGTCGAGCAGAAGAGGGTCGCGGCGTCCTCCCGGAAGATGGCCTGGGTCCCGTTGCCGTGATGGACGTCGAAATCGAAGATCGCGATCCGCCCGATCCCGTGGGCGTGGCGGGCATGGAGGGCACCGATGGCGATGTTGTCGAACAGGCAGAATCCCATCGCCCGCCGCGGTTCGGCGTGGTGCCCGGGCGGGCGCATGCAGCAGAAGGCCCGCCGCGCCTCCCCGCCGAGCACCGCATCGACGGCGGCGACCGCCGCCCCCGCCGCCCGCAGGGCCGCTTCCCCCGAACCCGGCGAGACCACCGTGTCGGGATCGAGGTGGCGCAGCCCTTCCGTCGGCACCGCCGCCAGGGTCGCCTCGATGTAGGCGGGCGCATGGGCGCGGGCGATCTGCTCGCGGCTCGCCGGCGGCGCCTCCCGCCGTTCGAGCCCGGCCAGCGGCCGCCGGGCGAGCAGGTCCAGGATCGCCCGCAACCGCTCCGGCCGTTCGGGATGGCCGGTCCCGGTCAGATGGTCGAAGGCGCTTTCGTGATGATAGAAGAGGACGGTCATCGCCTCCCCCTAGGCTGCGAGCGCGGCGAGCTCGGCCACCGTCCGGCGGGCCAGTTCGAGCCGCTCCGCCGGGGTCCTGGTTTCCTGGAGCAGCACCAGCCGATGGTCGGGACGCACCCGGATCCGGCCGCGGCTTTCGGCGATGTGCCGGACGAGCCGCTCGGGATGCGGAAAACGGTTGTCCTGGAAAACGATCACCACCCCCTTGGGGCCGACGTCGAGCTTCGCCACATGGGCCTTCCTGCAGAGCTGCTTGATGGCGATGATCCGCAGGAGCTGTTCGGTCTCCGGCGGCATCGGTCCGAACCGGTCGACGAGTTCGGCGGCGAAGGCGTCGAGTTCGGCCGCATCCTCGAGGGTGGCGAGACGCCGGTACATGGCGAGGCGCACGTCGAGATCGCCGATGTAGCTCTCCGGCATCAGCGCCGCCGCATCGACGGTGATCTGCGGCGTCCAGTCCCCGGCCGGGACGGTCTCCCCCTCGGCCCGGCGGGCGCGGATCTCGGCCACCGCCTCCTCCAGCATCTGGTTGTAGAGCTCGAAGCCGACCTCGCGGACGTGCCCCGACTGCTCCTCGCCGAGGAGATTGCCGGCCCCGCGGATGTCGAGATCGTGGCTGGCGAGCTGGAACCCGGCCCCGAGCCCGTCGAGGGACTGGATCACCTGCAGCCGCTTTTCCGCCTGCTCCCGCAGCCGGCTGTCGGCGGGAAAGGTGAAATAGGCGTAGGCGCGCAACTTGGCCCGGCCGATCCGGCCCCGGAGCTGATAGAGCTGGGCGAGGCCGAAGCGGTCGGCGCGATGGACGATCAGGGTGTTGGCGTTGGGAATGTCGAGGCCGCTCTCGATGATGTTGGTGGACAGCAGGAGATCGAGCCGGCGGTCGTAGAAATCCGCCATCACCCGTTCGAGCTCGCGCGCCGGCAGCCGCCCGTTGGCGACCCCGATCTTTACCTCCGGCACCAGCTTCTCGAGGGTTTCGCGCAGCCGCGGCTGGTCGGCGACCTGCGGGCAGACGTAGAAGATCTGACCGCCGCGGTGATATTCGCGCAGGATCGCCTCGCGGACGACCACCGGATCGACCGGCATGACGAAGGTCCGGACCGCCAGCCGGTCGACCGGCGGGGTGGCGATGATCGACAGATCCTTGAGCCCGCCCAGGGCCATGTGCAGGGTCCGGGGAATCGGGGTCGCGGTCATCGTCAGCACGTGGACCTCGGCCCGCAGCCGCTTGAGACGCTCCTTGTGGGCGACGCCGAAGTGCTGCTCCTCGTCGACCACGATCAGGCCGAGATCGCGGAACCGCACATCCTCGGCCAGCAGGGCGTGGGTGCCGATGACGATGTCGATGCCGCCGTCCGCCAGACCCTGCTTGACCGCCCGTACCTCCTTCGCCCCGACGAAGCGGGAAAGCTGGGCGATCTTCACCGGGATGCCGCGGAACCGCTCGCGGAACACCTGGGCGTGCTGGCGGGCGAGCAGGGTGGTCGGACAGAGCACCGCGACCTGCTTGCCGGACATGGCGACGACGAAGGCCGCCCGGAGCGCCACCTCGGTCTTGCCGAAGCCGACATCGCCGCAGATCAGCCGGTCCATCGGCCGGCCCGAAGCGAGATCCTCCATCACCGCCTCGATCGCCCGGAGCTGGTCCTCGGTCTCCTCGAAGGGGAAACGGGCGGCGAACTCCTCGTAGAGACCGAAGGGCAGGCGCAGAACCGGCGCCTTCCTGAGGGCCCGGGCGGCGGCGATCCGGATCAGCTCCTCGGCCATCTCGCGGATGCGCTTTTTGATCCGCGCCTTGCGCTGCTGCCAGCCGGCGCCGCCCAGCCGGTCGAGCTGCACCTCGCGATCGGGACTGCCGTAGCGGCTCAGGATGTCGAGGTTCTCGACCGGCAGCAGGAGCCGGTCGCCGCCCTGGTAGACGAGCTTGAGACAGTCGTGGGGGGCGCCCGCGACCTCCAGGGTCACGAGCCCTTCGAAGCGGCCGATCCCGTGTTCGGCATGGACCACCAGATCGCCTTCGCGCAGCGCGTCGAGACCGGTGATCGCCTCCTCGGCGCGCCGTCGGCGCCGGGCGGGACGCACCATGCGTTCGCCGAGGAGATCCTGTTCGCCCAGAAGGCACAGCCCGTCGGCGCGAAAACCGTGTTCCAGCGGCAGGACGGTGAAGGCGACGCCGCTCTCGGCGAGCTCGCCCAGGACGTCGATCCGGTAGTCCCCCTCCAGCCCGTGATCCCGCAGCACCTGGCGGAGACGGTCGAGGGCGCCGGGGCTCGAACAGGCGATGATCGGCCGCTCGCCGGCGGCCCGCAGCGCCGCCAGATGCTCGAGGATGGCATCGAACAGATTGACCCGGCGATCGGCGCGTTCGGCGGCGAAATCGCGGGCCGGCCGGGCCGCGAGATCGATCACCCGATCGCTGTCCGGCGGCGGCGCCGGCGGCGCCGCGAGGGGCGACAGCCGGTAAAGCTCGCGGGCATCGAGGCGGCGGCCGAGATCCTGTTCGTCGAGATAGAGCAGCTCCGGGGGCAGCGGCCGGTAGGGAGCGGTGCCGAAGCCGTCCCCCGTCTCGGGCCGGCGGCGGGCCTCGTAGTGCTCGCCGATCATCGCCTGACGGGCGGCGATCGCCTCCTCGGCGAGATGGCCGAGGACCACCGGCATGCCCTCGGGCAGATAGTCGAACAGCGTGGCCAGCCGCTCGTAGAACAACGGCAGCCAATGCTCCATGCCCGGAAAGCTGCGTCCCGCCCGCACCGCCTCGAACAGCGGATCGTCGCTGACCGCACCGAACTCCTGCAGATAGCGATCGGCGAAGCGGGCGATGGTGGCGGCGTTCAGCAGCGCCTCGCTGACCGGTTGCAGGGGGACCCGGTCGATGCGCGACAGCGAGCGCTGGGTGACCGGATCGAAGGCCCGAAGCGTCTCCACGGTGTCGCCGAAGAAATCGACCCGCACCGGCTGTTCGCGGTCGCTCGGATAGACATCGACGATGCCGCCGCGTACCGCATATTCGCCGGGTTCGACCACGGTACCGGTGCGCCGGTAGCCGTTCTGCTCGAGAAAGGTCACGAGCGCCTCGCGCGCCAGCGCCCGGCCGGCGACCAGATCGAGCCAGGCTCCCTCCAGCGCTTCCGCCGGCGGCACCCGCTGCACGAGGGCGTTGGCGGTGGCGATCACCAGCCGGCGCCGCGGCGGTCCCGCGAGAGCCGCGAGGGTGGCGAGCCGGGTGGCCATCAGCTCGCGCTGCGGCGACACCCGATCGTAGGGCAGACAGTCCCAGGCGGGAAATTCGAGAATCTCCGCCTCGGGGGCGAAGAACCGGACCATCTCCCGGACGAAGGCCGCCCGCGGCGCATCGCGGGCGATGTGGAGGACACCGCTCTCGCTGCGCCCCAGCAGCTCGGCGAGGAAACGGCCCTCCAGGCCGTCGAGACAGCGGGCGACGAGGATGCGCGCCCCCGGGTCCCGACGGGCGAGGGCCGGCGCGGCGAGGGCGGAGCTGTCGTGGGTGGTCACGTCGGGATCTCGAAGCGGCGCAGGAGGAGGAAGATCCGGTTGTCGTGGCGTTCCGGCACCCGCTCGCGACCGGTGTACCAGGCCAGGATGTCCTGGTCCTTTTCCTCCAGAAGGGCCTCGAGCTGGTCGAGCTCGACATCTCCGAAACGGTCGATATACCGTTGCACGAAGCGTCCGAGGAGGAGATCGCATTCGAGGCAGCCGCGATAGCGACTTCGATGGAGAATGCGCTTGCGACGCAGGCTGATCGGCTCTTCGGTCATCGGCTCGGTCGGTGCCGCCTGTTGATATGGGCGATGCGGACCCGGTGTCGAGGGGTCTAGCGGAAGTCGCCGAGGGGGCCAAGCCGCCGGCGACCGCGGCCGGCGGTCGCGACCCGCGGCTTTTTCCCCTGTTCGCGCCGGTGGACTCGCTCGAAGGCGTGGGCCGGGCCCTGGCCCGCCGCCTCGCCCGGCTCCTGGGTCGCGAGGAGCCGCGGGTGCTGGATCTTCTCTTCCACCTGCCCCGCGCCACCCTCGATCTCGCCCTCCGTGAGGCGGTTACCCCCGAGGACGCCGGCCGCGATGTCACGGTGGAGGTGGAGATCCTCCGCCACCGGCCGGGATTCGGCCGCGGCCCCCATCGGATTCGCGCCCGGACCGGAGAAGGCGAGATCGACCTCGTCTTCTTCCACGCCAGAACGGGCTGGCTCGAGCAGCGCTATCCCCTCGGCGCGCGGCTCGTCCTGCACGGCCGTCTGCAACGCTGGCGGGACCGGCTGCAGATCGTTCATCCGGAACCGCTGGCCGGCGAGGCGCGTGCGCTTCCCGCCCGCCTGTCGGTCTATCCGGCGACCGCCGATCTCGGCCAGGGACAGCTCCGCCGTCTCCTGGGCAAGGCCCTCGAACGGCTGCCGGCCCTGCCCGAATGGCAGCGGCCCGGGATCCTGCCCGGCCTTCCCCTGCCCTCCTTCGCGGCGGCGCTGCGCAGCCTCCATCTCGGGGAGACGGAGACCGGAGATCCCGGCAGCCCGGCGCGGCAACGGCTCGCCCTCGACGAGCTGCTCGCGTTGCAGCTCGCCCTCGCCCTCGCGCGCCGGCGCCGCACCGCCCACCCGGGCCGGGCGCTGATCGGCGACGGTCGCCTGACGGAACGGCTGCTCGCCGCCCTCCCCTATCGTCCGACCGCCGCCCAGCGGCGCGCCTTCGCCGAGATCGCGGCGGAGATGGCGGCTCCGACACCGATGATGCGGCTGCTCCAGGGTGATGTCGGAAGCGGCAAGACGCTGGTGGCGCTGCTCGCCATGCTGCGGGCGGTGGAGGCCGGCTACCAGGCGGTGCTGATGGCGCCGACCGAGGTGCTGGCCCGTCAGCATGCGAGGGTGCTCGCCGATCTCCTGCGCCCCCTCGAGCTCCAACCGGGCCTGCTCACCGGCCGCGAGCGACCGGCGGTGCGGCGGCGGGTCGTGGAGGGGCTGGCGAGCGGCGAGCTCGCCCTCTGTGTCGGCACCCAGGCCCTCGTCCAGCCCCATCTGGAAATCGCCCGGCTGGGCCTCGCGGTGATCGACGAACAGCACCGGTTCGGAGTCGGCCAGCGGCTGGCCCTGGTGGCCAAGGGGGGTGGCACGGATCTCCTGCTGCTGACCGCGACGCCCATTCCGCGGAGCCTGCTGCTGTGCTGGTACGGGGATCTCGCCAGCTCGCGGCTGGACGAAAAACCGGCCGGACGGCGGCCGGTCGATACCCGGACCCTGTCCCTCGCCCGCCTCGCCGAGGTGGTGGAGGCGGTGGGGCGGGCGCTGGCGCGCGGCGAGCGGGGCTACTGGATCTGTCCCGCGGTGGAGGTCGCGGAGCGGGGCGAGATCGCCGCCGCCGAGGCGCGCTTCGCGATGCTCGCCGAGCGCTTCGGGGAGGCGGTGGGGCTGCTCCACGGCGGCCTCCCCGAAGCCGCCAAGCAGAAGGCGATGCGCGATTTCGCCGCCGGCCGGATCCGGTTGCTGGTGGCCACCACGGTGGTCGAGGTCGGGGTGGACGTCCCGGAGGCGAGCCTGATGGTGATCGAGCAGGCGGAACGGTTCGGCCTCGCCCAGCTCCACCAGCTCCGGGGCCGGGTGGGACGAGGCGATCGCCCTTCCTCCTGCCTGCTGCTCTACCGCCCGCCCCTGTCCGCCACCGCCCGGGCGCGGCTGCGGCTGCTGCGGGAGACCGAGGACGGGTTCCGGATCGCCGAGGAGGACATGCGCCTCCGAGGCCCCGGCGAGCTGCTCGGGGTGCGCCAGAGCGGCCTGCCCGAATTCCGCTTCGCCGATCTTCGGGCTCACGAAGCCCTGCTGCGGATCGCCGCCCGCGAAGCCACCGCGGTCCTCGCCGCCGACCCGCGACTGGAGACCGCCCGGGGGCGGGCGCTGCGGCTTCTCCTCGCGCTGTTCGGCTACGACGAGGCGGCGCGTCTAATCGGTGCGGGCTAGCTGGCCGGCGGGGACCGGTGGCGCCTGCGCCGGGCCGGCCGGCGCCGGCACGCCCCCGCCGGTCGGCGGGGTCACGATGCCGCCCGAGATCACCATCTTCATGCCCTCCTCGATGGTCATCCCGAGATGGACGAGATCGCGGCGCGGCACGAACAGCAGGAAGCCGGAGGTGGGATTGGGGGTGGTCGGCAGGAAGACGTTGACGAGATCCGTCTCGTTCATCGCCTCCGCCACCTCGCCCTTGGTCGGCCCGGTGACGAAGGCGATCGCCCACAGACCCCGGCGCGGATATTCGATCAGCACCACCTCGCGGAAGGAACGCGAGGAGTTGGCCAGCACGGTTTCGAAGATCTGCTTGAGGGTGCCGTAGATGCTGCGCACCACCGGCATCCGGTGGAGAATGCGCTCGCCGAAGCGCATCATGCTGCGGCCGAGGAGGCTGGCGGTGAACCAGCCGACCAGGGTGATCAGGGCGAGGACGAAGAGAAAGCCCAGCCCGGGCATGCTGAACGGCAGATAGGTACCCGGATTGTAGCGTTCGGGAATAAGGCTGCTCGCCGTCTCGTCGAAGAAATCGACCACCTGCCAGACGATGAAGAAGGTGATGCTGATGGGGGCCGTGACGATGATCCCGGCCAGCAGGTAGTTGCGCAGCCGGGCGACCACGGGCGAATGGGGGCGCGGTTCACCGGCTTCGCGCCCCCGGCCGGCGGCCGGTTTCGGCCCGTTCGGATGTTCGTCGTGCAAGATCCCTGCCTCGCCGTCCCTCTCGTTCGCGGATTTCGGCACCCCCGAAGATAGCGGGACCGTCCCCCCGAGACCAGAGGGGAGAGGGAAAGAGACCGCCGCCCCGGCCGGCGGCCGGGAGTGCCGAAAACCTGTGGTGCAACAACTCTCCGGGTGGATCGTCGAATGGACGATACGAAGGGCGGCGGCCGCCGCCAAAAGCAACTAAAATTTTACACAGTTTTGGGCCAAGATGATATTTTATCCTTTCAAATAGAACATTGACACATGGAAGGATGAAGGACAGGTTAACACACACAGGAGAGACGGAGTCGCTCCATCACAAATAAAGCGTCCCGGACGAAAGGAGTGGGTACGATGGCCGTGATCGCCAGCACGATCCTCGTAGTGCGCCGTATCGCCGACCTCCAGCGCCGCCGCCAGATCCTCACCGAACGCCAGGATCGTCTGCGCCGCAGCCTGCCGGAATGGACCTTCGCGCCGCTGCAGCTCGTCGGCATGTCGGCGGGGGAGATCCAGGCGATGATGAACGATCTCGACCGGGCCGAGGCGGAATCCGGCCTCACCGACGTCGAGGCCGAGATCGAGCAGATCGACCGCCAGCTCGAGGAGCTGGAATCGACCCTCCTCGCCACCCCTTCGCGCTCCCTCGACGCCATCCAGGCGGTCCTCGAGCTCGCGATTTCCCGCTTCCGCGAACAGACCGCCACCGACCCCAACGATCTCTTCTACGACTACGGCGACGCCCGGATCCTCTTCCTGCTCGAGCGGGCGGCCGACGATCTCCGCGCCCTCCTCGCCGAGGAACAGCGCCAAGCGAGTTGAAAGCGGCGACCGCCGCAGGATGTTCCCTAGGCGGCGGTGACCGCCGCCTCCCTCCGATCGCGTCCGGGTGAAGGCACCGGGCGGCGGCCGCTCAGCCGCCGCCCGATGTCGTCTCGATCTCGTCGGCCGTCGCGTTCCGCCGGCCGCCCCGTCCTTCCCCCTCCCGCCCGCCGGCGAGCGCCTCGCGGGCCTCGGGGGCGAGGCGGATGTGGAGCTCGCGGAGCTGCCGTTCGGCGACCGCCGAGGGGGCGCCCAGGAGCAGCTCCTCGGCCCGCTGGTTGAGCGGGAAGGCGGTCACCTCGCGGATGTTGGGCACATCGGCGATCAGCATGACGATGCGGTCGAGCCCCGGGGCCAGCCCGCCGTGGGGCGGCGCCCCGTAGCGCAACGCCCGCAGCATGCCGCCGAAACGCGCCTCCAGTTCCTCGGGCCCGTAGCCGGCGATCTCGAAGGCCTTGCGCATGATCTCGGGACGGTGGTTGCGGATCGCACCCGAGGACAGTTCCACCCCGTTGCAGACGATATCGTACTGCCAGGCGAGGATCTCGAGGGGGTCCCGGGTCTCCAGCGCCTCCAGGCCGCCCTGGGGCATGGAGAAGGGATTGTGGGAGAAGACCACCCGCTTCTCCTCCTCGTCCCACTCGTACATGGGAAAATCGACGATCCAGCAGAAGCGGTAGCTGTTCTTCGCCACCAGATCGAGCCGGTCGCCGAGCCGCAGGCGGACGATGCCGGCGAGCCGCGCCGCCTCCGCCTCCCCGGCGCAGCTGAAGAAGACCGCGTCTCCCTCGTCGAGATCGGCCGCCTGGCGGAGCTGCGCGATGCGGACCGGATCGAGGAACTTGGCCACCGGCCCTCGGGCCTCACCCTCGGCGAAGACGATGTAGCCGAGCCCCCTGGCCCCCTGCTCCTGGGCGAAGGCGATCATCCGATCGAAGAAGCTGCGCGGCTGCGCCGCTGCCCCCGGAGCGGGAATCGCCCGGACCACCGCCCCCTTCTCGATCGCCCCGGCGAAGACCCGGAAGTCGGAACCCCTGAAGACGTGGGTGACGTCGGCGATGTGGATCGGGATCCGCAGATCCGGCTTGTCGGTGCCGTAGCGCAGCATCGCCTCGCGCCAGGGGATCCGGGGAAAGGGCGGTTCGGTCACCGCCCGGTCGGTGAACTCGCGGAACACCCCGTGCATCACCGGCTCGACGGCGGCGAACACCTCCTCCTGGGTGACGAAGGCCATCTCCAGATCGAGCTGGTAGAATTCGCCGGGACTGCGATCGGCCCGCGCATCCTCGTCCCGGAAGCAGGGGGCGATCTGGAAATAGCGGTCGAAGCCGGCGATCATCAGCATCTGCTTGTACTGCTGCGGCGCCTGCGGCAGGGCGTAGAAGCGGCCCGGATGGAGCCGCGAGGGGACGAGGAAATCCCGCGCCCCCTCGGGCGAGCTGGCGGTGAGGATCGGGGTCTGGAACTCGGTGAAGCCCTGCTCGCGCATCCGCCGGCGGATGCTTTCGATCACCGCCGAGCGCAGCCGGATCTGGCGCTGCATCTTCTCCCGCCGGAGATCGAGGAAGCGGTAGCGCAGACGCACCTCCTCGGGGTAGTCGCGCTCGGCGTTGACCTGCAGCGGCAGGCTGTCGGCGGCGGCCTCGAGATGGAAGCTCTCGGCCACCAGCTCGACTTCGCCGGTGGGCAGGGCGGGGTTGACCGTCTCCGGCTCCCGGGCCACCACCCGGCCGGTGACGGTGACCACGCTCTCCAGGCGGCAGCGTTCCGCCTCGGCGAAGAAGGGCCGGTCCGGCTGGAAGACGATCTGGGTGATCCCGGTGTGGTCGCGCAGATCGATGAAGAGAAGCTGGCCGTGATCCCGCTTTCGGTGTACCCAGCCTGACAGGCGGGCGGTGGTGCCGACATCGCTCTTTCGGAGCTCGCCGCAGCGATGCGTTCGGTAGGGGTGCATGCCGGAACTCGTCATTGATGAAGAATGGCGGACGGCAGACCGCCGTCCGCGCGGACGCCGCTAAAGGTCATAAGCACGGCGGCCCTGTCAAGGCGCGCGGAACCCGTTCTTCCCGCCCGTTTCCTCCTTCCCCAATTTCCGTCCGGGAACCATGAGCCTGATCACCACGACCACCGATCTCGAAGCCTTCGTCCGGCGCGCCCGCCGGGACCGCCACGTCACCATCGACACCGAATTCATGCGCGACCGCACCTACTGGCCGAAACTCTGTCTGGTGCAGATCGCCACCGCCGCCGAGGCGGTGGCCGTCGATCCCCTGGCCGAAGGGATCGATCTCGCGCCGCTCCACGAGCTCCTGCGCGATCTCGCGGTCCTCAAGGTGTTTCACGCCTGCCGCCAGGACCTCGAGATCTTCCACCGGATGCTGGGAGGGCGGCTGCCGGAGCCGGTGTTCGACACCCAGGTGGCGGCGATGGTCCTGGGGCTCGGCGAGGAGGCCTCCTACGAAAGCCTGGTGACCCGCATCGCCCGCGCCCGCCTCGACAAATCTTCCCGCTTCACCGACTGGAGCCGGCGGCCGCTGAGCGAGGCCCAGCTCCGCTACGCCCTCGCCGACGTCACCCATTTGCGGGTGATCTACGCGCGCCTGCGGGAGCGGCTGGTGGCCCGGGGGCGGCTCGCCTGGGTCGACGAGGAGCTCGCCAAGCTCCTCGATCCGGCGCTCTACGAACAGCCGCCGGAGGAGGCCTGGAAGCGCCTCAAGCTGCGTTCCCGGGAGCCGCGCTTCGTCAAGCTCGTCCAGGAGCTCGCCGCCTGGCGCGAACGGACCGCCCAGCGTCGCGATCTGCCCCGCAACCGCATCCTCCGCGACGATCTGCTCCTCGAGCTGGCCGCCAACCGGCCGACCGGGCCGGAGGCCCTCGGGCGGCTGGGCCGCATCAGCCTCGACCGCCAGAGCGCCGCCGAGGTGCTGACCATTGTCCGGCGGGTGATGGCCCTGCCCGAAGCGGAGCTGCCGCGACTGCCGGCGCCGGCGGAAAAGCCACGCGGTCTCGGCCCGGTGGTCGAGCTCCTGCGGGTGCTCCTCAAGCATTGCGCGGAGGAATACGAGGTGGCGCCGCGGCTCCTCGCCGGCGCCGCCGATCTGGAGGCGATCGCGGCCGGCCGCGAGGCCGGGGTTCCGGCGCTGTCCGGCTGGCGCCGGGAGATCTTCGGCGAGCGGGCGCTGGCGCTTCGGCAGGGGCGGCTCGCCCTCACCGTCCGCGGCCGCCGGCTGGATCTGTTGGCCCGCGAAGCGGTGGGCTGAAGCGGTGATCCTGCTGGTCGGCCGGAACGGGTTCATCGGCCGCCATCTGGCGGCGGCGCTGGCGGGCCGGCCGCACCGGCTCCTCGCCCACGACGATCCCTGGGCGGAGCTCCTCGGCCCGGCGGTCTCCTGCCTCCTCTGGTGCGGGCGCGATCCGCGTCTCGGCACCGCCGACTGGCGGCGCGAAGACGATCTCGAGACGGTCGCCGCCCGGGCCTGCGCCGACCGGGGCGTGCCCCTGATCTCGCTTTCCAGCCGCAAGGTCTACGCCCCCGCCGCCGCCCCCCTCGGCGAAGGTTCGCCGCTCGGGCCGGTCGATCGCTACGGCGAACAGAAGCTGGCCCTCGAAGAGGCGCTGGAGGCGATCCTCGGTCCCCTGCTCACCCGCCTGCGGCTCGCCAACATCTTCGGCTGGGAGCCCGGGCGACGCAGCTTCGCCGGCAGGATGCTCGACCGGCTGGCGGCAAAGGGAGAGATCCTGTTCGACGTGAGCCCTTTCACCCCGCGCGATTTCCTGCCGGTGGAGGTGGCGGCGGCCTGGATCCTCCGCCTCGCCGAGGAACCGCCGGGCGGGGTGGTCAATCTCGGTTCGGGTCTGGCGGTACCCGTGGGCCGCATGGCGCTCTGGCTGATCGCGGGTTTCGGCGCCGGCCGCCTGCTGATCACCGATCCCGCCGAACGCGATCCCTTCCTGCTGGATACGACCCGCCTTCGGAAGCTGCTGGGCGAGACGATCGGCGAGCCGGAGATCGCCGCCGCCTGCCGCGGTCTCGGTCGCCGACTGGCCCGCTCCGGACCGGGGACGATGCCGCCCGCTCAGCCCAGCCGGCGGGGGATGTAGCCGACGAAGCCGGTGATCCGCCAGCGTCCGTCGCCCTTGGAGCAGAAATAGAGGGTCTGCCAGTCGAGCCGCAGATCCGTCCCGTCCGCCTTGCGGATCCTGCCGTCGAACTTCTTGTGCAGCACCGCACGTTCGCCCCGGAGGTCGATGTCCCGGAGATGGGTGGCCCGGAAAAGCGCTTCGCGCAGCGGTTCGGCGAACGCCGTTCCGGCCGTCTCGGCGGCCTGTCGGAGCCATTCCTCGCGATAGGATTCGACGGTCGGGAAAGCGAGGCGCCAGCTATCCGGATCGGCGAGGAAATGGCCGTGGAGGCCGAGGAAATGATCGGCGACGAAATCCCCGGCGACCATCGACCAATCGGCGGCGAGAAAGGCGTCGATGTCCCGCCGGACCAGCATCTCCCAGAGTTCGTGTCGGTCCGGATCGCCCGGCGGGAAGGGGTTCTCCTCGTAGTTCATCCATCCTCCCTGTCGGTTGGTTCGCGCCTCAGGTGACGCGGCCGCGGGCATCCACCGGGACGATCTCCTCGACCCGGTCGCCGCGCAGCAGATGGACCCGATCCGTCAGGTTCACGACCGGGCAGACGTGATTGGGGATCACCCGCACCCGCTCGCCGATCCTCGGCTCGTGCGGACAGGCCGAGACATCGACGATCGCGTGTTCCTCGCTGAGGCCGCGGATCACCGCCTCGGGGTACTCGCGGATGTGACCGTGCCCGGGCACCGGTGCCGTGTCCGCCGCCAGCACCTTGGAGCCGGCATCGAGGATCGCCCGCTCCGCCGTCGGTCGGGCGACCACCGTCGTCAGGACGGTGAGGGCGCAATCCTCGAGGGTGCCGTGGCCCCAGGCGACCTGCATCCGGTCGGAATAGATGTAGGTTCCGGGCCGGTATTCGGTGGCGCTCGCGATCTCCGCGGCACGGAAGAGATCCGGGGTGCCGCCGGCGGAGACGGTGGCGGGCGGCAGGCCGGCCGCCGCCAGCAGGTCGCGGGCTTCGGCGAGCCAGGCCTCGGTCGCCGCGGTGGCGTCCCGGGGCTGGAAGGTCATCAGCCCGGCGAACGCGAGGCCCGGCGCCGCGGCGACGGTCCGGGCCAGCTCCAGCGCCTCGCGGGGCGTCTGGACGCCGCAGCGGCCGGCCCCGGTATCGCATTCGACCAGCACCCGCAGGCGGTGGCCGGGATCGGTGAAGGTGGCGGCGTAGCCCTCCACCACCTCGCGGCTGTCGGCGACCACCGCCATCCGGACGCGGGCGTGCAGTTCGGCGAGGCGGCGGAGCTTGGCGGCGCCGAGGATGTTGTAGGTCACCAGGATGTCCGCGATGCCGCCGGCCGCCATGCATTCGGCCTCGCCCAGCTTCTGGCAGGTGATCCCGTGGGCGCCGAGATCCATCTGCCATCGGGCGAAGCGGACGAGCTTGTGGGTCTTGATGTGCGGACGCAGCCGCAGCCCGTGCCGGTCGGCATAGTCCTGGGCGCGACACAGGTTGCGTTCGACCCGGTCGAGATCGACCAGCACCGCCGGCGTGTCGAGATCTTCCGTTCGCACCGTTCAGTCTCCGATCGGCATCCCGGGATCGCGGATGTTCTGGCTGGCCAGGGTCTGCCGCACCCGGCGCAGCCGTTCGACCACCTCGGGACCGATCGCCCGGGCGGTGGCCAGGGCCAGCGTATCGACGACGGCGAGCAGACCGTAGCGGACCGAGGAGGGTTTGTAGAGATCGCCGTGCTCCTCGATGGTCAGCGGCAGGGCGGTTTCCGCGGCCGCGGCGATGGGCGTGTCGGGGCTGGTGATCGCCACCGTCCGGGCGCCGTACTGGCGGGCGATCTTGAGGGCGTCGAGAACCGAAGTCACCTGGCCGGAGATCGAGAAACCGACGATGACATCGCCTTCCGCCAGCACCGAGGCGTTCATCCGCTGGAGCTGCGGATCGGTCCGCGCCGAGACCTTGAGGCCGAGGCGGAAGAGGCGGTTCTCGAATTCCACCGCCGCCATCGAGGAGCTGCCGCCGGTGCCGCAGATCAGGATCTGCCGGGCCCGGGCGAGGATCCCGGCGATCGCCTCCACCTCGCCTTCCCGGATCCCGAGCATCATCCGGTCGATGGCGGCATGGGCGTCGGTCGCCACCGCCGCGACCAGACCCGACGCCCCCCGTCCGGTCCCGCGTTCGCGGGCCCGATCGCCCATGTAGGCGCCGCCGATGGCCAGCGCCTGGGCGAGATGGAAGCGGATGTCGCGGGTCCCGGAAAAGCCCATCGCCCTCGCGAGGCGGGTCACCGTCGGCTCGCTGACCCCGGCACGTCCGGCGATCTCGGCGATGGGGGCGCTGGCGGCGAAGCGGGGATCGGCGAGAATGCATTCGGCGAGGCGCCGCTCCGCGCCCCGCCCCTCGCGGGCCCGCCGCCGCAGCCGGGCGATGATGTCGACGGTGCCATCCTCGCCCGGGTCGATCGCCGCCCTTCCCTGGCCTCGCTTCACAATCGGGCTCCCTTCTCTCCGGCGTCGAAGAGATGAACCTCGCGGGGCTCGACCGCCAGCCGCAGGCGGTCGCCGGGTCGCGGCAGGTTCCGGTCGCGGAAGACGGCCCGCGCCTCCGTCCCGGCCACCCGGCCGTAGAGGTGGATTTCGGGCCCCGTCGGTTCCACCACTTCGACGGTCATGGTGATCGGTCCCTCCGGATCGCGCCGGAAGGAATCGGGACGGATCCCGACCACCACCGGCCGTCCGTCGGCGCAGGCGACCTCCCCGACCGGCAGGGCGCTGCCGTCGGCGAGGACGGCCACCGGACGCCCTCCGGCACGACGGAACCGGGCCTCGAGGAAGCTCATCGCCGGCGAACCGATGAAGCCGGCGACGAAGCGGTTGACCGGCCGGTCGTAGACCGCGAGGGGGGCGCCGATCTGCTCGATCCGTCCGCCGTTCATGACGACGATGCGGTCGGCCATGGTCATCGCCTCGATCTGATCGTGGGTGACGTAGATGGAGGTGGTTTCGAGACGCTGGTGCAGGGCCTTGATCTCGGTCCGCATCTGGACCCGGAGCTTGGCGTCGAGATTGGACAGCGGTTCGTCGAACAGGAACAGGCGCGGATTGCGGACGATCGCCCGGCCCATCGCCACCCGCTGCCGCTGGCCGCCCGAGAGCTGGCGCGGCATCCGGGCGAGGAACGCATCGAGCTTCAGCACCCCGCTCGCACGCCGGATCGCGGTCTCGACCCGTGTCGGGGGTTCGCCCCGGATGCGGGGGCCGAAGGCGATGTTGCCGCGGACGGTCATGTGCGGGAACAGGGCGTAGGACTGGAAGACCATCGAGATGTCGCGCTTCTGGGGCGGGATTTCGTTGGCCCGTTTTCCCTCGATGATCAGCTCTCCTTCCGAGATCGTCTCCAGCCCGGCGATCATCCGCAGCAGGGTGGACTTGCCGCAGCCCGAGGGGCCGACCAGGACCACGAATTCCCCCTTCGCGATCGCCAGCGACAGGCGTTCGATCACCGTGACCGCACCGAAGCGCTTGCTGACATCGACCAGTTCAAGGGTGGCCATCCTCGTCTCCGTGGAGCCGCTGGACGGTCATGAGATCTCCCGGATGAAAGGCAGATTGGAGGCGGTGAGTCCGGCATCGACCGGCAGGATCGCGCCGGTGATTCCGCTGGCCAGCGGCGAGGCGAGAAAGGCGACGGCCCGGGCCACCTCCCGGGTCTCGACCAGACGCCCGAGCGGATAGAGCCGCGCCACCCGATCCACCACCCCGGGATCCCGTGCCAGACGCGCCTCCCAGGCCGGGGTGCGGATCGAGCCCGGCATGACGGCGTTGGCCCGGATGCCGTTGACGCCCTCCTCGGTGGCGATCGCCCGCATCCAGGCGTGCAGCCCCGCCTTGGCGACGCTGTAGGCGGGATTACCGAAATGCTGGACGGCGTTGACCGAGGAGACGAAGACGAAACAGGCCCCGTCGGCGAGCCCTCGCATCGCCGGCAGCAGAGCGGCGGTGAAGCGCACCGCTCCCTGGAGATTGACCTCCAGCTCCCGGTCGAAGGTTTCCGGGTCGGTCTGCCCGAGGGTCTCGGCCCGGGTCGCACCGGCATTGGAGATCACCACCTCGGGAGGGCCGGCGGCGACGATGGCCTCGGCCGCGGCGAGGGTCGCCTCGCGATCGGCGAGGTCGAAGCGGTGGCTCTCCCGCGGGACCGGCCCGGCGAGCGGCACCCCGGGCCGGTCGCAGGCGACGATCGCCGCGCCGAGTTGCGAAAACACCTCCACCAGCGCCCTTCCGACGCCGCCGCCGGCACCGGTGATCACCACCCGTCTGCCCTCGAGCCCGAACATGCGCCTTTCCGCCTCGGCACCCCTCCCCGGTACCGCGAATTGCTAGGCAGATGCCTGTGATTTTGCAACAAGAAATCCGTTTTTCGCGTTGCTGCCCCCATGTTCTTGTCGTATTTTTTCACGCGGTCGTGCCGGTCGGGTGTCCGCGTCGGCGGTACGAGGTTCGACCGACAATAGAAAAACCAGTCAGTGGAGGAAGTCATGAGAAAAACGCTCGGGATCATGGCCGGGGCGGCTCTGGGAGTGACCTTCGCCGGCTCGCTGGCGGTGGCGGCCACCGTCCGTGTCACGGTCGCCGAATACAGCTCCAAGACGGGCCCCTATTTCGAGGCGGCGGCGGCCGCCTTCGAGGCGGCCAACCCGGGCACCGACATCCAGATCGAGGTGGTCCCCTGGGACGTGCTGCTGCAGAAGCTGACCACCGACATCTCCGCCGGCACCAACGCCGATCTGGCGATCATCGGCACCCGCTGGCTGGTGGACTTCGTCGAGGAGGGAATCGCCGCGCCCCTCGACGAATACATGGACGATGCGTTCCGCAGCCGCTTCTTCGAGGTCTTCCTTTCGCCCTCGGTGATGAACGGCGAGACCTACGGCCTGCCGATCGCCGCCTCGGCCCGGGCCATGTACTACAACCGCGATCTCCTGGAGCAGGCCGGCTTCGACGCGCCGCCGGACACCTGGGAGGAGCTGGCGAAGACGGCGGCCGCGGTCTCGGCTCTCGGCGAGGAGGTCTACGGCTACGGCCTCCAGGGCAAGGAAATCGAGACCGACGTCTATTTCTATTACGCCTTCTGGGCCTACGGCGGCGATCTGATCGAGGCGGACGGCACCTCGGGGCTGGACACCGAGGCGGCCTACGCCGCGGCCCGGCTCTATAAATCCATGATCGACGCCGGTTCGACCCAGCCCGGGGTGACCGCCTACACCCGCGAGGACGTGCAGAACCTGTTCAAGCAGGGTCGGGTGGGGATGATGATCACCGCCCCCTTCCTCTCCGCCCAGATCAAGGAGGAGGCGCCCGGTCTGCCCTACGGCGTCGCCCGGATCCCCGCCGGTCCCGGCGGCGAGCGCGGCACCTATGGGGTCACCGATTCGATCATCATGTTCGAGAACTCCCAGAACAAGGATCTCGCCTGGAAGTTCCTCGACATGATCTTCACCACCGAATGGCGCGCACGCTTCACCGAAGGTGAAGGCTTCCTGCCGGTGAACAAGGAGGTGGCGGCCATGCCCGCCTTCGCCGAGAATCCGGATCTCAAGGTGTTCACCGCGCTGCTGCCGGAAGCCCGCTTCGCGCCGGTGATCCGCGGCTGGGAGGAGATCGCGGCGATCACCGTCAACGCCCTCCAGGCGATCTATCTGGGCGAGGCCGGCGTCGAAGAGGCCCTCGACGGGGCCGCGGCCAAGATCGACCGTGTGCTCGGGAAATAGGACCGGCGGTGACGGGCCGGGCGCGGCACCGGCCGCGCCCGGCCACCGTCTCCCGCCGGGGCGGAGGAACCGCCGCCGGCGGCCGCGGACATCGGCTCGCGACGGCGCGTGATGCGGCGCTCTTCTCCTCTCGTTCCTTATCTGCTGGTCCTGCCGGGCTTCCTGCTGGCGGCTTTCATCATCCTCTGGCCGCTGGTCCAGCTCGGCACCATCGCCCTGAGCGAGGTCAACCGCTTCGGCCAGCTCCGCGGCTTCGCCGGCCTCGCCAATTTCGCCGCCATCCTCGAGGATCCCGAATTCCTCGCCGCTCTCTGGCGGACCGTGATCTGGACCGTCGGGATCGTCTTCGGAGCGCTGCTGCTGTCCTTCCCGGTGGCGCTGGTGCTGCACCAGGATTTCTACGGCCGCGGCCTCGCCCGGGTGATCGTCATGCTGCCCTGGGCGATCTCCATCACCATGACCGCGATCGTCTGGCGCTGGGCGCTCAATGGTGAAAGCGGGCTGCTCAATTCCGGTCTCCGGACCCTGGGGCTGCTCGATACCAACATCCAGTGGCTGGCCCAGGCGACCACCGCCTTCCCGGTGCAGATCCTGATCGGGATCCTCGTCACCGTGCCCTTCACGGTGACCATCTTCCTGGGCGGTCTGTCCTCGATTCCCGAGGATCTCTACGAAGCGGCCACGCTCGAGGGCGCCTCGGCCTTCCAGGCCTTCCGCGAGATCACCTTCCCGCTGATGCTGCCCTTCCTCAACATCGCCGTCGTGCTGAACACCATTTACGTGTTCAATTCCTTTCCCATCATCTGGGCCACCACCCAGGGGGGACCGGCGAATTCCACCGATATCCTGGTCACCTATCTGTACAAGCTCGGGTTCGCCTACGGCAAGCTGGGAGAGGCCTCGGCGTTGTCCCTGATCATGTTCGCCCTGCTCCTGATGTTCACCCTCCTCTACGTTCGTCTGACCGCCCGGCGGGGGGAAGATGTCGCCTAAGCTCCGACGGACCATCCTCGCCTGGCTGGTGCTGTCGCCGCTGGTGGTGACGACCCTCTTCCCCTATGCGGTGATGCTGATCACCGCCCTCAAGCCGGCCACCGAGGTGCTGACCCCGAGCTGGGTGCCGAGCCGCCTCGCCTGGGAGAATTTCGTCGAGATGTGGGAGGCCACCGGATTCGGGCGGGCCCTCGCCAATTCCCTCTACGTCTCGTTCCTGTCGACGGTGATCGCGATCCTCGTCGCCGTGCCCTTCGCCTACGCGTTGGACCGCTACCGGTTCACGGGCCGGGGCTGGCTGCGCCATTTCCTCCTCGTGACCCAGATGCTGTCGCCGATCGTGCTGGTGATCGGGCTCTTCCGCCTCGCCGCGGCGCTGGGTCTGGTGGACAGTGTCAATTCGGTGGTCCTCGTCTACGGAGCCTTCAACATCGCCTTCACCGTCTGGATGCTGCAGAGCTACTTCGCCACCATCCCGCGGGATCTGGAGGAGGCCGCCTGGCTGGAGGGCGCCTCGCGGACCGGCGCGCTCCTGCGGGTCTTCCTGCCGCTCGCCCTGCCGGCGATCACGGTCACCGCGATCTTTTCCTTCATCAACGCCTGGAACGAATTCGTGATCGCCCTGACCATGCTGCGGCGCCAGGAAAGCTACACCCTGCCGATCCAGATCTTCTCCCAGGTCGCCGGCCGCTACACCGTCGAGTGGCACCATGTGATGGCCGCCTCGCTGGCGGCCACCGTCCCGGTGGCGATCGTCTTTTCCTGGCTCCAGCGCTATCTCGTGCGCGGCCTCGGCCTCGGCGCCGTCAAGTGACGTCCGTTCTTCCCGTGAAAGGAGAGATCCCGTGTCCAAACAGTGTTTCGGAAGCTCCCACGTCCCCCTCTCGCCGGCCGTCCGGGCGGGCGATTTCGTGCATGTCTCGGGTCAGGTGCCGGTCGATGCGGACGGCCGGGTGGTGGCCGGGGGCATCGTCGAACAGACCGAGCAGGTGATGCGCAATCTCGAGGCGGCGCTGGCTCTCGCCGGCTGCAGCCTCGCCGATGTGGTCAAGACCCAGGTGTTCCTGGAGGATGCCCGCGACTTCGCCGCCTTCAACCAGGTCTACGCGAAGTTCTTCCCGACCGATCCCCCGGCGCGGACCACCGTCGAGGCACGGTTGATGATCGACATCAAGGTGGAAATCGAGGCGATCGCCTACAAGCCGCTCCGCGGCTGAGCCGGGAGCGGCGACGATGCGCGTCTTCACCGCCTCCCTGGCGACCGAGACCAACACCTTCTCGCCCGTCCCCACCGACCGGACCTCCTTCGAGAGCGCCTTCTACGCGCCGCCCGGCAGGCATCCGGACACCCCCACCCTGTGCTCGGCGGTGATCCCCGTGCTGCGCCGGCGCGCGGCCTCGGATCCCGATCTCGAGGTGGTCGAGGGGACCGCCGCCTGGGCCGAACCCGGCGGCCTGCTGCGCCTCGACGTGTACGAGGAGCTGCGCGACGAGATCCTCGCCCAGCTCCGGGCGGCGATGCCGGTGGAGGCGGTCGTGCTCGGCCTTCACGGGGCGATGGTCGCCCGCGGCCTCGAGGATTGCGAAGGCGATCTGCTGGCCCGGGTACGGGAGATCGTCGGCCCCGGGGTGGTGGTCGCCGCCGAGCTCGATCCGCACAGCCATCTCACCGAAAAGCGCGTTCGCGCCGCCGATATCCTGGCGGCCTTCCTGGAGTTCCCCCACACCGATTTCGCCGAGCGGGCGGAGCATGTGGTCGATCTGGCCCTGGCCGCGGCGCGGGGCGAGATCCGGCCGGTGATGTCGGTCTTCGATTGCCGGATGATCGACATCTTCCCCACCAGCCGGGAGCCGATGCGCGGCTTCGTGGACCGGATCCGGGCGCTGCAGGGCCGGGGGCGGGTGCTCTCGATCTCCCTGATCCACGGCTTCATGGCCGCCGACGTGCCGGAACTCGGCACCCGGGTGCTGGTGGTGACCGACGATGCCCGGGAAGAGGGCGATGCGCTCGCCGAACGGCTCGGCCGGGAGGTGTTCGCGATGCGGGGAACCACCCGGATGCCGGTGATCACGGTGGAGGAGGCCGTCGCCGCCGTCCGCGACCGGCCCCCGGGCGGCGGGCCGGTGGTCCTCGCCGACGTCTGGGACAATCCCGGCGGCGGCAACGCCGGTGACAACACGGTGCTGCTGCGGGCCCTGATGGAGGCCGGGATCGACCGTCTCGGGGCCGCCCTGATCTGGGATCCGCAGGCGGCCGCCCTCGCCCATGCGGCCGGCGAGGGGGTGGTTCTCGAGATGCGCATCGGCGGCAAGACCCATGCCTCGAGTGGTCCCCCGATCGACGGCCGCTTCGAGATCCGGGCGCTGGCAGATCCGGGATGGCAATCCTTCGCCGGCAGCCGGGTGACCCTCGGCAGATGCGCGGTCCTGCGCCTCGCCGGTACCGAGATCGACATCCTCGTCGGCAGCAACCGGACCCAGGTCTTCGAGCCGGACATCTTCACCGATCTCGGCGTCGACCCGCACCGCAAGCGGGCCCTCCTGGTGAAATCCACCAACCATTTCCACGCCGGATTCCGTCCGATCGCCGCCGAGATCCTTTACGTCGGGGTGGAGGGGATCTATCCGAACCGCTCGGATCCGAGCCGCTACGGCAGACTCGCGAGGCCGATCTGGCCCTTCGTCGAGGATCCTTTCGCCGAAGACCAGGCCCGCTCCGCCACCGCCCCGCCTCCGGCTTGACAGCGGGGCCGGGCGGGCCAGTTTGCCGGTTCATGCGGACGAGCCGGAAGAGCTTGGATCGGCGCCTCTGCGTGGCGCCGATGATGGACAGGACCGACCGCCACTGCCGCTATTTCCACCGGCTGCTGGCGCCGCACGCGCTGCTCTACACCGAGATGGTGACCGCGGCGGCGATCCGGTACGGCGACCGAGAGCGACTGCTGGCCTTCGATCCGGCCGAACGGCCGCTGGCCTTGCAGCTCGGCGGCGGCGAGCCCCGCGATCTCGCCTTCGCCGCCCGGATCGGCGAAGATTTCGGCTACGATGAGATCAACCTCAACTGCGGCTGCCCCTCGCCGCGGGTGCGGAAGGGGGCTTTCGGCGCCTGCCTGATGGCCGAGCCCGCACGGGTCGCCGACTGCGTCGCCGCGATGCGCGCCGCCACCTCCCTGCCGGTCACCGTCAAATGCCGGATCGGCATCGACCACCGCGACGATTACGGCTTCTTCGCGGAATTCGTCGATGCCGTCGCCGCCGCCGGCTGCGAGGTGTTCGTGGTCCATGCCCGCAAGGCCTGGCTGACCGGCCTCAGCCCCAGGGAAAACCGGGAGGTGCCGCCCCTGCGTCACGAGGTTCCGCGCCGTCTCAAGCGGCAGCGGCCGGATCTCGTGATCGTCGCCAACGGCGGCATCCGGACGGTCGCCGAGGTGCGGGACCATCTCCGGGCGGTGGACGGGGTGATGCTGGGACGGGAGGCCTACGGTAATCCCTGGCGCCTCGCCGAGCTCGACCGGGCGCTGTTCGGGGCGGGGCCCCCCACCGACCGCCGCGAAGTGGTCGAGGCGATGGCCGCCTACGCCGCCCGCGCGGCCGACCGCGGCGTGCCCCTGAAGGCGATCGGCCGGCACATGCTGGGGCTCTTCAACGGCCTGCCCGGGGCCCGGGCCTGGCGGCGCAGCCTCGGTGAGGGGATGGTCCGCGCCGGCGCCCGGCCGGATCTCCTGCGCGAAGCCGCCGCCTGCGTACGCGAGGACACGCCCGCTCCCGCCGCCTCAACCCTCTGTTAAGGATTTGCCGCCGAGAATGGCAGCGACGGCCATCGCTGGCGGGGTCGCGATGAATCTTCCGACGACGACGCATCTCCGGCGCCGCCTGCTGCGGTTTCTCGCCGATCGCCGCGGCTCGAACGCGGTCGAATACGCCCTCCTCGCGGCGATGGTGGCGATCACCGCGATCACCGGCATCGTCGCCTTCGCCGATTCCAGCGTCACCATGTGGACCGATCTCGGCACCACCATCCGCGACGCCCTCGACTGAACCGCTCCTCCCCGCCGCCCGGCTCCCGGTCAGCGGAAGGCCGGCTCGTCGAAGCTCCGGAGCTTGCGCGAATGGAGCCGCTCCGAGCCCTGGGCGCGCAGGAGCCGGACCGTCTCGATGCCGACCAGCAGATGCTGGCTGACCCGTTCGCGGTAGAACCGGGTCGCCATCCCCCGGAGCTTGAGCTCGCCGTGCAGGGGCTTGTCGGAGACGCAGAGCAGGGTCCCGTAGGGCACCCGGAAACGCAGGCCGTTGGCGGCGATGGTGGCGCTCTCCATGTCGACGGCGATCGCCCGCGCCTGGTTGAGCCGTTCGTAGAGCTCGCCGTAGCGGAGCTCCCAGTTGCGGTTGGCGGTCGTCGCCACCGTGCCGGTCCGCATCCGGGTCTTGAGATCGAGACCGGAGACGCCGGTGATCCGGGCCACCGCCTCCTGGAGCGCGATCTGGACCTCGGCGATGGGGGGTACCGGGACGAACAGGGGCACCTCCTGATCGAGCACCCCGTCCTCGCGGACGTAGCCGTGGGACAGGACGTAGTCGCCGAGCTGCTGGCTGCGCCGGAGACCGGCGCAGTGGCCGAGCATGAGCCAGCAGTGCGGCCGCAGGACCGCCAGGTGATCGGTGATGGTGCGGGCGTTGCTCGGGCCGACCCCGATGTTGACGAGGGTGATGCCGCGATGATCGGGCCGCGTCAGATGATAGGCGGGCATCTGCGGCAGATGCAGGGGCGGCTCGCCGTTCTCGGCCGGTTGATGGAAGCGCGGATTGGCGGTGACGATGTCCCCCGGCACCACCAGCCGGTCGTATTCCTCGCCTTCCGCCACCTCGCGCCCGGCGATCTCCAGGAAATGATCGCAGTAGCGCTGATAGTTGGTGAGCAGGATGTAGCGCTGGAAGTGCTCCGGGCTGGTGCCGGTGTAGTGGCTCAGCCGGTCGAGGCTGTAATCGACCCGTTCGGCGGTGAACAGGGCCAGCGGCCGCGGCTCGTCGGGCGCGCCCCGCCAGGTGCCGTTGGCGATCGAATCGTCGGTGCGGCTGAGATCCGGCATCGGGAACAGATGCTGCACCCGATGCAGCCGCTCCGGCGGCACCCGGGCGGTCACCGCCTCGACCACGAAGGGCAGCGGGATCGGCCGCCGGCTGACGCCGATCACCACCGGCACACCGTGGTTCTTCATCAGGAGGCCGATCTGGGTCCGGTAGTAGTCGGCGAACAGATCGGGACGGGTGACGGTGGTGCCGTAGATCCCGGGATCGTGGAGAACACCGTAGGCGAGCCTTCCGTCGAGATTGAGATCGGCGGCGCCGACCCGGATGCCGACGAAGGGGTAGTGGGCGTCGATCGCCTCCGGCTCGCGGCCCCTGCGCAGATAATCGGTGAAGGCGTCCCGCAGGCGCGCGACCGCCCCCTCGTAGAGGGCGGTGATGCGGGCGACGGCGGCGTCCGCGTCCTCCTCCACCGAGGGCTCGCGCACGCCGCAGGCACGAAAGAGCTCGAGAAGATCGTCCATGCAGGTCCGGATCGCTGTTCTTCCCCTCTCTGATAGCACGAACCCGCGGCCGGACCCAACCGCGCCCCTCCCACGCCCCCGAGCACGCCCGCCCCGTGTGCCCACGGCTCGGCGTTCCGGCCCGTCGGCCGAGCGAGGGAGCGTGGCAGCCGCTTGCCGAAGGGGAGATCCTTGTGCTGGAAAAAGGGCGAGATCGCCGGCCGCCTCGCGGTGGCCGTGCCCGTCGATCCCGCATCGCCGTCATCGGAAGGAAAGCCACCACCATGACCGCCACCGCCGCTACCGGTGCCGCAAGCGCCCGCCTCGCCCCGTTCGACTGGCTCGATCCTTTCCGCCTCCAGGATCAGCTCGGCGAGGAGGAACGGCTGATCCAGCAGGCGGCCCACGACTACGCCCAGAACCGGCTGATGCCGCGGATCCTCGAGGCCAACCGGCAGGAGCGGTTCGATCGCGAGATCCTGACCGAGATGGGGGAGCTCGGCTTTCTCGGCTCGACCCTGCCCGAGGAATACGGCTGCGCCGGCACCAACTATGTCGCCTACGGGCTGATCGCGCGCGAGATCGAGCGGGTCGATTCCGGCTATCGCTCGGCGATGAGCGTGCAATCCTCCCTCGTCATGTATCCGATCCACGCCTACGGCACCGAGGAGCAGCGCCGGACCTGGCTGCCGCGGCTCGCCCGCGGCGAGATCGTCGGCTGCTTCGGCCTGACCGAGCCCGACCACGGCTCGGATGCCGGCGGCATGCGCAGCCGCGCCCGCCGGACCGAAGGCGGCTGGCTGCTTTCCGGGGCCAAGAACTGGATCACCAACAGCCCCATCGCCGACCTCATGGTCGTCTGGGCCAAGGACGAGGAAGGGGTGATCCGCGGCTTTCTCCTCGAACGCGGGATGAAGGGCATCGAGACCCCGAAGATCGAGGGCAAGTTCGCGCTCCGGGCCTCGATCACCGGGATGATCCTGATGGACGAGGTGTTCGTCCCCGAAGCCAATCTCCTGCCCGGCGTGCAGGGGCTCCGGGGGCCCTTCGGCTGTCTCAACCGCGCCCGCTACGGCATCGCCTGGGGGGCGATGGGAGCGGCCGAATTCTGCTGGCACCGGGCCCGGGACTACGTGCTGGACCGAAAACAGTTCGGGCGCCCGCTCGCCGCCACCCAGCTCGTCCAGAAGAAGCTCGCCGACATGCAGACCGAGATCGCCCTCGGCCTCCAGGCCTGCCTGCGGGTCGGACGGCTCCTCGACGAGGGACGGGCGGCGCCGGAAGCCATCTCGCTGATCAAGCGGAACAACTGCGGCAAGGCGCTGGAGATCGCCCGCACCGCCCGCGACATGCACGGCGGCAACGGCATCGCCGACGAATTCCACGTCATCCGCCACGTGATGAACCTGGAAGCGGTCAACACCTACGAGGGCACCCACGACATCCACGCCCTCATCCTCGGCCGGGCCCAGACCGGCATCCAGGCCTTCACCGGCTGAGGGCACGCCTCCTCCGCGAGACGGCGAACGACCACCGTCTCCCGCTCGCCCCGCGGTTGACGAACCGCGTCGCCGCTCCGACTTATGCCCCCATAGCGCCGTCCTTGCCTCGAGGTGTGCAGCCGATGTCCCGATCCACCCGTCCCGCCATCCCCCGCGACGAGCGGCCGCGTCAGGAGGAGATCGATTTCCCTCTCGAGCCGACACTGGACGCGGTGCTGGGCCTCAAGGCCCTGATCCCGGAGGACGCCTTCACCGCCGAGACCCTGGGTACCGAGCGCGAGGGCAGCGGCGTGCTGATCCACGAAAACGGCCTCGTGCTCACGGTCGGCTATCTGGTCTGCGAAGCCAGCCGGGTGTGGCTCACCACCTCCCGCGGCGAGGTGGTCTCCGGCCATCTCCTGGGCTACGATTTCGAGACCGGCTTCGGCCTCGTCCAGGCGGAGGCGCCGATCGAGGCGCCGCCGCTCGAATTCGGCCGCGCGGCCGATCTCCGGGTCGGCGAATCCCTGGTGATGGCGGCGCACGGCGGGCCGGCGATGGCCCTCCGCACGGTGCTGCTGGCGCGCCGTGAATTCGCCGGCTACTGGGAGTATCTGGTGGAGGACGCGCTGTTTCTCGCCCCGCCCCATCCCCTGTGGGGCGGCGCCGCCTGTCTCGACAAGCGGGGGCTGCTGGTGGGCATCGGTTCGCTCCAGGTGCGGACCGGCACCGAACAGCGGCCGGATTCGCTCAACATGGCGCTGCCCGTGGATCTCCTGCAGCCGGTGCTCGACGATCTCGTCACCCGCGGCCGCGCCCGGCGCCCCGCCCGCCCCTGGCTCGGTCTCTATCTGCTCGAGGACGAGGAGGGGCTCGCGGTGCTCAACACCGTGCCCGGCGGTCCGGCGGCCCGGGCCGGCGTCGAGGCCGGGGACCGGATCGTCAGCGTCGGCGAGCTGCCGGTCTGCGACCTGTCGGACTTCTACCACCTCGTCTGGGAGCTGGGGCCGGCGGGCACCCTCGTCCCGCTCACCGTCCGGCGCGGGGAGGAACGTCTGAGCCTCGAGATCGAGAGCGCCGATCGCGCCGACTATCTGAAGCGCCCTTCCCTCCACTGAAACCCGTGGAAGGCGGCGCCGCCGGGTTCAGGCGGTGACCATCCACACCGGTCCCTGCCGCAGCATGGCGCCGAGATCCGCCTCGCCGATCCGGGCCCGCTCCGCCTCCTCCTGGGCCCGGAGCGCCCGCTCGTAGGAGACCGGCGCCGGATTGTCGTAGAGCACGCCGATGGCCACCGGCAGCGGCGGCTCGAGGGAGGCCAGCATCGTCGCCAGAGCGAGGTTGGTGCGATCGAACCGGATCACTTCCTCGAGTCCCGCCCCGTCGGCGCCGATCTCGATCACCTCGAGACCGCTGCCGTCGGCGGCGAGGCGCAGGCCCTTGTCGCGCGCGGCCCCGAACAGCAGGGGCTCGCCGTGGACCGGATGGATCTGGTGCTCGGCCGCCGTCGCCCGCTCGGTGATCGCGGCGAAGGCGCCGTCGTTGTAGACGATGCAGTTCTGGAGGATCTCGACGAAGCCGGTGCCCGGGTGATCGTGGGCGGCGCGGAGGATCCCCGTGAGATCCTTCTGGGTGTCGATGCCCCGGGCGACGAAGCGGGCCCCGGCGGCCAGCGCGAAACGGCAGGCGGAAAGCGGGCTCTCCACCGAGCCCAGGGGGCTGGTCGGGGTCCGCGAACCGGGCGGTGCGGTCGGCGAGAGCTGGCCCTTGGTGAGCCCGTAGACCTCGTTGTTGAACAGCAGCAGCGTGAGATCCGGGTTGCGTCTGAGGGTGTGGGCCAGATGAGTGGCGCCGATCGACAGCATGTCGCCGTCACCGCCGATCACCCAGACGTCGAGCTCCGGATTGGCCAGCTTGACGCCGGTGGCGATGGCCGGCGCGCGGCCGTGGATACCGTGGAAGCCGTAGGTGGCGACATAGTAGGGAAAACGCGCGGCGCAGCCGATCCCGGAGACGAAGACGGTGCCGGCGGGATCGGCCCCGATCTCGGCCAGCACCCGTTCCACGGCCTTGAGGACGGCGTAGTCGCCGCAGCCGGCGCACCAGCGCACCTCCTGATCCGAGGCGTAATCCTTGGGCTTCAGGGCACGGGCGGGGGCGTTCACGGGCGTTCCTCCGAGAGGCGGTCGAGAGCCTGTTCCAGTTCGGCGACCGCGAAGGGCCGGCCGCTCACCTTGGAGAGGCCCATGGCCGGGACCAGATACTGGCTCCGCAGGAGATGGACGAGCTGGCCCTTGTTCATCTCCGGGACGAGGATCTTCTCGAAGCCGGACAGCAGGCGGCCGAGATTGCGCGGCAGCGGCCAGAGATGGCGCAGATGGAGATGGGCCACCTTCTCGCCGCGCCGTCTCCGGGTGGTCACCGCCCGGCTGATCGGCCCGTAGGTGCTGCCCCAGCCGACGACACAGACGCGATCCCCGGGATCGCCCTGCTCGAGGGTCTGCTCGGGGATGTCCTCGGCGACCGCGAGCACCTTGTTCCAGCGCAGATCGGTCATCCGCTGATGGTTCTCGGGGTCGTAGGAGACCTCGCCGGTCTCGTGCTGCTTCTCGAGACCGCCGATCCGGTGCTGGAGACCGGGGGTGCCGGGTCTGACCCAGGGCCGCACCAGCCGTTCGTCGCGGGCGTAGGGAGCGAAGCCCTCGGGATCGGTGCGGAAGCGGACCGGGAAGGCGGGCAGCGTGTCGAGGTCGGGGATCTTCCAGGGCTCGGCGGCGTTGGCGAGAAAGCCGTCGGAGAGCAGCATGACGGGCGTCATGTGGCCGACGGCGATGCGCACCGCCTCCCGGGCCATGGTGAAGCAGTCGGCGGGGCTGGCGGCGGCCAAGACCACGATCGGCGCGTCGCCGTTGCGCCCGTAGAGGGCCTGGAGGAGATCGGACTGCTCGGTCTTGGTCGGCATCCCGGTGGAGGGGCCGGCCCGCTGGGTGTTGACGATCACCAGCGGCAGCTCGGTCATCACCGCGAGCCCGATCGCTTCGCTCTTGAGAGAGATGCCCGGCCCCGAGCTCGAAGTGACGCCGAGGGCGCCGGCGTAGGAGGCCCCGATGGCGGCGCAGACGGCGGCGATCTCGTCCTCCGCCTGGAAGGTGGTGACACCGTAGCCGCGCAGCCGCGCGAGCACGTGGAGGAGCGGCGAGGCCGGGGTGATGGGATAGGAGCAGAAGGTGAGCTGCAGGCCCGCCTTGCGGGCGCCGTCGAGAAGCCCGAAGGCGAGCGCCTCCGAACCGGTGACCGCCCGGTAGAGACCGGGAGCGATGCTCGCCGGCGGCACCTGGAAGGCGGGAAGCTGGGGCAGCTCGGCGGTCTCGCCGAGGGCGTGGCCGGCCTTGAGAGCGGCGATGTTGGCCTCGCACAGCGCCGGCTTGCGGCCGAACTTCTGGCGCGTCCATTCGATCACCGGCCCGAGCTCGCGGTCGAACATCCAGAAGACGAGGCCGAGGGCGAAGAAGTTCTTGCAGCGGAGCTGCTCGCGCGAGGTGAGACCGGTGTCGGCCACCGCCCGCCGGGTCAGCCCGGAGATGTCGAGGGCCACCACCCGGAAGGGATCGAGGCTGCCGTCCTCGCGCGGATCCTCGGTGAAACCGGCCTTTCGCAGATTGCGTTCGGTGAAGCTGCCGACATCGAGGATCACCACCGTGCCCGGCCGCAGATCGCCGAGATTGACCTTGAGGGCGGCGGGGTTGAGGGCCACCAGCACGTCCGGCCGGTCGCCGATGGTGCGGATCTCGCGACCGCCGAAATGGATCTGGAAGGCGGAGACCCCGTAGGTGGTCCCGGCCGGGGCGCGGATCTCCGCCGGAAAATCGGGGAAGGTGGCGAGATCGTGATGCGCGAGGGCGGTCGATAGCGTGAAGAGGCTGCCGGTGAGCTGTACGCCGTCGCCACTGTCGCCGGCGAAGCGCACCACCGCCGTCTCCAGCGGCTGGCGCAGGCCCGCCTCCTCGCCGGTTTCTCCCTCCACCTTGTCGACAACCGCCATCTCGTCCTTCCCGGTGTGCTGTGATCCCGCTAAGCTGTACCGGACGACCGCGGGCCGCGGCAAATCCGGCGGCGGTCCGAGCGCGGCCCCGCCGGCCGCCGCCGGGAGGCGGGGCGGTGCGGCCGCCGGGCTTCCGTCAATCCCGAAATGGCCACCCCGCGATCCCGGTCAAGCCCGATATCCCCGATGATGCCCAGGCTGTTACCCGAAGATCCCGGCCGCCTGCAGAGCCTCGCCGCCACCGCCAGCCTCGCGGTCGCCGTCTCTCTCGCCACGCTCAAGCTGCTGGCGGCGATCCTGACCGGGTCCCTGGCCCTGCTGTCCTCGACCATCGACAGCCTCACCGACATCCTCGCCTCCGGTGTCACCTATCTGAGCGTCCGGGTCGCCCGGCAGCCCCCCGACCGTAGCCACCGTTTCGGCCATGGCAAGGCCGAGGCGCTGAGCGCCCTCGCCCAGGCGGCCCTCGTCCTCGGCGCCGCCCTGTTCGTTCTCGTCGAGGGGGTGCAGCGGCTGATCGCACCGCCGACCCTCCGGGCGAGCGGCTTCGGGATGCTGGTGATGCTCCTCGCGATCCTCGTCACCGCCCTGCTCCTCGCCCTCCAGCGGCATGTTGTCGCGCGCACCGGATCCCAGGCGATCGCCGCCGACGCGGTCCACTACCGGGCCGACTTCCTGACCAATTTCGCGACTCTGTTGTCGCTGTTCCTGGTCGGCGAATTCGGCTGGTCCCGGCCGGATCCGGTCATCGCCGCCCTGATCGCCGCCTATCTCGCCTTCCACGCGGTGCGGATCGGCCGTCAGGCGGTGGACGTGCTAATGGACCGGGAGCTGCCGACCGCCGTCCGGGCGCGGATCCTGGAGCTCGTCCGCACCGAGCCGGAGGTGCGCGGGGTCCACGATCTGCGCACCCGGCGGGCCGGCCGGACGATGTTCGTCGAGATGCACGTCGAATTCGACCCCGAGCTCACGGTCCGGGCCGCCCACGACATCGCCGATGCCCTGGAGCGGCGCCTCGAGGCCGCGTTCCCGGGGGCGGAGATCCTCATCCATCAGGAACCGGCGGGAATCGAGGATCACCGTCTCGACCACGTCATCGCCGGCCGCCGCGACCTTCCCGGACCCACGTGAATGTGAAGCGGCGTGCGCTGCTTTTCGCCGCCGCCGGCATAGAATGGACACCGGCCCCAGCGAACCGGAATCCCGTATGCCCCGAGCCCTCCTCCCCCTCCTCCGTCTCGCTCTGGCGGTGGCGGTCCTGCTGCCGGTGCCCCCGAGCGGCCAGCCGGCGGTGGCGGCGGAGGTGACGGTGACCATGGTCACCGACGGTCCCGGCGGCCGCTTCCGCTTCGAGCCCGCGATCGTCCGCATCCGTCCCGGCGACACGGTGCGCTTCGTGGCCCACGATCCGATCCACGCCACCAAGAGCATCCCCGGCATGATGCCGGCCGGGGCCGCGCCCTGGTGGGGGGAGATGGGAAAGCCCCTCGAGGTCACCTTCACGGTGCCCGGAATCTACGGCTTCAAATGCCCGTCCCATTACACGGTCGGCATGGTGGGGCTGATCATCGTCGGCGATTCCGCCCCCAATCTCGAGGAGGCCCGGGCGCTGCGCCATCCGCGGATGGCCCAGGAAGCCTTCGACCGGCTGTTCGCCGACCTAGCGGCCACCGACCGCCGCTAGTCGGCCGCGGTCGCCGCCGTCCCGGCCGGCGGGAAGGCGAAGCCGACCTCGACCCGGCGGTTGCGCCGGCGGCCCTCGGCATCGGCGTTGGAGGCCAGCGGCCGTTCCTCGCCGTAGCCGACCGCCTCGAGGCGCTCGGCGGCGATGCCGTGACGGACGATCAGCAGGCGCCGGACCTCCGCCGCCCGGGCCTCCGACAGGCCGCGGTTGTACGCCGCCTCGCCAGCGGCGTCGGTATGGCCGGCGATGGTCGCCCGCACGTTCCCGAAACGGCGCAGCAGTTCGGCGAGGCGGGCCAGTACGGGCAGGGATTCCGGGGTGAGATCGGCCCTGTCGACGGCGAAATGGACCCCCTCCAGGACGGTGACCAGCCCTCCCGCCCCGTCCGGCCGCAGGCGGAAGCCGAGCTCCCGGGCGACCCGCGCGAACGCTTGCCGATCGCGCCCCTCGCCGGTGACCACCGCCGCCGGAAGGGTCCGCCGGGTCGCGGCGACGGGAGTCGCCCCCCGCGCGGGCGGACCCGCTTCGGGGGCGATGGCGGCCGGATCCGGATCCGCCGGCGGTTCGGGCTCGAGCCGCTCGCGCAGGGCCTCGAGAATCCGCCGGTAGCGCCCGGCCAGCTCCCGTGCCTCCCCGAGCGCCCGGGCGAGTTCGGCGTTGGCCTCTTCGAGGGCGGCGATCTCCGCCTCCCGGGCCCGGCGGTCGGCGGCCGCCCCTTCGCGCTCCGCCGCCGCTCCGGCGAGGGCGGCGGTTGCCCGGCCGAGCGCGGCGCGATAGCGGGCGATCCGTTCGGCGAGGGCCTTTTCCCGGGCATCGGCCCGGGCCAGGGTCCGTTCCAGATCCGCGACCCGCGCCCGCAGCGCGTCCCGCTCCGTTTCGGCGGCGGCGAGACGGTCGGCGAGTTCGGCGAGGCGCCGCTCCCGCTCCAGGATCCGACCGTCCCGCGCCTCCACCTCGCCGTCGGCGAGATCGCGCTCCTTCCAGGCCTGTTCGAGACTGGCGGTGAGCTCGGCGATCTGGCGCTCGGCGTTCTCCAGATCGATCCGCAGCCGCGCCCGCTCCTCGGCAATCCTGCGCTTCTCCTCCCGCTGCCGGGCGAGCCGCTCGGTGAGGCTCAGATTGTCGCGCCGGAGAACGGCGAGTTCGCGCTCGTTCCGCGCCAGCCGGCGCCGCACCTCGAGACGCTCCTCCTCCTTCGCCGCATCGCGCGTGGCCAGGGCCCGCCGCGCCGCGGCGAGGGCGGTCTCAAGCTCCGCCGTCTTCGCCTCCAGGCGCGCCACCGCCTCCCGCAGCCGGGCCAGCTCCGCCTCCTTGCGGGCCAGTTCCGCCTCGCGGTCGGCGAGCGTCTCGGCGAGACCGGCGGCGGGATCCGCCGCGCCCGCCTCCCCGCCCCCGGCCCGGGCCAGGGCCTCGAGGGCCGCTTCCAGCTCCGCCACCCCGGCCGGCGGGGCCGGCTCTTCCGCCGGCGGCGCGCCGTCCCCCGCGGCCCGGACCGGCAAGCCGCCGGCGACGATGCCGCCGAAGATCAGGAGAAACAGCAGCCGCCCGCCGGGACGGCCGCGCGGTCGGTGGTGGTGCCCCCCGCACATCGTTTCAGAAGGCCAGGAATCTTCCGCCGGCCCCCACCGCCGCGTTGAGCAGGCCGAGCGCGCTGTTGGCGCCCACCAGACGGCGGATGCCGGCGAGATGTCGGCCCGCCTCGGCGGTGTCGGCCGCCGCTACGGCCGCCCGAAAACGGGGCCAGGGCAGGATCAGCAGATAGAGGTAGACGACGATCATCACCCAGCCCACCGCCTGCATCAGATGGAGATAGGGCGGCGCCCCCCGGAGCCCGCCCCAGGGGCCCAGCACCATCCAGTAGCCGGTGGCCAGGATCACCAGGATCATCGCCCCGGCGAGGGGCAGGAAGCGGGTGAAGATCCGGACCCAGAGCCGCATCCGGTCGAGGGGGGCGAGAGGAGCGGCGGCCGGCCTGACGATCGCCCAGGCGAAGACCATCCCCCCGACCCAGACGATCACCGCCACTACGTGCAGGGAAAGTGCGACGGACATGCCCGCTCCTCAGTTGGCCATGATCACCGGCAGCTCGGCATGGGCGAGAATGTGACTGGTGGCGCCGCCGAAGATCATCTGCCGGAAGCGGCTCTGGGTGTAGGCGCCCTTGACCATCAGATCGCCGCCGAGGGCCGCGGTCTCGGCGAGCATCGCCTCGCCGGTGCCGCGGCCGCCGCGGCGGACGTGCCGGACCTCGACGGCGATGCCGTGGCGGCGGAGACTGGTGGCCAGATCCTCGGCCTCGGGGCCGGGGACCATCCCGTCCTCCACCTGGAGCACGGCCACCGAGGCGGCGGCGGCGAGAAAGGGCATGGCGAAGGCCACCGTGCGCGCGGTTTCGGTGCTCCCGTTCCAGGCCACCACGACCCGCTCGCCGAGCCGCTTCGGCGGCACCGGCGGGGCCACCAGGAGCGGCCGTCCGCTCTCGAACAGAGCCGCCTCCAGGGCGGCCATGCTGGGGGTCACCTGATCGGCCAGCGGCCGGCCGACGACGATCAGATCGAACACCCGCCCGTAGCTGCCGATGGCGCCCTGACCGCTGGCCGTCTCCACCCGCCAGTCGGCGCTCGGCCGGTCGGGTGACGCCTCCTGCGGCAGCGGCAGACCGTGGCGACGGCGGAACGCCTCGAAACGCCGCCGCGCCTGTTCGGCCCGCTCGCGCGCCTCCCGCTCGAAGCCGGCGACCAGATCCGGCGCCGCGGCGACGAAACCGTCGGCACCGGCGGCGATCAGGTCGGGCTGGCCGGGACGCATGTGATAGCCCTCGATGTAGGCCGCGAACCGCTCGGCCACCAGACGCGCGCATTCGAGCACCGAATCGAGCGACGGGCTGATCTCCAGATGGGCCAGGATCGTGCGCATCACCACGGTTCCCGTCCGACTTGCCTGCAACGCCCGGCCGACAGTGCCGTTGCCGCGCTCAGGCGTCAATCTCCGTCAACCGCGCGTAGAGCTCCGGCCGGCGCTTCGGTCCCGCCCCCGGCCCTTCTCCCGGTTCGAGATCGACCCGCAGCAGCTCCCCGCGGACGCCCCCGCCGGCCGGGCGGCCGGCGGCGTCGAAGGCGAGGGCGCCGGCCCCGCGGGGCGGAGCGAAATCGGCGTAGACCAGGGGCAGGCGGTTCTCCCGGGCGCGGGCGGCGAGCAGCACCCGCAGCCCCTCGGGTTCCGCCACGCCGCCACCACCGGCGCCGAGGATCGCCTCCGCCCCGGCCAGCGCCAGCGCCCGCGCGGGCTCGGGAAGCTCGAGATCGGGACCGCCGAGAAGCGCCAGCCGGCGTCCCGCGAAGGGGAACAGGGTGAGCCAGTTGCCGGCGTCGAGCCGGTCCTCCTCCTCGGAGCGCAGATGGGTCCGGCGATAGTTGGCGAGCGCCAGCCCCGCCGGCGAGAAGGCCATCAGGCTGGCGAACAGTTGTCCGGCGTAGCGTTCGATCTGCCCGAGGACGAGCCCCAGCCCGTGTTCCCGACACCGTCCCGCCAGCCAGCGGGCGAGATCGCCGTCGGAGGGCTCGGCGAGGTCGGCCGGCGAGGATCCCGCCGCGATCAGCCGCTCCGGCGCGACCAGCAGCAGGCAACCGGCGGTCGCCGCCGTCGCCATGCGCCGGTCGAGCTCGGCGAGCATCGGCTCGCGGCCGGAAAAGGCGGCGGGCGGCTGCCAGAGGGCGATGCGCATCGAGGATTCCCCGCAGATGGGTGATGCCCGCTCTTCCATGACGGAGATTTCATGCCAGCGCAAACGGCTCGCCACCCGCCGCCCCTACATGGCGAGGCGGACGTCCGGGTTTTCCCCGAACCCCGATCCTCTGGTCACCGACATCATCGCGAAGGAACCAGCATGCCCGAGACCAGTTCCCGTCATCCGATCCGCGCCCGGAGCGGGGCGGGCACCGCCCTCGCCCTGGTCGCCCTCACCGCCCTGGCGGTGGCCGGCGGCCCCGGCGTGCCGCGTGCCAACCCCGTCGACGACCAGCTCCGGAGCCTCGGCGACGGCGCCGACTACACCCGGTCCTACGCGCCCCTCGTCCGCGCGGTGCTGCCGGCGGTGGTCAACGTCAAGGTGGAGCGGCCGGTGCCGGCGGCCGGTGAAGGCCATCCCCCGCGGCCCGAGATGGAGGAGTTCCGCCGGCGCTTCTTCGATCGCGACGGGCCGCCGATGCCGGAGCGCCGGGGGCGCCCCCGGGGCGGCCTCGGCTCCGGCTTCATCATCGACGAGAGCGGGCGGGTGGTCACCAACGCCCATGTCGTCAGGGACGCCCGATCGATCACCGTGACGACCAGCGACGGCGAGGAATACGAGGCGACCCTCGTCGGGCTCGACGAAAAGACCGATCTGGCCCTGCTCGAGATCGCGGGCGAAGGTCCTTTTCCCTTCGTCCGCTTCGCCGACAGTTCCGAGGTCGAGGTCGGCGACAAGGTGATCGCGGTGGGCAATCCCTTCGGCCTCGGCGGCAGCGTCACCGCCGGCATCGTCTCCGCCAAGGGACGCGAGGTGGGAGCCGGCCCCTACGACGACTTCATCCAGGTCGATGCCCCCATCAACCGGGGCAATTCGGGCGGCCCGACCTTCAACCTCGACGGCGAGGTGATCGGCGTCAACACCCTCATCTTCTCGCCGGGCGGCGGCAACGTCGGCATCGCCTTCGCCATTTCCGCCAATCTGGCCAAAGAGGTGATCGCCGATCTGATGGACGACGGCAAGGTCGAGCGGGGCTGGCTCGGGGTGCGGATCCAGCCGGTCGACGAGGACATCGCCGCCGCCCTCGGTCTCGACGAGCCCCGCGGCGCCCTGGTGAGCTCGGTCGACGAGGGCAGCCCGGCGGCCGCCGCCGGGCTGCGGCCCGGGGACGTGATCCTCGAGTTCGACGGCACCGAGATCACCAAGCTCAGGGATCTGACCCGCGCCGTGGCCAAGGCCGGTCCCGGCAGGAACGCCGGCATGCGGGTCCTGCGGCAGGGCGCCGAGATCGAGATCACCGCCCTCCTCGGCCGGATGCCGGACGCCGAGATGGCGGCCACCGAACCGGAGCGGGATGAGAAGGCGCAGCCGCGGCTCGGGCTGGTGCTCGCGCCCCTCGATCCGGAGATCCGCCAGCGGCTCGGTCTCGAAGAGGAGCGGGGTGCGGTGGTGACCCGGGTGCTGCCGGACGGTCCGGCGGCCGACAAGGGGCTGCGGCCCGGCGATGTGATCACCGCCGTCGGCGAGCGGGCGGTGGAAAAGCCCGGCGATGTCGCGGCCGCGGTGAAGGAGGCCTACACCGCCGGCCGCAAGGCGGTGCTCCTCAAGGTGATGCGGCGCGGCGAGGCCCGCTTCGTGGCGGTTCCCCTGGCCCTGTCCTGAGTCCTCCCGGTCGGGGGGCGGGTGTCCTCGGGCACCCGCCCCCCTGTTGTTTCCGGGCCGAAGATCCTACATTCGCGACATGCGCGTACTGGTCATCGAAGACGATCGGGATGCCGCCGCGTTCATGGCCAAGGGCCTGCGCGAGAGCGGCCATGTGGTGGATCTCGCCCACGACGGGCGGGACGGGCTGGTGATGGCCGCCGGCAACGAATACGACGTGCTGGTGGTGGATCGCATGCTGCCCGGGCTCGACGGGCTGTCGCTGGTCAAGACCCTGCGGGCCACCGGCAACACCACCCCGGTCCTGTTCCTGTCCGCCCTCGGCGAGGTGGACGACCGGGTCAAGGGACTCCGGGCCGGGGGTGACGACTATCTGGCCAAACCCTACGCCTTCACCGAGCTCCTCGCCCGCCTCGAGGCGCTGGTGCGGCGCCAGGTGGCGCCCTCCGCCGAGGCCCGGGAAACGGTGCTGCGCTATCGGGATCTGTCGATGGATCTGCTGACCCGGCGGGTCGAGCGGTCGGGGCGGGTGATCGAACTCCAGCCGCGCGAATTCAAGCTCCTCGAGGTGCTGATGCGCCACGCCGAACAGGTGATGACCCGGACCATGCTGCTGGAGAAGGTCTGGGACTACCGGTTCGATCCCCAGACCAACGTCATCGACGTCCATATCAGCCGCCTGCGACAGAAGATCGACCGCGATTTCGACACCCCTCTGATCCACACCGTGCGTGGTGCGGGGTACACGTTGCGTGCTGCTGACTAGGCTCCTCAAATCCGCCACCTTTCGCCTGACCCTGGCCTATCTCGGGGTGTTCAGCCTGTCGGCGATGGCCCTGTTCGCCTTCGTCTACGAGGCCAGCATCACCTTCATGGAACAGCAGACCCGGGAAACCGTGGAGGCGGAGATTCAGGGACTCCGCGAGCAATACGCCCTCGGCGGGCTGGCCGGGCTCGAACGGGTGATTCGCCAGCGGGCCGAGGCGGAGCGCAACCGGGCCAGCATCTACCTCCTGGTCGATCGCTGGGGCGGCCGGGTGGCCGGCAACATCGACGCCTGGCCGGAAGGCGAGGTGGACGAGAACGGGCTGCTGCGCTTCACTTTCGAACGGCCGCGTCCCGACGGCCGCATCGAGCACCGCCGGGCGCTGGGCAAGCGCTTCATCGTCGCCGGCCGCTGGCGGCTCCTCGTCGGCCGCGACGTGGAGGACCGGATCGCCACCCAGAAGCTGCTCCTCAACGCGATGACCCTCGGCGGCGGGCTGATGGTGGTGGTCGGGGTGCTCGGCGGCTTCGCCCTCAGCCGGTGGACCCTGGCCCGGCTCGAGGGGATCAACCGGGCCACCAAGTTCATCATGGCCGGCGATCTGGCGCGGCGCATCCGTCTCGAGGGAACCGAGGACGAGTTCGACGAACTCGCCCGCAACCTGAACGCGATGCTCGACCGGATCGAGGCGCTGGTGGCGGCGATGCGGGAGGTCACCGACAACATCGCCCACGATCTGCGCACGCCCCTGACCCGCCTCCGCTCGCGCATCGACGTCGCCCTTTTGGGCCGTCTCGACGAGGCCGAGGCGCGGGCCCTCCTGGAAGAGACCATGCGCGAGGCCGATCAGCTCATCGCCACCTTCAACGCGCTCCTCGCCATCGCCCGGGCGGAAAGCGGCGCCCTGCGCTCGGAATGGGAGCCGGTGGATCTCTGCGCGATCGCCGCCGAGGTGTTCGATCTTTACGAACCCCTGGCCGAGGAGCGGGGGATCACCCTGGGGCTCGATTCGGCGGAGGATGTCACCGTCTACGGCCATCCGCAGCTCCTCGCCCAGGCCCTCGCCAATCTGGTCGACAACGCGGTCAAGTACACCGAGCCCGGCGGCCGGGTGACGATTCGGGTCCGGGGCACGCCGCGGCCGATGCTGGAAGTGGCCGACAACGGGCCCGGCATCCCCGAGACCCAGCGCCGGCGCGCCCTCGAACGGTTCGTCCGGCTGCAGCCCGAACGCTCGGCTCCGGGCAACGGTCTCGGTCTGTCGCTGGTGGACGCGGTGGCCCGCCTGCACGAGGCGGAACTCGAGATGCTCGACAACGCCCCCGGGCTCAGGGTGCGGTTGGTCTTCGATCCGGCGGCGCAGCCGAAGCCAGCCCCCGCGCCAGCCCAAAAAGCGCTTCATTGAGCCGCAGCCTACGGCGTTCGGCGAGGCAGAGGAGCCAGCGGCCGAGCCGCGCTCCCGGTGCCCGCAGCGGCACCACCCGCAGCCGTGGATCCGGCGGCTGTTCGCCGGACAGCACCGCGCTCGGCCCGAGCCCCGCCGCCACCGCCTCCCGCACCGCCTCCCGCGAGCCCAGCTCGAGAGCGATCCGCGGCTCCAGGCCGGCCCTCGCGAGGACCGCCTCGAGGAGGGTGCGGGTGGCCGAACCCGGCTCGCGGAATACGAGCGGATGGGCAGCCAGCTCGGCGAGCCCGAGCTCCTCGCGGCCGGCCAGGGGATGGGTGGCCGGCAGCAGGGCGGCGAGCCGCTCCTCGCCGAGGAGGAGGGCGTGCCAGCGGGCCTCGGGGGAACGGTCGAGGGTCACCACCGCGGCATCGGTGACTCCGCGGGCGAGCTGCTCCACCACATGGGCGGCGTTGCCGATCTCGAGACTGAGGGCGACGGCCGGATGGGCCGCCCGGAAGCGGCGCAGCAACTCCATCACCCCGAAGGGGCCGTCGGCCCCGAGCCGCAGCCGCCCGCGGGCGAGGCGGCCGCTTTCGGCGATCCGCAGCGCGAGATCGTCCCAGAGGGCGAGGAGGCCGCGGCTCTGCTCGTAGAGTTCGGCCCCGGCCTCGGTCAGGGCGAGGCGGTTGCCCCGGCGCCGGAAGAGCGCCCGCCCGAGGGCCGTTTCGAGGGCCCGCATCCGGGCGGTGACCGCCGGCTGGGTGATTCCGAGCCGGACCGCGGCCCGGGTGACGCCGCCTTCCTCGACCACCGCGCGGAGGGTCAGGAGCTGTTCGATCTGCATCAGCAATTCTTATTCGTGCATCAGATTTATAGATTTGACCTATGACGAGACAGAGCGCAAGAGGCGGGCAGACCGCGAAGGAACCGTCCGCCATGTCCGCCGCCCCGTCCGAACCGCTGCTGCTGACTCCGGGTCCCCTCACCACCTCGCGCACCGTCAGGGAGGCGATGCTGCGCGACTGGGGGTCCCGCGACCGCGATTTCGTCGCCCTCAACGCCGCCGTCCGCCGGCGGCTCACCGCCCTCGCCGGTGCCGAGGCGAGCCATGTGACGGTGCCGTTGCAGGGCAGCGGCACCTTCGTCGTCGAGGCCATGCTGGGCACCCTCGTCCCCCGGGAGGGCAAGCTCCTGGTGCTGGTCAACGGAGCCTACGGCGAACGGATGCTGAAGATCGCCGCCTGTCACGGGCGGGCTTCCGTCGCCCTGCGGACGCCGGAGGACGTGCCGAACGATCCCGACGCCCTCGACCGGGCGCTGGCCGCGGATCCGGCGGTGACCCACGTCGCCGTCGTCCATTGCGAGACCACCTCGGGGATCCTCAATCCCCTGCCGGCGATCGCCGCGGTCACCGCCCGCCACGGTCGTCGGCTGCTGATCGACGCGATGAGCGCCTTCGGCGCCCTGCCCCTGGATGCCCGCGAGATCCGCTTCGAGGCGGTCGCCGCCTCGGCCAACAAATGTCTCGAAGGGGTGCCGGGGGTCGCCTTCGCCATCGTCGAGCGCGAGGCGCTGCTGGCGGCGGCCGGCAATTCCCCTTCCCTTTCGCTCGATCTGCACGATCAGTACCTGGCCATGGAGAAGAACGGACAATGGCGCTTCACCCCGCCCACCCATGTGCTGGCGGCCTTCCAGCGAGCGCTGAACGAGCACGAGGCGGAAGGCGGCGTCGAGGGGCGCGGGCGGCGTTACCGCGAGAACTGCCGGATCCTGGTCGAGGGGATGCGGGCCCTGGGCTTCGCGACCCTGCTGCCGGACGATCTGCAGGCGCCGATCATCGTCACTTTCCGGATGCCGGCCGATCCCGCGTTCCGTTTCGAGGAATTCTACGACCGGCTGCGGCGCCGGGGCTTCGTCATCTATCCCGGCAAGCTCACCGTGGCGCCGAGTTTCCGGATCGGCTGCATCGGCCGGATCGGCGCCGCCGAAATGCGCCGCGCCCTCGCCGCGGTGGCCGAGACGATGAAGGAGATGGGGGTGGCCAGCGGCCGTCCCGCCGACTGACCCCGCAACCGCGCACGGGAGACTCGCAGCGATGAGCCAGATCTACGATTTCCGTTACGCCCGCAGCTATGCCGGTCCGGTCCAGGCGGTGCTGCTGGATTGGGCCGGGACCACCATGGATTTCGGCTGCATGGCGCCGGCGGCGGTGTTCCTCGAGGTCTTCGAGCGCCGCCGGGTGCCGATCACGATGGAGGAGGCCCGGGCGCCGATGGGCGCCCACAAGAAGGTCCACATCCAGCGGATCACCGAGCTGCCCTCGGTCCGGCGGCGCTGGGAGGAAACCCACGGCCGACCGCCCACGGAAGAGGACGTGGAGGCGATGTTCGCCGATTTCGTGCCCCTCCAGCTCGAATGCCTGAGCCGGTATTCGGACCTCGTGCCCGGCACCCTCGAGACCATCGCCTGGCTGCGGGAGCGGGGCATCAAGATCGGCTCCACCACCGGCTACACCGACGAGATGATGGCCATCAATCTCACCGACGCCAGGCGCCAGGGCTACGAGCCGGACAGTACGGTCTGCGCCTCGGACGTCCCGGCGGGCCGTCCCTACCCCTACATGTGCCTGCAGAACGTGATCAATCTCGGGGTCGATTGCGTTGCCGCCTGCGTCAAGGTGGACGACACCGTGCCCGGAATCGAGGAAGGGCTCAACGCCGGGATGTGGAGCATCGGTCTCGCCGTCTCCGGCAACGAGGTGGGGCTTTCTCTCGAAGACTGGAAGGCGCTGTCCGCCGAAGAGCAGGAGGCGCGGCGGCAGCGGGCCTACCGCAACATGCTGCGCTGCGGTGCCCATTACGTGGTCGACGACATCACCGGCCTGCCCGCCTGCATCGAGGACATCGAGCGGCGGATCCGGCGCGGCGAGAAGCCCTGAGGCCGGAATCGCGCATACCCGAGGACGCATCCGGCAGGATCTTCACGATTCGTTAACCCATGCGCGTGGCCCGGCGGTTAGGGTTGGTGTCCGTTAACCGTCGGGAGGAAAGAATGATCAACCGTGTCGAGCGCTTTCCGGTGCGCATCGACCGCGACGCGGTGGCGGAGGTCCGGGCGCGGCGGCGCCCCGCCGGCGGCCTTTCCTGGACCGGATTGGCGGCGGCTCTGGTGACGGGGGCGGCGATCGGCTATTTTCTGGCCTTCGTCCTGCCGCGCTGAGACGCCGCCGCCGGGCGGGGTTTGACCGCGGCCCGCTCGGAGCGCTATCGAGCGGGCGGAAGCGAAGCCGGTGGCGAGATGAATCTCAAGGAGCTCTCGCGCCGCCTCGGTCTGTCGATGACGACCGTGTCGCGCGCGCTCAACGGCTATTCGGACGTCAGCCCGCGGACCCGCGAGCGGGTGGTGTCGATGGCCCGCGAGCTCGGCTACGCCCCCAACGCCACCGCCCGCCGGCTGAGCTCCGGCCGCAGCGAGACCATCGGCTTCGTGCCGCAGAGCCTCGCCGCCTATTACGGCAACCCCTATTTCGCCGACCTCCTCGCGGGCATCGGCGAGACCCTCCACGCCGCCAACTTCGACCTCGTCCTGGCCTGCGTGCCGGAAGGCGAAGCCCCGCTCGACGTCTGCCGCAAGCTCGTCGAGGGCCGGCGGGTCGACGGGCTCATCCTCGATCGCACCTTCACCGCCGATCCGCGGGTGGAATATCTCGCCGGGCGCGGCTTTCCCTTCGCCACCCTCGGGCGCGACCGCCAGGCCGCCCGCCACGCCTTCGTCGATCTGGACGGCGAGCGGGCGCTGGAGATGGCGACGATGCGGCTCCTGGAACTCGGCCACCGGGAGATCGCCTTCATCGCCGCCGATCCCCGCTTCAACTTCGTGCGCGAGCGCCTCGCCGGCTATCGCCGTGCCCTCGCCCGCGCCGGTATCGTCCCGCGCCGGGAACTCCTCCGGCACGACGGCTTCGGCGAAGAGGCGGGAGCCCGGGCGGCCCGGGCGCTGATGCGGCTGCGGCCGCGCCCCACCGCCCTGCTCTGCATCGAGGATCTGACCGCGATCGGCGCGATGCGGGCGTTGCGGGGGCTGGGGCTGCGCCCGGGCCGGGAGGTCTCGGTGATCGGCTACAACGACATTCCCCTGGCCCGGGTCGCGGAACCGCCGCTCTCGACCATCCGGATGCCGATCCGCGACGCCGGGAGGCGCCTCGCGGCGATGGTCCTGGCCCTGCTCGACGGCGCCGATCCGGGCGAATTGCAGGAGATCTGGGAGCCCGAGCTGATCCTCCGGGAATCGGACGGGCCGCCACCGGATCCGGCAGCGGCCGCCGAGGGGGCGGCGAGGATCCCGCTCAGCGCTCCGCCCGCGGCAGGCCGCCGAGGGCCTCGCAGGCCCCCTTGAGGCGCAGTACCGCGGCCTGCAGATCGGGCAGGAGACTGGCGCCGGCGACGAGGCCGGCCAGGGCCACCGCGACCAGGGTGGCGACCGCGACGCCGGCGTGGGCGATGCGGCTGGTGAGGGCTTCCTCGGAGACCAGTTCGCGGCGGCCGCTCGGCAGTTCCACGAGATAGCGCCGGCTGCCGTCCCGGTCCTCGATCTGCAGGAGCTCGACCGGGGTACCGGTCTCGCGGAGGACGAAACGTCGTGGCCAGGCGCGCCAAATCAGGCGCAAATACCTAAAAACTTCGCGAAACTTGTTCTTCATGTGGCCAACATCCTCGAAGTTCGGGGGGGTGTTAGGATATTAATCCGATTAACATACGTCAATACATCCTGCGTCGCTTTTCGGCCCCGAATCCGGCTCCGAGCTGCTTCCGTTAACCCGATGTCAAGGAATGCGCGGAACCCCGGGATGCCCGCGACAGGGAGGAAGATCCGGTTCGACGCCGAGCTCGGCTGGTGGCTGGGGAGCGGTCTGACGGTGGCCGTGATCTACGCCGCCGCCCGTCCGCAGCCGCCGTTTTCCGGCTACAGCCTGTGGCTGGAAGGGTTTTCCATCTGGCTCCAGCTCGCCGTCGGCCCGGCGATGCTATTGGCGCTCTGCCGCCGCCTCCGGAGCCGCCGGGAGGCCCGCGCCGGCCGGCGGGGTTCAGAGGGTCCGGGCCGCCGCGACCATCACCCGTAGCTTCTCCCGCACCCGTTTCCGCGGCAGCAGACCGAGCCCGCAGTCGGGGGCGGCGATCAGCCGCTCGCGATCGATGTGGCCGAGGGCCGCGGCGAGCCGCCCGCGCACCTCCTCCACCTTCTCCACCCGGCTGCGGGCGATGGCGATCACCCCGAAGATCACCGTCTTGCGGGCGAACCGCTCGAGCAGGCGCAGATCGTTGTGCCGATGCGCGTCCTCGATGGAAACCGCGTCCACCGCCGCCCCGTCGAGAACCGGGGCGAGGCGGAAATAGGCCTCGCGCGGGGCCTTGGGATAGTCTTCGCGATCGACACGGTCGGGATAGCCGCAGCAGATGTGGACGCAGCGGGTGACCCCGGCCGGGAGACCGTGGAGACAGCGCTCGAGATTCTCGATGCCGAAGGCCAGCGCCTCCTCCGTCCGGCGGGCGAACAGCGGCTCGTCGACCTGGATCCAGCGGCAGCCGGCTTCGCCCAGCCTGCGGATCTCGACATTGAGAACCTCGGCCAGCGCCCGCCCGAGCCGCGCCGGATCGCCGTAATGCGCATCGACGATGCTGTCGGTGATGGTCAGCGGTCCGGGCACGGTGATCTTCACCGGCCGATCGGTGGCCGCCTGGGCCACCTGCCAGTCACGCACGAGAAAGGGATCGGTGGCCGCCAGCGGTCCGCGGACGGTCGGCAGACGTGCCCGGTAGTGACCGCGCATGGTTTTTTCCGACAGCCGCGCGAAGTCGATTCCGGCGATGTGCCGGCAGTGGTAGTGGATGTAGTTCTCGCGCCGGATCTCGCCGTCGGTGGGCAGGTCGATGCCCAGCGCCACCTGCTCGCGCACCACCTCCACCGTCGCCCGGTCGAGGATCTCCCGCAACGCCTCGCCCCATTCCGCCCAGGCCTCGGCGTAACCCCGGGTGGGATCGGGGGTGTCGGTGCCGCCCTCGGCGTGGAACCAGTCCGGCAGCGGCACGTCATCGGGCTTCGGATAGGCGCCGATGGTGGTGGTCAGCATCGCTCCCTCTCCGCCCTCCGCGGTACCGCCGGTACCGGGCCGCCCCCGTGCCGCAGGCAGGCGAGCAGGCGGTCGGTAGCGACGAAGCCGATCAGCCGCCCCTCCGGGTCGAGGACCAACAACGGCCGCCGGCTCGCCGCCAGGGCCGCCACCGCGAGGCGGATCGAGGCCCCGGCCGGTCCCGCCACCACCAGCTCCGCACTCTCCTCCTCCCGCGGCGCCTCCCAGAAGGCGAGGGACAGGCGCCGGCGTCCCTCCCAGATCTCGCGCGGCCGCCCCCGATCGTCGAGCCGCACGTCGAGCATGCGCCCGTCGCCGACCGGCACGGTGACCGCGCCGGCGGCGGTCAGCGGGCGCATCGCCGTTTCCAGCCGCAGGACGTTGAGCGGATTGACGTTGGCGACGAAGCTCCGGACGTAGTCGTCGGCCGGGGCGAGGACGATCTCCTCGGGCGCCCCCGTCTGGACGATGCGTCCCCCCTCCATGATGGCGATGGTGGAGCCGATCTTGAGGGCCTCGTCGAGATCGTGACTGACGAACAGGATGGTCTTGCGCAGCCGCCGCTGCAGCTCCAGGAGCTCGTCCTGGAGCCGGTCGCGAATCAGCGGATCGAGGGCCGAGAAGGGCTCGTCCATGAGCAGGATGTCGGCATCCGTGGCCAGCGCCCGGGCGAGGCCGACCCGCTGCTGCATTCCCCCCGACAGGGCGTGCACCGGCTTGTCCGCCCATTGTTCGAGGCCGACCAGGGCGAGCTTCTCGGCGACGATCCGGCGCCGCTCCGCCTCCGCTGTGCCCCGCAGCTCGAGACCGAGGGCGACATTGTCGGCCACCGACCGCCAGGGCAGGAGCGCGAACTGCTGGAAGACCATCGCGATGCGGCGGGTGCGCAGGCGCCTGAGGGTGGCCGGGTCGCAGCGGGTGACATCGGTCTCCCCCGTCTCCTCGCGGACCAGCACCCGCCCCCGGGTGACCCGGTTGAGCCCGTTGACCGCCCGCAGGAGGGTCGATTTGCCGGAGCCCGAGAGGCCCATCAGGACGCAGATCTGCCCCTCGCCGACCGCGAGATCGGCCCCCGCCACACCCAGCACCTGGCCGGTCGCCTCGAGAATCTCCTCGCGCGAGCGGCCGGCGTCGATCAGCGGCAGGGCCGCCCGGGGACGGGCCCCGAAGACGATGTCCACCTTCTCGAAGCGGATGACGGGCGGCCCGTCAGCCATGGCCGCTCCCGCCACCCGACCGCTTGCACACCCGATCCAGGACGATGGCCACCAGCACGATCGCGAGACCGGCCTCGAAGCCCTTGGCGATGTTGACCTGGTTGAGGGCCCGCACGACCGGCTTGCCGAGGCCGTCGGCACCCACCAGGGCGGCGATCACCACCATGGAAAGGGCCAGCATGATGCATTGGGTGAGACCGGCGGTGATCGCCGGCATCGCATGCGGCAGTTCGACCTTGAAGAGAAGCTGCCAGGGGGTGGCGCCGAAGGCCTCCGCCGCCTCCTTGAGGGGGCGGGGCACGGCGGAAATGCCGAGATGGGTGAGACGGATCGGGGCGGGAATCGCGAAGATCACCGTCGAGATCAGGCCCGGCACCACACCGAGACCGAAAAGAATGAGTGTCGGAATGAGATAGACGAACGTCGGAATGGTCTGCATGAGATCGAGAACCGGCCGGATGGCATGATAGAGCCAGGGCCGGTGGGCGGCGGCGATGCCGATCGGCACGCCCACCACCATGCAGACCACGGTGGCCATGCCGACCAGCGCCAGGGTCTCGGTGGTCTCCTTCCAGTATCCCAGATTGATGATCAGGAACCCGGAGAAGACCACCAGGAGCACCAGCCGCCAGGAGCGATGGACCAGCCAGGCGAGGGCGGCGAAGAGGAGGACCAGGACCACCGGGTTCATCCACTGCATGGCGTCGATGAGCCCCTCGATGACCGTCCCCAGCACCAGGGAGACGGTGTCGAAGAACCCGGCCGCATTGGTGGTCAGCCAGTCGACCCCGATCCGCATCCATCGGCCGAGCGGGATCTTGGTTTCGGTCAGCCAGTCCACGGCCCCTCACCTCCCGCCTTCACCGCCCGCCGGCCGGACTCAGTCGAGGCCGAGATGGGCCCTGACGGCCGCCAGCCCGTCTCCGCCGTCGATGGTGGTCACCCCCTCGAGCCAGGCTTCCAGCACCTCGGGATTGGCCCGCAGCCAGGCGGTGGCGGCGTCCTCCGGCTCGGCGCCGTCCTCGAGGATCGCCTTCATCACCTCGTTCTCCATCTGCAGGGTGAAACGCAGATTGCCGATGAACCGGCCGACGTTCGGGCATTCCGCGACATAGCCCGCGCGCACCACCGTATAGACCGTGGCGCCGCCGTAGTCGGGCCCGAACCAGTCGTCACCGCCCGACAGATAGGTCATCTCGAAATTGGCGTTCATGGGATGCGGCTCCCAGCCGAGGAAGACGATGCCCTCCTCGCGGCGCACCTTGCGGGCGACCTCGGCCAACATTCCCTGTTCGGAACTCTCCACCAGCTCGAATCCGCCGAGGCCGAAGGCGTTCTCGTCGATCATCTGCTGGATCAGGCGGTTGCCGTCGTTGCCGGGTTCGATGCCGTAGATCTTGCCGTCGAGCTCGTCGCGGAAGCGGGCGATGTCGGCGAAATCCCGCAGCCCCTTCTCGGCCAGGTAGCTCGGCACGGCGAGGGTGTATTTGGCCCCTTCCAGGTTGATCCCGAGCTGCTCGACCGAGCCCTTGTCGAGATAGGGGCGGATGTCCGCCTCCATGGTCGGCATCCAGTTGCCGAGGAAAACGTCGATGTCCTGGTTCTCGAGACTGGTGAAGGTCACCGGTACCGAAAGGATGGTCGCCTCGGGCTCGTAGCCCAGACCCTCGAGAACCACCGAAGCGAGGGCCGTGGTGGCGGTGATGTCGGTCCAGCCGACATCGGAGAAGCGAACCGTCCGGCAGGCCTCGGGGTCGCCCGCCGCCCGCACCTCGCCGGCGATCAGGAGGAGAAGGCCCGCCGCTCCGGCGAGCAGGCTTCTGCGCATCATCGTTCGGTGTCTCCCTGTCTCGGTTGTCGATCTTTTCCGGCCGTGCCGATTGGCTGCGAAAGCAGCACAGTCGCGGTCGGGCCGCAAGCGTCCGGCGCGGGGATCGGCTCAGAGATAGATCATCTTGCGGGTCATGCCGCCGTCGACGACGAATTCCGCACCGGTGACGAAGCCCGCCCGCGGTCCGACCAGATAGGCGACGAGTTCGGCCACGTCTTCCGGCATTCCGACACGGCCTGCCGGATGCTGGGCATGATCCGCCGGTTCCGGCTCCGCCCCCCGGGTATGGATCCAGCCGGGGCTGATGCAGTTGACCCGTATCTCGGGGCCGAGGCTCACCGCGAGGGCGTGGGTGAGAGCCAGGAGCCCGCCCTTGCTCGCGGCATAGGCCTCGGTGTCGCGCTCCGACATGTGGGCACGGGTGGAGGCGATGTTCACGACCGCTCCGCGGCCGGCGCGAAGCTCGCCCACGAGCGCCCGGACGAGCAGGAAGGGAGCGCTGAGATTGACCGCCAGCACCCGCTCCCATTCCGCCCGCTCGAGCTCCTCGAGGGGCTTGCGGATGTTGATTCCGGCGTTGTTGACGAGAGCCCCCAGACGCCCGGCCCGGGACCGCAGCCGGGCGGCCAGGGCGGCGATCGCCGCCGGCTCCGCCAGATCGGCGACCTCCGTGATCACCGACCCGTCGGCGGCGAGCTCGGCTCCGGTCCGGGCCAGGGCCTCGCCGTCACGATCGACCGCCCAGACCGCCCAACCGTCCACCAGCAGACGACGGGCGACGGCGCGGCCGATGCCCCGTGCCGCTCCGGTCACCAGCGCCCAGCGCACCGTTCCCCGAAGTCCCTCAGTTGCCGCTCGGACGTTCGGCCCGACGGGCCGGCAGCGGCGGTCCGGGCGGCTGCAGCCGCCCGGCGACCCGCCGGTTGATGTCCAGCAATCCCGCGAGCAGGCGCTGGGCGATCCGATCCATCCCGCTTCTGGCGAGAGCCGGATTGAAGGGCAGCGGTGCGATCGTCACCACCGCCAGCTCGTCACATCGACGCCGCGCCTGAAAGTCCCGGCGGCGGGCCAGGAGTTGCCGCCCCCGGCCCAGCAGCAGACGCAGCGCCCGCCAGTAGTGGGGCAGCCAGCCGCGGGCCAGGGCGCCGCCCAACTGCATCGCCTCGAACAGGAGGAAGGAGGGCAGATAGAGGAGGAAGGTGCGCGGCCGGTAGAGCTTGATCAGGATCTGCCAGCGATTGAGGATGGTCTCGGTGATCCGGGTCGGGGTGTAGCCTCCGGTGGCCCGGATGGAGACTTCCGGCGTGCCCTCGCGATGCCGACAGACCGCCTCCGGAGTGGCGTAGATGCGGTGGCCGAGAAGCCGCGCCCGGAGGCCGAATTCGTGGTCTTCGAGATAGAGGAAGAGGCCGTCGTCGAACGGCGGTTCGGCGCCCCAGCGGCGGCGGTCGAACAGGAAGGCGGCGCTGACCATCGAGGCCATCTGCCGGGTGGTGGTGCGCAGTTCCGAATGCGCACGTTCCTGGTTGAGGAGCACGTTCATGCCCAGCAGATGGGCGCTCACCCCGTCGAACTGGACGCGGTCGGGGGGATCGGCGTGGACCATCCGCGGCATCACGCAGACCGCCCGCGGATCGGCGTCCAGCACCCGCAGCAGCGCCGGCAGACAGTCGGGATCGGGCGCGACATCGTTGTCGATGAAGAAGATGCGATCGCACAGGGCGGCGCCGACACCGCTGTTGCGCGCCGCTCCGGGACCGTCGTTGGTGGCGCGGCGGACGATGCGCACCTCGGGATAATGGCGGCGGACCAGGGCCAGGCTGCCGTCGGTGGAGGCGTTGTCCACGAGCAGAACCTCCGTCGGCCGCGGGCGCATCGCCCGCACCGCGTCGAGGGTCGCCGGCAGATAGCGGGCTCCGTTGTAGTTGACGATGCAGAGCGTGACCGGCAGGCGGTCGGCGGCGCTTAGCTCGCTCATCGGGCATTCGTTCCCAGCTTTTCGCCGGCGCATGGCATAGTGAGGGCGAAGCACGTAGTAGCCATCTCGGCGCATGTTCTCCGTCTGCAGACGCCGGCGACGGCCCGCTATTCCACCGGCGTCGGCATCCAGGCTAGCCGCTCCCGGGCCGGTTGTCGTCCCGTCCCGTCACGGTTCGCGCCACCGGATGCGCCTGCCGCCCGCCGGGTGCCCGCTCTCCTGCAGATGGAGCGGCCGCCCGCGCATGCGCGGTGGAGGTACGACGCCGAGGATGGCCAGCACCGTCGGCGCGAAATCGACGACCACCCCGTCCCGGCGTCCGCCGGTGCCGGCGCCGGCCAGCAGGTACCAGCCACGCGGATGATGGTTGCCGGAACGCCCCGAGGGGAAGCGGCCCGGGGCCGGGAAGCGGAGCTCGCCGAACCGCGGTGAGACGAGGCCCGGCGAACCGCGGAGCGGCTCACCGATCCGCACCACCAGATCGGGCAGCAGGCCGGTCCGCCGCCCCTCCGGGAACAGATCGCGGCTCCGCACCACCCCGGCGCTCACCGGCCGGCCGCCGGCGATGTCGATGAAACCTTCCAGGGCCTCGCGCAGTTCTCCGCAGAGATCCTCGTACGCCGCCCCCGGCTCGACGATGCCGTCCCGCTCGCGACCGCGGAGATTGACGCGGAGGAAGCCGTGCACGTCGAAGGGCACGGTGAACACCCGGGTCCGGCTCCAGTCGTGCATGCGCCGCGACCACAGGGGGACGAGGGCGCGGTTCGCGCTCGCCGGCAGGCGGATGGTGACCTCCCGCACCAGATTCCAGGGCAGCCGCTTCTTCAGCCGGTAGAGCAGACCGCGGCCATTCGCGCCGGACGGGGGCGCACCCTGGATACGGGCCAGCATCGCATCCAGCATGTGGAGCCAGCCGTCGCTCGGCCCCATGCCGTGGGCGGCGAACAGGAGGATGCGATCGAACCGGCCGCCAGCCGCATCCAGTACCCGGCCGATCGCCGCATCGAGGGCGACGTAGATCTCGTCCAGCGCCCCCTCCAGGGCCCGCCGCCGCTCGGCGGTGAGACCGCGAGCGTCGATCTGCGACAGATCCCAGAGATAGTGCCCGGCGCGGTGGGCGGCGCCGAAGACCGCGAGGAACAGGTCGAACGGTCCGTCCGCGAGGAGCTCGCGGACGATGTCGGCGAACTGGCGGGTCGCGTGCAGCGCCTGCCGGTGCAGCCGCTCCAGGCTCGCCGGGGTCTGCGGCCCGAAGATCTCCGGTCCCAGCGCCGGCCGGCCGTGGCGACGCCGGAGGCGGCGCCGCAGATCGGCGGGGCGGCTCGCGGCCAGGGCCTCGTCGTGGGTCTGCCAGCCGCTCAGGGCGATCCCCTGGAAAGCCGGGGAAGGTGGCGGGGCGAAGGGGACGTCGAGGAGGGCGAGACGGGCGCCGGCTTCCTCGAGCGCCGACCAGAAGGGCGACAGCGGCAGCCGGGCGGGATCGCCGTATTCGAGGCGCATCCGCTCGGGCCGCCACATCTTCGCCGAATGCCAGCCGTGATCGCCGGCCTGCAGGCCGCTGACCAGGGTCGGCCAGACCATGTTGACGAAGGCGTCGGGCCGGCTTTCCAGAAGCCCGTGCAGGGCGCCCGCCCGGAGTTCCGCGAGGCGGGGCATGCGGCCCTCCGCGAGGAGCCGCTCGATGCGGCCGATGTCGGTGGCGTCGAGGCCGAGGGCGAGGAGCGCGGTCATGATCGGCTCGTCCCTTCCGTCGAAGGTTCGATCCGCATCCAGGAACCGTGGGCGGCGAGACTGCGTCGCCAGGCGTCGACGGCCCGGGTCGCGGCGACCCCGGCCTCGGCGTCGGCGACGGCGGGATCGGCCCGCCCCCGGCGCACCCCTTCGAGGAACAGGTCGAGCTGGGTGTCGAAGGTCCGCTGGGTGAGATTGCGGCCGAGACCGAGACGGGCGCCGCCGAGATCGGCCAGCCGGCGCAGCCGGTCACCGAGACCGGTGAGGGCGGTCCAGGTTCCACGATGGCAGGTCCAGGGGGTGGCGACCAGCAGCCCCTGCGCCTGGCGGACGATCACCCGCTCCTCCTGCCGACGGCCGTAGCCGATCCGGCAGTAGGCGCGACTGCCGCCCCGCAGCACGAGCTCGGCGTCGAGTTCCGGCCCGCGCGGGTGCAAGCGCAGCGGCTTGGCCCGCAGTTCGGCGATCGGCGTTCCCGCGAGCCAGGCGGCGAGATCGACGAGATGGCTGCCGAGATCGAACAGCAACTCGTCGCGGAGGGTCTCCTCGTCCCGGCCGCCCCGGCCCCAACGACCGCCGGGCGTCCGCAGCCGCAGATCGAACCGATGCGGCCCCGGCCCGGCCTTCCGCAATGCCCGCCGCAGCGCCCGGTAGGCGGGCCGTAGGCGGCGGTTGAAGCCGACCTGGAGAATGCGACCGCGGGCGACCGCGAGGGAGGCCAGCCGGATCGCCTCCCCGCTGCGGTCCGCCAGAGGTTTTTCGACGAACACGTGGAGCTCCCGGGCGAGCGCCCCGGCCACCAGCGCGGCATGGCTTTCGGGCGGGGTCAGGATCAGGGCCGCATCGGCCTCCACCTCCGCGAGCAGGCGCGCCGCATCGGCGAACACCGGGACCTCCGCGGCGGGCCGCGCCGCCGTCGCGGCCCGCGGATCCGGCTCGGCGATACCGCGGATCTCCGCCTTGCCGAGATGACGAAGTGCCGGCAGATGGTAGCGTCGGCAGACCCGTCCGCAGCCGATCAGGAGCAGGCGGACGGGGGGGCTCACCCCTCCTCCTCCAGCTCCTCGACGCGTCGGTCGAGCCGCGCCAGGAAGGCGAACAGACGGCGGCGTTCGGCCTCCCCGAAGCCGGCCAGGAGACGGGCCTCGAAGGCGAGAGCGAGGGCCGCCACCCGGCGATACACCTCGCCCCCGCGGGGCGTCAGGCTGAGCCGCGTCACCCGCTGGTCGACCCGGTCCCGGCGCCGTTCGACCAGTCCCTTGCGCCGCAGCGCCGCGACCGCGCGGCTGACGCGTACCTTGTCCATGCTGGTCCGTTCGGCCACTTCGCTGGCGGAGAGCGCCGGCTGCCGCCCCAGAACCGCCATCGCCCGCCATTCCGAGACGCCGATGCCGAAGCGGTTCTCGTACTCGCGGGCGAGCAGGCGGGAGACCCGGTTGGTCAGCACCGACAGGCGGTAGGGCAGGAACCTCCCGAGTTCCAGTTCCGCCACGGAGGAAATCTCCTCCGGTCGCGTATCCATGAGCCGTTCACCTTGACGTAGTTTCATGAGAAACTAAATTTCCGAGCCTCGACGACCGGACAACCGACCGCCGGGCCGAGCGGGAATCGAGGAGGCCGAGATGCGCAGGTACATCTATTTTCCGCGAATCGAAGGGCGGGCGTCCCGGCAGGCGCACGCCGCGTTCGACAGGAGTTTATACGAACGGGAGATGGGCAAGGAGGGATTCTTCGGTCCCGCCACCCACATGTACCATACCCATCCGCCCACGGGCTGGATCGACTGGGAGGGACCGCTGCGTCCGAGGGCCTTCAATCTCAACCACATCCGCCCCGTCCATCCCTCTCCCTGGGACGCCACCACCTTCCTCCACAACGCCCACTGCAAGATGCGGTTCTGGCGGGCGCCGGAGAAGATGGACCATCTGGCTCGTAACGGAGACGGCGACGAGCTGCTTTTCATCCATCGCGGCAAGGGGGCTCTGTTCTGCGATTACGGCCATCTGCCGGTCGAACAGGGCGATTACGTGATCCTTCCGCGCAGCACCATGTGGCGGCTCGAATGCACCGAGCCGGTCACCGCCCTGCTGATCGAGGCGACCAACTCCAGCTACATGCTGCCGGACAAGGGGATCGTCGGCCAGCACGCGATCTTCGATCCGGCGGTCCTCGAGACCCCGCACATCGACGGCGCCTTCGAGGCCCAGTACGAGGAGATGGGACCGGGCGGCACCTGGCGGGTGCGGATCAAGCGCCAGGATCGGATCTCGACGGTGACATATCCCTTCAATCCGCTGGACGCGGTCGGCTGGAAGGGCGATCTCGCGCCGGTGAAGCTCAATGTCCGGGACATCCGGCCGCTGATGAGCCATCGCTACCATCTGCCGCCGTCGGCGCACATCACCTGGGTCGCCAACCGGTTCGTGATCTGCACCTTCTGCCCGCGGCCGTTCGAGACCGACCCCGACGCGCTCAAGGTGCCCTTCTACCACAACAACGACGACTACGACGAAGTCATCTTCTACCATGCCGGCGACTTCTTCTCGCGCGACAATATCGAGCCGGGCATGGTGACCTTCCATCCCTGCGGCTTCACCCACGGGCCGCATCCCAAGGCCCTGACCCGGGCCTGGGAGCAGCCCAAGGCGATGACCGACGAATATGCGGTGATGGTCGATACCCGCGATCCGCTGGAGGTCGGCGAACTGCCGGAAGGGGTGGAGTTCGAGGGCTACAAGGACAGCTGGAAGGGTGCCTGAAAGGCCATGAAACTCGCGAGCCTCCGGAAGGGGGGCCGGGACGGGACCCTGATCCTGGTCTCCCGCGATCTCTCGCGTGCGGTGGCGGTGCCGGAGATCGCCCGAACCCTGCAGCAGGCCCTCGACGCCTGGGCGGAGACCGAGCCCCGCCTCCGGGCGGTCGCCGAGCGGCTCGAGGCGGGTCCGCTGGACGGGGAGTTCCCCTTCGATGCGGAAGCCTGTGCCAGCCCTCTGCCCCGCGCCTACCAGTGGGCGGACGGTTCGGCCTACGTCAATCACGTCGAGCTGGTGCGCAAGGCGCGCGGCGCGGAGATGCCGCCCTCCTTCTGGACCGACCCGCTGATGTACCAGGGCGGCTCCGACAGTTTCCTGGGCCCGCGCGAGCCGATCCGCCTCGCCACCGAGGAATGGGGCATCGATTTCGAGGCCGAGATCGCGGTGATCACCGACGATGTGCCGATGGGTATCGCCGAGGCGGCCGCCCTGCCCCATGTGAAGCTCCTGATGCTGGTCAACGACGTCAGCCTGCGGAGCCTCGTTCCGGGTGAACTCGCCAAGGGCTTCGGCTTCTTCCAGAGCAAGCCCTCCTCGGCCTTCTCGCCGGTGGCGGTGACCCCCGACGAGCTCGGCCCGGCCTGGCGCGAGGGCAAGCTGCACCGGCCGCTGCGTTCCTGGCTCAACGGTGAGCTCTTCGGCGAGCCCGACGCCGGCACCGACATGACCTTCGCCTTTCCCCGGCTGATCGCCCATGCGGCGAGGACCCGGCCCCTCGCGGCGGGGACGATCATCGGCTCGGGCACCGTCTCCAACCGCGATCCCGACGGCGGCCCCGGCCGGCCGGTGGCGGAGGGCGGTCGAGGCTACTCCTGCATCGCCGAACAGCGGACCGTGGAGACCATCCGTCACGGGGCGGCCCGCACCCCCTTCCTGCGCTTCGGCGACCGGGTGCGGATCGAGATGCCGGACGCCGAGGGGCGCAGCATCTTCGGCGCCATCGACCAGGTGGTGGAGCGCTACCGGCCGCCGGCCGGCTGAAAGGTCCGGACGCCGGTCAGCGGGATCCCTCCGGCGGTTCGAGGGAGGCGCCGCTGGCCGCCGCTCCGGCCAGGCCCCCCGGTCCCCGGACCTCGTCGAGCCAGCACACCTGCCCGTCGGGACGCAGCACCCCTCTGCGCCCCGTGGCCTCCTCCTCCACCATCACGACCGCGAAGCAGCCGCTGTCGTCGACCAGGGTGCGCGTGATGTAGCCCCGTTTCCGGAGGCTGCGGCGATACTTCTTCTCCCGCCGGCGCAGCTCCTGGACCTCGGCGTAAGTGAGTTTGCGCATGGCGATGCGGACGCCGGCGGTCATTCCTCCTCTCCTCCCTCGGACGGAGGAAGAGCGAGCTCGACCTCGTCCTCCTCCAGGACCAGCTTCAGGGTCGATACCTCCCGGGCCTTCTCCAGCTCCGCCGCCGTCACCAGCAGCTCGACCGCGGCTTCCGCCGGCTGCCGTTGCCTCTCCTCCGCCGCCGCCTTTTCCAGCGCTTCGCGGAGTTCGGCCCGCAGGGCCCCGGCGACACGATCGGGAAAGCCCTTGGCGACGACCTCCCGGATCCGCCGCAGAGAGGCCCGTGCCCGGCTGTCGGTCAGCATCTCCAGATAGCGGTTCTCGACGATCCCGGCGCAGAGGGCGACGACGCCCGCGAGAGACATCTCCTCGAGCCGTTCCTCGCCGAGATCGGCGAGGACCCGCTGCGCCGCCTCGAGCTTCCAGAGCTCCCCCAGTCGGGGGACGATCTCGAAGGCCTTGGCCGCACGCCCGGATCCCGGAAGGGCGGTGACGGCCCGTTCGACGAGCCGGAGCGTCCTTTCGCGCGGCAGGAGGAGACGGCCGGAGGGCGGCGGGGTGACCTCGGCGACCGCGAAACGGATCTCGAACTCCGCCCGCTCCATCCGGTAGGTCGGCACCGGCAGGCCGGCGAGCAGCGGATCGTCGCGGAGATCGGCGGCGATCCGGGCGCTGGCCAGGGCCGCCTTGATGCGGGCGGCGGTGACCTCGCGCAGCACCGCTTCGACGAAATCGCTCAGCTTGACCACCGGGAGATCACTCCGTGGTCTCGGCGACGGCGCCGCCGAGGGCGGTGAGGACCCGGTCGAGCCCGTCGGTGACGTCCTCGGAGCGCGCCGTCAAGGTCACCTCGAGATCGAAGGACTGGCTGGTCTGCTCGCCGCCCCGGGTGACCCGCTTCGCCACCGGTGCCACCCGCAGCCCAGTACCGCCCGAGAGGAAACCGTATTTCCGTCGCAACCGGTCGTCGACCCGGAGTCCGGGAGAATCGGCCTGCCGCTCGATACTGCGCAGCCGGAGACGACAGCGGATCTCCAGCCTCTCGATCTCGAGCTGGGAGAGGGACAGCATCGCCAGCACCGGAATCCGCAGCCGGCTCCGCAGGCGGACCGGCCTGCCCTCGGCATCCAGCCCGTCACGCTCGTAGCGGAACTCGACCGTGCGGGCGACCGGATTCTGCTCCCCCTCGCGCTCCTCGAAACCGACCTCCTGCACCACCTCCAGGATCCGCAGGGAGGATTGGAGCTGGGCCTCGGTGGCGGCGATCAGCGGCGCCGCCAGGATCTCGTGGAACGGGAGCGAGCGGAGATCGAGCTTTTCCCCGGCCATGCCGCTATGCCGCCTCCTTCTCGACCGCCAGGGCGGTGAGGGCGTCGATCAGCTTGTTGACCCCCTCCGGCGGTTCCGTCGCCCCGGCATGGACCCGGACCTGATAGGCGTATTTCCGCTCCACCCGCGAGCCCGTCTTGGTGGTCCGCTGGTAGGAGACGTTGACCTTGAAATCGACCTTGCCCATCAGCCATCCGTGCTTGACGGCGAGGGAGGCATCGACGCCGAACTTGGTGCTGGTGCTCCGGGTCTGGACCGAGGTCAGCTCGACATTGAGAGCGATGTCCACCGAATCGACCTCGAAGAAGGGCAGATTGAGGAGCAGGATGAACGGCACCTCGAAGGTGAAGGTCTTGGTCTCGCTGGTGCCGTCCGGATTGGTCACCTGCTTCTGGTAGCGGAAGGTGACCATCCGCACGTTGCCGCCGGAACCGTCGGTGGTGAAGCCGACCTCCTGAATGAACTCGGCGACGGTCACCTGGGCCAGATTGTGGGCCTCGATCGCGGCCACCAGCGGCCCGCCGATCACGCGGTCGAAATCGATGGCACCCAGTTCCTGGGCGAAATTGGGCGAAACGGCCATGGTTCATCTCCTCCGGATGGTTCAGGGTGCCGTCGCCGGCCAGCGGTAGGCCATGAGGCGGCTTTTCGCGTACGACCGGATGTTGACGTGGTTGCCCTGGTTGCCGCCGAGCAGGAGGATGTCCCGTTCCCGCTCCTCGACGAGAAAGCCCACATGCCCCGGGCCGCGGGCGGTGGGGGCGCCGGAACCGCGATGGAAGACGGCGATCGCGCCCGGGCGCGGCGTTTCGAGCGCATGCCCCCAGTCGAGATAGGACTTGGCCCGCGCCGAACGGGTCGAACGGATGCCGGCGCGCTCCAGCACCCAGGACAGGAAAGAAGCGCACCAGGGGATCCGGTCGCTCGTCGCCCGCAGCGTGGTGATCTGGTGGTATTCGAGGATGCGGCTGTTGGACGGCTGGCCGGCCCGGGCCTCGCGGGTGCAGATCTCGGCCCGGGCGATGGCCATCCAGGAAGGCTCCCCGGCATCGCCCGTGGGCCGTCGCCGCGGCCGCCGCCGGTCCCGACCGACGGGCGAGTCGAGTGCCGTCCGGGTCCGGCGCCCGACGATCCCGTCGGCCACCAGCCCGGCATCCCGCTGGAAGGCGCGGACCGCCGCTTCGGTGCGTGGTCCGAAGATCCCGTCGACCGGTCCCGGATCGTAGCCCAGCGCGCGCAGCCGGCGCTGGAGATCGAACACGCGGGCGCCGCGATCGCCGCGCCTGAGCATCCTGGGCCTCCCCGATGCCTCGCTTTATCATTCGAGGTTAACGGAACGGTCGATCCCGGTCAATCGAAGGTAGCGAATGTCGGGGATGGCGCGGAATCCCCGGCGATCGCCTCCCGCGACACCGCGCGCCCCTTGTCACGGTGCGGCTTTTCCGTATATTCCGCGCACCGTTCGCCGAGCCGGACCCGTCCGGTCCACGAGAGAGGCGTGAACATGCGGGCAGGAGCGCCGGAGAAGGCGGCGGCTCCCGCTCAAACTTGGCGCAAAGCTCGAAGGGACAGCGCGCTCCATGCCGTATTACGAGCACACCTTCATCACCCGGCCGGATCTGACGCCGCAGCAGGCGCAGGCCTTGGCCGAGGGTTTCACGCAGGTGGTCGAGGAACTCGGGGGCAAGGTCGTCAAGACCGAGTACTGGGGCCTCAAGAGTCTCGCCTACCGCATCAAGAAGCACCGCAAGGGCCATTATCTCCATCTCAACATCGCGGGGCCCAGCAAGATCGTGGTCGAGCTCGAGCGCCAGGAGCGTTTCAGCGAAGACATCCTGCGCTGGCTGACCGTCCGCGCCGAGAGCCCGGAGGAAGGCCCCTCGGTGATGATGCAGTCACGGTCGGGACGCGACGACCGTCGCCGCTGAGGATGCAGGAGTAGATCATGGTCGAAGAACGAACCGAACGCCCGGCGGGAGAGCGGCGCGGAGGCCGCGGCACCGAACCGCCGACGATCGTCATCCGCCGGCCCTTCTTCCGCCGCCGCAAGGCGAGCCCCTTCGCCCACAAGGACGCGCCCCGCATCGACTACAAGGACGTGCGGCTGCTGCAGCGTTTCATCTCCGAGCGGGGCAAGATCGTGCCGCGGCGGATCACCGCGGTGACCGCCAAGGAACAGCGGGCGCTGGCCCGGGCCATCAAGCGCGCGCGGATCCTGGCTCTCCTGCCCTTCACCGCTTCCCGCTGACCGCCCGGCGATGCGGCAGCCGCTCGCCATCGCTGCACTCGCCGCGGCCGCGAGCGCGCTGCTCTACCTGGCCTACAGCTCGGGTATGGCGGTGCTGCCGCTGCTCGCCTATTTCGTCCAGCTTCCGCTGCTCTTCGTCGGCCTCGCCCTGGGGATGCCGCACGCCGGGCTGACGGCGCTGGCGGCGCTGCTGATCGTGAGCCTGTTCGGCGGCTGGCTGGCCGCCGTCCTCTATCTGGTGCTGGAAGGCCTGCCCAGCCTGCTGGTGGTCCGCTACGCCCTGCTGTCGCGGCGCGCCGAGGACGGCGGCATCGAATGGTATCCGCCGGGGCTGGTGGTCGGCAAGCTGCTGCTCTTCTGCCTCGGGGCGATCCTGCTCGGTCTCCTGGCGCTGCAGCTCTTCGTCGGCGAGGTGCCGACGGTGCTCGCGACCGCTCTCCGGGAGACCCTGGCGATGTTCGGCATCGACACCGAGGGCATGACACCTCCCCCCTGGCTGCCGCTGGTGCCGGGCATTCTCGGCCTGTCCTGGCTGCTGATGACCTGCATCAACGCGGTCCTCGCCCAGAAGCTGGCGGAGCGGGCGGGGATGGCGATCCGACCCTCGCCATCCTTCGTCACCTTCGTCGTCGCCCCCTGGACCCTGGCGCTGCTGCTGCCCGGCGCGCTCGGGACCGCGTTTCTCGGCGGCACGCCCCTCGTTGTCGCCGCCACCCTCCTGGTGGTGGCGACCGTTCCCTATCTGTTCCAGGGGCTGGCGGTGATCCACCTGCTGGCGCGCCGCGCCCGCTCGCCGATGGTCCCGCTGGTCCTCTTCTACGCCGCGCTTCTCTTCTTCAGCTGGCCCCTGATCCTCGGGGTCGTCGGCCTCGGCCTGGTGGAGGACTGGGCCGGGCTGCGTCGCAGACTGATCTGAACGGAGCCGATCATGCAGGTGATCCTTCTCGAACGCATTCCCAAGCTCGGCCAGATGGGCGACATCGTCGAGGTCAAGCCCGGCTACGCCCGCAACTTCCTGATCCCCCAGGGCAAGGCGTTGCGGGCCACCAAGGAGGCGCGCGAGCAGTTCGAGCAGCGTCGCAAGCAGCTCGAGGCGGCCAATCTCGAACGCCGGCAGGAAGCCGAAAAGGTGGCCGGCGACATCGCCGGCCGCAGCGTCGTCATCCTCCGCCAGGCGAGCGAGAGCAACCACCTCTACGGGTCGGTGAGCGCCCGCGACATCGCCGATGCCTTCACCGCCGCCGGCGTCACCATCGAGCGGCGGCAGGTCCGTCTCGGTGAACCCATCAAGACCATCGGCATCCACCGGGTGACGGTGGCCCTCCATCCCGAGGTGGAGGTCGAGCTCGTCGTCAATGTCGCCCGTTCCGAGGAGGAGGCGGCGATCCAGGCCGGCGAGGCGAACCCCGAGCCCGAGGAGGAGACCGGGATCGAGGCCACCGAAGAGGCCGGAACGCCGTCCGGATCGGAGGCCGATCGACCACCCGCCTGAGGGGCGCCGCCCACCGGACGTGACAAACCGGGTCGACGCCGCCATGATGCGGTGGTCGGCCGGCGGCCTTCCCCACGGGCGGCGGCGGTAGGCTGGAGAGCGTCACCATGAAGGACAGGACGGCGCCGGATCCCCGTTCTCCGGACCGGGGGCGCGACGAGGCCAAGGTCGCCATCGTCAAGAAATACGCTAATCGGCGCCTCTACAACACCGAGACCAGCAGCTACGTCACCCTCGAGGAACTGAGCCGGATGACCCGCGAGGGACGGGAGTTCGTCGTCTACGACGCCAAGACCGGCGAGGACATCACCCGTTCGGTGCTGACCCAGATCATCCTCGAGGAGGACAGCAAGGGACGCAACCTCCTGCCGATCGGCTTTCTGCGCCATCTGATCAGCTTCTACGACGACAGCCTCAAGACCCTCCTGCCCCGCTACCTCGAACTCAGCATGGAGAACTTCGCCCGCCACCAGGACCAGATGCGCGCCTACATGGAGCGCACCTTCGGCAGCTTCTTCCCGGTCCAGCAGTTCGAGGAGCTCACCCGGCAGAACCTCGCCCTGTTCCAGCAGGCGGCGAACATGTTCAATCCCTTCACCGCCGAGACGAAGGCGGAGCGCCCGGAGCGGGGCGCGCGGAAGGAGGCGGGGGAAGCGGAGGAGGAGGAAGTCGCGTCCGAAGCGCAGGCGCTGGGCGAGGAGGTGCGCGAGCTGCGTCGGCAGATGGAGCTGCTGCAGCGTCAGATCGACGCACTGACCCGCAATCGCAATGGCGGTCAGCGGAGCAGCGGCGGCGGGAAGCGGTAGCGGTCGGCGATCCGTTCCCGGCTTCAGCGCACGAAGGAAACCTGCAGGCTCCAGAAACGCTCGAGCCGCATCAGCACCTTGTTGATCTGCTCCAGATCCTCCGGCTTGATGCCGGTTTCCGCCAGTTCGCTGGCGTTGCGTTCGTAGAGCTTGTCGATCTCGCGGATGAGCCCGAGTCCCTTCTCGGAGAGCCGGACCCGGGTCATGCGGCGGTCGTGAGCGGACCGTTCCTGGATGAGATAGTCGTTTTCCACCAGCTTCTTGACATTGTAGGAGACGTTGGAGCCGAGATAGTAGCCGCGCAGCGTCAGTTCGCCGACGGTCAGCGTTTCCTCGCCGATGTTGAAGAGGATGAGGGTCTGGACGTTGTTGATGTCCTCGACCCCGAGACGGTCGAGCTCGGCCTTGATCACGTCGAGGAACCGGCGGTGCAGCCGTTCGATCAGCCGAGATGTCAGAAGATACTGCTCTTTCACGTCTGCCTCGATGAGATGCGCCCGATTTCGCTACACGCCGGAAGAAACCGGCACCGGCGATGATTCAACCGCCGCTACAGCCTGCCGGCAATCATCTTTATTATCGCGGAAAAATCCAGCCCTTCCTTTCCCGCCGCGGCGAACAGGGCGTAGAGCTGGCAGGCCTCCGCCCCGAGCGGGGTCGCCGCTCCCACCGCCGCCGCGGTCTCCTGGGCCAGCCGCAGATCCTTGAGCATCATCGCCGCGGTGAAGCCCGGCCGGTAATCCCGGTTGGAGGGCGCCGCCGGCACCGGTCCCGGCACCGGGCAGTAGCTGGTGAGCGACCAGCACTGACCGGAGGAGCGGGAGCTGATCTCGAACAGCTTGTCGGCGGCGAGCCCCAGCTTCTCGGCCAGCAGGAAGGCCTCGCAGACCGAGATCATCTGGATCCCGAGCATCATGTTGTTGCAGATCTTGGCCGCCTGGCCGGTGCCGGCGGCGCCGGCGTGGATCACCGCCTTGCCCATCTTTCGGAGGACCGGCTCGGCGCGCGCGAAGACCTCCGCCTCACCGCCGACCATGAAGGTCAGGCTGGCCGCCTCGGCCCCCGCGACCCCACCCGAGACCGGCGCGTCGAGCATCGCCAGCCCCCGGGCCCGGGCCGCCGCGTGAACGGCGCGGGCGGTCTCGACGTCGATGGTCGAGCAGTCGATCAGCACCGCCCCCCGCGGCGCGTTGTCGAGCACCCCGCCGTCCGCGAGGTAGACCTCCCGCACCTGCGGGCCGGCGGGCAGCATGGTGATCACCATCTCGGCGTCGGCCACCGCCCGGTCGAGTTCCTCGACCGTCTCCAGACCCGCCGCCTCCGCCCGCTCCCGCGCCGCCGCCACCAGGTCGTGGCCGCGCACCGCGAAGCCCGCCTTGCGGAGATTGAGGGCCATCGGCAGGCCCATGTTGCCGAGGCCGACGAAGCCGATCCGTGTCATCTCTTCCTCCCGTGGGCGGCGCCGCCGCCTAGACTTCCTCCCAGTCGAACGCGAGATCGCCCTCCGGCAGCGGGGCGAAACAGGCCTCCACCGCCTCGTCGGGCACCGCCCGCGGATCGGGCCAGGTCCATTGCGGATTGCGATCCTTGTCGACGAGCAACGCCCGCACCCCTTCGGCGAACTCGCGTCCCTCCAGGAAACGGTGGACGATCCGGTATTCGAGCGCCAGAGCCTCGGCGAAATCCGCGAGTCCCGCCCCGCGCCGGAGCTGGGCACAGGTGACCCGCAGCGCGAAGGGGGATTTTTCCCGCAGGATGTCGAGCTGGGCGGCACCGAAACCGCTCGGATCGGCTTCCAGCGCGTCGAGAATGGCGAACAGATCCCCGCCGGCGAACAGGGCGTCGATCACCGCCCGCCGCTCCTCGAGCGGCGCCGGCGCGGGCTCGGGTCGCGTGCCGAGATCGCTCAGCAGTTCGCCGAGCACCGTCTCCACGCGATCGGCCGGTGCCGCGGCCAGCTCCTCCTCGAACAGAGACAGCCGTTCGGCGGGAAGGTGATGGGTAGCGATCCCGGCGTCGAGGCAGTCGGCGGCCCGCAAGCGGGTTCCGGTGAGGCCGAGATACATGCCGAGTTCCCCCGGCAGCCTGGGCAGGAACCAGGTTCCGCCGACGTCGGGGAAGAACCCGATCCCCGTCTCCGGCATGGCGAAGAGGGTGTTTTCGGTGACGATGCGATGGCTGCCGTGCACCGAGATGCCGACCCCGCCCCCCATCGTGATGCCGTCGCAGAGGGCGATGTAGGGTTTGGGAAAGTTCCGGATCCGCCAGTTCATCCGGTATTCGTCGCGGAAGAAGCCGGCGGCGGCCGCCACCCCCTCGCGCCCGCGGATCTCGATCACCTTGCGGATGTCGCCCCCGGCGCAGAAGGCGCGGCCCGGGACCGCCTTGACGAGCACCGCGCCGATCGCCGGATCGGCACGCCAGGCGGCGAGCGCCCGGCTCATGCGGCGCACCATGTCGCGGGTGAGGGCGTTCAGGGCGTGCTGGCGGTCGAGCACGAGGATGCCGAGGGCACCCCGGCGCTCGACCCGGATCTCGGTGGTTTCCGTCATCTCCTTCCCGTTGCCGTCGTCAGAGTCGATCGAGCAGATGGCGGGCGACGATCACCCGCATGATCTCGTTGGTGCCCTCGAGGATCCGATGGACCCGGGCGTCCCGCAGCAGCCGTTCCACCTCGTATTCGCGGATGTAGCCGTAGCCGCCGTGGAGCTGCAGCGCCTCGTCGATCACCCGGTAGCAGAGGTCGGTGGCGAAGCGCTTGGCCATCGCGCAGGCCACCGTCGCGTCGGCGGCGCCGCGATCGAGTTTGTCCGCGGCCCGCCAGATCATCAGCCGCGAGGCCTCGAGATCGGTGGCCATGTCGGCGAGGCGGAAGCGGACGGCCTGGAAATCGGCGATCGGACGACCGAACTGACGCCGCTCGCGGACATGGGCCAGCGCCCGCTCGAAGGCGCTGCGGGCCGCCCCCAGCGAGCAGGCGGCGATGTTCACCCGCCCGCCGTCGAGGGCCTGCATGGCGATCCTAAAGCCCTGCCCCTCCTCGCCCAGCCGGTTGGCGACCGGAACCCGGCAGTCCTCGAAGATCACCTGGCAGGTGGGCTGCGAATGCCAGCCCATCTTCTTTTCCTGGGCGCCGAAGGAGAGACCCGGGGTGTCCTTCTCCACCACCAGGGCGCTGACCCCCCGCGCCCCTTCGCCGCCGGTCCGACACATCACGACATAGAGGTCGCTGCGCCCGCCGCCGGAGATGAAGGCCTTGGTGCCGTCGAGGATGTAGTGGTCACCTTCGCGCCGGGCCCGGGTCCGCAGGCTCGCGGCATCCGAGCCCGCGCCGGGCTCGGTCAGGCAGTAGCTCGCGAAGCTTTCCATGGTGACGAGCTCGGGCAGCCAGCGCCGGCGCTGGGCGGGGGCGCCGAAGCGGTCGATCATCCAGGCGACCATGTTGTGGATCGAGATGTAGGCGGCGGTCGAGGGACAGGCCGCGGCCAGCTCCTCGAACAATATCGCCGCATCGAGCCGGCCGAGGCCGCTGCCACCCACATCCTCGCCCACGTAGATGCCGGCGAAGCCCAGCGCCGCCGCCTCCCGCAGCACCTCCTCGGGAAACTCCTCGGCCTCGTCCCAGCGGCGGGCGTTCGGGGCCATCCGCTCGCGAGCGAAAGCCTCCGCCGCCGCTTTGAGTGCCGCGCGATCCTCGTCGAGTTCGAACTGCACCGGCCACTCCCCGCGTTGTCCGCCGCCGAGGTAACCGGCGGCCTTCCCGCCGTCAATGCGGCCGCGCGGAACCCGGCAGCGGCCTTCAGCCGCGCTCCCGCAGCCGGGCCGCCACCTCGAGGGCGGCGTAGGTCAGAATGGCGTCGGCGCCGGCGCGTTTGATCGACAGCAGCGCCTCGTCCATGCAGGCCGCACCGTCGAGCCAGCCGCGTTCGGCCGCGGCCTTGATCATCGCATATTCGCCCGAGACGTGATAGGCGAAGGTCGGCATCCGGAAGCTGTCCTTGAGGATCCGGATGACGTCGAGATAGGGCAGGCCCGGCTTGACCATCAGCATGTCGGCCGCCTCCGCGATGTCGAGCGCCGCCTCGCGGACGGCCTCGGCGCTGTTGGCCGGATCCATCTGGTAGGTCTTCTTGTCGGCGGCGCCGAGGGCGCTCGCCGAACCCACCGCGTCGCGGAACGGGCCGTAGAAGGCGGAGGCGTATTTGGCGGCGTAGGAAAGCACCAGCGTGCCGTCGAAGCCGGCCTCGTCGAGGGCTCCCCGGACCGCGCCGATGCGCCCGTCCATCATGTCCGAGGGGGCCACCACGTCGCAGCCCGCGGCGGCGAGGCAGACCGCCTGGCGGGCCAGTGCGGTGAGCGTCTCGTCGTTGACGACGACGCCGTCGCGGACGATCCCGTCCTGACCGTGGGTGGTATAGGGATCGAGGGCGACATCGCCGATCAGCCCGATTTCCGGCAGGCGATCCTTGAGATGGCGCATCGCCCGGCAGACCAGATTGTCGGGATTCCAGGCCTCCTCGCCGGCCTCGCTCTTGCGCTCCGGCGGGGTCACCGGGAACAGGGCGAGGGCCGGGATCCCGAGCTCGAGACAGCGTTCCGCCACCGCCGGCAGGAGATCCACCGACAGCCGCTCGACCCCGGGCATGGAAGGCACCGGCTCGCGCCGACCTCGACCCTCGAGCACGAACAGCGGCAGGATCAGATCCGCGGGATGCAGCCGGTTCTCCGCCACCAGCCGGCGGCTCCAGCCGTACCGGCGCAGCCGCCGCATGCGGGTGCGCGGAAAGGGAGGCTGGGGCGGAAGGGAATGCGGGAACCCGCTCAAGGCGTTCGCCCCGTCGCTGGAGATTGCCGTTCGCGGTTATGTAACGCCCGCGGCGACCGCAGGCAATCGCCTCACCGCGGTCCGCCCCCCCGCCCCTCCGGCCGGCCGCCGGTCGAACGGTTCGTCGAGGCCCGCCCTCGGGAGCGGCTCGACCGACGGATCGCCGCGATGGTCGTGATGGGCGATCACCAGGAGCAACTCACCGCCGGGACCCGGGCCGCCATTCTCCTCGCCTTCCTGCCGGTCTCGGCGATCCGGTGGCGGTGGTGCCACCGCCGGTGAGCCACGGGCCGACGGCGAAGTGGCGGAAGCCGCGTCCCGCTGCTAGAAGGACGCCGTTTCCCGAGGAGCCGCAGGCAGCCGGTGTCGATGTCCGAACCCATCGTCGAGATCCGCGAGGTTTCCAAGACCTTCGTGCGGGAGCTCGATTTTTCCGAGCGGGTCGCCAATCTCCTCGGCGCCCGCTACCGCCCCACCGTGGTGCGGGCGGTCGACCGGGTGAGCCTGTCGGTGAGCCCCGGCGAGGTGGTGGGGCTCGTCGGCGAATCCGGCTGCGGGAAATCGACCCTCGGGAGAATGGTGGCGGGAGTGCTGGAGCCGACCGCCGGCGAGGTGCTGTTCCGGGGGCGCAGCCACGACGACAGCAGCCGGACGGCTCGCCGGGACACCGCCCTCAAGGTCCAGATGATCTTCCAGGATCCCTTCGCCTCCCTCAATCCCCGCCTCAGGGTCGGCGAGATCATCGGCGAAGCGCCCCTCTACCACGGTCTCGTCTCCCGCGCCGAGCTGGAGGAGCGGGTGGCCGGGCTGATGCGGCGGGTGGGGCTCGATCCCGCCTATGCGCGCCGCTATCCGCACCAGTTCTCCGGCGGCCAGCGGCAGCGGATCGGGATCGCCCGGGCGCTGGCGGTGGAACCGGAATTCCTCGTCTGCGACGAGGCGATCGCCGCCCTCGACGTCTCGATCCAGGCCCAGATCCTCAATCTCTTCATGGAGCTCCGGCGGGATCTCGGCCTGACCTATCTCTTCATCAGCCACGATCTCGGGGTGGTCGAACACATTTCCGACCGCATCGCGATCATGTATCTGGGCCGGCTGGTCGAGCTCGCCGACACCGAGGAACTCTACCGCCGCCCCAACCATCCCTACAGCCGGGCGCTGCTCGAGGACGTGCCACGACTCGACGCCGGGCGCCGGCGCTTCCGCCCCATCAAGGGCGAGATCCCCTCGCCCGTCGCCCCGCCCCCGGGCTGCCATTTCCATCCCCGCTGCCCGCACGCCTTCGCCCGCTGCCGGACCGAGGCCCCGGTGCTGCGGGAGATCGCCCCGGGCCATTTCGCCGCCTGCCATCTCAACGATGCCGGCTGAGGCGGGAGCGCGGATCCCCCTCGATCCGCCGGTCGCTTTCGCCCATATTGCGGCGGTGACGGACCGGCGCGTCCGGCATCCCGACGGTTCCGCGCGGAGCCCGCTCGAAGCGTGACCATCACGACGCCGCACGTCTTCTTCATCACCCCGCCGGCGCCCTGCCCCTATCTGGAGGGTCGCATGGAGCGCCGCGTGGTGGCCTCTCTCGACGAGTTGCCGGCGGACGCCTTCGACACCCTCACCACCGCCGGTTTCCGCCGCAGCCAGCGGTTCGTCTACAAGCCCAACTGCATCGGCTGCCAGGCCTGCGTCTCGGTGCGCATTCTCGCCCGGCGCTTCGTCTGGACCCGGAGCTTCCGCCGGATCCGGGCCCGCAACCGCGATCTGCTGGTGAGGGAAAAGGCGCCGCGGGTGACCGAGGAGCAGTACCTCCTCTTCAGTCGCTATCTCGACCAGCGGCACACCGAAGGCGGCATGCAGGGGATGCGCTTCGAGGAATACCGCGAGATGGTCGAGGACGGCACCCCCGGCACCCGGCTGATCGAGTTCCGCGACCGCGGGGGACGGCTTCTCGCGGTCTCCCTCACCGACCGGGTCGCCGACGGGCTCTCCGGCGTTTACAAGTTCTTCGATCCTTCGGAACGCCGCCGCAGCCTCGGAACCGAGATCGTCCTCTGGCACGTGCAGCGGGCCTGCGAGCTGGGTCTGCCCCACGTCTATCTCGGCTACTGGATCGCCGGCTGCCGCAAGATGGAATACAAATCCCGCTTCGGGCCGCTGGAGCGGCTCGCGGGCGCGAGCTGGGTGCCGTTCGCCCCCGGCGGGGAGACGCGACCCCCGGCCCCTTGATTCGCGATCCGCATTTGCCGACTGTGCGCCCGAACCGAGGCGGTGGCCGTCGCCGGGCGACGGCCCGGGAGGCCGCCTCCCCAGCGACAGGAGGGAATGCCCGATGAAGAACGTCAAGCGTCGCGATTTCGTCACCAAGGCGGCGGTGGCCGGGGCCACCGGCGCCCTCGCCGCGAGCTCGAGCTTCCCGAAACCGGCCGTCGCCCAGGGCACCATCAGATGGCGGATGGTCACCACCTGGCCCAAGAACTTCCCCGGCCTCGGCACCGGCGCCAATCTGCTCGCCCGGATGATCGGCGAAATGTCCCAGGGCCGTCTCGAGGTGGAGGTGTTCGGCGCCGGCGAGATCGTCCCCGCCTTCGAGAGCATGGACGCGGTCTCCAGCGGGACGGTGGAGATGGGGCACGGCGCCCCCTACTACTGGAAGGGCAAGGTCCCGGCCTCGCAGTTCATCGCCTCGCTGCCCTTCGGCCTCACCGCCCAGGAGCAGAACGCCTGGTTCTATTACGGGGGCGGCCAGGAGCTGGCCGACCGGGTGTACGCCGAGATGGGGACCAAGTTCTTCCCCTCCGGCAACACCGGCGTCCAGATGGGGGGCTGGTTCAACAAGGAGATCAACGGCCTCGAGGATTACGACGGCCTCAAGATGCGCATTCCCGGCCTCGGCGGCGAGGTGGTCAAGGCGGCCGGCGGCATCGTCGTCAACCTGCCGGGCGGCGAGATCCCGCCGGCGCTGCAGTCGGGGGCCATCGACGCCACCGAATGGGTGGGCCCCTACAACGATCTCGCCTTCGGCCTCTACAAATCGGCCAAGTTCTACTACTACCCGGGTTGGCACGAGCCGGCGACGGTGCTCGACTGCTTCGTCAACCTCAAGGCCTGGGAGAGCCTGCCGGCCGATCTCCGGGCGATCGTCGAGGGCGCCAACCGGGCGGTGAACCTGGCCGTGCTCAGCGAGTTCCAGGCCCGCAACAACGACAGTCTCGACGTGCTGATCAACAAGCACGGGGTGGTGCTCAAGAAGTTCCCCGACGAGGTCCTGAACGGGCTCGGCGGTCTCGCCGGCGAGGTGCTGACCGAGCTCGCCGACCAGGATCCGCTGTCGCGGGAGGTGCTGGACAGCATTCTCGATTTCCGCCGCAAGCTCATCGCCTGGACCAAGGTGTCCGAGCAATCCTACATGACGGCGCGGCTGCTGCCCTTCGCCTACGCCAAGTCGAGCGCGGGCTGAGCACCCGCCCGCTCCGGACCCGCGGAAGGCGGCCCTGCGGGGCCGCCTTCCCTTCCGGGGTCAGCCGAACAGGAGATCCGGGAGCCAGGTCACCAGTTCCGGGAAGGCGGCGATCACCGCCAGCCCGGCGAGCTGGAGAACGACGAAGGGAATGATGCCGCGATAGATGTCCATGGTGGTGACCTCGCGCGGCGCCACTCCCCGCAGATAGAACAGGGCGAAGCCGAAGGGCGGGGTCAGGAAGCTGGTCTGCAGGTTGATGGCGATCATCACCCCCAGCCAGACCGGATCCAGGCCCATCATCAGCAGCACCGGCCCGACGATCGGCACCACCACGAAGACGATCTCGATGAAGTCGAGAAAGAAGCCGAGGACGAACATCAGCGCCATGACCATGAACATGGCGCCGAAAGCCCCACCCGGCATGTTGTGCAGCACGTCGGTGACGATCTCCTCGCCGCCGAGGCCGCGGAAGGTGAGGGAAAACACCGAGGCGCCGAGGAGGATGACGAACACCATGGAGCTCACCATGGTGGTCTGGCGCATCACCTCGCGGAGGATCCGGAGATCGAGCTGGCGGCGCATCAGGGCGAGCAGCATCGCCCCGACACTGCCGACGGCCGCGGATTCGGTCGGTGTGGCGATCCCCAGCAGGATCGAACCCAGGACGGCGACGATGAGCAGACCCGCCGGCACCACCGCGACCATCACCCGGCGCCCGAGTCCCTCCCGCCCCTCGCCGATCTCCACCAGCGCCGGCGCCGCCCGGGGCCGGAAGAAGGCGACCCCCGCCTCGTAGAGGAGGTAGAGCGCCACCAGCACGAGCCCGGGGAGCATCGCGCCGGCGAACAGATCGACCACCGAGACCGGCTCCGGGGCGAAATTGCCGAGGGCGAGCTGGGCCTGGGTGTTGGCCCCCTGGAGGATGTCGCCGAGGATGACGAGAACGATCGAGGGCGGGATGATCTGGCCCAGGGTCCCGGAGGCGCAGATGGTGCCGCAGGCGAGCTTGGGATCGTAGCCCGCCTTGAGCATGGTGGGCAGGCTCAGGAGGCCCATGGTGACCACGGTGGCGCCGACGATGCCGGTCGAGGCCGCGAGCAGCATGCCGACGATGGTCACCGAAAAGGCCAGCCCCCCGCGCAGGGTGCCGAACAGGAGGCCCATCGTTTCCAGGAGTTGCTCGGCGATCTTCGAGCGTTCCAGCATCACGCCCATGAAGACGAACAGGGGCACCGCCACCAGCACCTCGTTGACCATCACCCCGAAGTAGCGCGACGGCAGGCCGCCCAGCAGGCGCATGTCGAACTCGCCCATGCCCCAGCCGATGGTGGCGAAGGCGAGTGCCGTGCCGGCCAGCGAGAAGGCCACCGGAAAGCCCAGCAGCAGGACCCCGCAGGTGGCGGCGAGCATCAGGAGGCTCAGGATCTCGCCGGTCATCGGGCGTCCGTCGCGTCCTGGGCGGTCAGGAGGTCGCCCCGCCCGCGCAGGGCGAGAAGGGCCTTGGCGGCGAGGGACAGCCCCTGCAGCCCGACGAGGCCGGCGAACAGCAGGATCGCCGTCTTCAGGAGGAACAGCCCCGGCAGCCCGCCCGCCTCCCGCGATTCCTCGAGCTTGCTCCAGGATTCGGCGACATAGGGCCAGCTCACGTAGAGGATCACGAGAACCAGGGGCATCAGCAGGAACAGCGAGCCCAGAAGATCGACCCAGGCCTTGTAGCGGATCCCAGCCGGCCGGTAGAACACGTCGACCCGGACGTGGCCGTTGTGCAGCAGGGTGTAGCCGGCGCCCAGCATGAACACGAGCCCGTGCATCCAGATGTAGGTCTCCTGCACCCAGACGAGGCCCCAGTTGAAGCCGTAGCGCATCACCGCCACGGTGAAGGTCACCAGCACCATGGCCAGGGTCAGCCAGGAGACGGCCCGGCCCACCGCCTCGTTGAGGCGATCGACCCCCCTGGCGAAGGCTTCGAGCTTGTTCATCGGCATGCCCTGTTCTATGGCCGGCCCGGGAGCGGCCGCCGCCGCGCCGGCCCCTGCTTACACGCGGTGGCGGGAACTGGCCAGACGGCGCGGCCGCGCGGGCCGGAAGGGAACCGTCAGCGGAAGGGTGGAAGGATGTCGGGAACGTTCAGGGCGCTCGTGCTCCACCGCGAGGAGGAGGGCGGCATCGTCGCGCGGCTCGAGGAGCTGTCGGAAACGGCCCTGCCGGCGGGCGAGGTGCTGGTCGAGGTCCTCTATTCCTCGCTCAACTACAAGGACGGGCTGGCGATCACCGGTGCCGGCAAGATCGTCCGCGAGTTCCCGTTCGTGCCGGGAATCGACCTGGCCGGTCGGGTCCGGGAATCGGCGGTGGCCGACTACCGTCCCGGGGATCTAGTGCTGCTGACCGGCTGGGGGGTGGGCGAACGCCACTGGGGCGGTCTCGCCGAACGCGCCCGGGTCCGGGCGGAATGGCTGCTGCCCCTGCCCGAGGGGCTCGATCCTAAACGGGCGATGACCATCGGCACCGCCGGCTTCACCGCCATGCTCTGCGTCATGGCCCTGGCCGAGCAGGGGGTCGCGGCGGGCGGCGGCGAGCTGCTGGTCACCGGCGCCGGCGGCGGCGTGGGATCGATCGCCACCGCCCTGCTGGCACGGCGCGGGTACCGGGTGGCGGCGGTCACCGGCCGGCCCGACCTCGCCGGCTATCTGCGCGATCTCGGTGCGGCCGAGATCCTGGAGCGGGCGGGCGTACTGGACAGCGGCAGGGGACCGCTGGCCTCGCAGCGCTGGGCCGGCGCCGTGGACACGGTGGGCGGGGCGGTCCTGGCGGCACTCCTGAAGGCGCTGCGCTACGGCGGGACCGTCACCGCCTGCGGTCTCGCCGGCGGCGCGGATCTGCACACCACCGTCTTTCCCTTCATCCTGCGGGGGGTGAAGTTGATCGGCATCGACTCGGTGTACTGCCCGCGCGAGCGCCGTCTCGAGGCCTGGCGGAACCTGGCGCGGGAACTCGATCCGACCCTGCTCGATCAAATCACGACGGTGGTTCCGCTGGAAAAAGCGGCCGAGACCGCACGAGGATTTCTCGAGGGCAAGATCCGCGGCCGGGTGGTCGTCGCCGTCGGCGAGGAAAACTGAAGAATTCACCGACGACTTTGCATTGCAAGGTCGCGGTGACGTGGTATAAGCGCGCCGATCCTTCGATCGGCGCCGGCGGGAGATGTCGTCGTTGGCGTCTCGCCGCCATCCGCAGCGAGCCATGCCGACTGTATTCGTGCTCAACGGTCCCAATCTCAACCTTCTCGGTACGCGCGAGCCCGAGATCTACGGCCGTCTCACGCTCGAGGAGATCGCCGCCGGCTGCCGCGAGACAGGCCGGCGGCTGGGGCTGGACATCGTCTTCCGGCAGACCAATTCGGAAGGCGAGCTGGTGACCTGGATCCAGGAGGCGATCGGCGAGGCCGCGGCGCTGGTGATCAACGCCGCCGCCTACACCCACACCTCGGTGGCGGTGCTCGACGCGCTGCGGGCGTTTTCCGGGCCGATCGTCGAGGTGCATCTCTCCAATCCTCACCGGCGGGAAGGCTTCCGTGCCCGGTCCTACGTGTCGCCGGTCGCGGAAGGCGTGATCTGCGGCTTCGGCGGCACCGGCTACCGGCTGGCGCTCGAGGCCGTCGCCGAAATCCTGCGGGACCGCCCGCGGACCTCCCACCGCGAAACGTGAACATGGCCAGCATCGACATCGACATCGCCTATATCGAAAAGCTCGCCGAGCTCCTCGAGCGCACCGGTCTCACCGAGATCGAGATCGGCCAGGGCGAGACCCGGCTCCGGGTCGCCCGCCAGCTCCAGGCGCGGCTCGAATACGCCCCGCCGCCACCCGCTCCGCCCGCCGCCGCGGCGGAGGCTCCGGCCCCGCCACCGGTGGCCGAGACGGCCCCGCCCCCGGGCGATGCCGGGGCGGTGACCGCGCCGATGGTGGGGACCGTCTATCTGGCCCCCGAACCGGGCGCCGATCCCTTCGTCCGGGTCGGCGACCGGGTCCAGGAGGGCCAGACCCTGCTGATCATCGAGGCGATGAAGGTGATGAACACGATCCGCGCGCCGCGCGCCGGGGTGGTGACCCGGATCCTGGTCGAGAACGCCCAGCCGGTCGAGTTCGGCGAGCCGCTGCTGGTCATCGAGTGAAGCGCGCGCCGTGATCCGCAAGCTGCTGATCGCCAACCGGGGGGAAATCGCGCTGCGGGTGCTGCGGGCCTGCCAGGAGCTCGGCATCGCCAGCGTCGCCGTCCATTCCACCGCCGACACCGACGCCATGCACGTGCGCCTGGCCGACGAAAGCGTCTGCATCGGCCCGCCGCCGGCCAAGGACTCCTACCTCAACGCCGCCGCGATCCTCGCCGCCGCCGAGATCACCGGCGCCGACGCCATCCATCCGGGCTACGGTTTTCTTTCGGAAAACGCCGATTTCGCCCAGATGGTCACCGAACACGGCTTCACCTTCGTCGGCCCGGCCGCCGAGCACATCCGGATGATGGGCGACAAGGTGGAGGCCAAGCGGCACATGCGCCGTCTCGGGGTGCCGGTGGTGCCGGGCAGCGACGGCCCGGTGGCCGAGGAGGAAGAGGCGCGGCTGCTGGCCGGGGAGATCGGCTATCCGGTGCTGGTCAAGGCGGTGGCCGGCGGCGGCGGACGCGGCATGGTGGTGGTCCGCGACGACAGCGAGCTCGCCCGCGCCCTCAACATCGCCCGCAACGAGGCGCGCGCCGGCTTCGGCGACGACCGCGTCTATCTCGAGAAGTTCCTCGACCGTCCGCGCCACATCGAGGTGCAGGTGCTGGGCGATCTGCACGGCAACGTGGTCCATCTCTTCGAGCGCGACTGCTCGATCCAGCGGCGCCACCAGAAGGTCGTCGAGGAGGCCCCCTCGCCGGTGCTCGACGAAGCCGAACGCCGCGAGATCGGCGCCACGGTGGCGGCGGCGATGGCCGAGCTCGGCTATGTCGGCGCCGGCACCGTCGAGTTCCTCTACCAGGACGGCGCCTTCCATTTCATCGAGATGAACACCCGGCTCCAGGTCGAGCATCCGGTGACCGAGATGATCACCGGGATCGACATCGTCCGCGAGCAGATCCGGGTCGCCGCCGGCCTGCCCCTCGGCTTCGACCAAGAGGGCGTGCGTCTCTGCGGCCACGCCATCGAATGCCGGATCACCGCCGAGGATCCCGACACCATGCTGCCGGCACCGGGACGGGTGGAGGCCTACCATCCGCCGGGCGGCCCGGGAGTGCGGATCGATTCGGCGCTCTATGCCGGCTACCGGGTGCCGCCCTTCTACGACAGCCTGATCGCCAAGCTGGTGGTCCACGACGCCGACCGGCAGCAGTGTCTGCGGCGGCTCGCGCGCAGTCTCGGCGAATTCGTGATCGACGGTATGCCGTCGACGCTTCGCCTCTTGCGCGAGATCGTCGAAAGTGAGCAAATGCACGGCGGGGATTACGATATCGGCTGGCTCGAGCGATTCCTCGAGCAGCGTCGGAAGTAGATTCGCCCGCGCCGTCGCGTTCGCTCGGATGTCGAAATGCAGGCACTGCCGCCGGAACTCATCATAAGTGCTTATGCAAACGGACTTTTTCCCATGGCGCGGGACCGACACGATCCGGCGATCCACTGGCTCGATCCGATCCGCCGCGGCATCCTTCCGATCGACGCCTTCCACATTCCCCGCCGTCTCGCGAAGACGCTGCGCCGCGCCCCCTTCGAGATCCGCATCGACACCGCCTTCCCGGAGGTCGTCCGGGCCTGCGCCGAGCCGACACCGGACCGGCCCCGCACCTGGCTCAACGACGAGCTCATCGAGGCCTATGTGGCGATGGCCGCACGCGGCTTCGCCCACAGCATCGAATGCTGGAAGGACGACCGGCTGGTGGGGGGTCTCTACGGGGTGGTGCTGGGCGCCGCCTTCTTCGGCGAGAGCATGTTCAGCCGGGTGCGGGACGCCAGCAAGGTGGCCCTGGTCGAACTCGTCTGCCGGCTGCGGGCGGGCCGTTTCGAGCTGCTCGACACCCAGTTCGTCACCGATCATCTGAAGCGCTTCGGCGCCATCGAGATCAGCCGGCAGGACTATCGGATCCGCCTGCGGCGGGCGATCGTCAAGCACGCCGTCTTCCCGCGCGAAGGCTATTCGTTCGCCTTCCGGGAATTCGGCAGGAGCAGGAGATCCGGCGGCAGGGGCGTGGACGCCGGCTCACCCGCGGCCGCCGGGCCCGCGGCCGGATCCCCGGATGCCGCCTCCTCCGGCAGCGCCTCCTCGCAGTCCAGCACCCAGACGTCGTAGACCGGATGCTCGAGGGCCGAGAGGGAGGGGCTGGAGGCGAACATCCAGCCGCTGAACACCCGCTCCGGCGGCCGCCCCGGATCGACCGCGTCGATCTGCAGGAAGGCGGCGCTCTCGGGAGGCTCCACCGGCGGCGTCTCGTAGCAGGCCCGGGCGGTGATCTCGAGGGTGCCGAAGCGCACCAGCTCGCCGATCCGGGCGGTGAAGGTGGAGATCCGGGCGGTGATCTTGTCGAGCCCCTGGAGGACCACCACCGCATGGGGCTCCTCGATGGCGGCCCCGACGGGAGCCGGGGCCAGCAGCAGCGCCAGGAGGCCGCCGGCCAAGGCCCTCATGGCCGCTGTCCGCCTTCCGCCTGGCTGCCGAAGATGTAGCGGCCGAGAAGATCCTCGAGATTGACCGGCGACTGGGTGAAGGTGATGCGCCCGCCCGGGGGCAGCAGATCCTCCTCGGCGCCGGGGATGATCGACAGATACTTGCCGCCGAGCAGTCCCGAACTGACGATCGCCGCCGAGCTGTCGCGCGGCAGTTTGACGTCCTCGCGGACGCTGAACACCACCTCGGCCCGGTAGGTGTCGAGATCGAGCCGCTCCTCCACCACCTGCCCCACCCGGATGCCGCTCACCCGCACGTCGGCGCCGATCTCCAGCCCGTCGATGCGGTCGAAGGCGGCGCGCAGCAGATAGCCCTCGGGGGTGGCGAGATCGCTGCGGGTATAGGCCCAGGAAAGGAAGCCGAAGGCGACCAGCAGCACCGCGGCACCGAGCAAGGTTTCGACGATGTTACGCGACATGTCCCGTTCCCCGTTGCCGGTGCCGCCGTCCCCCGCCGTCCGCCTCGTTCCTCACGCCGTCTCCTCCTCGAGCCCGAGCAGCGCCCGGGCGAAGGCCTCGGGCGCGAACGGCTGCAGATCCTCGGCCGTCTCGCCGACGCCGATGGCATGTACCGGCAGACCGAAACGGCGCGCAAGGGCGACCACCACCCCACCCCTGGCGGTGCCGTCGAGTTTGGTGACGACGAGGCCGGTGACCTCCACCATCGCCCGGAAGGTTTCCACCTGATTGTGGGCGTTCTGGCCGGTGGTGGCATCGAGCACCAGCAGCACGTCGTGGGGCGCCGCGGGATCGAGCTTCTTGAGGACCCGCACGATCTTCGCCAGCTCGTCCATCAGCGCCTGCTTGTTGTGGAGGCGCCCGGCGGTGTCGATCAGCAGCACCTCGCAGCCTTCACGCCGGGCCCGCTCCAGGGCCTCGTAGGCGAGACCGGCGGCGTCCGCCCCGGGGCGCCCGCTCACCACCGGAACACCGCAGCGCTCGCCCCAGATGCGGAGCTGTTCCACCGCCGCGGCGCGGAAGGTGTCGCAGGCGGCGAGCATCACCCGCCGCCCCTCGGTCCGCATCCTGTGGGCCAGCTTGCCGATGGTGGTCGTCTTGCCGACCCCGTTGACGCCGGCCACCAGGATCACCTGCGGCCGGGCCTCCGGCCGCACCGGCAGGGGTTTCGCCACCGGCTCCAGGATGCGGGCGATGGCCGCGGCCAGGCTCGCCCGGATTTCCCGATCCTCCACCTCCCGGCCGAAGCGTTCCCTGGAGAGCTCGGCGATCAGCTCGGCCGCCGTCTCGACCCCGAGATCGGCCATGATCAGCGCCTCCTCGAGCTCCTCCAGAGCTTCCGCATCCAGCCGGCGACGGCGCAGCACGCCGGTGATCCGCTCCCGGAGACTGTTCGAGGAGCGCGCGAGCCCCTGTTTGAGACGCTGCAGCCAGCCGCGTTTTTCAGCCATCGCCCAGAGGCCTCGCGAGGAGCACACCGTCGGCGGCGCCGGTGATCGCCACCGTGGCGAGCCGTCCGGCCGGCAGCCGCGCCGGTGCTTCCAGCCGGGCGGGGGCGAAATGTTCGGTGTGGCCGCCGCCGTCGCGCTCGACCAGCAGCGACCGCCGGCGCCCCACCTCGGCGGCGAGGAACCGTTCCAGCCTCCGCTCGCCGGCGGCCCGGAGCCGGGCCGCGCGCTCCCGGCGCAAAGCCCGGGGGAGCTGCGGCATCCGCGCCGCCGGGGTGCCCGGCCGCGGCGAATAGGGGAAGACGTGGAGGAAGGTGAACCCCGCCTCCTCGACGAGATCGAGGGTGCGGGCGAACATCGCCTCCTCCTCGGTGGGGAAACCGGCGATCAGATCGGCGCCGAAAACGATGTCGGGGCGCCGCGCCCGCAACCGCCGGACCAGGCGCAGCACGTCGGCCCGCAGATGCCGCCGCCGCATCCGTTTGAGGATCAGATCGTCGCCCGCCTGCACCGACAGATGGAGATGGGGCATGAGCCGCCCCTCCTCGGCGAAGGCCGCTTCGAGCGCGGGATCGACCTCGGCGGGGTCGATCGAGGAAAGCCGCAGCCGCGGCAGTTCTGGCACCTCGCGCAGGATCCGCCGCACCAGATCGCCGAGCCGCGGCCGGCCCGCGAGATCGGCGCCCCAGGAGGTGAGATCCACCCCGGTGAGGACGATTTCCCGATGACCGTTGGCGACCAGGAGCCGGACCTGGGCGACCACCTCCGCCGCCGCCAGGCTGCGGCTCGGGCCACGACCGTAGGGGATGATGCAGAAGGTGCAGCGGTGATCGCAGCCCTGCTGGATCTGCACGAAGGCCCGCGTGCGCCCGTCGAAACCCTCGACCAGATGCCCGGCGGCCTCCCGCACCGCGGCGATGTCGGCGACCATCCGCCGCCCCACCCCGCCACCGGCGAGGGTGCGCCAGGTCTCGGGGCGCAGCTTTTCGCCATTGCCCAGCACGTGATCGACTTCCGCCATGGCGGCGTAACGATCGGGGTCGATCTGGGCGGCACAGCCGGTGACCACGATCCGGGCCCGCGGATGCTCGCGGCGGGCGCGGCGGATCGCCTGGCGGGCCTGGCGCTCGGCCTCGGCGGTGACCGCACAGGTGTGGACGATCACCAGATCGCCGAGACCGGCCTCCTGCGCATGGCGCCGCATCACCTCCGATTCGAAGGTGTTGAGACGACAGCCGAAGGTGACGATGCGGGGCGTGTCCATTCAGTCCGACACCAGTTCCTCGGGCCTGAAGCTGCCGCGAAAACAGTAGGCGGCGGGGCCGGTCATTTCCACCGCGCCCTCGCCCGGCCAGGCGATCTCCAGCGTGCCCCCGTCCAGCAGCAGACGGGCGCGCCCGGCGACCAGCCCCTTGCGCACCGCCGCCACCAGGGCGGCGCAGGCACCGCTGCCGCAGGCCGGGGTGAGACCGCTGCCGCGCTCGAATACCCGCAGACGGATCGCTTCGCCACCGCGAAGTTGGGCGAAGCCGACATTGACCCGCTCGGGAAACAGCGGGTGGCGTTCGATCCGCCGGCCGAGGCCCTCGACATCCAGCGCCTTCAGATCCGCGACGAAGAAGACGGCGTGCGGATTGCCCATGTTCACCGCGACCGGCGGCGGCAGGCCCGGCAGCTCGAGCGGCAGTGCCAGCGTATCACACGGCTCGGCCAAGGGAATCTCCCGCCAGTCGAACCGCGGCGGCGGCAACCGCACGGTGACGCGGCCATCCTCGCCCACCCGGCACGGGATCGCTCCGGCCGCGGTCTCCAGGAGCGGCTCCCGTCCCGCGCCCCGATCGGCCAGAAGCCGGGCGACGCAGCGGGTGGCGTTGCCGCAGGCTCCGGCCTCGCTGCCATCGGCATTGAAGAAGCGGAGCCGCGCCGTCGCCTCCTCGGCCGGCTCCAGCAGCACGAGCTGATCGAAGCCGATTCCCCGACGACGATCGGCGAGACGGGAGATCAGCCGGGCCTCGGGCGGCGCCATCCCGGGACGGCGCTTGAGGATCACGAAATCGTTGCCGCAGCCCTGCATCTTGACGAAGGGAACATCGTTCATGACGCGCTGCAATAGAGAGCAGAGAGGGGGCGAAGGCAACCCCGGGGCGGAACCGGAAGGGCCGCCCCGCCGGCGGCGCCGGGGGCCTGCTCCGGCCGGACCGCGACCGGCGGAAAGCCTTGACTTGGGCGGGTTCCGGCCCATAAAAACGGCCACTGCTTCGGGTGGCCGCCGAGCGGCGCCAAGCCATCACCTGCCCGTCACGACGCCTCGGACCCGGCGGGACCGAGCGCGCAGTTTCGCATGGAAAGCATGTTCGAGAACCTGACCAGCCGTCTCGGCACCGTGTTCGACCGCCTCAAGCGCCGCGGGGCGCTGCGGGAGAGCGATGTCGATGCAGCCCTGCGGGAGATCCGGGTGGCGCTGCTGGAGGCCGATGTGGCGCTGCCGGTGGTCAAGGATTTCGTCCGCGGCGTGCGCGAGAAGGCGGTCGGCCGGGAGGTGCTCAAGAGCGTCACCCCCGGCCAGATGGTGGTCAAGATCGTCCACGATCATCTGGTCGAACTCCTGGGCGGCAGCCACAGCGGGCTGCGGTACGGCCCGCCGCCCTCGGTGATCCTGATGGTCGGCCTCCAGGGCTCGGGCAAGACCACCACCAGCGCCAAGCTCGCCCGCCGCCTCGATCGGCGGGAGAAGAAGCGGGTACTGCTCGCCTCCCTCGACGTGCAGCGGCCGGCCGCCCAGGAACAGCTCGCGACATTGGCCCGCCAGGCGGAGGTCGCCTGCCTGCCGATCGTCGCCGGCGAGGATCCGGTGGCGATCGCCCGCCGCGCCCTGGAAACCGCACGGCGCGAAGGCTTCGACGTCGTCATTCTGGATACCGCCGGCCGTCTGCATATCGACGAGGCGCTGATGGGCGAGCTCGAGGCGGTGCGGGATCTGGCGCAGCCGGCGGAAACCCTGCTGGTGGCCGACGCCCTGACCGGCCAGGACGCGGTCAACGTCGCCCGCCAGTTCAACGAGCGGATCGGCATCTCCGGCATCGTGCTGACCCGGATGGACGGCGATGCCCGCGGCGGCGCGGCGCTGTCGATGCGCACGGTCACCGGCCGGCCCATCAAATTCGTCGGCACCGGCGAGAAGCTGGATGCGCTCGATCCCTTCCATCCCGAGCGCATGGCCTCGCGCATCCTGGACATGGGCGACGTGGTCTCGCTGGTGGAGAAGGTCGCCGAAACGGTGGATCGCGACGAAGCGGAGCGGATGGCCAGACGGATGGCCAAGGGCCGCTTCGATCTCAACGATCTCAGAAAACAGCTCCAGCAGATGCGCAGGATGGGCGGGATGAGCGGCATCCTCGCCCAGCTTCCCGGCATCGCCAAGATGAAGCAGCAGATCGCCAAGGCCAACATCGACGAGAAGATGATCCTCCGCCAGTGCGCGATCATCGATTCCATGACCCCGCAGGAGCGCCGTCGGCCGGAGATCATCCACGCCTCGCGCAAGCGTCGCATCGCGCGCGGTTCGGGCACCCAGGTGCAGGACGTCAACAAGCTCCTGAAACAGCACCGGCAGATGCAGGACATGCTCAAGCGCGCCAAGAAGGCGGGTGGCATCCAGAACCTGCTCGGCCGGGGACTGCCGCCCGGCATGCCGCCCCACTGAACCGATCACCAGAGAGGACGAGGAGTTTCCAGCGATGGCCGTACGCATCCGTCTCGCCCGGGGGGGCACCAAGAAGCGTCCCTTCTACCGCATCGTCGCCGCCGACTCGCGCAGCCCGCGGGACGGCCGCTTCATCGAGAAGCTCGGCACCTACAACCCCCTGCTGCCCGACGATCATCCCGAGCGGGTGACCCTGAACGAGGAGCGTATCCGCCACTGGCTCGCGCACGGCGCACAGTATTCCGACCGTGTCGCCCGGTTTCTCGACAAGGCGGGGATCGTCCCCGGCGCCACCCGCTTCCGCGGCACCGGCAAGCGGGCCCAGGAGATCGCCGCCAGGAAGAAGGCGGCGGAGGCGGAGGCGGCCGAGGCCTGAGCCTCCGGCGGCACGAGGCAGAGGCATGGCCGGCGACCGCGAGCGTCTCGTCTGCATCGCCCAGGTGGCGACCGCCCACGGCGTGCGCGGGGCACTCCGGCTGCGCTGCTTCACCGAGCGGCCGGAAAACGTCGCCGCCTACGGTCCGCTGCTCGACGCGACCGGGCGCGAGCTCCTGCGCATCCGGGTGACCGGGTCCTGGCGCGGCGGCGTCATCGTGAGCGCCGAGGGGATCCGCGACCGCGCCGCCGCCGAAGCGCTGCGCGGGCGCAAGCTCTATGTGCCCCGCAGTGCCCTGCCGCCGACCGAGGTGGAGGAATACTATCACGAGGATCTGGTCGGTCTGCGGGTGATCGACGAGGCCGGTGAACCCCTCGGGGAGGTTCTGGCGGTACAGGATTTCGGCGCCGGACCGCTCCTCGAAATCGGCCACGACCGGCGGGATTCGACGCTCCTGCCCTTCACCCGCGAGACGGTCCCGGAAATCGATCTCGAGCGTGGCCGTCTCGTGGTCGTGCGACCGCCGATGGTCGAGGCGGGACCGGCGGACGATCGGGAGACGATCCCGTGACCGCACCCTGGACCGCCACCGTCCTCACCATCTTTCCCGAGATGTTCCCGGGACCGCTCGGCTTGTCGCTGTCCGGCCGGGCGCTGACCGAGGGGGTGTGGAAGCTCCGGGCGGTCGATCTCCGGGACTATGCGCACGACCGCCATCGCAGTGTCGACGACACCCCCTTCGGCGGCGGCGCCGGCATGGTCATGCGGCCCGATGTGATCGCCCGGGCGGTGGACGATCTGGCCGCCGGCGGCATGGCCGGACCGCGCGTCTATCTCACCCCGCGCGGCGCGCGCCTGACCCAGGCGCAGGTCCGCGAATGGGCCGCGGGCCCCGGCCTGCTGCTCCTCTGCGGACGCTACGAGGGGGTCGATCAGCGGGTCGTCGAGGCCCGGGAGTTCACCGAGATCTCGATCGGAGATTTCGTCCTTTCCGGTGGCGAGATCGCGGCCATGGCGGTGATCGACGCCTGCGTGCGGCTGCTGCCCGGGGTGGTCGGCGATGCCGCCTCGCTGGAGGAAGAGAGTTTCAGCGAGGGGCTGCTCGAATACCCCCACTATACCCGGCCCCGGGTCTGGGAGGGTCGGGCGGTGCCGGAGGTGCTGCTGTCCGGCCATCACGCCGAAATCCGGGCCTGGCGCCGCCGTCAGGCGCTGGAGATCACCCGGCGGAGACGGCCGGATCTCTTGAATACGCTGTCCTGAGGATCCACAACACCGGTCGGGCGGGACGACCGGCAGAGCTTGCGGAGTGACGAGCCATGCACATCATCGAAGAACTCGAGAAGGATCAGATCGCGCGTCTGACCGCCGAGCGCCCGGTGCCCGACTTCCGTCCCGGCGACACGCTCCGGGTCAACGTCCGGGTGATCGAGGGCAACCGCGAACGCATCCAGGCCTTCGAGGGCGTCTGCATCGCCCGCCGCAACCGGGGTATCAACTCCTCCTTCACGGTCCGCAAGATCTCCTACGGGGAGGGGGTGGAACGCGTTTTCCCGCTCTACAGCCCGCGGATCGAGAGCATCGAGGTGGTGCGCCGCGGTCGCGTGCGTCGGGCCAAGCTCTATTATTTGCGCAGCCGACGCGGCAAGGCGGCCCGGATCGCCGAACGCCGCTACGAACCCGCCAAGACCGGCCAGAACGAGAAGACCGCGGCCGCCGAAGCCGGCGGCGAGGAATAGAACCGGCCGCGAGGCCGGGGGAGGAAAGCCGATGTCCGGGCCGAAAACCCTGTTCGCGAAGATCTGGGACGATCACGTGATCGAGGAGCAGGAGGACGGCACCTGCCTGCTCTACATCGATCGCCATCTGGTGCACGAGGTGACCAGCCCGCAGGCCTTCGAGGGGCTGCGCCAGAGCGGCCGGAAGGTCCGTCGCCCGGACGCCACCCTCGCGGTGCCCGACCACAATGTCCCGACCACCGACCGCTCGCGCGGCATCGCCGACGAGACCTCGCGCATCCAGGTGGAGACCCTGGAGAGGAACTGCGCCGAGTTCGGCATCCAGCTCTTCGATCCCCTCGATATCCGCCAGGGCATCGTCCATGTGATCGGGCCCGAACAGGGCTTCACCCTGCCCGGCACGACCATCGTCTGCGGTGACAGCCACACCAGCACCCACGGCGCCTTCGGGGCTCTGGCCTTCGGCATCGGCACCTCGGAGGTGGAACATGTCCTGGCCACCCAGACACTCCTGCAGAAGCGCCCCAAGACGATGCGGATCGCGGTCGAGGGAGAACTGCCACCGGGGGTCGGCGCCAAGGACGTGATCCTCGCCATCATCGGCCGGATCGGCACCGCCGGCGGTACCGGTCACGTCATCGAATACGCCGGCGAAGTGGTCCGCGGCCTGTCCATGGAAGGCCGGATGACGATCTGCAACATGTCCATCGAGGCCGGCGCCAGGGCCGGGCTGGTGGCCCCCGACGACAAGACCTTCGCCTATCTCGCCGGACGACCGATGGCCCCCAAGGGCGCCCTCTGGGAGCAGGCGGTGGCCTTCTGGCGCACCCTCCCCTCCGACGCGGGCGCGCGTTACGACAAGGAGGTGGTGCTCGACGCTTCCGAGATCGAACCGCTGGTCACCTGGGGCACCTCCCCCCAGGATGTGGTGCCGGTCACCGGCCGGGTGCCCGATCCGGCGGAGGAGAGCGATCCGCAGCGCCGGGCGGCGATGGAACGGGCGCTTTCCTACATGGGGCTCGAGCCCGGCACGCCGATCACCGAGATCCGCATCGACACCGTCTTCATCGGCTCCTGCACCAACGCCCGGATCGAGGATCTCCGGACCGTCGCCCGGATCGTCGAGGGACGCCGGGTGGCGCCCGGGATCCGCGCCCTGGTGGTCCCCGGCTCCGGCCTCGTCAAGCACCAGGCCGAGGAGGAAGGGATCGACCGCATCCTCCGCGATGCCGGCTTCGAATGGCGGGAACCCGGCTGCTCCATGTGCCTCGCCATGAACCCGGACAAGCTGGCCCCCGGAGAGCGCTGCGCCTCGACCAGCAACCGCAATTTCGAGGGACGTCAGGGCAAGGGCGGGCGCACCCATCTGGTGAGCCCGGCGATGGCCGCCGCCGCGGCCATCGAGGGCCGCTTCGCCGACGTCCGCAAGTTCCTCTGAGGGAGGCTCCGCCTTGGAACCGTTCTCGAAGCTCGAGGGCATCGCCGCACCGCTGCCGATGGTCAATGTCGACACCGACAAGATCATCCCCGCCCACTGGCTCAAGACCATCGAGCGCAGCGGCCTCGGGGTGGGCCTGTTCGAGAGCCTGCGCTACCGCGAGGACGGCAGCGAGGCCCCCGATTTCATCCTCAACCGTGAACCCTGGCGTCGCGCCAGGATCCTGATCACCGGCGAGAACTTCGGCTGCGGCAGCTCCCGCGAGCACGCCCCCTGGGCCCTGCTGGACTACGGCATCCGCTGCGTGATCGCCCCCTCCTTCGCTGACATCTTCTTCAACAACTGCTTCAAGAACGGGATCCTGCCCATCGTCCTGCCCAGGGAAACCGTGGACGCGCTGATGGCGGAGGCGGAGACCGCCCCCGACCCCGTCTTCACCGTCGATCTCGAAGGGCAGGTGATCTTGCGCCCCGGCGGCAACGCGCCGGTCCACTTCGAGGTCGATCCCTTCAAGCGGCACTGCCTGCTCGAGGGTCTCGACGATGTCGGCCTGACCCTGCAGAAGGTCGGAAAAATCGACAGTTACGAGGAAAAGTCGAGGCGGGAGAAGCCCTGGCTGTTCCGCCTGGCGGCGTGAGCCGGCGGGCGGCGAACCAACGAGGAAGGAAACGCACGATGGCCCAGGCGGGGACCGTTCTCTTTCTGCCGGGTGACGGCATCGGCCCGGAAATCATGGAGCAGGTCGCGCGGGTGATCGGCTGGCTGGCGCGCCGCGGGATCGAGATCGGCATCGAGGAGGATCTCGTCGGCGGCGCCGCCCTCGACCGTCACGGCACACCGCTCACCGAGGAGACGCTGGCGAAGGCCAAGCGCATCGGCACCGTGATGTTCGGGGCGGTCGGCGGCCCGCAATACGACGATCTGCCCTTCGAGAAGAAGCCCGAACGCGGTCTCCTGCGGCTCAGGAAGGAGCTCGGCCTGTTCGCCAATCTGCGGCCGGCGATGGTCTTTCCGGCCCTCGCCGAGGCCTCGAGCCTGAAACGGGAACTCGTGGAGGGTCTCGACATCCTGATCCTCCGGGAGCTCACCGGCGGGGTCTATTTCGGCGAGCCGCGCGGCATCGAGGAGCTGCCCGACGGCGAGAAGCGGGCGGTCGATACGCAGGTTTACACCAGCCCCGAGATCCGCCGTATCGCCCGGGTCGCCTTCGAGCTCGCCCGCCGGCGCCGGGGACGGGTGACCTCGGTGGAGAAGGCCAACGTCATGTACACCGGCGTGCTCTGGCGGGAAGTCGTGCAGCAGGTGCACGATGACGAGTTCCCGGATGTCGAGCTTTCCCACATGTACGCCGACAATTGCGCCATGCAGCTCGTGCGCCGGCCCAAGCAGTTCGACGTCATCGTCACCGACAATCTGTTCGGCGATCTCCTCTCCGACGCCGCGGCGATGCTCACCGGGTCGCTGGGCATGCTGCCCTCGGCCTCGCTCGGCGCTCCGGGACCGGACGGCCGGCGCAAGGCCCTCTACGAGCCGGTCCACGGCAGCGCCCCGGACATCGCCGGCGAGAACAAGGCCAATCCGCTGGCCTGCGTCCTCAGCTTCGCCATGCTGCTGCGTCATTCGCTGGACCGCGGCGCCGAGGCCGACCGGATCGAGAAGGCGGTGGCGGCGGTGCTGGAGAAGGGCTATCGCACGCCGGATATCGCCCAGCCGGGGACCACCCCGGTCGGCACCGCCGAGATGGGCGATCGGCTGCTGGCCGAGCTCGACGCCTCGGTGACCTGATCGAGCCGGCAGCGCAGAGTTTCGCGAAAGGACGGAAGCGATGAGCTACAATGTCGCGGTGGTCGGCGCCACCGGTGCCGTCGGCAGCGAGATGCTGCAGATCCTGCACGAAACCGATTTCCCCATCGACGAGATCCATGCCGTCGCCTCCGCACGTTCGGTGGGCAAGGAGGTGGCGTTCGGCGATGATGTCCGTCTCACCGTCCAGGATCTCGAGGAATTCGATTTCGAGGGCATCCACCTCGCCCTCTTTTCCGCCGGCGGGGCGATCTCGGCGCGGCACGCGCCGCGGGCGGCGGCGGCCGGCTGCGTGGTGATCGACAACAGCTCCACCTTCCGGATGGAGCCCGAGGTGCCGCTGGTGGTGCCGGAGGTCAATCCGGAGGCGCTGGAAGGGTTCCGGGCCCGCAACATCATCGCCAACCCCAACTGCTCGACGATCCAGATGGTGATGGCCCTCAAGCCGCTCCACGACCTCGCCCGCATCCGCCGGGTGGTGGTGGCGACCTACCAGTCGGTGAGCGGCGCCGGGCAGCGGGCGATGGACGAGCTGTTCGACCAGACCAAGGGCATTTACATGAACCAGAAGCCGGAGCCCGAGGTCTTTCCGAAGCAGATCGCCTTCAATCTCATCCCCCAGATCGACCGCTTCCTCGAGGACGGCGCCACCAAGGAGGAGTGGAAGATGCGGGTGGAGACCAAGAAGATCCTCGACGAAGGGATCGAGGTGATGGCGAGCTGCGTGCGGGTGCCGGTCTTCGTCGGCCATGCCGAGGCGGTCCATGTCGAGTTCGAGGAGCCGATCACGGTGGCGCAGGCGCGCGAGGCCCTGGCCGGGTTCGAGGGCGTGCTGCTGGTCGATCGCCCGGAGGCGGGCGAGTACGTGACGCCGGTCGAATGCGTGGGCGAATATGCCGTGTTCGTCTCTCGGCTGCGGGAGGATCCGAGCGTACCCCACGGGCTGGCGATGTGGGTGGTCGCCGACAATCTCCGCAAGGGGGCGGCCCTCAACGCCGTCCAGATCGCCCGGACCCTGGTCGAGGAAGGCCATCTCTGAGCCACCCTCCGGGAGCACCTTCCCGGCGAAGAGGCGCCCGCCTCCCCGGCCCTAGCTGCGCCGGCTTTCCTCGCGGCGCGCGAACTCGGTCTGCCAGAGATCGACGATCGCCATCAGAACCGTCGCCCCGACGATGATCGCGAGCGGCAGCTCCCAGACCTTGAAGCTCAGGAAACCGACGTAGCCCACCATGATCAGGGTGGCGATGATGCCTGCGATGCGTCCCATGATCACGCAGTCTCCTCCCGGGTGAGACGACGTTCGAGCCAGGCCGCCGTTCGCAGCAGCCGGGCGTCGTCGTCGTGAGCGCCCACGAGCTGGACCCCGACCGGAAGGCCGTTCGGCCCCTCGAGAAGCGGCAGGGTCACCGCCGGCAAGCCGGCGAAGGTCCAGGGCGTGCAGCAGATCGGATCGCCGGTGGTCTCCGGTCCCGGGGCTTCGCCGAGCGCCGCGGGGGTGACGATGGCGTCGAAATCGACGAACAGCGTCTCCAGGATCCGCCGGCAGCGGTCGCGGATGAACAGGGCCTCGTGACGACGGTAGGCGGTGACCGCCCGGCCTTCCTCGATCAGCCCCCGCAGATGATCGCCGAGGGCGCCGGGGCCGGCATCGAACTCGCGCCGATAGTGCCAGGAGAGATCGGCGGTCCAGAGCGTCCGATGCGCCGCCACCGCCCGGTCGAAGGGCGCCGGCAGTTCCACCGCCACGAGCGCCTCGCCGAGCTCTTCGGCGAGCTCGCCGAACCCCTCGCGCACGCAGGGCTCCGCCGCCTCCCAGCCGGGTCCCGGGAGGAAGGCGAGCTTCGGCGGCAGGGGCGGCTCGCCGCCGGCGATCTCCGGCAGACGCAGGGGGGCACGCGGCCGGGTCACCGGATCGCCCGGATCGTCGCCGATCAGGACCTCGGCGAAGAAGGCGAGATCGGCGAGGGAACGGGCGAACACCCCGACATGATCGAGGAGCTCCGACTGCATCAGGCAGCCGCTGCGCGGGATCAGCCCGAAGCTCGGCTTGAAGCCGTAGACACCGCAGAAGGAAGCGGGACGGATCACCGATCCCGCCGTCTGGCTGCCCACCGCCAGCGGCACCATGCGATCGGCCACCGCCGCCGCCGAACCCATCGAGGAGCCGCCCGGGGTCCGCGAGGGATCGTGCGGATTGCGGGTCGGCCCCGGGGTCATGCAGGCCATCTCGCTGGTCACCGTCTTGCCCATCAGGAGGGCGCCCGCGGCCCGCAGCCGTCGCGCCACCCAGGAATCGGCGGTCGGCCGCCGGCCGGCGTGGAAGCGACAGCCGTATTCGGTGGGCATGTCCTCGGTATCGAAGATGTCCTTGAGGCCCACCGGGAGGCCGAACAGCGGTCCCTTGGGCCGCCCGAGCCGGCGCTCGAACTCGAGCCTTTCGAGCTCCCGCCGCACATGCCCGGGATCGTGGAACGCCCAGGCCCGGATCTCCGGTTCGCGCTCGGCGATCCGGGCCATGAAGGTTTCCGCGCATTCTTCGAGCCCGACCCGGCCCTCGGCGATCCAGGCGGCGAGGGTCGGTGCCGGCACCTCCAGCAGTTCGGCGACCGTCATCGCCCCGCCCTCAGCGCCCGTAGATCAGCTCGGGCAGATAGAGCGCGATGCCCGGGAAGATGTAGAGCATGGCCATGGCGATGAAGACCATCGCCAGGAAGGGGAAGGATCCCCGGAAGATGTCCACCAGCTCGACGTTCGGTGGCGCCACGCCCTTGAGATAGTAGGCGGACATCGCCATCGGCGGGGTCAGGAAGGAGGTCTGCAGGTTGAGCGCCACGAGGAGGCCGAAGATGATGGGATCGATGTCGAAATGCTGCAGCAGCGGCAGGAAGATGGGCACGAAGATGATGATGATCTCGGTCCATTCCAGCGGCCAGCCGAGGATGAAGATGATGAGCTGGGCGAGCAGCAGGAAGGTCACCGGGGAGAGATCCATCGCCAGAACCCACTCCTCGATCAGCTTGTCGCCGCCGAGGTAGGAGAAGACGCTGGAGAAGGTCCAGGAACCGATGAACAGATAGATCACCATCGCCGAGGTGCGGGCGGTGAGAAAGACCGCTTCCCGCAGCTTGTCCCAGTTGAGCGCCCGGTAGGCGGCGGCCAGTGCGAGGGCCCCCAGGGCGCCCACCGCCGCCGCCTCGGAGGGGGTGGCGAGGCCGAAGAGGATGGCTCCCAGCACCGACATGATGAGGACCATCAGCGGGAAGGCCGAGGTCAACAGGCGGCCGAACACCACCATCGGGCTGATCGCCATGTCCTCCGCGGAAACCCGCGGTGCCACCTTCGGGCTGACGATCGCCCGCCCGATCACGTACAGGATGTAGAGGCCGGCCAGCACGAAACCCGGGAAGAGGGCGGCGGCGTAGAGCCGGACCACCGAGATGCTGGAGGTGGCGGCGTAGACGATCAGCATGATCGAGGGCGGAATGAGGATTCCCAGCGTCCCGCCGGCGCAGATCACCCCCGAGCTCATCCGCTTGTCGTAGCCGGCCTTGAGCATCGGCGGCAGCGCCAGGAGGCCCATCAGGGTGACCACCGCGCCGACGATGCCGGTGGCGGTGGCGAACAGGGCACAGGTGATCAGCGCCGCCACCGCCATGGAGGCCGGGATCCGGCGGGCCGCGAGCTGGATCGAGAAGAACAGCCGTTCGAGGATGTCGGCCCGCTCCACCACATAGCCCATGAAGAGGAACAGCGGCACCGCCACCAGCACGTCGTTGGCCATGATGTCGTAGGTGTTCTGGACCAAGAGCGCGAACAGACGATCGCCCATGGCGTAGTAGCCGACGAACACGCTCATGGCGACGAGGGTGAAGGCGACCGGAAAGCCGAGCAGGATGATGAAGATGAAGCTCACCAGCATCAGGATGGCGACCTGGGGATCGGTCATTTGCCGTCCTCCCGCGCCTCGGGAATGATACCTTCGGCGGCGAGCCGGGCCCGCGCCTCCTCGTCGTGCAGAATGGCGGTTTCCATTTCCTCGACATCGTGCGGGCGCATCGGCCATTCGCCGGTGCGCAGACATTGGATGCAGCGGGCGATCTCGTAGATCCCCTGCAGGAAGAGCAGGACGCCGGCGATCGGGATCAGGATCTTCATCGGATAGATCGGGATCGCGATCGGGCTGAAGATGCTGGTTTCCTTGTAGCGGAAGGACTGGGCGGCGAAGGTGTAGCCGGCGTAGGCGAGCGCCGCGACACCGGGCATGTAGAAGGTGAGGAACAGCACCAGATCGAGCCCCGCCTGCACCCGTACCGGCCAGTAGCGGTAGATGAAGTCGCCGCGGACCATCCCGTTGCGGGACACGGTGTAGGGCCCGGCCATCAGGAACAGCGCCCCGTACATCATGTACATGATGTCGTAGGACCAGGTCGTCGGCGCTCCGAGCACGTAGCGCACGAAGACCTCGTAGCTGACGCCGAAGGTCAGGATGATGATGCACCAGGCGAAGGCCTTGCCGACCCAGGTGCTCAAGGTGTTGATGAAGAGCAGCACCGGACTGTCCACACCGCGTCTCCCACCCGACTGCCCATGTGACGACGGGGCGACTGGCGCCGCCCCGTCGTGCGGATGCGGTTCGCTGCCGGTCTCAGAAGGGCAGCTTGCCGAAGTAGTGCTCGTAGGCGAGCTTGTAGTCGGCCTGATTGTAGAACAGATAGCCCATGACCCGCTTGGCCCAGGCCTTCTGCGACTCCACCACCTTGTTGAAGAAGGGATCCTGGGTCAGCTCGCCGAGCACCTCGTCCCAGGCCGCGAGCTGGGCCTCGAACACGTCCTTCGGCGTCCGGTAGACCGTCACCCCGTACTCCTCCTGGAGCTTGATGAAGTCCTTGGAGTACTGGTCCATGGCGGTGGCGTAGTTGGCCGTGTTGGCGGCCTCGGCGGCATAGCGCAGGATGGCCTGATGTTCGGCCGGCAGGCTGTTGTACTTCGTCTTGTTGAAGATGATCTCGAAGTACTCGTTGGCCTGATGGTAGCTGCCCATCATGTAGACCTTGCGGACGTCGTGGGCGCCGAAGCGCATGTCCGAGGTCGGATTGTTGTACTCGAAGGCATCGATCACGCCACGCTCGAGGGCCGGCACGATCTCGCCGCCGGGGAGCTGGACCACCGACATGCCGAGCTTCTGCATGACCTTGGTGGCGAGGCCGACGGTCCGGTACTTGAGCCCCTTGAGATCGGCGGCGCTTTCCACCGGCTTCGAGAACCAGCCCAGCGGCTGGGTCGGCATCGGCATGCAGAAGAAGCCGACGAGATCGAGACCCAGCATCTCGTGGAGCTCGTTGTAGAGCTCGAGACCGCCGCCCTTGTAGATCCAGGATAGGCCCTCGTGGGCGGTGAAGCCGAACACCGGCCCGGTGCCGAACAGGGAGGCCGCCGGGTGCTTGCCGTACCAGTAGGCGGTGACCCAGTGCCCGGCATCGAGAATGCCGTCGTTGACCGCGTCCATCACCGAGAAGGGCTTCACCACCGCACCGGCCACCAGATACTCGATCTTGAGCCGGCCGCCGGCCATCTCGTTCACCCGATCGACATATTCCATGGCGAAGTCGTTGAAGATGTCGGTGGGGCCCCAGGCACCCTGCATCTTCAACACCACGGTCTGCGCCCGGCTGACGTTGGGCATGGCGATGGTGGCGGCTCCGGCGGCCGCGGTGGTCGCGGCCGCACGCTTCAGAAAGCGCCGGCGGCTCGCCTTCGAGGCGTCCTTCGCCTCGGACTTTCCGACCTTCATGTGTACCGTCATCCCTCTGGCCTCCCTCTGCTGTGCCAGTCGCGTTGGACGTTCCTTCTGTTAGCACAAAATCCGGCCGAAACCACAATCGCCTGCGCCAGCCGGTCGCACTACCCGTCCGGGTAGCGTGGCCCCGCCGCCGCCCTTCCGTGGCACCCCCGGACCGCCTTCCCTCGGGAGCGTTTTTCCCTTCCCGCCCTGTACAGCCGCCGCCCGGCGCATTACCGTGCACCGCGGGCCCGGAGACCGCTGTGCGCTTCTTTGTCATCGACGTGTTCACCGATCGTCCCTTCGCCGGCAACCCGCTCGCCGTGGTGCCCGATGCGCACGGTCTGTCCCCGGCCGTCATGCAGCGGATCGCCGCCGAATTCGGCTTCTCGGAGACCGCCTTCGTCTTTCCCGACAGCACCGCCACCTGGCGGGTGCGCATCTTCACTCCGGCGGCGGAGCTGCCCTTCGCCGGCCATCCGCTGGTGGGCAGCGCCTTCGCCCTCGCCCGCTTCGGCTATCTGCCGGCCGATCCGGCGGCACCGGATCTCCCTCTCCTGGTGGCGGCCGGGGAGATCGAGGCGCGGATCCGGTTCGACGGCGAGCTTCCCGCGGGCGCCGAACTCCGGGCCCCGGGCGCCCTCGCGGTCGGCGAACCGGCGGACCCGCGGACGATCGCCGATTTCCTCGGCCTCGCCCCGGCCGAGCTGGTACCCACCGGCCCCCTGCCTTGCCGGGTCCATCACGGTCTCGATTTCCTGATGGTCCGGCTGGCCGACGAAGCGGCCCTCGAGCGGGCGGCGGTCCGCGGCTCGCTGCCGGAGGCCCTGCTCCCGCACGGCCTCGACAACGGCGTCTATCTCTTCACCGAGAGCGCGGACGGAGAGGGGACGGGTGACATCCGCGCGCGGATGTTCGCCCCCGCCCACGGCATCGCCGAGGATCCGGCGACCGGCAGCGCCGCCGCCGCCCTCGCCGCCCTCCTCGCCCATCTCGATCCGGGAAGAGACGGGCTCTACCGGCGGCGCATCCACCAGGGCCGGGAGATGGGCCGCCCGAGCCTCATCGAAACCGAGGTGCGCAAATCGGGCGGGCGGCTCCGGGAGGTGCGGATCGGCGGCCGCTGCGCCCTCCTCGCCGAGGGCGAGCTGCTTTTGTAGGATTTCCCGTCCCGAGCCGGTGCCTCCCGGATCGGTGTCTCGTCGCCGAAGGTCGCCCGCGATCGCCATTTCCCGCACAACCAGGTACGCCTTTTTTGCCTATGTGCAGGCAGGTTGCGCAGGGACACGGTAAAGTCACCTTAACCGAAGCTTCCGGCGAGGCGTGAGAAGGGCGATGACGATCGCGATCGAGATCTACCGCAACCCTTACGGCGAGGTGTTCTTCCGTACCTCCCGGACGGGCGGCCGCACGCGCGCCTTCCGGGTGGAAGCGGAAAGCCCCGACCGTCTCGAGGACTGGCTGGAGAGCAACGGTTTCCGTCCGCCGGCGCCGGGGGGCGGTTTCGGGACGGCCGCGGCCGCCGCGCGCGACCGCGGGGCCCATCGTCTCCCGGTCGCCTGAAGTCGGAGGCATCCTGGCGAAAGCGCCTCGGTACGCCGGGCGGGAGAACGCTCCGTTTCCACCGTCGTGCCGGCAGCGGTCTTCTCCACCCCCCTTCCCCGAGCCGCACGCGGGCGCGGATGGCCTCGCCCTTTTCCCGTTCCAGCCTCGGGAGATCGTAGCGCTGCCGGCGGTTGAGCCCGAACTCGAGCGAGGTGCCGAAATAGCGCGCGAGGGGATAGGCGGTATCCGGGGTGATGGCCCGCCGGCCATGGACGATCCCGTGGAGGCGCGTGGGCGGCGGATCGAGCGCAGGGGCGAGCCGGTTCCGGGAGATCCGGAAAGACCGCCGCCCGGAGCGCGCGGTTTCGCCCCTAGACGTCGAGATTGACGACCCGCAGCGCGTTTTCCTGGATGAATTCGCGCCGCGGTTCGACGAGATCGCCCATCAGCGTCGAGAAGATCTCGTCGGCCTCGTCGGCGTGTTCGATCTGCACCTGGAGGAGGACCCGGCGGGCGGGATCGAGGGTCGTCTCCCAGAGCTGTTCGGGATTCATCTCGCCGAGCCCCTTGTAGCGCTGGATGGCGAGCCCGCGCCGTCCCCAGGCGAGCAGCGTCTCGACGAGCTGCACCGGCCCGGTGATCGGCGTCGCCTCGTCCTTGCGGCGGAGCGTCGCCCCGTCGAACAGGCCCGCGACCGGCTGCAGCTTCTCGCCCAGCCGGCGGCCGTCGGCGCTGCGCAGGAAGAGAGCGTCCACCACCCAGCGCTCGCGTCGCTCGCCGCGCTGGCGGTGGAACAGGAGTTCGCTCCCCTCGCCCCGTACCACCTGCCAAGGATCACCGGTGGCCCGGGCGAGACGCGCCGCCACCTGCTGACCGAGGGCGAGGGCCAGGTCCATCTCTTCCAGCGCCCGCTCGCCGAAGGCGCCGGCCAGCGCCAGGCTCTCCACCAGCTCCCCGGGCAGCCGCCGGGCGAGCTGGGCGATGAGATCCCGTGCCCGGCGCGCCCGCTCCAGCAGCTCGGCGAGTTCCCCGCCCTCGAGACGCCGTCCCTCGCCGGTCTCCAGTTCCGCCCCTTCGAGCCCGGCTTCGAGCAGGAAATCCTCGAGCGCCGCATCGTCCTTGAGATAGCTCTCGCGATTGCCGCGCTTGACCCGGTACAGCGGCGGCTGGGCGATGTAGAGATGGCCGCGTTCGACGATCTCCGGCAGATGCCGGTAGAAGAAGGTCAAAAGCAGGGTGCGGATGTGGGAGCCGTCGACATCCGCGTCGGTCATGATGACGATCCGGTGGTAGCGCAGCTTGGCGATGTCGAAATCGTCCCGGATGCCGGTCCCCAGGGCGGTGATCAGGGTGCCGATCTCCTGGCTGCCGAGGATCCGGTCGAGCCGGGCCCGCTCGACGTTGAGGATCTTGCCCCGGAGCGGCAGGATGGCCTGGAAGCTCCTGTCCCGGCCCTGCTTGGCGGAACCTCCGGCGGAATCGCCCTCGACGATGAACAGCTCGGCCTTCCGCGGATCGCGCTCCTGGCAGTCGGCCAGCTTGCCCGGCAGGTTGGCGACATCCATCGGCCCCTTGCGGCGGGTGAGCTCCCGGGCCTTGCGGGCCGCCTCGCGGGCGGTCGCCGCCTCGACGATCTTGGCCAGGATCTGCCGCGCCTCCTGGGGATGCTCCTCGAACCAGCGGGAGAGCTGCTCGCCGACCACCGCCGAGACCACCGGCGTCACTTCCGAGCTCACCAGCTTGTCCTTGGTCTGGGAGGAGAACTTGGGGTCGGGGATCTTGACCGCCAGGACACAGGTCAGCCCCTCGCGCATGTCCTCGCCGGTGAGCTGGACCTTCTCCCGCTTGAGGAGCCCGCTTTCCTCCACGTAGCGGTTGATGGTCCGGGTCAGGGCCATCCGCAGCCCCTGGAGATGGGAGCCGCCGTCCCGCTGGGGGATGTTGTTGGTGAAGCAGAGGCAGGTCTCGTGATAGCTCTCGGTCCATTGCAGCGCGCATTCGATGCGCATCCCGTCGCGCTCGCCGCGGATCAGCACGGGCGGACGGAAGAGCGGCGTCTTGGTGCGGTCGAGCCAGTCGACGAAGGCCTCGAGCCCGCCCGCGAAATGGAACAGCTCCTCGACCGGCGGCTCCTCGCGCCGATCCACGAGGCGGATGCGGACGCCGGCGTTGAGGAAGGCGAGTTCGCGCAGGCGGTGGGCCAGGATTTCGCGCTTGAACTCGGTGCTGGCGAAGACCTCGATCGAGGGCTGGAAGGTGATCCGGGTGCCCCGGCGGCCGCCCGCCGGCCCCACCGCCCGCAAGGGCGCCACCGGCTGGCCGCCGTTCTCGAACCGGATCACATGTTCCTCGCCGTTGCGCCAGACGGTGAGCTCGAGCCAGTCGGACAGCGCGTTGACCACCGACACGCCGACCCCGTGGAGACCACCCGAGACCTTGTAGGCGTTGTGATCGAACTTGCCGCCGGCGTGCAGCCGGGTCATGATGATCTCGGCCGCCGAGACCCCGAATTCCTCGTGCACGTCCACCGGGATGCCGCGCCCGTCGTCGGTCACCGTCACCGACCCGTCGGCGTTGAGCACCACCTCGACGCGGGTGGCGTGGCCGGCCAGGGCCTCGTCGATGGCGTTGTCCACCACCTCGAACACCATGTGGTGGAGACCCGAGCCGTCGTCGGTGTCGCCGATGTACATGCCGGGGCGCATCCGCACGGCCTCCAGCCCCTCCAGCACCTGGATGGAGGTGGAATCGTAGGTCTGCGCCTCGGCGGTGCTCTGCTCGTCAACCATGTTCACGCAATGTCGCCTCGTTGAGATGAAAGACGGCGGCCCGGCCGAACAGCGGCCGGAACAGCTCGGCGTCGGTGCCGGTCAGCCAGCACTGGGCACCCATCGCGACCAGCGCCTCGAACAGCGCCCGCCGCCGTTCGGCGTCGAGATGGGCCGCCACCTCGTCCAGCAGCAGTACCGGCCAGTCGCCGGCCCGCGCCCGCCGGAGACGGGTCTCGGCCAGCAGGACGGCGAGCAGCAGGGCCTTCTGCTGGCCGGTCGAACAGGCGGCGGCCGGCACCTCCCCGGCCCGCAGGAACACCAGGAGATCGCTCCGGTGGGTGCCGTGGGCGGCGCCGCCGCCCTCGGCGTCGGCGGTGCGCGATTCGGCGAGCCGTCCCGCCAGCCACTGCTCCACCTCGAGGGCGCTCATCCTCCCGAGCGCCTCCTCCACCTCCCCGGCGAGGGCCAGACGGGCGGAGGGGAACCCTTCGACACCGCGGGCGAGCTCGGCTTCGAGCCCGGCCACCAGATCGCGCCGGGCGGCGGCGATCGCCACCGCCGCCTGCGCCATCCGCCGCTCGAGGGCGTCGAGCCAGACCGGATCCGGCCGCCGCGACCGCAGCAGATGCGCCCGCTCCCGCATCGCCCGCTCGAACGCCGTCACCCGGGCCGCGTGATCGGGATAGAGCGCCAGGGTCAGGCGATCGAGAAAGCGGCGCCGTCCCGCCGGCCCCTCCACCAGGATCCGGTCCATGGCCGGGGTCAGCCAGACCATGGCGCAGAGCCGGGCGAGCTCGGCCGACGAGCGGCAGGCCGCGCCGTCGACGGCCAGGACACGGCGCCCGTTCTCCGGATCGTGCCAGCTCTCCACCTCCCGCGGCCCGTCGACGGTCTCCACCCGCGCCCGCAGGCGGAACCGCCCGCCGCCCCGGTGATCCAGTTCGGCGAGCCGTGCCCGCCGGAGCCCCCGCCCCGGGGTCAGCAGCGACAGCGCTTCCAGGAGATTGGTCTTGCCCGCGCCGTTGGGGCCGAACAGGACCACCGGCCGCGCCGTCACCGCGAGTTCCAGCCGACGGTAATTGCGGAAGGCGGCGAGCTCCAGCCGCGACACGGCACCGGCGGCCTCCCCGGCCACCGGAGTGGCCGGCTCCGGAACCAGTCGCGCCGTCATCACACCCGCATGGGCATCAGGACGTAGAGCGTGCTGCTGTCGGCCGGATCGCGCAAGACCGTCGGTGCCGCCGGCGAAGTCATCTCCATGCGGACCTGCTCGCCCTCGATTTCCCCAAGGATGTCCAATATATAGCGGGCATTGAAGCCGATTTCGAGGGGGTCGCCGGAATATTCCACATCGAGCTCCTCGACGGCCCGTCCGGCTTCCGCGCTGACCGCCGAGATGGTCACCCCGCCGGCGGTGAACCCGAGCTTCACCGCCCGGGTGCGTTCGGTGGAGATGGTGCTCACCCGGTCCACCGCATCCTTGAAGGCGCGCACCTCCATGACCGCGACCCTGTCGGTGTCCTCGGGTTTGGGGATCACCCGCTCGTAATCGGGGAACGGCCCGTCGATCAGGCGCGAAACCAGGATCGCACGATCGACCACGCAACGCATCCGGTTGGCGGAAACCGCGAGCTCGATCTCGGCCTCGCTTTCGCCGAGCAGCTTGCGCAGCTCGTTGACCGTCTTGCGGGGGACGATGATCGGCGGCAGCCGCTCGGCTCCTCCCGGCAACGCCACCTCGACCCGGGCGAGGCGATGGCCGTCGGTGGCCACCCCCCGGAGGACGCTGGCGGCCCCGGCGGCCAGGGGATGGATGTGGATCCCGTTCAGATAGTAGCGGGTCTCCTCGGTGGAGATGGCGAAGCGGGTCTTGTCGATCAGCCGGGCGAGATCGGCCGCCGGCATGGCGAAGGAAATGTCGAGCCCGTCCTCGCCGAGGGGCGGGAAGTCGGCGGCCGGCAGGGTCGGAAGCTGGAACACCGAGCGCGCCGCCCGCAGCTCCAGCTCGTTGCCGTCGGGCGGCTGAGCGAGTTCGACCTCGCAACCCTCGGGCAGCTTGCGCACGATCTCGAACAGCAGATGGGCGGCCACCGTGGTGGCGCCGGGCTCGCGGATCTCCGCCGTCTCCCGGGTGGCGAGCGCCAGATCGAGGTCGGTCGCGGTCAGCGCCAGTTCGCCGTCCCCGGTTTCCAGCTTGACGTTGGCGAGGATCGGGATGGTGGTCCGCCGTTCGACCACGTTCTGGACATGGGAGAGGGATCTCAGGAGAGCGCTGCGCTCGATGGAAAGCTTCATGGGTCGTCCGGTTCCTCCGACGTCCGGGACCGGCGGTGGCCGCCGATCGCCCCCGGCGCGACCGCCGGGGCGCGAACGCTAGCAGAAAACCTCACCCGCGTTGAGCGGGATTTTGCCTCCCCGTTTCCGCCCCGCCCGGCGCTTCAGGCCTGCAGCCGCCGCCGCAGCGCGGCGACGTCCTCGGCGAGGCTGCGGTCCTCCTCGCACAGCCGCTCGATCTGGCGGATGGCGTGCATCACCGTGGTATGGTCGCGATTGCCGAAACGCTTGCCGATCTCGGGCAGCGAGCGGGTGGTGAGCTGCTTGGCGAGATACATCGCCACCTGCCGCGGCCGCGCCACCGCCCGGGCGCGCCGGCTGGAGCTCATGTCGGCCATCCGGATCCCGTAATGCTCCACCACCGCCCGCTGGATCTCCTCGATGGTCACCCGCCGGTCGTGGGCCCGGAGCAGGTCCTTGAGCACCTCGCGGGCGGTGTCGATGGAGATCGGCCGGCCGCTGAAGGAGGCGTGATGGACGATGCGGTTGAGCGCCCCCTCGAGCTCGCGGACGTTGCTGGTGATCCGGGCGGCGAGGAACTCCATCACCCGCACCGGCACCTCGACCCCGAGCTTCTCCGCCTTGGTCTGGAGGATGCCGAGGCGCAGCTCGTAAGTGGTGGGATGGATGTCGGCCACCAGCCCCCAGCCGAGCCGGGAGCGGATCCGCTCCTCGAGACCCGACAGATCGGCCGGGCTGCGGTCGGCGGAGATCACGATCTGCCGACCGCGGTCGACGAGGGCGTTGAAGGTGTGGAAGAACTCCTCCTGGGTGCTCTCCTTGCCGCTGATGAACTGCACGTCGTCGACCATCAGGACGTCGACCGAGCGGAAGAGCTCCTTGAAGGACATGGTGTCCTTGCGGCGCAGCGCCCGCACGAATTGGTACATGAACTTCTCGGCCGAAAGGTAGACCACCCGCCGCTGCGGCGTGACCTCTCGGATGCGCCAGCCGATGGCGTGCATCAGATGGGTCTTGCCGAGCCCCACCCCACCGTAGAGGAACAGCGGGTTGAAGGGCGGACTCAGCGAAGCGGCCACCTTCTCGGCGGCGGCGACCGCGAACTCGTTGGGCTTGCCGACCACGAAACTGTCGAAGGTGAAGCGGGGGTCGAGCCGGGCCCCCATCTCCTCGAACTCGGGCGCCACCTCGGCGGGCTCGCAGCCCGCCACCGGGGGCGGCACCGGCACCGGATCCACCGCCGCCGCGGCGGCCGCGCCGCGCGGCTCGGGCGGACGCACGCTGAGGGCGATGGACCTAACCGCCGGGTTCACCCCCGCCCACATGGAGCGGATGCGGTCGCCGTAATGGGCGACGATCCAGTCGCGCATGAACTGGGTGGGAACCGTCATCACCACCCGGTCGCCGTCGAGGCGGGCGACTTCGAGAGGCTTGAGCCAGGTGCCGAAGGCGGTGTCCCCGAACTCGGCCCGCAGCATCGCGCGAACCTGGGCCCACTGCGCCTGAAGATCGCTCGATGGCGAGATCATTCCAACCTCGGATGGCACGCCCACTCGACCTCCCGTCGCATCCGCGTCGCATCCCCGGACCGGACCGGCTCCCGCCGTCCGACCGCCTCCCGGACCCCCGTTCTTCCGCCGCCGACACCGCCCGGGAGACCGCCGCGCTCTTTTCCCGAATACTTGCGACTACCGCCGTTCCCGAACCATTTCATGCGCGAAACGATACGAGAACTTGCCGTACCACTTCGATGCCGATGCCGAAAAGAGAGCCGAGTTCCGAACCGGACAGGCGGGCTCGAAAGCCATCGCGGAGGGTAAACGCGGCCCCGGAACCTGACAAGGGGATCGAACCGCGAACGAAGTTTTTCGCTCTATGGTTGATATCCCTCGCACCCGGGATCAACGAACGACCCCGCCGCGCGGACCCGTGCGCCGCCCGCCGTCAGCGGGGGAATCTCAGCTGCCGCCGGAGTCGCCCGCGGTCAGCAGCTTGACCCGGCGCGCCAGCCGCGAGATCTTGCGCGCCGCCGTGTTCATGTGCAACACACCCTTGCTGACGCCTCTGCGGAGCTCCGATTCGGCCTGCACGAAGGCGGCACGGGCGGCCTCCGGATCGCCGGCGGCGATCGCCTCCTCGGCGCGGCGGACGAAGGTGCGGATGCGGGTCTTGCGACTGCGGTTGCGCAGCGTCCGCTTGATCGTCTGGCGGACGCGCTTTTTCGCGGAGCGGCTGTGGGCCACGGATGTCCTCTCGTTCCGTTGCAGGCGCGGACCTATAGACCCCGGTCGCGGCCCCGTCAATCGGGCCGGGGCCGCCGCCGAACGGGGTCAGCGGTCCTTGAAATTCGGGTTGCGCTTCTCGGCGAACGCCACCATGCCCTCGCTGCGGTCCTCGGTGGCGAAGGTGGAATAGAACACCCGGCGCTCGAAAAGCAAGCCCTCGGCGAGGCTGGTCTCGAAGGCCCGGTTGACCGCCTCCTTGGCCATCTGGACCATGGGCTGGGATTTGGCGGCGATGGTCTCGGCGAGCTTCATCGCCTCCTCGAGGAGATCGGCCGCCGGGACCACCCGGCTGACGAGATTGGCGCGTTCGGCCTCCTCGGCGGACATCATGCGGCCGGTGAGGACCATCTCCATCGCCTTCGACTTTCCCACCGCCCGGGTCAGGCGCTGGGTACCACCGGCCCCGGGCATGGTCCCGAGATTGATCTCCGGCTGGCCGAACTTGGCGTTGTCGGCGGCGATGATGATGTCGCACATCATCGCCAGCTCGCAACCCCCGCCCAGGGCGTAGCCGGCGACCGCGGCGATGATCGGTTTCTTGCGAGCGGCGACGCGCTGCCAGGGAGCGATGAAGTCGCTCCGGAACGCGTCCATGAAATCCATCGCCATCATCTCCTTGATGTCGGCACCGGCGGCGAAGGCCTTCTCGGAGCCGGTGAGCACGATCACCGCCACCTCCGGATCGGCCTCGAAAGCGTCGAGCGCGGTGTTGAGCTCCCCGACCAGCCGGGCGTTCAGCGCATTGAGCGCCTTGGGCCGGTTGAGCGTCACCAGGCCGACACGGCCGCGTTGCTCGACCAGAATGGTTTCGTACGCCATGACGTATCCTCCTCGCGGCCCGCGGCGCGGCCCATGCCGGCCGGGACCCGTTCTACATGGCTCGCGTGTCTTGGCGACCGCCGGAGCCGGCGGTCCGAAGGCGGCGCGTTTTAACACCAGGCCGGCATCACCCGTCCAGACCCGAGAGGCTCAGCGTTGGCAGGCGGGACAGAAAAAGGTGGCCCTTCCCCCTTGGACAATGCGTCGCACCATCCCGCCGCAGCGCCGGCAGGCTTCCCCCTCCCGCCCGTAGACGCGGAAATCGTTCTGGAAACTGCCCGCCTGCCCGTCGGCACCGACATAGTCCCGGAGCGAGGAACCGCCGGCGGCGATCGCCTCCTCCAGCACGGCGACGATCGCCCGCGCCAGCCGGGCGCAGCGCCGGGGCCCCAGAAGGCCGGCCCGCCGGCGCGGCGAGATGCCGGCCCGGAACAGCGCCTCGCAGGCGTAGATGTTGCCGATTCCGACCACCAGCCGCTGGTCGAGAAGGGCCGTCTTGATGCTGCACCTTCGGCCGGCCAGCAGAGCCTCGAGACGGGTGCCGTCGAACGCCGGAGAGAGGGGCTCGACGCCGAGACCGGCGAGGCGCGGATGGCCGTCGAGATCCCTCTCCGGGATCAGGAGCAGGAGGCCGAAGCGCCGCGGATCGACGAACCGCAGGACCGTGCCGCCCTCGCAGAAGAAGGTGAGATGCTCGTGCCGGCCCCGTGGCGCACCGTCGAAGAGCAGCCGCCCCGACATCCCGAGATGGAGCAGCAGGCTATCCGAATTGTCGAGGTGGATGAGGATGTATTTCGCGCGTCGCGAGAAATCGACCATCCGCCGTCCGTTCACCTTCCGTTCCAGGTCCGGCGGCAGGGGCGACCGCAGCCGTTCGACACGCCGCTCCAGCCGCAGGATGCGGCGACCGCGCAGCCGCGCGGCCAGGGCCCGCATGGTGGTCTCGACTTCGGGAAGTTCGGGCACGGGTTCCTCGACACCTCGGAGTGGCGGCTTGCCGGCGCCCCGCCCCTCGCCTACAAGGCGTGGCGGCGCTCCGCCTGCGGCACTGGTATTGGCATGGGCAACGGATCACGCACAAGCCGGCGGACGGCCGCCACCTCCGCCGTCGACGAGCTCGCCCGCTCCTTCGGCGAGAGGCCGGTGGATCCGGCCGAGAAGGCGCGCCTGGTGCGCGAGGTCTTCGCCCGGGTGGCGGAGCGCTACGATCTGATGAACGATCTGATGAGCGCCGGCGTCCACCGCCTGTGGAAGGAGGCCCTGATCGACTGGCTCTATCCGCGGCCGGGGATCCGGCTGCTGGATCTCGCCGGGGGGACCGGCGACGTCGCCTTCCGGCTGCTCGAGCGGCTCGACGGACGGGCCACGATCACCCTCTGCGACATCAATCCCGACATGCTCGGGGTCGGCCGCGACCGGGCCATCGACCGTGGCTGGCTCGCCGAGATCGACTGGATCGCCGGCGATGCCGAGGCCCTGCCCTTCCCCGCCCGCCGCTTCGACGCGGTGACCATCGCCTTCGGCATCCGCAACGTCACCCGGATCGACCGGGCGCTGGCCGAGATCCGCCGCGTGCTGAAGCCCGGCGGCCGCTTTCTCTGTCTCGAGTTCGGCCGGGTGGTGGTGCCGCTGCTCGATCGCCTCTACGACGCCTATTCCTTTTCCGTGGTTCCGCTGCTCGGCCGGGTCGTCGCCGGGGACGAGGAGAGCTACCGCTATCTGGTCGAAAGCATCCGTCGCTTTCCCGACCAGCCCACCTTCGCCCGGCTGATCGCCGAAGCCGGCTTCGCCAACGTCGCCTGGCGCAACCTCTCGACCGGCATCGCCGCCATCCATTCGGGTTGGCGGATCTGAGCGCCGGCGATGCTGCGCACCGTCCGCAATCTCTGCCGTGCCGTCCGCATCGCCCGCAGCCTCGCCCGCCACAACGCCCTCTTCCCCCTCGATCTGCTGCCCCAGACCCGGCCGCTGCTGCGGCTCCTCGACCGTTTCCAGAACAAGGCCGCGGCCGGCCGGCCGGGACAGCGGCTGGCCGCCGCGCTCCAGGAGCTGGGGCCGAGTTTCATCAAGTTCGGCCAGAGCCTGTCGACCCGCGCCGATCTCCTGGGCGAACCGGTGGCCCGGGATCTCTCGGCGTTGCAGGACCGGCTGCCGCCCTTCCCCGCCGAGATCGCCCGCCGCACCGTCGAGGAGGAGCTCGAGCGGCCGATCGCCGTCCTGTTCCGCGAATTCGACGATGCGCCGGTGGCCGCGGCCTCGATCGCGCAGGTCCATTTCGCGGTCACCACCGAGGGGGAGGAAGTCGCGGTCAAGGTTCTGCGTCCCGGCATCGAGCGGGCGATGGAGGAGGATCTGGACTTCTTCTTCTGGCTCGCCGAGATGGCCGAACGGCTGCACCCGCCGATACGGCGTTTCAAGCCGGTGGAGGCGGTCAGGATCTTCGCCGCCACCACCCGGCGGGAGATGGATCTGCGCCTCGAGGCGGCGGCCGCCGCCGAATTCGCCGAGAACAACGCCGACGAGCCCGGGTTCTACGTGCCGCGGGTCGACTGGCAGCGGACCGCCCGGCGGGTGGTGACCTTCGAGCGGGTGGGCGGCATCCCGATCGACGAGCGCGACCGGCTCCTCGCCGCCGGCCTCGATCCCGCGGAAATCCTCCGGGTCGCCACCCGGGTGTTCTTCAACCAGGTGTTCCGCGACGGCTTCTTCCACGGCGACATGCACCCGGGCAACATGATGATCGACCGCAACGGCCGGATCATCGCCCTCGATTTCGGCATCATGGGCCGGCTCGAGCTGCACACCCGTCTCCACCTCGCCCGCATGCTGATGGGCTTTCTCGAGGGCGATTACGCCACCGTCGCCGAGGTTTTCTACGAGGCCGGCTTCATCAGCGACCGCTCGGAGCGGGCGGCCTTCACCCAGGCCTGCCGGGCGATCGGCGAGCCGATCCGCGGCCTGCCCCTGTCGCGGATCTCCTTCGCCCATCTCCTCGGCCAGGTGCTGTCGGTGGCCCAGCAGTTCGAAATGGAAACCCAGCCCGAACTCCTGCTGCTGCAGAAGACGATGGTGATGGCCGAAGGAGTCGGGCGGGCGCTCGATCCCGAAGTCAACATGTGGACCCTGGCCCAGCCGCTGGTCGAGCAATGGGTGCGCGACAACATGGGACCGGAGGCCGAGCTGCGGCGGGCGGTCGAGGAGGGAGTGGAAGCGATGCGGCGGGTCCCGGCGCTGATCAGCCGCGGCGAACAGATCCTGGCCGGCCTGCAGCCTTCGGCGCCACCCCCCTCGCCGCCGGTGACGCCCCCGGGATGGCTGTGGCTGATCCTCGGGCTGGCGCTGGGCCTTGCGCTCGACTGATCGAAATCCATCTTATGGGCGTGATTTCATCCGTTCCGTGAGAGTTCCGCGTGGAACCCCCCGGGAATCGCAGGGCAGATGGGCAAGCGCATCCTGCTGATCGTCACCGGCGGCATCGCCGCCTACAAGGTGCTCGAACTCCTCCGGCGCGGCCGCGAGGCGGGGCTGGACTTCCGCTGCGTCCTCACCCCGGCGGCGGAACGGTTCGTCACCCCGCTGGCGGTCGCCAGCCTCGCCGGGAGCAAGGTCTACACCGATCTCTTCTCCCTCACCGACGAGGCGGAAATGGGCCACATCCGCCTCTCGCGGGAGGCCGATCTGGTGGTGGTGGCCCCGGCCACCGCCGACTTCCTGGCCAAGATGGCGAACGGCCTCGCCGACGATCTCGCCTCCACCCTGATGCTGGCCACCGACCGGCCGGTGCTGGTGGCCCCGGCGATGAATCCGGTGATGTGGGGACATCCGGCGACCCGGCGCAACCTCGCGCGGCTGCGGGCCGACGGGGTCCATGTCGTCGGTCCCGGAGAGGGCGACATGGCCTGCGGCGAGACCGGGCCGGGCCGGATGGCCGAGCCGGAGACCATCCTCGAGGCGATCCTCGCCCTGCTGGGCCCGAAGCCGCTCGCCGGGCTGCGGGCGATCGTCACCAGCGGCCCCACCCACGAACCCATCGACCCGGTCCGCTATCTCGCCAACCGTTCCTCGGGCCGCCAGGGCCACGCCATCGCCCGCGCCCTCGCCGCGGCGGGGGCCGAGGTGACGCTGGTGAGCGGACCGGTGACCATTCCCGATCCGCCGGGGGTGCGCACGGTCCGGGTCGGCACCGCCCGGGAGATGCTCGAGGCCTGCGAAGCGGCACTGCCCGCGGACATCGCCGTCTGCGCCGCGGCGGTCTGTGACTGGCGGCCGCGCGAGATCGCCGCGACCAAGCTCAAGAAAAGCGAGGGCGCCGATCCGCCGACCCTGGAGCTGACCGAAAATCCCGACGTGCTGAGGAACCTCGCCCGGCGGTCGGCAGACCGCCCGCGGCTGGTGGTGGGATTCGCCGCCGAAACCGGGGATCTCCTCGCCCGGGCCCGGGAAAAGCGCCGCCGCAAAGGCTGCGACTGGATGCTCGCCAACGACGTGAGCGCCGGCAGCGGGGTTTTCGGCGGCAGCCGCAACCGGGTGCTGTTCCTGCGCGACGCGGAGGCGGTCGAGGACTGGCCGGAAATGGACAAGGAGGAGCTGGCCCGCCGGCTGGCGGCGGAGATCGCCCGCACCTTCGCGGGGGAGGAGGCGGCATGAGCGCGCCCGAACTGCTCGTCGAACGGCTGCCGCACGGTCGCGACCTGCCGCTGCCGACCTACGCCACCGCGGGGGCGGCGGGGCTCGATCTGCTGGCCGCGGTCCCCCCCGACCGCCCTCTCGAAATTCCGCCGGGCGGCCGGGCGCTGGTGCCCACCGGCATCCGGATCGCCCTGCCGCCGGGTTGCGAGGGGCAGGTCCGCCCCCGCTCCGGTCTCGCCCTGCGGCACGGAATCACGCTTCTCAACAGTCCGGGTACCATCGATGCCGACTACCGCGGCGAGCTCGGCGTGATCCTCGTCAATCTCGGCTCGTCCGCCTTCCGGGTCGAACGCGGCATGCGCATCGCCCAGCTCGTGGTCGCGCCGGTCTTCCGGGTGGCGCTCCGGGAGACGCGCCTGGATCCGGCGGCGACCGGACGTGCGGAAGGCGGCTTCGGCTCCACCGGGCTGGACCCGGAACGGGCCGCCGCCACGCCGCTCCCAGGATCCGCTCAGCACAGGTGACAGGATGCTCAGACCACCCAGAAAACTCGCCCTCGCCATCGAGGCGGTCATCGACATCGCCTACCACGGCAGCGCCAATCCCGTGCAGAGCCAGGACATCGCCCGGCGTCTCGGGCTGCCGCGACGCTATCTCGAACAGGTCATGCAGCAGCTCGTGCGGGCCGGGATCCTGCGCGGGGTCCGCGGCCCGCGGGGCGGCTACCGGCTGGCCCGCGAACGCCGGCGCATCACCCTCGGCGAGATCGTCCGCGTCCTCCAACAGAACGGCGAGGAGGAAGGAACCGCCATCCCCCATTCGCAGTCCGAGCTGGGGGCGCGGATCATGGCCCCGCTCTGGGGTGCCCTCGCCGAGGAGATGATGGAACGGCTCGACTCCATCACCATCGAGGAACTCTGCCGCCGGGCCGAACGGGAAGGGGTGAAGAGCGAGGCCGAACCGCAGCCCGACTTCTCCATCTGATCCATCCGGTTCCGCCGACCGGTCCGCTCGCGGGAACGACGGTCGAAAGGGTTGGCATCCGACTTGCATCTCTCCGGTGCGAGGGCGGGCGGGCCCGCGCCCGCCGCAACACACCGGGTCGGAGATCATGACAGAAGAACGCAACTGGTTCCCCCGCTACGGCCTGCTCGGCCTCTTCCCACCACTGTTCCTCGCCGGCACCGCCGGTGCCCAGGAAACCGCCGGGCCCGCCCTGGATTCCGGCGATACCGCCTGGATGCTGACGGCGACGGCGCTGGTGCTGATGATGACCATCCCCGGTCTCGTCCTCTTCTACGGGGGCATGGTCCGCAAGCAGAACGTGCTGTCGGTGGCCATGCAGGTGTTCGCCACCGCCTGCGTCTCGACCATCGTCTGGATGGTGATCGGCTACAGCCTCGCCTTCTCAGAGGGATCGGTCTGGGTCGGCGGCCTGGCCAACCTGTTCCTCGCCGGGCTGACGCCGGAAGCGGTTTCCGGGACCATCCCCGAGACCGTCTTCATGACTTTCCAGATGACCTTCGCGATCATCACCCCGGCGCTGATCGTCGGCGCCTTCGTCGAGCGGATGAAGTTCTCGGCGATGCTGCTGTTCGTCACCTTCTGGGGGATCCTGGTCTACGCCCCGGTGACCCACTGGGTTTGGGGCGGCGGCTTTCTCGGCGAGGCGGGCGTGCTCGACTATGCGGGCGGCACCGTGGTCCACATCAATTCCGGCATCGCCGGCCTCGTCGCCGCCTATGTGGTGGGCCGGCGCCGCGGCTATCCCAAGGAGCCCATGCCGCCCCACAATCTCGTCTACACCCTGACCGGCGCGGCGCTGCTGTGGGTCGGCTGGTTCGGCTTCAACGCCGGCTCCGCCTTGGCCGCCGACGGGGCCGCCGGCATGGCCATGGCCGTCACCCAGATCGCCAGTGCGGCGGCGGCGCTTTCCTGGATGGTCTGCGAATGGCTGCTGCGCGGCAAGCCGAGCGCCCTCGGCATCGCCTCGGGAGCGGTCGGCGGCCTGGTCGCCATCACCCCGGCCTCCGGCTTCGTCCTCCCCGGCGGGGCGCTGGTCATCGGCCTGCTCGCCGGGATCGCCTGCTTCTGGGGCGCCACCTGGCTCAAGAACCGGCTCGGCTACGACGACAGCCTCGACGCCTTCGGCGTCCACGGAATCGGCGGCACCGTGGGCGCCGTCCTCACCGGCGTCTTCGCGGCGGAGATCGTCGGCGGCACGCCGGGCCTGCTCGAGGGCAACCCCCTCCAGGTCTGGATCCAGATCAAGGGGGTCGTCGCGACCATCGTCTGGTCGGCCCTCGCCAGCTTCGTTCTTCTCAAGATCATCGATCTGACCGTCGGCCTCCGGGTCGATCCCGAGACCGAGATCGAGGGCCTCGATCTGCGGGTCCACGGCGAGACCGTCCACTGAGCCGCCCGCCTCCCCCGGCGGCGTGGGGGCGCCCTCCGGGGCGCCCCCTTCCCTTTTCGCCGGCCGCCCCTCAGAGCGGCTCGCCGCGCATCAGCCGCGGCAGATCACCGACCATCCCCATCGCGTGGCGCATGAAGAAACGCTTGGCCGGCGGCAGCCGCTCGACGAGGGCGAGGCCGATGTTCCGGGCCAGCTTGAGCGGCAGGAGATCGTTGGCGAACAGGCGGTTGATGCCGTCGGTGATGGCCACCAGGGCGAGGCTGTCGAAGCGCCGCCAGGCCTCGTAGCTCTCGAGCGCCGCCGGCTCCCCGGGATCGAGACCGAGGCGCAGCCGCTCCACCACCGTCTCGGCCACCGCCGCCACGTCCCGCAGGGCCAGGTTCCAGCCCTGCCCGGAAATCGGATGGATGCCGCGGGCGGCATCGCCGACGAGGGCCACCCTCCAGTCCGTGTACCGCTCCGACCAGACCAGTACCAGCGGGTAGTACCAGCGCGGCCCCTCGAGGCGCAACGCCCCGAGCCGGTCGCCGAAGCGTTCCGCCACCTCGGCGGCGAAGGCGCCGTCCCCGAGCCCCCGCATCTGGGCGGCGAGCTCGTCCTCGAGCGCCCAGACGATGGAGGACCGCCGCCCCTGCATGGGCAGGACCGCGAAAGGGCCGTCCGGGAAGAAGCGTTCGACGGCGATGCCTCGATGCGGCCGTTCGTGGACCAGGGTGCAGACGATCCCCGTCTGGCCGTAGGCCCAGCGCCGGGCGCCGATGCCGAGGCGGCCGCGGGTGGCCGACAGCCGGCCCTCGCAGACCGCGAGCAGGGGGGCGGCGAGCCTCCGGCCGGAGGCGAGACGGAGGCGGACCATGAATTCCTCGCGGCGGATGTCGCGAACCGCCTCGCCGTCGTGGAGCCGTACCGTCGCCAGGCGCCGCACCCGGGCGAGCAGGGCCTCGCGGATCCGTCGGTTCTCGACGATCCATCCCAAGGGCTCGCCGTCGATCTCCAAGCTGTCGTAGCGGACCTCCACCGGAACTCCGCCTTCCGCCACCTCGATCCCGCGAATGGGTTCGGCATGGGGCAGGATTCCCGGCCAGACGCCGAGCGCTTCGAGGAGCAGCTTCGAGCCCCGGGCCACCGCCGTCACCCGCCCGTCGTAGGGCGCGTCGAGCATCCGCCCGTAGGAATCCCGCTCCACCACCAGCACCTCCCAGCCGGCACCGCCCACCGCGGCGGCCAGGGCGAGCCCGGTGAGCCCGCCACCCAGCACCAGGAGATCGCCCGTCGAAGGCCTCGCCGACATCCCGTTTCTGCCCATTTCCTGTGCAGTTGATGAATTCTTGATCACGCGCCCGAGCGCCGAACACAGCAGCTCGCACGCCGGGCGCCGCTTGGCAAGGGCGCCGCCCGGCGCGGCCCACGGTGACCGACCGGATCTTCGCCTCCGATCCCGAGGCTGTGAAGAACGCGCCCGCTTTCCGCCCCCGACCGTTCCGGATGCGCCCCTTTACCCGGGCGAGCGGCCGTGTATTGTTCTTCGACGACGAAGAACAGCGGGAAACGGGGAGGAGATGGCGGTACTGCAGCTCCGCGGAATCGCCAAGCATTTCGGCGCCATCGAAGCGCTGAAGGGCGTCGATATGACCTTGCGGGCGGGCGAGGTCCTCGGTCTCATGGGCGACAACGGGGCCGGCAAGTCGACGCTCGTCAAGATCATCGCCGGCAACTTCCCGCCTTCGGCGGGGGAGATCCTGATCGACGGCGAGCCGCAGCTCTTCCACGAGCCCAAGGACGCCCGCGAGAAGGGCATCGAGGTGGTCTACCAGGATCTCGCCCTCTGCGACAATCTCACCGCCGCCGAGAACGTCTTCCTCGGCCGCGAGCTGTGGCGCCAGTTGGGTCCCCTGCGGATTCTCGACTACCGGCGGATGTACGATCGCGCCGCCGAACTGTTCAAGGAGCTCAAGTCCGAGACCCGCCCGCGCGATCTCGTCAAGATGATGTCGGGCGGCCAGCGCCAGGCCATCGCCATCGCCCGCACCCGCCTGTCGGAAGCCCGTTTCGTGCTCATGGACGAGCCCACCGCGGCGATCAGCGTCCGGCAGGTGGTGGAGGTGCTCGAGCTCATCCGCCGCCTGCGGGATTCCGGAATCGGCGTGATCCTCATCAGCCACCGGATGCCCGACGTCTTCGCCGTCAGCGACCGGGTGATGGTGCTGCGGCGGGGCACCAAGGTGGCCGACAAGCCGGTCGGCGAGACTTCCCCGGAAGAGGTCACCGGCCTGATCACCGGTGCCATCCAGGCGGCGTGACGAGCATGAACCGGACGACCGATCCCGCCACCTCCGTGCGCATCGAGGACGTCACCGGACAGCAGGAGCAGACCTTCCTCCAGCGGCTCGGCCAGAGCCAGCCGCTGTGGGTGACGGTGGCCCTCCTGGTGATCGTCCTCGTGATGTCCTGGCTGCAGCCGCAGGCCTTCCCCACCGCCGACAACTTCTTCAACATCACCCGCAACTTCGCCTTCATCGGCATCATGGCCCTGGGCATGACCTGCGTCATCCTCACCGGCGGCATCGACCTCTCGGTCGGCTCGCTGATGGGGTTCGCCGGGGTGCTGACCGGCCTCGTGCTGCAGGCGAGCGCCATTCCGGTGGTGCCCCCCACCGGCGAGGCCGGGCTGCTCGCCTGGGTCGCGATCCTCACCGTCACCGGCCTGACGGCGGCCCTGTTCCGCTGGTGGATCGGTGGTACGGCGGCGGTCATCGCCGGTCTCACCATGTTTCTCGCCGCCTTCGTCACCGCCGGTCTCGCCCTGCAGCCGGAAGGGGTGGTCTGGCTCACCCTGCCGCCCGGCAGCATCTGGATCGTCGCCACCCTCGCCGGTCTCGCCGCCGGCATGCTGGCGGGCGCCGTCAACGGGGTCTTCGTCGCCTATGTCGGGCTGCCGCCCTTCGTCGTCACCCTGGGCATGCTGGCGGCGGCCCGCTCGCTGGCCATCATCCTTTCCCAGAACAAGATGATCTACGATTTCGGTCCCGACGCCGAGATCTTCTACTGGCTCGGCGGCGGCCAGATCCTGGGCATCGCCAATCCGGTCTGGGTCCTCCTGCTGGCCACCCTGGTGTTCGGCTTCGTCTTCAACTTCACCGCTTGGGGACGCTATCTCTACGCCATCGGCGGCAACGAGAACGCCGCCCGTCTCACCGGCGTGCCGGTCGAACGCACCAAGTTCCAGGCCTATGTGGTGTCGGGCTTCACCGCCGGCATCGCCACTGTGCTCAGCGTGAGCTGGGCGGGATCGGCCCTCAACGCCATGGGCCAGGGTTACGAACTGCGGGTGATCGCCGCCACCGTCATCGGTGGCGCCAACCTCATGGGCGGCGAAGGCGGCGCCTACGGTGCCTTCATCGGCGCCGCCCTGATCGAGGTCATCCGCAACAGTCTGCTGATGGCCGGCGTCGATGCCAACTGGCAGGGCACCTTCGTCGGCGCCTTCATCATTCTCGCGGTCCTTCTCCAGAAGGTCCGGGGACGCGCCCGTGACTGACCCCCCGCCGCGGGCGTGAACGACAGGGGGAGGCTGACGGAAGGAGACAGAGCATGGTCCGAAAGATCCTGATGGGTGCCGTGGCCGCGGCGGCCCTGTCCGCCTCGGCGGGTACCGTGTCCGCCCAGGGCTACAACTTCGCCCTGGTGCCGAAGAACATGAACAACCCCTTCTTCGACCAGAGCCGCGACGGCTGCAAGAAGGCCGAGAAAGAGCTGGGCGGGGCGGTGAGCTGCACCTACATCGGCCCGCCCGAGCACGGCGGCGGCGAGGAACAGATCCAGATCCTCCAGGATCTGTTCGCCAAGAAGGTGGACGGCATCGCCGTCTCGCCCTCCAACGCCGCGGCGGTCGCCCGGGTGCTGGCCCGCAACAAGGACAGCGGCATCCCGGTGATCACCTTCGACGCCGATCTGCTGGAGAAGGACCGCGGCCTGCGGATCGCCTATGTCGGCACCAACAACTACGAGATCGGCGTCAATCTCGCCAAGCTGGTGCAGAAGTACAAGCCGAACGGCGGTACCATCTGCATCCAGTCCGGCGGGGCGGCGGCCGACAACCACAACCAGCGCATGCAGGGAATCCGCGACACCCTCTCCGGCCAGAACAGCGATTCGCCTCCGGGCGTGCGGCTCGAGGGGGCCAACGGCTGGACCGAGGTGGACGGCTGCCCGCTCTACACCAACGACGACTTCCAGGTGGCCGTCAACCAGATGGAGGACATCCTCGCCAAGTACCCGGATCTGGACGCCTTCGTCCCGACCGGCGGCTTCCCGCAGTTCCTGCCGCAGGCCTATCGCAACGTCGCGAGCAAGTACAAGGACCGCATCCAGAGCCGTGAGCTGGCGCTGGTGGTGGCCGACACCCTGCCGGTCCAGCTCGATCTCCTGCGCGAGGGGCTGTCCCTCGGCCAGGTCGGCCAGCGTCCCTTCGAGATGGGCTACAAGGCCATGTTCATCCTGCGTGATCTCAAGGAGGGCAAGGACGTGCCGGAGATCAACTACACCGGTCTCGACGTCTGTACCCCCGAGAACGTGGACACCTGCATCGGCGGCTGAACGCCCCCTCGCAGGATCGACGAAGCCCCGGCATCCGCCGGGGCTTTTCGTCTTCGGGCTGCGACCGGTCGGCGCCGGTACCCCTCAGACCCAGCCGCCATCCACGATGTAGGTCTGGTTGGTCATCGCCGCGGCATCGTCGCTGGCGAGGAACAGCACCACCCGGGCGATGTCCTCGGGAACGAGCTTGCGCTTCAGGCATTGGCGGGCGAGGAGCTCCTTCTCGCCCTCGGGGGTGAGCCACATCCGGATCTGGCGCTCGGTCATGATCCAGCCCGGGGCCACCGACGTGACCCGGATGCCGTGCGGCCCCATGTCCCGGGCCAGCGCCCGGGTGAGACCCGTGATCGCCGATTTGGCGGTGGTGTAGCCGGGCATGTTGCCCTGGCCGATCATCCAGCTCACCGATCCCATGTTGACGATCGCCCCGCCTCCCGCCTCCTTCATCATGGGGAAGACCGCCTGGGCGGCGAAGAACTGGTGATCGAGGTTGAGGGCGAGGCGTTCCCGCCAGTATTCCGGGGTCACCTCCTCGATGCCGTGGCGATCGTCACGGGCGGCGTTGTTGACGAGCACGGTGATCGGTCCGTGGGCCTCGGCCGCGGCGGCGATGCTGCGGCGCAGCCAGGCGATGTCGCGGAGATCGCATTCGAGGAACAGCGGCCGGCGGTGCCCCTTCTCCGCGATCTCGCGAACGGTGGCCTCGCTGGCCGGGCGGTCGATATCGACGAAGGCGACCTTCGACCCCTGGGCGCAGAAGCCGGCGACGATCGCCGCCCCGATGCCCGAGCCGCCGCCGGTGACGAACACCGATCGCCCGTCGAGACTGGGATAGCTGGCCCATCGCTCCATGATCGCTGTCACTCCCCTTCCCCGATTTCCGACTTCGGTCCCCCCGCCGCGGGCTGCGGACGGAATATGCGGAGGGCGGCGTAGCCCCAGACCAGAATGGTGACCACCCCCAGCACGGCGGCGATGGGCCGCTCGAAGAAGGCGAGCAGATCGCCGTCCGCCTTGATCATGGAGGTGATGAAGTTCTGCTCGATCATCGGCCCCAGGACGATTCCCAGGATCGCCGGGGCGATGGGAAAGCCGCTTTCCTCCATCAGGAAGGCCAGCAGCCCCAGCACCAGCATGATCCCCACCCCGAACACCGTGTTGTTGATGGCGAAGGCCCCCACCATGCAGAGCAGCAGGATGAACGGCATCAGCAGATCGCGGGGCACTTCGAGGAGCCGTCGGTAGAACTTGATCGCCAGCCAACCCAGCGGCAGGAGGAAGAGGTTGGCGACGAAGAAGGTGAAGAAGACCGCATAGAGGAGCTCGGGTCGGTCGAGCATCACCGTCGGCCCGGGATTCATCCCCTTCATGTAGAGCACGCCGATGACGATGGCGGTGATCGAATCGCCCGGAATGCCGAACACCAGGGCCGGGATCCAGGCGCCGCCGAGGCTCGCGTTGTTGGCGGCGCCGGCCTGGACGATCCCCTCGACATGGCCGGTGCCGAACTTTTCGGGCTCTTTCGAGAAGCGTCTGGCGAGGGCGTAAGTCACCCAGGCGGCGATGTCGGCGCCGGCCCCGGGCAGGACGCCGATCAGAGTGCCGAGGAGGCTGCCGCGCAGGAGGCCGGTGCGGTAGCGTCGCAGATTCGCCATCTGGCCGCGGAAGATGCGGCCGATATGCTGCTGCACCGGGGTCATCGCCCGCTTGCGCCGGATCGCCCAGCGCAACACCTCGGAGACCGCGAACATGCCGATCATCGCCGGGATGAAACTCACACCCCCCATCAGCTCGACGACGCCGAAGGCGAAGCGGGGATATCCGGTCGTGATGTCGATGCCGATCGTCGCGATGAACAGGCCCAGCAGCAGCGAGACGAGACCCTTGAGCGGGCTGCCGGTGGCGATGAAGGCGGCGCAGGAAAGTCCGAACAGCGCCAGCCAGAAATATTCGAAGGAGCTGAACCGGAGCGCGAATTCGGCGAGGATCGGGGCGGTGGAGGCGAGAATCACCGAACCGACGAGGCCGCCGATCACCGAAAAGACGAGCCCCGCCCCCAGCGCCCGTTCCGCCTGCCCCTTGCGGGTCAGACGGTAGGCGTCCTCGACGTAGGCGGCGGAGGCCGGGGTGCCCGGGATGCGCAGCAGGGCGCCGGGGAGGTCGCCGGCGAAGATGGCCATCGCCGTGGTGGTGACGATCGCCGCCAGGGCCGGAACCGGATCCATGAAGAAGGTCACCGGCACCAGGAGGGCGGTGGCCAGCGTCGCGGTGAGCCCCGGCATGGCGCCCACGAACAGGCCGAACAGCCCCGCCGCCGAGACCACCAGCAGGGTGCTCGGGCTCAGGACGAGGGCGATGGCGGCGAAGACCGGCTCCATCGCCGCTCACCAGGGCAGATAGGGCAGCGGCCCCAGCGGCAGCGGGACCAGCAGCAGCACCCGGAACAGCCAGTCCACCACCAGCACCGCGGCCAGGGCGAGACCGAAGGCGAGGAACGGGGCCCGGCCGCGAAAACGCCAGACGAGACCGCCGATCACCGCCGTCGCGGTGATCAGGAAACCCAGCCGGCCGGCCAGCAGGATGAAGGCCACGAGGGCCGCCAGGATGGCCCCGGCGTCGATCAGACGGGCGCGACTGCGGGCCTCGGCGCTCAACCGTACCAGAGGCGGCCGCGGCCGCCGCCGCAGATCGGCGGCGATCAGCGCCAGCCCGCAGAGGAACAGCCCGGCACCGACGATTCCCGGCATCAGCGCCGAACCGTAGGCCTGCCCCGGCAGGACCGGGAAGCTTTGGGCCCGCCAGAAGACCGCGAGACCGAAGAGCGACCAGAGTAGTCCCCACAGCCGGTCGGAGAGAACCACCGGTCGCTCCCCGCTTCCGTGTCCGGGGGCGCTCAGCCCTTGGCCAGGCCGAGCTTCTTCATCACCTTGCCGAGGGCCGCGTCACGCTCGGCCATGAAGGCCTCGAAGTCCTGCGGCCCCTTCCACACCACGCCGAAACCGCGCTGCGCCATGAAGTCCCGGAACTCTTTGCTCTCGTGGATCTCCCGGAGCACCGGCACGAGGGTGTCGATCACCTCCCGAGGCAGCCCCTCGGGGCCGGCGATGCCGCGCCAGGCGCCGAGAGTCCAGTCGACTCCCTGCTCCTTCAGGGTCGGGACCTCCGGAAACACCGGATTGCGTGCTTCCGCCATCACCGCGAGGCTCTTGACCTTGCCGGCGTCGATCAGGGCCTTGGCCTCGGGTACCGAGGAGGTGACGATATCGACGCCGCCGGCGACCAGATCCTGGAGCCCGGGGGCCGCGCCCTGGCTCGGGACCCAGGTCACGCGGTCGGATTCCAGCCCCGCCGCGTCCAGCATCCCGGCCAGCGCCAGATGCCAGATGCCGCCCTGGCCGGTACCCGAAGCCTTGAAGGTCCCGGGGGGATTGGCGCGGATGTCGGCCAGCATCTCCTCGATGCTGTTCCAGGGCGAATCGACCCGCACCTGGACCCCCGCCGGATCCTCGTTGTAGAGGGCGAGCGGGGTGTAGGACCGGTAGTCGATGTCGGTGAGACCGGCCCAATGCATCATCCCGGTCTCCACCGTGATGACGCCGATGGTGTAGCCATCGGGCTTGGCGTTGGCGATCGCCGCATGGCCGACCACCCCGGAGCCGCCGGTACGATTGACGACATTGACCGGAACGCCGAGCCGCTTTTCCATCAGGCTCGCGAGAATGCGGCCGGTGGCGTCGGTTCCGCCACCCGCCCCCCAGGGCACGATGATGGTGATCGGGCGCTCCGGATAGGCGCCGGCGCCGGCGGCGATGCCGAAGCTGGCGACGACGGCCAGACCGATCGATGCCAGAAGGGTCCTGCGCAACATGTTCTGCCTCCCCTGTTGTGCCTGTGGCCGGCTTGCGCTTTCGTTGCCATGCCGCAGGCAGATTTCTTAGGACCGCGCGGGGTGCGAGGGCAAGACCGAAGCCGGCGATATGCGAGGGGCTTTCCTACCGAAAGCCGGCCGGTGGGGCGATCGGTCGCGGATTTCGGCCGGCCGGCGGGGACGCTGCTGCTGGTGGGCGATGCCGGCGGTACATTGTGGCGCCACCTCCGGCGCTCGCCCGAAGCCCGTGCGGCCCATCCCTTCGACACCTACTGCCGACGGATTCTCGGCGGCCTGGCGGAAGCGCTCGGGGGACGCGCGGTCTTTCCCGGTGACGGGCCGCCCTGGCTGCCCTTCCAGCGCTGGGCGATGCGTGCCGAACCGGGGCTGCGCCCCTCGCCGCTGGGGATCCTGATCCACCCCGTCTTCGGGCTGTGGCACGCCTATCGGGGCGCACTCCTGTTCGCCGTACGGCTGCCACTCGCCCCAGCGGAGCCCGCGCCGCATCCCTGCGAGCCCTGCCACGCACGCCCCTGCCTGTCGGCCTGCCCGGCTGCCGCCGTCAGCGCCGCAGGCTACGACGTCGCACGCTGCCGGGAGCATCTCGCGGCCGCCCCCGACGGCCCCTGTATGCGCCGGGGCTGTCTCGTCCGGCACGCCTGTCCCATCGGTCGCCGGTTCGTCTACGAGGCCGCGCGGGCCGCCCATCACATGCGCGCGTTCGTCACTCCGCGGGCGGACAGGGCTTTTCCAGGAACCGCACCCGATCGGCGGGATAGCGTTCGGCATCGATGACCATCGCGACCCAGCCGGGCTCGACGAGATTGACCCATTCCCAGACCACATCCCCACTTTCGGGCTCGATCTCGAAGACGCGGCCACCGTGGGAATCGACGGCGAGGACGTTGCCGTTGGGCAGCGGCGCCTGTTCGCCGCGGGCGCGGTTGTAGAAGGCGTACGCGCCTTCGCCCTCCCATTCCCAGACGATGCGGTTGCCGACGGGATCGAGCTCGATCAGCCGGGTGTTGCCCATCAGGGGCGTCCCGCCGGTGATCCGGTTGTCGTAGATCAGGATGTGCCCGTCGGGCAGGAAATCCGGGTCGTGCTGACCGAGGAACGGGCCGGTGCTCGTCCATTTGACGAGACGGGTCTCGCCGTCGAAGACGACGATGGTGTTGATGTTCCGGAAGGAGACCATGAAATCCCCGGCCTCGAACAGCGGGAAAGCGTCCGCCATCTCCGGGCGCAGGATCTCGATCGTGTTGTTGTGGAGGGGATCCTCGACCCGGCTCGAGACGCTGGAGCCCGGTCCCGAGAACAAGAGTTCCTGACGGCCGCTCGCATAGAGGGCGTCGATCAGCGACCATTCCTCCAGCACCTCCCCCTCGGGGGAGACCCGGATCAGCGTTTCGTCGAGATAGTAGCCCTCGGGCCCCGGGTAGAGCCGTGGGCGGTTGGGGCGGATTTCCGTGACCCGTCGCCAGCCGACGATCAGGAGATCGCCGTCGGGCAGGAAATCCATGTCGTGATGGGTTTCGAGATCGACGGTCCAGAGAGGCCGGGAACAGCGGTCGAGCTTGACCGTGCCGAGGGCGTAGACGTTGAGGATCACCTCCCCCTCGGGGGTCATCAGGGCGCCGTGGATGTTCATGTCGCGCAGGATGCCGGCCGGGCTCTCCCGGATCCGGTCGGGCCAGAGTTCCCGGGGATCGACGGTCCAGCGATGGACGATGTTCCCTTCCATGTCGAGCAGCAGGGCCTGGGCCATGCCCTCGTAGTTGGCGGTGACGAAGGTGTAGCCGTCGAACGCCCGACGCCGGTCGTAGACCGTGACCCCGCCCGTCCGTCGCGGGCTGGCGGCGACGTATCGCGAGCGGATCCCCAGATAATGGCGCCATTTCTCGCGCCAGTCCCGGGCCGCGTCCATCGCCTGCGCGAGCATCCGTGCGGGTGGCAGCCCGTACTTCCCGACCCCGATCCCGTAGCCGAGGGCGAGGATCGCGACCGCCAGATAGGGTGACAGCCGTTCGAGATGGGCGGCGACCCGCCCCAGCCATGCCTTCATCGCGATGTCCCGACTGCCTGGAAGTCCGATGCCGATGCGCGCTCCCGGCCGCACCGGCCATACCGTTGCGCGAAGGTCTATGGAAGAGGAGACACCATAGAGCAAGAGCCGATGGCGGCCGCAGGGCGCCGAACGGTCGTCGACCGACCTCCGGTACGCCGCCGCGGCGGGATCAGGCGAGGGTCACCAGGAGCTGGTCGGCGGCGACTGCATCGGCCGGACGGACGTGGATTTCCCGGACCACGCCGTCGCGCTCGGCGCGCAGCACATTCTCCATCTTCATCGCCTCGAGCACCAGCAGTTCCTGGCCGGCCTTGACCTCCTGGCCGGGGACCACCGCCACCGAGACGATCAGTCCCGGCATCGGCGCGATCACCAGTCCCGAAGTGTCGGGCATTTCCTTCTCGGGCATCCGTGCCGCCAGTTCGGCGGCCCGGTGACTGCGGACCAGCGCCCGCAGCTCGGCCCCACCGTGGATCAGGAGAAATCCTTCGGCGACGGTCTCCACCTGGATTCTCAGCCGTTCGCCGTCGGTCTCCAGCTCCGCCAGCATCCGCCCGGGATGCCAGTCGAGTGCGAAGAGGAAGCGCTCCCCGTCGAGCTCGACCGTCGCCGGCGTCCCGTCCTCGGCGATCCGGGCCTCGAAATGGCGCCCGCCGAGAGCCACCGCCCAGGACCGCTCCGGCTCGGGGTCGCGGCCGGGCAACCGGCCGCTGATCCGGCACGCCCGCGCCACCTCGCGCCAGGTCATCAACGCCGCCGCCGCGGCCAGCATACGGAGCCGCGGTTCGGGAAGCTGGCGACCCGCGAACCGGGCGCCGAAGGTCTCGGCGATGAAATCGGTGGACAGCCGCCCGGCGCGGAAGTCGGGATGATCCAGGATCGCGCGCAGGAAGGTGAGGTTGTGGGCCGGTCCACGCAGCAGGAAGGCGTCGAGGCCGGCCGCCAGCCGGTCGGCGGCCCGGTCCCGGGTGTCGCCGTGGGCACAGAGCTTGGCGATCATCGGATCGTAGTAGATCGACACCTCACCGCCCTCGAAGACGCCGCTGTCGATCCGCAACCCCTCGCCCTCGGGCTCGCGGTAGCGGACGAGTCGTCCCGAGGAGGGCAGGAAGCCACGGGCCGGATCCTCGGCATAGACCCGCGCTTCGATGGCCCAGCCGGAGAACTCCACCTCCTCCTGGGTGAAGCCGAGCGGCTCGCCGGCGGCGATGCGGATCATGTCCCAGACCAGATCCCGTCCGGTCACCAGCTCGGTGACCGGATGCTCGACCTGGAGGCGGGTGTTCATCTCCAGAAAGTAGAAATTGCGGTCCCGGTCGACGATGAACTCGACGGTCCCGGCCGAATGGTAGCCGACCGTCCGGGCCAGGCTCACCGCCTGGGCCCCCATCGCCTCCCGCGTCGCCGCGTCGAGGAACGGCGACGGCGCCTCCTCGACGACCTTCTGATGGCGGCGCTGGATCGAGCATTCCCGCTCACCCAGATGGACGAGGTTGCCGTGGCGGTCGCCCAGCACCTGGATCTCGATGTGTCGCGGCCGCTCGACGAATTTCTCGAGAAACACCCGTTCGTCGCCGAAGGAGGAGGCGGCCTCGGACTGGGCGCGCTTCAGCCCCTCCTCGAGCTCCTGCTCGTCGTGGGCGATGCGCATCCCCTTCCCGCCGCCGCCGGCCGCCGCCTTGATCATCACCGGATAGCCGATCGCCCGGGCGACGTGCAGCGCCTCGCCGAGGCTGCGGACGGCGTCGGGATGACCGGGCACCGTGCTGACCCCGGCCGCCTCCGCGAGACGTTTGCTCTCGATCTTGTCGCCCATCGCCCGGATGGCGGCCACCGGCGGGCCGATGAAGACGATGCCCGCGGCCGCGAGGGCTTCGGCGAAAAGCGCGTTCTCGGAAAGGAATCCGTAGCCCGGATGGACCGCCTCGGCCCCCGTCCGGCGGCAGGCCTCGAGGATGCGGTCGATCATCAGATAGCTGTCGCGGGCCGGCGGCGGTCCGATACCGACGGCCTCGTCGGCCATCTCCACGTGCCGGGCTCCGGCATCGGCTTCCGAATGGACGGCCACGGTGGCGATGCCCCGGGCGCGACAGGTGCGGATGATGCGGCAGGCGATTTCGCCGCGATTGGCGATCAGGATTTTCTCGAACATCGGATCCGACAGCTCGGGCGTTTTTCTGGCGACGGGCGATGCTTACCAGCGGCCGGCCCGGACAGCCAGCCCGCCGCGACGCGACGTTCCTCGCCCCTGCCTCATCCGGCGACCAGCTTGGCTCCGAACTGGGCCTCGGTGGCGAGTTCGCCGTCGATCGTCGCCCGCCCCTCGAACCGGTAGACGCCGAGGCGGCTGCGCAGCAGTTGCACCTCCAGTCGGAGCTGGTGGCCGGGCCGGATGGGACGCCGGAACCGGGCCCGATCCACGGACATGAAGTAGACCGGACTGCCCTCGACCCCCTTGCCCATGCTGGCGATCACGAGCACCGCCGCGGTCTGGGCCATGGCCTCGATGGTCAGCACCCCGGGCATGATCGGATCGCCGGGAAAATGCCCGCCGAAGAAGGGCTCGTTGATGGTCACGTTCTTGATCCCCACCGCCCGCTCGAAGGCCCGGAGACCGGTGACGCCATCGAGCATCAGCATCGGGAAGCGATGCGGGATGATGCGCATGACATCGGTGACGTCCAGATCGGGCATCGGCGTGCCGGGCGCGAGCTCTTCCTCCACCATTCGTGTCTCCTCGTCGCTGCACGGATCCTGCTGGCCTATTCCGTCCCCTCGGCCGGGACCTCGGGAACCTCGACACGCGGCAGGCGGGCGTCGATTCCGGCCAGCACCTCTTCGGTGAGATCGAGGCGCGGCGAAAACAGCAGCACCGCGGTACTCGGCAGGACGAGGTTGAAGCCCCGTTCCTGGGCGAGTTCCCCCACCACCTCGATGATCGCGTTGCGCACCTCCGCGTAGGCGCTGGCCGAGGCGGCGTCGAGCCGCCGGCGCCGTTCCTGCACTTCCCGCTGGACGGCGGCGGCCTCGCGTTCGAACTCCCGGCGCTTCCTGGCGTAGGCCTCGGGCGAGAGCAGGCTGCGCTGGCGCGCGATTTCCCGTTCCTTGTCCAGGAGTTCGCGTTCCTTGGCCTTGATTTCCTCCTGATAGCGGCGTCGCCGGGCCTCGATCTCCTCCCGGATCTGACGTGCCGCCCTGGCCTCCCGGAGCAGCCGCTGATAGTTGACCACCGCCACCACCGCGGGTGGCAGCGGCTCCGCCGAAAGGCGCCCCCCTCCGGCGGCGATGGCGCCGACCAGCGCGGTCCCGGCGGACAGGCCGAGCAGACCGGCCAACAGCCGACGGCGGGTGCCGTCCCGAGGCGCCGCGGACCGCTCAGAAACGCGTGCCGAAGCTGAGACGGAAGGTCTCCGTGTCGTCTTCATCGTCCTTGACGAGAGCCTGTGCGATATCGATCGCGAGTGGTCCCAGCGGCGACAGCCAGGAGAGCCCGACGCCGGCACTCACCCGGATGTTGCCGCTGTCCTCGAGATCCGACCCGGAGACGTCGATGTCGGTGAGCGTGCCGGCATCGACGAAGGCCCGCCCGAACACCCGGAGCTCCTTCGGCAGGCCCAGGGGAAAGCGGATCTCGGCGGTTCCCACGTAGTAGAGATTGCCTCCGAGGGCGTCGTCGGTGGCGGTGTCGCGCGGCCCGATGCCGGCGGCGGCGAAACCACGGAAGCTCGAGCCGCCGAGGAAGAAGCGCTCCGTCAGATGCACGTCCTCGCCCGCGAATCCGAACACGTAGCCGGCAGCTCCCCCGAGATTCAACACCACCTCGGGCAGGATGCTGAAATAGTAGTCCGCCTTCAGCTCCTGGCGTACGTATTTGCTGTCGCCGAGCAGCCCGGCGATGTCCTGGTCGAGACGGATCACGTAACCTTCCGACGGCAGAAAACGGGTGTCGCGGCGATCGTAGGTGAAGGTCTGGCCGATCGCCGAGGTCAGCCGTTCTCCCTGCTCATCCTTGATGAAGTCCGAGGCGTCGTTGTCGACGTCGCGAATGTCGCTGTGCTTGAGGGTGTAACGCACCGAATGCCGGAGATATTCGGTGAGCGCGTAACTGGCCCGAACGCGACCGCGGGTCAGCGTTTCGTCGAAGGAACTCTCGGTCTGGAAATCGCTCTCGGTACGGGCGAGATCGATTCCGGCGGCGAGATCGCGGTCGAGGAAGTAGGGCTCGGTGAAGCTGAACTCGATCCGCTGCCGGCGGGCGGAAACGGTGAAGCTCAGCAGCAGCGACTGGCCGCGACCGAGCAGATTCTCCTCCGACAGGCGGACGTCGGCGAGCGGCCCGTCGACGGTCGAGAAACCGGCTCCGAAGGACAGCGAGCCGGTCGATTTCTCGGCCACCTCGACATCGACGATGATCCGGTCCGGGGCGCTCCCCTGGCGGGTCCGCACATCGACCTTCTCGAAGAAATCGAGGTTCCGGATCCGCTGGATCGAGCGCCGCAGCAGCACGGTGTTGAAGGGATCGCCCTCGGCGAGGCGGAACTCGCGGCGGATCACCGAATCGAGGGTCCGGACGTTGCCCCTGATGTCGATCCGCTCGACGTAGACCCGCGGCCCCTGGTCGATGCGGTAGGTGACGTCCACCGTGAGATTCTCCCGGTCGAGGTTCTGCACCGGCTCGATGCGGGCGAAGGCGTAGCCCAGCCGCCCGACCTCGTCGGTCAGCGCCTGGACCGTGTTCTCGATCTCCTCGGCGTTGTAGAGGTCACCCTCCTCGGTGGCGACGAAGGCCAGGAGCTGCTCCGGATCGAGATCGCGCAGCCGGCTGTCGACGGTGATCCTGCCGAAGCGGTAGCGGGGGCCCTCCTCGAGGGTGAAGGTGATGTAGAAACAGCGGCCGTCCGGGGTCAGCTCGGCCACCGCCGAGAGAACCTTGAACTCGGCGTAGCCACGGGCCTGGTAGAAGCGGCGCAAGAGCTCCTTGTCGAACTCCACCCGGTCCGGATCGTAGGTGTCCTCGCTGGTGAAGATGCGGTACCAGGCGCTTTCGACGGTGCGGATGGTCCCCCGCAGCGTGCTGTCCGCATATTCGCTGTTGCCGATGAAGGTGATCCCGCAGACCCTGGTGAGGGGGCCCTCCTGGATCTCGAAGACGAGATCGACCCGGTTCTGCTCGAGCTCGATGATCTTGGGTTCCACGGTGACCGCGTAACGGCCGTTGCGTCGGTAGAGTTCGAGGATCCGTTCGACCGCGCTCTGCACCGCGGCGCGCGAGAACACCGTCCGCGGCCGGAGGCGGACCTCGGCCTCCAGTTCCTCGTCGCCGATCCGCCGATTCCCCTCGAAGGCCACCCGGTTGATGATCGGGTTCTCCACCACCCGCACGACCAGCACCTCGCCCCGCCGCTCGATGGCCACATCGTCGAACAGTCCGGTCGCGAACAGGCTGCGCAGGGAATCGTCGAGCCGCACGGGGTCGAAGGGATCGCCGCGACGCACCCGCAGATAGCTTTCGACGGTCTCCTTCTCGACCCGCTGATTGCCCTCGACGACGATGTCGCGGATCACCTCGCCCGGCTGCTGGGCCGTGACCGGTGTTCCCCCGAAGAGAAGCAGGATGAGGACAGCCAGCAGTCCCACCGCGCGTCCCGTCCCAGGCATCGCCCCTCCCTCGTCCGATCGAGACGCGGCGCGGTACCCCCTAGGACGAGACCAGTCGCGTGAAGAAATCGAAGATCCTCAGATTGACGAGATCGTTCCAGGTGGCGAACAGCATCAGGCTCAATACCATCGCCAGACCGAGGCGGAATGCGATCTCCTGGCTGCGTTCCGTCAGGGGTCGGCCGCGAACCGCCTCGATCGTGTAGAGCAGCAGATGGCCGCCGTCCAGCATGGGGATCGGAAACAGATTGATGAGCCCCAGGTTGATCGACAGGATGGCGGTGAACCAGAGCGCCGGCAGCAGCCCCTGATTGGCGATCTCGCCCGACATCTGGGCGATCCTGAGGGGGCCGCCGAGTTCCTCGGTGCCCCGCGAGCCGGTCACCATCTCCCACAGGGCGTAGAGGGTTCCGCCGAGGATCCGCAGCGTCTCGCCGGTCGCCTCGAACGGCGCCAGCAGCGGGTTGGAGCGCTTGAACTCGATTCCGCGGCGGCTGACGCCGATCATGCCGATCCGCTGCTCGCCGAAATTGCCCTCGACGATCCGCAGTTCGGGGATGATCGTGACCTCCAGCCGGCCGCCGTCGCGTGCGATGGTGAAGCGCAGGGGCTCCCCCGGCCGGTCGCGGACCAGGAGCTGGAGTTCCTCGAAGCTTTCCACCGACCGTCCGTCGACCGCCAGAATGCGATCGCCGGGCAGCAGCCCCGCCGCCTCCGCCGGACTGCCGGGAACCACCTCGCCGACCACCGGCGGGGTGAAAGGGCGGCCGACGAGGCTGAACAGCAGCGCCAGGACGAGAATGGCGAAAAGGAAGTTGGCGATCGGCCCGGCCGCCACGATGGCCATCCGCTGCCAGACGCTCTTCGAGGGGAAGGCGTCCGGATCGCCGGCGGTGGCGGCGTCGGGCCGCACGCTGGTGGCGTCCTCGTCGCCCTTCATCCGCACATAACCGCCGAGCGGCACGATGCTGAACTTCCAGCGGGTGCCGGTCGAGTCGTTCCAGCCGAACAGCTCGGGTCCGAAGCCGATGGAGAACACCTCGACCCGCACCCGGTTGCGGCGGGCCACCCAGTAATGGCCGAACTCGTGCACGAACACGACCACCGACAGGATCAGGATGAAGGGCACGATGTAGCTGGCGATCAGGCCGAAGATGCTCATACGCGGGTTCCGTACACCTTGCTCGGGTTCGAGGCTGCGCAGCGCTCCGCGGTCAGGATCCGCGCCTCGCGGTCGACCGCCAGTATCTCCTCGAGGCTGCCCACGGGCGCCGCCACGAGGGGGGTTCGCAGCATATCGGCGACGATGGCGGCGATGTCCAGAAAGCCGATCCGCTTTTCGAGGAAGGCCTGCACCGCCACCTCGTTGGCGGCGTTGAGCACCGCCGGCGCCGCCCCGCCCGCGATCAGCGCCTCCCGGGCGATGGCGAGAGCCGGGAACCGCTCGGGATCGGGGGGCAGGAATTCGAGCCGCCCGAGCTGGAGGAGATCGAGCCGTTCCACGCTGCAGGACAGGCGTTCCGGCCAGGCCAGGGTGGAGGCGATCGGCACCCGCATGTCGGTGGGGCCGAGCTGGGCCAGCATCGACCCGTCCCGGAACAGGACCAGCCCATGGAGCGCCGACTGCGGGTGCACCATCACCTCGATCGCCGTCTCCGGCAGGCCGAACAGGTGATGGGCCTCGATCACCTCGAAGCCCTTGTTCATCATGGTGGCGCTGTCGACGCTGATCTTGGTCCCCATCCGCCAGTTGGGATGGGCGACCGCCTCGGCCGGCGTCACCCGTGCCATCCGCCGGCGGCTCAAACCGAGGAAGGGACCGCCCGAAGCGGTCAGGACGATCTTCTCGACATCGCCGAGCTCGGCCCCGAGCAGCGCCTGGAAGACGGCGTTGTGCTCGGAATCCACCGGCAGCAGCACCGCCCCCCGGCGCCGCACCTCGGCCATGAACAGGGCGCCGGCGGAGACCAGACACTCCTTGTTGGCCAGAGCGACGATGGCGCCCCGCCGCAGCGCCGCCAGCGTCGGTGCGAGACCGGCGGCGCCGACGATGGCCGCCATCACCCAGTCGGCGGGCCGCTCGGCGGCGGCGATCAGCGCCGCCTCCCCGGCCGCCGCCTCGATCCCGCTGCCGGCGAGCGCCTCGCGCAGTTCGCCGTAGCGGGAGGGATCGGCGATCACGGCCAGCCGCGCCCGGTGACGGCGGGCGAGACGGGCCAGCTCGCCGACCTTGCCGTGAGCCGTCAGGGCCTCGATTTCGAACCGCCCGGGATGCTCGGCGATCACCGCCAGGGTCGAGCGGCCGATCGACCCGGTGGCCCCGAGAATCGTGACCCGCCGCGGCCGCTGTTCCCGCTCGCGCTTCATCCTTCTCCCCCGGAGAGGTCGAGCAGGGCCACCAGGAGAGCGAAGCAGGGAGCGGCGAAGAGGACGCCGTCGAAGCGGTCCAGCACGCCGCCGTGGCCCGGGAGCAGCGTGCCGCTGTCCTTCACCCCCGACCGCCGTTTGAGCGCCGATTCCACGAGATCTCCGCCCTGTGCCACCACCCCCAGAAGCATGGCCACCACCGCCGCCGCCAGCGCCGGGGGCGCCGCGTCGCCGCCCAGCCGGACCGCGACCCCGCCGAGGATCCCGGCCAGCAGCACCCCGCCGGCGAGCCCCGACCAGGTCTTGCCGGGACTGATACGGGGCGCGAGCCTGGGCCCGCCCACCGTGCGGCCGACCAGATAGGCGCCGGTGTCGGTGGCGACGATCACGATGAACAGCCAGAGGACCAGCACGGCCCCCTGCAGATGGGCGTGTCGCAGCCACAGCAGCGCCGCCAGCGGCAGGAGCAGATAGAGGGTGCCGGCGAACCAGACGAGTGGCCGCCGTCCGGCCGCACCGCCCATCGCCGCCACCAGCAGCGCCAGGGCCAGCAGCGCGGTGCCGCCGGTCCGCCAGCCGAACAGATGGATCGCCGGCAGACCGACCAGGGCGGCGGTCAGGATACCGGCGGTGAGCAGCAGCCGCAGGCGGGCCTCCCATTCGAGCAGCCGGGCGAGCTCGCGGGCCATCGCCGCCGCGAGGGCGATCAGGAAGATGGTGAAGACCGGACCGCCGGCGAGGATCGCCACCAGCACCAGGGCCGCCAGCACCGAACCGGTGAGCAGCCGGCGCCGCAGGGCGGCGTCGAAGGTGTCAACCAGCGGACGCCCCATAGCGCCGCTCACGCCGGCCGAATTCGGCGATCGCCTCGAACAGGTGACGTTCCTCGAATTCGGGCCAGGGGACCGGCACGAAGACGAGCTCGGTGTAGGCGAGCTGCCAGAGCAGGAAATTGCTGACGCGCTGCTCGCCGCTGGTCCGGATGAGCAGATCGGGATCGGGGATGCCGGCGGTGAACAGGGCGTCGCGGAGGTCGTCCTCCTCGATCTCCTCGGCCCGCAGTTCGCCGCGCGCGACCTTGGTCGCGAGCCGGCGGGCGGCGAGCAGGATCTCCCGCCGCCCCCCGTAGTTGAGGGCGACCACCAGATCCATCCGCCGGTTGCCGGCGGTCCGCCGCTCGGCGTGGCCGATGAGCTCGACGATGTCGGGCGCGAGTCCCTCGCGCTCGCCGATCACCCGCACCCGGATGCCGTTACGGTCGAGACTGTCGATCTCCCTCCTCAGATAGTAGCGCAGGAGGTTCATGAGTTCGCCCACCTCGTGGCGCGGGCGCCGCCAGTTTTCCGAGGAAAAGGCGTAGAGGGTGAGATAGCGGATCCCCAGCCGGGCGCAGGACTCGACCGTCCGCCGCACCGTCTCGGCGCCGCGCCGGTGGCCGTAGATCGCCGGCTTGCCATGGGCGCGGGCCCAGCGCCGGTTGCCGTCCATGATGATGGCGAGATGGATCGGCAGGTCGCTCTCGAAACCGCCGGCCGGTGACGGGCGCACGTTCAATACGATGCGCTCCTCATACCGTCATGATGTCCTTTTCCTTCTGCTCCAGCAGGCCGTTGATGGCGGCGATGTGCCGATCGGTGAGCTTCTGGACCTCATCCGCCAGATGCCGGTGTTCGTCCTGGGAAAGCTCGCCCTCCCGCTCCAGCCGCTTGAGCTGGTCCATGCCGTCGCGGCGCACGTTGCGGACCGCGATCCGCGCCTGCTCGGCGTAGCGGTGGGCGACCTTGACGAGCTCCGCCCGCCGCTCCTCGCTGAGTTCCGGCAACGGAATGCGGATGAGATTGCCCTCGGTCTGGGGGTTGAGGCCGAGATCGGCGCTCCGGATCGCCTTCTCCACTGCCTTGACGAGCCCCTTGTCCCAGACCTGGACGGTCAGCATGCGCGGATCCGGGACCCCCACCGTCCCCACCTGCGACAGCGGCATCTCCGTGCCGTAGGCCTCGACGGTGATGGGGTCGAGCAGCCGCGCCGAAGCCCGGCCGGCACGCAGCCCGGCGAATTCGCGTCGCAGCACCTCGACCGCCCCGTCCATCCGCTTCTCGATGTCCTTGAGGTCGAATTCGCCCCGGCTCATGCCTCAGCCTCCTCGATGACCGTATGTGGCGCCCGGCCCCGCAGCACCCTGGGGAAGTTACCCGGTTCCCGGACCGAGAAGACGATGATCGGGATCCGGCTTTCCCGCGCGAGGGCGATGGCCGAAGCGTCCATCACCCGGAGATCCTTGGACAACACGTCGAGATAGGTCAACCGGTCGTAGCGGACGGCCCGCGGATCGCGCATCGGATCGCTGGAATAGACGCCGTCCACCTGGGTCCCCTTGAACAGGGCGTCGCAGTTCATCTCCGCCGCCCGCAGCGCGGCCGCGGTATCGGTGGTGAAGAAGGGGTTGCCGGTGCCGGCGGCGAAGATCACCACCCGCCCCTTCTCCAGATGACGGAGTGCCCGTCGGCGGATGTAGGGCTCGCAGACCGCCGACATGGGAATGGCCGACATCACCCGGGTGTGGGTGCCGGTCTTCTCGATCACGCTCTGAATGGCGAGAGCGTTGATGACCGTGCCCAGCATGCCCATGTAGTCGGCGCTAGTGCGCTCGACCCCGGCGGCGGCGAGGGTGCTGCCGCGGACGATGTTGCCGCCGCCGATGACGATGCACAGTTCGATGCCCATCGCCCGGGCGGCCTTCACGTCCTCGGCGAGATGGCGGAGCACTTCGCTGTCGTGACCGTAGTCACGGTCACCCATCAGCGCCTCGCCCGACATCTTCAGCAGAACACGACGGTATCTCGAAGGCGCCGACGGGTGCTCCTGCATGCCGTTCCGTTCTCCGCGATCCCGGGCGCCGCCCCCTGCGGCGCCCCGACCGGGGGCGTCGCCCGTCTCAGCCGCCGCCGAGCTGGGCCACCTCCGCGGCGAAGTCCTCCTCGCGCTTCTCGACGCCTTCGCCCAGCGCCAGGCGCACGAACCCGACCACCTCCACGGGCTCGCCGGTCTCCTTCGCGAACGCCTCCAGCACCTTCGCGACCCGTTTCTCGGGATCCATGACGAAGGGCTGCTCGAGGAGCACGACTTCCTGGTAGAACTTGCGCAACCGGCCCTCGACCATCTTCTCGACGATGTTCTCGGGCTTGCCCGAGGCGCGGGCCTGCTCGGCCAGGATCTCCCGTTCCCGGGCCACCACCGCCGGATCGAGTCCGGCCACCGCCACTGCCTGGGGACCGCTGGCGGCGACGTGCATCGCGAGCTGCTTGCCGAGCTCGGCGAGCCGGGCGGGATCGGCCTTCGAGCGCAGCCCCACCAGCACCCCGATCTTGCCCAGCCCGGGCGCCACCTGGGCATGGACGTAACCGGCCACCAGCCCCTCGTCGACCTCGAGATGGGCCGCCCGGCGCAGGTTGAGGTTCTCGCCGATCACCGCCACCGCCTGGGTGATCTCCTCGGCCACGGTCCGGCCGCTGTCGGGCAATGTCAGGCTCTTGAGGGTCTCGACATCGCCTCCGGCCCGCGGCGCCACTTCGAGGATCCGACGGACGAGATCCTGGAAGACCTCGTTGCGGGCGACGAAATCGGTCTCCGAATTGACCTCGACCATCACCCCGACCCGCCCTTCGGTCTTCAGACCGATCAGGCCTTCCGAGGTCGCCCGCCCGGCCTTCTTGGCGGCGGCGGCGAGCCCCTTCTTGCGCAGCCAGTCGGTGGCGGCCTCGATATCGCCGCCGCTCTCCGCGAGCGCGCGCTTGCAATCCATCATTCCGGCTCCGGTCCGCTCCCGGAGCTGCTTCACCAATGCGGCACTGATCTGGGTCATCGTCTCTGCATCTCTCTCGCAATGGGAGGGGCGGCTCAGGAAGCCTTCTCGGCCTCCGTGGCAGTCGCGCTCCCGGCGGCCGCGGCCGCCTCTCCGCCGTCTTCCGTCTCCGCTTCGGCCGGAGCCGTGCCGGCGGTCTCACCGCCCTCTCCGGATTCCGTCCCGGCGATCGCCTCCGCAGCCTCCGCGGCGGTTTCCGGCAGCTCCTCGACGACCTCTTCGACCACCTCCTCCATCTCGCCGACATCGACGCCGGTGGCCGCCATCTCCGCCTGGATGCCGTCGAGCACCGCCTGGACCATCAGATCGCAGTAGAGATTGATCGCCCGGCTGGCATCGTCGTTCCCCGGCACCGGATAGCGGATGCCGCGGGGGTCGCTGTTGGTGTCGCAGACCGCCACCACCGGCAGCCCGAGCTTCCGGGCTTCGGCGATGGCGATGGCCTCCTTGTTGGTATCGATCACGAACAGGACGTCGGGCAGGCCGGCCATGTCCTTGATTCCACCCAGCGCCCGTTCGAGCTTGCTGCGCTCGCGCTCGAGATGGAGGAGTTCCTTCTTGGTCAGCCCGGCGGTGGCCTGGGCATCGGCCAATTTCGCCTCGAGATCGCGGAGACGGCGGATCGATTTGGAAATGGTCCGCCAGTTGGTCAGGGTCCCGCCCAGCCAGCGGTGGTTGACGTAGTACTGGCCGCAGCGTCGGGCGCTGCGGGCGATCGGCTCCTGCGCCTGGCGCTTGGTGCCCACGAACAGCACCCGGCCGCCCCCGGCGACCACGTCCCGCACCGCGTGCAGGGCCCGATAGAGCATCGGCACGGTCTGCGTCAGGTCGATGATGTGAACACCGTTGCGCACCCCGTAGATGTAGGGGGCCATGGCCGGGTTCCAGCGACGCGTCTGGTGCCCGAAGTGGACGCCGGCTTCGAGGAGCTGGCGCAGCGTGAAGGTGGGAAACGCCATCGGTCTCGTCCTTTTCCGGTTGGTCCGCCGCAGGCGAGGTCCGATCGCGACGATCGGACACCGGAGCCGATCGGCACGGGGGGTGCCGGGAGCCTGCGTGAGGTGTCGCCGCCTACTTAATGGGCGGCGCCGGTGATGACAAGCCCGGCCGGGCGGGCGGGAAGTGCGGGGTCAGCGACCCCGGCGGCGGTCGAGCTCGGCCAGGAGGGCCGTCCGGTCGGCCACCAGCCCGCCCTCCAGCCACCAGGTCTCGAGCGCCCGCAGCAGTCGGCCCAGCTCGGGTCCCGGCGCCACTCCGGCGGCCAGCAGATCGCGCCCCCGGAGCGGAAAGGCGGGTGGCGACCAGGAAGCGGCCAGGGCCAGCAGGGCTTCGAGGCGTTCCCGATCCATCGCTCCCTCGCTCGCCGCGAGGCACAGCAGATCGGCGTAGGCGCGCCCGCCGCGGCGGTAGATCTCCGCCTTGTGGACCGCCTCCGGCGCCCGCGGATCGGGAAGCGGGGCCGTGGTCAACAGGAGCAGGCGACCGGTCTCGCGCTTCGACAGCCGCAGCCGGTGGGCCAGCGCCAGGACCTTCGGAGCGTCCACGCCGGGCCCGCGGATCAGGGCGGCGAGGCGCAGGATCGGGTCGGCCTCGGGGGCGATCTCGAGCAGCCGGAGCAACCGGTCGCGATGGATCTCCACCGGCAGGACATGGCGCAGCACCCCCGTCTCGGCCATCAGATCGAGGGCCGCCGGGACCCCCGGGGCGACCAGCAGGCGCAGCAGCTCCTGGCGGATGCGCTCGCCGGAAAGCCGATCCAGCCCCCCGGCCTCGGCGGCGCAGGCGGCGAGAGCCTCCGGATCCGCCGGCGGACGACCGAAACGGGCGAAGAAACGGAAGAAGCGGAGAATGCGCAGATAGTCCTCGCGGATCCGCCGGCGTGGATCGCCGACGAAGCGGACCCGCCCCGCCGCCAGATCCTCGCGCCCGCCGAAATAGTCGTAGAGCCGCCCCTCGGCATCGCAGCTCATGGCGTTGATGGTGAAGTCGCGGCGCGCCGCGTCGGCCTCGAAATCCTCGGTGAACTCCACCGCCGCGTGCCGCCCGTAGCATTCGACGTCCCGGCGCAGGGTGGTGATCTCGTAACTCCGCTCGCCGAGCAGCGCGGTCACCGTCCCGTGGGCGAGACCGGTCGGCACCACCTTGATGCCGGCGGCCTCGAGCCGGGCCGTCACCGCCTCCGGCCGGGCGGCGGTGGCGAGGTCGAGATCGGCCGGATCCAGCTCCGGATGGAGCAGCGTGTCGCGTACGCAGCCGCCGACGAAGCGCGACTCCTTGCCGGTGGTCGCCAGCACCCCGAGCAGGCGGCGCGTCTCCGGGACGGCGAGCCAGCGGGCGTCGCGCAGCGGGCGGTCCCCGGCCGGCCCGGCCATCCCTCAGACCCGTCCGGTTCCGTTCAGGAGACGCGAGAAACCGACGAGGATCCCGGCGGTGGCCCCCCAGATCCGCCGACCGTCGTAGGGCAGCACCCAGGTCGCCCGTCGCCGCCCCCGACCCTCGTAGTATTCGCGCCGGTGGTTGGCCGGATCGAGGACGAAGGCGAGCGGCACCTCGAAGATCTCCTCCACTTCGACCGGGTCGGGCCGGAGGCGCGGCGGCGGTTCGAGCCAGCCGACGCAGGGATGGATGCGGAAGCCGGTCGCGGTGTCGTAGGCGGGGAGCCGTCCCAGGATCCGCACCCGCTCCGGGGCGATCCCCACCTCCTCCCGGGCCTCGCGCAGGGCACAGCAGGCGGCATCGGCGTCGCAGCCCTCGATGCGGCCACCCGGGAAGCTGATCTGTCCGGCATGGTCGCGCAGCCGCCGGCTGCGCCGGGTCAGCAGCACGGTGGTTCCGTCCTCGCGGTCGATCAGCGGTACGAGGACGGCCGCGGCCACCCTTCCCCGCCGGTCGGGTTCGACTCCGTCGTCGCCGGTCACTGGCACCGGCGCCGCCGTCGCGAGACGGGCGGCGATGGTCGCGGGGTCGAGGCGATGGGCGGGCTCGGTCATCGGCTCCGGTCCGTGGTGTGGCCGCCGTTCTCTTCGAGGGCGAAGAAGCGTCCGGCGCTCCAGATCCCGAGCTCGCCGCCGCCTTCGGCCGGCACCGCCAGCTCCGCCAGCTCGTAATAGACCGGCCGCACGACCCGCGCCTCCAATCCCCGTTCCAGGAGCAGATAGGGCACGAAGGCCCCGCCGTCCGCGGGCCCCAGGCGGAGGCCGGCGTCCTCTCCCAGGGTCACCCAGCGGTCGAGATTGGTGCGGAAACGCAGCCGCTGGCCCGCCCCCTCCCCCTCGCGGTCGAGTTCCACCGCGAGGAAGGCGGCATCCTCCACCGCGACCGGGATCTGCTCGAAAGGGGTGAGAAGCCAGTGACTGCCGTCGGGGGCCCGACGCAGGGCGGTGGCGAACAGGCGCACGAGCTCGGGCCGGCCGATCGGCGCCCCCTCGTGGTACCAGGTGCCCCGCCGGTCGATGCGCATCCCGATGTCCCGGCAGCGGGCCCGCGCCCCGGCCGCGAGGGCGGCCAGCTCGGCCTCGGGATCCCAGACGCGCTTCGCCACCTTTCCGGCCCCCGCTTCCGGTCTATTTCCTCTGCGAACGTCACGGTTTTGCGTTATGTATGGCCGAAGAGAGCCGCGATCCAGTGGTGGTGCGAGCAGGTGAAGCGGGTGCAGGAGCAGTCGGGATTGGACGACACCAGCGACGACGTTCTCGGTGAGGTGGAGCGGGCGATCGAGGATCTGGCCCGCCTGCGGAGTGAAATCGGACGCATCATCTACGGGCAGGAGCAGGTCGTCGAGGAGACGCTGACGGCGATCCTCGCCGGCGGCCACGTGCTGCTGGTGGGGGTGCCGGGGCTGGCCAAGACGCGGCTCGCCGAAACCCTCGGCACGGTCCTGGGCCTCGTCCAGAAACGGGTCCAGTTCACCCCCGATCTGATGCCCGCCGACATCCTCGGTTCCGAGGTGCTGGAAGAGACCGCCTCGGGTTCCCGGCATTTCCGTTTCCTGCCCGGACCGGTGTTCGCCCAGCTCCTGATGGCCGACGAGATCAACCGCGCGAGCCCGCGCACCCAGGCGGCGCTGCTCCAGGCGATGCAGGAGAAGCGGGTGACGGTGGCCGGTCAGGACCATCCCCTGCCCGAGCCCTTCCACGTTCTCGCCACTCAGAACCCGATCGAGCAGGAGGGCACCTATCCCTTGCCCGAGGCCCAGCTCGACCGCTTCATCATGCAGGTCGAGGTGGGCTATCCCTCGCGCGAGGCGGAACGGCGGATGATGGTGGTCACCACCGGAATCGAGCAGCCCGAACCCGCGCCGGTGCTGGACGCCACCCGGCTGCAGGAGCTCCAGCGCCTGGTACGCCGGATCCCGGTCGGCGACCGGGTGGTGGAGGCGATTCTCGAACTGGTCCGGGCGGGGCGGCCCGAAAACCGGGTGCTCGAAGGGATCGAAGAACAGGTCGCCTGGGGGCCCGGCCCCCGCGCCAGCCAGGCGCTGCTGCTGACGGCGCGGGTGCGGGCGCTCCTCGACGGCCGCCTCGCTCCCTCGATCGAGGATGTGCTGGCGCTGGCCCCGCCGGTCCTGCGCCATCGGATGGCGGTGACCTTCGCCGCCCGCGCCGAGGGGATCGGGGTCGACCAGGTCATCACCCGCCTCTGCCGGCATGTCGCCTGACCTCCTCGCCCGCGCCCCCGGCCCGCTGCTGCGGCTGCGGGAACGAGCGGAAAGGCTCGGCGAACGGTTGCCGGCCCTGCTCGTGGAGGCGGAGCGGGTGGCCAGCACCGTCGCCCAGGGAGTCCACGGCCGGCGCCGTACCGGGACCGGCGAGACCTTCTGGCAGTTCCGTCTCTATCAGCCCGGCGACGATGCCCGCAGCATCGACTGGCGGCAATCGGCCCGCGCCACCCAGCATCATTTCGTCCGCGAGCAGGAATGGGAGGCGGCGGAGAGCGTCTGGATCTGGTGCGACCGCTCGCCGTCGATGCGCTACCGCTCGCCGGCGGTCGCCGAAACCAAGGAGGACCGGGGCCTGCTGCTGACCATCGCCCTCGCCGTGCTGCTGTTGCGGGCGGGAGAGCGGGTGGCCCCGCTCGGGACCGGTGACCCCCCGCGCGGTGGCCGCTTCGGGCTCGACGCGCTGTGCCGCGGCCTCGCCATGCCGGCGAGCGATGCCACCCTGCCACCGGTCCTCCGACTGCCGCGCCACGCCCGTCTGGTGCTGATCTCCGACTTCCTCGCTCCGGTCGACCGCTGGCGCGAGATCATGGGACGCTACACCGGCCTCGGCCTGCGCGCGGCGGTCTTGCAGATCACCGATCCGGCGGAGGAGGAGCTGCCCTTCGAGGGGCGGATACTGTTCGAAGGACCGGAGCGGGAGGGGCGGCATCTGATCGGCAACGTGCGCGAGGTCCGCAGCCGCTATCGTCGGCTGTTCGCCGCCCACCGCGACGATCTCCGGCGGCTGTGCCTGTCGCGCGGCTGGCGTTTCGCCACCCATCGCACCGATCGGACCGCCGCAGCCGGGCTGCTCACCCTCTACCAGATGCTGGCGCCCAGCGCCGTCGACTGACCGATGCTGTCGCTCGGCCCGCTCGCCTTCGCCCAACCCTGGCTGCTCCTGGCGCTGGCCGCGCTGCCGGCCATCTGGTGGCTGCTGCGGGCGATCCCGCCGGCACCGCGGCGGGTGGTCTTCCCGCCGCTGATGATTCTCGCCCGGCTGCTGAGCAGCGAACGGACCCCGGCCCGGACACCCTGGTGGCTGCTACTGCTGCGCCTCGTCATCGCCGCCCTCCTCGTCCTGGCGATGGCCGGGCCGGTACTCGATCCGCGGCCGCGCCTCGCCGGCACCGGCCCGCTGCTGATCGTCCTCGACGACGGCTGGGCCGCCGCTCCGCGCTGGGCGGAACGTATCGCGGTCCTCCGGGACCTCCTGACCCGGGCGCAGCGACAGAACCGCCCCGTCCGTCTCCTGCGGACCGCCCCCGACCGCGAGGGAACGGCGCTGCTGGCCGACGATCCCGGTCGCCTCGCCCGCCAGCTGGCCGATTTCCGCCCGCGCCCCTGGCCCGTCGACCATGCCGCCGCGATCACCGCCCTCGCCGGGCTGGAGGAATCCGACTTCATCGTCTTCTGGCTGGCCGACGGCGTCTATTCCGAACCCGCGCAGCGGCAGGCCGCGGCGGATCTGGCCCGCGCCCTGCGCGGTCTCGGCCCGCTCACCGTATTCGCCGACCCGCCCGAGAACCGCGCCCGCCTGCTGCGCGAACCGCTGGCCGAGGGGGAGACGCTCTCGGTCGAGCTCCTGCGTCCGGTTCCGGGACCGGCGGAGCTCGTCCCCCTGCTGGCGCGGGGGCCCGGCGGCGAGGTCCTGGCCCGCACCGACCTCGCCTTCGGCGCGGGGGATCGCGTCGGGCGCGGCAGCATCACCCTGCCGCTCGAACTCCGCAACCGCATCGCCCGTCTCGAGACCGGCAGCGCCGGTGCCGGCACGGTGGTGCTGTTCGACGAACGCTGGCGGCGACGGATCGTCGGGCTCACCGGTGCCGAGCGCGACCCGGAGGCCCAGCCGCTCCTCTCCGAACTCTATTTCGTCGGCCGCGCCCTCGCGCCCTACACCGAACTCCGGGAGGGGCGGATCGCCGATCTCGTCGCCGCACCGCTGTCGATGATCGTGCTCGCCGACGTCGGCCGCCTCACCACCGAGGAACGGGAGCTGCTGGAGGGCTGGATCCGCCGCGGCGGGGTGCTGCTCCGCTTCGCCGGCCCGCGTCTCGCCGCCGGCGGCGACGAGCTCCTGCCCGTCCGCCTGCGTCAGGGCGACCGGATTCTCGGCGGCGCCATGTCCTGGTCGAAGCCGCTGCCCTTCGCCCCCTTCCCGCGCGAGGGGCCGTTCGCCGGCCTCGAAACCAACCCCGAAGCGCTGGTCTATCGTCAGGTGCTGGCGGAACCGGGCCCGGCGCTCGCCGCCGCCACCCTCGCCACCCTCGAGGACGGAACCCCGATCGTCACCGGACGCCGCCTCGGCGAGGGCTGGCTGCTCCTGATCCACACCACCGCCAATACGAGCTGGACCAGTCTGCCGCTGTCACGCCTGTTCATCGACATCATGCGCCGCACCCTAGCCCTGGCTCCGGGGGTCGGCGGCCGCCCCGAAGGCCTGCTGCGGGCGACCCGGATCCTCGACGGCTTCGGCCGGCTCGGCCCCCCGGCCGCCGATCTCCTGCCGCTGCCCGCCGGCGAGCTCGCCGAAGCCCTCCCCGGCCCCGACACGCCGCCCGGTCTCTGGGCCCCGCTGGCCGCCGGAGAGGAGGAGGCCGAGGCGCCGGGCCTCGCCCTCAATCTGCAGAAGGTGGTACGCGACAGCCGCCCCCTCGATCTCGCCGATCTCGTCACCGATCTGCGGGTCTACGAACGGGGCCGGGAGACGCCACTCGCCCCCTGGCTGCTGACGGCGGCACTCCTGCTGGCGCTGGCCGATCTGCTGATCGCCCTCGCCCTGCGCGGTCTCCTGCGGCCGATGGCGGCGGCGGTGGTCCCGATCCTCCTCCTGGCCGGTTCCGCCGCCGCCGAGGAGGATGCGGCGGGGCTCGCCGAACGTCTGTCAGTGACCCGCCTCGCCTATGTGCGGACCGGTCTGCCGGAGGTGGACCGGCTGAGCGCGGCCGGTCTCGACGGGCTCGGTCTGGTCCTGGCCCGGCGCACTTCGGTCGAGCCGGGCGATCCGGTGGGGGTCGATCCGGCCACCGACGAGCTCGCGCTCTATCCGCTCCTCTACTGGCCGGTGCCGCCCGAACATCCCGATCTGCCGCCCGGCACCCTCGCCCGCATCGACGCCTATCTCAAGAACGGCGGCATGATCCTGTTCGACACCGGTGACGCCGGCCGTCTGTTGCCGGGCCAGGCCGGCGGCCCCGGCGAGGCCCGCCTCGCGCGCCTGCTCGAAGGTCTCGATCTGCCGCCGCTGGTGCCGGTACCCGAGAACCACGCCCTGACCCGCTCCTTCTATCTGCTGCGGGATTTTCCCGGCCGCTTCACCGGCCAGACGGTGTGGGTGGACGAGGTGCCGGAGGGGATCAACGACGGGGTGTCCAGCGTCGTCATCGGCGCCAACGGCTGGGCCGGAGCCTGGGCGATCGACGATCTCGGGGCGCCGCTGCTGCCCGTCGTCCCGGGCGGCGAGCGCCAGCGTGAGATGGCCCGGCGTTTCGGCGTCAATCTCGTGATGTACGCGCTGACCGGCAACTACAAGACCGACCAGGTGCACATCCCGGCGCTGCTGGAGAGGCTCAGTCAATGACCGGCAGCAGTCTCGTCTGGACCCCCTGGCTGCCGCTCTGGCTGCTGCTGTTCCTCGCCGTCCTCGCCCTCCTGCTGCTCGCCTTCGGCGTCTGGCGCCGGGCCCGCAGCACCGGCTTCCGGGCCTTGTTCCTCGCCGTCCTGCTGCTGACCCTGGCCGGTCCCTCGCTCTATCGGGAAGAGCGGGAGCCCCTGGAAAACCTCGTCCTGATGGTGACCGACCGCTCGCCCAGCCAGCGGCTGGACCTGCGGCCGGCGCAGACGGACCGGGCGCTCGCGGAGCTGCGCGCCCGCCTCGCCCGTCTGCCCGGCGTCACCCTCCGCGAGGTCACGGTCCGCGGCGACGGCCGCGACGGCACCCCCCTCTTCGCCCGCCTGCGGGAAGCGCTCGGCGAGATGGATCGCAGCCGTCTCGCCGGGGTGATCGCGATCACCGACGGCCAGATCCACGATCCGCCCGAGGATCCCTCGGGCTGGCCCGAGGAGGTGCCCTTCCAGGTGCTGCTCACCGGTCGAACGGACGAGAGCGACCGGGCGCTCCTGGTCGAGGCGGCACCGAGTTTCGCCGTCGTCGGCGAGCCCCAGGAGCTGGTCCTGCGGGTGATCGAGCAGCCGCCGCTCGCCGAGCGCCGGCCCCTGCGCCTGGTGGTCCGCCGCGACGGTGAGGTGATCGCCGACACCCGGATCGTCGCCGGCGTCCCGACCCGGATCCCCTTCACCCTGGAGAAGGCCGGCCGCACGGTGCTGGAGGCGGAGGTGGAGACCCGCGACGGCGAGCTCACCACCCTCAACAACCGCCAGACCCTGTTCGTCAGCGGCGTGCGCGACCGGCTGCGGGTGCTGTTGGTTTCCGGCCTCCCCTATCCGGGGCTGCGGGTGTGGCGCAATCTCCTCAAGGCCGATCCCTCGGTGGACCTGGTCCATTTCACCATCCTGCGACCGCCGGAAAAGCAGGACGGCACACCGATCCGCGAGCTGGCGCTGATCGCCTTTCCCACCCGCGAGCTGTTCGAGCTCAAGCTCGGCGAGTTCGATCTCGTGATCTTCGACCGCTATGCCCGCCGCGGCCTGCTGCCGCTCGTCTACCTCGACAACATCGCCCGCTACGTGGAGGAAGGCGGCGCCCTGCTGGAGGCGGCGGGGCCGGAGTTCGCTTCGCTCCTGAGCCTCTATCGCACGCCCCTGGCGCGGGTCCTGCCCGGGCGCCCCACCGGCAACCTGCTGGAACGCGGCTTCCGGCCCGCGCTCACCGATCTCGGCCGCCGCCATCCGGTGACCCGCGGCCTCGCCGGAGCCGCCGAGGATCCCCGCTGGGGCCGCTGGTTCCGCCAGGTGGAGGTGGAGGCGACCGCGGGCGAGGTGGTGATGACCGGCCTCGACGGCCGGCCGCTGCTCATTCTCCAGCGGGTCGGCGAGGGCCGGGTGGCCCAGCTCCTCTCGGATCAGGCCTGGCTGTGGGCGCGCGGCTTCGAGGGCGGCGGGCCGCAGAGCCTGCTGCTGCGCCGTCTGGTCCACTGGCTGATGCGCGAGCCCGAGCTCGAGGAGGAGGCGCTCCTCGCCCGGCCGGTCGAGGGCGGGATCGAGATCGAACGCCGTTCGCTTTCCGAGAACCCGGTCGAACTGGTGGTCGAGAGCCCCTCGGGCGGCGAACGGCGGCTCCGGCTGGAGCCCGACGCGGCCGGCATCGCCCGCGGCCGGATCGAGGCCGGAGAGGAAGGCCTCTACCGGATCTCCGACGGTACCCGGGTGGCCTTCGCCGCCCCCCGGCCGATCGCCGCCCGCGAGCTCGAGGACATGCTGTCCACGGCCGAGATCCTGGCTCCCTTCGCCGCCGCCACCGGCGGCACGGTGACCCGGCTCGCCGCCGGCACGCCCGACGTCCGTCTCGTCGGTGGCGGCCGGCGGGCCTTCGGCCGCGGCTGGATCGGGCTGCGCGACCGCGAGCGCTACATCGTCCGGGCCACCAGCCGGACGCCGCTCCTGCCGCCGGCCCTCGCCCTGGTCCTGCTCCTGTCGACGGCGGCGCTCGCCTGGTGGCGCGAGGGCCGGGTCTGAACGCGCCTCAGAGATCCGCGTACTGGACCACCTCGCCGCGGCCGCCCGGATGGGTGACCGCGCCCTTCTCCGCCGGCCCCACGTTCTGGGCGTAGCGCCAGAGCGCCCCGGAGCCGTACATGGTGGCGCGCGGCTTCCAGTCGCGCCGCCGCGCCTCGAGCTCGGCCTCGGAAAGCTCGACGTCGAGGATGCCGGCCTCGGCGTCGATCACGATCATGTCGCCGTCCCGCAGGAGCCCGATGGGCCCGCCCACCGCGGCCTCGGGGCCGACATGGCCGATGCAGAAGCCGCGGGTCGCCCCGGAGAAGCGGCCGTCGGTGATCAGGGCCACCTTGTCGCCCATGCCCTGGCCGTAGATGGCGCTCGTGACCCCCAGCATCTCCCGCATTCCGGGGCCGCCCTTCGGCCCCTCGTAGCGGATCACGATCACCTCGCCGGCTTCGTAGCGGCGCGCCTGCACCGCCTTCATGGCGTCCTCCTCGCAGTCGAACACCCGCGCCGGCCCGCGGAACCGGAGTTCGGGCAGCCCCGCGACCTTGACGATCGCCCCCTCGGGCGCGAGGGAGCCCCGCAGACCCACGACCCCGCCCCAGCTCGTGATCGGCTCGGCGATCGGCCGCACCACGTCCTGATCCGGGTTCCAGGCGACCCCGGCGAGATTCTCGGCGATCGTCCGTCCGGTCACGGTGATGCAGTCGCCGTGGAGATGGCCGCCGTCGAGGAGCGCTTTCATCAGCAGCGGCACCCCGCCGGCATCGGCCAGATCCTTCATCACGTAGCGGCCGGCGGGCTTGAGATCGGCGATGTAGGGGGTCTCCCGGAAGATCCGCGCGACATCGTGGAGATCGAAATCGATTCCCGCCTCGTGGGCGATCGCCGGCAGATGCAGGGCGGCGTTGGTGGAGCCGCCGGAGGCCGCCACCACCCGGGCCGCGTTCTCCAGACTCTGCCGGGTGACGATGTCCCGCGGCCGGATTCCGAGTTCGAGGAGCTTCATCACCATCTCGCCCGACTGCTCGCCCCAGCGGTCGCGGGCCTCCATCGGCGCCGGGGTCCCGGCCGAGCCGGGCAAGGCCAGGCCAATCGCTTCGGAGACGCAGGCCATGGTATTGGCGGTGAACTGGCCGCCGCAGGCCCCGGCCGAGGGACAGGCCACCCGTTCGAGCTCGTAGAGCTCCTCCTCGCTCATCTCGCCGACGGCGTGCTTGCCCACCGCCTCGAACACGTCCTGCACGGTGACGTCGCGGCCGCGCCAGCGGCCGGGGAGAATCGAGCCGCCGTACATGAAGATCGCCGGCACGTTGAGGCGGACCATGGCCATCATCATCCCCGGCAGCGACTTGTCGCAGCCGGCGAGGGCGACGAGGGCGTCGTAGGCGTGGCCGCGCATGGTGAGCTCGACCGAATCGGCGATCACCTCGCGGGAGACGAGGGAGCTCTTCATCCCCTGATGGCCCATGGCGATGCCGTCGGTGACGGTGATCGTGGTGAACTCCCGGGGCGTGCCGCCGGCGCGCGAGACCCCGGTCTTGACCGCCTGAGCCTGACGGTGGAGAGCGATGTTGCAGGGAGCCGCCTCGTTCCAGGCCGTGGCGACGCCGACGAAGGGCCGATCGATGTCTTCCTTGGACAGACCCATCGCGTAATAGTATGAGCGGTGCGGCGCGCGATCCGGACCGAGGGTCGCATGACGGCTCGGCAGCCTGGATTTGTCGAAGATCGTGATCCTGGGCATGGCTCTCCCCTCCCCATCGCTCGGGCGGCCGGAAACTACCCCGCCCGTTTCCGTCTGACCAGAGCGCAACCGGCCCGGAGCAGCGCAGGTGACGATCCCGCCTTCCCGGCGTCCCCGGCACGACAGGCAGCCCCCGGCCCTGGAGCCGTTCGCCGGCCTGCCGGGGCCGCTGGTCCCGCTCCGCGGCCGGCGTCAGCGGGCCCGGGCCGATCTGCGGCACGCCGGCAGGCGGCTCCGCCGCCGCTTCGCCCCGGCCCGCCGGGTGCTCGGCGAAGCCTTCCACGATTTCTTCTTCGGCGACAGTCTCGTACTCGCCGGCAACATCGCCTTCACCACCCTGTTCGCCGCCTTTCCCTTCCTCATCTTCCTCCTCACCCTGGCCGGCCTGTTCGGCCAGACGGAGGCGGTCCGGCAGTCGATCGAGCTCGCCCTCGAGCTGATCCCGCCCGAGGTGGCGAGCGTGCTGCGGCCGGCGGTCGAGGAGGTCCTCGGCGAGGCCAGCGCCGGGGTCCTGACCCTGAGCTTCCTGGTTTCCCTCTGGTTCGCCTCCTCGGGGCTCGAGAGCCTGCGCCATGCCATGAACCACGCCTATCAGGTCCCGGAGCCACCGCATTTCCTGATCGGCCGTCTGGAGAGCATCCTGCTGACCATCCTCTCCGCCGTCGTCATCGTCATCGCCACCGTGGCCCTGGTCGGCTGGCCGGTGGCCCGGGAGGTCATCGCCTGGCTGGCCGAACGCGAGCTGTTCGAGCGCAACCTCTATTCGGTGGTCCGCTACGGGCTCGGCATCGGGCTCTTCTTCGGCCTCACCGTGACCCTCTATCGGGTGCTGCCCGACATCGAGCTGCGCCTGCGCGACGTCGTGCCCGGGGCGCTGGTGGCGGTCACCGTCTGGACCCTGATCGCCATCGCCTTTTCCTGGTACCTGCGCAATTTCGCCCGCTACAGCCTGATCTACGGCAGCCTCGCCGGCATTGTGCTGACGCTGCTGTTCTTCTACATCTCGGCCGCCATCTTCATTTTCGGCGCCCAGCTCAACAGTGCCATCCGGCGCGAGCGTCTGCGCCCCGCCCGCGAGGGTGACGGCGACGGGAGCGGGAGCGCGTCCGACGGACCTCGAGCCTGAACGGAGATCAGCGAGCCATGTCCATCCAGAGTCCCCTGATGGCCGGCAAGAAAGGCCTCGTCATGGGCATCGCCAACGAGCGTTCCCTCGCCTGGGGGATCGCCCGTGCCGTCGCCGACCAGGGGGCCGAACTGGCGGTGACCTGGCAGGGAGAGACCCTGAAGAAGCGGGTCCTGCCCCTGGCCGGGAAACTGGGGGCGACGATCACCGCCGAGGCCGACGTGACCGATGCCGCCAGCCTCGACGCGCTGTTCGCCGAAATCGCCGGGCGCTGGGGCCGGCTCGACTTCCTGGTGCACGCCATCGCCTGGTCGGACCGGGAGCAGCTCAAGGGCCGCTATATCGACACCAGCCGCGAGAACTTCCAGCGAAGCCTGCTGATTTCCTGCTATTCCTTCACCGAACTCTGCCGCCGCGCGATGCCGCTCATGGAGGCGCGGGGCGGCAGCCTCCTGACCCTCACTTACATCGGTGCCGAACGGGTGGTGCCCCACTACAACGTCATGGGCGTGGCCAAGGCCGCTCTCGAGGCCTCGGTCCGCTATCTCGCCGCCGATCTCGGTCCCGCCGGGATCCGCGTCAACGCCATCTCCGCCGGCCCGGTGCGCACCCTGGCGGCCAGCGGGATCGGCGATTTCCGCTACATTCTCAAATGGAACCAGCTCAATTCGCCGCTCAAGCGCAACACCACGATCGAGGACGTCGGCGGCGCCGCGCTCTATCTGCTGTCGGATCTCGGCGCCGGCACCACCGGCGAGATCCTCCATGTCGATTCCGGCTATCACGTGGTCGGCATGAAGGCGGTCGACGCCCCGGATATCGCCACCGTCCAGAACCACGGCTGAGGACATGGCCGGCTCGAGCTTCGGCGAGATCTTCCGCTTCACCACCTGGGGCGAGAGCCACGGCCCGGCGATCGGCGTGGTCGTCGACGGCGTGCCGCCGCGTCTGCCACTCCAGGAGGAGGACATCCAGCGCTGGCTGGATCGCCGCCGTCCGGGCCGCAGCCGCTTCACGACCCAGCGCCGCGAGGCCGACCGGGTCGAGATCCTCTCCGGCGTGTTCGGCGGCCGGACCACCGGCACGCCCGTGAGCCTGCTCATCAGGAACACCGATCCGCGCAGCAAGGACTACGCCGACATCAAGGATCTCTACCGCCCCGGTCACGCCGACTTCACCTACGAGATGAAGTACGGGATCCGCGACTGGCGGGGCGGCGGCCGCGCCTCGGCGCGGGAGACGGCCTGCCGCGTCGCGGCCGGGGCGATCGCCCGCAGGATCCTCGGAGAGAAGATCAGGATTCGCGGCTATCTCGTGAAAATCGGGGGTGATTCCATCGATTCCTCATGTTTCGACGAAGCCGAGATCGAGCGTAACCCCTTCTGGTGTCCCGACGCCGCCGCGGCCCGCCGCTGGGAGACCCTGCTCGACGAGGTGCGGCGGCGCGGATCCTCGGTGGGCGCGGTCGTCGAGGTGGTGGCGGAGGGCGTGCCGGCGGGTCTCGGCGAGCCGGTCTACGACAAGCTCGACGCCGATCTCGCCAAGGCGATGATGAGCATCAACGCGGTCAAGGGGGTGGAGATCGGGGCCGGTTTCGCCGCCGCCGCCCTCGCCGGGGAGGAGAACGCCGACGAGATCGTGATGAAGGACGGCCGGCCGCATTTCCTTTCCAACCGCGCCGGGGGCATCCTCGGCGGGATTTCGACCGGCCAGCCGGTGGTCGTCCGGTTCGCCGTCAAACCCACCTCCTCGATCCGCATTCCGAGGCGGACCATCGACCGGCTCGGGCACGAGCGGGAGGTGGTCACCCGGGGCCGCCACGATCCCTGCGTCGGCATCCGGGCGGTGCCGGTGGGGGAGGCGATGATGGCCTGCGTGCTCGCCGATCATCTCCTGCGTCACCACGCCCTCCTCTCCGCCGCCCCCTCCCGCGCCGGCGGCTGAGCGGCGTGCTTGCGACCGCCCCCCGTCTCCCCTAGCCTCGCCGGATCACCATCGACCGGGGGAGAAGGCGATGAAATCCCTCCTGCCGCTGACTCTCGCCGCCCTGCTCCTGGGCGGCCCCGCGGCCCGCGCGGAGGAGTTCCTGGACCAGCTCGATCTCGTCCGCGAGCTCTACGAGGAAGGTGACATCGGCGGGGCGATGACCGAACTCGAATTCGCCCGACAGATGCTGCAGGAACGGTTGGACGAGCGATTCGCCGCGGTCTTCCCGGAACCGCCGGAAGGCTGGCGGGCCGGGGAGGTGCAGCGGCAGTCGGGAGCGATGTTCGGTGGCGGCACCTTTCTCGAGCGGAGCTATTCCGAGGCCGCCGGGAACGCCCGTATCGAGGCCCGGATCATCGCCGGCAGCCCGATGATCCAGGCCTTCGCGGCGATGATGGCCAGTCCCGCGATGATCGCCTCCGAGCCCGGCGCCAGGCGGGTCCGGATCGGCCGCACCAACGCGGTTCTGACCTGGGACGAGACGACCCGCAGCGGCGAGCTCCGGTTCCTCGTCGGCGGGGCGATGATCCAGCTCGAAGGCAGCGATCTCACCGACGGCGATGTTCTCCTCGCGCTGGCGAAGAGGTTCGATCTCCGCGCCGTCGAGGAGCTCACCGGCGGCTGAGCCGGCGGCCGCGGCGGGCCCGGCCGGCAGCGGTTCGCGCACCTCTTCAGTAGGCGTATTCGTGGAACACCGGATCGACGCTGCCGCCCCAGCGTTCGTGGTATTTCTTCAGCTTTTCCTCGGCCGGAGTGATGCCGGTCCCGGCGATCCGCCAGAGATTGGCGAGATAATAGGTCTCGTCGTGCCCGGCGACGCCCACCCGGTTGCGGGCGGCGAGGCCGGCATCGGCCAGGGCCAGGACCTCGAGCGCGGTCTCCCGCAGCGGCCGGCCCCGGAACGGGGTCCGGAGCCCCAGCCGCGGCACCTCCCGCCGCAGATAGTGGTGCTCCTCGAGGGTCCAGTCGCGACAGAGATCCCAGGCCGCATCCAGCGACGGCCGGTGATACAGGAGCCCGGTCCACAGGGCGGGAAGGCCGCAGAGCTTCTGCCAGCGCCCGCCGTCGGCGCCGCGCATCTCGAGGTAGCGCTTGAGCCGCACCTCGGTGAACACGGTGGTCAGATGGTCCGCCCAGTCGCTGATGGTCGGGATCTCGCCCGGCAGCGCCGGCAGCCGACCGGCGAGGAAATCGCGGAAGGACTGGCCGGCGGCGTCGATGTAGCGGCCGTCGCGGTAGACGAAGTACATCGGCACGTCGAGCACGTAATCGACGTAGCGCTCGAACCCCATCCCCTCTTCGAAGACGAAGGGAAGGATGCCGCAGCGATCCGGATCGGTGTCGTTCCAGACGTGGCTGCGGTAGCTGAGATAGCCCGTCGGGCGGCCGTCGGCGAAGGGCGAGTTGGCGAACAGCGCGGTGGCCACCGGCTGCAGCGCGAGACCGACGCGGAACTTCTTGACCATGTCGGCCTCGCTGGAGAAGTCGAGATTGACCTGGATGGTGCAGGTCCGCAGCATCATGTCGAGCCCGCGGTCGCCGCGGCGCGGCATCCAGCGCCGCATGATGGCGTAGCGGGCCTTCGGCATCCAGGGAATCTCTTCGCGCCGCCATTTGGGCTGGAAACCCATCCCCAGCATCCCCACCCCGAGGGGCTCCGCGATCTGCCGCACCTGCTCGAGATGGGTGTGGATCTCGCAGCAGGTGGCGTGGATGTCCTCGACCGGTGCGCCCGAGAGTTCGAACTGCCCGCCGGGCTCGAGGGTGATCGAAGCGCCGCCCTGGCGGAGGGCGATCGGATTGTCGCCCTCCCGCAGGATCTCCCAGCCGAAGCGACCGGCGAGCCCTTCGAGGAGGGCGCGGATGCCGCCCGGCTCGTCGTAGGCGAGCGGTCGGAGGGTCGCCCTGTGGAAGCCGAACTTCTCGTGCTCGGTGCCGATGCGGAAGGCCGTCTCCGGCTTGCAGCCGGCCTCCAGATAGGCGACGAGCTGACGCCTGTCGGTGACGGGCTCGCCGCGGCCCGCGGGTGGTCCCGACATCTCTCCTCCCCCGTTCCCGTGCCCTCGCCACCCCTAGCCGAGCAGGGCGGCGACCTCGGCCGCCAGCGCCCGGGCCTCCGCCGCGGCCCGGCTGCGCGGCTCGCTCTCGACGGCCCCGAGCCCGCGGGCGATGGCGGTGACGAAGGCCTGACGGTTGCCGAGCCGCGCCTCCAGCCGGGCCACCCCCATCTCCGCCAGCGCCGCTTCCGCCTCGCCGACGCTGCGGCCACGCGCCGGTACCCGGTTCAGCAGGAGGCGCACCGGCCGCCCTTCCCGCCGGGCGAGCTCCAGGGTCGCCCGCGAGGCCCAGAGATCGAGAGGGCTCGGTTGGCTGGGTACCAGCACGAGATCGGCCTCCCGCATGGCGCCCCGCGCCTCCGCCTCGGCATGCGGCGGGGTGTCCACGAGCACCAGCTCGACGGCGTCCCGCACCCGGTCGAGCTCGACCCCGAGCCGCCAGCCGCCGACCGCCGAAAAGCGGAGCGGGACCTCCCCACCACCGGCCTCTTCCCGCAGCCGCATCCAGCCGCCGAGACTGCCCTGGGGATCGGTGTCGATCAGGGCGACCCGGCGCCCCGCCTCGCCGAGGGCGGTGGCGAGCTGGACGAGGACGGTGGTCTTTCCGGCCCCGCCCTTCCGCTGTGCGACACAGATCACCTTCGTCATCCGGATCCCCGCCGTCGGCGCGGCTCAGTAGCCCCGCTCGCGCCGCACCAGATGGCGCAAAGGCCGCCCGTCGCGCAAGCGGCGAATGTTGTCGGCGACCACCTCCGCCCCGGTCTCCGGCAGGCTGTAGCTGGCGGTGTGGGGGGTGACCCGGATGCGCGGATGGCGCCAGAAGGGATGGTCGGGAGGCAGCGGCTCCTCGCGGAAGACGTCGATCACCGCCCCGCGCAGCCGGCCCCGCTGCACCGCGTCCAGGAGATCCTGCTCCACCAGATGCGCTCCCCGGGCGAGATGGACGAGACAGGCGCCGGGCGCCAGCCGGGCGAACAGCCCGGCGTCGAGGATGTTCTCGGTCTCGGGGGTCAGCGGCAGCAGACAGATCACGATATCGAGACCGTCGAGAAAGCGGTCGAACTCCTTCCCCCCGGCGCAGCTCTCCACGCCAGCGATCCGCTTGCGGCTCCGGCTCCAGCCCCGCACCCGGAAACCGTGGGCGGCGAGGGTGCGGGCGGCATCGCCGCCGAGCTCGCCGAGTCCCATGATCCCGACCGTCGTCTCCGCGGCCGGTCGGGGCATCTCCATCCGCCAGCGGGCGGCCCGCTGCCGTTCCTCGTAGAGATCCAGCCGGCGATGGTAGAAAAGCGCGAGAGTCAGCGCGTATTCGCTCATGCTGCGGGTCAGCGAGGGATCCACCATCCGGCAGAGAGGAAGCTCCGGCAGGGTAAGGTCGGCGAGCAGGGCGTCGATTCCGGCGCCGAGGGAGAAGATCGCCCGCAGATTGGGTAGCTCCGCGAGCATGCCCGGCGGCGGCCGCCAGACGAGGGCGGCCTCGATCTCCCGGGGATCGCCGATCCGTGGCCAGACGCGGACCTCGAGATCCGGCAGGCGCGCCTCGAGGGCCGCCTTCCAGGCCACCGGATCGTCCTCCTCGCTGTAGAACAGCAGCACCATGGCGCCTCGCTCCCGACCGCCGCCCCCCTGCTAGCAGATCCCGCGGCCGGCACAAGCGCGCCCCCTTGCCGCCGCCGGCCTCGACCGGCATCTTCCGCCCGGAACGCCGCCCACCGCTTCGGGAGGCACCCGGATTGCCGAAACTCCTCCTCGCCGTCGCCGGCCTCTTCCTGCTGCCGCTTTCCTGGCAGGCCTGGCAGCAGCTCGGCCGCGGCACCCCTCACTGGCGGGAGGCGCGTTGGGACAGTGCCGGCCTCGCCCCCGATCCGGCCCGGCTGCGCGAGGCCGTGGTGCAGATCTACGCCGCCCGCGCTTGGGGCTGGAAAGGGGTGTTCGCGGTGCACAGCTGGATCGCCTTCAAGCGCCCCGCGGCCGCCGCCTGGGAGCGCTACGAGGTGGTCGGCTGGGGAGTCCGCCACGGCCTCCCGGCGGTCCGCCGCAATCTCCGTCCGCCCGATGCCCGATGGGCCGGCAATCCGCCCCGGCTTCTGGCCGACATCCGTGGCCCCGAGGCCGCCGCCCTCATTCCCCGGATCGAGCGGGCGATCGCCAGCTATCCGTACCGCGACCGCTACCGGAGCTGGCCCGGCCCCAACTCCAACACCTTTCTCGCGCACATCCTCCGCAGCGTACCCGAGATCGGCATCGAGCTGCCGCCCGAGGCACTGGGCAAGGACTGGCTCGGGGCCACCCGCTGGCTCGCTCGCAGCCCCAGCGGCACAGGGCTCCAGCTCTCCCTCTGGGGCCTCCTCGGCCTGACCCTGGCACGCGAGGAAGGCATCGAGCTCACCTTCCTCGGTCTCAATCTCGGCCTCGATCCCTTCGACCCGGCCGTCAAGCTGCCGGGGATCGGCCGGCTCGGGCTGCGCTGAGCCATGGCCGGCGCCGGAACCGACGACACCCCCCTTCGGCCCCTCGAACGGGTCCTCGAAACCGTCCTCTACGTCGACGATCTCGATGCGGCGGAACGTTTCTACGGCGGGATTCTCGGCCTCCAGCGGGTGAGCCGGCGGGACGGGCTGTTCCTGTTCTTCCGCCTCCGCCGGCAGATGCTGCTGCTGTTCCTTCCCGAAGCCGCGGCCGAAAACCGCGCTCTGCCGCCGCACGGCGCCCGCGGTCCGGGCCATGTCTGCTTCGAGATCCCGGAAGCCGAACTCGACGGCTGGCGGGCGCATCTCGAACGCCACGGGATCGCCGTCGAACATCTCCAGAACTGGCCCGGCGGCGGCCGCTCGCTCTATTTCCGCGACCCCGCCGGCAACAGCGTCGAACTGGCGCCGGCCAGCATCTGGGGCCTCGGCGAGGGCTGACTTTCCCCAAGTTTTCCACAACCGGCGCGACCGGCCTGAGCGGGGCTGACCCACCCCCTCCGCGCAGTGTCAGGCGATCTCAGGTCTCGTCCGGCCGCCAGGGCTCGTAATCGCCGGTGGCCGGCGGCCGGCGGCCGCCACGGAGCTGATGGCCGGGCGGCAGCCAGGCCTCGGCGGTCCCCGAAGCGTTCGGCCTGTGGGGCTTCTCCCAGTACTTGACCGGCAGCGGCCTTTCGCTGGGCGGCGCGTCGACGGTGTGATGCAGCCAGGCGTTCCAGCCCGGTGGTACGGTGCTGGGTTCGATCTCCCCTTCGGCGGCGTAAACCACCCACCGGCGTTCCCGACCCCCGGGCGGGGTCCGTCGTTCCCGGTAGTACCGGTTGCCGAACTCGTCCTCGCCGACGAACACCCCCTTGCGGCGGATCAGAAGCTGCGTGCCGAGCCGGTTCCAGGCGAGCCAAGCGAACACGGTGTCCTCCAGCCGAGGCTGCGTTGCGGGCGCACTATGCCCGCTCCCCGGGGAACCGTCCAGCCGTCCGGCCCGCGACGCGGCGGCGCAGCGCCGAACCGGGAAACTCCCCGACTGTGGACAACCGGGGATTGTGAGGCCGGCTCATTCCGACTGACCGTCCCTCACCTTCGGGACCCCTCCGCCTCCGCCTCCGCTGAGCGCGATCCCGGCTACGGGCGCCATCAGGCGACTCTCCGCAGGCCCGCCGCGCCTCCCTTCCGCGGCTTGCGGCCACAACGTGCTCTTTCGACAACACTCGCAGATCTCGTAAGCTCTTTACGAGAGACCCACAATATGTAGTATTGGGGAGGCGAGCCCGACGGAGATCGGACGCTGGCCGCCCGAAGCCAGCGGGATCCGGGAAGGGATCCCGCCCCAGGGCGGGGGCGGCGCCGCCCCCGGGGAGCGGGAACGGGTTGTGCGACGGTTGCGAGGGCACTAAACTGGGCGTTGAGTGATCGCCAGCTCAATCGGCGCTGAGCCTCGCTGATCGAAGGACGACCCGCCGGCCGGTACGGGTGGTAGGACGGGAATTGACGAACAAGTCGTGAACATCCATAAACGGCACGACGAGGAGAACAGGGGTCGATGAAGATCCAGCGCAGGTTCACGCGGGCCGGTGAAAGCCCCTATGCGGAGATCCCCTTCCGGACCGCGGTCAGCGAGATCCGCGATCCGGACGGGACGGTGGTGTTCCGCCTCGAGGACATCGAGGTGCCGAGCCACTGGTCGCAGGTGGCGGTGGACGTGCTGGCGCAGAAGTATTTCCGCAAGGCGGGAGTGCCCGCCCGCCGCCGGCCGGTGCGGGAAAAGGGAGTCCCCTCCTGGCTGGCGCGCCGGGTGGCCGACGAACCGGCGCTGGCGCGGCTGCCGGTCGAGAAGCGTTACGTGAGCGAGCGGCGGGCCCAGGAAGTGTTCGACCGGCTCGCCGGCACCTGGACCTACTGGGGGTGGAAGGGCGGCTATTTCGACTCCGCGGAGGATGCCCGCGCCTTCTTCGACGAGCTCCGCTACATGATGGCGATGCAGTACGGCGCCCCCAATTCGCCGCAGTGGTTCAACACCGGCCTCCACTGGGCCTACGGCATCGACGGGCCGGCGCAGGGACATTTCTACGCCGAGCACGAGAGCGGCGAGGTCCGCCCCTCCACCTCGGCCTACGAGCGACCCCAGCCCCACGCCTGTTTCATCCAGAGCATCCGGGACGATCTCGTCAATCCCGGCGGGATCATGGATCTCTGGATCCGCGAGGCCCGCCTCTTCAAATACGGCTCCGGTACCGGCACCAACTTCTCCTCGCTCCGGGGCGAGGGCGAGCCGCTCTCCGGCGGCGGCCGCTCCTCCGGCCTCATGAGCTTCCTCAAGATCGGCGATCGCGCCGCCTCGGCCATCAAGTCCGGCGGTACCACCCGGCGGGCGGCCAAGATGGTGATCGTCGACATCGACCATCCCGACATCGAGCAGTTCATCGACTGGAAGGTGGTCGAGGAGCAGAAGGTGGCCGAGCTGGTGGCCGGCTCCAAGCTCCTCGCCCGCCACGCCGAGGCGATCATGGCCGCCTGCCACGATCCCGCCTACACCGGCGCCGACCGCTTCGACCCACGCGAGAACCCGGCGCTCCGGAAGGCGGTGCGGGCGGCCCGGCGGGCGATGCTGCCCGAGGGCATCATCCAGCAGATCATCCTCTTCGCGAGCCAGGGCTACACCGCGATCGAGGTCCCGGTCTACGAGACGGACTGGGACAGCGAAGCCTATCTCACGGTTTCCGGTCAGAACTCCAACAATTCGGTGCGGGTCACCGACGCCTTCATGAAGGCGGTGCTGGAGGACGGCGACTGGCCGCTCGTCCGGCGCACCGACGGGACGGTGGCGAAGACCGTCGAGGCCCGGGCGCTGTGGGACCGGATCGGCACCGCCGCCTGGTTCAGCGCCGATCCCGGCATCCAGTACGACACCACCATCAACGACTGGCACACCTGTCCGGCGGGAGGGCGGATCAACGCCTCCAACCCCTGCTCGGAATACATGTTCCTCGACGACACCGCCTGCAATCTCGCCTCCCTCAACCTGGTCATGTTCCGGCGCGAGGACAACGGCTTCGACGTCGAGGCCTTCCGCCACGCCGTCCGTCTGTGGACCGTGGTCCTCGAGATCTCGGTGACGATGGCCCAGTTCCCGAGCGAGCGGATCGCCGAGCTCTCCTGGAAATACCGCACGCTGGGCCTCGGCTTCGCCAATCTGGGCGGCCTGCTGATGGCCTCCGGCATTCCCTACGACAGCGATCGCGGCCGCGCCTACTGCGCCGCCGTCTCGGCGGTGATGACCGCCACCGCCTACGCCACTTCGGCGGAAATGGCGGGCGAGCTCGGTCCCTTCGCGGCCTTCGCCGAGAACCGCGAGGCCTGTCTGCGGGTGCTCCGCAACCATCGCCGTGCCGCCTGGAGCGAGACCGGCGGCTACGAGGGGCTCAACACGCCGCCGGTGCCTTTCGACGCCTCCAACTGCCCCCACCCCGAGCTGGTCGAGGCGGCGCGGGCGAGCTGGGACGAGGCGGTCGCACTGGCCGAGAAGCACGGGCTCAGGAACGCCCAGGTTTCGGTGATCGCCCCCACCGGCACCATCGGCCTGGTGATGGACTGCGACACCACCGGCATCGAGCCCGATTTCGCCCTCGTCAAGTTCAAGAAGCTGGCCGGCGGCGGCTATTTCAAGATCATCAACCGGATGGTGCCGCAGGCCCTGCGGACGCTGGGCTACGGCGAACGCGAGATCGAGGAGATCGGTCGCTACGCGGTCGGCCACGGCACCCTCGAAGGCGCGCCGCACATCAACCACGAGACCCTCGCCGCCAAGGGCTTCACCGAGGAAGCGATCCGCCGGATCGAGGCGGTGCTCCCCGGCACCTTCGATCTCCGCTTCGCCTTCAACCGCTTCACCCTCGGCGATACGTTCCTCCGCGACCGGCTCGGGATCGCCGAGGAGCAGCTCGCCGATCCGCGCTTCGATCTCCTCGCCGCCCTCGGTTTCTCGAAGGAGCAGATCGAGGCCGCCAACGCCTACTGCTGCGGCACCATGACGGTGGAAGGCGCGCCCCATCTCAAGGAGGCGCATCTGCCGGTGTTCGACTGCGCCAATCCCTGCGGCCGCATCGGCAAACGCTTTCTCTCGGTGGACAGCCACATCCGGATGATGGCCGCCGCCCAGCCCTTCATCACCGGCGCCATTTCCAAGACCATCAACATGCCGGCCCGGGCGACCGTCCGCGACTGTCAGGAAGCCTACATGGAAGGTTGGCGCCTCGGGCTCAAGGCGCTGGCGCTCTATCGTGACGGCTCGAAGCTCTCGCAGCCCCTCTCGGCCATCCATCTCGGCGAGGAGGAGGCGGAGGATCCCGAGGAACTCTTCGACAAGCCTCAGGCCCAGCGCGTCGTCGAGGTCGCCGAGCGCATCGTCGAGCGCTACATCGCCGAGCGGCGCAAGCTGCCCTCGCGACGCAAGGGCTACACCCAGAAGGCGGTGGTCGGCGGCCACAAGGTCTATCTGCGGACCGGCGAGTACGAAGACGGCCAGCTCGGCGAGATCTTCATCGACATGCACAAGGAAGGAGCCGCCTTCCGCTCGCTCATGAACTGCTTCGCCATCGCCATCTCGATCGGCCTGCAGTACGGGGTGCCCCTCGAGGAATTCGTCGAGGCCTTCGCCTACACCCGCTTCGAGCCCTCGGGCATCGTCCAGGGCAACGATTCGATCAAGATGGCGACCTCGGTGCTCGACTACATCTTCCGCGAACTCGCCATCTCCTATCTCGGCCGTACCGACCTCGCCAACGTCGATCCGAGCCAGCTCCGCCACGATTCCCTGGGGGGCGGCGTCACCGAGGGACAGCTTCCCTCGGCGGCGGTGGCCCAGATCGCCAGCGCCGGCTTCGTGCGCGGCAATCTGCGGCTGCTGACGGGCGGGGCCGCGGAATCCGGGACCGAGACGGCGCGGGCCGCGGCCGGCGGCGGGAACCAGCTCGCCGAGGCCCGGTCCGCCTTCGACAGCCGTGCCGAGCAGGCCCAGATCGCCCGCATGAAGGGCTACAGCGGCGATCCCTGCCCGAGCTGCGGCAACTTCACGCTGGTGCGCAACGGCACCTGCCTGAAATGCGACACCTGCGGCGGCACGACCGGCTGCAGCTAGGTGTCCGCATGGCGTCCCGTCGGGCAGCGGGACGTTTCTTCCTTGTATTCTCCTCCATTACGGGCCCCGGGGCGACTCGGGGCCCCTTTTTCATCCGCCGGCACGAGCGGTTTTTTCCCGGTTTATCCACAGAGCCGTTTTCCCTGCGGTTATCCCCAGGTCCAGGATCCCAGGAAGAACGTCCCATATCATTTGTCGCTGAGAGATGGCTGATCCCGCTCATTCCCTTGCGAAGCGCCCTCCGCTCTCCTATCTGCCCTGCCGTTTCCGATCGCGGAGAAGGGAAGCATGCGTCCGGTACGGGTGATCGGCGGCGGACTCGCCGGTAGCGAGGCGGCCTGGCAGCTCGCGCGGGCGGGGGTGCCGGTGGTCCTCCACGAGATGCGCCCGCTGCGGCGGACCGAAGCCCATCGCACCGACCGGCTGGCGGAGCTGGTCTGCTCCAATTCCTTCCGCTCGGACGATGCGACGGGCAGCGCCGTGGGGTTGCTGCACGCCGAGATGCGGCGGCTGGGCTCGCTGATCATGGCCGCCGCCGACCGCCACAAGCTGCCCGCCGGCGGCGCCCTCGCCGTCGATCGCGAGGGGTTCGCGGCGGCGGTGCAGGAGGCCCTCGAGGCGGAGCCGCTGGTGACCATCCGCCGGGAGGCGATCGAGACCCTGCCACCGGCCGGCGACGGGCTCGCGATCGTCGCCACCGGCCCCCTCACCTCGGCGCCCCTGGCGGAGGACATCCGGGCCACCACCGGCGAGGACGCCCTCGCCTTCTTCGATGCCATCGCCCCCATCGTCCATCGCGACAGCATCGATTTCTCGAAGGCCTGGTTCCAGTCGCGCTACGACAAGCCGGGTCCGGCCGGCAGCGGCGCCGACTACATCAATTGTCCGCTCGATCGGGAGACCTACGAGACCTTCCTCGACGCCCTGCTGGCGGGGGAGACCACCGAGTTCCGCGAATGGGAGCGCGAGACCCCCTATTTCGAGGGTTGCCTGCCGATCGAGGTGATGGCGGCGCGCGGCCGCGAAACCCTGCGCTTCGGCCCGATGAAGCCGGTGGGGCTGGTCGATCCGCGCACCGGCGAGCGGCCCTACGCGGTGGTCCAGCTCCGGCAGGACAACGCCCTCGGCACCCTCTTCAACATGGTCGGCTTCCAGACCAAGCTTCGCCACGGCGAGCAGGTCCGGATCTTCCGCCTGATCCCGGGGCTGGAGCGGGCCCGCTTCGCCCGCCTCGGGGGGTTGCATCGCAACACCTTCCTCAACAGCCCGCGGCTGCTCGACGCCCGGTTGCGCCTCCGTCTCCGGCCCCACCTCCGCTTCGCCGGCCAGATCACCGGCGTCGAGGGCTATGTCGAAAGCGCGGCCATCGGCCTGCTCGCCGGCCTCTTCGCCGCCGCCGAGACCCGCGGGCTCGAGCTGGCGCCGCCGCCGCCGGAGACCGCCCACGGCGCGCTCCTCCATCATGTCACGGGCGGGGCCCGGGCCGACGGCTTCCAGCCCATGAACGTCAATTTCGGCCTGTTCCCGCCCCTTTCCGGCCGGGTCCCGAAGAGCGCGCGCAAGGCGCGGCTCGCCGCCCGCGCGCTGGCGGCACTGGATCGCTGGATTGCAACCGAAGCGCGAAAAATCCGGGTCGCCTCCCCCGTGGCCGGAGCCGCGGGCGGGGGCTGATCGAGGCCGCCCCGGCGGGCTCGTGCGGCCCTCCGCGATACTAGATCTTGTTTCGCCCAGCGGTTATGGCTACAAGACGGGGAGCAACGCACGGGCCGGACATCGCCGGATGTCGGCGGAGAGACGAGGTGCAGCGAGAGGTGGCTTCCACCACGGATCAGACCAGCCGAAGTCTCCCCTTCCAGGTCCGCGGTTCCCTCCAGGCGGTGTTGGCGCTCCGCCTCCTCGATCCCGAGGATCCGGAATTTCTCGCCAAGCTGGTGGAGAAGATCGCCTATGCGCCGGATTTCTACCGGGACGCGCCGATCGTCCTGGATCTCGCCGCGGTGACCGATCGCGAGCCGATCGATCTTCTGCAGTTCGCCGAGGAGCTCCGCCGCCACCGGCTGGTGCCGGTGGGAGTGCAGAATGCCGGGGCGGCCTGGCTGGCGGAGGCGGAACGCGCGGGGCTCGCCGTCTTCGCGGCCGGCGGCCGGGGAGATGCCGCTGCCGGCACCCGAGCCGTGCAGCCGCCGCGTGCCTCCCGCCGGCCGACCGCGGCCACGGTGGTACGGGAGCCGGTGCGCGGCGGTCAGCAGGTGGTCGCCGGCGAAGGGGATCTCGTGGTCCTGGCTCCGGTCGGGCACGGGGCGGAGATCGCCGCCGCCGGCCACATCCATGTCTACGCCCCCTTGCGCGGGCGGGCCTATGCCGGCATCGAGGGGGACGAGAGCGCGATGATCTTCTGCGACCAGCTCGACGCCGAGCTGGTGTCGATCGCCGGGGTCTACGTGGTCAACGAGGAAATCGACACGGCGCTGCTCGGGCGGCGGGTACGGATCTCCTGCATGGGAGATCGGCTGCATCTGGCGCCGCTGCCGTGAGCGCCGGAACGACGGGTTCACCGCAACCGCGATAGGAGGTTCCCTTTGTCGAAAGTCATCGTCGTCACCTCCGGCAAAGGTGGAGTGGGCAAGACCACCAGTGCCGCCGCCCTGGCCACGGGGCTCGCCCAGCGCGGCCACCGGACGGTGGTCATCGATTTCGATGTCGGGCTGCGAAACCTCGATCTCATCATGGGTTGCGAGCGCCGGGTCGTGTTCGATTTCGTCAATGTCATCAACGACGGGATCCGCCTGCACCAGGCGCTGATCAAGGACAAGCGGGTCGAGAACCTGTTCATTCTCCCGACCTCGCAGACCCGGGACAAGGAGGCCCTCACCCGCGAGGGGGTGGAAAAGGTCATCGCCGAGCTGCGCAAGGAGTTCGCCTACATCATCTGCGACAGTCCGGCGGGTATCGAGAGGGGCGCACAGATGGCCCTCTATTACGCCGACGAGGCGGTGGTGGTGACCAATCCCGAGGTGTCCTCGGTCCGCGACAGCGACCGCATCCTCGGAATCCTCAACTCCAAGTCGCGGCGGGCGGAGATCGGCGAGGAGCCGATCAAGCAGCACCTGCTGCTCACCCGCTACGATCTCGATCGCGTCCAGCGCGGGGACATGCTCAAGCTCGACGATGTGCTGGAGATCCTCGCGATCCCGGTGCTCGGCGTCATTCCCAACGACCCGCTGGTCCTGCAGTGCTCCAACGTCGGCATGCCGGTGATCCTGGAGCCCAAGTCCAAGGCCGGGCAGGCCTATCGGGACGCGGTGGCGCGGATGCTCGGCGAACAGGTCGAGCTGCGCTTCACCCAGCCGCAGAAGCGCGGTCTCGTCGACTGGCTGCTGAGGAGAAGCGCGTGAGGCTGTTCGACTTTTTCCGGCTGACGCGGCGTAACCGCAATTCGGCCGAGACCGCCCGTCAGAGGCTGCAGGTGCTGGTAGCCCTCGACCGCAGCGGTGGCGACGGTCCCGATTTCCTGCCCCTGCTGCAGCGTGAACTGCTCGAGGTGATCCGCAAATACGTCGAGGTCGATCTCGACCGCGTCAAGGTGGAGCTCGAGCGTGGCAACGGCTTCTCGACTCTCGAGGTCAACGTCGAACTGCCGACCGCCCATCTCGAACGGCGTGCCGCCGTGTGACGGCGCTCAGATCCGCGGCGGCGGCACCTCCCGACCCAGCCGCACCGCCGTCAGGCCCGGAGCGAGCCGGCGCGAGGGCATGATCAGGACGCAGTGATCGTAGGGTGTGCGCACCGCTTCGCCCCCGTCGGTGGCGATGACGGTGCCTTCCCGCTCGATCACCTCGAGACCGCGGAAGCGCTCCTTGAACAGGAACGGCCCCCGTCGCACGGTCACCGCGTGGGTGACCTCGATGAAGCGCTGCCGGCCGGCGGAACGGGTCGGGGCGAGGCGCATCGCCAGTTCCGGATCGAGGACCTCCGTGGCCCGCAGGAAATGGAGACAGGCAGCGAGGGCGACGTCGATCGATCCCTGCGCCCAGTGCTGGCCGGCCTCGAGGAGGACGGCCACCGGCTTCCTGCGGGGGGCACCGAAGGCCTCGAAATCGATCAGCCGCACCCCGCCGGGATGCCCGGCGTCGGCGACCACCGTCGCCGGATAGCCCATCCGTCGCGCGAAACGCCGGCCCTTGGGCGTGAGGCCGCAGAGCATCAGCGGCGGCGAGGCGGTCTGCATGGAATGCAGATCGAGCAGGAAATCCAGGGAACGGTAATGCGGCAGGAGCTCGCGGGCCCGGCGCAGCTCGACGGTCCTCGCCGGCCCTTCCAGGAGCTCCCTGCGCCACAGCCGGTTCATGTCCTCCTCGAGGAAACGGGAGGCGGTGGGATCGTCGGGATCGAAATGCGCGAAGGCCTCGATGTTGGCGAAGGAGAGGCCGAGACGGCCCCGTTGTGGTCGCAGCCCCAGCTCCAGCAGGCGCACCAGCGCCCAGGCCCCGGAAAGCTCGTTGCCGTGGATCAGCGCGTTGATGCCGACATGCGGCCCGGGGCGCCCGCTGTCGAAACTCCAGACGTAGGGAATGCCGGTATTGCCCTCGCGATAGGGCGACAGATCCGGGACCGGGATCGCGACGCGCGGCGGGCTCACCGCAGATCCCGCCGCACCAGCCGCTCGAGGAAGTCGAGACACAGCTCGAGCTGCTCCAGGGAGAGATGTTCGTCCGGCTTGTGGGCGACGGCGATGTCCCCGGGTCCACAGACCAGAGCCGGGATCCCGGCACGGGCGAAATGGCCGGCTTCGGTGCCGAAGGAAAGCTTGATCGGGGTATCCGCCACCGCCAGCTCCAGGCAGGCGCGGGCGAAGCCGCCGTCGAGATCGGCCCGCAGACCGGGGTAGGCCAGCAGCCGCTCGAAGGTGATGGCCGCTTCCGGCGCCCGGGCGCGCAGGCGGGGCAGCACCCCGTCCCGGGCCTGCTCCTCCAGCCGTGCCGCGTGCGTTTCGGGATCCTCTCCCGGAAGGGTGCGGAATTCGCAGACGAAGCTGCAGCGAGCGGGAACGATGTTGAGCTCGCTGCCGCCGGCGATGGTGCCGACGTTGACGGTGGTGTAGGGAGGATCGAAGCCTTCCTCGCGCGGCCCCCGCACGGCCAGCCGTTCGGCCTCCCGGGCCAGCCAGGCGACGAGCTCGGCGGCGGCGAAGATGGCGTTGGCGCCGAGCTGCGGCAGACCGGAGTGGGCGTCGCGGCCGGTGACCGTGCAGCGCAGTCCGATCTTGCCCTTGTGGGCGTCGCCGACGCGCATCCCGGTGGGTTCGCCGACGAGGCATCCGAGCGGCCGTGGTGCGTGCGCGAGCAGCGCCTCGAGCAGCCGTGGCACGCCCCGGCAGCCGACCTCCTCGTCCCAGGAGAAGGCGAGCAGGAGAGGCTGTGGCAGCTCCCTCGCCGTCACCCCCTCGGCGATCGCCAGCATGCAGGCGAGAAAGCCCTTCATGTCGGCGGTCCCGCGGCCGTGGACGGCACCCTCGCGGACCACCGCCCGGAAGGGATCGCTCGACCAGTTCTGCCCGGCCACCGGCACCACGTCGGTATGTCCCGAGAGCACCAGCCCGGGCCGCTCCCGGGGACCGAGGAAGGCGAGCAGCCCCGCCTTGTCCTCCTGCCCGTCGGGCACCCTCGAACAGGCGAAGCCCGCCGCTGCGAGCACCTCTTCGAGATAGGCGATCAGCGCCAGGTTGGAGCGGCTGCTCACCGTGTCGAAGGCGATCAGCCGTTCGAGATGGAAAAGGGCGCGGTCGAGCCGGGGGTGCGGCATGAAACTCCAGACGGTGGCCGAGGCGGGGCCGGCACTATAGAGCCGGCCCGGCGTCTTGTCATGACGGCCCGGCTCCGGCGGCGAGCAGGCGACAAGGGAACGAAGAGGCCCTATATTGGGACGCGGGATCGGAACCGTATCACCATCGCGGAGCCTTCTTCATGACGAGTCGACGTCTTCTCACCTTGCCGCTGGTCGCCCTGCTCGGTGTTTCGCTCGCCGGCTGCGCCACGCCCGACAGCACGACCGGACAGCGGGTCGGCACCGCCGCGGCGGTGGGCGCGGCGACCGGCGCCGTGGTCGGGGCGATCAGTGGTGGCTTTCTGCGCAGCACGCTCGTCGGAGCCGCGGCCGGGGCCGCCGGCGGCTTCGTCTACGATCAGATCAAGAAGAGCCAGGAAAACGACTGATCCGCCTCAGAGACGCGGCGGTCCCCGCCGCAGGCTCCCCCACAGCAGGAGACGCAGCGGCAGCCAGGGATCGCCGTCGGGCGGCGGGTCCTGAGCGGCGCCACTCGTCCGGACCAGCTTCCGATGATGCCGGGCCGCTAGCCGGGCGAGGAGACGGGTCGGCGAATCGAGCAGACGCCATTCCCGGGTTCCGAGTCCGGCGAGCCGGTCCCGGACCCGGGCGGCGATGCCCTTGATCCGGGCCGCGCGAAGATCGCCGCCCGGCTCCGGCAGGAGAATGATGCCGCAGCGGGCGAGCCGGGGAGCGGCCCGCAGGAGCCCGGTCATTCCGTAGGCGGTGCCGACCTCCTCGGCGAGACCCACCGCCTCCCCCGACCCGCCGGCCAGCACACGGGCCGAAAGGGCCTGGAGGAGGCCGGAGGTGCGGGCGGCATGGAGCTCGCAGGCCGCTTCGTCGGCGAGCCCGCCGCTCTCGAACAGGGTCGCATGCGCTTCGAGAATGGTGAGCAGCCGCTCGGTGGCGATCCCTCCCCCGGCGAGCTCCTCCGCCAGCACCGCGAGGGCGGGATGCTCCGCCGGCCCACCGCCGGCCGTCCGGGTGATCTGCTCGCGCCACCACTGGTAGCGCACGAGCCCCGCCATCGGTTCGCGTACGAGCTCCGGGATCCGGGCGAGCTCGGCGTTGAGGAGGATCAGCGCGGCCAGCCGGCGCCGCTTCTCCGCCGGCGTGAACAGGCAGGCGAGCAGCCGCTCGCGATCGTACCTCCGTGCCAGCTCCAGCACGACATCCGCCTGTTCCGCTCCCGCGCTCGCCACCATCCTCCTCCCCGCGGTCTCCCTGTTCGGGCCTTGCGCCACCCGCCCCGCCGGATTAGAGCGAGCATACCGCTGGCGGTGCGGACGAAGGCCTCCTGGCGTAATCGTTCGTCCGGAACCGATCCCGTCCGGCGGCGGGGCATAGCACACCCCGGGGATCACGATACAGCGACGAGGGAGCCATGCCGTTCGAACTGCCCGATCTGCCCTACGCCTATGATGCGCTCGAGCCCTACATCTCCTCGCAGACCATGCATCTGCACCACGACAAGCATCACCAGGCCTACGTCACCAACCTCAACAACCTGATCGAGGGCACCGACCTCGAAGGGAAGAGCCTCGAGGACATCGTCGTGACCTGCTGGCAGGATCCCGCCAAGGAGGGAATCTTCAACAACGCCGGCCAGCACTGGAACCACACCCTCTTCTGGCGGATCATGAAGAAGGGCGGCGGCGGCGCCCCCGGCGGCGAACTGCGGCGCCGCATCGACGACGCCTTCGGATCCTTCGAGAGCTTCAAGGAGAAGTTCAAGGAAGCGGCGGTCACCGTGTTCGGCTCCGGTTGGGGCTGGCTGGCGGTGGACGGCGATGAGCTCAAGGTCCTGAAGACCCCGAACGGGGTCAATCCGATCGTGCACGGGATGGTGCCGATTCTCGGAATCGACGTCTGGGAGCACGCCTACTATCTCGACTATCAGAACCGGCGCCCCGAATATGTGGCCGCCTTCCTCAACCACCTGGTCGATTGGGAGGTGGTCGAGGAGGAACTGGAAAAGGCGCTGGCCTGAACAGCGGCGGGGCGGGGTCGCGGGGTGCGGTCCCGCCCGACCGGCCGCAGGGAGAACACGAGATGCGCACGAGTCTGCAACGGATCGCTCCGACCGCCGCTCTGGCCCTGTTCCTGGGCGGTTGTGCCGCCGTCACCACCTCCATCGAGAAGAAGGATCTCGATGTCCAGGTGAAGATGAGCGATTCCATCTTCCTCGATCCCCTGCCGCCGCAGGCGCGGACCGTCTACGTCGAGGTCCGCAACAGCTCGGACCGGCCCGACTTCGACCTCGCCGCCGCCGTGCGCCAGAGCCTTTCGGCCCGTGGCTACCGGGTCGTCGAGGATCCCGACGCCGCCAACATCATCGTTCAGGCCAACGTGCTGCAGGTGGGCCGGACCTCGCAATCGGCCGCCGAACGGGCGCTGGCGGGTGGCTTCGGCGGCGCCCTGACCGGCGCCGCGGCGGGGGCCGCGGTCGGCTACGGACTCGGCAAGGCGGGCGGCAACGACACCCTCCTGACCCTCGGCGGGGCGCTCGCCGGAGCGGCGATCGCCACCGTCGCCAATGCGTCGGTGCAGGATGTCACCTACACGGTGATCACCGACGTCCAGATCTCCGAGCGGGTGCGGGACGGCGAGCTGGTCAGCCAGAGCGAAGTCCAGAACCTGCCACAGGGCAGTGCGGGCACGATCTCCCAGTCGAGCAGCACCACCACCGAGTGGAAACGCTACCGGACCCGCATCGTCGGCACCGCCAACAAGGCCAATCTCACCTACGAGGAGGCGGCGCCGGTGCTCGTCGAGCGCATGACCCGGGTGATGTCGAACATGCTCTGATTCCCGGAGGCCCGCCGACCGGCAGCGGTCAGCGGTCGGCCCCGCCCTCCGGCAGGGCGATCAGGGCCGCCGCCACCCGCCTTCCCTCCGAGAGCAGGAGGTTGAAGGTGCGGCAGGCGGCAGCGGTGCTCATCAGCTCGAAGGGAAGCCGCCACTCGGCGAGCGCCCGCAGAACCGCGGGTGCCGGGACCGCGAATCCCACACCCAGGCCCAGCAGCAGCAGATCCACCGGTGGCTCCACCTCGCGGAACCGCAGCAGATGCCGGACCTCGAGAGCCGCCGGATCCGCGACCTCCCAGGCCTCCACCCGATCCTCGAAGACCGCCACCGAGCCCCGGAACCGCCGCCCCGAGATGGTGAAACCGCCCGGGCGGTAGCTCTGGATCTCCTGCTGATCCGGATGCCGGGAAACGCCGACCAGACGCATCCTCTTCAGCCCGCCGAGGTGGCCGCCCCCTCCTTGGCGAGGACCGCCCGCAGATTGAAGTACAACAGCACCGGCGCGGCGATGTAGATGCTCGAATAGGTGCCGACGATCACCCCCCAGATCATGGCGAAGGTGAAGTCCCGGATCACCGCACCGCCGAAGAAGAACAGCGCGAACAGCGCGAGCAGGGTGGTGAGCGAGGTCATCAGGGTCCGCGACAGGGTCTCGTTGAGACTGCGGTCGATCACCTCCTCGAGCTTGACCGTCTTGAATCGCCTGAGGTTTTCGCGGATGCGGTCGTAGACCACCACCGTGTCGTTGAGCGAATAGCCGACGATGGTCAGGATCGCCGCCACCGTCGAGAGGTTGAACTCGAGCCCGACGATGGCGAACACCCCGATGGTGGTGGCGACATCGTGGACGAGCGCGAACACCGCCCCCGCCCCGAACTGCCATTCGAAGCGGAACCAGATGTAGACCAGCACCAGCCCGACGGCGAGGAGCACCGCCATGATGCCGTTCCTGAGCAGCTCCTCGCTCACCTTGGGGCCGACGAATTCGGCCCGGCGGAACTCGATTCCCTCGCCGAATTCCTCGACCAGCCGCTGCTTGACGCGTTCGATGGCCTTCTGCTGTTCCTCCGCCTCCCCTTCCTGCTTCTCGATCCGGATCAGCACCTCGCGTTCGTCACCGAAGTTCTGGAGCTGGACCTGGCCGAGTCCCAGCTCGTTCAGCGACCGCCGCATGGTCGCCAGATCCGCCGGCCCCGGCGTGCGGATCTCGAGCAGGGTGCCGCCACGGAAATCGATGCCGAAGTTGAGGCCGATCACCACCACCGCCAGCATCGACAGGACGATCACCGCGATCGACGCCCACAGGAAATACAGGCGGTAGCGCATGAAGGCGAAGGTGGTACCGTCGGGGATCAGCCGGAAGCGGCGCATCGCTCGGGCCCTCTCAAAGCGGAATCGTCTTGGGGCGGGTCCGGCTGTACCAGAACCACACCACCACCCGTGTCAGCATGACCGCCGTGAACAGGGTGGTGAGCACGCCGATCGACAGGGTGACGGCGAATCCCTTGACCGGCCCGCTGCCGAACTGGAACAGCACCAGCGCCGCGATCAGGGTGGTGAGATTGGCGTCGACCACCGCCCGCAGCGCCTGTTTGAAGCCGCCGTCGATGGCCGCGATCGGCGATTTGCCGGCCCGGAGCTCCTCGCGGATGCGTTCGAAGATCAGCACGTTGGAATCGACCGCCATGCCGATCGTCAGGACGATCCCAGCGATGCCCGGCAGGGTCAGGGTCGCCCCCAGTGCCGACAACGCCCCGACGATCATCACCATGTTGGCCAGGAGCGCGAGATCCGAGAACAGGCCGAACAGCCGATAGTAGACGACCATGAACACCGCCACCAGCGCCAGGGCCAGGGCACTCGCGATCTTGCCGGCGCGGATCGAATCGGCGCCGAGCTCCGGCCCCACCGAACGTTCCTCGACGATCGTCAGCGGCGCCGGCAGGGCTCCCGCCCGCAGCAGCACCGCGAGCTCGTTGGCGGTCTCGACGGTGAAGCTGCCCTGGATGATGCCGGAACCGCCGAGGATCGGCTCGCGGATGCGCGGGGCGCTGATCACCTTGCCGTCGAGGACGATGGCGAACAGGCGGCCGACATTCTCCTGGGTGATCTTGCCGAATTTGCGCGCTCCCACCGAATCGAGGCGGAAGCTCACCACCGGCTCGTTGTTCTGGAAGCTGGGCTGGGCATCGACCAGGTTCTCGCCGCTCAGCATCACCTTGCGCTCGAGGAGATAGTATTCCGGCCCGCCCGGTTCGGCCGAGGGCACCAGGATGGAATCCGGCGGGATCCGACCCTGCAGCGCGTCCTGGACGCTGTTCTCCATGTCCACCAGATGGAAGGTGAGCCGCGCCGTCTTGCCCAGGAGGCTCTTGATCCGCTCCGGGTTCCGCTCGCCCGGCACCTGGACGAGGATCCGGGTCCGCCCCTGCCGCTGGATCGTCGGTTCGCGGGTGCCCAGCGCGTCGATGCGGCGGCGCACCACTTCGAGCGATTGCTGGACCGCGGATTCGATCAGCAGATCGCGCCCGTGATCGCTGAAGGTGATGGTGATGCGGCCGCGCTCGTCGGCCTCGATCACGTACTGCCGATCGACGGTGGCGGTGAACCCCACCGGCTGCATCAGCGGGTTGAGCTCGGCGAGCCGATCCAGGGCCTCCTGCCGCTGGGCGGGATCGGTGAGGGTGAGATGCACCGCCTCGCCCTGCACTCCGAGCCCGCGGTAACCGATGCGGGCCCGCCTGAGGGTGCGACGGACGTCGCTCACGAGATCCTCGAGGCGCTCCTTCATCAGCGCCTCCACCTCGACTTCGAGGAGCAGGTGGGAGCCGCCCTGGAGATCGAGGCCGAGGGTGATCTGGCGCTTGGGCACCCAGTCGGGCAATGCGTCGAGGGTTTTCTGATCGAACAGGTTGGGCAGGCTGAAGATCAGGCCGAGGAGGACCAGCCCGACCACCACCGCGACCCGCCAGGGTGCCAGATAGGTCATGATCGCCGGCTATTTCTTCGGAAACAGCTTGCCGAGGAGACCGCCGGTCTGACCACTCTGCTGCTGCGTCTGGTTCTGGTTGGCGGGCTTCGGCTTGCCGAGCAGTTCGGCGATGGTGTGACGGACGACCCGGACCTGCACGTTCGGTGCGATCTCCACCAGCAGCAGATTGTCACCGGCGTCCACCTTGACGATCTTGCCGACGATCCCCCCGCCGGTGACCACCGTATCCCCCTTCTTGAGGTTCTGGATCATCTGCTGGTGTTCCTTGACCTTGCGCTGCTGCGGGCGGATCAGCAGCAGCCAGAACACCACGAAGATCAGGATCAGGGGCAGCAGAGTGACGAAGAAATCGCCGCCCTGCCCGCCCGCCGCCTGCGCATAGGCCGGGGAAATCCACATGTCTTCCTCGAAGTGATGAGGCCTGGAACCGGCGCCGGACTATAGCCTTCTCGGCCCGGATTGCAATCGGCACGAGGCCGCAGGCCGGCCACCCCTTGCCGCCCTCGCCACCGCTGCTAGGCTCGGGCCGTCCCGGCCCGGAACCAGAGCGGAGGAACCAGGCAACCGGATGCAGGAACCCCACCTCGCCGATCTTCTGGAACGGATCGCCGCCGCACTCGAGCGGCTGGCGCCGCCGCCCCCTTCCGCCGCCGATCTCGAGCTCGCCGACGCCTTCGTCTTCGAGGCGGCGACCGGCCGTCTGCGCCCGGTGCCCAGGGTGGCGAGCGTGCCTCTGGAACTTCTCTGCGGCATCGACCGGGTGATCGATATCCTGCTCGACAACACCCGCCGCTTCGCCCGCGGCCTGCCGGCCAACAACGCCCTGCTCTGGGGGGCCCGGGGCATGGGCAAGAGCAGCCTCGTCAAGGCCGTCCACGCGACCGTCCGGCGTGAGATCCGACCGGCGCCGGTGCTGATCGAGATCCACCGCGAGGAGATCGACCATCTGCCCCGGCTGCTGCATCTGCTGGCCCGTCGGGAACGCCGCTGCCTGCTGTTCTGCGACGATCTCTCCTTCGACGCCGGCGAGACCTCCTACAAATCCCTCAAGGCGGTGCTCGAGGGCGGGCTCGAGGGACGCCCGCCCAACGTCCTGTTCTACGCCACCTCGAACCGGCGCCATCTGATGCCCCGGCAGATGATCGAGAACGAGCGCCGCACCGCCATCCACCCCGGGGAGGCGGTGGAAGAAAAGGTTTCCCTGTCCGACCGTTTCGGTCTCTGGCTCGGCTTCCATCCCTGCGACCAGCCCACCTTCCTGGCGATGGTCGAGCGCTACGCCCGCCATTTCGCGCTGGAGGTCGAGACCGAAACCCTGCACCGCCAGGCCCTCGAATGGGCCACCGGCCGGGGCGCCCGCTCGGGTCGCGTGGCCTGGCAGTTCATCCAGGATCTCGCCGGCCGCCTCGGCCGCCGGCTGGAGCCCGCCGAGGGGCGCTAGCGGGAGCGGGCGACCTCGGTTTCCGCCTTCAGATACTTGCGCGGATCCACCGGCTCGCGACCGCGGCGGAGCTGGAAGTGGAGCTGGGCACGGCCGACTTCGCCGGTGGCGCCCACCCGGGCGACGATCTGGCCGCGGCGTACGCGGTCGCCCACCGTCACCAGCAGCGCCTCGTTGTGGGCGTAGGTCGAGAGATAGCCGCCGGCGTGGCGGATGATGAGCATCCGGCCGAAGGCCGGGACCGCGCTGCCCGCATAGACCACGATGCCGTTCTCCACCGCCCGGACCGGCGTGCCGACCGGCGCGGCGATGTTGATGCCGTCGTTGCGGCGGCCGCCGGGCTTGGCGCCGAAGCCTTCCACCACCTTTCCCCGCACCGGCCAGAGAAAGCCCCGACCGGTGAGCGGCGGCGGGGTCGCCTCGGCGGCCGCCCGGGTGCGGGCGAGGCTCGTCCCGCCCGTCGCCGGTTCGCGGCGGGCCGGCCGCACCGCCACCTCCCCGCCCCGCGCCGGCCCGACCCGCAGCACCTGTCCCACGTAGATCCGGTAGGGCGGTCGCAGCCCGTTGCGGCGGACGATGTCCCGCATCGGCACGCCGAACCGCTCTGCGATCTCGCTCACCGTGTCGCCGGGCATGACCACGTAGCGGCCGCCGCCCCGATCGCCCGCGGACGGCACGGCGCGGGCCGCCGGCACCGGTCCGCCCCTGCCCCAAGTCGCGGGCTGGTAGCTGGTACAGGCGCCGAGAAGCAGGATGCCGGCGAGAACCAGTCGCCGCCACGGATCGCGCAAGCCCTTCATGGCACGACAGATATCACCGGCTGGACAAGCGTATCAAGTTCAATCGCGAGAAAAAGACTCTTTCGCGCCGACGGCGATGATGTTGAAGTGACGTGTTACTTCAATGCGCGTTCGGCGATCTCCCCTCCTCGAACATCTTGCGGAAGGAATCCATGCTTTCGTGATGTGTCAGGTCGAGATGGACCGGCGTGACGGAAATGTAACCGTCGGCTATGGCCGCGAGATCGGTACCCTCGGCCCAAGCCTCCTCTTCGCGCAGGGCGCCGATCCAGTAGTAGGGTTCGCCGCGGGGATCGATGCGCTCGACGAGGGCGTCGCCCACCTTGCGCTTGCCCTGGCGGGCGATCCGCACCCCCCGGACGGAGGCGGTCACCCGATCGGGAAAATTGATGTTGATCAGCACCCCCTCCGGCCAGTCGGCCCGCCATAGCCGGCGCAGGATCTCCGGAGCGTGATGTTCGGCGGTCGCCCATTTGACCGGATGGCCGTTGCGGCAGCACTGGGACAGCGCCACCGCCCGCACCCCCAGCACGGTGGCTTCCATGGCGGCGGCGACGGTGCCGGAATAGGTGACGTCCTCTCCCAGATTGCCGCCCCTGTTGACACCCGAGAGGACGAGATCGACGGGGCCCTCGACGATCTTCTGCAGCGCCAGCAGCACGCAGTCGGTGGGCGTGCCGTCGACCGCGAAATGGCGCCTCGAGATGCGCCGGATGCGCAGCGGCCGGCTGAGGGTCAGCGAGTGGCTGGCGCCGCTCTGGTTGGTCTCCGGTGCCACCACCCAGACCTCGGAGCCGAGCCTCCGGGCGATCGTCGCCAGCACCTCGAGCCCCGGCGCATGGACCCCGTCGTCGTTGGTGACCAAGATCCGCAATCCGGCCTCAGGCATCGGGTTCGAGCCTGGCGAGACCGCCCATGTACGGCCTGAGCACCTCCGGCAGGACCACCGAACCGTCCGCTTCCTGGTAGTTCTCCAGGACCGCGATCAGCGCCCGTCCGACGGCGACTCCGGAACCGTTCAGGGTATGGACGTGGCGGGTCCGCTTCTCGCCGCCCGGGCGGTAGCGGGCGGCCATCCGCCGGGCCTGGAAGTCGCCGCAGTTGGAGCAGCTCGAGATCTCCCGATAGCGCCCCTGGCCCGGCAGCCAGACCTCGAGATCGTAAGTCTTGGTGGCGGCGAAGCCGGTATCACCGGAACAGAGGGTCATCACCCGGTAGGGCAGGCCCAGGGCGGAGAGCACTTTCTCGGCGCAGGCGGTCATCCGCTCGTGTTCCTCGGCCGACTGTTCGGGGGTGGTGATGCTGACGAGCTCGACCTTCTCGAACTGGTGCTGGCGGATCATCCCCTTGGTGTCGCGGCCGGCGGCCCCCGCCTCGGCCCGGAAACAGGGAGTGCCGGCGGTGAGACGCAGCGGCAGATCCTCTTCGGCGAGGATCTCCCCGGCGACCAGATTGGTGAGCGGAACCTCGGCGGTGGGAATCAGCCACAGATCGGCGGTGGTGCGGAACAGATCCTCGCCGAACTTGGGGAGCTGGCCGGTGCCGAACAGCGCCCGATCGCGGACGAGGAGCGGAACCGACACCTCGGTGTAGCCGTGTTCGCGGATGTGAAGGTCGAGCATGAACTGGGCCAGGGCCCGCTCCAGCCGGGCGAGCCCCCGCTCGAGGAGGACGAACCGGGCCCCCGAGATCCTCGCCGCCCGCGCGAAATCCATGCCGAGACGTGCGCCGAGTTCGTCGTGCGGCAACGGCGTGAAGGGAAAGCGTCGCGGCTCGCCGACGCTCCGCTCGAGCCGGTTGTCCTCCTCGTCGACCCCGTCCGGCACGTCCGCGGCGAGAATGGCGGGAAAGCTCGCGAGCTTCTCGGTCAGCGTTTCGGCCAGTTCGCGAAGCCGGATCTCGCCCTCCTTCACCCGTTCCTTGAGGGCGGCGACCTCGGCCATCAGCGCCTCCACCGCCTCCCCCCGCCGGCGCCGCTCGCCGATCTCCCTGGACAGCCGGTTGCGGCGCGCCTGCTCGTCCTGGAGGCGCGTTTCCAGGGCCCGGCGTTCGGCGTCGAGGGCCAGGATCTCGGCCGCGGCGGGTGGCAGGCCGCGGCGTTCGAGGTTCCGATCGAAATCCTCAGGATGCTCACGCAACCACTTGAGATCGAACACGTTCATCCCCCGGCTCGCGGGAAGCGGCGATGTCGCGGAGGGGATCGCCCGGAGTCCGTCCGGATCAGGATCCGGCCTCTTCCTCGGCTTCCCGCTCGCGGCGCCGCTTCTCCGCCATGCGGACCATGATGATGGAGACCTCGTAGAGGAGGATGATGGGCAGGGCCAGCCCCACCTGGCTGATGATGTCCGGTGGCGTCAGCACCGCCGCGACACCGAAGACGGCGACGATGGCGTATTTCCGGTTGCGGGCGAGACCGGCGGAGGAGACCAGCCCCACCCGGCCCATCAGGGTCAGCGCCACCGGGAGCTGGAAGCAGATCCCGAAGGCGAAGATCAGCTTCATGACGAGATCGAGATACTCCCCGACCCGGGCCTCGAGCTGGATCGGCAGGGAGCCCTCGACCCCCGGTGTCTGGAAGCTCAGGAAGAACCGCCAGGCGAGGGGGAAGATGAAGTAGTAGACCACCGCGCCGCCGATGAAGAACAGCACCGGGGTGGCCACCAGAAAGGGCAGCAGCGCCTCCTTCTCGTGGCGGTACAGACCGGGGGCGATGAACAGCCAGAGCTGGGCGGCGACGAAGGGGAAGGTGACGAACGCGCCGGCGAAGAAGGCCACCTTGAGATAGGTGAAGAAGGCCTCGGTGAGGCCCGTGTAGATCATTCGGGTGCAGAGCGGCCGCTGGTCGGGTCCGGCGTTGGCGAGACAGATGTCGGCCAGAGGTCTGGTGAGGAACCGGTAGATCTCGTCGGCGAAGAAGTAGCTCACCACGAAGCCGAGGAGGATCGCCGCCGCGGCGTACATCAGGCGGTTCCTGAGCTCGATCAGATGATCGAGCAGGGGCATTTCGCGATCGTCGATATCCTTCAGCACGGGCGGTCAGCTCTTTTCCGACGGCGACGCGGGCAGCGCGGAGACCCGGGAGCCGGCCTCCGATCCGGCCGCCGGAGCCGCCACCTCCCCCGCCCCGGTGGCATCCGCCGCCGGCGGTTCGACACGCTCCTCCGCGGTCACCGCCTCGCCGCCGGTGTCCGGTTTCCGGTCCGCCTCGGAGAAGTCGAAGGCCCGGTTCAGCTCACCCTCGGGATCGATGGTTTTGGCGATGCTGCTCTTGAGGTCGGTGCTGCCGACCTTCTCGATTCCCTTCTTGATCTCGTCGAGCTCGGCCTCCCGGGCCATGTCCTCGAGCGACCGCTGGAAGTCACGGGCCATCGCCCGCGCCTTGCCGATCCAGCGCCCGGCGGTGCGGGCCACCCTGGGCAGATCCTTGGGGCCGATGACGATCAACGCCACCAGCAGGATGATGGCCATCTCGGACCAGCCGATGTCGAACATCGCCCGAGCTCCCAGGCGCCGCGCGACGGATCAGCTCTTGGCCGCCTCGTCGCGCTGCCGGACGGTGGCGTCGACCACCGGCCCGCTCGCCGTCTCGGTCTTCTCGGCGGTCACCGGCTTGGGCTTCTCGGTGTCCTCCTCGTCGCCGTCGTCGGCGAGCCCCTTCTTGAAGTTCTTCACCCCCTTGGCCACGTCGCCCATCACCTTGGGCAGCTTGCCGGCCCCGAACAGGATGAGAACGATGAGCAGGATCAGTACGACCTGCCAGATGCCGATGCTCATGGGAACTCCTCGCGCACGTCGTCGATCTTGACCTTTCCGGCCATGCAGTTGCAGCGGACAATGGCAGAATTCCGGGGGCGACGCAACGACCGCCGGTCACTCGGCCGGGAACACGAAAAGATGTCTCGGATCGAGCGCCACCGTCACCTCTTCGCCGACCGCCACATCGACGATCCCGGTCTCCCGCACCTTGACCCGGCTGCCGTCGGCGAGCCGCAGCCAGACCACGTGCACCGGCCCGAGATCCCGGCGCGCCTCCAGCCGGGCCCGCGAACCGCTGCCGCCGTCGGCCCGCGACAGACGGATGCCCTCGGGGCGGACCACGACCTCGACCGCCTCGCCCTCGGCGAGCCGTGCCACCCGGATCTCGCCCAGGGGGGTGGCCACGGTCCCGCTCCGGACCCGGGCCCGGAACCGGTTCACCGGACCGAAGAAGCCGGCGACGAAGCTGTTGGCCGGCCGCACGTAGAGCTCGGCCGGAGCCCCGCTCTGAACGATCCGTCCCTCCTGCATGGCGTGGATCACGTCGCCGGCGCGGACCGCCTCCTCGGCGTCGTGGGTGACCAGGAGGGTGGCGGTGCCGGCCTCCCGCAGGATCGCCAGGGCCTCCTCGCGGATCTGGGTGCGCAGGGCGGTGTCGAGGGCCGAAAAGGCCTCGTCGAGGAGCATCAGATCCGGTTCCGGAGCGAGGGCCCGGGCCAGGGCCACCCGCTGCTGCTCGCCGCCCGACAGGGTGTGGGGATAGGCGTTGCCGTAATCGGTCATGTTGACCTTCTCGAGCAGCTCCCGCACCCGTCGCTCGCGCGCCGCCCGATCGAGATGGCGGAGCCCGAAGGCGACGTTCTCGGCCACCGACAGATGGGGGAAGAGGGCGAAATCCTGGAACATCAGCCCGACCCGCCGGCGTTCGGGGGGAACCGCGAAGCCCGGTTCGGCGACGAGCCGTCCGCAGATCGAGATCCGGCCCTCCTGGACCGGCTCCAGTCCCGCCACCAGCCGCAGGGTGGTGGTCTTGCCGCAGCCCGACGGACCGACGAGACAGTGGACCTCGCCCCTCGCCACCCGCAGCGACACCCGGTCGACCACCCGCCGACGGGCGAAGCTGTGGCCGAGCTCGACGATCTCGAGCCCCGCGGGCTCCTCTTCCTTCCTCTTCCCGGGGACCGAAATCACGCCCGTCCGTTCTGGTTCCTGGAGCATGCTGGCGATGGTCCGCGCCCTTCTAGCGATCGTCGGCCGGGTTGAAAAGAGAGGCCCCCTCGAGTTCCTCGAGCCGCGGCAGATCCTCGAGGGAGGCGAGCCCGAAATGGTCGAGGAAGCGCGGGGTGGTGACCCACATCACCGGCCGGCCCGGCACCTCCTTGCGCCCGCGCGGGGCGACCAGTCCGGTCTCGACCAGCAGATCGAGAGTGCCGCGGCCGACCGCCACCCCGCGCAGGGCCTCGATCTCGCCGCGGGTCACCGGCTGGCGGTAGGCGATGATCGCGAGGGTCTCGAGGGCCGCCGCGGAAAGCCGCCGCGCTCGCCGGTCGATCCGGGCGAGGAAGGGAGCGAGTTCGGCCGCCGTCCGGAAGGCCCAGCGTCCGCCGCAACACTCCAGACGTACCCCGCGACCGGCGTACTGGCGCTGCAGCTCGCGCAGCAGGGTGCCGGCATCCCCCCTCTCGCCCAGCACCTCCTGCACCGCCGCCTCGGTCAGCGGCTCGGCGGCGGCGAACAGCAGCGCCTCGACGATGGACAGTGGATCCGGCGCGGTCATCGGCGGCGGATCAGCAGGGGGGCGAAGGGTCGTTCCTGGTGCAGTTCCACCTCTCCCCTTCTGGCCAGCTCGAGACTGGCGACGAAACTCGAGGCCAGCGCCGAACGGCGCGGCAGAAGCTCCATATAGTCCGGTGGCAGCAGGGCGGAAAGCTCGCGCCATTCGCGTCCGGCGAGGAGGCGGGACAGGCGCTCCAGCGCCGCCTCCACGGTCATCAGACGGGGCCGCGGCATCCGCACCAGCTCACCGCCCCGGCAGCCGCCGAGACGGGCCCGGGCGCGCAGGAGCTGGGCCAGGGTCGCCGCCGCCCCGCCGTCGCGACGCAGCGGCCGCTCCTCGGGCATCCCGCGGGGAAAACGGGCGACGCCCAACCGGGGACGCTCGGCGAGCCATTTCGCCCCGCGCCGGACGGCGTCCAGCAGCCGCAGCCTCTCGGCGAGATCCCGGGCCATCTGGTCGGCGTCCGGCGCCTCCCGCTTCTCGGGCGGCAGCAGGAGCTGACTTTTGAGATAGAGAAGCCAGGCGGCGATCACCAGATACTCCGCCGCCAGCCCGAGCTGCAGCTCCCGCGCGCGTCGCAGATAGGCCAGATACTGGTCGGCCAGGGCGAGGATCGAGATCGCGGCGAGATCCACCTTCTGCGCCCGGGCGAGCTCCAGGAGCAGTTCGAGGGGACCGCTGAAGCCCTCGAGCTCGACGACGAACCCGGCGCGCTCTCCCGCCCCGCTCAGCCGATGTTCCATCCGCTGACCGCCAGCACGATGTCGTAGAGCGTCCCCACCACCGGCATCAGCACCCAGGCGAGAGGATTCACGTAATAGCCCAGTTCCCGCGCGATCATCGGCAGGACGAAGATCACGAGGATCAGCAGCAGCAGGCCGTAGCGCTCGATCCGTGCGAACCGGATGGCGAGCGGCAGGGGCAGGATGCCGGTCAGCACCCGGCCGCCGTCGAGCGGCGGGATCGGCAGCATGTTGAAGGCCGCGAGCACCACGTTGACGATCACCGCGTTGGCCAGGTTCTCGCCCACCCATTCGGCGTAGGGCGGCGGCAGTCCCACCGTCAGATGCATCAGGAGGGCGGCGGCGACCGCCAGCAGCATGTTGATGCCGGGTCCGGCGAGGGCCACCCAGATCATGTCCCGCTTCGGATGGCGCAGGCGGTGGAAGGCCACCGGTACCGGCTTGGCCCAGCCGAAGATGAAGGGTGCCCCGAAGACCAGGAGCAGGCCGGGCAGGATCAGGGTGCCGAAGGGATCGACATGGGCGATCGGGTTGAAGGTCACCCGACCCATCCGGCGGGCGGTGTCGTCGCCGAGCTTCTCCGCCACCCAGCCATGGGCCGCCTCGTGGAAGGTGATGGCGATGATCACCGGCAGCACCCAGACCGACAGGGTCCGTCCCAGTTCGAGGAGATCAGGCATCGGGTGCCGCCAGCAGCAGGTCCAGTTCGCGGCGGGCCGCCCCCGGATCGACGGCAGCCGGAGGGAGGGCGGCGAGAATCCCGTCGATGCGGGCGAGAAGATCCTCCCCGGCGGGGGGCAGTGCCGCCAGCAGACGCGCGTTCGACGCGTGGTCGCCCGGACAGTAGAGGGCGAGATCGCAGCCCGCCGCCAGCGCCCCGACGGCCCGGGACACCGGATCTCCGGTGAGGGCGTTCATGGCCAGATCGTCACTCAGCAGCACTCCCGAAAAGCCGATCCGCTCGCGGATTACCTCGCCGATCACTTTGCGCGAGAGGGTCGCCGGCGAGCCCGGATCGATGGCCGTGAACACCACATGCGCGGTCATCGCGAAGGGGGCGGAGCGGCAGCGGCGGAACGGCAGGAAATCGGACCGTTCGAGTTCGGCCAGCGGCGCCTCGATATAGGGCAGCGCCCGGTGGCTGTCGACGCGAGCCCGCCCGTGACCGGGCAGATGCTTGATCACCGGTGCCACCCCGGCCGCCCGCAGGCTCGCGCAGAACCGGGCGCCGAGCGCACCGACCAGCGCCGGATCGCCGCCGAAACTGCGATCGCCGATGGCCTCGGTCGTTCCGGGGAAGGCGAGATCCAGCACCGGGGCGCAATCGACCTCGATGCCGAGGGGCCGGAGCTCGCCGGCGAGGGCCCGGGCGAGCGCCGTCACCGCCCGCTCGCCCCGTCTCCGGTCCCGCTCGGCGAGGGTCCCGAGCCGCCGCGCCGGAGGCAGCGCCGGCCACCGGGGCGGACCCAGCCGCTGCACCCGCCCCCCCTCCTGATCGACGAAAACCGGCAGACGGCGGTCCGGGGCCAGGGCCCGCAGCTCGGCGGTGAGGGCCCGGAGCTGGGCCGGCTCGCGGCAGTTGCGGGCGAACAGGATGAAGCCCAGCGGCGGATGGGTCCGGAACAGCTCCCGTTCGGCTTCCGTCAGCCTCGGCCCCGCGATCCCCAGGATCAGCGGACGCGGCCCGTGGCTCACCGCACCGGTCCGACCACGAAACAGTCGCCGCCGGCCTGCCTGATGCGGGTACAGCGGGCGCGGGCTTCCTCCCGGCTCGCGAAACTCCCCGCCTGCACCCGGTAGAGGGTCCGGCCGCCGCTGGTGGCCGGCCGGACGACCGGTTCGAGCCCGGCGAGGAGCTCCCCGTAGCGCCGCCGGAAACGATCCCAGGCACGGGAGGCGGCCGCCTCGTCGCTCAGGGCCGCGAGCTGGATGCGGAAGAGGCGGGTGGGCGCCGTTCCGGGCGCCGGCGCGGGCTCCCGCCGGGGGCGGGCGGCCACCACCGGCGCCGCGGCTTCGGCCTCGGCCTCTTCGCGGAAGGCCGGCGGCACCGGCGATTCCGACGCCTCCTCCCTTCCCGCGACCTCGCCGGCGGCCGGTTCGATGGCGGCGATCCCCGGCTCCACCGTCATCTCCTGCAGTTCCTCGGCGAGCAGTCTTTCGGGCATCGGCAGCTCGGTCTCGCCGGTGGCGATTCCGCCGGCGGTTCCCGGCAGCAGCGGCTGCGGCGTTTCCCGCGCCGCGGTCGGCGGCGGGGGCGGCGTGTCGGAAGCCGCGGTTCCGGTGGCCGGCGATGCCGGGGGAGCGGCGCCCGTCGCCGGTTCCTCGGGTGGCAGGATTTCCCGCGCCGAACGTGCCGGCGGTTCCTCGACGGGCAGGATCCGTTCGGTCTCGAGCGGTTCCTCGCGTCCCTCGAGGACCGTGACGATGGGGGCCGATTCGTTGAGCACCGGCAGCCCGCCCGGATCCTCGGGTTTCGTCCGGTAGGGTTCGGCGGGCGCCCGCACCAGCCGCGGTTCGCCCCGCAGCAGATCCCGGGCCTCGCGATAGGCGTACCAGGAGATCACCCCGAACAGGCCGAAGGCGACCACCACCCCGCCCGCGATCAGCAGCCGGTTCCGGCCGCCCCCGTTCACCGGCCGCCGCGCCGCCACCGGTCGCACCGGCTGGCCGCCGCCCGCTTCTTCTTCACTGGCCGACACGATTTTCCCCTTTCGCGCCGCGGCCGCGCGCGGCCGCTCAGTGCATCTCCTCGACGGGTTTCACCCCCATCAGCCGCAGCCCGTTGGCGATCACCCTCCGCACCGCGGCCAGCATGGCCAGACGGGCGGCGGTCGATCCGGGCTCCCCGGCGAGGAGAAAACGCAAACCGGGTTCTTCTTTACCTCGCGTCCACAGCGCGTGAAAAGCTCCTGCGAGATCGTGAAGGTAGAAAGCGATCCGATGTGGCTCGAAGCTCCGCGCCGCCCCCTCCACGACCCGCGGCCAACCCGCCATCTGCCGCAGGAGATCGAGCTCCGCCGGGTCGCGCAGACGGTCCAGCGGCGCCGCCGCGAGGGTCTCGGGATCGGTCGCGATCCCGGCCTCGGCGGCGTTTCGGAACACCGAGCAGATCCGGGCGTGGGCGTACTGGACGTAGAAGACGGGATTGTCCTTCGACTGCTCCACCACCTTCCGGAGATCGAACTCCAGCGGTGCGTCGTTCTTGCGGGTGAGCATGATGAAGCGGAACACGTCCCTGCCCACCTCTTCGACGACCTCCCGCAGCCAGACGGTGCGCCCGGCCCGCTTCGACATCTTGAGGGGCTCGCCGCCGGAATAGAGACGGACGAGCTGACAGAGCTTGACGACCAGCTCCGCCCGACCCTCGCCCAGGGCCTTCACCGCCGCCTGCATCCGCTTGACATAGCCGCCGTGATCGGCGCCCCAGACGTCGATCAGGAGATCGGCGCCGCGGCGGATCTTGTCCAGATGATAGGCGAGATCGGCGGCGAAATAGGTCCAGGCGCCGTTGGAGCGGCGCAGTGGCCGATCGATATCGTCGCCGAAGGCGGTGGACCGGAACAGGAGCTGCGGCACCGGCTCCCAGTCCTCCATCTGCTTGCCCTTGGGAGGCGGCAGGGTGCCGGTGTAGACGAGGCCCTTCGTCTCGAGAAAGGCGATCGCCTCCTCGATGCGGCCGGCGGCGATGAGCTCGCGTTCGGAGACGAAGACATCGTATCGGACGCCGAGGGCGTCCAGATCCTCGCGGATGCGGGCCATCATCGCCTCGACGCCCTCGCGGCCGAACAGCTCCAGCCATTCCTCCTCGGGACGTCCGGCCCAGCGGTCGCCGTCCCGCTCGAGGATCGCCTTCGCCACCGGGATCAGCTCCTCGAGCGGGTAGAGCCCGTCCGGCATCGGTCCCGGATTCTCGCCGAGCAGCTCGCGATAGCGATGATGGACGGAGCGGGCCATGGCCTCGATCTGCGCACCGCCGTCGTTGACGTAGTATTCGCGGGTCACCCGGTAGCCGGCGAAATCGAGGAGGTTGGCGAGCGCGTCGCCGTAGACCGTGCCCCGGCCGTGGCCGACGTGCAGGGGGCCGGTCGGGTTGGCGGAGCAGTATTCGTCGTTGACCCGCAGACCGCGGCCGAGATCGCAGCGGCCGTAATCCTCGCCCGCCCGCAGCACCACCGGGATCTGGCGCCGCCAGAGATCGTCCGAGAGGCGGACGTTGACGAAACCCGGCGGTGCCACCTCCGCCTCGACCACCTCGGCGGCGCCTTCGATCTCCTCCCGGAGGAGGGCGGCGATCTCCATCGGCCGGCGCCGTGCCGCCCGGGCCAGCACCAGGGCGGCATTGGTGGCCATCTGGCCGTGGGCGGGGTCCCGCGGCGGCTCCACCGTGATCCGCTCGAGATCGAGCCCCTCCGGCAGTTCGCCGCGTCGCTGCAGGGCCGCGACCGCGGCCGCGACGGTATCCCGGAAATCGCTGAAGACGTTCATAGGCGATAGCGAGCCAGTTTGAAGAGACGGTCGTGTTCGTCGAGAGCGTAGCGGTCGGTCATGCCGGCGATGTAATCGCGCACCGTCTCCGCCGTCCGCCGCCCGCCCGGCTCGTCGGCCCGCAGGCGCCACCGGTCCGGCAGGCATTGCGGGGCGGCGAGGAACACCTCGAACAGTTCGCGGACCAGACGCTGCGCCTTGAGCGCCATGCGGTTGACCTTGTAATGGCGGTAGACCCGCTCGTGCAAGAAGGCACGAAGGGCGGCGAGCTCCGCCGCCACCTCCCCGGAGAAGGCGACCAGCCGCTCCGTATCGCGCACCTCCTCGACGGTCTTCGGCGCCGCCCGGGCGAGCCGACGCCGCGTCTCCGCCAGGAGGTCGGTCACCAGCCGGTCGATCAGCCGGCGCACCGTTTCGTGGGCGAGGCGCTCGGGCTCGCAGTCTCCGCAGCAGTCCCGCACCTGGCGGACCGCGGGCGCGGCGAGCGGAATCTCGGCCAGCTCCTCGATGGTGAAGAAACCGGCCCGCAGCCCGTCGTCGACGTCGTGGCTGCAGTAGGCGATGTCGTCGCTGATCGCGGCCACCTGGGCTTCGAGCGAGGCTTCCCGGGAGAGCGCGAAGCGTTCGGCCAGCGGATGTTCGGCCACCGGCGCCGGGACACGGCCGCGCAGCGGGCCGTTGTGCTTGACCACCCCCTCGAGGGTCTCGACGGTCAGGTTGAGCCCGTCGAAGGCGGCGTAGCGGCGCTCCAGGGCGGTCACCACCCGGAAGGTCTGGAGATTGTGATCGAAGCCGCCGAACCCGCGCAGCGCCTCGTCGAGCGCCGCCTCGCCGGCATGGCCGAACGGCCCGTGGCCGAGATCGTGGGCGAGCGCGATGGCCTCGCCGAGATCCTCGTTGAGGGCCAGCGCCCGGCAGATGGTCCGGGTGATCTGGGCCACCTCGAGGGAATGGGTCAGGCGGGTCCGGAAATGGTCGCCCTCGAAATTGACGAACACCTGGGTCTTGTACTCGAGGCGGCGGAAGGCGGTGGCGTGGACGATCCGGTCACGGTCCCGCTGGTGCGGCGTGCGCAGCCCGCTCTCCGGCTCCTCGTGCAGGCGGCCGGCACTTTCCTCCGGCCGGCAGGCAAAGGCTTCTAGCTGCATGGCGATCCCGCTCCTCGCCGGTGAACCGTGCGACGGCCTCCTCCCGCGGATTCTTTGACAGCCCGCCGGCCGCCACTACATTGAGAGAGGCAGGAACCGAACAGGAAACCGTGGTGGCAGACATGACCGAAGGCGCGCGTCCGGTGCCCGTCACCATCTCCGAGGCCGCCGCCCGCCGTATACGGCAGATCGTCGCTGCCGAACACCGCCCCGGGCTGCGGCTCAGGCTCGGCGTCGACGGCGGCGGCTGCTCCGGCTTCCAGTACCGGTTCGCCCTCGACGACAAGCTGGAGCCGGGCGACGTGGAAGTCGAGAAGGACGGCGCCCGGGTGGTCATCGACGGCATGTCGCTGATGTTCCTCCTCGGCGCCGAGCTCGACTTCGTCGAGGATCTGACCGGGGCCTACTTCCGGGTCAACAATCCCAACGCCACCGCTTCCTGCGGCTGCGGCACCTCCTTCGCCATCTGACGGGAGCTCAGAACAGGCTTCCCTGCACCGGTGCCGGCGCCGGATTCCGCTCCTCCGCTTCTTCTTCGACCGGCGCCGGGAGCTCCGGATCGTCGTTGGCCGGACTGTTGACCCGCCGGCTCACCGGCCGGGCCTCCACCGCCATCGGGCCGCACTCCAGGAGCTCCCGCAGCAACCGAGCATCGCGCGGCTCGGGATCGAGCCAGGCATCCCACCGTTCCGGAGGCACCAGCACCGGCATCCGGTGATGGATCTCCCGGATCGCCGGACAGGCCGGACGGGTGAGAATGGCGAAACTCTCGTGGAGGCTGCCGTCGGCCAGCCGCGTCGCCTGCCAGATGCCGGCCATGGCCATGGGCGCGCCCTCGCCGAGTCGGACGAAATGGGGCTGGCTGGCTCCCCTGCGCCGCTTCCGCCATTCGTAGAAACCGTCGGCCGGCACCAGACAGCGCCGCCGGCGGAAGGCCGCACGGAACATCGGCTTGTCGGCGGCGGTTTCCAGCCGCGCGTTGATCTGTCGGCCGGGATCGCGGGGATCGCGCATCCAGGAACCGAGCAGGCCCCAGCGCATCCACACCGCCTCGCGCACGCCTTCCGGGCCGCTGCGGATCACCGGCACCTCGCTGTCGGGGGCGATGTTCCAGCGGGCGGCATAGCCCGCCGGTGGCGGACAGCCGAACAGGTCCCGGAAGCGGGCCGGGGTGATGGAAAGCGCGAAACGTCCGCACATCGGTTCGACCTCTCGAGGGCTCACGCTTCCAGCAGGCGGCGGATCTCGGCGGCGATCTCCGGCACCGGCCGCGCCGCATCCACCCGCCGCCAGCCGACGGCCGCCGTGTCCACGGATTCCCGCTGCCGCCGCAGCACCGCGACATCGGCGTCCGAGGCGTCGCCCCGGCGCCCCGCCACCCGTGCCTCCAGCACCCTCTCCGGCGCCTCCAGCCAGATGCCCAGAAAGGGGGCTCCGTTCGCCCGGGCCACCGCCTCGATGCCGCGCCGCTGACCGGGATCGCCATAGACCCCGTCACAGATGACGCTGCGCCCACCGCGCAGCAAGAGAGCGGCCCGTTTTTCGATGGTGGCGAACACCCGCCCGCCGATCTCCGCCCGGTAGGCGGTGGGCGGCAGCCGCTCGCCGGGCCGGCGGCCGAACAGCCGCTTGCGGATCACGTCGCTCCGGAGGATCGTCGCCCCGGGAGCGGGATCGAGCTCCGCCGCCAGGGCCCGCGCGACACTCGATTTGCCGCTGCCGGACAGCCCGCCGATGGCGACCAGCCGGGGCGGCGTCGGCACGAGCAGCGCGGCGGCGAGGGCGAGATAGGTCCGGGCCGCCGCGCTCCGTGCCGCACGTTCCGCGGCCTCCTCGGCGATCCGGGCGGCGAAGCCCTCGACCTTGGCCCGGATGGTCGCCCGCACGGCGAGGAACAGCGGCAGCAGCGCCTGGCCCGCATCCTCCCAGACCTCGTCCCCGTAGGTCTGCAGCAGGTCCCGCGCCTGCCGCCGCATGCCCCGTTCGAGGAGATCCATGACCAGGAAGGCGATGTCGTACAGGACGTCGATGCAGGCCAGGTCCTCGTCGAATTCGATGCAGTCGTAGAGCACCGGCCGACCGTCGAGGAGGACGATGTTGGCGAGATGCAGATCGCCGTGGCAATGGCGGACGCGGCCGATTTCGCGTCGCTCCTCGAGAAGCGGTCCGGCCGCCGCCAGGGCCGCTTCGGTCCGGGCATCCACGCGACGCACGGTTTCGCCATCGAGGATCCCCGGTGAGAGCATGGCGAGATCCCCGGCGTTGCCCGCCACGATCGCCCGCATCGCCTCGATCCCGCCCCTATCCGGTCGGACCCGCGCGGCGCGGTGGAAGGCGACGATCTCCCGGGCGAGGGCCTCGAGGAGATCGCCGCTCAGGCCGCCCCGTTCGGCCACCCGGTCGAGCCGCGCCTCCTGCGGGAAGCGGCGCATCTCCAGAAGCCACTCCACCACCTCGCCGTCGCCGCCCAGGACCAGCCTTCCGTCGGCCCGTCGGACCACCGGCAGGAGGCGCAGATAGAGTTCGGGGGCGGTCCGGCGGTTGAGGGCGAGTTCGGCCGCGAGGGCGTGGTGGCGGCGTTCGAGGGTCGAGAAGTCGAGGAAGCTGTAGCGAACCGCCCGCTTCATCTTGTAGGCGCGGTCTCCGGCCAGGAGGACGACCGCGGCATGGGTGTCGATGCGCTCCACCGGCGGCGGCAGCGCCTCCGTCGCGAGAAAGCGGAGCACCGCTTCCTGGGTACGGTTCACGGCCCCGCCACTCCCCGCCCCGGGGCGACGGCCTTGCCGCCGGCGGATGCCGGCACTAAACCCCGAACCATGTCGTTCGCCAGCATGGACACTCCGCAGATGGAAATCCCCCAGAGCGTGCCGGACATCGTCGGTGACACGCCCCTCATCCGCCTCCGGCGTGTCTCGGAGATGACCGGCTGCGAGATCCTCGGCAAGTGCGAATTTCTCAATCCCGGCGGCAGCATCAAGGACCGGGCGGCGCTGGCGATCATCGAGGACGCCGAACGGAAGGGCCTCCTGCGTCCGGGCGGCGTGATCGTCGAGGGGACGGCGGGCAACACCGGCATCGGCCTCGCGGTGATCGGCAACGCCAAGGGCTACCGCACGGTGATCGTCATGCCCGAGACCCAGAGCCGGGAGAAGAAGGATCTGATCCGCCTGCTCGGCGCCGAGCTGGTGCTGGTTCCGGCGGTGCCCTATCGCGATCCCGGCAACTATGTGCATGTTTCGCGACGGCTGGCGGAGGAGCGGGCGGCGGTCGAACCCGACGGCGCCATCTGGGCCAACCAGTTCGACAATGTGGCCAACCGCGACGGCCATTACCGCACGACGGGCCCCGAGATCTGGCGGCAGACCGGCGGCCGCATCGACGCCTTCACCTGCGCGGTGGGCACCGGTGGCACCCTGGCCGGGGTCGGCATGTACCTCAAGGAGCGCGACCCCGGAATCCGGATCGTCCTCGCCGATCCGATGGGAGCGGCGCTCTACCACTACTACAAGCACGGCGAGCTCAAGGCCGAAGGCTCCTCGATCACCGAGGGCATCGGCCAGGGCCGGATCACCGCCAATCTCGAAGGCGCGCCGGTGGACGATGCGGTCCGGATCCCGGACGAGGAGGCCCTGCCCCATCTGTTCGATCTGGTGACCGAGGAAGGGCTGCTCCTGGGCGGCTCGTCGGGCATCAACATCGCCGGGGCGGTGCGGGTGGCGAAGATGCTGGGGCCGGGCCACACCATCGTCACCATCCTCGCCGACGGCGGCCAGCGCTACCAGAGCAAGCTCTACAACCCCGCCTTCCTGCGCGAGAAGGGGCTGCCGGTCCCGCCCTGGCTCGCCGACTGAGGGAGGAGCGTCGCCGATGGCCGATCGTCTCCGCGACGCGCTCGTCTCCACCGCCTGGCTGGCCCGGCACCTCGAGGCACCGGACGTGCGGGTGGTGGACGCCACCTGGTGCCTGCCGACGGCCGGGCGCGATCCGGCGAAGGAATACCGGCAACGTCACATCCCCGGGGCGGTGTTCTTCGATCTCGACGCGATCTGCGTGCCGCGGGGACCGCATCCCCACCGGTTGCCCGATCCCGCCCGCTTCTCGAGCCGGGTGCGGCGGCTCGGTCTCGGCGACGGGCTCCGGATCGTCGTCTACGACTCCAACCGTTTCTGCGCGAGCGCCCGGGTCTGGTGGATGTTCCGGGTCTTCGGCCACGAGGAGGTGGCGGTCCTCGACGGCGGCCTCGACAAATGGCTGGCCGAGGGACGGCCGGTGGAGGATCTGCCCGTGCGCCCGCTGGAGCGCCATTTCACGCCCCGCCGGAACAACCTCCTGCTGCGCGAACTCGACCAGATCCGTGCCGATCTCACGAGCCGCCGCGAGCAGATCGTCGATGCCCGCTCGCCGGGGCGCTTTCACGGCACCGAACCGGAACCGCGGCCGGGGCTGCGCGGCGGCCACATACCGGGCAGTCTGAACCTGCCGTATCAGGAGCTCATCGCCGCCGACGGGACCCTCGCGCCGCCGGATGAGCTGCGCGCCCGATTCGCCCGGGCCGGCGTCGATCTCGACCGGCCGGTGGTGACGAGCTGCGGCTCCGGGGTCTCGGCGGCGGTGATCAATCTCGCCCTGTATCGCCTCGGCGTCCCCGATGCCGCCCTCTACGACGGGTCCTGGGCCGAGTGGGGGGCACTGCCCGACACGCCGGTGGCACGCTGACCCGCGCCCCGCCCTTGCAGGAGCGGAGCGTGCGGGCCATCTCGAAGACGCGCCCGGGGGCGCGATCCGACGACAGGAGAAGGAGGGCGTCATGGCCGTGGAGACACCGATCTGCAATTTCGGCGAGAAGGCGAAGCCCTTCCGTCTCAGGGCCACCGACGGCAAGTGGTACAGCCTCGACGAGCTCAAGGGGCCGCGCGGCACCCTGATCGTCTTCATGTGCAACCATTGTCCCTATGTGAAGGCAATCATCGACCGCCTGATCCGCGACGCCAGGGAGCTCCGGGCGTTCGGCGTCGCCACCGTCGCCATCTGCTCCAACGATGCCGAGGCCTATCCCGAGGACAGCTTCGAGAATATGAAGCGCTGGGCGGAGGAGAAGGACTTCCCCTTCCCCTATCTCCACGACGAGAGCCAGGCCGTGGCCCGGGCCTATGGTGCCGTCTGCACCCCGGATTTCTTCGGCTACAACGCCGAACTCGAGCTCCAGTACCGCGGCCGGCTCGATGCTTCGGGCCGTCACCCGGCCCCGCCCGACGTCCGCCGCGAGCTGTTCGAGGCGATGAAGACGGTGGCCGAGACAGGCCGGGGGCCGAAGGAGCAGATCCCCTCCATGGGCTGCTCCATCAAGTGGAAACAGGCCGCCTGAGCGATCCCGTGGCCTTCGCCGATCTGCGCGAATTCATGGCCGCCCTCGAGGAACGGGGGCGGCTCGTGCGGGTGCGCGAGCCGGTGAGCCCGGTCCTGGAGATGACCGAGATCCAGACCCGGCTTTTGGCCGAGGGCGGCCCGGCGGTGCTGTTCGAGAATGTCCGGGGCCACGAGATGCCGGTCCTCGTCAATCTCTTCGGCACCGTGGAGCGGGTCGCCTGGGGGATGGGGCGCGAGCCCGGGGAGCTGCGCGACCTCGGTCGGACCCTCGCCTTCCTGCGCCAGCCGCAGCCGCCCGAATCGCTACGCCAGGCCTGGCAGATGGCGCCCATGCTCAAGGCGGCGATGGCCATGCGCCCCAGGACGGTGAGCTCGCCGCCCTGTCAGGAGGTGGTGCTGCGGGGAGAAGAGATCGATCTCGGCCGGCTGCCGGTGCAGACCTGCTGGCCGGGCGAGCCGGCGCCGCTCATCACCTGGCCGCTGGTGGTCACCAAAGGCCCCGGCGAGACACCCGAGGACGGCTTCAATCTCGGCATCTACCGGATGCAGGTGACCGGCCGGGACAGGACGCTGATGCGCTGGCTGCGGCACCGCGGCGGCGCCCAGCATTACCGCCGCTGGAAGCGGGAGAAGCGCGGGCCCTTCCCGGCGGCGGCGGTGATCGGCGCCGATCCCGGCACCATCCTGGCGGCGGTGACGCCGGTCCCCGACACCCTGTCGGAATACCGTTTCGCCGGGCTGCTGCGCGGCCGCCGGCTGGAGCTCGCCGACTGCGTGAGCGTGCCCCTGAAGGTGCCGGCGCGGGCGGAGATCGTCATCGAGGGCCATGTCGATCTCGAGGAATACGGCGAGGAAGGCCCCTACGGCGATCACACCGGCTACTACAACGCGGTCGAGCGCTTTCCGGTGTTCCGGGTCTCGGCCATCACCATGCGCCGCGATCCCGTCTATCTCTCCACCTTCACCGGAAGGCCGCCCGACGAGCCCTCGGTCCTCGGCGAGGCCCTCAACGAACTGTTCGTGCCGCTCCTCCAGCAGCAGTTTCCCGAGATCGTGGATTTCTGGCTGCCGCCCGAGGGCTGCTCCTACCGGGTGGCGGTGGTCGCGATCGAAAAGGCCTATCCCGGCCACGCCCGGCGGATCATGATGGCCGTCTGGTCCTATTTGCGCCAGTTCACCTACACCAAGTTCGTGATCGTGGTGGATTCCGACATCGACTGCCGGGACTGGAAGGATGTGATCTGGGCGATCTCCACCCGGGTCGATCCGGCCCGCGATCTGGTGATCGTCGAGAACACCCCGATCGACTATCTGGACTTCGCCTCGCCCGAGCCCGGGCTCGGTTCCAAGCTCGGCATCGACGCCACCGACAAATGGCCCCCCGAGACGAAACGCGAATGGGGCCGGCGGATCGCCATGGAGGAGGAGATCGTCCGCCTCGTCAGCGAGAAATGGGAGCGCTACGGCCTGCCCGGCTCCGGGCGTCCGATCTGGCGGTGGAAGGGCTGAGGCGGCGCCTCGGGGGCGCCCGCCACCGATCGACTCCGCCCCGGCTGGCATCGAGACCGGCTTCGCGCTAAGCGGGCGGCGGGGCGAGCGCGGGAGCGGGCATGGAGCGTGTGGAAGCGGTGGTGGTCGGTGCCGGGGTGATCGGCCTCGCCGTCGCCCGCCGGCTGGCGATGGCCGGCCTCGAGGTTCTGGTACTGGAAAAGGAAGAGGCGATCGGCACCGAAACCAGCTCCCGGAACAGCGAGGTGATCCATGCCGGCATCTATTATCCGCCCGGCAGCCTCAAGGCCCGCACCTGTATCGCGGGGCGCGATTTTCTCTACCGCTACTGCGCCGCACGCGGCATCCCCCATCGCCGTTGCGGCAAGCTGATCCTCGCTACCCGCGAGGAACAGATCCCGAGGCTGGAGGCGATCCGGGCCAATGCCGAAGCGAGCGGGGTCGAGGATCTCGAATGGTGGGACCGGGCACGTATCGCCCGGGCCGAGCCCGAACTTCACGCCCTGGCCGCCCTGTGGTCGCCCGCGACCGGCATCCTCGACAGCCATGCGCTGATGCTGGCCTATCAGGGGGAGGCGGAGGACCGGGGCGCGATGATCGCCTTCCGCAGCCCGCTCGAAGCGGCGCGGGTGGTCGAGGAAGGATTCGTGCTCGAGGTCGGCGGCGCGGAGCCGCTGACCCTCCATTGCCGGTATCTGGTCAACGCCGCCGGGCTGCACGCCCCTTCCCTCGCCCGCCGCATCGCCGGCCTCGATCCCTCGAGGGTGCCGCGGGGCTGGCTGTGCAAGGGCAGCTATTTCGTCCTCGCCGGCCCTTCCCCTTTCGCACATCTGGTCTATCCGGTGCCGGACCAGGCCGGGCTCGGCATCCATGTGACCCTCGATCTGGCCGGCCGCTGCCGCTTCGGACCGGACACCGAATGGATCGAGACCATGGACTACGATGTCGATCCCGCCCGCGCCGTGAAGTTCGCCGCCGCCATCCGGAGCTACTGGCCGGAGCTGCCGGAGGATGCCCTGGAGCCGGGCTATGCCGGGATCCGCCCCAAGATCGTCCCCCCCGGGGCGCCGCCCGCCGATTTCCTGGTCCAGGGCCCCGAAGCCCACGGCATAGCCGGGCTCGTCAACCTGTTCGGCATCGAAAGCCCGGGCCTCACCGCCTCCGCGGCCCTGGCCGAGGAAGTGGCACGGCGTCTGGGGATGAGCGACGGAGCCGTGCGATGAACCGCAACTCCCTGGCCGAGAGCCGTGCCGGTCGTCCGGCCGGTCGGCGTTTCCGCGAGCCGGCGGTGCTCTGTCTCGCGCTCCTCCTTCTCCTCGTGACGGCCCGGCCGGCGGCGGCCGGAAGCGGTGCCGAGGCGGTCCTTTCCTGGCGCTCGCCGGCGGTCGAGGCGGAGGCCCGCACGCCCTGGCTTCCGGCCGATCCCGAACTCGCCGCGAGGCTGCGGCGGCAGGCTTTCGCCGAGCTCGCGGAATTCGTTGCCGATGCGGAAACGGAACTCGCGGATCTCGTCACCGACGAGCTCGCCTCCGCCGGGTTTCCGCGGCTGTGGGACAGCCGGGTCGAAATCGTCTTCTCCGCCCCCTGCTGCCTTTCCCTGCGGCGCGACCTCGACGTCTATTCGGGGGGCGCTCACGGCAACCGCACCACCCGATCGATCTTCTGGGATCGTCGCGGGAAACGGGTGGTGCCGCTGGACGAGCTGCTCGATCTGGAAGCGGCGAAACCGGCCCTCGACCGGGCGCTCGCCGAGGCGCTGCGGCGCGAGAGGGAACGCCGAGGCCTGCCCCCCGGGTCGGACGGGGTCGTCTTCGACCGGCCCCGGGCCGGGCCGGGGAGCGTGTTCACCCTGGTGGCGGACTTCCGCCCCGCGACGGCGCGCGGAATCCTGTTCCACTTCCCGCCCTATGCCCTCGGCCCCTATGCCGAAGGCGGCTACGCGCTGTTCGTCCCGGCGGCGCGCTTTCTCGACCATCTCCGCCCCCGCTATCGCGCCCTGTTCGCGACGGATCGCCCGCAGGTGCCCGGTCGGTGACCGGCGTTCAGCCTTCCTCGACGGCGGGCGCGCGGGGGGCGGTTCGAAGACGCACCCCGCCGAGGAGATAGAGGACGAGTCCCGGGAGCACGAGGGCGGGGAGGAACACCGCCACGTGCAGGAGCCCGAGAAGAACCGCCGTCTCACCGCCGATCCCGGCGAGGGCCAGCAGCGGGACGAAACTCACCTCCCGCACCCCGAGGCCCATCATCGAGACCGGCAGGAGCCCGGAGAAGAAGGCCACCGGACCGAGGATCATGATGAAATGGGGATCGAGGGAGAGGCCGACGGCCTCCGAGAGGAGCCAGGTCACGGCGATGCGGATGCCCTGCATCGCCACCGTCAGCCCCAGCACGGCGAAAAGCAGCCGCGGCGCCCGGGCGACGAAGGCGAAGTTGACGGCGACGCGCCGCAGCAGCGCCACCGGCCCGCCACCGGCGTCCGGTTCCTCCAGATCGGGCAGCCGGAAGGCGAACAGACCGGCGAGGACGACGGTCGGCAGGAGCAGCAGGAACGCCCCCGCGTAGCGGAACTCCGGCGCCAGCGGCAGATCCGCGAAGAGCATCCCCACCCCGCCGGCGCCCGCCATCACCGCGAAGGCGAAGCTCCGTTCCACGACCACCGAGCTCACCGCCGCCGCGGTTCCGACCCGGGGCGAGACCGCGAACATCCGCATCCCCTCGATCAGCAGATTGCCGGGGGCCAGCAGGCCGACCCCTTCGGTGACGAAGACCACCCGCAGGAGCTCGCCGAAGGATACCGTTCGCCCGGCCCGTCCCAGGACCAGCTTCCAGCGCAGGGTGACGAGCAGCCGACCGACGATCAGCGCCCCCACCGCCGCCACCAGCGGCGGCCAGGCGAGCCCGGTCGAGGCCCGGATCAGCCGCCCGAGATCGAGATGTGACGTGAACAACCAGCCCAGCAACGCCAGGCTGACCGCGATCCGTACCGGCAGGGAACCGGCGAGCCGCCCGAGCCGCCCGATCACCGACACATTTCCTCCCGTTGCCTTTCGCTCCTCCCCGCGGCTGGTCCACCGCCGCGGCGCGGGCGCACGCTAGTCGCGTCTTTTTCGGGACGCCAGATCGCCCCTTCGTATTCCGGTATGAACGCTGGCGGGACGACGGCCCGCCGTCCGCGCGCCCGGTCGCCTTTCCACCGGGTCGGACAGGATGTCGCGGCGGCCGGTGGTCCGCCGGGCCGGCTGCCGGTAAGCTGTGCCGGCACCGGACGGCCGGGGAAAGGAGCGGAACGTGAGCGGGAACTCGACGAGCCTCTTGCAGCCGCGTGCGATCGAGATCGGTCGCAGCATCCGTCGCTTCCGGCGGGCCGAGGGGCTGACCCTGAAGCAGCTCGCCGAGCGCAGCGGCGTCTCCATCGCCACCATCAGCAAGATCGAGAACGGCAAGATCTCCGGGGGCTTCGAGACGGTCTACAAGATCGCTCGCGGTCTCGGGGTGCTGGTCACCGAGATCCTCCCGCCCGAGGACGGCGACGGCCAACCGATCGCGGTCCATCGCCGGGATCCCGCCGACGTCCATCCGACCAGCATCTACGACTACTATCCCCAGGCCTTCCGCCGCCAGGGAGTTCTCAACGCCTATCTCATGGAAATCCACACCCGCGAGGTGCCGGCCCGTCGCGACTGGTCGATCCATGCCGGGGAGGAGGTGGTGGTGGTCCTCGAAGGGGCCATCGATCTCCATCTCGAGGACGGCGAACCCGTCCGCCTGGAGACCGGGGACAGCGCCTGTTTCGACTGCGGACGCCGTCACGCCTTCGTCGCCGTCGGCCCCGGACCGGCCCGCATCCTCTCGGTTTCCACCCGCGGACCCGCCACCCGCACCGACGGCCGGCTGGTTTTTTCGTAAAGCGCCGTTTTCACATTTGAAAATCAATTCCCGAAGGGTTAGGCTGGGCCCACAACGGGTGCCGGGGGAGAAGGACCGGCCCCCCAATCCGAGGGAGGCTCGACATGACACGCGCGACATTCATGCTCTCGGCGCTGGCGACGGCGGCGGTGCTGACGGCCGGGACCGTCCGGGCCGGCGAGGACGAGATCCTGATCGGCGGTGCCCTCAGCCTGACCGGCGTCCAGGCGCCGCTCGACGAACCCGGCTTCAAGGGCGCCCGGGTGGCGGTCGCGTTCCTCAACGACAACGGCGGCGTGCTCGGCAAGCCGGTGCGCTTCGTCAACATCGACGGCAAGTCGGATCCGGTGACGGTGGGCAATGCCGCCGTCGAGCTGATCGATCAGGGGGCCGATTTCATCGTCGCGCCCTGCGACTTCGACTTCGGCGGCCCCGCCAGCCGCGAGGCCCAGGCGGCCGGTCTGGTGGGCATCTCCACCTGCGCCTCCGATCCGCTCTACAGCTCCTGGTCGCTGGGCGACAAGCAGTTCACCCTGTCCATGTGGAACACCACCATGGGGGCCACCGCGGCCGAGTTCGCCTACAACGAAAAGGGCTGGAAGACGGCCTACGTGGTCACCGACCAGTTCATCGCCTACACCAAATCGCTCTCCAAGTACTTTCTCGAGCATTTCGCCAACATCGGCGGCAGGATCCTGCTGGAGGACACCTACACCAACGGCGACAACGACTTCTCGGCCCAGCTCGCCCGCCTCCAGGCGCTGGAGGAGAAGCCGGAGGTGATCTTCATCTCCTCCTACGGCTCCGACATCGCCTTCATCATCCGCAGCCTGCGCGAGGTCGGCATCGACGCCCCGGTGGTCGGCGGCGATTCTTACGACGATCCGGCCCTCCACGAGGCCCTCGGCGAGCGCTTCGGCAACGACATCTACTATGTCACCCACACCTTCATGAGCCCCGAGGCGCATCCCGACATGCCGAAGTTCCTCGAGCTCTATCGGGAGATGTACGGCGAGGATCCCGATACGGCCTTCGTCGCCACCGGCTGGGACACCATCATGCTGCTGGCGCAGGCGGCCGAGATCGCCGGCACCACCGAGGGTGACGCCGTCGCCCGGGCGCTCGAGAACAACGAGTTCGAGCTGCTGACCGGCAAGCTGCGCTACAAGAACGCGGCGGAAGGGCACGAGCCGGACAAGGCGGCGGCGATGGTCGCCCTCGAAGCCGGCGAGCCGGTCTTCCTCGGCTGGCGCCGCCCCCAGAACCCGCCCAAGCCCTGATCGCGCAAGGGGTGTCGCCCCCCACCGACACCCCGCCTTCTCCCGGGACCTGCCCCACGGTGCTCGAAGTCCGCGAGGTTTCGGTCGTCTTCGCCGGTCTGCGCGCCCTCGACGGCGTCACCCTCGCCCTCGAGGGGGGCGAGATCCTGGGTCTCATCGGGCCCAACGGCTCCGGCAAGACCACCCTCGTCAACGCGATCACCGGCCATGTGCCGCTTGCCGGCGGCACGGTGCGGGTGGCCGGCGAGACCATCGCCGGGCTGACGCCGCCCCGGATCGCCCGGCGCGGCGTGATCCGCTCCTTCCAGATCGTCCGCCTGTTCGAGGAGCTCACCGTCCGGGAGAACGTGATGATCGGGGCGCTGGCGACCGGCTGCGGCAGGACCGAGGCGCGGGGGCGGGCGGCCGAGCTGCTCGCCGAGTTCGGTCTCGAGAGCCGGGCCGGGGATCTCGGCGCCGAGCTCAGCTACGGCGACAAGCGGCGGGTGGAGATCGCCCGGGCGCTGGCCGCGCGGCCGCGCTTTCTGCTGCTCGACGAGCCGGCGGCCGGCATGAACGAGGAGGAATCGGCCGCCCTGCTCGAGATCCTGGCCGCACTCCCGGACCGGCGCGGGCTCGGGCTCCTGATCATCGACCACGACATGGCGCTGATCCTGCGCCTCTGTCATCGCCTGCACGTGCTGGCCTCGGGCCGCACCATCGCCGAAGGGGATGTCCGTTCGGTACGCAACGATCCGGCGGTGATCGCCGCCTATCTCGGAACGGAGGCCGAGGCCGATGGCCCTCGCGGTTGACGGGCTCGAGGTCCGCTACGGCGGCGTCCGCGCGGTGCGCGGGGTGGACATCACGGTCGGCGATGGCGAAGTGGTGGCGCTACTGGGCGCCAACGGTGCCGGCAAATCCTCGACCCTGCTGGCGATCGCCGGGGCGATCCGGCCCTTCGCCGGACGGGTACGGCTCGACGGTCGCGACGTCACCGGCACCACCCCCGAACGGATGGTCCGGGCCGGGGTGGCGATGGTGCCCGAGACCCGCGACGTCTTTCCCGATCTCACGGTCGAGGAGAATCTGCGCCTCGGCGCCTATGTGCGCCGCCGGGATCGGGCCGGGGTGGAGGCCGACCGGGCCGCCATGTTCGCGCTTTTCCCGCGGCTCGCCGAACGCGCGGACCAGACCGCCGGCACGCTGTCGGGAGGCGAACAGCAGATGCTGGTGATCGCCCGGGCGATGATGTCCCGGCCGCGGCTTCTGCTGCTCGACGAACCCTCCCTCGGCCTCGCGCCGACCATCGTCGAGCAGATCTTCGCCATGATCGCCGAGCTCGCCGCCACCGGCCTGTCGATCCTGCTGGTCGAGCAGAATGTGAGCAAGGCGCTGGCGGTGGCCAGCCGCGCCTATGTCATGCGGCTCGGGCGGATCGCCGCCGCGGGACCGGCCCGGGAGCTGGCCGCGGCGGCGGATCTCGAGGACCATTATCTCGGGGGATGAGAGGGTGACCGCCGCCATCCAATTCGTCATCGACGTCCTCAGCCTGGGCGGCGCCTATGCGCTGATGGCGCTGGGGCTGGTGATCGTCTACGGCATCCTGCGGCTGGTGAATTTCGCTTACGGCGAGCTGGTCATGGCGGCCGGCTACACCCTCTATCTGGTCGGTGGCTCGCCCCTGCCCTGGCTGGTGATGGCGGCCCTCGCGGTGGCCGCCGCCGTGCTCACCGGGATCGCCACCGACTACCTCGCCTTCCGGCCGGTGCGGACGAAATCGGTCACCGCGGTGCTGATCACCTCCTTCGCCTTCTCGACCCTTTTGCAGAACGCCGCCCAGCTCCTGATCTCGCCTCGCCCGCGGTCGATCCCCCTGCCGGAAGTGTTCTCCGACACGGTGACCGTCCTCGGCGTCGTCACCCCGGCGCGCAACCTCATCACCATCGCTGCCGCGGCGGTCCTGCTCGCCCTCTTCACCCTGGCCATGCGCAGGACCATCCTCGGCATCGCCATGCGTGCCGCGGCCACCCATTTCACCATGGCCCGGATGCTGGGGGTGCCCGCCAACCTCGTCATCACCACCGCCTTCGCGATCAGCGGCCTGCTCGCCGGCACGGTGGCCCTCCTGTGGCTCGGGCGGATCGGCACGGTGGTCCCGAGGGTCGGCCTCGAACCTCTCCTGATCGCCTTCATCGCCACCGTGATCGGCGGCATGCGCAGCCTCGAAGGGGCGGTGCTGGGGGGCTTTCTCCTGGCCTTCATCGACACCTCGCTCAACTACACCCTGCCCCAGGATCTCCTGAAGTTCCGCGACGCCTTCACCTTCAGCCTGGTGATCCTGATCCTCCTCTGGCGGCCGGCCGGCCTGGTGCGCGGCCCGGCCACCGGCCAGCGGACGTGAGGCGGCGATGGACGCCCGCAACCTCCTCACCCTGCTGGTCCTGGTCGGCTCCATCCTCCTGCTGGCGCTCGCCGCCGAGCTGCTCGAGGTCCGCCTGTTCGTCCGCATCGTCACCAATCTCTTCATCATGCTGGTGCTGGTGCTGGGCCTGCAGGTGTTCATGGGCAACGCCGGAATTCTCTCCTTCGCCCATGTCGGCTTCATGGGAGTCGGGGCCTACACCACCGCCGTGCTCACCATCCCGGTGCGGATGAAGGGCATGGCCCTGCCCGATCTCTACCCGCTGGTGGCCGGCCTCGAACTGTCGCCCTTCATGGGCATCCTCGCCGGCGGGCTGGTGGCGGCGCTGGTCGCCGCCGTCGTCGCCTATCCGCTGATGCGCCTCTCCGATGCGGCGGCGGTTATCACCCTCTTCGCCCTGCTGGTGGTCCTCCACACCATCATGCTCCACTGGAGCGCGGTCACCAACGGCCCGCGGACCCTGTTCGGTCTTCCCCGGGCCACCGGCCTCGGGCTCGCCGCCGCGGCGGCGGTGCTGGCGGTGCCGCTGGCGCTCCTGTTCAAGGAATCGCGCGTCGGTCTGCTCCTGCGCAGCAGCCGCGACGACGAGGTGGCGGCGGCGGCCCTCGGTGCCCGGGTGCCCTTCCTGCGCTGGCAGGCCTTCGTCCTCGCCGCCTTCATGGCCGGCATCGGTGGCGCGCTCTGGGCGCATTTCATCACCTCCTTCTCCCCCAAGGCCTTCTACCTGAAGGAGTCCTTCGTGATCCTGGCGATGCTGGTGATCGGCGGCCCCGGCACCGTCACCGGAGCGGTGGCCGGGACCTACATCGTCACCCTCGCCTTCGAGAGCCTGCGCGCCCTCGAGGCCTGGCTCAACCGCGCTCAGATCTTCGCCGAACAGGTGGTGGGCCTCACCGAGGTGGTGCTGGCGCTGGCCATGATCGGCGTTCTGGTGCTGCGGCCGGGCGGTCTCGTGGCTACCCGCGAGGTGGGAACCTGGCTGCTGCGCCGCCGCTCGAAAAAGGGAGATGCGCCATGAGCTGGAAGACGGCCTACCGCTCCTTCTACTATGCCGACGCCGAGGAGCCCGAGGACATCCGCCTCGACCCGGCGGAGACCGCGCTGCTGGTGATCGACGTCCAGAACACCTACCTGCAGCCCAAGGAGGATCCCGCCGAACAGGCACGCTGGGAGCCCTTCTTCGCCCGCATGCGGGAGACCGTGATCCCCAACATCGCGAGGTTGCTGGAAGATGCGCGAAGGCGCGGGGTGGAGCCGATCTTCGCCCGCATCGCCTGCCTCAAGAAGGACGGCCGCGACCGCTCCCTGAGCCAGAAGAAGCCCGGCTTCAACTATCTGCTGCTGCCCAAGGACAGCGAGGAAAGCCGGATCGTCCCCGAACTGGCGCCGCGGGACGACGAGATCACCGTTCTCAAGACCACCGACAGCGCGCTGACCGGGACCAACCTGCGCCTGATCCTGCACAACATGGGCATCCGCAAGGTCGTCGTCACCGGCATCTTCACCGACCAGTGCGTGTCCTCGACGGTGCGCAGCCTCGCCGACGAGAGCTTCGACGTGGTGGTGGTGGAGGATGCCTGTGCCGCCGGCACCATGGAGCTCCATCGCCACGAGCTCGAGGTGATCAACATGATCTACTGCCACGTGGTCCGGACCGAAGAGGTCCTGACCTTCTATACCCGCTGAACGACCTATACCCGCTGAACGACCGCGGAGGCCGTGGTATTGCCCGCCCGGTCCGCACTCTCCCGGCCGCACCACGCCCGGCGGAAGGGACGGGTTGCGCCGCCGATCCCGACGGCGCCCGCACCGGCGTCTCCTTTGACAAGTCCGTGGGTGCCGACCAATTCTAGACCCGCACAACTCACGAGGTCATGAACGAGCGCAAGGGGAGGTGGAACATGGCCTTGCTTTCCCGCGATCGCAGAGGCCGTCCCGGAAGCGAGATGCATCGAGCGACCTTCGCGGCGGCGGTCGCCCTGCTGCTGACCGGCGGTCCGGTGGTCGCCGCCGGCACCGACTGGCCGGTCTATGGCGGCAACATGGCCAACTGGGGCTACAGCGAACTGGCCCGGATCGACAGGAGCAACGTCAAGGACCTCGATCTCGCCTGGGCCTTCTCCCTGGGCACGCTGCTCTCCCAGGAAAGCCGGCCGCTGGTGGTCGACGGCACCCTCTATGTAACCAGCTCGGCCGGGCCGCGTCACGTCTACGCGCTGGATGCCGCCACTGGCGAGATGAAATGGCAGACCGGCTTCGAGATGCCCGAAGGGGTCCAGCAGTACGGCTGCTGCGGCCAGGTCAACCGCGGCCCGGCCTATGCCGACGGGGTGCTCTATGTGGGCCGTCTCGACGGCAAGTTGACGGCACTCGATGCCGACAGTGGCAAGGAACTGTGGACCGCCGAGGTGGTGGACTACACCCAGGGTGCGGTGATCACCTCGCCGCCCCTGGTGGTGAAGGACAAGGTGATCGTCGGCTTCGGCGGCGGCGAATACGGGGTGCGGGGCTATGTCTCCGCCTTCGAGGCGAAGACCGGCGAGCGGCTGTGGAAGACCTGGACCATTCCCGGTCCGGGTGCCCCCGGCAACGAGAGCTGGAAGGGCGATTCCTGGAAGCACGGCGGCGGCGCCGCGTGGCTGGTGGCCTCCTACGATGCGGAGCGCAACCTCGTCTACTACGGCACCAGCAATCCCTCGCCCTGGAACGCCGCGGTTCGCGGCCCCAACACCTCGGATTACGGCCCCTTCACCAACAAATGGACGGCGGCGACCATCGCTCTCGACGCCGATACCGGCGAAATCGTCTGGGGCTTCCAGGGCACCCCGCACGATGCCTGGGACTATGACGGGGTCAACGAGCTGATCCTGGCCGATCTCGATATCGACGGTGACGGCAAGAAGGAGCCATTGGGGCTGAAGGCGGATAGGAACGGTTTCTTCTTCGTCCTCGACCGCAGCAACGGCAAGGCGCTCCGCGCCGATCCCTTCGTTACCGTCAACTGGGCCGAGGGCTACGATCTCGAGGCCCAACGGCCGATCGAGGTTCCCGCCAAGCGCCCCGGCATCGGCAAACGGGCGGTGGACATCTGCCCCAATCTCATCGGCGGCAAGAACTGGCAGCCGATGGCCTTCAGTCCGGATACCGGTCTCGTCTACATCCCCTCCAACAATCTCTGCATGGACATGGAGGACAGCGAGGTCGAGTACCGCCGCGGCATGTTCTATCTGGGCAAGGAGTTCCCCACCAAGGAGGGGCCCGGAGGCTATCTCGGCGAGCTGATCGCCTGGGATCCGGTTCGGGGGAAAAAGGTCTGGGGCGCCAAGGAGAAGTGGCCGTTCAACGGCGGCGTGCTGACGACGGCGGGCGGGCTGGTGTTCGCCGGCAATTACGAGGGGCTGTTTCGGGCCTTCGATGCGACCACCGGCGAGCTGCTGTGGCAGAAGCGGCTGGGCTCCGGCATCCATGCCGCACCCATCACCTATGAAGTGGACGGCAGGCAATATGTGGCGGTGGTGGTCGGCCGCTCACAGACGATCCCGGGGTTCCTGGGGGATGTCGGCCGCCGCATGTACGCCGCCGTGCCGCAGGGCGGCATGCTGTTCGTGTTTGCCCTCGACGGCTGAGGTCCGGCATGGCCTCGCGTTTCGTCGTCCCGGGCCTTCTGGCCCTGCTGCTCGCCGCCGCGGCCACGCCGCGGGCGGCGGCAGCCCCGCTGCGGGTCTGCCTCGATCCCGACAACCCGCCCTTCTCGATGGCCGAAGGGGAACGCCACGGCATCTATTTCGATCTGGCGAAAAGGATCGCCGAACGCTTGGAGCGGCCGCTGGAGGTGGTGTGGTGGCCGACCGACATCGGCAAGCGGGCGATCCGGCTCGAGCTCCTGTCCGGCAAATGCGCGGCGATGATGGGGGTGCCCTTCGTCAAGGGGCTGATGGGACCCAAGGTGAAGGTTGCCGGGCCGCTTTTGGATCTCGGCTACGCCCTCGTGTTCCCCGAGGAGAGGGAAATCCGCGGGATCGAGGATCTCGCCGGCGAGCGGGTGGCGGTGGTCTTCAATACCTCCGCCGCCAACGCGCTGGCCACCCGCGACGATATCACCGCGGTCACCGTGCGGGAACCGGAACAGGCCCTGGAGCTGCTGCTCGAAGGCCGGGTCGATGCCGCCTTCGTCTGGGACGCGGTGGCCGGCTGGTACGATCGCACGCGCGCCAAGGGCAGGCTTTACATCCTCGCCGTCGAGGGGCCGCGGATGCGCTGGCAGTCGGCGATCGGCGTCGCCCGCGGCAACGAGGAACTGCGCGACCGGCTGCAGGAGCTGCTGTCCGGGCTCGAGCTGGAGATCGACTATCTGGCCAAGCTCTACGGTCTCGGCCAGGACGCCAGCATCCGCTGGGACTGGCTGTCCGCCGCTCCCGCTCCTTCCGGTCCGCCGTCCGAGAAGGCCGAAGAACCTGCCCGGGAAAGCGTACGACTGGCGACCATCGAAGGTGATCCGGAGGAAGGGCGCAGGCTGTTCGATGCGGTGCTGGGTTGCGCCCATTGCCACGGTCCGGCTGCGGTGGGTCCGGACCGACCGCGCGATCTGCGGCTGATGCGCTGGCGCTACGGCGAGGACTGGCTGGAGATCTACTGGCGCACGGTTCTCGAGGGACGGTCGCGGACCGAATCGGGTCTCGCCATGCCTTCCTGGAAGGATGCCGCGACCCGCGAGGAGCTCGCGGCCGTTCTCGCCTGGCTCGACAGTCTCCAGCGCAGCGAATAGAAGGGCGGCGGCAGCGGAAGCCGTTCCCCTCCGCGAGAGAACAAAGGATTTCGCCCATGGAGATGACCGGCGAATACCGCATCCCGGCGCCGCGCCAGCGGGTGTGGGAGGCGCTCAACGATCCCGAGATCCTCCGGCAGTGCATTCCCGGCTGCGAGGAGCTCGAAAAGAAATCGGACACCGAGTTCGAGGCCAAGGTGCTGGCCAAGGTCGGCCCGGTGAAGGCGCGCTTCAGGGGCCGGGTCGAGCTGTCGGAGATCAATGCTCCCGAAAGCTACGTCATTTCCGGCGAGGGCAAGGGGGGACCGGCCGGCTTCGCCCGGGGCGGCGCCAGTGTGCATCTCGAGGAAGTCGATGGCGCCACCATCCTGCGTTACGAGGCCAAGGCGGATGTCGGCGGCAAGCTCGCCCAGATCGGCTCGCGTCTCGTCCAGGGAACGGCCAGGAAGATGGCCGACGAGTTCTTCGGCAAGTTCACCGAGGTGGTGACCGCCCGCGAGGCGCCCGAGGCGGTGCCGGCCGGGCCCCCGGCGGTCGAGGCCGCGGCTCCCGAATGGCTCCAGAAGCCCTGGCTCTGGGTCGGCGGGGTGCTGCTGGTGATCGCCGTCCTCGCCTGGCTCCTGGCACCCTGAGCCGGGCGATCGGGCTTTGCCGGGAACCGCGCGGTCGTATAATGATCGGCGGGGAACGGCCGGGCCGGGGCCGGCTTGTCAGAATCAACCGCGCGGCGGCAGCCGCGGAGCGAACCGAGGGAGGTTGTCGATGCCGACAGTGACGATGACGGTCAACGGCAAGCAGGTCAGCGGCGAGGTCGAGCCGCGCACCCTGCTCGTCGAGTTCCTGCGCGAAGGTCTCGGTCTCACCGGCACCCATGTGGGCTGCGACACCAGCCAGTGCGGCTGCTGCGTGGTCCATGTCGACGGCCGTTCGGTCAAGGCCTGCACCATGCTGGCGGTGCAGGCGGAAGGGGCCGAGGTGACGACCATCGAGGGGCTCGCCGCCGACGGCAGCCTGCATCCCCTGCAGCAGGCCTTCCACGAGAACCACGGGTTGCAGTGCGGTTTCTGCACCCCGGGAATGATCATGAGCAGCCTCGAGCTGCTGCAGCGCAATCCGGACCCCAGCGAAGCCGAGGTGCGGGAGTGGCTCGAAGGCAATCTCTGCCGCTGCACCGGCTATCACAACATCGTCAAGTCGGTCCTCGCGGCCGCGGCGGCGATGCGCGGTGCCGCCCGGGCGGCGGAATGAGGGAACGGGAGGCCAGACGATGGTGGAGAAGGGAATTGGAGCGGCGGTACCTCGCAAGGAGGACCATCGCTTCATCACCGGCCGCGGCCGCTACACCGACGACATCAACCTGCCCGGCCAGACCCATGCGGTCTTCGTCCGTTCGCCGCACGCCCACGCCCGCATCCGCAGCATCGCCAAGGAGGGCGCCCTCGCCGTTCCCGGCGTGATCGCCGTGTTCACCGGCGCCGATGCGCAGGCCGACGGGCTGGGCGGCCTGATCTGCGGCTGGATGGTGAAGAGCAAGGACGGCTCCGACATGAAGGCGGCCCCCCATCCGGTGCTGGCGGTGGACCGTGTCCGCTACGTCGGCGATCCGGTGGCGGTGGTCATCGCCGAAACCCTGCAGCAGGCCAGGGACGGCGCCGAGGCCCTCGAGATCGACTACGAGGAGCTGCCGGCGGTGGCCGCGGTGGACGCGGCCCACGACGGTCCCCTCGTTCACGACGAGGTGCCCAACAACCTGATCTACGACTGGGAGCTGGGTGACGCCGCGGCGGTGGACGAGGCCTTCGCCAGGGCGGCCCGGGTGGTCACCCAGGAGCACATCCAGAACCGGCTGGTTCCGAACGCCCTCGAACCGCGAGCGGCGATCGGCGTCTACGATACCGGGACCGAGGAATTCACCCTCTATCTGACGAGCCAGAACCCCCATGTGCACCGGCTGGTGATGTCGGCCTTCGTCGCCGTGGCGCCGGAGCACAAGCTCCGGGTGGTGGCTCCCGACGTGGGTGGCGGTTTCGGCTCCAAGATCTTCATCTACAACGAGGAATGTGTGGTCACCTGGGCCTCGAGGAAAATCGGCGGGCGACCGGTCAAATGGCGCGAGGAACGTTCCGAGGCCTTCCTCTGCGACGCCCACGGCCGCGACCATGTGACGAAGGCCGAGCTGGCCCTCGACGAGGACGGCAACTTCCTGGCCCTCAGGGTCACCACCAAGGCCAATCTCGGCGCCTACATGAGCACCTTCAGCTCGGCGGTGCCGACATATCTCTACGCCACCCTCCTCGCCGGCCAGTACAAGACCCCGGCCATCCATGCCAACGTCAAGGCCTATTACACCAACACCACGCCGGTGGACGCCTACCGCGGCGCCGGTCGGCCGGAAGCGAGCTTCCTGCTCGAGACGCTGATCGACAAGGCGGCCCGCGAGCTGGGGATGGATCCGGCCGAACTGCGGCGGAAGAACTTCATTCCCAAGGACGCCTTCCCCTATCAGACACCGGTCGCGCTGACCTACGATACCGGCGATTACGAGGCGACCCTCGACCGGGCCCTGGAGCTCGCCGATTACGAAGGTTTCCCGGCGAGGAAGGCGGAGGCTGCGAAGCGCGGGAAGCTCCGCGGCATCGGCCTCTCCTGCTATATCGAGGCCTGCGGCATCGCCCCTTCCCAGGTGGCGATCTCCCTCGGTGCCGGTGTAGGCCTCTGGGAAAGCGCCCGGATCCGCTGCACCCACACCGGCAAGGTGCAGGTGCTGACCGGCGCCCACAGCCACGGCCAGGGACACGAGACCACCTTCAGCCAGCTCGTCGCCGAGAGGCTCGGGGTGCCCTACGAGGACGTCGAGGTGATCCACGGCGACACCGCCAGCACCCCGATCGGCATGGGCACCTACGGTTCGCGCTCGCTGGCGGTGGGCGGCGAGGCGATCATGAAGGCCTGCGACAAGATCATCGCCAAGGGGGCCAAGATCGCCGCCCATCTGCTGGAGGCCTCGGAGGCCGACATCGAGTTCGAGGCCGGGGTCTACCGGGTCAAGGGCACCGACAAGCAGAAGACCATCCAGGAGGTGATCTTCACCGCCTACGTGCCGGCGAGCTATCCCGAAGGCGTGGAGCCGGGCATGGACGAGAGCGCCTTCTTCGACCCACCCAACTTCACCTATCCGGCGGGCACCTACGTCTGCGAGGTGGAGGTGGATCCGGACACCGGCACCGTCGCCATCGAGAAGTTCGTGGCGGTGGACGACTTCGGCCGGGTGATCAATCCGATGGTCGTCGAGGGCCAGGTCCACGGCGGTCTCGCCCAGGGCATCGGCCAGGCGCTGCTCGAAGGGGCGGTCTACGACGAGACCGGCCAGCTCCTGACCGGTTCCTACATGGATTATTGCATGCCGCGGGCCGACGATCTGCCGAGTTTCGAGGTCCACACCTCGCCGGGCACGCCGACGGCCACCAACTCCATGGGGGTCAAGGGCTGCGGCGAAGCGGGGGCGATCGGGGCCCCGGCCGCGGTCATCAACGCCCTCACCGACGCCATCGGCCAGCGGGTGGAAATGCCGGCGACGCCGGAGCGGATCTGGCGGGCCGTCCGGGCTTCCGCCATGCCACAGGCGGCCGAATAGAGAACCGAGGGGAGCGCAGATGTACAATTTCACCTATCACCGGCCGCGGACTCTCGCCGAAGTGGCGCAGCTTCTGTCGGCCAACGAGGACGCGAAACTCCTGGCCGGCGGCCAGACCTTCATCCCGACCCTCAAGCAGCGTCTCGCCCAGCCGAGCGATCTCGTCGATCTCTCGGGTATCGCCGAGCTCAAGGGAATCCGCGAAGAGGGCGGCGGGCTGACCATCGGCGCCACCACCACCCACGCCGAGGTGGCGGGTTCCGAGCTCGTCCGCCGTCTCCTCCCGGCCCTGGCCGATCTCGCCGAGAGCATCGGCGATCCGCAGGTGCGCAATCTCGGCACCCTCGGCGGCTCGATCAGCAACAACGATCCCGCCGCCGACTATCCCGCCGGGCTTGTCGGGCTCGGCGCCACGGTGCGCACCAGCAAGCGGGAGATCGGCGCCGAGGACTTCTTCACCGGGATGTTCGAGACCGCCCTCGAGGAGGACGAGATCGTCACCGCGGTGCATTTCCCCAAGCCGGAGAAGGCGGCCTACGCCAAGTTTCCCAACCCCGCCTCCCGCTACGCCATCGTCGGGGTGTTCGTGGCCCGGACCGGCGGCGGGGTGCGGGTCGCGGTCACCGGCGCCGCTCCCTGCGTGTTCCGGGCGACCGAACTCGAAAACGCCCTCGCCGCCGATTTCTCCCCGGCGGCCCTCGACGGCGTCTCGGTTCCGGCCGACGGACTCAACGAGGACATTCACGCCAGCGCCGAGTATCGCGCCCATCTCGTCAAGGTGATGGCCAAGCGGGCGGTGGCCGCCGCCGGCTGACGCTCGGGAGATCGGCTTCCGGGGGACGGGCCGGCGGAAGCCGGCCCGTTCTCCTATCGGCTCGCCCGCAGCCGCCCCAGCAGCCTCGCCACCGACAACCCGGCCAGCGCCCCGGCGGCGCCGGCGCCGAAGTCCTCGACATCGTCCGGGCCGAGCCCGGGCCCGAAGAGCTGGGCGAGCTCGACCGCCGCGACCAGCGACAGCCCGAGGACCGCCCGGCGCCAGACGGGATCCCGCTCCCGGGCCAGAGCCGCGAGGAGTCCGGCGACGAAGCCGCCCACCGGCCGCAGCCAGAAGCCGTCGCCGAGGAGAGCGGCGTGGATCGGGAGGACTTCGAGCAGCAGGGCGAGGCCGAGACCCGCGAGCAGGAGCCCCGCCGCCCAGCGCCGATGGGCGGATCGCAGGAACCTCCGTCCGGCCGCCAGCAGCCACAGCCCCCAGGCGGCGCCGAGCGCGAAACGGGCGACGGTGAAGGCGGGATATTCCCGCAGCCAGAAGAGCTCCAGCCGCGTCACCAGCATGCTGCCGCGGGCCGCACTCATCAGCACCGCCACCCCCACCTGCCGGCGTTCGTCGGGAACGGGCACGTCCAGTGCGTAGCGCGCCATCGGTGCCGGGGCGAAGAACCGGGCCACCGGCCGACCGTTGAAACGGTAGGGTCCCGTATCCCGCAAAGCGGCGGCGATCAGCCGGGCGCCGCGGTATTCGCCCTGCAACGCGTCCAGCTCGGGCACCGCGAGGCGGCCCCGGATGCGCATCGCCCGGGCGTCTTCGGGCCGGGTCAGGATCTGGTAGAGCCCCACCTTCTCCCGCCGGCTGCGGGCGGTGATCCGAAGCCCCCGCGCGTCCCCTGCGATCTCCCCGCCGCGGCCGATCCGCGTCCAGCCCCGCGGCACCGCTTCGCCCGGCGCCATCGCGAGCCCGGGATTGGCGAGCCGCTGGCCGCCGATCGGCGCATAGCGCGGCAGGAAAACGAACAGGAGAAGGCTCGCCACGGCGAGCAGAAGGGCCGTGCCGCCGAGGGTGGATCGTGGACGGCGCCCCGCCGCTCGGCTAAGAAACGCGACAGATCGCCCGGACATTCTCGAACCGCGGCCGCCGCGTTCCCATCTTTGACGGGACGGCGGCGCCCCTCCGGTCGGCCTGCCGCGCATTCCGTATTCGGGACCCAGTCGAGATCATGGACAACAGCCTGCCCGTCTCCATCGACGCCACCCTCGAGCTCCTGCGCCGTGGCGACTATGTCGCCGATCGGCCGCTGGCGACAACGCTTTTCCTCGCCCTCCAACTCGAGCGGCCGCTGTTTCTCGAAGGCGAGGCCGGAGTCGGCAAGACGGAGATCGCCAAGGTGCTGGCCCGGACCCTGGGGCGGCGGCTGATCCGGCTGCAGTGTTACGAAGGGCTCGATCTCGCCTCGGCGGTCTACGAATGGAACTACCAGCGGCAAATGCTGGAAATCCGCCTCGCCGAGGCGGCCGGGGAGGCCAACCGCGAGGCTCTCGCCCGGGATATCTTCGACGAGCGCTTCCTGATCCGTCGCCCCCTGCTGCAGGCCCTGGAACCGCAGGAGGGCGGCCCGCCGGTGCTGCTGATCGACGAGCTCGACCGCACCGACGAACCCTTCGAGGCCTTCCTGCTCGAGGTCCTCTCCGACTACCAGATCACGATCCCCGAAATCGGTACCATCCGGGCCGAGACGCCGCCGATCGTGGTGATCACCTCCAACCGCACCCGCGAGATCCACGACGCCCTCAAGCGGCGCTGTTTCTACCATTGGCTCGACTATCCCAGCGCCGAGCGCGAGCTGGAAATCGTCCGGGTCCGGGTGCCGGGTATCGAGGAGCGCCTCTCGCGGCGGATCGTGGCCTTCGTCCAGGCGCTCAGGGAGCGCGATCTGTTCAAGCTCCCGGGGGTCGCCGAGACCCTCGACTGGGCGCGGGCCCTCTCCACCTTGGATGTGCTGGAGATCACCCCCGAAGTGGTGAACGACACCCTCGGCACCCTCCTCAAGTACCAGGACGACATCGCCCGCATCCGGGGTTCCGAGGCGGCGCGGATCCTCGAGGAGATCAACCTCGAACTGGCCCGGGAACAGGCGTGAACGATCATCGCCCCCAGACTCCGGCAGGCGGCCGCTTCGCCCGCAACGTGATGCATTTCGCGCGGGCGCTGCGGGCCGCCGGGCTGCCGGTCGGCCCCGGCCGGGTGCTGGAGGCGCTGCGGGCGATCGAGACGGTGGGCTTCGCGCGCCGCGACGATCTCTACTGGACGCTGCACGCGGTGTTCGTGAGCCGCCACGACCAGCGCGAGATCTTCGACCAGTGCTTCCACATCTTCTGGCGCGATCCCCGACTCCTCGAGCGGATGATGCGGCTGATGCTGCCGCAGATCGAGACCGGGCGCGCCGCCGAGGAGGGCGAGGAAGCGAGCCGCCGGGTGGCCGAGGCCTTCGCGCCGGAGAAGCGGCCCGGCCGCGGTGAAACGGAGGGCGAGCAGGAGGAGCCCACCCTCGAGATCGACGCCTTCATGACCTATTCCGAGCGGGAGCTGCTGCAGCGGAAGGATTTCGAGCAGATGAGCGCCGAGGAGCTGGCGGCGGCGCGCCGCGAGATTCGCCGGATGCGGCTGCCGATCCTCGAGATCCCGACCCGTCGCTTCACCCCTCACCCCCGCGGCCGGCGGATCGATCTCCGGCGTACCCTCAGACGCAGCCTGCGGGGCGGTGGGGCGGCCATCGACCTCGCCCGCAAGAGGCGGCAGCGCCGCCATCCACCGCTCGTCATCCTGTGCGACATCTCGGGTTCGATGAGCCGCTATTCCCGCATGCTGCTCCTGTTCATGCACACCCTGACCAATGATCGCGACCGGGTCCACAGCTTCCTGTTCGGCACCCGGCTCACCAACATCACCCGCTATCTGCGCCGGCGGGACATCGATCTCGCCCTCGCCCGCATCGGCGAAATTGTCGAGGACTGGGGCGGCGGCACCCGCATCGGCCACTGCCTGCGCCGGTTCAATCTCGACTGGTCGCGCCGAGTTCTCGGACAAGGGGCGGTGGTGCTGCTGATCACCGACGGGCTGGACCGCGAGGCCGGGGCCGGGCTGGAGGCCGAGATGGAGCGGCTGCACAAGAGCTGCCGGCGGTTGATCTGGCTCAATCCGCTCTTGCGGTTCGACGCCTACGCGCCCATTTCCGCGGGAGCGCGGGCGATGGTCCGCCATGTCGACGAGCTGCGCACGGTCCACAATCTCGAAAGCCTGCGTCAGCTCGCCCGGCTGCTCGCCCGGCAGGGCGGCCGCCGGGGCGAGGGACAGGCCGAGTGGATCGCCAAAGCCGCGCCGGAGGCCGCATGATCGAGGACTCTCGGCTCCTGGACGTCGCCGAGGCCTGGCGCCGGGAAGGCCGCCGGGTGGCGATCGCCACCGTGGTTTCCACCTGGGGCTCCTCCCCCCGCCCCGCCGGCAGCCTGCTGGTGGTCGACGAGCGCGGCGAGATGCTGGGCTCGGTCTCCGGCGGTTGCATCGAGGGAGCGGTGATCAGGGAGGCGATGGAGGTGATGCGGGGAGCGCCGCCCCGCCTCCTCGAGTTCGGCGTTTCCGACGAGCAGGCCTGGGAGGTCGGCCTCGCCTGTGGCGGCCGGGTCCAGGTCTATGTCGAGGCGGTGGAATGAAGCTCGCGCTTCTGGAGGAACTCAACCGGGCCCGGGCCGGCAAGCGGCAGGTCTGCCTGCTGCGCCTGCTCGACCAGGGGGCGGAGGCACTCGTCGTCGAAGGCGAGCTCCGTCTGGGCGGCCCGCTTCCCGAGGAGCTGATCGCGGCGGCCCGCCGGGCACTGCGCGAGGATCGCTGCCAGCTCCTCGAGACTTCGGCGGGTCGAATCTTCCTCCAGGTTTTCAACCCGCCGCTGCGGCTCGTCCTGGTGGGGGCGGTACACATCGCCCAGGCCCTGGCACCGATGGCCGCTCTCGCCGGCTACGCGGTGACCGTCGTCGATCCGAGGCGGGCCTTCGCCACCGATTCCCGCTTTCCCGACATCGCCCTGGTCTCCGACTGGCCGGACGAGGCCCTGGAGTCGCTGGCTCCCGACCGCCGCACCGCGGTGGTGACCCTGAGCCACGATCCCAAGCTCGACGATCCGGCGCTGATCGTGGCCCTGCGCTCCGAAGCCTTCTACATCGCCGCCCTCGGCAGCCGGCGGACCCACGCCAAGCGCCTCGAACGGCTGCGCGAAGCGGGCTTCACCGAGGCCGAACTCGCCCGCATCCACGGTCCGGCCGGGCTCGATATCGGCGCGGTGAGCCCGGCCGAGATCGCGATCTCCGTCCTCGCCCAGATGACCGCCGTCCTGCGCCGCGGGACGGCGCGAATTCCATCCGTCGGAGGAGAACAGGCATCATGAACATGAAGAGGATCGTCGTCTGGCTGGCGCTGGCGCTGGTCGCCGTCGCGGTCCCGCTGCTCCCGGCTTCCGCCGAAGCGGCGACCCTGCGGCTGTGCACCGGGAGTCCGGGCAAGACCTACATCAGGGTCGGCGAGAAGCTGGCCGAGCTCGCCGAGCAGCTCACCATGGGCGGGCTCGAGATCGAGGTGCTGCCGAGCAAGGGGTCGATCGACAACCTCAACCGCACCCTGGCCGGCGAATGCGACGCCTTCATCGCCCAGGGCGATGCCGTCGCCTTCTTCGCCTCGGCGGTCGACCAGACCATCGCCGAGCGGATCGAGATCATGGGCGAACTCTACAAGGAGCTCGGTCTGCTGCTCTGCCGTCGCGGCTCGGGTGTCGACGATCTCGACGAAGTCGGCAGCCGGACCATCGCCGCCGGCGGGATGGGCTCCGGTTCCCTGGCCACGATCCTCGTCCTGCAGAAGATCGCGCCCGATCTCTACGGCGACATCGAGATCTATCCGGCCAACGGCTTCGAAGGTGCCCTCGCGGTCCTCGAAGGCAAGGCCGAATGCGTGTTCGACGTGATCGCCCCACAGTCGGACCTGGTCCAGACCCTGAACGACAACGAGCGTACCGGCGCCCAGCTCTACTTCGCCGAGATCGACAACAGCGATCTCGAGGATTTCGAAATCGGCGGCAAGCGGATCTACCGCATCGTCACCTTCGACGACGAGATCTACAGCAATCTCAGCACCTTCGGTGATCCCGAGACCCTCGCGATCTCGGCCGTCTTCGGAGTCTCCCGGAAGTTCCTCGAGACCAATCCCGAAGCCCGCTCGGCCATCGCCATGCTGCTGCTGATGGGCGGCAAGGACATCGAGGCGGTGGCCTACGGGGACCGCAAGCCCTTCGCGGAGTAGAACGGGGAAGTCCCTTGCAGTTCGGCACCCTGCCCCTGGCCGAGGCCGAAGGCGCCGTCCTGGCGCACGGTCTGCGCGCCTCCGGGATCGATTTCCGCAAGGGACACCGCCTCTCGGCCGGGGATCTCGCGCGCCTCGCCGCCGCCGGCATCGGGCGGGTGACGGTGGCCCGTCTCGAGCCCGGCGACGTCTCCGAGGACGAGGCGGCGGCGCGGCTCGGCGCCGCCCTCGCCGCCCCCGGCATCCGGGCCGGGACGGCCGCCACCGGCCGGGTCAATCTCCACGCCGAGGCGGCCGGGCTCCTCGAGGTCGATCGCGCGCTGGTGGACCGTTTCAACCGCGTGGAGGAGGCGATCACCCTGGCCACCCTGGCTCCCTTCTCCCGGGTGGCTTCCCGGGACATGGTGGCGACGGTCAAGATCATCCCCTTCGCGGTGGCGGAAGGAGCCCTCGAACGCGCCCTCGCCGTTCTCCGCCGGGGGACACCGCTGCGCCTGATCCCCTTCCGTCCCTTCGGGGCCCGCCTCCTCCAGACCCGCCAGCCCTGGACGGCCGAGAAGCTCCTCGACAAGACCCTGCGGGTCACCCGCGATCGGATCCACCGGCTCGGCGGCGAACTCCTTTCCGAGAACCGCTGCCCGCACGAAGCCGAGGCGCTGGCGGCGGCGATCGCCGCCGCCTTCCGGCAGGGTTGCGACATGCTGCTGATCGCCGGCGCCTCGGCGATCACCGATCGCCGCGACGTCGTCCCGGCGGCGATCGTGGCCACCGGCGGCCGTCTCCGTCATTTCGGCATGCCGGTCGATCCCGGCAATCTCCTGCTGCTGGCGGAGCTGGACGGCCGGCCCGTGCTGGGGCTTCCCGGTTGCTGCCGCTCGCCCAAGCGCAACGGTCTCGACTGGGTGCTGGAGCGGCTCGCCGCCGGGCTGGAGGTCGGCCCCGAAGATATCGTGCGCATGGGGGTGGGCGGGCTCCTGGCCGAGATCCCCGACCGGCCGCAGCCGCGCGAGCTGCGACCCCGCGGGGGCGCCGAACCGAAGGTCGCGGCGCTGGTGCTGGCCGCCGGCCGCTCGCGGCGGATGCGCGGTCCCAACAAGCTGCTGCTGGACATCGGCGGCAAGCCGATGGTCCGCCACCTGGTGGAGGCGCTGCTGGCCTCGCGGGCCCGGCCGGTGCTCGTGGTCACCGGCCACGAACGGGAGAAGCTGGCCGCCGCGCTCGCCCATCTGCCGGTACGGCTGGTGCCCAATCCGCGCTACGAGGAAGGGCTCAGCAGCTCGCTCCGGACCGGGCTCGAGGCGCTCGGCGAGGAGATCGACGGGGTCCTCGTCTGCCTCGCCGACATGCCGCGGATCACCGCCCCGCTGATCGACCGCCTGATCGAAGCCTTCGATCCCGCGGCGGGGCGGGCCATCGTGGTTCCCACCTGCGACGGCAAGCGCGGCAACCCGGTCCTCTTCGGCCGCGCCTTCTTCGAGGCGATGCGGGAGATCGAAGGGGATGTCGGCGCCCGCCATCTGCTCGGGACCTTCGCCGACCGGCTGGTGGAGGTGGAAACCGGCGATCCCGCGGTGCTCCTCGATCTCGACACGCCGGAAACCTTCCGGGCCGAAACGGAGCGCCGGCGATGAGCCTCGACGTGGCGGCACTGCGGCGCAGTTTCCCGATCTTTTCCCGGCAACCGCCCCCCTTCCACTATCTCGACAACGCCGCCACCGGCCAGATCTGCGCCGCCGCCGCCGAGGCCCTCACCGCCTACGAGACCGCCGGGCGGGCCAACGTCAAGCGTGGCGTCTACCGCCTCGCCGATCGGGCCACCTCGGCCTTCGCCGAGGCCCGGGCGCGGATCGCCCGCTATCTGGGTGCCGCCGGACCGGAGGAGGTGATCCTCACCTCCGGCACCACCTTCGGCCTCAACCTCGCCGCCCATGTGCTGGAGGAGCGGGTCCGTGCGGGCGATACCATCCTGATCAGCCGGCTCGAGCATCACAGCAACATCGTGCCCTGGCAGATGCTGGCGAAACGCCGCGGCGCCCGGCTCCGCGCCCTCGACGTCACCGCCGACGGCCGGCTCGACCTCGCCGGTCTCGACGCCGGAATCGACCGCCGGACCCGGATCGTCGCCCTCACCCACTGCTCCAACGTCACCGGGGCGGTCACCGATCTCGCGCCGATCGCCGCCCGGGCCCGGGAGGTGGGGGCCGTGCTGGTGGTGGACGGCGCCCAGCGGGTCCCGCACGGCCCTCTCGAAGTGACGACCCTCGGTTGCGATCTCTATGCGCTGTCGGGGCACAAGATGTTCGGCGCCACCGGTGCGGGCGCCCTCTGGGTGCGCGGCGAGCTGCTCGCCGAGCTGCCGCCCTTCCTCGGCGGTGGCGAGATGATCACCCGGGTGACCATCGAGGAGACCGCCTATGCGCCGCCGCCCCATCGTTTCGAGGCGGGGACGCCGCCCATCGGCCCGGCCCTCGCCATGGGGGCGGCGGCGGCCTGGCTCGCGGAGCTCGACTGGCGGGCGATCGCCGCCCACGAAAAGACCCTCACGGCGCGGCTCTTGGAAGGGCTCGACCGTCTCCCCGGGGTGCGGATCCACGGCCCCCGCGATCTCGAGGCCCGCTACGGCGTCGTCGCCTTCGAGGTCGAGGGGGTGCACGCCCACGACGTCTGCCAGATACTCGACGGGTTCGGCGTCTGTACCCGCGGCGGTCACCACTGCGCCCAGCCGCTGATGGAGGCCTTCGGAACGGTGGCGACGGTGCGGGCGAGCCTCGCCCCGTACAACGAGGAGGCCGACATCGACGCCCTCCTCGAAGGTCTCGAACGGGTGATCCGGATCCTGCGATGACCAGCGATCTTTACCACCGGCGGATCATCGAGGCGGCGAAACGGGCCCGTGAACAGGGCCGGCTCGCGGCCGCCGAGGTCACCGTCACCCGCGACAATCCGCTGTGCGGCGATCGCATCACCCTCGATCTGCGGCTGGAGGACGGGCGGATCGCCGCCCTCGGCCACAGGACCCGCGGCTGCCTGCTGACCGAGGCGGCGGCGGCGATCCTGACCGAGCGGGCACCGGGCACGAGCCCGGAGACGCTGCGCCGTGCCCATCGCGATCTCCGCCGCCTGCTGGCCGGCGAGGAGGGCGATCCGGTCTGGCCGGAACTCGCCGTCTTCCGGCCGGTGGTCGAGGTCAAGAGCCGCCACGAATGCGTGCTTCTGCCGTTCGAGGCGGTGGAAGAGGCGCTGGCCGCGGCGTCGGGCGAGGCCTCCTAGCCGGCGGCGTCGGGCTGTCGTTCCGGCATGGCGAGCTCGAAGGGCCGGAGCGCGTTGCAGTTGGCCTCCACCCAGCAGATCCGGGGAAAGTCTTCGAGCGGACAACGGTAGCGCCGGGCGTTGTAGACCTGGGGAACGAGGAACAGATCGGCCATCGTCACCCTGTCGCCGAAGCAGTACCTGCCGGCGGTGCGTTCGAGCTGACGTTCCACCATCGCCATCCCCTCGGCGATCCAGTGGCGGTACCAGAGCAGCACCTGCTCCTCGTCGCAGTTCCAGTCGCTGCGCAGATGGTTGAGCACCCGCAGATTGTTGAGGGGATGGATCTCGCAGGCGACGAGCTGACAGAGCGCCCGGACCGTCGCCCGCTCGACGGGATCCCCGGGAAGCAGCGGCGGCTCCGGATACCGGTCCTCGAGATATTCGACGATCGCCATCGACTGCGACAGGCCGATCCCGTCCTCCTCGTACCAGGGCACCAGCCCGTGGGGATTGTGGCGCAGATAGTCGGGCGTCCGCTGCTGGCCCCGGCGCAGGTCGATCGCCACCTGTTCGTAATCCAGCCCCTTGAAGTTGAGGGCGATGCGTACCCGGTAGGCCGCCGAGCTTCGCCAGTAGCCGTAGAGTCTGCGCATGTTTCCTCCTCTCCCGCCGCCGGCGCTGGGCGGCCTGCCGCTCGCGCGCTATCTTGGAACGCCGGAGAGCGCCGGTCGAGAGGAAAGGGCATGACGAAGAAGATCCTCCGAAGCGATGCGGAATGGCGGCGCCGGCTGCCGCTCGAAACCTACTACGTGACCCGACGGGGCGCCACCGAACGCCCCTTCAGCGGCGCCTACTGGAACTGCAGCACACCGGGGATCTACCTCTGCGCTTGCTGCGGTCAGCCGCTCTTCTCCAGCGAAGCCAAGTTCGACAGCGGCACCGGCTGGCCCTCCTTCCGCGAGCCGGTGGCGGAGGAACACATCCTCCGCCGCGAGGATCGCAGTGCGGGCATGCTGCGGACCGAGGTGCTGTGCGCCGCCTGTGACGCCCATCTCGGCCATGTCTTCGAGGACGGCCCGCCGCCCACCGGGCTGCGCTACTGCATCAACTCCCTGGCCCTGCGGCTCCTGCCGGCGAAGACATAACCGGCTGCTCGCCCGTCGCCCCGCGGTCGCTTGCCCCGGGCGGCGTCTCGCCTATGATCCGCGCGGTCGCCTACGGGCACCCTGCGCTCGCCCGAAGGTTGCCCTCCCTCCCGAGGAGAAACACCCCTTGCCCGCCGCGTTCGCCCCCTATCTCGTGCTGCTGGTCCTGGTCGGCGTCGTCGTCGCCTTCGTGACCGAGCGCACCCGGGTCGAGTTCGTGGCCCTCGGCGCCGCCGCCTTCCTGCTCCTCGTGGGCATCCTCGACATCGGCGAGGTGCTGAACGCTTTCGCCAACCCGGCCCCCTTCACCGTGGCCTGCATGTTCGTCCTGTCCGCCGCCCTCGAACGGACCGGGATGATCGAGGATCTGGGCAACCGGATGGCGGCCGTCGGCAACGTCTCGCCGGCCCGGACCCTGTTCGTGATGATGGCCGCGGTGGCCGCGCTTTCCGCCTTCGTCAACAACACCCCGGTGGTGGTCGCCCTCACGCCGCTGGTGATCGCCCTCGCCCACCGGATGGGCGAGCCCTCCTCCCGCTTCCTGATCCCCCTCTCCTACGCCGCCATCATGGGCGGCACCGCGACCCTCATCGGCACCTCCACCAATCTGGTCGTCGACGGGGTCGCGCAATCGGCCGGTCTCGCCCCCTTCACCCTGTTCGAGGTGACCGCCATCGGCCTCCCGCTGACCGCCCTCGGGATCCTCTACATGGCGACCGTCGGGCGCCGCCTCCTGCCGAACCGCGACACCCTTTCCGAGCTGTTGCCGGACCCGGGCCAGCGCCAGTTCCTCGCCGAGGTGCTGGTGCCGCTGGGCTCGCCGCTGATCGGCCGGACCCTCAAGGAGATCGGCCTCGCCAGCAAGCTCGAAGTGCGGGTGATCGATCTGGTGCGCGACAATCTCTCGCTCGGCCCGGCGGCCGAAACGACGCCGCTCGCCGCCGGCGACCGGATCCTGCTGCGGACCCGGGCCCAGGATCTGATGGCCCTGCGCGAGGCCGGCGATCTCGTCTTCGGCGGCGAGGAGGCGCACGCTCTCGAGCCCATCGCCGCCCGCCGGACGATCCTCATGGAGGGGATCGTCGGCCCCAACTCCCGCTGGGTCGGCCGCAAGGTGGCGAGCCTCAATCTGCAACGCCGCTTCGGCGTCTCCATCGTCGCCATCCATCGCCAGAACGAGAATCTGCGCGGCAATTTCGACGACACCCGGCTGCGCTTCGGCGACACCCTGCTGCTGGAAGGCCCGCGCGAGGCCTTCAAGCAGCTCTTCGACGATCAGTTCCTGATCGGCCTCACCGCCCCGACGGTGCGCCCCTTCCGCCGCGACCGGCGCTGGGTGGCGGTGGCCGCGGTGCTCGGGGTGGTGATCGGCGCCACCCTCGGCGTCCTGCCGATCCCCGCCCTCGCCCTGATCGCCGCCACCTTCGTCGTCCTCGCCGGCTGTCTCGAGCCCGAGGACGTCTTCCAGTCGGTCCGCTGGTCGATCCTGATCCTGATCTACGGCATGCTGGCGGTCGGCGTCGCCATGCAGAAGACCGGCGCGGCCGCCCTGATGGTCGATTTCGTCCTCGGCGTCGCCGGCGATCTCGGCCCCCACATGATGCTCGCGCTCCTCTATCTGATCACGGTGGCCACCACCGAGGTGGTCAGCCACAACGCCACCGGCATCCTGATGACCCCCATCGCCATCGGCATCGCCCAGCAGCTCGGGGTCGATCCCCGCCCCTTCGTGGTGGCGGTGATGGTCGCCGCCAGCAACGGCTACGCCACCCCCATCGGCTATCAGACCAACACCTTCGTCTACGCCGCCGGCAACTACCGCTTCCGTGATTTCGTCCGGGTCGGCGTGCCGCTGGATCTCCTGTTCTGGGCCGCCGCCTCGCTGCTGATTCCCCTGATCTGGCCGTTCCACCCCTGAGCGCTCTGGGCGGCGGCCGTCCGGGATCCCACATCAGGGGAGAACAGCACGGGGAGGAAACGATGCCGGCGATCGATCCCGAGGTCCGGGAAGTGGTTCTCGGACCGCATCGGCTGGGCGGTTTCCTGGGGGTGCCGGAAGACGCCCGCGGCCTCGTGATCTTCGCCCATGGCAGCGGCTCCTCGCGCTTCAGCCCGCGCAACGGTTTCGTCGCCCGGGAACTGCGCCGGGCGGGTCTCGCGACCCTGCTGTTCGATCTCCTGACCCCCGAGGAAGCGGCCGACCGGCGCAAGGTCTTCGACATTCCGCTTCTCGCCGGACGGCTGCTGGAGGCGGCGGCCTGGGCGCGCGCCCGTCCCGAGGTCGCGGAACTGCCGCTCGGCCTGTTCGGAGCCAGCACCGGGGCAGCGGCGGCCCTCGTGGCGGCGGCGGAGGAACCGGCCATGGTGGCGGCGGTGGTCTCCCGCGGGGGGCGACCCGATCTCGCCGGTCCCGCCCTGTCCAGGGTCGAGACCCCGACCCTGCTGATCGTCGGCGGCGCCGATCCCCTGGTGATCGAGCTCAACCAGCTCGCGCGGCGACAGATGCGCTGCCCGGTGGAGCTGCGGATCGTTCCCGGCGCCGGCCATCTGTTCGAGGAGCCGGGAACCCTGGAGCGGGTGGTGGCGCTCGCCCGTGACTGGTTCCTCCACTGGTTCGAGGCCGGCGCCGCCGGCTGATCAGCCGGACACCTTGAGGGCCGCGAGGAACGCCTCCTGAGGGATCTCCACCCGCCCCACCTGGCGCATCCGCTTCTTGCCTTCCTTCTGTCTTTCCAGGAGCTTGCGCTTGCGGCTGACATCGCCGCCGTAACATTTGGCGGTGACATCCTTGCGATAGGCGCGGACCGTCTCGCGGGCGACGATGCGACCACCGATCGCCGCCTGGATGGCGATCTGGAACATCTGCCGGGGAATCAGCTCCTTGAGCTTCTCGCAGATCGCCCGCCCCCGGGATTCGGCCATCGAGCGATGGACGATCAGCGCCAGGCTCTCCACCGGCTCGCCGTTGACCAGGATCGACAGCTTGACGAGATCGCTCTCGCCGTAGCCGTCGAGCTGGTAGTCGAAGCTGGCATAGCCGCGGCTGATGGACTTCAGACGGTCGTAGAAATCGTAGACCACCTCGTTGAGGGGTAACCGATAGACGACCATCGCCCGGTTGCCGACATAGGTCAGATCGAGCTGCTCGCCGCGCCGCTCCTGACACAGCCGCAGCACCGCGCCGAGATGGGCATCCGGGACCAGGATGGTGGCCCGGATCCAGGGCTCCTCGACCTTCACGATCTTGGTGGGATCCGGATAGTCGGCCGGATTGTGCAGCTCCTGGACCGTGCCGTCGGTGCGATGGACGCGGTAGACCACCGAGGGGGCGGTGACCACCAGCTCGAGACCGAATTCCCGCTCCAGTCGCTCCTGCACGATCTCGAGGTGCAACAGCCCGAGGAAGCCGCAACGGAAGCCGAGCCCCAGCGCGGTCGAGGTCTCCGGCTCGTATTCGAAGCTCGCGTCGTTGAGCCGGAGCTTGGCGAGGCTTTCCCGGAGATGATCGTAATCGTTGGAATCGACCGGAAAGATGCCGCAGAAGACCACCGGCTGGCTGGGACGGAAGCCCGGCAGGGGTGCAGCCGCCGGACGCTTCTCTTCGGTGATCGTATCGCCCACCCGGGCGTCGGCGATCTCCTTGATGCCGGCGGTGACGAAGCCGATCTCGCCGGGACCGAGGGCCTCCACCAGCACCGGCTTGGGAGTGAAGACGCCGACCCGGTCGATCTGGTGCACCGCCCGGGTGCCCATGAACAGGATCTTCTGCCCCTTGCGGACCACCCCGTTGCGGACCCGGATCAGGGTCACCACCCCGACGTAGGGATCGTACCAGCTATCGACGACCAAGGCCTGCAGCGGCTCCTCCGCCTTGCCTTCGGGCGGCGGCAGGCGGGTGACGATGGCTTCCAGCAGATCGTCGATGCCCTCCCCGGTCTTGGCCGAGATCATCAGCGCCTCCGAGGCGTCGAGGCCGATGATGTCCTCGATCTGCTCCTCGACCCGCTCGGGATCCGCCGCCGGCAGGTCGATCTTGTTCAGGACCGGCAGAATCTCGAGATCGGCGTCGATCGCCTGGTAGGCGTTGGCCAGCGTCTGGGCCTCGACGCCCTGGGTCGCGTCGACCAGGAGCAACGCCCCCTCGCAGGCCCGCATGGAGCGGCTGACCTCGTAGGAGAAATCGACATGGCCCGGGGTATCGACGAGATTGAAGAGATAGCGCTGTCCGTCCCGGGCCAGATATTCGAGGCGCACCGTCTGGGCCTTGATGGTGATGCCGCGTTCCCGCTCGATGTCCATCGAATCGAGGACCTGGGAGGTCATCTCGCGGGCCTGCAGCGCCCCGCAGCGCTCGATCAGCCGATCGGCGAGGGTCGATTTGCCGTGATCGATATGAGCGACGATCGCGAAATTGCGGATCCGCGCGAGCTCTTCCATGAACGCTCCAGCCTGCCGGTCGCGGCGCCGGTCATCCCCGCAGCTCGGCCCCGAGCCGGCTGCGCGCCGCCTCGATGATATGGTGCGCCACCCGCTCGATCTCACCCTCCGAGAGGGTGTGATCCTGGGCCTGCAGGCGGACCGAGACGGCGAGCGACTTCTTGCCCTCCGGCACCCCCGGCCCGGTGTAGACGTCGAACAGGGTCACCTCCCGGACGAGCTTGCGGTCGGCGCCGCGGATCACCCGCAGCAGATCCTCGGCCGGCAGATCGGCATCGACCAGGAAGGCGAAATCGCGATCCGACGGGGGATAGGGCCAGTCCTCGAGCGGCGGCCGGGTCTTCCGCGGTTTCGCCCGGGGACGCGGCAGGGCCTCGAGATCGAGTTCGAAGGCCACCACCGGAACCTCGATGTCGAAGGCCTCCAGCACCGAGGGATGCAGCTCGCCGAACACCGCCACCGGGTTCGGGCCGAGGGTGACGGTGGCGGCCCGGCCGGGATGGTACCAGGCGGGCGGAGCGGCAATCTGCAACGCCTCCACCCGGACCCCGAGATCCGCGAGCAGAGCGTAGAGATCGCTCTTGGCGTCGATGGCATCGACCATCCGTCGCGGCTCGGCCCAATGGCGCGGGGCGAACGCCCCGAAGCGGATGCCGGCCACCGCCGTCCGCTGCTCACCCGGCCGCTCGCCGACGAAACGCGGTCCGACCTCGAACAGCGCCCCCCGCTCGCGCTTGCGGGCGATGTTCCGCGAGGCGGCGGCGAGCAGCCCCGGCAGCACCGAGGGCCGGAGTGCCGAAAGATCGGCGGACAGCGGATTGCGCAGACGAACCGGTTCACCGGCGGTGAAGAGCCGGGCCTGTCCCTCGCCGACGAAGGACCAGGTGACCGCCTCCAGATAGCCGAGGGACGCCACCTTGCGCCGCGCCTGGAGACGGCGCCGCTGAACCGGGGTGAGCACCCCCGGCCCCACCGCCTCGGTCCGGGTCACCGGAACCGGGGGGATGCGCTCGTAGCCGTGCAGCCGCGCGAGCTCCTCGACGATGCAGGCTTCGCTGGTGATGTCGTGGCGCCAGCTCGGCACGACGAGATCGTAGAGCTCGGGCCCGCCGCGAACCGCGAAGCCGAGCGCTTCGAGAATCCGCCGGATCTCCCCGACCTCGAGGCGGATCCCGGCGAGACGGGGAAGCTGATCGGCCCGGAAACGGAGCTCCCGGCGCCCCTCGGGAACCCGGCCGGCGATCACCGCCGGACCCGCCTCGCCGCCGCAGAGATCGAGGATGAGACGGGTCGCGTACTCGCTCCCCGGCAGCAGCATGGCCGGATCGAGGCCGCGCTCGAAGCGGGTCCGGGCATCGCTCTCGATTCCCAGCCGGCGCCCGGTGGCGGCGACCCGGAGAGGATCGAACAGGGCGACCTCGAGCAGCACATCGGTGGTCGCTTCGGTGACCCCGGTACTCTCGCCGCCCATGATCCCGCCCAGAGCCACCGGCCCGCTGTCGTCGGCGATCACCACCACGCCCTCGTCGAGTTCGTATTCGCGTTCGTCGAGCGCCAGCAGCCTTTCGCCCGGGCGCGCGAAACGCAGGACCAGATCGCCCCGGAGCTTCGCCGCATCGTAGACGTGCAGCGGCCGGTTGAGATCGAACATCACATAGTTGGTGATGTCCACGAGGGCCGAGATGGGACGCAGGCCGATGGCCCGCAGCCGGCGCTGCAGCCAGGCCGGGCTCGGTCCGTTCCTCACCCCGCGGATGATCCGGCCGAGAAACACCGGACAGGCATCCTCCGCGCCGGGCGGAAAGTCGAGGCGGATCTCGGGGCCGGACGGGCCGACGGCGGGTACGGCCGCGATCCGCCGGGGGCGGAACGCGCCCACTCCGGCGGCGCCGAGATCGCGGGCGATACCGAGGACCCCGAAGCAGTCGGCGCGGTTGGGCGTGACCGCGATGTCGATCACCGGCCCCTCCAGCCCCAGCACCTCCGCCGCCGGCGTACCGATTTCCCAGTCCCCTTCGAGCTCGACGATGCCCTCGTGATCCTCGCCGATGCCGAGCTCCCAGGCCGAGCAGAGCATGCCGCGGCTTTCGACGCCGCGGATCACCGCCCGTTCGAGGCGTCGGCCGGTGGCCGGGATGACCGTCCCCTCGGGGGCGAAGATCCCGTACATGCCGGTGCGGGCGTTGGGCGCCCCGCACACCACCCGGACCACGCCCTGGCGGGTTTCGACCTCGCACAGCCGGAGCTTGTCGGCATTGGGATGCGGCCGCGCCTCGCGCACCCTGGCGACGGTGAAGCCGGCGAGCCGGGCCGCCGGGTCGGCGACCTCCTCCACCTCCAGACCGAGGGCGGTGAGCCGTTCCGCCAAGGTCTCGGCCTCCGCCTCGGTCGCCAGATGTTCCCGGAGCCAGGGGATCGTGAACTTCATCGCGACAGCCCGCCGTAGGTCGTCGGAAGATCGAGGGGCACGAAACCGTAGTGCCGCAGCCAGCGGAGATCGCCCTCGAAGAAGGTGCGCAGATCGGGAATCCCGTATTTGAGCATCGCCAGCCGGTCGATCCCGAGGCCGAAGGCGAACCCCTGCCAGACATCGGGATCGAGCCCCACCTCTCGGAGCACCGCGGGATGGACCATGCCGCAACCCAGGATCTCGAGCCAATCGTCGCCGGCGCCGACCACGAGTTGCCCCTCCCCCCGCCGGCAGCCGACGTCCATCTCCGCCGAGGGCTCGGTGAAGGGAAAGAAGCTCGGGCGGAAGCGCACCGGAATGTCGTCACGCTCGAAGAAGGCGCGGACGAAATCGATCAGACAGCCCTTCAGATGCCCCATGTGGGTGCGGCGGTCGATGAGCAGACCCTCCACCTGGTGGAACATCGGCGTATGGGTCATGTCGTAGTCGCGGCGGTAGACCCGCCCCGGGGCGATGATCCGGAAGGGGGGCTTTCCGGCCAGCATGGTCCGGATCTGGACCGGGCTCGTGTGGGTCCGCAGGAGCAGCGGCCCGCCCTTCTCGTCCTCGGCTTCGAGGAAGAAGGTGTCCTGCATCTGTCTCGCGGGATGCTCCGGGGGGATGTTGAGGGCGGTGAAATTGTGGAAATCGTCCTCCACGTCCGGCCCCTCGGCGACCGCGAAGCCCATGTCGGCGAGGATGGCGACGATCTCCTCCGTGACCTGGCTCACCGGATGGACGCGGCCCTCGGGGCGCGGTCGCGGCGGCAGGGAGACGTCGATGCGTTCGCCGGCGAGCCGCCGCTCGAGCTCGATCCGTTCCAGTTCCTCACGACGACGGGTGATGGCCTCCTCGATGTTCCGCTTGAGGGCGTTGATCGCCCGGCCGGCGGCGCGGCGTTGCTCGACCGGGAGCCGGCCGACCGCCTTCGCCAGGGCGGTCACCTCCCCCTTCCGGCCCAGCGCCCGGACCCGGATCTCCTCGAGCCCGCGCAGATCCCCGGCGGCGGCGATGGCCGCCAGCAACTCGGCTTCCAGCCGTTCCCGCTCCTGCTCCATGCTCGTCCCCCGTCGGCGACACCCTCCGCGCTTGTGGCGAAAAGCAAAGGGGCCGACAAGGCCCCTCCCGCGGCTGCCTCGATCGGGGCCGGCCGCCGCCGGCCCCTCCTCTCACGCCCGGAGAGCGGCCTGCGCTTCCTCGACCAGGCTCCTGAAGGCGGCGCTGTCGTGCACCGCGAGATCGGCCAGCACCTTCCGGTCGACCTCGACACCGGCGAGCTTGAGACCGTGGACCAGACGCCCGTAGGTCGTGCCCTGCTCGCGGGCGGCGGCGTTGATACGCTGGATCCAGAGGCTGCGGAAATCCCGCTTGCGCTGCCGGCGGTCGCGGTAGGCGTACTGCATCGCCCGCTCGACCGCCTGCTTGGCGGTCTTGATGCAGTTCTTGCGTCGCCCCCGATATCCCTTGGCGAGCTTGATGATCTTCTTGTGCCTGGCGTGCGACGTCACGCCCCGCTTCACTCGTGCCATCGTCCTCGATCCTTCTGCCGGTGGCCGTCCGTCAGGCGCCGTAGGGCAGCATGCGCTTGATCAGCTTCGCGTCCGCCGCCGAGGCGATGGTGGTCCCCCGGGTGCGACGCTTGGTCTTGCGCGACAGATGGGAAAAATTGTGGCGGTGGAAAGCGTGCGACCGGCGCACCTTGCCGGTGCCGGTCAAGGAGAAGCGCTTCGCGGCCGCGCGCTTGGTTTTCATCTTCGTCATGATCGGGAACTCTCCGGAAGTCCGCCGCCGCGGCGCATCGGAGCGCGGCGAAAGCCCGCGCCTTATAGCCAAGGCCGCGCGGCTCCGCAACCGTCCGCGAGCCCCCCTATTCGCCGCCTTCCGGAAGGTGCTCCTCCCGCTTTCGGACGAAGGCGAGGAGGGCCTCCGCGACCGCCGGCTCGAGGGCCGGGGCCTCGTAGGCGGCGAGCCGGGCGCGGGCCGCCTCCAGCGCGCGGCCGGCCGCGTCCCTGGCCCCTTCCGCCTGCCACTGCTCGAAACTGTTGTTGTCGAACAGCTCGGCCATGAAGAATGCGGCCTCGAAATGCTCCCGGGTGTGGGCGGTGCCGAAGAAATGGCCGCCCGGTCCCACTTCGGCCACCGCCGCCACCGCCGCCTCGAAATCGGCGAAGCGGGGCCCCTGCCCGAGCCGGTGGAGCATCGCCATCTGTTCGGCATCGAGCATGAACTTGGCGAGGCCGACGGTGAGCCCGGCCTCGGTCCAGCCCGCGCTGTGCATGACCAGGTTGCAGCCGGCGAGGAGGATGGGGAGCATGTTGAAGGCGCTCTCGTAGCCGGCCTGGGCGTCGGTGATCTTGCTGCCGGTGAGCATGCCCGAGGAGCGCCAGGGCAGACCGTAACGGCGCGCGAGCTGGCCGATCATCAGGTTCATCAGCGCCAGCTCGCCGGTGCCGGCCATCGGTGCCCCCGATCGCATCGACACGGCGGCGAGGAAATTGCCGTAGATCACCGGGCAGCCGGGCCGGCAGAGCTGGGCGAAGGCGATGCCGGCCAGGGCCTCGGCGTTGAGCTGGGCGACGGTGGCCGGGACCGAGGCCGGGGTGTTGGCGCCGGCCATGGTGAAGGGGCTCACGATCACCGGCTGGCCGGCCCGGGCGTAGACCCTGAGGGCGCCGAGCATCGTCCCGTCCCAGACCAGGGGCGAGTTGCAGTTGACCAGCGACACCATCACCGGATTCTCGGCGACGAACCCCTCGCCGAACAGGATCCCGGCCATCCGGACCGCGTCCTCGGCCCGTTCCGGGGCCGTGACCGGGCCCATGAACACCTTGTCGGAGTGGCGGATGGCGGAGAGGGTGACGTGCAGATGCCGGCGTGGCACCGGCAGATCCACCGGCTCGCAGGTCACCGCCCCGGTGCCGTGCAGCGCCGGGCTCAGATGGGCGAGCTTGTGGAAGACGGCGAGATCTTCGAGCGTCCCGTAACGCCGCTCGCCGTCGAACATCCGCACGAAGGGCGAGCCGTAGCTCGGGAAGAACACCGTCCGGTTGCCGCCGATCTCCAGCGAGCGGGCGGGATTGCGGGCATGGAGGGTGAACCGGGACGGGGCCCTGGCCACGAGCTCGAGCAGGAGCGCGCGCGGAATCCGCACCCGCTGCTCCTCGACCGCCGCTCCGGCCGCCCGCCAGAGGGCCAGCGCCTCGCCGTCCTGGAAGGCGATGCCGGTCTCCTCGAGGATCCGCATCGAGGCGTCGTGCAGCCGTTCGAGCCGCTCCTCGTCGAGAATCTCGTAGACCGGAAGACGGCGCTCCAGGGGCGGCAGCATGCCGATCTCCGCCCGCCCGCGGGCCTCGCGCCGCGCCGCCCGACCGCCTCTGCGTCCCTCGCGTGCCATCGCCGTTCCGTTTTTCCCGCCACCTGCCGGCGCCCGGATCGGCGCCCGGGACAGGCTCTACCATGGCCGATCCGGCGTCTCGGGAGCAGGCGCGACACCCGCCGTCGCCGGGGCGACATCAGCGATCGGCGAGATCGCGATCCCGCTCCGCTCCGGCCCTCTCCCCGTCCGCCTTCGCGTCCGGCCTCGGTCCGGTGGGCACCGGCTTCTCCGGCGCCTCGGTGGCGGACGGCGGCTCGCGCACCGCCGTGACGGCCGGATCCGGAGCCGCCGTCCCCGGATTCGTCGGATCCGCGGCGCCCCCCTCCGCCCGGGCCCGGCGATGGCGTTCACGGGCGCGGGCGGCCATCAGGTTGAGGGCTTCGACCATGGCCGAGAAGGCGATGGCGAAATAGAGGTAGCCGCGCGGGATGTGATACTGCAGCGCATCGCCCACCAGCGCCATGCCGATGAGCAGCAGGAAGGCCAGCGCCAGCATCTTCACCGAGGGGTGATTGTTGACGAAGGCGGCGGTCGGCTCGGCGGCCACCAGCATGACGATCATCGCGATCACCACGGCGATGACCATGATCTCGATATGCTCCGCCATGCCGACGGCGGTGATCACCGAATCGAGCGAGAACACCATGTCCAGAAGGGCGATCTGGATCACCGCCGCGGCCATGGTGGTGCTGCCGGGACGCGAGGTTTCGGTGCGCCCCTCGGTCATCTCGTGAATCTCGATGGTCGCCTTGGCGAGGAGGAACAGGCCGCCGAGGCCGAGGACGATGTCCCTCCAGGAGACCACCCAGCCGAAGATCGAGAAGGCCGGCTGGGTGAGGCCGATGATCCAGCTTATGGAGAACAGCAAAAGGAGACGCATCAGCAGCGCGAGGCCGAGGCCGAGGCGCCGGGCGAAGGGCTGCTGGTGCAGCGGCAGCCGGGAGGTGACGATGGAGATGAAGATGATGTTGTCGATGCCGAGAACGATCTCGAGGGCGGTCAGCGTGAGCAGACTCGCCCACGCCTCGAAACTGAACAGGAGTTCGAGCATGGTGATGGTCTCAGTCGCTCCGGCCCGCTGCCGCCCGCTTCAGGATGTGCGTGACGGTGAAGGTCATCACGGCTTCGCCATGCTGATTGACGACGGTGTACGCGATCCGTGCCGTGCCCCGGTCGGGACGGCTGGCCGAGGGACGGACCTCCAGCACTTCCCCCTCCACCCGCAGGGTGTCGTCGGGTCGCACCGGCAGCCGCCAGCGGATCTCCTCCATCCCCGGCGAGCCCATGGAGGCGGCGTTGAAGATGCGCTCCTGGAGGACCAGGCGGAAGGCCACCAGCAGGGTGTGGAAGCCGCTGGCGATGATCCCCCCGTAGGGGCTCTGCGCCGCCGCCGGCTTGTCGATGTGGAACGGTTGCGGATCCCATTCGAAGGCGAAGGCCATGATCTGGGCCTCGCTCAGGGTGGCCCCCCCGGTGGTGAACCGCTGGCCGGGACGGAAATCGTCCAGCCACAGATCGCGTGTCATCCTCGTTCCCTCGGTTGCGGGCCGGAAAATGGCGAAAGCCGGGGCCACTGACAAGGGCCCGCTTGCCGGCGGAGGGCGGCCCGCCATATCCGCCTCATGACCGAGCGAGGCGAGCCGAAGGACGACGCTCTCCCGGTGGGTCTGCGGTACCTGCCGGGACGGCTCGATGCCGGCAGCCGGCGGCGGCTGCTCGGAGAGGTCCTGGAGCTCGTCGAGGCGGCGGGCTGGTTCCGGCCGGTGATGCCCGGGAGCGGGCGGCCGTTTTCGGTCCGCATGTGCAACCTCGGCCGGCTCGGCTGGATCAGCGACATCCGGGGGTACCGCTACAGCCCCGTCCATCCCGGCACCGGTCGGCCCTGGCCGCCGATTCCCGAGGCGCTGCTGCGCCTGTGGGAAGAGCTCGCCGACTATCCCCATCCGCCCGAATGCTGCCTCGTCAATCACTATCGGCCCGGCGCCCGGCTCGGTCTCCATCAGGACCGCGACGAGGAGGAGTTCACGGCACCGATCCTGTCGGTGTCGCTGGGCTGCGCGGCCTGGTTCCGCTTCGGCGGCCGCCGGCGGCGCGATCCCACCCGCCGCCTGCTGCTGGAGAGCGGCGACGTGCTGGTGATGGGCGGCCCGGCCCGCCTCCTCTATCACGGCATCGACCGGATCCTTCCGGGAACCGGCGAGCCGGTACCCGGCGAGGGACGGATCAACCTGACCCTGCGCCGGGTGACCGTGCCGGAGAGGCCCTAGAATTCGCGCCCGAGGCGGTGATCGAGGGAATAGCGCCCGCCGCCGCGCACGAAAACGAAGACGCACATCGCCGCCCAGAAGAGCGGAAACTCGTAGCCGAGCTTGTTCCAGAAGAAGCCGTTGGGCCAGTGGTAGACGATGGCGTTGAGCATGAAGACGAAGACGAGGGCGGCCAGGGGACGGGTCAGAAAGCCGAGGGCGAGGGCGATGCCGCCGAAGAACTCGAGGCTGCCGAGGGCCAGGGCCCAGAACATGCCGGGCGCGTAGCCCACGCTTTCGAGGAACTTGGCGGTGCCGGCGAGCCCGCCGCCGCCCAGCATGCCGAACAGTTTCTGCATGCCGTGCGGCACCAGCGAGAGCCCGACGGTGACCCGCACCAGCGCATCCATGTAGGGATCCAGCGCCCGGTAGAGACCTTCGAGGGCCGGGAGGACGAGCCGGGGGCGATCTTCGGCGGTCGGCTGAGCCATGTTTCCTGCTCCCTGTCGATGAACCCGGATTGTTATCGGACCGAGGATACAGGTGGTTCGGACCCCGGCGCCAATGCCGGAATGCCGTCACGGTCCGTTCGTTGCCGGTGGACAATGGAGGAAGCCGCCGCCGGATGTAAAGACGGACCCGCGAGGGTCCGCCGATCACGTGCGAGCTCTGACGAGAGATGGAGTATCCGCCGGCCGGCCCGGGGACCGCATCCCCGGAAACCGCACCGATGACAGTACGGGCAGGACCGGAGCTATGGGCCGGAGGCTAGCGGCGGTGGCCCGCCGCGGCTGTGGCAATTGCCACAGATCCGCTCTTCAGGGACGTCGGCAGTGGATCTCGAAACAGCCCAGACGACGATCGCCGAGTGCGGCGGCGATGTTCGCGATCTTGGCCCGGTAGTCGGCGCCCATCACCAGCGGTGCCGAGGCCCTGGCGGCGGCTCCGGGATCGGCGATGCGGGCCGCGCTCTCGGCCATCGCCGCCGCTCCCTCGGCGGTGCGATCGACCACCTCCCGGACCTCGAAACCGGCTTCGTGCAGCAGTTCCTCGAGCCGTTCCGGAGTCGCGAGATGGCTGGTTTCGGGGCTCTCCGCCCAGGGCACCGGATAGCCGGGGTCGCCGGCGAGCCGGACGACGTCGTAGAGGGCGAAGAAGCCGCCCGGCTTCACCACCCGGAAGGCCTCGGCGTAGAACCGGTCCTTGGCGGCCACGTTCATCCCGACATGGATCGTATAGGCGCCGTCGAAGCTCGCCTCGGCGAAGGGCAGATCGAGGGCGCTCGCCGTCTCGAAGCGGACCCGGTCGCCCATCCCCACCCGCGCGGAAAGGGTGCGGGCGGCGGCCACCAGGGCGGTGGTGAGATCGATCCCGGTCACCCGGCAGCCGTAGGCGAGGGCCAGGAAGCGGGCGGCCCCGCCGAGGCCGCTGCCGATGTCCAGGAGTTCCATCCCGGGCTGCAGCGGCAGGGCGCCGGCGAAGCGTTCGGTGGCCGCCCGTCCGCCGACGTGCATGTCTTCGACCCCGACCAGATCCTCCGGCCGGAGCCGCCGCGGATCGCGGCCCTGGGCCTCGACCAGGGCCAGCAGGCGTACCGCCAGATCCTCCCGCGTGTAATGGGCCACGACCCGCTCTTCCATCGGCTTTCCTCCCTCGCCCGCACCGCCATCGTCGGCTCCGGAGGGATATAGGACTCGCCGATGGAGGAAACGAGCCCCGGGCGGGCTCAGAAGGGGCTCAGCGAGGCGAGCGGCAGGGCGAGGAGGAGGAGCGCCAGCCCCGCCACCAGCCCGCCGAGGGCGGGCCGCAGCCGCAGCTCGCCGAGGGCCCAGGCGAGCGCCGCCAGCACCGCGGCGAGCTTCGCGAAGGCCAGCAGGGCCGCCCCGGGGGCGGCGAGCGGGTCGATCAGGGCCGGCTCGACGACGAACCCGAGCGGCACGAGATAGAGGCCGAGGCCGAGACGCATGGCATGGAGGGCGGTCGCGAGCCAAGGCGCGCCGAGCATCCCGGAGGCGATGAACACGGTGCCGCAGACCGGCGGAGTGATGGTGGAGAGCAGCGCGTACCAGAAGACGAAGAGATGGGCCACCAGCGGATCGAGCCCGAGCTGCTGGAGGGCCGGACCGGCGACCGAGACGGCGATCACGTAGGCGGCGGTGGTCGGCACCTCCATCCCGAGCACGAGACAGGCGAGGGCCGTGAGCAGGAGCGCGGGCAGCAGCTCGCCGCCCGAAAGCCCGACGATGACGCTCGTCACCTTGACCCCGAGCCCGGTGAGGTTGAGCACCCCGATCACCAGACCGGCGCAGATGATGATCGAGGCGATGGCGGCGATCTGGCGGGCGGCGTTGAGCACCGCCGACTCGAGGCGGGCGAGGAGGGCACCCGGATCGACGCGCAGATGGCGGTCGGTGACCAGCAGGGCGAAGGCGAGGAACACCGCCCAGGCGGCGGCGAGCTGGGCGGTCACCCCCCTCCCCAGGAGCAGCCACAGGAGGAGACCCAGGGGCAGCAGGAAGAAGGGGACGGTGCGCAGCAGCAGATCGGTGGAGGGCAGGTCTTCGCGGCCGATCGCGACCAGCCGGTAGCGGCGGGCGGCGAGATCGATCCCCATCCAGCAGGCGAAGAAGAACAGGAGCGCCGGCAGCAACGCGGCGGCCATCACCCGGCTGTAGGGAATCTGGAGGAGCTCGACCATGACGAAGGCGCCCGCCCCCATGAGCGGCGGCATGATCTGCCCTCCCGTCGAGGCCACCGCCTCCACCGCCGCCGCCAGGGAAGGCGGATATCCGAGCCGCTTCATCATCGGCAGGGTGACCGCACCGGTGGAGGCGACATTGGCGCTGGCCGAACCGGACAGCGACCCGAACAGGGCGGAGGCGAGGACCGCCACCTTGGCCGCGCCGCCCCGGAGCCGGCCGGCGATGCGCAGGGCCAGGGCCATGAAGCCGGTGCCCGCCTCGCCCGCCGACAGCACCGCGCCGAGGATGACGAAGATCGCGACGATGTTCACCGAAACCCCGGTGAGCGGTCCCCAGATCCCGGTCTCGGCGATGGTCAGATTGCCGAAGAGACTCGCCCAGGGAATGCCGGGATGGCCGAACTCGCCCGGGACGTACTGGCCGAACATGCCGTAGAGGAGGGCCAGCACGGCCACCGTCGGCAGGGCGAGGCGGACGACCCGCCGTGCCATCTCCAGCACCGCCAGCACCAGGACCACCGCGAGCCCGTACTGGAAGGTGCCGGCGAGCATGCCGTACTGCTCGTCGAGCAGCCGGTAGTTCCAGGCGATCCAGAGCGCCGCGGCGATCGCCGCCAGCCCGAGAATCCGGCCGAACCAGCGGGCCACCGGCCCGGCCGAAGGGGCCAGCAGCAGCACCCAAGGCACCGCCAGGGCCATGTGGAGGGGGCGGCTGACGAGGTTGGAGATCAGCCCCTCGAACAGCAGCCAGAGATGAAAGCCGACGGTGAAGGCGGCGAGGACACGTTCGGCCCAGCGCCGCACTTCCGTCACCCGATCCGGCCTTTACTGCAGGTTGGCGGGCAGGGTGAAGCCGGCTTCCTCGTAGTAGCGCTTCGCTCCGGGATGGAGCGGCGCCGCGAGGGTGGCGAGGCCCTCCGGGGTCACTCCCTTCCACCAGGGCGACGCACCGGCCCGCTCTTCACGGGTCTCCCAGAAGTATCTGGTGAACAGATAGGCCGCCTCCTCCTCCATCGCGGCGATGGTGTAGGCGCCCACGGGAAGGGAGGTGGTGACCACCTCCTTCTCGACCCCGGGATAGGTACCGGCGGGGATGACGAGCCGCGTGCGTCCGGTCTTTTCCACCTGTTCCTCGGTCATCGACAGGAGCCGCACCGACACCGAGGCGGCGGCCTCGACCACGTTCGGCGCCGGCCAGGAGCCGGCGGTGGCGAAACCGTCGATCTGCCCGTTCTTGAGCGCCGCCACGGCGGCCGAGAGCTCGCTGTCGATCAGCTCCACCCCTTGGACCCCGAACAGCTCGAGGGTACGCTTGGCTTCACGGGCGCCGAAGCTGCCCTTGCCGATGAGGAATCTCTTGCCGGCGAGATCGGCGAAGCTCTCGATGCCGCGATCGGCCCGGACCACGAAATGCATGGTCAGGCTGGGGATCGGGAACAGCGAACGCAGGTTCCCGAAGGCCGGGTTCCGCGGCGCGAAGGGCTTCTTGCCGGCCATCGCCCGGCTGATCAGCCCGGGCGGGCTGGTGAACACGTAGTTGCCGGAGCGGACCGCCGCTTCCTTGACGTTCTGGACCGAGCCCTGGCTTTCCTCGACGGTGACGATGACCGCCCCGTCGGAGGCCTTCTTGACCGCCTCCGCCAGCTCCACCGCCATCTGGTAGTAGGAGGTGCCGGCCTTGGCCGATTTGTAGGTGATCCGGGTCTCGGCGGCGGCCGGCCGGCCCCCGCCGAGGAGCACGCCGACGGCCAGCGCGGCCATCCAGAAAGCTCGCATTTCGCGGTCCTCCCTCGCTCTTGGTCGTTTCCCCCTCGGGCGCCGCTAGCACAGATCGGCGCCCGCGGCCAGATCGGCGACCGGTTCAGGAGCTGGCGAAGACCACCAGTTCGGCGTGGGCGAAGACGTGACGGGTGGTGCCGCCGAGGATCAGCTCGCGCAACCGCGAATGGCCGTAGGCACCCATCACCAGCGTGTCACAGCCGGTCTCCGCCGCCTTGCGCAGGAGCAGCGGGCCGATCGGCCCCGACACCTCGGCGAGCGTTTCGCACACCACTTCGAGCCCGTGCCGTTCGAGCATGGCGAGGGCGTCCGCGACATGCTCGCCGGCCTCCTCGCCGGCCGCGAACAGCAGCACCCGGTCGGCCCGGGCGAGAAGCGGCAGCGCATCGTGGACCGCCCGGCTCGCCTGCCGCGATCCGTTCCAGGCGACCAGGATCCGACGGCCGAGGTCGCTCGGCCAGCCGCCGCGCGGCAGGATGGTCACCGGCACCCCGCCTCCCATCGCCAGATGCTCGGCGAGATCCGGCTCCAGGAAATCGAGCCCCCTCAGATCGCTCTGCGGCGCCAGCACCAGATCGGCGATCCGGGCGTGGCTCAGGGCGACCATCGCCGGATCACCCTCCACCACCCGCCAGGAACAGTCCGGTGCCAGCTCCGCGAGCGCCTCCTCGAACCGCTGCCGGAGGCGCTCGGCCCGCTCGACATTGGCCCTGCGCTGGGCCTCGATGAGCTCGGGCCCGACATAGGCCGCCGCCTCGCCGTAGCCGAGGGGAACCACCGGCAGGGGCATGACGTGGAGGCCGAGGACGTGGGCGTCGAAGCGCTGGCCCAACATCCGGGCCGTGGCCAGTCGCTCGTCGAGCCGCGGATCGTCGGTGACCGGGACGAGGATCGTACGGTAGCTCATGGCGGGCACTCCGGATGGTGGCCGATTCCGTCTATGACCGGTCCCGCCGGCCGCGGCAAGCTCGCGGCGGTCGCCCCCGGCGCAGCAGGCTCCAGGCGGTGGCGATGCGGGCGCCGGTGGTGATCCAGCACATCGCCCCGAAAACCACCGCCAGCAGGGGAAAGGAGCCCGGCAGCAGGAGGGCCAGGACGAAGAAGAGGATGGTTTCGGTCCCCTCGGTGAGACCGCCCAGATAATAGAGGGATTTGGGGCCGTGGCGATCGCTCTCGAGCCCGCGGCGGGCGGCCATCACGGCGAAGGCGAGGAAGGAGGAACCGGTGCCCATGAAGGCGAACAGGAGAAAGGCCGCGGCCAGGGCGTTCGCCGCCGGATTGGCGAGGGCGAAGGCGAACACCAGCCCGGCGTAGATCAGGAAGTCGAGGACGATGTCGAGAAAGCCGCCGAGGTCGGTGATCCGGTGCCGCCGGGCCAGCGCCCCGTCGAGACCGTCGCCGAGGCGGTTGACGAGAAACAGCGCCAGCCCGCTCCCGTGGGCGCCGAGGGCGACGGCGCCGATGGCCGCCACCCCGACCAGGAAACCGGCGACGGTGACCCGGTCGGCGGTGACGCCGCGGCGGTCGAGCCCGGCCGCCAGGCGCTCGAGGACGGGATCGACGAGCGGGCGCAGGCGGGCGTCGAGCACGGCCTCCGGCCTCAGCCCCGGGGGCCGCGCTGGTCCAGGGGAACGACCCGTGGCGCCTCCGTCTCGCCGGCGGCGTCCGGGGTCTCCTCGGAGCGCCGGCGCGGCGGCGGCTCGCGCCGCTGCATCCGATGGGCGACCACGACGCTCACCGGTATGGAGAGCAGGTAGAGGACCCCCATCACCGAAAGCGTCGCCCAAGGTTCGGTGACGAGGAACACCACCACCAGCATCGCCACCACCAGGAGGGGGACGATGTACTGCGGCCGGACCCGGATCCGCTTGATGGAGAAGGTCGGCACCCGGCTGACCATCATCAGCGCGACGAACAGGAACATGGCGGCGTTCAGAGTCCAGCCGCGCATCAGCCCCTCGCCGAGAACGAAGGAGGCGATGAGCGGCAGCAGGGCGAGCCCGGCCGCCGCGGGCGCCGGGATGCCGGAGAAGAAGTAGAGGGTCCAGCGGGGTTTCTCCGCCGCCTCCAGCTCGACGTTGAAGCGGGCGAGACGCATGGCGCAGCAGGTGGCGAACAGCATCGCCAGCGCCCAGCCGACGCCGCGCACCTCGTGCAGGCTCCAGAGATAGACGATGATCGCCGGGGCCACCCCGAAGCTCAGGAAATCGGCCAGACTGTCGAGCTGGGCGCCGAGTTTGCTGGTGATCCGCAGCATCCGCGCCGAGCGGCCGTCCAACCCGTCGAACAGGATGGCGATGCCGATCAGCGCCACCGCCAGCTCGTAGCGGGAATCGAAGGCGTAGCGCATGCCGGTGAGGCCGGCCCCGAGCCCGAGGATGGTGAACAGATTGGGCAGCAGATGGAGGAGCGGCCGGGCCCGCAGCCGCCGGCGGCGCTCCCGCGCTTGGAGGATCGGCCTGCCGGGACCTTTCACGACACCCTCCCCTTCCTCGGCACCTGCGGACCGGCGAGTGCGGCCAGCACGGTCTCGCCGGCGATCGCCCGCTGCCCGACACAGACGAGGGGCGCGGTGCCCGGCGGCAGATAGACGTCGCAACGGCTGCCGAAACGGATGAGGCCGATCCGCTCGCCGGGGGCGAGACGCGCCCCCTCCTCGACGAAGCCCCGGATCCGGCGGGCGACCAGCCCGGCGATCTGGACGAGACCGATTTCGGCACCACCTTCGGCGCGGATGCGGAAGCTCTGCCGCTCGTTCTCCTCGCTCGCCTTGTCGAGGGAGGCGTTCAGGAAGCGTCCCGCGTGATAGGCCCGGCGCCGCAGCAGCCCGGCCACCGGGGTGCGGTTCACGTGCACGTCGAACACGTTCATGAAGACGCTGATGCAGGGCAGCGGTTCCACGCCGAGTTCCAGCTCCGGCGGCGGCACACGGCTCGCCACGCTCTGCACGACCCCGTCGGCGGGACTGACCACCAGCTCGGGATCGACCGGGGTGACCCGGGGCGGATCGCGGAAGAAGAAGGCGCACCAGGCGGTCGCCAGCAGTCCCAGCCAGAGGAGCGGCTCCCAGAGGAGGCCGAGGACCAGGCTCGCGGCGAAGAACAGCGCCACGAACGGCCAACCCTCGCGGTGGATCGGTACCAGCACGCGGTCGAACAGGCCGGTGGGCGGTCGGACGTCGTTCACCCTTTCCTCTCCTCGCCGAGATCCCGTCGGTAGAAGACACCATCCACCTGGAGCTGGCGCCCGAGCTTGCGCTCGTAATAGCCCGGGAGCAGCAGGTGCAGGGCGAAGCCGCGGGCCTCCATGGCGGCGATCGCCGCACACAGCTCCTGTTCGCCCTCATAGAGCGGAACCAGGGCCATTTCCAGTTGCACGCCGAGGATGCGCGGCCAGAGCCCCTCCGCCCCCTCCAGAACCCGCGGCTCGTAGCCCTGGACATCGATCTTGAGGAACATCCGCCGCCAGGCGGGATCGATCTCGGCCAGCGAATCGAGACGCCGCAGCGGCACCCGCACCCGCTCGCGTACCGCCGAACTCGGCGAAATGCGCCGCAGCAGCCGGGTCTGCGGCAGGATCGAGCTCATGTCGCTTTCCGCCGAACGTTCGATCTCGACGACGCCGTTCCCGGCCCCGAGGGCCATCGCCGGTGCCACCCGCCAGGCGGGATCCCCGCGCGCCGCCGCCGCCAGCGCGGCATGCGGTGCGGCCAGCGGTTCGAAGGAGAGGATCGGTCCCCGATAGCCGGCCCGGCGCAGACTCTTCGCGTACTGGCCCATGTTGGCCCCCACGTCGAGGACCGCGTCGATCCCGAAGAAGGCCAGGCTGGCGACGAGCCGGGCCAGGGGATCGCGGGGCTTGTCGCGACGCCGGAGCTCGTAGCCGAGCGCGGCGGCGAGACGGTTCAGCAGGCGGTGGACGGGCCGCCCGGTCACCCGCGGGTCCCTGCGTCGCGGAAGAGATAGACCGGGCTCGTCCAGGCCCGGTGTCCGTCCTCGAAAGTGACCCCGACCCAGAGCGGGTTGTCGCCCTTCTCGCGAAGGACGATCCGGCGGGTGAGGCGCAGCCTCCGGTGGGGATTGGCGTCGGGGAGACGGAAGACGCGCAGCCGCCGGCCGAGGCCGCCGGCCTCGACCACGCTATCCTCGCGGCCGATCCCGGCGATCGGAAGCGCACATTGCACGAGCGGGGTGTCGATGCGCAGGACCCCCGACCCGGGATCCTCGAGCCGGGCCTCGAAACCGGCGAAATTGCCGGTGGTGAGCGCCGTCCACTCCACCCGGCCCGGTGCCGTCCGCTCGAAGCGCTGCTCGAGGTTCCAGAAGTTGATCGGCGCGAGATCGGCGAAAGCGTTGCCCTCGAGCTCGGCGGAGCCGTCCCAGATCGTCTGCCGGCCACGGCCGCGGTAACGGGCGCCTTCCCAGATCACCCGGATGCGGGCGCCGAGATCCGCCTCCCCGTACGGGCGGAAGATCTCCAGGGTCTCCCGACCGTTGCGGATCTCCACCCGCTCTATCGGCGCCGCCGCGAGAAGCTCGACCGCGAGCTCCACCGTCTCGTCGGTGATCCGGAGGATGTCGCCCATCATCGCCTCCCGGACCGGTCGCGAGGAGGTGGGTCCGAGCGCCGGATCCTCCGCGAACAGTTCCGCCGGCTCGGCGAAGCGGACCCGCAGATCGAGGAAGGCCCGGCATCCGGTGGTGCCGTAGTGATGGCGCCGGCGGTAGGCCTCGAAGATCGCCGGCCGGGTGAGCTCCGGGGCGAAGAGACAGGTGAGACCGCCGTAGGCCCCGAACATGCTGGCCCCCGGATGGCTCGCCCCCGGCCGTCCCTTGTGGCCGTCGGAATTGCACACCACCCCGACCCGGCAGCCGAGCTCGAAGGCGTCGTGGAGCAGCCATTCGAAGGTGCCCCAGGCGGAGTGGATCTCCACCGAGCGCTCCAGACGGCCGTCGTGGGCGCGGCGGAGATCGGCGTAGCGGCCGCCGACATGGGCGATCACGAAGCAGTCCTCGCCACGGAGGGCATCGAACAGCGCCTCGGCGGTGGGGACATCGGTGTGGGCGTCCGACAGATCCGGGACGAGCGCATGGGAGGACCGGCGGATCGGCCGGCCTTCCTTCGCGAAGAACACGTTGCGGTCGCCGCCGAGGCCGGTGTTCCCCGACCATTCGTAGCCGGGAAGGACCACGAACCGCCCGCCCTCGTCGAACTCGCGGGTGAGGCGCTGGAGCTCCTCCCAGAATTCACCGGTGATCTGGAAATCGTTGCCCTGGTGGCCGGCGACGTCGAGGAAGGCGCGGTCCCGGGCGAAGCGGAAATAGGCGCGGGCGGAATTGGTGCCGATGGTCTCCTCCGACTGGCCGTGGATGTCGGCCCACCAGGCGAGGAGATCGGTTTCGGTGATGCGCAGCGGGTTGCTCGCCGTCACCACCCGCCCCTCCCCGTCGAGGAGCTCGATCAGCAGATCACCGGGCTCCTCGACCCGTAATCCCGCCGCCGCGGCGGCGAACATCCCCGGACGCAGGACCAGCCGCTCCGGCAGCCCCACCACCCTCCGGTTCGCGCGAAGGATGAAGACATGATCGCAACGGTCGGACGGATTACCCCAGCGGTCCTCGCCCTTCACGTGGAGGGTGAAGGGATCTCCGGGACGCCGCAGGGTCGGCAGCACCGCCCGGAAGGCGACCGGAGGGCCGGGAACGATGGATATGGCCGGCGGATCGGGCAGCTCCACATAGTCGTATGTGGCGAAGGCATCGACCAGCACGCGGAAGGTGAAACGCTCCTCGCAGAAGGTCTGCAGGCGCATGCCGGGCGAGCCGCCGCGCCGGTCTCCGAACCGTACCACGAGGCGATCCCCTTCGCGAAGAAAGCCGCGCACCACCTTGATGTACAGGGTCTTGTCCCAGGGGCGGATGTTCTGCTTGGGATCGTAGCGCAGCTCCAGCTCGGCTCCGTTCGAGGCCTCGACGGTGACATAGTCGGGAGCGGCGGGATCGTCGAACTGGGGCTTCCCCATGTCGCTCGCGAAGCGGTGGGCGATCTTGATGCTGCCGGTGTCGTCGATGCCGTAGGTGCCGGCGGTGTAGGTGAGCGTGAGGGTGGCGAAGGCCCCCGCCTCGAAGGCGCCTCCGGGCGTGATCTCCGCCCGCCCCATCCGTTCCCGCGCGTAAACCGCATGCCCCATGTCTCCCCTCCCCCCGTCGTCGCCCCGATCCCGGCCGCCCGGCGCCGGTCGGACGGCCCGGCCGTCCGGTCCCTTCCCCCCCTCCCGCCGTCCCGTCCGGGGACGGCCGGGCTCAGACCGCCGCCGCGCCTCCGGGGGAGGCGAACGGCGCCTCCGGCTCGCGGATGCGGGGCACGCCGCGGTCCAGCTCGACGATCCGGTCGGCGATCCCGAACCAGGCGGGGCGGTGGGTCACCGAAAGAATGGTGGTCCGCTCGGCGAGCGCCCGCAGATTGGCGCAGACCCGCCGCTCCACCTCCGGATCGAGGGCGCTCGTCACCTCGTCCAGGACCAGCAGCCGGGGTCGGCCGACGAGCGCCCGGGCGAGAGCGATCCGCTGCCGCTGGCCACCCGAGAAGCGCAGACCGCGGGCGCCCACCATGGTGTCCAGGCCGGCCGGCAGCCGGCGCACGAAGTCGCGCGCCTCGGCGATCTCCAGCGCCTCCTCGATGCGGGTGTCGTCGATCCTCGGATCGCCGAGACGGAGATTGTCGCGGAGGCTGGCGTGAAGGAGCGTCAGATCCTGCGGCGCGTAGCCGACCATCCGTCGCCAGGCGCGCAGATCGAGCTCCCGAAAGTCGATCCCGTCGATCAGGATCCGGCCGGAATCGGGGCGCATCAGCCCCAGGACCAGATCGAGCAGGGTGGTCTTGCCGGTACCCGAGGGACCGGCGAGGACGGTCACCGCCCGGGCGGGAATCTCGAGATCGGCCTCGCGCAGGATCGGCACCTCGTCGTAGGCGAAGCTCACCCGCTCGAGGCGGATCCCCCGCTCGAGGGTGGGCGTCCGCCCGTCACGCGGCAGCTCCTCGCGTTCCCGGGCGGTATCCTCGAGCAGCTTCGCCACCGCGTCGAAACTCGGTTCGAGCTGCACCGCGCGGACATAGGCCTTCTGCACCTTGGTGAGACTGGAAACGGTGCGCCGGAGCACGATCCCGGTGACGACCAGCTCGGCGATCGGCACCCCCCAGACGACATGGGCGAGATAGAAGCCGACGGCGAGCAGGAGGACGAGGGCGGTCTCCTGCACGTAGCTGATCACCTGGGCATCGAGATTCTGGCGGCGGAGAGCCCGCTTCATCCGCCGGACGTGCTCGTCGATGAAGGCGAGATAGTGGCGCTCGCGGCCCATCGCCTTGATCGGCTTCATGTTGGCGACGGTCTCGTTGAAGATGTCGCCCATCGCCTGGACGTGCCGCGTCTGTTTCTTTCCCGAGCGCCGGGCCCGCCCGAGAAATCCCCGCAGGAGAACGGTGATCACCGCGCTGGCGCCGATCCCGAACAGGGCCACCTTCCAGGAGACGAGAAAGGAGAGGATGGTGTAGGCGATCCCCTGGACGAAGAAGACCACGCAGTCGGCGGCGGCGAGATAGCCCTGCGAGATCCGGTTGGTCTCGTTCAGCAGGACGCTCGTGAGCCGGCCGATCGGCTGACCGACGAAGCAGCGCCAGCGGGCGCGCAGGATCCGCGCCACCAGCCGCCGGCGCATCTCCGCCGCCACCGCCGCCGAGCGGTAGACGATGATCCGCTGGGCGAGGATCATCATCGCCGATTTGGCGGTCAGCAGAGCCGCCATGACGACGATCAGGACACCGAAGGAGAGCGGCAGGCCGACCGTCGCCAGGGCCTCGACCAGGATCTCCTGCAGCCCCGAACCGCCCGGCTCGCCGTCGGCGACCATCGCCAGGATCGGCAGCAGGGTGGCGAGCCCCACACCCTCCAGGACGCTGGCGGCGAGCAGACAGAGAATGACCAGCCCCGGCCGCGAGGCCGGCATGGTCAGAAAACCGCGCAACGCGGAAGGCAGACGATCGAGGAGGATCTGCATGCACTCTTCGCAACGGTGGATCTCGCTGGCGCATCCTCTAGCACAGTTCGCCCCCGCCCGCCGAGCCCGGCGCGGCGGCCGGGACCGACGCCGGCGGTCCCCGGAAACAGGCCGTCCCGGCCCGCCGCCTGCGGCCTCGACAATCTCCCGCGGCCGGCCTATCTCGGCCCCTGAACGCAACGTCTTCCGGTAGGATGCGGGCGGCACCGGCCGGCATCACCGGTGGTCACGGGACGGACATGCGGAAACCTGCACGAACGGTTCGCTTCGGCTCCCGGGAGATCGGCGAGGGCCATCCCTGCTTCGTCACCTTCGAGGCCGGCCCCACCCACGACGGGGTGGCGAGCGCCAAAGCGCTGATCGACGCCGCGGCGGATGCCGGGGCCGACGCCGTCAAGTTCCAGATCCTCGATCCCGACCGGCTGGTCGCCGACCGTCGGCAGATGTTCCGCTACGAGGTTCTCGTGGACCGCGAAACCGGGGCCACCGAAACGGTGGAGGAACCTCTCTACGACATTCTCCGCCGCCGGGCCCTGAGCCCCGCGCAATGGCGGGAGGTCAAGGGACACGCCGATTCCCGCGGGCTCGCCTTCTTCGCCACCGTCGGCTTCCCGGAGGAGGTCGCCCTCCTCGAGGATCTCGGCTGTGCCTCGATCAAGATCGCCTCGGCCGACGTCAACCACCTCCCCCTGATCCGCCGCGCCGCCCGTTCGGGGATGTGCATCCAGCTCGACACCGGCCGCTCGACCCTGGGCGAGATCGAGACCGCGGTCGATGTCATTCTCGAAGAGGGCAATCGCAACATCATCGTCCACCAGTGTCCCTCCGGCTATCCGGCCCGCGTCGATTCCATCAATCTCCGGATCATTCCCACCCTCAAGCGGATGTTCGAGCTGCCGGTGGCCTATTCCGACCACACCCCGGGCTGGGAGATGGACATCGCGGCGGTGGCGCTGGGGGCCGATCTCGTCGAGAAGACCATCACCTTCGACCGCACCACCCGCAGCGTCGAGCACATCATGTCCCTGGAGCCCGGGGAGATGAAGGCGTTCGTCCGCTCGATCCGCGATCTCGAGCGGGCCCTCGGGGTCCCGCGCCACGTCCTCACAGCCGAGGAACGTCGGGCCCGCGACGCCATCCGCCGCAGCGTCCATCTGCTCGAGGATGCCGCCGCCGGCGCGCGGCTGGCCGAGCTGCGAGTGGAGTTCCGGCGGCCGGGCTACGGCATCGCCCCGGATCTCTACGAGCGACTGCTGGATTTCCGACTCGCCCGCGACCTCCCGGCCGGCCACCGGCTTTCCCTCGCGGATCTAGCCGGTTCCCGGGAAAGGGCATGAAGCGGCTCGCCATCATTCCCGCCCGCGGCGGCTCCAAGCGCCTTCCCCGCAAGAACATCCGGGAAGTCGCCGGGCGGCCGATGATCGCCCATGCCATCGCCTGCGCCCGGAACTCGGGGCTCTTCGCCCGCGTCCTCGTCTCCACGGAGGATCCCGAAATCGCGGCCATCGCCGCCGCTGAAGGGGCGGAGGTGGACCGGCGCGATCCGGCGCTCGCCGACGATCGTACGGGCGTCGTCGAGGTCTGCCGCGAGCTCCTCGCCCGGCTCGAGGCGGCGGGCGATCTCCCGGATCTCTTCTGCTGTCTCTACGCCACCGCCGTCTTCCTGGAGCCCGCCGATCTGGTGGCCGCCGAACGCCGCTTCCACGAACCGCCCATGCCGGAAGTGGTGATGGGGGTTTCCGCCTTTCCCCTCCATCCCTTCAAGGCGCTCGAGGAGCGGGACGGCCTGCTGCTCCCGGTCCATCCCGACCGGGTGCTGCGCAAGAGCACCGAATATCCGCGCTATCTGGCCAGCAACGGCACCTTCTACTGGGCCCGGAGCCGCCGCTTCCTCGAACGGCCCTCCTTCTACGTCGACCGGCTGGCGGGCCACGAGATTCCCTATTATCGGGCGATCGACATCGACACCGAAGAAGACTACGCCTTCGCCCGGCTGGTGGCGAGAGGGATGCTGCGATCGTGAAGGTGGCGATCGTCGATTTCGGCATGGGCAATCTGCGCTCGGTGGCCAACGCCCTCGAGTTCGTCGGCGTCGAACCCTATCTCGCGCGCCGGGGCGAAGAGCTGGAACCGGCCGGGGCCATCCTCCTGCCGGGGGTCGGCGCCTTCGGTGCCGGGATCGGCAACATCCACGCCGCCGGCCTCGCCGAACCGCTGCTCCGGCTGGTGACCGAGAAGGGCCGGCCGCTGCTCGGCATCTGTCTCGGCATGCAGCTCCTCGCCGACAGCAGCGAGGAATACGGCTCGCATCGCGGCCTCGGCCTCGTCCCGGGGCGGGTGCGGCGACTGCAGCCGGACGATCCGGCCTGCAAGATCCCCCATATCGGCTGGAACGATCTGGAGATCCACCGACGCGAGCCGCTGTTCGCCGAGATCGGGGAGAACCCGGATTACTATTTCGTCCATTCCTGGCATCTGGTGCCGGAGGAGGAGGCCCATTGTGCCGCCGTCTGCGAGCACGGACAGCGCTTCGCGGCGGCGGTCGTCCACGATCAGGTGGCGGGCGTCCAGTTCCACCCCGAGAAGAGCCAGCGGGCCGGGATCCAGCTCCTGCGCAACTTCTGCGAGTTCGCCCGACGATGCTGAAGAAGCGGGTCGTCGCCGTGCTCATCCTCCGCTACGGCGAGGTGGTGCAGAGCGTCCAGTTCCGGCACACCAACGTGATCCACAAGGATCCCCGCTTCGCGGTCGAATATTTCAGCAAATGGGACGCCGACGAGCTGATCATTCTCGACGTCACCCGAACCGACGAGGCCCGGACCCGCTTTTTGGACGCTCTCGAACGGGTGTCGCGAACCTGCTTCGTGCCGATCGCCGCCGGCGGCTGGCTGCGGAGCTGCGCCGACATCGAGGCGGTGCTCGCCCGCGGCGCCGACAAGGTGGTGATCAACAGCGAGGCGGTCCGGCGTCCGGCCTTCGTCGAGGAGGCCGCGCGGCGCTTCGGCAGCCAATGCATCGTCCTCGGCGTCGACTGTCGCCGCGATCCGGCGGGGACGGCCTTGGTCTTCACCGATCGCGGCCGCGAGGCCACCGGCCTCCGACCGGCCGAGTGGAGCCGGCAGGCGGTGGATCGCGGCGCCGGGGAAATCTTCCTCTGCTCCATCGACCACGACGGCATGCGCGGCGGCTACGATCTGCCGCTGATGCGCGAGGTGGCGGGTGCGGTACCGGTACCGGTGATCGCCTTCGGCGGGGCGTCCACCGCCGAGCATCTCGCGGCCGGTCTGCGGGAGGGCGGCGTCGATGCCGTTTCGGCCGCCAACGTGTTCCACTACAGTGAAAACAGCATGCGCAAGATGAAGCGGGCGCTGCTCGCGATGGGGCTCGCGGTGCGACGCTGATCCGCGCCGGCGCACCATTGCCCGAGGCCCGCTCGTCAACCGGAGGAGACCCGATGCGTTACTGTGCGCGATGCACCTTTCCCGAGAATGCCCGACCGACCATCATCTTCGACGAGGAGGGGATCTGCAGCGGCTGCCGGGCGGTCGAGGCCAAGGAGCGGATCGACTGGGACGCCCGCGGGCGGATGTTCCGCGAGCTGGTCGAGGAATACAAGGCCAAGGCGCGGGAAAAGGGCCAGCCCTACGATTGCATCATCCCGGTCTCCGGCGGCAAGGACAGCCATTATCAGGTCTATCTGGCGACGCAGGTCTACGGGCTCCGGCCGCTGCTGGTGACCTACAACCACTGTTTCAACACCCGCCTCGGGCTCCGCAACCTCCGCAATCTGGTCCGCAGCTTCAACTGCGATCTCGTCCGGGTCTCCTCCGGCCTCGACACGGTCAGGCGGCTCAGCCGCTACATGCTGCATCGCTGTGGCGACGTCACCTGGCACTATCACGCGGGGATCTTCACCGTTCCCTTCCAGGTGGCGGTCGAAAAGCGGATTCCCCTCATTCTCTGGGGCGATCACGCGCGCAGCGAGCTCACCGGCCAGTTCCGCCTCGAGGACATGCCGGAGTTCACCAACTGGTGCCGCCAGCAGTACGACATGCGCGGGATCGAGATCGACGACATCGTCGCCGACCCGGAAAGCGGCCTCCAGCGCCACGAGCTCGCCCCCTTCACCTTCCCGGACATGGATCTGATGGACGAAATCGGCGTCCGCGGGGTCTACATGGGGGTCTACATCCGCTGGGACGCCCTCGAGAGCACCAAGATGCTGATGCGCGACTGGGGTTTCGCCGTCCATCCCGGGCCGCGGGAGAAGACCTTCAACCTCTACCACAAGATCGACGACCACGCGAACGAGGTCCACGACTATCTCAAGTACCTCAAGTTCGGCTACGGCCGGGCGACCGACCACACCGCCGAGGAAATCCGCAGCGGGCGGATGACCCGCGAGGAGGGAATCGCCCTGGTGCGCCGCTACGATTCCGTCCGCCCCTCCTCCCTCGATCTCTATCTCGAGGTCTTGGGGATCAGCGAGGAGGAGTTCGAGGCGGCCATCGAGGATCAGCGGGACGCCGAAATCTGGGAGCGGGGGCCGGACGGGCGCTGGCGGGCGAAATACGCCATCTGGAAGAACGACAGCGTCACCTCCAACATGCTGGAGGCGGCCCGTCTGCCCCTGGTCGAGGAGGCGGACCGGACCTTCGGCTGGAACAACCGCCACCTCTATCATTCCGAGATCCACGAACCCTGGCCCCATGCCGACGACCGCTTCGTGGTCGAGCGGGAGGGACCGGAGTTCGTGGTCGTCTGAACCGCCGCCGGAGATGGACACCGTCCTGTTGCGGTCCTGGCGGTTCCTGACCGCCTTCCAGTATCGCTGGGTCCTCCGGCAACCGGCCGATACGCTGGATCGCGGACCGGCATGGCTGGCGCCGCTGTTCGCCCGCAGCCCGGCGCTGTTCCCGCTGCTGGCCGCGCTGCAATGCCGAATCCCCGCCACTCCCCCGAGCGACGGTCGTCACATCTGGGTCACCCACCGTTCGACCAAGATCGCGCAGGCCTTGCGGCAACTCGGCGAGGAAACGGGTCGATCGCTCGAAGCCCGGGCGCCCCGGCGCCGTCGCGCGGCGCTGTCGGGTCTCCTCCCGCCGCGGCTCCTGATCCGGATCGCCCGGCTGGTGGCCCGGAGAGCGCGGCGTCTCGACCGCCACGTGCAGCGCAGTCTGGTCCAGATGCTGCTCGAATACGCCGCCCTCTGCCGGGTCTTCGCCCGCCGTCCGCCGCGTCTCGTCCTGGTCCCCTGCGATCTCTCGCCCCAGCGCATCGCCCTCGGCGCCGCCGCCGAACGGTGGCGCGTTCCCTGCCTCTATTTCCAGCTCAGCCTCTTCAACACCTACGCGCCACCCTTCCGTCCCGACATGGCGGTGGTCGCCAATGCCGAAGCGGAGCGCAAGATCGCCGCGATCGGTGCGGCGACGCTGTGGCGGCCGATCCGCGAAGGGGTAGCGGAACTCCGTTCCCTCCCCGACCGGCCGCGGCGGATCGGCGTGGTCCTCAACAACTTCGCCCGCCCCGAGAAGCTCGAAGGGCCGCTGATCCGGCTGCGGCGACGCTTCCCCGAAGCGGCCTTCACCCTTCGCCCCCATCCCAACAGCCGGCACCGGCTGCGACCGCTGCCCGAGGGTTTCCTGGTCGATCCTCCGGGCCGCGATCTCGCCGCCTTCGCCGCCGAGATCGACCTCGCCCTGGTGGGCAACAGCGTCGCCCAGCTCGATCTCCTGGGGCTCGGTCTGCCGGTCGTCCATCTCGACGGCCTCGACGAGATCGCCTTCGACCATTGCGGTTTCGTCGCCGAAGGGCTGGTCTTCGGTGCGGCGACGGCGGCGGAGATCGAGCTCGCGCGGGTGCGGGCCTTCTATGCCCGGCCGTCCTGGCGGCCGCGCCTTCTGGAGAGATTGGGCCGGTTCGCGGAGGGACATCCGCAAGACCCTCCCCGGGAGGCTTTCCACCGCTGGCTGCGCGCCTGCCTGGACCAGGAACCCGTCTCCGGGCGGCCGGCATGTGCGGCATCCTAGGCGCCCTCGGGCCGCCGGCCACCCTGTCGGAAGCGGAGCTCCGGCAAGGCCTCGAACGGCTCGCCCATCGGGGACCCGACGCCGAGGGGGTCTTCCTCGATCGGGAGGCCGGCGTCATGCTCGGCCACCGGCGTCTCGCGATCCTCGATCTTTCGACCGCCGGCCATCAGCCCATGCATTCGCCGAGCCGCCGCTTCGTCCTCGTCTACAACGGCGAAATCTACAATTTCCGGGAGCTGCGCCGGGAGCTCGAAGGTCTCGGCCACCGTTTCCGCGGCCATTGCGACACCGAAGTGATGCTGGCGGCGATCGAGCACTGGGGCGTCGAGGCGGCGGTCCACCGGTTCCTCGGAATGTTCGCCTTCGCCCTCTGGGACCGGGCGGAGCGGCGGCTGTGGCTGGGGCGCGACCGGCTCGGCAAGAAGCCCCTCTACATCGCCCTGTTCGGCGCGAGCCTGATGTTCGCCTCCGAGCTCGAGGCGCTGCATGCCTTCGCCGCCTTCCGGCCGACCGTCGATCGCGACAGTCTCGCCCTCTTCCTGCGCTACCGCTACGTTCCCGATCCCCGCTCCATCTATCGCGAAGTCGTCAAGCTCCCGCCCGGGCACCTCCTCGCCGTGGCGCCGGAGGAGCTCGCGGGGACGACGGTGGCGGGGCTGCTCGCGCGGGCCGTCCGCTACTGGTCGGCGCGAGAGGTGGCCCTCGCTGGCCGCCGCCGGCCGGTGACCGACGCGGCGGAGGCGCGGGAGAGGCTCGATGCCCTGCTCGAGGAAGCGGTGGCCTGCCGGATGATCGCCGATGTGCCGCTGGGGGCGCTGCTCTCCGGCGGCATCGACAGCAGTCTGGTGATCGCCCTGATGCAGGCCCGGAGTTCGCGTCCGGTACGCAGTTTCACCATCGCCTTCGACGATCCCGCCTACGACGAATCCGCCTTCGCCGCCGCCATCGCCCGGCATCTCGGCACCGAACACCGGGAGCTCCGGGTGACCGCCGCCGACGCGCTCGATCTCGTCCCCTCCCTGCCGGTGATGTTCGACGAGCCGCTGGGTGACGCTTCCGCGATTCCCACCGCGCTCGTCTGCCGTCTCGCCCGCCGCGAGGTGACGGTGGCCCTTTCCGGCGACGGCGGCGACGAGACCTTCGGCGGCTACAACCGGTATTTCCGCGCCCTCCGCGAGGCCCGGGTGCTCCGGATCCCCCGCTGGCTGCGCACCCCGGCGGCGAGGGGACTCGACCTCCTCACCGCCCTTTGCGGCGCCGCCGGCCTGCGCGCCAAGGGCCTCGCCAAGCGTGCCGACCGCATCCGGCATCGCGACCTCGCGGCCCTCTACCGTCACCGGCTGTCGCACTGGGAGCGGGCCGAAAGGCTGGTCCCCGCGGCCGGCCCGGCGGAGATGCCGGTGTTCGTTTCGCCGGCCCCGCCGCTCGGGGATCCCGCCCACTACATGATGTGGCTGGACACCGAGAGCTATCTTCCGGGCGATGTGCTGGTGAAGGTGGATCGCGCCAGCATGGCGGCGAGCCTCGAGATCCGCTCGCCGCTCCTCGATCATCGGGTGGTCGAGTTCGCCTGGCGGCTGCCGGCGTCGCTCAAGATCCGGGACGGCGTAGGCAAGCGGATCCTGCGGCGTCTGCTCGGCCGCCGTCTGCCCGCGGAGCTGTTCGAACGGCCGAAGCGCGGCTTCAACGTGCCGCTCGCCGCCTGGCTGCGCGGCCCCCTGCGCGACTGGGCGGAAAGCCTGCTCGACGAACGCCGCCTGCGCGAGGAAGGTTTTCTCGATCCGTACCCGATCCGGGCATGCTGGAAGGAGCATCTCGCGGGACGGCGCAACTGGGGCCACGCCCTGTGGGACGTGCTCGTGTTCCAGGCCTGGCTCGAGCATTGGCACGGCGGCGGCAGGGCCGCCTCCGGCGGTCCCGGAAGCCTCACATGAAGCGTGCGCGTCGGCCCGCCCGGCGCCGGAACTCCCGGGCCAGCTCCCGATCGTTGGTGCTCAGATAGGTGGGACCCGCCTGGAGGCAGTAAGGGGCGGGCAACCCGAGCCGGTTGAAGGGCCGTTCGTGGCGCGAGGGTTTGAGGGCGTTGAGACGCAGATTGTGGCGAAAGTGGAGGGCGAGGAAGCGCCGGTAACCGCGATCGGTGAAGCGGCGCAGATGCGGATCCTCCCACTCCGGCTGACCGGCGTGCCAGTGGACACTCTCCTCCCGGCCGAGCATCACCCGCAGCATCTTGCGGAGACCGAACTCGTTCGGCACGTGGGACAGCAGCACGCCGCCCGGGCTCGTCACCCGGGCGATCCGCGCCAGCGCCTCCGCCGGCCGAAGGAGATGCTCGAACACATCGGTGCAAACGACGATGTCGAAAAGGCCGAGGTCCTCCAAATCCTGCCCGTCGAGGTCCCGCAGATGGAAGGTGATGCCCGCTTCCCGGAAGGCCTCGGCGTAGCAGGCTTCGACATCGAGCGCGGCCCGCTTCGCCATTGGTACCCGGGCGAGAAAGTCGGGTAGACCGGCCCCCACCTCGAGGATCGAATCCCCGAACAGGTCCCGATGCTCCTCCAGAATCCGGAGCAGCAGCTTGCGCGTCGATCCCAGCCCCTTCTTCTCCAGGATGTCGCGCAGATAGGAAACTTCTTCCCGTGTCCGGGTCGCCATGGCTCCAGGTCTCGTCCGGGTGGTCACGGCGCCGGGCCGCAGGACCGGCGGTGCGTTGACGCCGATCCCCCGCTCGCGTATCGGCAGGGCGCCGTGTCGGGCGGGCTCCCGACCCGCTTGCGAGGGGTTCCATGTATCGCAGCTTCGGCGAACCTTCCATGAATTTCGACGGGGCCTCGGTGCTGGTCACCGGCGGAACCGGCTCCTTCGGCCGCCGTTTCGTGCGCCTGCTCCTGCGCGATTCGCGCCCCCGTCGTCTGATCGTCTTCTCGCGCGACGAGCTCAAGCAGAGCGAGATGCGCGAGACCCTGGAAGCGGAGCTCGACGCGGACGCCTTCCGCCGCCTGCGGTTCTTCATCGGTGACGTCCGCGACCGCACCCGGATGGAGCTCGCCATGCGGGAGGTCGATTACGTGGTCCACGCCGCCGCCCTCAAGCAGGTACCGACGGCCGAATACAACCCTTACGAATGTCTGCGCACCAACATCGGCGGGGCGGAGAACCTCGTCTGGGCGGCACTCCGCAACCGGGTCCGCAAGGTGGTGGCCCTCTCCACGGACAAGGCCTGCAACCCGATCAACCTCTACGGCGCATCCAAGCTCGCCTCCGACAAGACCTTCGTCGCCGCCAACAACCTCTCGGGCGATCTCGGCACCCGCTTTTCCGTGGTCCGCTACGGGAATGTGGTGGGATCCCGCGGCAGCGTCGTGCCCTTCTTCCGTCGCCTCGCCGAGCAGCGCGCGGAGACGGTGCCGATCACCGACGAGCGGATGACCCGCTTCTGGATCACCCTGGATCAGGGCGTGCGCTTCGTGCTGAGCTGTTTCGCCCTGATGCGCGGTGGCGAGATCTTCGTCCCCAAGATCCCGAGCATGCGGATCGTCGATCTGGCGGCGGCGATGCTCCCCTGGGCGCGGCGGGAGATCATCGGCATCCGCCCCGGGGAGAAGCTGCACGAAATGATGATCTCCGAGGACGACGCCCATCACACCGTGGATCTCGGCGACCGCTACGTCATCGAGCCGGCGTTCGCGGAATGGGAGCGGACCTCCTTCGCCGCCGAAGGCCACCCGCGGGTCCCGGACCGCTTCGCCTACAGCAGCGACGGCAACGGGGAGTGGCTGGACGCCGAAGGGCTGCGGCGGCTCCTGCGTGAAACCGAGGCATGACCCATTCTGCGCGCTTTCTCCCCTACGGTCGGCAGACCGTCGAGGCGGAGGATGTGGCGGCGGTGGTCGAGGTCCTGGAAAGCGACCATCTCACCACCGGCCCCGCGGTGGCGCGGTTCGAGCGTGCCTTCGCGGAAGCGGTGGGAGCGCCATACGCGGTGGCTTGCTCGAGCGGCACCGCCGCCCTCCATCTGGCGCTGTTGGCCCTCGACCCGCCGGAAGATGCGGTCTGCATCGTTCCCGCCCTCACCTTCGCCGCCACCGCCAACGCCGTCCGCCTTTGCGGCCGCCGGGTGGTCTTCGCCGATGTCGATCCCGAGACCGCGCTCCTCGGTCCGGCCCAGCTCGAGGCGGCGCTCGCCCGCGCCCGCGGTCCGGTGGCGGCGGTCCTGCCCGTGCATTACGCCGGCCAGCCCGCCCCGATGGCGGAGATCGCCGAAATGGTGCGGGATCGGGGCATCCGGATCGTCGAGGACGCCTGCCATGCCCTCGGCACCCGCTTCCGCGATCGCCTCGGTGCGGCCACGGTCGGTGACGGGTCGCGCGCCGATCTCTCCTGCTTCTCCTTCCATCCGGTGAAAACCATCGCCTGCGGCGAAGGCGGCATGGTGACCACCGCCGATCCGCTCCTCGCCGAGCGCCTGCGCCGGCTGCGCAGCCACGGCATCGAACGCGATCCCGCCCGCTTCGCCGAGCGTGCCGCCGCTTTCGATGCGCAGGGAGAGCCGAACCCCTGGTACTACGAGCTCCGCGAACTCGGCCTCAACTACCGGCTGTCCGATATTCATGCCGCCCTCGGGGCGAGCCAGCTCCGCAAGCTCGACGCCTTTCTCGCCGCGCGGCGGCGGCTGGTCGCCACCTACGACCGCCTGCTGGCGCCGTTGGCACCGGAAATCCGGCCCCTCGGTCGCGTCGCCGGGGCCGAGCCGGGCTGGCATCTCTACGTGGTGCGGATCGACTTTCCCGCCCTCGGTATCGACCGGGCGACGGTGATGCGCCGCCTTCGGGAGCGCGGCATCGGCAGCCAGGTCCATTACATCCCGCTCCATCTCCAGCCCCTCTACCGGTCGCGGAACCCGGACCCGAGGCTGCCCGGGGCGGAGCGGTTCTACGCCCGCTGCCTGTCGCTGCCGCTGTTCGTCGGAATGACGGAACAGGAGGTCGAGCGGGTGGTGGAGGCCCTGCGGGAGGTCTGCGGCCTCTGAAGCTCTCGTCGGGGCGATGCTTCACACGCCGGGAGAGCCGTCGCGGATCCAGGTTTCGATCCCTTCCCGGATCCCCGTGAGGCGCAGTCCGGCCGCCGCCGCGATCCGCTTGGAGGCGGCGTTCTCTTCGCGGATGTAGGCCACCACCGGGCCCGAGAGGCCGACCGCGAAGCCGTGGACCATGCGCTTTCCGAACCCCCGTGATCGCGCTTCGGGCGCGACCGTCCAGGAGAGCACCCATCCCTCGCGCCGGCGATCGGCACGGACGGAACCCACCGGCAGCCCGTCCACTTCGGCGATCCGGAGAATCCGGTCGGGATCGGCCGAGGCCTCCGCGAACCACCTGCGGTGATCGAAATAGTCGATCGCCTCGCGGCGGATCGCCATCCGACGGGCGTGCGGATCGTTGCGCCAGTCGTAGAGGCGATCGCAGTCCTCCTCGCGCACAGGACGCAGCTGGAGCTCGGCCGCCGTTCCCTTCGTCATCAGCAAGGTGAGGAGCCGCTCGACGCCCCGCCCGTCGCACACCGCCGCAGCGGCGGCGGCCATGCGTTTTCGCCTTTCCCCGTCCCGTATCAATGCACGAACGGCTGCCGCAAGCTCCCGGGCGTCGAACCGCGCCGCCTCGCCCATTCGCAGAAGAGCGCCGCGCCGCTCCAGATCGCGGAGGATTCCGTGCTGATTCTCGGCGATCAGATAGGCGAGCGTCGGCAGACCGAGGCAGCATCGCTCGAAACTGGACGAGCCTCCGGCACCGATGGCGAGATCGGCTTCGCACATCAGCGTCGCCATTTCGTCGGTATCGACGTGGAGCCGGACCCGCGGCTCCTCGGCGAGGCGGCGCAGAGCCGAAAGCCCGGGTGCCGCGGCGCCGACGGCGATGTCCACCTCGAGATCGAAGGGAAGGCCGAGCAGGGCTTCGGTCACCGGCGCGGACAGACCCGCCGGATCGGTGAGGCCGATCGTCACCAGCACGCGCCGCACTTCGCCCCCGGCCATCCGCCGCCGCAGCGCCCGCGGGCGAAGCGCCGCGAATTCCTGCCGCAGGGGCGCGTGGCGTGGGCCGCAAAGAAGGTACCGCGGCCCTTCTCCGGCCGGTGACGATTCGCCCTCCTCCGCCGTCGCTCCGGGTGCGAGCAGGACGTCGCAGCGATGCCGGCGGTGGGCGAAATCGTCGACGACCACCAGTCGCCGGGACCGCGCGTGGAGCTCCGCCTCGAAGGCCGGGGTGCTCTCGTAATCGTCGATGATGGCGAGATCGACGGGGTCGGGAAGGCGGCTCGAAAGCGCCGAGGCATGTCGATGCAGCGGACCGGAAAGAACCTCGACCTCGTGTCCCCGGGCGAGAACCAGGGGCACGAAGACCTCACCACCGCCGGGCAGCAGGAAACGACATCGCAGGCCCCGTTCCGCGAGCGCATTGGCAATCGCCAGACAGCGCATTACATGACCCCCACCGATCCGGATGCCGGCATTCGCACAGATCAGGGCGAGGCCGCCCGGTGCGGGTGGCGAGGATCGTGTGCGGGCTCGCGGTCGGCTCGACAAGGGGAGTTCCTTCGGTGAACGGTCGGAAAGCAGAGTGGAGCCCGGGCAAATCCCGTCAAGAGGAGGTCTGGGCCGGGGCGTTCGGCGACGCCTACGTGGACCGCAACCGCCGGCTCGACCAGCTCGCCGGCAAGCGCCGTCTGTTCGCCCGAATCCTCGCCCGGGCGCCGGGCGTGCAGAGCGTGCTCGAGCTCGGCGCCAACATCGGCCTCAACCTGATCGCCATCGGCGAGCTGCTGCCGCATGCGCGGCTCGCCGGGGTGGAGATCAACGGGAAAGCCCATGCCGAACTGGCCCGGATCCCCCGGGTCGAGGCCCATCTCGCGAGCCTCTTCGACTTCACCCCCGAGACGCCGTTCGACCTCGCCTTCACCGCCGGGGTGTTGATCCACGTCGCACCGGAGCGGCTGCCCGAGGCCTACGACCGCCTCCACGCCGCGAGCCGACGCTATCTCCTGGTGGTGGAGTACTACAATCCGACCCCCCTGGAGGTGCCCTACCGCGGCGAACGGGGGCTTCTGTTCAAGCGCGATTTCGCCGGCGAGCTCATGGACCGGTTCGCCGATCTGGCGCTGGTCGACTACGGGTTCGTCTGGCGCCGCGACCCGGTGTTCCCGCTCGACGATCTGACCTGGTTCCTGCTGGAGAAGCGAGGCGGAACGGGACCATGAACGCGGAAGTTTTCACGATCGGCGGACGCGAGATCGGCCCCGGCCGTCCGCCCTTCCTCATCGCCGAACTTTCCGGCAACCACAACGGCTCGCTGGAACGGGCGCTGCGGCTCCTGCGGGCCGCGGTCGAGGCCGGCGCCGATGCGATCAAGCTCCAGACCTATCGGCCGGACACCCTCACCATCGACCACGATGGCCCCGGCTTCGTGATCGAGACGGGGCCCTGGGCGGGACGGCGGCTCTACGAGCTCTACGGCGAGGCCAGCACCCCCTGGGAATGGCACGAGGCGCTGTTCGCCGAGGGCCGGCGTCTCGGGGTTCCGGTCTTCAGCACCCCCTTCGATCCGACGGCGGTTGATTTGCTCGAAGGTCTCGAGGTCCCGGCGTTCAAGATCGCCTCCTTCGAGATCGTCGATCTGCCGCTGGTGCGGCGGATCGCCCGGACCGGCAAACCCCTGATTCTCTCCACCGGCATGGCCACCGAGGCGGAGATCCTCGAAGCGGTGGAAGCCGCCCGGGAAGAGGGCAACCGGGAGATCGTCGTTCTCCATTGCAACAGCGGCTATCCGACCCCGGTCGGCGACAGCCGTCTCGCCACCATGGCCCGCCTCCGCGAGCTCACCGGATGCCCCGTGGGCCTCTCCGACCACACCCTCGGCACCGCGGTGGCGGTGGCGGCGGTGGCCCTGGGGGCGGTGGCGATCGAGAAGCACATCACCCTCGCCCGGGCCGAGGGCGGGCCGGACGCCGCCTTCTCCCTCGAGCCCGGGGAATTCGCCCGCCTTTGCCGGGATTGCCGCGACGCCTTCGCCGCCATCGGCGAGCCCAAGCGGGGCCTGTCGCCGAGCGAGGAATCGAGCCGGGTGTTCCGCCGTTCCCTTTACGCGGTCGCGAGCATCCGGGCCGGCGAGACCCTCACCGAGGCGAACGTCCGCTCGATCCGCCCGGGTTTCGGGCTGTCGCCCAAGCATCTGCCGGAGCTCCTCGGCCGGCGCGCCCGGGTGGACATCCCCCGGGGCACCCCGCTCTCCTGGGATCTGATCGCCGACTGAGGGGAAAGGAAACCGGACCACGGCCCCGCCGGCCGCGGCTGCAGCGCCCGTCGGGCTGTGGCGCGCCCTGAGGGACTCGAACCCCCGACCCGCTGCTTAGAAGGCAGCTGCTCTATCCGACTGAGCTAAGGGCGCCCGGCAGGATCATAGCCGCACCGACGGGTCGCGCCAATCGCCCCTCAGACGCGGCGGAGGAAGTTGGCGGCGTAGGATTTGGGACGGATGGCGCGGACATGCGGTTCCTCGAGCTCGAAGGCGATGCCGCGCCGCCGGCAGTACTGGATCGCCGCCTCGCGGGAGGAAAAGCGCAGCAGGACCTGCTGCTCGGTGTCCGGCGAGCCGACCCAGCCCACCAGCCGCTCCGCTTCGGGACGGTTCCGCGGCTCGAACTCCACCACCCACCAGCGGGTCTTTGCGCGACCGGAAGAGGTGGCAGTCTTGGCTGGCTGGTAGATGCGCGCTGGCATGGTTCTCCCGTCCTCGCGTCGGTTCCAGGTGACGGCTTCCGCCGCCCGACAGCTAGCCGCGACGACCTCCGCCTTCAAGGCGGCGTTTCGCCCCCGCCGGCCCATCGCGCCCGCAGCCGCGCGCGGTGGGCCTCGAGCCAGAGCAACGGCACCACCGCCGTGGCGGCGGTGATCCGCCCCGCCCGACGCCAGGCGAAGGCTTCCTCGGCGGCGAGAACCAGGCTGCGGATGTCCTCGTGCTCGCCCTCGACACCGAAGATCCCGCCCGCGGCCGGGGCCGCCACTTCGGCGATGAACACGTGAACCAGCTCGTTGGTGGCGCCCGGACTGGAGCGATAGGCGCCGACCGGTTCGAGACGCCCCACTCGCAGACCGGCCTCCTCGGCCACCTCGCGCCGGGCCACGGTCTCGGGATCCTCGCCGGGCTCCCGCAGGCCGGCCACCGCCTCGATCAGCCAGGGGCCGCCGGGAGCCCCGATGGCCCCGGAACGGAACTGCTCGATCAGCACCACCCGATCGCTGCCCGGATCCCAGGGCAGGGCGGCCACCGCCTCCCGCTGGAGGAAGAGCTCGCGCGAAAGCGGCACGCTCCAGCCGCCGCCGAAGCGCTCGTGGCGCAGGCGCAGGAGATCGAGCTTGAAGAAGCCGTCGTGACAGCGGCGGCGTTCGAGGATCTCGAAATGGCGCCGCTTCGCCATCTCCTCGGGCTCAGGAAAAGGCCTTGAAGGTGATCAGGGTGAAGGTGTCCTTGACCCCGGGCAGGGTCTGCACCCGGCTGGTGACGAAGCGGCCGATATCGACCTCCTCGTCGAGATGGAACTTCATGATGAGGTCGTACTGGCCCGAGATGGAATAGACCTCGGAGACCTGCTCGATCCGCTCGAGAGCCGCATCGGCGACCTCGTAGGCCCGCCCGAGCTCGCATTTCACCATCACGAAAATGGTGCGCATCACTCCACCCCGGCCTTGGCCGGCACCCGAAGCGGTGCGGGCCGCAACAGGAACCGCGGCACATGCTCGCCGAAGGCCACCACCGGCTCCGCCGGCGCCGGCCGTTCGCCCGCCGGTTTCCGCCGGCCGGAGGTTCCCCGGCCCCGGGCCGGCCGTTCGGACCTCGCCGCCTCGCTCCGCGGCGCCTCGCTCCGTTTCGGGGTCCGCTTGCGGTCCCGCCGTGGACTTTCCTCCGCGGCCACATCGGGCCGTGCCCCGGCGGTCGCCGGATCGAGTTCGAGCCGCGGGATCCGGCGTCCGGTCTGGCGCTCGATGGCCGCCACCGCGCGCGCATCGGCGGCGGTGATCAGGGTGAAGGCGCGGCCCTTCCGGCCGGCCCGGCCGGTGCGGCCGATCCGGTGGACGTAATCGTCGGGGGTGTGCGGCACGTCGAAATTGATCACCACCGGCATGTCGGCGATGTCGAGGCCGCGGGCGGCGACATCGGTGGCCACCAGATAGCGCACCTCGCCCCGCCCGAAGGCGTCCAGGGTCGCCTGGCGCACCGGCTGATCGAGATCCCCGTGGATGTCACGGGCGTCGAGACCGCGGCGGGCGAGAAAACGGGTGAGCCCGGCCACCTCGCGCTTGGTGTTGCAGAAGATCATCGCCGTGCCCACCTGCCGGCTCTCGATCAGCCGCAGCAGGATGTCGCGCTTCTTCTGCGGCTCGGTGGGCACGAACACGTCCTCCACCAGCTCCGCCTTCCGCTCCGGCGGCGCCACCTCGATGGTCACCGGATCGCGCAGGAATTTGTCGGCCAGCCGCCGCACCTCCTTCGGCATGGTGGCCGAGAAGAGGAGGGTCTGCTGACGGCGCAGGAGCAGGCCGACGATGCGCTCGACGTCGGGGATGAAGCCCATGTCGAGCATTCGGTCGGCCTCGTCGATCACCAGGATCTCGACGCCGCCGAGGAGCACCTTGCCGCGCTCGAACCAGTCGAGCAGCCGGCCGGGGGTGGCGATCAGCACATCGACCCCCTTTTCCAGCACCCGCTCCTGGTCGCCCATCCCCACACCGCCGATCAGCAGCGCCATGGTGAGCTTGAGGTTCTTGCCGTAGATCTCGAAGTTGCGGGCCGTCTGGGTGGCCAGCTCCCGGGTCGGCGAGAGGATCAGCGAGCGCGGCATCCGCGCCCGGCTCCGCCCGGCGGCCAAGATCTGCAGCATCGGCAGGGTGAAGGAGGCGGTCTTGCCGGTCCCGGTCTGAGCGACGCCGAGGACGTCGCGCCGCTCGAGGATCCGCGGGATGGCCTGGGCCTGGATGGGGGTCGGTTCGGTGTAGCCGGCCTCGGCGATGGCAGCGAGAATTTCTTCGCGCAGACCGAGGTCGGCAAAGCTCTTGTGAAGGTCGGTCAATCTACGATTATGCCTGCTGGGTGCTTGTTCTCGGATCACCCCGGATATGGACCCCTTGCCCGAAATGTCAATGCCCTGCACGACCGCTGTGCTATTTCCGCCATCGTCCGATGCACCCGAGGAAGGAGGGAAGACCATGCTCCTCGACCGGCGCCGCGCCCTGCTCCTGGTCGTCGACGTCCAGCGGAAGCTGGCCCCGGCGATCGCCGGCGGCGAGGCCGCCATCGCCCGCACCCGTCTCCTGCTCGAAGGCGCGCGGCGACTGGAGGTCCCGGTTCTGGCCACCGAGCAGTACCCCCGTGGTCTCGGCGCCACGGTCGAGGAGCTGCTGCCTTGGCCGGAGGACACCGCGGTGTTCGAGAAGATCGGCTTCTCGGCGATGCGCGATGCGGCCTTCGCCGATCATCTCGCGGCCCGCGGACGCGAGCAGATCGTGATCTGCGGCATGGAGAGCCACGTCTGCGTGCTGCAGACGGCCCTCGACCTGCTGGCCCGCGGCCATGCGGTGTTCGTCGCCGCCGATGCCTGTGGCTCGCGCCATCCGCGGAGCCACGAGCTGGCCCTCGCCCGTCTCCGCCAGGAGGGTGCCCGGGTGGTCGACAGCGAAATGGTCCTGTTCGAATGGCTGGAAGAGGCCGGCACCGACAGCTTCCGGGCGATCAGCCGGCTGATCAAATAGCCGGGCGATCAGCCGCTCAGGAGCCGCTTGCGCTCCTCGTATTCCTCGGGGCCGATCTCGCCGCGGGCGAGCCGTTCCTTGAGGATGTCGAGGGGATCGGGCCGCGCGTCCGGCCCCGGGGCCGCACCGCCGCCGGGACCGCCGATGCCCAGCCAGCGCAGGGCCAGAACCACGCCGCCGACGATCAGGACGAGGAGGAGGATCATGAACAGCGGACCGAAGAACCAGCCGTAGCCCCCCATCATCGGATGCCCGTAACCGTAACCCCAGCTTCCCTGCGGATCGGCGACCGCGGGCAGGGCCGGCAGGAAAAGGGAGAGGGCCGCCGCCCCCCGGAAGAACAATGACGTCATCGCACGGCTCCATGGACGCTCGGTATCTTCGTTCCCGTCGCCGAGGTGTGGCCCGAGGCCGGGGAATTCAAGGGCCGCCCCGGGGGCTGCGCGGAATCGCCCCTTCACGCCCTTGTCATCGCGCCGCCCGCGCCGCGGCCCTATGCAGGCCCCATCGGCCGCAGAATTCCTTCGAGGGAGCTTCCGTACCATGCGCGTCCTGTTCCTGCTGTTCGCCGCCTCGTTGCTGATCCGGCCGGCCCTCGCCGGTCCGCTGCCCGACCGGCTCGGCGGCTGGCGGATCCTGCCCACCCCTCACGACTACCGGACCCTGATCGGGCGGGTCGATGCCGCGGTCGAGGCGAGCCCGATCAACATCGTCACCCGGGCGAGCGCCACCATCGGCGCCCGCAGCCTCGGGCGGACGATTCCCGGCAACATGGTGATCGGCGTCTACGGGCCGGGATTCGCGGTCCGGATGCTGGAGGCGAGCATCGCCGCCGGCATCGAGGCGCCGCTGCGGCTCTATCTGACCGAGAACCCGGACGGCACCGCCACCCTCGCCTACAAGCTGCCGAGCTTCGTCTTCCGACCCTATTTCGCCGACGGCGGCGAGGCTCTCGAAAGGCTCGCCGCCGAGCTCGACGCCATTCTGGCGGCGATCGCCGACCGGGCCGCCGCCCCCTGAGCCACCCGCGGCGCCGCTTGCGACCGCCGGCCGCCGCGGGCTAGAAGCGCGGTGGACAGCCGGAAGGGAGGCCGTCGATGCCGCAGGAGCCGTCGCTCGCCGAGCTCGAGATCGTCAACCTCGCCGGCCCGCGGACGGCGCTCGGGGCCGCCCGCACCCCGCGCCGGGTGGCGAACGCGGTCGCTGCCAGCCTCCAACGCAGCTACGAGATGGAGGCCCTCCTCGATCTCGCCGGCCGGCGTCTCGCCGCCTTCCACGAGGCGGAGGCCGGCTTCCTCACCCATTGCACCGCCGCCTCGCTGACCATCGCCGCCGCCGCCTGCCTCACCGGCACCGACCGGGCGGCGATCCGCCGGCTGCCGGACACGAACGGCCTCGCCCGCGACCGGGTGCTGCTGATGCGCGCCCACGATGTCGACTACGGCGGTCTCGTCTCCCAGCCGCTGCGGACGAGCGGCGCCGGGATCCTGGCCATCGGCGGCGTCAACCGCTGCCATCGCGAGGAACTCGCGGCCGCCCTCGCCGATCCCCGCCTCGCCGCCGCCTTCTACGTCGTCTCGCCGAGCGTCGAGGCGGCCGGCCTGCCCGAACTTCCGGAGTTCCTCCATCTCTGCCGCCGTCACGGGGTGCCGGCGGTGGTCGATGCCGCCCACGAGGCCTCGGCCACACCCTTCCTCGACGCCGGCGCCGATCTCGTCCTGACCAGCGCCCAGAAGGAGCTCGCCGGTCCCACCGCCGGGCTGATCCTCGGGCGGGCCGATCTGGTCGCCGCCTGCCGGGCGCAGATCGCCGGGATCGGGCGGCCGATGAAACCCACCAAGGAGGCGGTGGCCGGGGTGCTGGCGGCCCTCGAAGCCTTCGTCGCCGAGGCGGATGCGCGGGCGCGGCGGGTCGCCCGCCGCCGACAGCGGCTGCTGCGGCTGCTGCGGCGTGTGCCGGGGGTCGTCGCGCTGCCGGGGCCCGCCCCCCGGGTGCGGTTCCTGATCGACGCCGCGGTCCTCGGCCGCAGCGCCCGCGAGGTCGCCGCCGCCCTCGCCGCGCGGCGCCCGCCGGTGCGGCTGCGCGACGCCGGCGCCGGCCGCGGGATGCTGGAAATCGACCCTTCGGTGGCGAGCCCCCGGGATTTCGCCGCCGGCCTCGCCGCACTGCGGGCGGCCCTCGCCGGCGAAGCCGCCGTCTAGCGCAGGGTTTCGAACAGCCGCAGCAGGAGGGTCGCCCGCGGCACCAGCGAGGAGATCAGGAGATGCTCCTCCATGGTGTGGGCCCCGTCGCCGTCGACCCCGAGCCCGTCGAGAACCGGCAGGCGATCGGCGAGGAAATTGCCGTCGCTGCCACCGCCGGTGGCCGTGTCCTCGAGGTCGAAGCCGATCTCGCGGGCGAGCTCCCGGGCGTGCGCGAACAGCGCCGCCGTCGCCGCGGTCTTCTCGTAGGGCGGCCGGTCGAGCCCTCCCTCGACGGTGATGGTGACGTCGGGATCGTTCGGGGCCCGTTCGAGGAACCGTGGCACCAGCCTTTCGGCGTCCACGATCCGGGGCACCCGGAGATCGATCAGTGCCTCGGCGTGCTCGGGCACCACGTTGACCGCGGTTCCGCCGCTCACCATGCCGACGTTCACCGTGATGCCGCGCGCGTAATCGGTGAAGGCCTCGAGCGCGAGGATCTGGTGGGCGAGCTCGCGTATCGCGCTGCGCCCCTCCCAGTGGCGGGCGCCGGAATGGGCGGGACGGCCGTGCAGGCGCATCACGAACCGGGCCACCCCCTTGCGGGCGGTCACGCATTTGCCGCCGTCGCGGGCCGGTTCGGTCACCAGCACGTATTTCGCCCTGCGGCCGGCCTCGCGGACGAGATCCCGCGAGGTGGGGCTGCCCACCTCCTCGTCGCCGGTGAAGATCCAGCGCAGCGGCAGGGGTGTGCGGCGTTCGTGGAGCACCAGCGCCCGGAAGGCGGCGAAGCCGAGATAGGCACCGCCCTTCATGTCGTAGATGCCCGGCCCGAAGGCGCGATCGCCCTCGATCCGGAAGGGCAGCCGGCCCTCGAGGGTGCCGAGGGGATGCACGGTGTCGAGATGGCTCAGGACCAGGATGCCGGGTTCGTCGCCGCCCCAGGGCGCCGCCACCTCGAGATGGTCGGCATGGCCGTCACGGCCGGGTATGCGCCGGGTGCGGGCGCCGAGGGCACGGAACTCGGATTCCACGACCTCCATCAGATGCCCGACCGCCGCCGGTGCACGGGTCGGGGTCTCGATCTCCACCCAGCGGCGGATCTCCTCCAGCATCTCTCCGGCGTCGAACATGCAACTCTCCCCCTCGCTAGGATTTCGCGGTCCGGGCCAGGCCCAGGAAGGCGAGCGGCCCGGCCATCACCCCGAGCCCCATGATGGCGAAGCCGAGGAGCCATCCCGCCGCCTCGCCGTCCCCCGCCCAGTCGAGGGCGTAGCCCACCAGCAGCGGGCTGGCCATCGCCATCACCGAGGCGAGGGCCGTCTGGGTGGCGATCGCGGTGCCGCGACGTTCGGGCGCCGCCTGGGCCAGGGTACCGACGGTGATCGCGGCGCTGTCGGCCATCACCAGACAGGCGTAGACCGCGGCGACCGCGACCACCAACGGGAACGGCAACGCGGCGATCGCCCCGAGGAGCAGCGCGAAGGCGGCGGAAGCGCACATGATCAGGGTCAGCACCAGCGGCCGCGGGAAACGGGACGCGAGCTCGTTGCCGGCGATGCTCGCCGGCAGGCCGATCATGACGAGACCGGTGGCGATGGCGGCGGCGGTGGCGGCCTCGATGGTGGTCCCCGAAGCGGCGGCGGCGAACAGCAGGAAGGCGACGATCCAGGTGCGGAAGGCGGCCATCTCGAAGGCGTGGCCGGCATAGGCGAGGATGTAGGCGAGCGCCCTGCGGTCCCGCAGCACCGGTCGGGGGTCGAACAGCAGCCGCGAACCGGGGGCCATCGGCGGCGCCTGCGGCCGCATCGACAGGAGCGCGACGAGGCTCGCCGAAAGGGCGAGCACCCCGACCGCCAGGAAGGCGCCGCGCCAGCCGGCGAGATCGGCCAGCAGGGCGGTCGCGAACAGCGACAGGGCGGAGCCCAGGGAGAAGCTCGCCGTGTAGAAGGACTGGAAGCGTCCCTGCCCCTCCGGCGCCAGCCGGTCGCTCAGCGCCTTGAGCCCGGGCATGTAGCTGCCGGCGACGCCGATGCCGGTGAGGGCGCGGAACAGAACCGCACTCCAGAACCCCTCGGCGAGCAGGCCGAAGCCCAGGGCGGCGAGGAAGCTCACCCCGCAGGAGGCGATCACCACCCGCCGCGCATCCACCCGGTCGGTGAGTGCGGTCAAGAGCGGTGCGAAGGTGGCGTAGGTGAGATAGGAAATGGCGGCGATCCAGCCGGCCTCGGCGTTGCTGAGACCCCAGAGCTGGCGGAACATGGGAATCAGGGCCTGGAAGCTGAGCCAGCCGGCGAGGGCCAGCACCTGCATGCCGCAGAGGAGGAGTGTCAGCCGCAGCCCGGCGGTCATCGGCCCCGCAGCAGCCGCGCGGGATCCAGGGCGGCGCGCAGCTCGGCCGTCTCCTCCCTCGCCCGCCCGGCGATCAGCCGGGCCGCCAGATCGGCCATCGCCGGCGCGGTCTGGATCCCGTAGCCGCCCTGCCCCGCGAGCCAGAAGAAGCCGTCGGTGCGCGGATCGAAGCCGAGCACGGGCGTCGCGTCGGCGGCGAAGGTGCGCAGCCCGGCCCAGCGGTGGCGGATGGTCCGGACCGGCAGCGCGAAGGCCCGCTGGATGCGTTCCACCGCGATCGCGATGTCCAGCTCCTCGGGCGCCGCATCGCAGGGCGGCGAAGGCGTCTCGTCGGCCGGCGAGCAGAGAATGCGCCCGGCATCGGGCTTGATGTAGAACCGTTCCTCGACATCGGCGACCAGCGGCCAGGCTCCGATCTCCATGCCGGGCGGGGGATCGACGAGGAAGGCGGTACGCCGCTTCGGCACGAGGCCCAGAGGTGCGAGACCGGCGAGCGCCGCCAGCTCGTCGGCCCAGGCCCCGGCGGCATCGACGAAAACGGGGGCCTCGAACACACCGGCCCGGCTTTCCACCCGCCAGATCCCGCCATCGCGCCGGACAGCGCGCACTTCGGCATCGCAGCAGAGTTCGCCGCCGCCCGCCCGCAAGCCCCGCAGATACCCTCCCATGATGGCGCCGACGTCGAGATCGCGGGCCTCGGGATCGAGCATCGCCCCGGCGGCGTAGCCGGGCCGCAGCAGCGGCAGCATCCGGTACGCCTCGGCCGCTTCGAGACGGCGCGCGGCCGGTACGAAGCGCCGGGCCAGGGCGAGCTCTTCCTCGAGGCGGGGAAGCTGGTCGGCCCGCGCGATGAACATGAAACCGCGCGGGGTCAGCAGCGGGGTCTCCGCGAATCCCTCCGGCGGATTCTGGTAAAAGGGCTCGGAAGCCGCGGTCAGCCTACGGATGGTGGCATTGCCGTAGGACTTGATGAACAGGGCGGCGGAGCGCCCGGTGGTGTGGTACGCGGGCTGGCTCTCGCGCTCCAGCAGCACCACCCGCAGCCCCTCCCGGGCGAGAGCGAAGGCCGCCGAGGCGCCGGCGATGCCGGCTCCGACCACCAGCACCTCGGCGGTACGGGCCGCCGCCTTCATCCGCCGCAGCCGAATGCGGCGAAGCTGGTGAAGGGCACCGGATCGCCCTCGCGGACCTCGGCCACCGTCTCGTCGAGGGTGACGATGCCGTCCGCCTCGGTGAGACCGGTGAGAATGCCGGAGCCCTGGCGGGCGATGCGCCGGACCGCGGGACCGCCGTCCTCGCCCCGGACCAGGAACGCCCGCAGGAACTCGGTGCGGCCGGTCTTCTTGCGCATGGTGAAGGCGGCCGGCAGCGGCAGGGCGGTGGGCTCCCGCCATTCCGCGCCGGCGAGACGCAGCAGCAGCGGCCGCGCGAAGAGGAGAAAGCAGACCATGGCGGCGACCGGATTGCCCGGCAGGCCGACGAAGGTGGCCCGACCGAGCCGGCCGAGGGCGATGGGCCTTCCGGGCTTCATCCGTACCCGCCAGAAATGGAGCCCTCCGAGGGCCTCCACGGTGCGAACCATGTAGTCCTCGTCGCCACGCGAGGCGCCGCCCGAAGTGATCACCACCTCGAACCTCTCCGCCGCCGCGGCCAGCGCGTCGCGCACCACCTCCTCCCGGTCGGCGAGGATGCCGAGATCGGCGACGGTGACCGGAAGGGAGGCCAGCAACGCCTTCAGGATCTGCCGGTTGGCGTCGTAGACCGCTCCTTCGGTGAAGGGCGTGCCGGGCTCGCGCAGCTCGTCGCCGCTGGAAAAGACCGCGACCCGAAGGCGCGCGAACACCGGCAGCTCGGCCCGACCGAGGCTGGCGGCGACCCCGATGTGCTGCGGCAGGAGCCGCGTGCCCGGAGCGAACAGGGTGCGGCCGGCGGCGATGTCCTCGCCCCGCCGGCGGGCGTTGGCCCCGCGCCGGTAGCCCGCCGGCACCACCACCCGGCCCGCTTCGAGCCGCACCTCCTCCTCCATGGCCACCGTGTCGGTGCCGGCCGGCATGACCGCCCCGGTGAGGACCCGGACCGCCTTTCCCGCCGGCACGCTACCGGGGAAGGGATGGCCGGCGGCGGCCCGCCCCTCCACCAGGGGCAGCCGGCTCTCGCCCTCCGGCTCGAGACCGGCGGCGGCGAAGGCGTAGCCGTCGACGGCGACATTGTCGAAGGCGGGCACGTCCCGCGGCGCCACCAGGGGCTCCGCCAGCACCCGTCCGGCGGCCGCGGCCAGCGGCAGGGTCTCGGTCCCCACTACCGGTTCCGCCACCGCCCGCAGGCGGTCGAGGGCCTCGCGCACCGAGATCTGATCCTCGGCGTCGTAGGCCATGCAGTCGCAGTCGCTGGTCATGATCCTCGGGCCGTTCGCGCCAAAACGAAATCGGCGATCTCGGCGATGGCGTCGAGATCGAACACCGGGCGATCGAAATCGGGCAGCGGCTCGTCCGAGGCCACCGCGATCACCGTCGGATCCTCGCGGGCGATCAGCGGCGTGCCGCGCTCCCGGCGGTGGACCTCGATCTTGGGATGGGGGAACCGCTTGAACCCCTCGACGATCACCAGATCGACGGGCGCCATCTTGGCCAGGAGCTCCTCGAGCGGCGGTTCCGGCTCGTCGCGCAGCTCGTGGATCAGCACCCAGCGCCGGCCGGTGGCCAGCACCACCTCCGAGGCGCCGGCCTCGCGATGGCGGTGGCTGTCCTTGCCCGGCTGGTCGACATCGACGCTGTGATGGGCGTGCTTGACGGTGGAGACCCGGAGCCCGCGGCCGACGAGATGGGCGACCAGCCGGGTCACCAGGGTCGTCTTGCCGTTGTTCTTCCAGCCCACCACCCCGATCACCGGGACCGCGGTACCGTTCCGCCCGTGCATCCCCCTCGCCTTCCCGGAAAAGGACGGTTAGCCTGCGGGCGCTTGCTAGCACGCGTGGAGGAAGGTGCAAACATGGAGTGCGCGGAGCTCGACGCGCGTGGACTGTCCTGCCCGCTGCCGGTGCTCAAGGCGCGGAAGAGGCTCAAAGGCATGCCCCCCGGCGGGCGGCTCCTGGTGCTGGCGACCGATCCCAAGGCACCGGCCGATTTCGTCGCCTTCTGCGAGGCCAGCGGTCATCGCCTGCTGGCCAGCGCCGAGGAGGCCGGGGTCTACCGCATCCTCGTCGAACGGGCGGCGGAAGAATGAACGGCGAAAAGGACCCGCGCGGGGATTATCCCCGGGACATGATCGGCTACGGTCGTCGGCCGCCGGATCCCCGCTGGCCGGGCGAGGCCCGGATCGCGGTGCAGTTCGTGATCAACTACGAGGAAGGTGGCGAGAACTGCATCCTCCACGGCGATCCAGCGAGCGAGGCGTTCCTCTCCGAGATCGTCGGCGCCCGGCCGATCCCCGGCATGCGTCACATGAACATGGAATCGATCTACGAATACGGCGCCCGGGTCGGCTTCTGGCGGCTGTGGCGGCTGTTCAGCCGCCGCGAACTGCCGGTCACCGTGTTCGGCGTGGCCATGGCCATGGCCCGCAATCCCGAGGCGGTGGCGGCCATGGGCGAAGCGGGCTGGGAAATCGCCAGCCACGGTCTGCGCTGGATCGACTACCAGCGGGTCGATCGCGAGACCGAGCGCGCCCATCTGCGGGAAGCGATCCGCCTCCACACCGAGCTCACCGGTGCCCGCCCCCTGGGCTGGTACACCGGCCGGACCAGTCCCCATACCCTCGAGCTCGTGACCGAGGAAGGCGGGTTTCTTTACATTGCCGACAGTTACGCGGACGATCTTCCCTACTGGGTGAAGGTCCGAGACCGCCATCAGCTCGTCGTCCCCTACACCCTCGACGCCAACGACATGCGCTTCGCCACCGTCCAGGGCTTCAATTCGGGGGACCAGTTCTTCGCCTATCTGCGGGACACCTTCGACTGTCTCTACGCCGAAGGTGTGGAGGCGCCGAAGATGATGTCGGTGGGCCTCCACTGCCGGCTGGTCGGCCGGCCGGGGCGGATGCGGGCGCTGGAGCGTTTTCTCGATCACATCGCCGGCTTCGACCGGGTGTGGATCTGCCGCCGGATCGACATCGCCCGCCACTGGCATCGCCATCATCCTCCTTCGGGAACCGCGGCATGAACCCCGTCCGCTCGACCATCGAGGCGCTGGAGCTTTCCGGGATCGCCAAGGTGGCGCTCGAGGCCCTCGAGGATGCCGATGTCGTGCCGCTGTGGTTCGGCGAGAGCGACATCGTCACCCCCGATTTCATCCGCGAGGCCGCCAAGCGGGCGCTCGATTCCGGCAAGACCTTCTACTCCTATTCGCGCGGGCATCCGCCGCTGCGCGACGCGCTGCGGGACTATCACCGGCGGATCTACGGCCTCGATCTCCATCCCGACCGGATCACGGTGCCCGGTTCGACCATGCTTTCGGTGATGATCGCCGGACAGTGCCTTCTCGAGGCCGGTTCGGAGATCCTCCTCGTTTCGCCGTTCTGGCCGAACATCCGCACGGTGGTGGAGATTCTCGGCGCGCGGCCGGTGGAGGTGCGGCTGCGCGAGGGCCCCGGACGCTGGTGGCTCGACATCGAGGAGCTGGCGGCGGCGATCGGCCCGCGGACACGGGCGATCTACGTCAATTCGCCGTCCAATCCGACCGGCTGGGTGATGTCCCGGGAGGAGCAGCGGGCGGTGCTCGATCTCTGCCGGCGGCACGGTCTCGGGCTGATCGCCGACGAGGTCTACCATCGCAACCTGTTCGGGAACGCGGATCCCGCCCCCTCCTTCCTGGAGCTCGCCGGCGAGGAGGAGCCGGTGTTCGTCCTGAACGGGTTCTCCAAGGCCTGGGCGATGACCGGCTGGCGGCTGGGGTGGATGATCACCCCCCGCCATCTCGCCGAACCCATGGCCGTGCTCGCCGAATGCAACAACACCGGCGCCACCGCCTTCGCCCAGTACGGGGGCATCGCCGCCTTGACCGGGGGCGAGGATTTCGTGCGGGCGTTCCGGGCCCGCTGCCAGCGCAACCGCGATCTGGTCATGGCGCGCCTCGGCGACCATCCGCGGGTCGAGCTCCTTCGCCCGGAAGGCGCCTTCTACGCCTTTCCGCGCATCCGCGGGATCACCGACGGCCTCGCCTTCTGCCGGCGGGCCGTCCGCGAAGCCAAGGTCGGGCTGGCCGCCGGCTACACCTTCGGCCGCGGCAACGACAGCCACATTCGGCTGTGCTTCGCCATCGCCACCGAGCGTCTGGAAGCGGCCCTCGACCGGCTGACCGCCCTCCTGGACCGGGTCTGAATGCACAGCCATGCGCTCGACGCATGGCTGCTTCCCGCAACTGTGGCTTCTCCGATCGTCGCTTTCCGGCTAGTTTTTGTGCAGCGCAGCAAGACGGAGCGAGCACGTCCCGCTGCAGCGAGTTTCCCTTCCCTCCCTGGCCGATGGTGAAGGCGGCTTCCCTCCCGGAAGCCGCCTTTTCCTTGCAGGACGGGCCGTCCTCCGCTGGATTGCGGCCGGAGAGGAAGGGACGCCATGGCCGAGATCGTCGTCAGCGAGTTCATGGAGGAAGGGGCGGTGGCCGATCTCGCCGCCGCGTTCAGCCTCCTCTACGATCCCGGTCTCGCCGACCGTCCCGAAGAGCTGCGGCGGCGGCTGGGCGAGGCCCGGGCATTGATCGTCCGCAACCGCACCCGGGTCGATCGCGCGCTGCTCGCGGCGGCTCCCCGCCTGCGGGTGATCGGCCGCCTCGGTGTCGGCCTCGACAACATCGACCTCGAAGCCTGCCGCGAGCACGGCGTCGTCGTCCGTCCCGCGGCCGGGGCCAACGCCGGGGCGGTCGCCGAATACGTGATCGGCACGGCCCTCCTGCTGCTGCGCGATCTCGCCGGCGCCACCGCCCGCCTGCTGGCCGGGGAATGGCCGCGGGAGGCCTTCGTGGGCCGGGAGCTCGCCGGCAAGACCCTCGGTCTCCTGGGATACGGGCGGATCGCCCGCGCCGTCGCGCGACGGGCCGCCGCCCTGGAGATGCCCATCGCCGCCCACGATCCCCACATCGCGCCGGAGGACCCCGCCTGGCGGGGCGTGCAGCGGCTGCCGCTCGAGGAACTGCTCGCGACAGCCGACATTCTCTCCCTGCATCTGCCGCTGACCCCGGAAACCCGCGGTCTTCTCGATGCGCGGCGCCTCGCCCGCATGAAGCAGGGGGCGGTACTGATCGACACCGCCCGCGGCGGGATCCTCGACGAGGCGGCGCTGGTCCGGGCGCTGCGTGCGGGCCGGCTCGCCGGGGCGGCCCTCGACGTGTTCGAGGAGGAACCGCTTTCGGCGGAAACCGCGGCCCGGTTCCGCGGCCTGCCCAACCTGATCCTGACCCCGCACATCGCCGGGGTGACGGTGGAAAGCAACCGCCGCGTCTCGCAGGTCACCGCCGACAATGTCCGGCGGCTGCTCACCAGCGCAGACGGCGCATGACGAAATCGGGCAGCGCGCCGTGACACCTCGCCAGTTCCCGGACCCGTTCGAGGAGCTCCGCATCCGGCAGCTCCGCCGGCAGCGCCTCGCGGTGGACGCCCGAGGTCACGAAAACGGTACGCAGACCGGCATTGCGGGCGCCGCGGATGTCGTGGGCGAGGGAGTCGCCGACCGCCAGGATGCGTTCCTTCGGGACGCCGGCGAGAAGTTCGAGGCAGGCCCGGTAGATGCGGGGGCTGGGCTTGCCGACGTAGGTGACCGTCCCTCCCAGTTCCTCGTACCTTCTGGCCACCGCTCCCGGCGCCAGGGCCAGTTTTCCGGCCACCGGGGCGACGAGGTCGGGATTGGAACAGATCGCCGGGATCTTCCGCGCCGCCGCCCTTTCGACGATCGGCAGATAATCCTCGAGGGTCTTGTCCGGGCTGTCGACGCCGGTGATCAGCAGGAAATCGGCCTTCCCCGGATCCTCTACCAGTTCCAGATCGAGACCTTCGACTACTTCCATGTCGCCGAAGCGGGTGAGGAGGAAGCAGCGCCGGCCGAGCTCCGAGAAGGGCGGTTCCGCCCGCCTCCGGAGCGCCCGCCAGGTGACCTCGCCGGAGGTCACCGAGCCGTCGAGGAGCGCCGGATCGAGTCCCATCTCGGCGAGGCGGGCATCGTTCCGCGCCGCCCGCCGTCCCGAGTTCGAGAGGAGGACGATCCGCTTGTCCCGCGCCTTCAGCTCGCGGAAGACCTCGCGCACCCCCGGGAACAGCGCCCGGCCGTCGTGCATCACCCCCCACTGGTCGATGATCCAGCCGTCGAAATCGGCCGCGAGCTCCCGCAGACCGGCGATCGGACGCGGCTCCGCCATGACTCTCTCCCCGCTTCCCGGAAGCGGGCCGTTCCTAGGCGAGGACGCGGCGCCCCTCAAGCCCGCGGCGCCGGCGCTTGACCTGACACCACGGCCGGGCATCTGCTAGGTCATCCCGAAAGAGAGCCGGGGGGAGCGGAAGCGGTGGCGGATCTCCTGGATGTGAAGCTGGAGGACAAGTACCGTCTGGAACGGGGCCGGGTCTTCATGACCGGCGTCCAGGCGCTGGTTCGCCTGCCGATCGAGCAGCGCCGCCGCGATCTCGCCGCCGGCCACAACACCGCCGGCTACGTCACCGGCTACCGCGGCTCGCCTCTCGGCGCCTACGATCAGGAGCTGCAACGGGCCGCGGCCCTGCTCGCCGAACACGAGATCGTCCATCAGCCGGGGGTGAACGAGGATCTGGCGGCGACCGCCTGTCAGGGCACCCAGCAGGTGGGGCTGTTCGGCGAGAACCGTTACGACGGCGTGTTCGCCATCTGGTACGCCAAGGGCCCCGGCGTCGATCGCTCCGGGGACGCGATCCGCCACGGCAATCTCTTCGGCACCGCGCCCCTGGGAGGGGTGCTGATGCTGCTCGGCGACGATCACTTGTGCGAGAGCAGCACCACCGCCCATCAGTCCGAATATGCGATGGTCGACGCCTTGGTGCCGGTGCTCAATCCTTCCGGGGTGGCGGAGATCCTGGAATACGGTCTCCTGGGCATCGCCATGTCCCGCTTCTCGGGCGCCTGGGTGGCCTTCAAATGCGTCCACGACACGGTGGAGAGCACCGCCTCGGTGGCGGTGGCTCCCGACCGGCCGGCGATCCGGCTGCCCGAGGACTACACCCCGCCGCCCGACGGGCTCCACATCCGCTGGCCCGACCACGGGATCGGTCCGAGCATGGCCCTCGCCCAGGAGGCCCGGCTGCACACCCACAAGATGGAGGCCGTCCGCGCCTTCGCCCGGGCCAACCGCATCGACCGGATCGTCGCCGACTGCCCCGCCCCGAAGCTGGCGGTCGTCACCACCGGCAAGTCCTGGATGGATCTGGTGGCGGCGCTCGATCTCCTCGGTCTCGACGCCGATCGGGCGGCCGCCCTGGGCCTGCGCATCTACAAGGTGGGGATGACCTTCCCCCTGGAGCCGGTGATGCTGGAGCGGGCGGTGGCCGGGGTCGAGCGGGTGATGGTGATCGAGGAGAAGCGCCCCCTCGTCGAGGACCAGCTCAAGACCCTGCTGTACGACAGCGAACACCGTCCGACGGTGATCGGCAAACGGGACGAGCGCGGGGCGCCGCTGTTTCCCTCCTACGGGGCGCTGTCCATCGACCGCATCGCCCTCGAGCTGGGACGGCGGCTCGCCGAACTCGGTGCCGATCGCGCCCTCGGCCGAAGGGTCGCCGAGCTCGAAGCCCTCGGGCGCGCCCGGGCCGGCCGCCAGCCGCCCATCGCCCGCCTGCCCTATTTCTGCGCCGGTTGCCCGCACAACCGCTCGACCCGGGTCCCCGAGGGTTCGCGGGCGGTGGCCGGAATCGGCTGCCATTTCATGGCCCAGTGGATGGACCGCGACACCGCCACCTTCACCCAGATGGGCGGCGAAGGCGGCTCCTGGCTGGGCCAGGCCCCGTTCTCCACCTGCCCGCACGTCTTCCAGAACGTCGGCGACGGCACCTTCTATCATTCGGGCTCGCTGGCGGTGCGGGCGGCGGTCGCCGCCGGCGTCAACGTTACCTTCAAGATCCTGTACAACGACGCGGTGGCGATGACCGGCGGCCAGAAGATGGAGATCGGCAATCTCACCGTGCCGCGCATCGCCCGCCTGCTGGAGGCCGAGGGGGTGGCGGAGATCGCGGTGGTCACCGACGAGCCGCACAAATACCCGATCGGCACCGGATTCCCGGCCGGCACCCGGATCCACCACCGCGACGAGCTCGAGGAGGTGCAGCGGCGGCTGCGGGAGGTGCCCGGCGTCACCGTCATCATCTACGACCAGACCTGCGCCGCCGAGAAGCGCCGGCGGAGGAAGCGCGGGCTGCTCGCCGATCCGCCGGTGCGGGTCCTGATCAACGAGGAGGTCTGCGAGGGCTGCGGCGATTGCGGCCTCCAGTCCAACTGTGTGGCCATCCTCCCCGCCGAGACCCCGCTCGGGCGCAAGCGGCGCATCGACCAGAGCGCCTGCAACAAGGATTTCTCCTGCCTCGAGGGCTTCTGCCCGAGCTTCGTCACCGTCCATGGCGCGAAGCCGCGGCGCCGGGCCGCGGCGACCCGCGAACATCCCTTCCCGGCGCTGCCCGAGCCCGTTCCGCCGGCCCTCGATTCTCCCTACGGCATCCTCGTCACCGGCATCGGCGGTACCGGCGTCGTCACCATCGCCGCCCTTCTCGGGATGGCCGCCCATCTCGAGGGCAAGGGGTTCGCCGCCCTCGACATGATCGGTCTCGCCCAGAAGGGCGGGGCCGTCGTCTCCTTCCTGAAGATCGCCCGCCGCCAGGAGGAGGTGGGGGCGCCGCGGGTGGCGGTGGGCGGCGCCGATCTGCTGCTCGGCTGCGACATGGTGGTGGCGGCGGGGCGGGTCGCCCTGCCCACGGTGGCCAAGGGGCGGACCCGCCTCGTGGTCAACGAGGAGGAAGTGATCACCGGCGACTTCACCCGCGATCCCGAATTCCACCTGCCGACGGCGGCGCTGCGGGAGAGCCTGGTCGAGGCGGCCGGGGCCGGGGCGGTGGATTTCGTCGCCGCCACCCGCCTCGCCCGCGCGCTCCTCGGCGATGCCATCGGCGCCAATCTGTTCCTCGTCGGCTACGCCTTCCAGAAGGGGCTGCTGCCGCTCTCCGCCGAAGCCATCCTGCGGGCGGTGGAGATCAACGGCGTGGCCGTCGATTTCAACAGGAACGCCTTCACATGGGGGCGCCGCGCCGCCCAGGATCCGCAGGCGGTGGAAGCGGTAGTCGGCCGACGAGCGCGGGAAGAAGCCCCTCCCCCCGATCTCGACGCCCTGATCGCCGATCGGGCGGCGCGGCTCGAAGCCTATCGGAACGCGGCCTGGGCCGAGCGCTACCGCCGCCGCGTGACGGCGGTCCGCGAGCGCGAGAATGCGGTGATGCCGGGCCGGACCGAGCTCACCGAGGCGGTCGTCCGCAATCTCCACCGGCTGATGGCCTACAAGGACGAATACGAGGTGGCCCGGCTCTACACCGATGGCCGCTTCCGCCGCCGTCTCGAGGAGGAATTCGAATCCTGGGAGCGGCTCGAATTCCATCTCGCCCCGCCGCTGCTCGCGGCCCGCGATCCCCGCACCGGCCGGTTGCGGAAATCCCGCTACGGCCCCTGGATGATGCACGCCTTCCGCATCCTCGCCCGTCTCAAGGGGCTCCGCGCCACGCCTTTCGATCCCTTCGGCTGGACCGCGGAGCGGCGCCGCGAGCGGGCTCTGATCGGGGAATACGAAACGCTGCTGGAAGAGATCCTGGACCGGCTCGACGCCGGCAACCACGGCCTGGCGGTGGCGCTCGCCGCTCTGCCCGAGCGGATCCGCGGTTTCGGCCATGTCAAGGAGGCGGCCATCCACGAGTTCGAGCGGGAACGCGAGCAACTCCTCTCCCGGTTGCGGAGCGGGGCCGGCGGACTGCGGGCGGCGGAATGATCCTCGCCGCCGAATGATGTCCTGAACGTCGCATTGCGTCGCCGCGGAACTTTCCCTAAACGGAGGCGGGGCCGCGGGATCGGCAAGAGACGAGGGAGTCCGCCCGAACCATGAAGATCGGTGTGCTCAAGGAGCGTCGCGAGCCGGAGGATCGGGTCGCGGCTTCGCCGGACACGGTCAAGCGCTACCGGGCCGAAGGCCACGAGGTGCTGGTGGAACGGGGGGCCGGGACCGGCTCGATGATCGCCGACGAGGCCTTCGAGGCCGCTGGCGCCACCCTCCTCGAGGATCCGGGGGCCGTCTGCGCCGCCGCCGACATCCTCCTCAAGGTCCAGCGGCCGCTGGAGGAGGAGATGGCGATGCTCCGCCGCGGCCAGCTGCTGGTGGGGATGCTCGATCCCTACATGAACCGCGAGCAGGTCGCGGCCTACGCCGAGAAGGGGGTCGTCGCCTTCGCCCTCGAGCTCCTGCCGCGGACCACCCGCGCCCAGGCGATGGACGTGCTCTCCAGCCAGGCCAATCTCGCCGGCTACCGGGCCGTGCTGGAGGCGATGGCGGCCTACCGGCGGGTGGTGCCGATGATGATGACCGCCGCCGGCACCGTCACCCCGGCCAAGGTCTTCGTGATCGGCGCCGGGGTCGCCGGCCTGCAGGCGATCGCCACCGCCCGGCGGATGGGCGCGGTGGTCACCGCCACCGACGTCCGCCCCGCGGCCCGCCAGGAGATCGAGAGCCTGGGCGCCAAGTTCGTCGGCTTCATCCCCGAGGATGCGGCCACCGAAGGCGGCTACGCCCGCCCCCTCACCGCCGAGGAGCAGGAGAAGCAGGCGGCGATCGTCGCCGAACATCTCAGGGGGCAGGATATCGTCGTCACCACCGCCCAGATCCCGGGACGGCCGGCGCCGCGGATCGTCACCGCCGCCATGATCGCGGGCATGAAGCCCGGTTCGGTGCTGCTCGATCTCGCGGTGGAAAGCGGCGGCAACATCGAGGGCAGCCGCCCCGGCGAAACGGTGGAGGAGAACGGGGTCACCATCCTCGGACCGCGCAACATGCCGTCGCGGGTGGCGCCCACCGCATCGCTCCTCTACGCCCGCAACCTCGCCAACTTCCTGGCGCTCGTCGCCCAGAAGGATGCGGAAGGGGTGACGATCGACACCGAAGACGAGCTGATCCGGGGCACCTTGCTCACCCGGGACGGCGAGATCGTGCACGCGAACTTCCAGGGCTGAGCCGGAGAAGGAACCATGGAAACCGTCGATCCCGGCGTCATCAATCTGATCATCTTCGTCCTCGCCATCTTCGTCGGCTACTACGTGGTCTGGTCGGTGACCCCGGCCCTCCACACGCCGCTGATGTCGGTCACCAATGCGATCTCCAGCGTGATCGTGGTCGGCGCCCTGATCGCCACCGGGGCCGGCGGTTCCTGGGCGGCCTTCCTGTTCGGCTTTCTCGGCGTGATCCTCGCTTCGGTGAACATCTTCGGCGGCTTCGCGGTGACCCAGAGGATGCTCGCCATGTTCAAGAAACGCGGTTGAAGGGGCGCCGGAGATGAGTGCCAATCTCGCCGCCCTCGGCTATCTGATCGCCGCCGTCTGCTTCATTCTGGCGCTCAGGGGCCTGTCGCATCCGAGCACCGCCCGCCAGGGCAATCTCTACGGCATGGCCGGCATGGCCCTGGCCGTGCTCGTCACCCTCCTGGTCCTGCCGGCGCCTTCGGTCGGCACCTATTTCCTGATCCTCCTCGGGGTCGCCGCCGGCGGCGGGATCGGCTACGCCATCGCCCGCCGCATCCAGATGACGGCGATGCCCCAGCTCGTCGCCGCCTTCCACTCGCTGGTGGGCCTCGCGGCGGTGTTCGTCGCCAGCGCCGCCCTGCTCGATCCCGAGGCCTACCACATCGTCGTCGACGGCCGGATCAAGACCGCCTCGCTATTGGAGATGGGGCTCGGGACCATCATCGGCGCCGTCACCTTCACCGGCTCGATCATCGCCTGGGGCAAGCTGCAGGCGCGCTTTCCCAAGCCCATCGAGGAGAAGATCCCGGAACCGGTGCTCGCCGTGTTCCGCCTGTTCATGAGCAGCAAGCCGATCCTGCTGCCGGCGCGGCATGTCATCAATCTCGCCATCGGCGCCGGCATCCTCCTCCTGCTGCTGATCTTCATGGGCACCGAGAGCGGCTTCGTCTTCCTGCTGATGACGCTGCTCGCCTTCGCCCTCGGCGTGCTGCTGATCATCCCCATCGGCGGCGCCGACATGCCGGTGGTGATCTCGATGCTCAACAGCTATTCGGGCTGGGCGGCGGCCGGCATCGGCTTCACCCTCAACAATCCGATGCTGATCATCACCGGAGCGCTGGTCGGCTCCTCCGGTGCGATCCTCTCCTACATCATGTGCAAGGCGATGAACCGCTCCTTCGTCTCGGTGATCCTCGGCGGATTCGGCGAGACCGGTGCGGCCGCCGCCGAGGAGGGCGAGAAGGTGGCCAAGGCGGGCTCGCCGGAGGACGCCGCCTTCATCATGGAGAACGCCCAGAAGGTGATCATCGTCCCGGGCTACGGCATGGCGGTGGCCCAGGCCCAGCACGCGGTGCGCGAGCTCTACGACGCGCTGACCAAGAAGGGGGTGGAGGTGAAGTTCGCCATCCATCCGGTGGCCGGGCGGATGCCCGGACACATGAACGTGCTGTTGGCCGAGGCCAACATCCCCTACGACGTGGTCTTCGAGCTCGAGGAGATCAACAACGAGTTCCAGACCGCCGATGCCGCCTATGTGATCGGAGCCAACGACATCACCAATCCCTCGGCCAAGGAGGACACGGATTCGCCCATCTACGGAATGCCGATCCTCGATGTGGAGAAGGCCAAGGCGGTGTTCTTCGTCAAACGTTCCCTGGCGCCGGGCTACGCGGGGATCGACAATCCCCTCTTCTATCGCGACAATACGATGATGCTGTTCGGCGACGCCAAGAAGATCACAGAGGAGGTGGTGCGCGCCCTCGATCCCTGAACCGGGGAGGACGGCGATGGGGGAAGGCAGGTCCCTCACGATACTCGGGATTTCCGGCAGCCTCCGGCGCGGCTCCTTCAACACCGGAGCGCTGCGGGCGGCGGCCGGGGTGGCACCTCCCGGGGTGGTGGTGGAGCTCGCGGAGCTGCGGGACATCCCGCTTTACGACGAGGATCTGCGGCGCGAGCGGGGCTTCCCGCCGGCGGTGGAGAGGCTGCGGGCGCGGATCCGCCGGGCCGACGCCCTGCTGCTGGCCACGCCCGAATACAACTACAGCTTCACCGGGGTGCTGAAGAACGCCATCGACTGGGTGTCGCGCCCGCCGGAGCCGCCCCTGCCCGGCAAGCCGCTCGCCGTGATCGGTGTCAGCCCCGGGGTGACCGGGGCGATCCGCGCCCAGTGGCAGCTCCGCCCCGTCCTCGCCGGTCTGGGCGCGCTGGTCCTCTTCCGGCCCGAGGTGGCGATCGGCGACGCCCGGGCGAAGTTCGACGAGAACGGCGATCTCCGCGATGCCGACAGCCGGCAGCGGCTGGCCGGGCTCCTGGAGGCCCTGGTCGCCTGGACGCGCCGGCTGGAGGCCGGAGCCGGAACGACGAAGCCCGCCTGACGGCGGGCTCCCGATCCGGCCTGTCGCGCACCGCGGCGTTCAGAGCTCGTCGCGTTCCATCCGCTTCTTCATCAGCTTGCGATAGCGGCGAATGGCTTCCGCCCGCTCCCGGGCCCGCCGTTCGGACGGCTTTTCGTAGAAGCGCCGCATCCGCATTTCGCGGTAGAGACCCTCGCGCTGCATCTTCTTCTTGAGGGCGCGCAGCGCCTGGTCGATGTTGTTGTCGCGGACGGTGACCTCGATGATGGCTCGAACTCCCTCGATGGCGGTTGGACTCGGGACGCACACTCCCTCGCCCGCGAGCGCGGGCCCCGCTCACATAACGGTTTCCGCGCCGCGAGGCAAGGGCTGTGCGGCGCCGTACCGGTGCGGCGCCGGGGTGCTTTCCTTTGCCGGGCGGGACGGCTATGGGCTATCTCGCCGGTGAACGGCAACGGCGAGAGCGTCGCAGCGGGTTCCACCCGGAGGGGGTGAGCGGGGTGAGCGATCCGGCCGAGGAACGAAGGGCACTCAAGGACCGAATCCTCGAGGCGGCGCTGATGCACGCCGCCTTCGACGGCTGGGGCGGACACACGCTGGCCAACGCCGCCGCCGATGCCGGGATCGATTCCGCCACCGCCCGGCGGCTCTTTCCCCGCGGCGGCGACAGCCTCCTCGACTGGCTCGACGACTGGGCGGACCGCCGGATGCGGGAACGGGTGGCGGGGGAAAATCTCGAGGCGCTGCCCGTCGGCCGTCGCATCGCCCTCCTGGTCCGGGCCCGCTTCGAAGCCCTCGCCCCGCATCGCGAGGCGGTGCGCCGGGCGGTCCTCGCCCATGGTCTGCCCCACAATCTCCCGGGCGGGGTGGCGGCCCTCTGGCGCACCGTCGATCGGATCTGGGAGGCGGCCGGTTTTCCCGCGGGCGATCGCCGGACCCTCGACCACTACACCCGCCGGGCGCTGCTGGCCGGCATTCTCCTCGCCACCCTCTTCTACTGGCTCGAAGACCAGTCGGAAGGCTGTCGCGAGACCTGGGCCTTCCTCGACCGCCGCATCGCCGAGGTCCTCCGCTACGGCCGCCTGTCCGGACGCCTGCGCGACTTCCTGCGGGCGGTCCCCCGGGGCGGCCGGCGACGGGCACCCTGACGGGCCGACGCCACCGCCCTAATGGGCCTCCTCCCAGTTGCGGCCCCAGCCGATATCGACGATCAGCGGCACCTCCAGCCGGGCGGCCCCCTCCATCACCCGCCGCAGCAGCGCCGCCGTCGCCTCCACTTCCCCCTCGGGCACCTCGAACACCAGCTCGTCGTGCACCTGCAGGAGCATCCGCGCCCCGGAGCCGGCCCGCTCGAGGGCGCGGGCGACCCGGATCATGGCCCGCTTCATGATGTCGGCGGCGGTGCCCTGGACCGGAGCGTTGATCGCCTGGCGTTCGGCGGCGTTGCGCCGCGACGGCACCCGGTGGTCGATATCGGGGATGAAGCAGCGGCGGCCGTAGAGGGTGGTGACGTAGCCCTTCTCCCGGGCCTCCGCCTTGGTCCGCTCCATGTAGTCGCGGATCTCGGGATAGCGCTCGAAATAGGCCTCGATGTAGGCCCGCGCCCGCTCCTGGGGAATGCCGAGGCGTTGCGCGAGCCCCCAGGGGCCGATGCCGTAGATGATGCCGTAGTTGATGACCTTGGCCGCCCGCCGGAGCTCGTCGTCGACCTCCTCCACCGGGACGTCGAACATCCGGGCGGCGGCGGCGGCGTGAATGTCGAGCCCCTGGAGCAGCGCCTCCTTGAGCGGCCCGACATCGGCCATGTGCGCCACCACCCGGAGCTCGATCTGCGAATAGTCGGCCGACATCAGCAGATGGCCGTCCTCGGCCACGAAGGCGGCCCGGATCGCCCGCCCCTCCTCGCTGCGGATCGGGATGTTCTGGAGATTGGGATCGCTGGAGCTCAGCCGGCCGGTGGAGGTGGCGGCGAGATTGTAGGAGGTGTGCACCCGTCCGGTCCGCGGATCGACCTGCGCGATCAGGGCGTCGCAGTAGGTCCGCACCAGCTTCTGGAGCTGGCGCCATTCGAGGATCACCCGCGGCAGCTCGTGCCCCCGGGCGGCCAGCTCCTCGAGGATGTCGGCACTGGTCGACCAGGCCCCGGTGCGGGTCTTCCTGCCGCCGCCCTCGAGGCCGAGCTCGTCGAACAGCACCTCCCCGAGCTGTTTCGGCGAACCGAGGTTGAACGACCGCCCGGCGAGCTCCCGGGCCCGTTCCTCGAGCTCGGCCATGCGCCCGCCGAAGCGCTCCGAAAGCTCCCGCAGCCGGGCGGTATCGACCCGGATGCCGCGCCGTTCCATGGCCGCGACGATCGGTACCAGAGGCCGGTCGAGGCCCTCGTAGACGCGGGTGATCCGGGCCTCGAGGAGCTGTGGCCGCAGGGTCTCCCACAGCCGCAGGGTGACCTCCGCATCCTCGCCGCCGTAGGCGATCGCCCGATCCACCGGCACCCGGTCGAAGGTGATCCGCGATGCTCCCTTGCCGCACAATGCGGCGTAGGACATGGTCTCGTAGCCGAGATAGCGGTTGGCGAGCTCGTCCATCCCGTGGCCGTGGCTGGTGCCGTTGAGCACGTAGGAGACCAGCAGGGTGTCGTCATGGGGGGCGACGGCGAGACCGTGCCGTTCGAGGATCGCCATGTCGAACTTGAGATTGTGGCCGATCTTGAGGATCCCCGGATCGGCGAGCACCGGCGCCAGCGCCTTCGCCACCTCGGCGAAGGTGAGCTGGCCGGGGATCCGGTTGCCGAAATCGTCGACATGTCCGAGCGGCAGATAGAACCCCTCCCCCGCCTCCACGGCGAGACAGATGCCGACGATCCCGGCCCGCTCCACGGCCAGCGAATCGGTCTCCAGATCGATGGCGAGGCGCCCCCGCTCCGCCGCCCGCTCGAGGAGAGCGGCGAGCGCGGCCGTCTCGAAGATGCCGGCGAAACGCGGCCCACGGGCGCTGCCGGTCTCGCGGGCATGCTCCGCCGCCGCCTCCTCGGCCACCCGTTCGAGCCGCGAGATCAGCGATTTGAAGCCGTTCTCGCGGAAGAAGGCGAGGAGCTTCGCCGGGTCCGGCTGGCGGCGGCGGAAATCGGCGAGATCGAAGGGTAGCGGTACCTCGTCCTCGAGCCCCACCAACGCGTAGGACAGCCGCGCCTTGTCGGCATTCTCGATCAGCGCCTGCCGACGCTTCGGCTGCGGAATCCGCTCGAGACCGGCCAGCAGCGCCTCCAGTGAGCCGAATTCGCGGATCAGCCGGGCGGCAGTCTTGACGCCGATCCCCGGGACGCCCGGAACATTGTCCGAGGGATCGCCGGCGAGCGCCAGCACGTCGCGCACCCGTTCCGGCGGCACGCCGAAGCGCTCGGTCACCTCCTCCGGCCCGATCATCCGGTTCTTCATCGGATCCCACATCGAGATGCCGGGGCCGACGAGCTGCATCAGATCCTTGTCGGAGGAGACGATCACCACCTCCCGCCCGGCCTCGCGGGCCCGCCGCGCTAGGGTGGCGATGACGTCGTCGGCCTCGAACCCCTCCACCTCCAGCACCGGCAGGTCGAAGGCCCGGGTCGCCTCCCGCACCAGCGGGAACTGGACCTCCATCTCCTGCGGCGGCGCCTCGCGATTGGCCTTGTATGCGGTGTAGACCGTGTTGCGGAAGCTGGGCTTGCCGGTGTCGAAGACGACGACGATGTCGTCCTCGGGGTTTTCCTGCATCAGCTTCAGCAGCATGTTGCAGAAGCCGAAGACCGCGTTGACCGGGCGCCCGTCCGGCCGGGTCAGCGGCGGCAGGGCGAAAAACGCCCGGAACAGGTAGCCCGAGGCGTCGACGATCAGCAGGCGGGGCGAGGCATCGACGTTCATGGCGCCAAGCTAGCGCAGCCGCCGGGGAGCTTCCAGCATCGCCGGGCCGCGGCTGGTGCGGCGGTGGATTTCGTCCCGCTTTTGTCCTACAGGGAGCCGCCGGCGGCGACCGGCGGGATCGGGGAGTCGATGAACGCCACCCTTTCTCTCCTCCAGATGATCGGCAGCGTCGCCCTGCTGCTGTGGGCGGTGCGGATGATCCGCACCGGCATCACCCGGGCCTTCGGGGCGCGGCTGCGCAGCATCGTCGCCCGGGGCGCCGGCAGCCGGATCCGGGCCTTCTTCGCCGGGCTTGCGGTGACCAGCCTGCTGCAGAGCAGCACCGCCACCGCCCTGATCGTGAGCTCGCTGGCGAGCCGCGGCGTGTTGCCCACCCTCGGGGCGCTGGCGGTGATGCTCGGCGCCGATCTCGGCAGCACGGTGGCGGCCCAGATCCTGTCCTTCGAGCCGCACGCCCTCTCGCCGCTGCTGGTGGCCCTCGGCGTCGTGCTCTTCATGAGCGCCGAATCGGGCGTCAGACGCCACATCGGGCGGTTCTGCATCGGCCTCGGCCTGCTGCTGCTGGCCCTGCGGCTGCTGCTGGAGGCGACCGCGCCGCTGCGGGACAGCCCGCTCCTGGGCTCGGTCGTCGCCGCCCTGACCGGGGAGCCGCTGATCGCCGTCCTGCTGGCCGCGGTCATCACCTGGCTCGCCCATTCGAGCCTCGCCACCGTGCTGCTCGTGATGTCCCTCGCCGGCCACGGGGTGGTGCCCCCGGAAGCCGCCTTCGCCCTCGTCCTCGGCGCCAATCTCGGCGGCGGCATCGCGCCGGTGGTGATCACCGCCGGCAGCGCCCCGCCCGGGCGCCGCGCGCCGGTCGGCAATCTGATGATGCGGGCGGTGGGCGTGGCCATCGCCCTGCCGCTGGTACCGCTCGTCGCTCCTTATGTGGCGATGCTGGAGGCGGATGCGGCGCGACAGGTGGTGAACTTCCACAGCCTCTTCAATCTCGGTCTGGCGCTCCTCATGCTGCCGCTGCTCGGGATCGTCGCCCGGCTGTGCACGCTGATGCTGCCGGCGCCGCCGAAGGAAACCGATCCCGGGGCGCCGCGCTATCTCGACCGCGAAGCGCTCGACACCCCGCCGGTGGCCCTCGCCGCCGCCGCCCGCGAGGCCCTGCGGATGGGCGATGTCGTCCAGTCGATGCTGGGCCGCTCGCTCGACGCCCTGCGCGAAAACGAGATGGCCCTGATCTCCGAGATCAAGGCCCAGGACGATCTCCTCGACCGGCTGCACGAGGCGATCAAGCTCTATCTGACCCGGCTCTCGCAGCAGGAGCTCGATCGCGAGGAGAGCCGGCGCTACCAGGAGATCTTCGCCTTCATCACCAACATGGAGCACATCGGCGACATCATCGACCTCAATCTCATGGAGATCGCCGAGAAGAAGGCCAAGGGCCGGCTACGCTTCAGCACCGCCGGCTACGAGGAGCTGCAGCGCATTCACGCCAAGATCATGGAGAACCTGCAACTCGCCCTCGGAGTGTTCATGACCCGCGATCCCCGCCTCGCCCGCCAGCTCGTGGCCCAGAAGAAGGTGGTGCGGGATCTCGAGATCGAGGCCTACGAGAACCATCTGCGCCGGCTCAGCGAGCGGATCGCCGACACCGTCCAGACGAGCGCCCTGCACCTCGACGTGATCCGCGATCTCAAGCGCATCAACAGCCATCTCACGGCGATCGCCTATCCGCTGCTCGAGGCCACCGGGCAGCTCCGGGAAACCCGGCTGATCGAGCCGCAGGCCGGGACGGCCGCCGCGACCGCCCCCGGGACCGCGGCGAAGGCCGGGACGCAGCCGAGCCTTGACGCGGGAGACCGGTCGGGCCAGCCTGTCGGAGAGGGGAAACCGGGATCATCCGAGCCTACAGGGAGGTGAAACATGCATCTGCGTCGTCGTGTGCTCGGCACCGTCTTCGGCGCTCTGGCGCTGGTGCTGACGGGGCCGGTCTGGGCCGCCGAGGACTGTCCGCGAGGCGATCTGGACGAGCGGTTCTGCGACCGCGACGGTGACCTGGTCGCCGACATTCCCACCGATCCCGCGGAATGGGTCGATCCCGACACGCTCATCTTCGCCTATACGCCGGTCGAGGATCCCGCCGTCTATCGCGAGGCTTGGTCGGACTTCCTCGACTATCTCGAAAAGGTGACCGGCAAGAAGGTGGTGTTCTTCCCGGTCGAATCGAACGCCGCCCAGATCGAAGCGATGCGCTCGGGCCGGCTGCACATCGCCGGCTTCAACACCGGTTCCAACCCGCTGGCCGTCAACTGCGCCGGCTTCCGTCCCTTCACCATCATGGCCGGTGACGACGGCTCCTTCGGCTACGAGATGGAGATCATCACCTATCCCGGCTCCGGGATCGAAAAGGTGGAGGACATCCGCGGCCGCACCCTGGCCTTCACCTCGCCGACCTCGAATTCCGGCTTCAAGGCGCCTTCGGCGATCCTCAAGGCCGATTTCGACATGATCCCGGACCGCGATTTCAAGGCCGTGTTCTCGGGCAAGCACGACAATTCGATCCTCGGCGTCGCCAACAAGGACTACGACGCCGCCTCGATCGCCAACTCGGTCCGCGATCGGATGGTCCGGCGCGGCGTCATCGAGGCCGATCAGGTGGTGACCATCTACAAGTCGCAGACCTTCCCGACCACCGGCTTCGGGGTCGTCTACAACCTCGCGCCGGAGCTCCAGGAGAAGATCAAGGAAGCCTTCTTCACCTTCGACTGGGAGGGCACGAGCCTCCAGGAGGAGTTCTCCAAGTCCGGCGAGTCCCAGTTCATCCCCATGAACTACAAGGACTTCTGGGCCGTCATCCGGAAGATCGACAAGGCCAACAACGTCTCCTACGCCTGCAAGTGAACCGAGGAGGAGCGACCGGTCGCGCCGCCGCGTGACCGGTCGTCGGCCGATGCTCGAACTGCGGCAACTGGTCAAACAGTATCCCACCGGCGACCGGGCGCTCGACGGCGTCGATCTCGAGGTCCCGGCCGGTCAGGTGATGGCGCTGATCGGCCCTTCGGGGGCCGGCAAGAGCACCCTCATCCGCTGCATCAACCGGCTGGTCGAACCGACCTCGGGGGAAGTGCTTCTCAAGGGTGAAAACATCACCCGCCTGGGTCAGCGGGCGCTGCGGCGGATGCGGCGGCGGATCGGCATGATCTTCCAGGAATACGCCCTGGTCGAACGGCTGACGGTGATGGAGAACGTGCTCTCCGGCCGGCTCGGCTACATCGGCTTCTGGCGGAGCTGGTGGCGGCGGTTCCCGGCCGAGGACGTCGCCAAGGCCTACCATCTCCTGGAGCGGGTCGGCCTCGCCGAATACTACGACAAGCGGGCCGACGAGCTCTCCGGCGGCCAGCGGCAGCGGGTCGGCATCGCCCGGGCGCTGGTCCAGGATCCGGAGATGCTGCTGGTCGACGAGCCCACCGCCAGCCTCGATCCCAAGACCTCGCGCCAGGTCATGCGGCTGCTGTGCGAACTCTGCGAGGAACGCGGGCTCGCGGCCATCATCAACATCCACGACGTGGCCCTGGCGCAGATGTTCGTCGAGCGGATCGTCGGCCTCAGAGCCGGCCGGATCGTCTACGACGGTCCGCCCTCGAAGCTCGATCCCGGGGTGCTGACCACCATCTACGGCGAGGAGGACTGGACCACCACCGGCTCCGCCGAGGCCCGGCGACGGCAGGGGGCCGGGCCCGGCACCGACGAGGAACGGCTCGAGGGGATGGTGTGATGGCCACCGCCGCCGGCCGCTTCGAGGCCGCCGCCTGGCGACCGCCGCCCCTGATCGCGAGCCCCCTCCTGCGCTGGGGCATCGGCCTCGGCTTCGCCCTCTATCTGGCGGTGGCGATGGGCACCCTGGACATCAACTGGGCCCGGGTCTGGGAAGGGCTCGACCGCGGCTGGGCCTTCGTCCTCGCCTTCACCGAGCCCGATTTCACCAGCCGCTGGCGAGACATCAGCCAGGGTCTGCTCGAGAGCCTGACGATGACCGTGGTCTCCACCGTGGTCGGCATCGCCATTTCCATTCCCATCGCCCTGGGGGCGGCCCGCAATCTCGCTCCCCTGCCGGTCTATCTCCTGTGCCGCGGCGTCATCGCCGTATCGCGGAGCTTCCAGGAGGTGATCATCGCCATCTTCTTCGTCGCGATGTTCGGCTTCGGCCCCTTCGCCGGCTTTCTCACCCTGTCCTTCGCCACCATCGGCTTTCTCGCCAAGCTCCTGGCCGAGGACATCGAGGACATCGAGAAGAGCCAGGCGGAAGCGGTGCGGGCGACCGGCGCCTCCTGGCTGCAATGGCTGGTCTACGGCATCCAGCCGCAGGTGATGCCGCGGCTGATCGGCCTGTCGCTCTACCGTCTCGACATCAACTTCCGCGAGAGCGCGGTGGTCGGCATCGTCGGTGCCGGCGGCATCGGCGCCACCCTGAACACCGCCTTCGACCGCTACGAGTTCGACACCGCCGCCGCCATCCTGCTGATCATCATCGGCATCGTGATGGCCGCCGAATACAGTTCCAGCATGATTCGCGCCCGGATCCAGTGAGATGCCGCTGACCACCCGCGACGACCGCATGATCTGGCGCCGCCGCACCACCGGCCGGGATTTCGCGGTCTGGTTCGGCTGGCTCCTCGGTACCGCGATCTTCGTCTGGTCGTGGCAGGTGATTTCCGAGAACACGATCTGGTTCTTCGTCACCGATTCGCCGCGGGTGGCGGCGGACATCGGCTCGCGGATGGTGCCGCCGGCCTGGGATTATCTGTCGCGGCTGTGGCAGCCGCTCTGGGATACCATCAACATCGCCACCCTCGGCACCCTGCTGGCGCTGGTGATGGCCGTGCCGGTGGCCTTCCTCGCCGCCCGCAACACCACCCCGAGCGTGCTGTTCCTGCGCCCCATCGCCCTCCTGATCATCGTCTCCTCGCGGTCCATCAACTCCCTGATCTGGGCCCTCCTGCTGGTGGCCATCGCCGGCCCCGGCGTGTTCGCCGGCATCATCGCCATCGCCCTGCGCTCGATCGGCTTCGTCGCCAAGCTCCTCTACGAGGCCATCGAGGAGATCGATCCGGTGCAGGTGGAGGCGGTGCGGGCCACCGGTGCCAGCGAGGGACAGATCATCTCCTATGCCATCGTCCCCCAGGTGATGCCCGCCTTCGCCGGTATCTCGGTCTTCCGCTGGGACATCAACATCCGCGAATCGACGGTCCTCGGTCTGGTCGGCGCCGGCGGCATCGGTCTCGAGCTGCAGGCCTCCCTCAATGTCCTCGCCTGGCCCCGGGTGACCGTCATCCTGCTGCTCATCTTCGCCACCGTCCTGGTCAGCGAATGGGTCAGTGCCCGGATCCGGCACGCGGTGATCTAGCGCCGACCGCCGACCGTGGTATATCGCCCCCGGTGAGCATTCCGACCGGAGGTTCCGAGGTGCGTGCCGCCGTTCCCGCCGTCGCCTTCCTTCTCGCCGCCTGCGCGCCGGGCCCCGAGGGCCGCCCCCAGCCGGGTCGGCACACCGCCACCGGGGCGGCGGTCGGGGCGGTGCTGGGCGGGGTTGCCGGGGCCATCCTCGACGAGAACGATGTCCGCGGCGTCGCCGTGGGGGCGGCGGTCGGGGCCGTGGTCGGCGGCGGCATCGGCCATCTGATGGACCGGCAGCAGAAGGAATTCGAGAAGGCGCTGGAGGCCGAGCGTGCCGCGCGGATCGCCGAGGTCGAACGGGTGCGGGACGATCTGCTCAGGATCACCCTCTCCAACGAGGTCGGCTTCGATTTCGACAGTGCCGAGATCAGGCCCGCCTTCCGCCCCACCCTCGAACGGCTCGCCGCGGTGCTGGTGAAATACGACCGCTCGCGCGCCCGCATCGTCGGTCATACCGATTCGGTGGGATCCGAGGACTACAATCTCGAGCTGTCGCTGCGCCGCGCCGAGGCCGTCCGCCGGGCGCTGATCGCCTACGGCGTGCCGCCCGAGCGGCTGACCGCCGAGGGCCGGGGCGAGGCCGAGCCGCGGGCGAGCAACGCCACCGCCGCCGGGCGTCAGCTCAACCGCCGGGTCGAGATCTTCGTCGCGCCGGCGGCAACCTGAAGCGCGCCGAGCAGGGAAGGGACGGGAAGATGAGCGAAGGGCGCCACCTGCTGGCGATCGACCAGGGCACCACCAGCAGCCGGGCGATCGTCTTCGACGCCGCGGGCGGCATCGTCGCCACCGCCCAGAAGGAGCTGACCCAGCACTATCCGGCCGACGGCTGGGTCGAGCACGATGCCGGGGAGATCTGGCGCGATACCCTCGCCACCTGCCGCGAAGCCCTCGCCCGGGCCGGACCGGCGGCGGAGGATATCGCCGCCATCGGCATCACCAACCAGCGCGAGACCACCGTTCTCTGGGATCGCGAGACCGGCGAGCCGGTGCATCGCGCCATCGTCTGGCAGGACCGCCGTACCGCCCCCCTGTGCCGCGAGCTCCTCGCCGAGGGGCTGGAAGCGCACGTCCGCGAGCGTACCGGTCTCCTGATCGACGCCTATTTCTCGGCCACCAAGCTCGCCTGGCTGCTCGACAATCTGTCCGGCGTCCGGGAGGCGGCGGAACGGGGGCGTCTCGCCTTCGGAACGATCGACAGCTTTCTTCTCTGGCGGCTCACCGGCGGGCGGGTGCACGCCACCGATGCCGCCAACGCCTCCCGCACCATGCTCTGGGACATCCATCGCGGCTGCTGGGACGAGACGCTGCTGCGCCGGCTGCGGATCCCCGAAAGCGTGCTGCCGGAAGTCCGGGACAACAGCGGTCTGTTCGGAACCTCCGATCCGGAGCTCTTCGGCCGGCCGATCCCGATCACCGGCATGGCCGGGGACCAGCAGGCGGCGACCTTCGGCCAGGCCTGCTTCGCCCCGGGGATGCTCAAGAGCACCTACGGCACCGGCTGCTTCGCTCTGCTGAATACCGGCGAGACCGCCATCCCCTCCCACAACCGCCTGCTGACCACCGTCGCCTGGCGCCTCGACGGCCGCACCACCTACGCCATCGAGGGCAGCATCTTCATCGCCGGAGCGGCCGTGCAGTGGATCCGGGACGGGCTCGGTCTCATCGCCGATGCGGCCGAGAGCGAGGCCATCGCCGCGGCTCTTCCGGACACCGCCGGGGTCTATCTGGTGCCGGCCTTCACCGGTCTCGGCGCGCCCTGGTGGGATCCCGACGCCCGCGGCGCCATCCTCGGCCTGACCCGCGCCAGCACCCGGGAGCATGTGGTGCGTGCGGCGCTCGAATCGGTCTGCTATCAGACCGCCGATCTCATGCGGGCGATGGCCGAGGACGTGGCCGCCGCCGGCGTGGCCCGGCCGCCGGCCGAACTGCGGGTCGACGGCGGCATGGTGCGGAACGGCTGGCTCTGCCAGTATCTCGCCGACATCCTCGACCGGCCGGTGGACCGCCCGGCGGTGACCGAGACCACAGCCCTGGGGGCCGCCTATCTGGCCGGGCTCGCGGTCGGTCTCCATCCCTCGATGGAGGCCATCGCCGCCTCCTGGCGCCGGGAACGCCGCTTCCTGCCGGCGATGGACGCGGCCACCCGGGAGGCCCGCCTCGAAGGCTGGCGGGACGCGGTGTCGCGGGTGCGCAGCCGGCCCGCGTGAGCGGCCCGGGCCGGTGCGCTTCCGCCTCGCGACCTTCAATCTCGAGAACCTGGGCGCCGTGGACGGCCCGCCGCTGGCAGAGCGGATCCGGGCCCTGCGCCCGCAGCTCCTGCGCCTCGACGCCGACGTCCTCTGCCTCCAGGAAGTCCACGGGCAGAAGCCGAAGGGGGCGCGGCGGCGGCGCCTGCTCGCCCTCGATCGGCTGCTCGAAGGCACCCCCTACGCCGCCCATGCGCGGGTCGCGAGCCACGCGACCGATCGCGACGGTGAAACGGCGCCGGCCGACCTCCACAATCTGGTGGTCCTGTCCCGCCTGCCGATCCTCGGGCATCGGCAGATCCGGCACGAACTCGTCTCCCCGCCCCTCTACCGCGCCGGCACCGCCGATCCGCCGCCGGCGGCGGCGACGCCGATCACCTTCGACCGCCCGTTCCTCCACCTCGTCCTGGATCTCGCCGGCCGCCCGCTGCATGTTCTGAACCTGCATCTGCGGGCTCCCCTCGCGGCCCCTGTTCCGGGGCAGAAGGCGGGCCCCTCGGTGTGGCGGAGCTGCGCCGGCTGGGCCGAGGGTTTCTTTCTCGCCGCGGTCAAGCGGAGCGCCCAGGCCCTCGAGGCGCGGCTGCTGGTGGACCGTCTGTTCGACGCCGAGCCGGAGGCGCTGATCGCGGTCGTCGGCGATCTCAACGCCGAGACCTTCGAGGTGCCCGTGCGGCTGCTGCTGGCCGAGCCCGGGGACACCGGCAACGGCAGCCTGGCGCCGCGGGCGCTGGTGCCGCTGGAACGGGCGCTACCCGGCGATCGGCGCTTCTCGGTGATCCACCACGGCCGCCGGGTGATGCTGGATCACATTCTGGTGTCGCGTCCCCTGCTCGCCCTCTTCCGCCATCTCGAGGTCCACAGCGAGACCCTCGGTGACGAAGTGGAGGCGGCCCTCGCGGTCACCGACGCGAGCGAATCCCATCACGCGCCGCTGGTGGCCGAGTTCGCGCTCCCCGATCCCGACCGCGGGGGTTCCTCGTCCGCCGGCAGTTCGTGAACATGGACGTCGTGGGCGGCGTGGCGGCGGAGGATCTCGAGGGCGGCCGCCTCCTGCTCCGGCGTCGCCAAGGTCACCCAGAGGAGGATTCCGCCCCGCTCGAGCTGTTCCTCCAGCCAGCGCGCCTGGCGGTCGTCCATCCAGTGGGTGAGGACGGTGGCCAGCGCCGCCCCGGTCACCGCGGTGCCGATGATCAGCGCCGCCAGCGGCCCGGCGGTGGCGACCACGGTACCGGCGGCGATGAGGCTCGGCAGGACGGTCACCGAGTTCCACACCGCGGTCTCGCGCTCCGTGAGCTCGCGCAGCGACACGAAGGCGGTGCGCGGCGCGCCGGGATCGTCCTCGAGCTCCTCGACCCGTCGGAACTCGTGGCCGAGCTTTTTCTCCACCGTCTCGGCACCGGCGAGCATGCTCAGGGAATCGCGCGGAAAACCCGCCGCCAGCAGATCCTCCACCGCCCGCTCGAAGGCGCCGACATCGTCGAACACGGCCACCGCTTCGCGTCGTCCGCCCCGCTCCGACCTCTCGCTCCCGGCCATCGCCCTCCCCCGCTGGTTGGCGGCGCGATCTTAAAGACCCCCGGCCGCCCCGTCACCCGGTTCCGGCATCCGCGCCGGGGCACCGCGGGCGGACACTCCGAACGGCGTGGAGGGACGCGGCCCCCCGCCGCCGGAGGGCGCGCCCATCTTGCCGCCGATCGCCGCAGGTTCCGGAGCACCGGAACCCCGCCCCCGCTCCGGCCCGGACATCCCGGGCCGGAGCGCGGTCCGGGAAGCTCTCCCCGCCCTCCGCCGGCGGCCCCGGGGCTGCGCCCTCTCGCCGCCCGCGCCCCGGATGGCTCGGGCGGAAGGCGACCGGTGTCCGGACGGCGACGGGGCGGCGCGCGTCGCGCCGGGCGGGATCCTTGCGGCGCCACCGCCGAGCCGTCCGACGGCGGCCGCCGAAGCCGGATCCGGCGGAGATGCGCCCTCCGGCCGTTCACGCTCGCCGATCCCCCGCGCCCTGCCGGGGCGGGGACGGCCCGCGGGCCGTGGCCCGCTCGGGCGG
>JALSIM010000039.1 GCA_026990035.1 Alphaproteobacteria bacterium | reverse complement strand
CCAGATGGTCCGTGTGCCAGCGGCTGGAGGTGCAGCGTTCCTGATCAGAGCGTCGGTCAGTTTTGGCACCGTTTTGGCACCGATGAGGCCTGCGTTGACACGAACATACATGTTCCGTGGTGGCGTGTAAACCGTTGTGAAATAGGAGATATAGTGCACGGATGTTGTGCTATGAGAAGGGGCGATTTCTTACTCTTAATCAGCGGGTCCCAGGTTCGAGTCCTGGTGCGCCCACCAGATCGACGCTTCGATCGGCGGTTTCCGAGGTTCGGGGACCGACGTTCCGGTCCCGCCACCGGCGTTTCGGGTTTTCTCTCCTCCATGGGCGGACGGCCCCGGCCCGACGGGCGGAAAATGCCGCGCCCGCCGCGCGATCGATCATGCGCGGCGGGCCCGGCTTTTCGACTTCGGGCCGGCGCCGAGAAGAGACGGAGGACGCCATGAAGAACGAGGGACTTCTTTCCGCCGACTCCCACGCGACGCCGCAAGGGTTCCCCGAAGAGGACGTGGGGGCACCGACTGCCCGCATGGCACTTCATGCTCGCTCTGTCAAACTGTTTCTCACGAAGAACGCGGTCTCCGCGTCTTGGATTCCAGGGTGACGGCGACGGAGCACCCGTGGGGCCACACGCCGTGTGGAGGCTGGCGAGTTTTCGGGAAATCGAATGACGGCGGAGGTCACATTTCACGCCTGCCGGAGAGAACCGCCTCTCGCGGTCCAGGAAGCTTTCGAGGAACATCGATCCCTATTCACACGGCGCTGCGGAAGGAAGAGCGGATCGTGGTCACCATGTGACATTGCCCGTTCCCGAACACCTTACGGATCGGTCTCGCGCGGCCCGGTCCTTGCACGCCTCGCCCCACACGACCGCTACGGCGGATCGTCCCGGAACCGGATGTGACCCGGATCCATGCCGCCGAGACCGAAGGCGATGACGGCTTGGCCGTCCTTGCGTTCGCGAACCTGCAGGAAGGCGAGGAGGTGCGGGTCGCCGATCTTCGTTTCGAGGGCGCTCCGGAGCTTGGTCAGCGCCGGACGCAGGCGCGGTCGGATCTCCTCCTGCTCGATCCTGGCTCTCCGGTCGATCGCCCGCGGTTTCTCCTCGTGGAGGGAACGTCGGAGTGTTTCGAGGATTTTCTGATAGCCCAGATAGCTGTTCACCCGCCCACGGGCGCGGTCGCAGATCTCGAGGAAACGTTCCATGATCTCGAACCGTTCCTCCGGTCCCGAAGGTTCGCAGAAAGCCTGCCAATCCAGCCATCCGGATTGGCCGGGTGCGCGGCCGCCGGGACCGACGCCGGGACGATCCTCGCGCCGCACTTCGGCGAGCAGGCGGTAGAGGCTGTAGTTCAGTGGCGGGAGCGTGACGGTGAGACGTCCGCCGATATCGATACCGCGGGTTTCGTCGTCGAAGGTGAGGATCGGTCCGGCGATCGCCATCCGTTTCAACGCCACCGCGTCCTCGAAACCGATGTCGGAACGGGTCAGCAGGTTCGGGCCGCCCACATGACGCAGGGGCAGGAAGGGAATCGGGGCGAGGTCGATGTTGGCATCCGCCGTATTGAGCCGGACCTCGCATCTTTCGACCGGGTCGAAGCCGCGGATGGTACGCGGCTCCCGGTATTTCCACCAGAACTCGCGGGAGTTCTCGAAGGCGGGCGGAGAGACGAGAACATGGCTGAGCTCGTCCTCGAGACCGCCGAAAAGGGAGAGGGTGTAGCCCATGTAGAAGCTCATGGTCTTGCGCCCGCCGGCGAGGGAGGCATGGATGCGGGCGTTCGGATGGCGGGTGGTGATGTCGCGCACGACTTCGACCACCAGATCGCCGAAGGCCGAACTCGATGCCCCGCTCCGGATATCCTCTTCCTCGATGGCATGGATCTCGGGTTCGGGCAGCGTGACCCCGAACTCCCTTGCGAGCTCTTGGAGCCGGTTCGGCCCGCCGTCGCCGCCCAGCAGCTCGCGGGCGATGATTTCCGCACCCAGGCCGGTGGTGAGGAGATGGATCTCCTCGGGAAGGAAGGGCGGCTCGCGTCGCAGCAGCACCCACAGGGTTTCGGTGACCACCTGGGGCGTCATCCCCAGGGACAGGACGAGGACATTCGGCCCGTGCCGCCGTCCGCGGGAGCGGGGCGGGGCCTCGTGCAGGCGTCGGCGCGGGGGGCGCCGGCTGTTCATGGCCGTTTCCTCCGTGCCCGTGCCGGCTCCGCGATGCCCCGACGACCGGCGATCCGCCCCAGCCGGGCTCGCGGGCCCGCAGGGCTTCCATCACCCGCGGCAGATCGAGAAAGCCCTCGCGGTCCCGGCTGGTCCGAGGCTTCCCCTGTGTTCGCCTCCCTTCCTACCGTCGAACGCAGCACGGTGCCTTTCGGCAAGCTTGCCTTTCAGAGTTCGTCGAGCCAGTGCAGGAACCCGTTGACGCCCTCCCAGCCGAAGAAGATCGGCACATGCGACAACGCCGCCTCGCGCTCGAGGTTGTAGCGATCGAGATCCCTGTCCGGGAGCTGGGCGCAGACCAGCGCCACCCGGCCCCGGGGGCCGAGGACGACGTGCCGCCAGTTCGCGAGAACCCGCGGATGTTCCCGCCACACGCCGCCGCGCCCGATGATGCCGGCCTTGCATTCGACGAGATGCGCCTGCGGGCTGCGCCAGATGACGAGGTCGAGCTCGCCGTCGGCACCGCCCTGCGCCCGCTCCCGCAGATGGACGCCGAGCCGCACCTCGGCCCGATCCGCCAGCCTTTCCCGGGCGCGCGCGAAGAGATATTCCTCGAACCAGCCGCCGCCGAAATAGCGGACGGCCTCCTTCCCGCGGAACCAGTAGCCTTTCCCGCTTTCGTCGCGTCGCAGCAGCGAGGCTCCCGCCTCTTCCCGCAGGACGGTTTCGAGGAGGTCGACCCGTTCGTTGCTCAGTTCGTTCCGGGCGAGGAAGAGTTCCTCCTCGCCGAGTTGGTTCTCCTGGTCCCGCCAGCGCTGGACCGTGCCGTGGAGGGTGCGGATGCGCGCGTTGGCAAGCGGATCCTCGGGGCCGTCCCCCGTCAGAAGTTGGAAAAGCCTCTCCGTGGCCTCGGTTCGCGCGAGGGCGCGACTCTCGCCAGCCGCCCGCCGTTCCGCATACGCTTCCGAAATCCCGCGCAGTCCCAGGAAATCCTCGAGCGCCACGCGCACTTCGGGGCGCAGGAGCTCGCCCGGTTCCTCGACAGCGGGATGAATCCACGAGAGGCGTGCCGGATGGTCCATGTAGAGAAAGCATCGAGCCTGCAGATCGCCGTCTCGTTCGGCCTGCTGCAGGGCAGCCAGAGCGCCGAAGATCATCGCCCGCGTCCCCTGCGTGAAATTGGCGATGACGCGCAGATCCCCGGCCGCGCATTTCTCGTGGACGCGGTCGAAAGTCTCGCCGGCACTGTCCGCATGTGTGACGAGACGCGCGACACGCGGCCCGTCTTCGGTGCCGAAACGGTCGGAAAGCATCCTTTCGAATGCTTCCGCCGGACGCTCCGCCTTTTCCCGGTCGTCGGGGGCGCCCGAGCGGTCGCGGAGACCGATCAGCAGCCAGATCTCGTCGAAGTTCCCGGCTCCGAGATGGAGCAGGGGAATCCAGTTGGTGATCTGGTTTTCCCCGGCCATGCACAGATAAACTCGCATGCCTCCTTCCGCCGAACCGGGCTGTGCATTCCGCTTGTTCGAGGAATTCCGGCAGTCTCCGACGGAACGGCAGCGTGTCAAGGCGAAAGAACCCGTTTCGGATTTCGTGCCGCGGGCGATCGAGCGCCGGTTCGGTCAAGGGGTGTCTCACCCGGCCCGACCTCCATTCGGCCCGGCCCGCCTGGTCGCTGCCATCCGATCGGCGAGATGGACGCTGCCGACCCCGGGATCGGCAAGATGAGAAGCATGGCCGTCACCTGCCACCCGTGACGCGCATGCGGGGCCCGGCGAACCACCTCCGGCCCCCGAGGGCGGAAGCGGGCGGCCCGGGCGGTTTGTCAGCTCGGGCTGGCGACGCCGCGACCGCCTCCACCGCCGCCGCCGACCGGACCGGGTGCGGCGGGCGGCGGCGCCAGACCACCCCCGGCCGGGGCCGCCGGTCCCGCCGCCGGCTCGACGGCCACGAGCAGGTTCTGGGCCACGGTCACGAAGCCCGTCGCCTGGGCCATCGCCTGGAGCTGCGCCCAGCCCTCCTCCAGTCCGGCGGGAGCCGGCGCGTTGAGGGCGGCGAACAGGGCCACCGCGGTATCGGCCGCTTCCGGTGCGGCTCCGGTGGTGACGCGGTCACCCGCGGCCCGCAGCAGGGCGTCGCCGAAATCCGGATCCTCGGCCGCGGCCCGCAGCACGCATTGTTCCTGGATGGTGATCATCACCGGCGTCCGCGCCGCTTCCGGAAAACCCGCCTGTTCCATGTAGGAGACCGCCGCCTCGCTGGCCGCCAGCGTGACCGCGGATCGTTCCTGCGGGTCTCGCGCGGCCGCCCCCATGACCTCGATGGAATCGCAGACCTGGCGCGGCAACTGGCCGGCATCCGGCTGGGTGGTCGCCAGCAGCTCACCCACCGCCCGCTTCGCGGTTCCGGTTTCCACCGCCGCCACCAGCATCGCTTCCTGCTCGGGAGTGAGCGCCGCCGCCGGTCCGCTCGCGTATATCGCCCCCGACAAACCGAAAAGGAGGATGAAAATCGATCGCAACATCATCCTGGCCTCCGAATCATCAATTGTCACAATTATCGCACCGGAGGGGCGCGCCGGCAAGGGCGCGCGCACCGCGGACGCCGAGGATCGTTCAATTTGCCGCGAGGGTTGATTCACATAGCGAGAACTTCTCGATTTCTTCGAGCACATCCAGCCGCCCTTCGCTTTCGGCGAAGCGTCGCAGGGTCTCGCGGTCGCCCGGTGCCAGGCGGCAGATCTCGCCCGTCGCCCGCCGTCGGGCCGGTGGTGCGAGACGGGGCCAGAGGGCCACCGCGAGCCGTGCCCGATCGGAAGCGAGAGGCGGATGGTAGGGACCGGTGCGGTAGGACATGGCGAGCGCCGTCGCCGCCTCCGCTGCCCGCCCGCGCCACCATTCGGCGAGGGCCAGATGGTACCAGGCGAACAGATCGGCCGGATCCCGGGCCAGCCCGCGGCGCAGGCGCGCCACCGCCTGCTCGAGCAGAACGGGCCGTTCGGGATCGCTCCACGGCCGCTCGAGAGCATCCCGCAGCAGCACCTGCCCGAGCTGCTTGTTCGTCCGACCGCTCTCCAGCACGGCGAGAGCCGCGATCCGCGATTCCCGGGCCCGTTCGAGACTGGCCCGGGCCATCGGCGCGCCGGCGGCGACCAGCTCGTAGGCCGAATTGCCGATCGCCAGCTCGTAGTTGGACAGGACCCGCGGCACCGCCAGCCACAGGAGCAGGCTGCCGAGCAGGAAAAGAAGAATGTTGGCCATCGCCCGCATCCCTTCCAGCCGCGGCCGTCGGAGCACACGGGAAACGATAGCGCCGGCACGGGGCGACGACCAGAGACGCCGCGGTCGCCCTTCACAACCGGCCCTCCCGGGTCTATCTGGGAGATCGCACCCGAGGATGAAGCGGCGCACCGCCGACGACAGGGGAGGAAAACACGATGCCTCGCGGGCTCGCCCGGATTCCGGCCGTTCGATCCCGGATGGCGATCGCCGTCGTCCTCGCCTTCACGGGCCCGTCGATCGGGTTCGCCCAGGTCCCGGGCTCCGATCCCGACTGGCCCTGCATCCAGCGCTACATACCCGAACTGTCTCCCGCCCAGGTGTGGAACGGACCCGATCCGGCCACTCTCGGAGAGCATTGGGCGAGCGATCCGGCGGTGGCACCGCTGGTGCCCCGTCTCGCCTCCTCGGCGACGGATCTCGGGGAGGCCGAACGGGAGATCGAGGCCTTCGCCGCAGGTCTCCCTCCCGCGGAGCGGGAACGGCGTCTGACGCTCCTCTTCGCCGGCCTGTTCGAGACGCTGGACGCCGAGCGGCGCAAGGCGGTGGAGCGCGTGCGCAGCTTCGCCCGCGGTCAGCGGGCGCTGGCCGAGCGCATCCGCGAGGAGAGCGAAGCCCTCCTGCGCGAGCAGCCGGATGCGGCGGGGGGCGCGACCCTCGCGGCCCTCGACGAAAGGACGAAATGGGATCTCAGGCTGTTCGAGGAGCGACGGGCGGCCCTGCCCGCCGTCTGTGAGCAGCCCGATCTCCTCGAGAGGCGCCTGTTCGCCCTCGCCCGAGCGATCGAGCGCGCGCTGTCCCCCGACAGGGGAGGCTGAAGCGGTGAACCGCCTTTCCCGAGCTCTCGTCGCGGCTCTGCTTCTGTCGGCTCCGACGCCGCCCGTGGCGCTGGCGACCGAGGCCACGGTCGCGGAGCTGGTTTTCGCCCCCGGCTTCATGGCCGCCGTCTCCGAGCCCACGATCTTCCGCTATCGTTTCCGGCTGGCCGGCCGCGGCATGGAGGTGCCCTATGTCAGCGAGGCCCGCATGGAGCTGCGCGAGATCGGGGACGACGGCGGCAAGCTCGTCTGGTTCGACATGTTCGAGGGGGCGAACCGTCGGGCCTTCGGGCCGATGCGGATTCTCGATCAGAATCCGATGCTGTTCGTCTTCCTGCAGCGCGACGTGACCAGCATGGCGAACCTCACCGGGGGCGCCGCGGGCTATTTCCAGCAACGGATCCGGGCGTCCTTCACGCGACCCGCCGAGGTCGAGACCCTCGAGGTCGCCTGGCGCGGGCGTGAGCTCGCCGCCGAAAGGATCGTGCTGTACCCGTTCCGCGACGATCCCCGGATCGACCGTTTTCCCCAGTTCCGCGACAAGAGCTACGAAATCGTCGTCGCGTCCGGGCTGCCGGGTGGGATCTACCGCATCGCCACCCGGGTTCCCGATCCCTCGGGCGGCCCGCCGCTGCTGGAGGAAAGCCTGACCCTGGAGGCCGTCGAATGACCCATCCCTTCACCGAAGATCGGCGCGGGTCCGGAACCCGCGCCGCCGGCCGTGCCGGTGCCCTGTTCCTCGGCGCCGCACTCCTCTGGCACGTCCTTCCGCTTCCGGCCGCGGCGGCACCTGCGGACTATCCGACCGAAGTGCTGGCCGAGTACGTCCTCGGCTGCATGGCCGCCAACGGCCAGACGCCGGAAATCCTCCGCCGCTGCTCCTGTTCCATCGACTACATCGCCGGGCGCCTCCCCTACGACCAGTATGTCGAGGCGGAGACCGTCCTCCGCATGCGCCAGGAGAAGAGCGGCAAGGACCAGTTCGTCATGTTCAGATCTTCCACCTGGGCGCAGGAGATGGTGGACAGGCTCCGCCGCGTGCAGGTCGAAGCCGACCGCAAATGTTTCTGACTGCCCGTTTGCTCCTGTTCACCTGGCGGGATCGAGGCCGGTCTTCACCATCGATGGCGTGCGTGGCGTCGCGGGACCGGACGGGTTAGACTGAAAGAACGATGCGGATCACCAGCGGAGAAGGCGAATGGGGCTGGTCCTGACCTTCCTGGCCTGTCTCGCCCAGGAACCGAACGCCGGTTGCGAGCGGATCCAGATACCCTGGCACCGGTCGCCGGTGCAATGCATGATCCAGGGTCAGATGGAAATGGCGCGCTGGTTCGCCGAGCATCCCGCGTATCGTCCGCGCGGGGGATGGCGATGCGAACGCGACCGGCAGACCTGAAAAGCGCGTTGCGTCCTTCGTTCCTCGTGCTTGTCGTGCGGGTTCCGCTAGCCTAACTTGGGCGCGGCGCAGGGCCCCCGGTCGGGGGGCGTGGCGGCCGATCCATCGGTGACGAGCAACGAAACGTCGGGGAGGAAGGGAGAGCAATGACCAGAGGGCAGCACCTCCTGCTGGGCGTGGTCGTCGTCGTGCTTCTCGCCGTATCCGTGATCGCGGGCGGATTCGCGCAGCAGCAGGCCGAGGACTACGACGAGGAGTACGAGCGTCCGTATCGGGTTTGTGCCGAGAACACGGTCGATTTCGGCACCTACAACGGCTACCGCCGCTACGATGGTTTCTGCCTGCGCTGCCACGGCCCGGACGGTGCCGGCAGCTCCTATGCGCCGAGCCTGGTCGAGTCCCTCAAGACCCTGCGCCGCGACGATTTCAACGAGGTGGTGGTCAACGGTCGCATGAACCTGCAGGCCGGCCAGCAGAGTGTCATGCCTTCCTTCGGCCATGTCGAGGACGTGATGCTCTATCTCGACGATATCTACTCCTATCTCAAGGCGCGCTCCGACGGGAAACTGGGCCGCGGGCGCCCGAAGCGCTGCCCGTCGTGACTTCGGGGAAGACGGGTCGGCGCTTGGCCGCCGCCTGTCTGCTGGTGGCGGCCCTGTTCGGTCCCGGCGGTACGGCGCTGGCGGCATCGGAGCCGAGTCAGGGGGAACTGCGCTCCCGGACCAGCTTCCGGGTCTGCGCGGATCCGGACAATCTCCCCTTCTCGAACCGGGCGGGAGAGGGCTTCGAGAACGAGATCGCGGAACTGTTCGCCGCCGAACTCGGGCTGCCGGTCGAATACGTCTGGCACCCGCAGACCCTGGGGTTCATCCGCAACACCCTGCGCGCCTACCGATGCGACGTGGTGATGGGCGTCACCACCGGCTTCGAGCTGCTGCAGAACACCCGCTCCTACTACCGGTCGGTGTACGTTCTCGTCTATCGGGCGGAGGACCGGGCCCGTTTCGGAAGTCTCGACTCGCCGCTGCTATCGGTCGCCCGCATCGGCGTCGTCGCCAACACGCCGCCGGCCGCCCTTCTGGGGCGACGCGGCCTGATCACCAACGTCCGCTCCTACGATCTGATCGTGGACACCCGGATCGAGCAGCCGGGGCGGCAGGCCATCGCCGATCTGGCGGCCGGTCGGATCGACATGGCGCTTCTCTGGGGACCGATCGCCGGCTACTGGGCGGCGAGGAGCGAGGTGCCGCTCGAATGGGTGCCGCTGCGACCGGACGGGCGTGCCGGACCACCGATGGAGTATCGCATCTCCATGGGGGTACGTTACGGCGAGACGGAATGGCGCGACACCCTCAACCGGCTGATCCGCAAGCTCAGACCCGAGATCCGACGCATTCTGGAAGCCTACCGGGTGCCGCTGCTCGACCGCCGGGGCAGGCTCGCCAATCCCCCGCCCTGGCTCGCGGCGCCGGTACGGAAGGGCGATCTGTTCGCCCCGGACGGCTATCGCATCGCCGAATATCGGGCGCCGATCCCCGGACCGCCGGAGAAAGTCGAGGCGATCGGCACGGAGCGGCTGCACGATCTGCTGGCCGAGAAGGCGGTCGTGGCGGTCGATGTGCTTCCGGCCCCCCGCGAGCCGGCCGGCCGCGACCCTGCCGCCATCTGGCTGCCGCCGGAGAGGAAAACGGTTCCCGGTGCCGTCTGGCTGCCGAACGTGGGCGGGGGTGTGCTTCCCGCGGAAACGCGGAGCTATTTCGAGCGGGCCCTGCGTCGCCTGACCCGGGGCGAGGCGGGACGCCCACTCGCCTTCTTCTGCCGGCGCGATTGCTGGATGTCGTGGAATGCGGCCCGCCGGGCGCGGCTCGAGTTCGGCTACTCGAGGGTGCTCTGGTATCCGGACGGTACGGACGGATGGCGGGAAGCGGGCCTTCCTCTGGCGAAGGTGGCGGCGTTCCGGCTGGAGTAGCGCATCCGCCGCCATGGCGGTCGGCTCCGACGGTGCGGCAGGAAAGGTGAAGGGCCATGAACCGGCGACGCTGGCTGCTCGGTCTGGTATCGATCCTCGGGGGTGCTCGCGCGCTGCCGGCTCTCGCCCAGGGGTTGATGGGACAGGTCGACATGTCCTCGCCCCGCATGACCAGCGCCGAGCTCGACCGGGCGGCCGTCGAGGGAATGATCGCCGAGGCCGGTGGTGGTCCGGTCGATCTGCGTGACAGGAGCCTCAACGGCCTCGATCTGTCGGGACTGGATCTCGGTGGCGCGCGGCTCCAGTGGGCGCGCCTCAACGGTACGCGGCTGCGAGGCTGCGATCTGCGGGGCGCCGATCTCGGCCTGGTCTGGGCCTTGGAGGCGGATTTCACCGACGCGGATCTCGCCGGGGCCGATCTGTTCCAGGGGCAATTCGTTCGTGCGATCTTCGACGGCGCCGATCTCGAGAGCGCGCGGATGATCGGTAATTTCGACGGGGCGCGCTTCCTCGGGGCGCGCCTGCGCACGGTACGCGGCGGTGCCGACATGAGGAACCAGAGCATGGGGCTCATCCGCGCGTCCTTCCGCTCCGCGGTGCTCGAGAACGCCGATCTCGCGGGTGCCGACTTCTCGCGGGCGGATTTCGAATACGCGAAGCTGGGCGGCGCCGCTCTCGAAGGTGTCGACTTCACCCACGCGTTGCTGGGCGGCGCCGATTTCCGCGGCTGCCGCATCGCCGGTATGATCCTCGACGGAGCCGACATCGCGAGCGCGGATTTCCGCGGGGTGATCGGTCTCGATGCGGTCGTCGGTCTCGATCGGGCGAAAAACAGACGACGCGCCTTCTTCGACTGACCACCGGGGTGTCGCGTCCGGACCCGGTGTCGTTTCCTCGATCTCGACAAGAGAGAACCCGGCACCTGGGGAGGTGCCGGGTCCCGTGTGAAGAACCGTCGGGATGGCTCAGTCGGCCAGGGTGAAGACCGTGAGCTGACCGCCGAGCTGGGTGTAGCTGGAGAGCGCCTTGTAGGCCCCCACCGCGCCGAGGCCGGCCGTGTCTTCGGTCAGACCCGCGGCGAGACCGATCCCGGCCCAGCCGCCGATACCCGACAGCACCGCGATGTACTGCTTGCCGTCGAACATGTAGGTGTTCACGTTGCCGATGATCCCCGAGGGGGTCCGGAACCGGTAGAGCTCCCGGCCGGTATCGGCATCGAGCACCTTCAGGTAGCCCTCGAGCGTGCCGTAGGCGACGATGTCGCCGGCGGTGGCGAGAACACCGGACCAGACCGAGAAACGCTCGGTATTGAGCCAGCGGTACTCACCCTTGATCGGATCCCAGGCACCGATCGCGCCGAGGGTGTCGCCGCCGGGCGCCGGATACATGGACACGGTGGCGCCGACGTAGGGCTGACCCGCGGTGTAGCTCACCCGGAACGGCTCGTAGTCCATGCACACCGTGTTGTAGGGGATGTACATCAGTCCCCGCTTGGGATCGTAGGCGGCCGGCTGCTGGTCCTTGGTGCCGAGCGCCGCGGGACAGATGTTGGTGGTGTTCACGTCCTCGCCGTTCTGAGAGGTGGAGTACCGCGGATCGACCATCGGCCGTCCGGTCTCCATGTCGATGCCGGTCGCCCAGTTGACCCAGGGGAAGGTCTTCTCGGCCAGCAGCAGTTCGCCGGTTTCACGATCCAGCGTGTAGTTGAAGCCGTTGCGATCGGAGTGGAACAGCAGCTTCCGCATCTTCCCGTCGATTTCGGCATCGAACAGGATCATCTCGTTGACGCCGTCGTAGTCCCACTCGTCGTGCGGAGTCATCTGATAGACCCACTTGGCGATACCGGTGTCGGCGTCGCGGGCCCAGATGGTCATCGACCACTTGTTGTCACCGGGGCGCTGGACCGGGTTCCAGGTGCCGGGGTTGCCGGAACCGTAGTAGACGAGGTCGAGCTCGGGATCGACCGAGATCCAGCCCCAGGTGCAGCCGCCGCCGATCTTCCACTGATCGCCTTCCCAGGTCTTGAGGCTCGAATCCTTGCCCACCGGTTTTCCGAGCTCCGTGGTCGTTTCGGGATCGACCAGGATCTCGTCGTCCGGCCCCATCGAATAGCCCCGCCAGACCATCTCGCCGGTCTCGATGTCGTAGGCCGTCAGATGACAGCGGACACCGAATTCACCACCGGAGATGCCGACGTAGACCTTGTCCTTGTACACGAACGGCGCCGCGGTCGCGGTCTCTCCCTTCGTCGGATCGCCGTTCTTGACCTGCCAGATCACCTCGCCGGTCTTGGCGTCGAGGGCCACGAGGGTGGTGTCCGCCTGGCTCAGGAAGATCATGCCGTCGGCATAGGCCACGCCGCGATTGACCGTATCGCAGCACATCACCGGGATGACGTTCGGATCCTGCTTGGGCTCGTATTTCCAGATGATCCGACCGGGATCGTTGAGATCGAGGGCGTAGACGATGTTGGGGAACGGCGTGTGCACGTACATCACGTCGCCGATCACCAGCGGACCGCCTTCGTGGCCCCGCAGGACACCGGTCGAGAAGGTCCAGGCCACCTGCAGCCTCTTGGCGTTGTCGCGATTGATCTGCGCCAGTTTGCTGTAACGCCAGTTGTAGTAGTTGCCGCTTTGCATCGGCCAGTAGGCGGGATTCTGCTGCAGCGCGTCGAGTTCCTCGTTGGCCTGCGCGAACGAGGAAAAGGCGACGGCAGCCAGCGCGAATGCCGCGATGCCGGCGCGAATCGAGACTTTCATCATTTCCGATAGGCCTCCCGATGGCAGAGGGTCGCCCATTCCGCACGCCGCTCCGGAAAACCGGCCCGGTACGGCTTTTTTCCTTCCCCGGGAGATGGACGACGCTTTCCCGGGCCCTCCCGAACGGGGCGCGCCACATGGCCGACAGTGAAATGGATGTAGCCCGGTCCGGGGGCGCTTGGCAAGATCTTTGATCGGGGCGGCCGGGGGGCGGGCACAATCTCGACGATGGTCGGGCGAAGCGCGGGGCGAAGGGGATTTCGCCGCCGGTCCGGTTCCGCTACAAGGATCGGAGGCTGCCCACGACAATAACGGGAGGCGTCGATGCTCGGGAGCCTGAAGGATCCGTCGAAGTTCCCCTATCTGCTGCTGGGCGTGGCGACCGTCGTCGCCGTGCTGGCGTTGATCGGCTACGAGACGACGCGGAGCGAGCTCGCCGATCTACGGGCGACTGCCGAGGCCGAGCGGACGGGATTCGCGGAGCGGATCGCCACCCTCGAAACCGCGCTCGAGGAGCTGCGCCGCGCGAACGGCGAATTCGCGACATTGCAGGAGAAGATCGCCGTCGCCAAGGCCGATCTCGGCGAACGGCTGGCGTTGCTGGGGGACCGGGAACGCGATCTCGCGGCCGCCGAAACGACACTGGAAGCGAAGCGGCGGGAGCTCGCGGCCCTCGGGGAACGGATCGCGGAGGCCACGGCCCGGCTCAACCGGCGCCTCGCGGTGCTCGGCGAACGCGAGCGCGAGAGTGTGGCCATCGAACGCCGCAGCATGCAGCTTCGTGAACGCCTGGCGCAGGTGGAGGCCGACTACCGCCGGGCGGTGCGGGCGCTCAACCGCCGTCTCGCGGTGCTCGGCGAACGCGAGCGCGAAGTGGCCCGCATCGAGCGGGAACTGGCGCGGCTTCGCCTCGACAGGGAAACCTTCGAGGCCCGGGCCGGCGAGGCGCGGGAGCGGCTCGATCGTCGTCTCGCGGTGCTCGGGCGCATCGAACGGCGGCTCGCCGAGACGCGGCGCCGCCTGGGAAGGCTCGAAGCGGCGCGCGATCGGGCGGCCAAGGATCTCGCGATCCTGGAAGAGAGACACCGGATGCGCGCCACGGCGCTCGGGGAGGTCGAGCGGCAGCTCGCCGAAACCTCGCGCCGGCTCGAAAAGCGCAGCCGGATGCTGGCCGACACCGGTGCCCGGCTGGAAACGGTCCGTGCCGAGCTCACGGCGGCCCGGGCCGCGTTCGCACGAGCGACGGCGGCTCTCGACGCGCGTCTCGCCGTGCTCGGCGAGCGGGAGCGGAACCTCGCGGCGGTCGAAGGACGGCTCGCCGCCCTGGAGGAGGAGCTGGCGGCCGTGCGGGAGCGGCTGGCGGCGACCACCGCGAGGCTGAATCGCCGGCTGACGGTGCTCGGCGAGCGGGAGCGGGATCTGGTCGCGGTGGAAAGGGATCTCGCCCTGCGTCGGGCGGTATTGCGGGAACTCGACGGCGAGACCGGCGACGCCCGTCGGCAGCTCTCCGCGCGGTTGACGGTGCTCGGCGAGATCGAGCGGCGGCTGGCCGACACGCAACGCGCCCTCGGTCAGTTGCAGCGCCGGGCGCGGACGCTGGGTGGCGAGCTCGCCGAAGCCGAAGAGGCGCTGGCGGCCCGCAAGGCGGCGATGCGCGAAGCGGAAATCCGCCTCGCCGCGCTCGAACGGGATACCGGCCGCCGCCTGCGCCGGCTCGAGGAGCTCGACGGCCGGATCGCAGCGGCCCGGAGCGAGTTCGAACGGTTGGTGGCCCGCCTCGACCGGGCGCGCCTCGCGGCCGACGTCGCCGAGCTCGAAAAACGCCGGGAAGTTCTCGAAAGGAGGCTCGCCGGGCTCGACGCGGAAATCGCGGAAAAGGGACCGCTCGTGGAGCATGTGTTGCAGCTCGGACGCAGGGCGGCGGCACTCGAAAGCCGGACCATCGCCCTCGAGCAGGAGAGCGCCGAGCTGCGCGAGGAGGTGCAGCGGCGCCGGGATGGCCTCGAACGCCTGCGGGCGCGAACCGAGGAGATCCTCGCCGAACGGGAGCGCCGGCTGGCGGCGCTGGAACGCGAACGGCGGACGATCGAGGACGCCCTCGCCGGCCTTTCGGACCGTCGGGCGGAACTGGAGGCCCGGCTGGCGCGGCTCGAAACACGGATCGAGACCTACGATCTCCTTTCCGAAGGCGTTCGCGTGCTGCGAACCGAATACGGTTTCCTGACCGGGCTCGTGGAGGACAGCCTGCAGGCGGCGATACGGAGCCGGATGCCGTCGGAGCCCGCGCCGCCGCCGGAGCCGGCGCCGCCGCCGCGGGCGAGCCCGGCGCCGCCCGCGGTTCCGGCGGTACCGGAAGGCGAGGGCAAGCCGGGTGTCTAGAGGGCTCGGTATCCTCGTGGCGGCCTCGCTGATTTCCTGGGGTGTGCCCGAGGGCGGGCTCCGGGGCGCGCCGTTGGCGGTGGAGGAGGTCGCGGCCGGCGTCTTCGTCCATGTCGGCGAGACGGCGGATTTCACGCCCGGAAACCGGGGCGGGATCGCCAACCTCGGTTTCGTCGTCGGCGAGGAGGCGGTGGCGGTCATCGACACCGGCGGAAGCGCCGCGCAGGGGCGGGACTGGCTGGAGACGGTGCGGAGCATCACCGACCGTCCGATCCGCTGGGTCGTCGTCACCCACGTCCATCCCGATCACATGCTGGGAACCGCCGCTTTCGCCGGGGTGGGGGCCACGGTCTGGGGACACGCCGCCCTGCCGCGGGCGATCGCCGAGCGGGGGCCGAGCTATCTCGCCCGCATGGCGGATCTCCTCGGGCCGGCGGTGGAGGGTACGAGCCTGCCCCGGATCGACGAGACGGTGGTGGAGGGGGAGCTGCGGGAGCTCGACCTCGGTGGCCGGGTGCTGGAACTCCGCGCCTGGCCGACGGCCCACACCGACGGTGATCTCACCGTCTTCGACCGGGCGACGGGCACGCTGTTCGCCGGTGATCTCCTGTTCGTGGAACGGCTGCCGGTGATCGACGGCAGCCTCCCGGGCTGGCTCGCGGTGCTCGACCGGCTGGCGGCGCTGCCGGCGAGGCGGGTGGTGCCGGGTCACGGTCCCGCGACCGCGCCCTGGCCGGCGGCGCTGGCCGCGGAACGCGCCTATCTCAAGGAACTCCGCGACGCGGTGCGGGCGGTGCTGCGCCGCGGCCTGTCGCTCGCCCGGGCGGTCACGGCGGTCCCGCCACCCCATCCCGGAAACTGGCGGTTGATCGAACCCGATCACGGGCGCAATGTGGTGGCGGCCTATACCGAGCTGGAATGGGAGTGACGGATATGGGCAGGACGAGAGGATCGGCTGCAGGGCTCTGGCTCGGGCTGTTCCTGGCGATCGGAACCGTCGGCGCGGCGCATGCCGCCGAGGACGGCAACTGGCCGACCATCCGCGAGATGCTGTTCGAAGACCGCGCGATCCTCGACGGCGGCGATCGTCTGGCGATGGAAGCGCCCCGACGGGCGCTGGATGCCGCCATGGTGCCGATCGCCGTGAGCCTCCTGCCGGCGGGACGGAGTGCCGACGATCCGATCCGCACCCTGTGGCTCGTGATCGACAACAATCCGGCGCCGGTGGCCGCCGTGTTCCACCTCGCTCCCGAATTCGGCATCGGCCGGCTGGAGACCCGGATCCGGGTCAATGCCTACACGCCGGTGCGGGCGATCGCCGAAACCGCGAACGGCCGTCTCCTGATGGTCGAGCGTTTCGTCAAGGCCGCCGGCGGCTGCTCGGCGCCCGGCCTCAAGGACAGGGAAGTGGCGATGGCCCGGCTGGGCAAGATGAAGTTCGCCCTGCTCGATACCTTCGCGCCCGGCGGGCCGCAGCGGGTCAAGCTCAAGATCGGGCATCCCAACTACACCGGCCTGCAGATCGACCAGCTCACCCGCAACTGGATCCCGCCCGACTATGTGACCGAGATCGATATCCGCTTCGACGGGCGGCCGCTGCTTTCCGTGGATGGCGACATTTCCCTCTCCGAGGATCCGACCCTGGTGTTCGATTTCCTGCCGCCCGGCGAGGGGCGCATCGAGGTGGTGGTCGAAGACAGTTCCGGCCGCCGCTTCGAGAAGGGCTGGCGGATCGGCCCCACTTCCTGAGGCCGGGAATCGGGGCGCTGCCGCTCAGCAGATACGTGGGAGCTGCTCGCCGCTCGGCATGTCGAGCGGCCGCTCCTGGCCGAACGGGGTTTCGAGCAGCACTCGCCCGGATGCGCCTTCCTCCACCCGGCCGATCACCACGGCCTCGCGGCTGACCGCGAAGTTCCGCAGGATTCCGAGCGCCCGCTCGGCCTCCGGCGCCGCCAGGAAGGCGAGAAAACGTCCCTCGCAGGGCAGATGCAGGGGATCGAAGCCCAAAAGCTCGCAGGCGGCGCGCACCTCTTCGCGCACCGGCACCGCAGCCTCCTCGACGAGGATCCGGACGGAGGCGGCCTCGGCGATCTCGACCAGGGCGGACGCCAGCCCGCCGCGGGTGGGATCGCGCAGGCAGTGGACCGCCACCCCGGCCTCCAGCAGGGCCAGTACCGGCGCCACCACCGGTGCGCAGTCGGTCGCCACCATGGTCTCGAAGCCCAGCCCCTCGCGGGCGGCGAGGACGGCGATGCCGTGGCGGCCGACATCCCCACTGAGGATCACGACATCTCCCGGGCGGACGGCGGCGGGTCCGATCCGATGGCGGCTGCGGAGGCGGCCGATGCCGGTGGTGTTCACGTAGAGGCCGTCGGCGCGGCCGCGCTCCACCACCTTGAGATCGCCGGTGACGATGCGCAGGCCGATCGCTTCCGCCGATGTCTTCACCGATGCCAGGACCCGTCGCAGCACCGCCACCGGAAGTCCCTCCTCGAGCACCAGGCCCAGGCTCAGGACCAGCGGCTCGGCCCCGCACATGGCGAGATCGTTGGCGGTGCCGCAGACCGCGAGGGCGCCGATGTCGCCGCCCGGGAAGACCAGCGGGCGGACGACGAAGGTATCGGTGGTGAAGGCGATCTCGCCGCCGGGGTCGAGCACCGCCCCGTCATGGGCGCGGGCGAGCTCGGGATCATCGAGGAGGGGGCGGATCACCTCCTCCAGCAGCCGCTGCATGGCGCGTCCGCCGCCGCCCGCGGCGAGACGGACGACCTCGCTCTCCGCCTCCGGCAGCGGGCAGTTCCAGGAGGGGGACTCGCCGCCGCTCATCGCCGCAGGCTCTCCGCGTGGCGGTAGCGATAATAGGCGGCGCAGGCGCCTTCGGAGGAGACCATGGTGACGCCGAGCGGCCGTTCGGGGGTGCAGCGGCTGGCGAAGGCCGGGCAATCCGGCGGTTTCCTTTCGCCCCGCAGCACCAGCCCGGCGATGCAGCCCGCATCCATCTCCTCTCCGCCGGCGGCCGGACCGAAGCGCCGTTCGGCATCGAAGGCGGCGAACGCGGGCGCCAGCACCAGACCGCTTTCCGGCAGTTCGCCGATGCCGCGCCAGTGGCGCGAGGCCACCCGGAACACCTCGGCGACGAGTCGGCGCGCCTGCGGATTGCCCTCCGGGCGGACCGAGCGCGTATACTGGTTCTCCACCTCGGCCCGGCCTTCCTCGAGCTGCCGCAGGCACATCAGAACCCCTTCCAGGATATCGACCGGCTCGAAGCCGGTGACGACGATGGGTACCCGGTAGCGGGCGGCGATCGGTTCGTACTCGCGATAGCCCATGATGGTGCAGACATGGCCGGCGGCCAGGAAGCCCTCCACCCGATTGCCGGGAGAACCGAGAATGGCGTGCAGCGCCGGCGGCACCAGCACGTGCGACACGAGCATGGAGAAATTGGCGAGGCCCTCGCGCTTCGCCTGCCACACCGCCATGGCGTTGGCGGGTGCCGTGGTCTCGAAGCCGACGGCGAAGAAGACCACCTCGCGCTCCGGCTCGCGCCGCGCGATCCCGAGGGCGTCGAGAGGCGAATAGACCACCCGCACATCGCCACCCCGCGCCCGGGCGCCGGCGAGATCACCCGAACTCCCCGGCACCCGCAGCATGTCGCCGTAGGAACAGAGGATCACCTCCGGAAGCCCGGCGAGGGCGATCGCCTTGTCGATATGGGCCACCGGCGTGACACAGACGGGACAGCCCGGCCCGTGCAGGAGGGTCACGGTTTCCGGCAGCAGCCGGTCGAGCCCGAAACGCAAGATGGCATGGGTCTGGCCACCGCAGACTTCCATCAGCGTACGCGGTCGGGTGACGGTGCGGGCGATGGCCCGGGCCAGCCGTCGCACCCGTGCGGGATCGCGGTATTCGTCACGAAAGCGCATCGTCGGATTCCGCCTCACCGGCCTCCATTCCCTCGATTTCCTCGAGCCAGCCCCGGACACGCCGGGCTTCTTCTTCGTCGATGACGGTGATGGCGAAGCCGACATGGACCAGCACATGATCGCCGGGCCGCGCTTCGGGCACGAAGGCGAGACTGATCTCCTTGATCACACCGCCGAAATCGACCCTGCCGGTACGGGTCGGGGGATCCTCCCCGGCGATGGCGATCACCCGTCCCGGTACGGCGAGACACATCCCCCGTTCTCCCTGTTCCAGCCCCCGATCACCGCCGCCGCCTGGCCGAGGGCGAGGCCGCCGTCGTCGGGTGGCACCCGACGATGGAAGACCGGCCGGAACCCGGCCTCCCGCAGTCTCGCGGCGGTGAGGCGCAGCAGCACGGCATTGCGAAAACAGCCGCCGCTCGATACCACCTGCGCGATGCCGAACCGCTCGGCCACCGCGGCCACCGCTGCGGCGAGGCCGGCGTGCAGCCGGGCGGCGATGCGCCCGGCCGGCGTACCGGCCCGCAGCTCGGCCAGCAGGGCTTCGAGGGCCGGCTGCCAGTCCAGCTCCAGCATGCCGTCCGCCGGGCGGAGCGGGAAGGGGTAGGGAGCTGCCGCCTCCGCATCCCCGGCCGCCCATTCCAGGGCGGATGCGGCCTGCCCTTCGTGGCTCGCCCGCTGACAGAGGCCGCAGAGCGAGGCCACGGCATCGAACAGGCGGCCGACGCTGGAGGTGCGGGGGCTGTTGATGCCGCGTTCCAGCATGCGCAGCAGCACCCGCCTCTCACCTTCCGTGAACGCGGCGACCGGCGGCAGATCGGTGTCCTCGACGAAACTCTCGCCGAAGGCCGTGAACAGCAGGCCGAAGGCGGCCCGCCGCGGCTCGCGCACCGCCCGCTCGCCGCCCGGGAGCGGAAATCGGCGAAGTCGCGCCACCCGCCGCCAACCGGTGCTCGCAACCAGCAGGAACTCGCCGCCCCAGACCGTGCCGTCGCCGCCGAAGCCGGTGCCGTCCCAGGCGACCCCCAGCACCGGCGGGGCGATGCCGTGTTCGGCCATGCAGGCGGCGATGTGGGCCAGATGATGCTGGACGGCGAGAGCGGAAGTCCCGAACGCGCCGGCCATGTGGCTGGTGGCGTAATCGGGATGGCGGTCGTGGAGGACGAGGCGGGGCGAGATGCCGAACAGGCGGGCCAGCGCCTTCGTCTCGCGGCCGAAGACCTCGCGCGCCTCCGCGCTTTCGAGATCGCCCAGATGGCCGCCCAGCACGATTCGCTCCGGCAGGGTGACGGCGATACCCGCCTTCAGATGGCCACCCAGGGCCAGCATCCCCGGCTCCGCTCCGGCCAGGGGGACGGCGAGCGGCGCGAAGCCGCGGCCCAGGCGCAGCAGCACGGGCGCGCCCGCCACGACCCGAACGACGGAATCCTCGACCGGCCGGAGGATCGGCCGGTCGTGCACCAGCAGCAGATCGGCGATGTCGCCGAGGCGGTCGACGGCCTGCTTCTCGTCGGTGACGATGGGCTCGTCGGAACGGTTGCCGCTGGTCATCACCAGGGGAAAGCCGCAGTCCCGCAGCAGCAGATGATGAAGGGGCGAATAGGGTAGGAACGTGCCCAGCAGGGGGTTCCCCGGTGCCACTTCCGCGGCGATCGGCGCGCCTTGGCGACGGCGCAGCAGAACGATGGGTCGGGCCGGATCCAGAAGTTCCCGCTCCTCCTCCCGCGAGGGCCGGCAGGCGGTCCGAAGCGCCGCCATGTCGGCGAACATCACGGCGAAAGGCTTGTCCGGGCGGTTCTTGCGAAGGCGGAGCCGGGCCACCGCCTCGCCGTCGCGGGCATCGACGGCGAGGTGAAAGCCGCCGATTCCCTTGATCGCCACGATCCGCCCCTCGCCGAGCGCGCGAACAGCCTTCTGGAGGGCCGCCTCTTCGCGGGCCAGGAGCCGTCCGCGGGGATCGCACAGCGCCAACCGCGGTCCGCAGGCGGGACAGGCGTTCGGTTCGGCGTGGAAGCGCCGGCTTTCCGGATCCTCGTATTCCGCCCGGCAGGCGCGACACATGGTGAAGCGCCGCATGGTCGTACGTTCACGATCGTAGGGGAGCGCCTCGATGATGCTGTAGCGGGGACCGCAGCGGGTGCAGTTGACGAAGGGATAGCGGTGGCGGCGGTCGCGGGGATCGAGAAGCTCGCGCCGGCAGTCCTCGCAGGTGGCGAGATCGGGCGTGGGCAGGGCGGTGCCGGATCCCTCGAGAAGGCTGGCCGCGATCCGGAATCCCCGATCACCGCGGGGGGCGCGGGTTGCCGTCTCCAGCCTCTCGATCACCGCCTCCGGCGGGGCGTCGCGCCGCAGACCTTCGAGGAAGGCGTCGATCCGTCCGGCCGGCCCCTCGATCTCGATCCGCACCCCTTCCGGAGTGTTGGCGACATGGCCGGCGAGGCCGAGCCCGGTCGCCAGGCGATGGACGAAGGGGCGGAAGCCGACTCCCTGGACCCGCCCCTCCACCAGTACGGCGAGGCGTCCGGACATCTCGGCGGGATCGGCCTCGACGAGAAGAGGATCAGACATCGAGTTCGACATCCTCGAGCCGGACGTGCAGGGCGTCGGGATCGCGGGGATCGTCACCGACCTCGATCTCCAGCCGGGCCGTCTCGGCGAGCGTGCCACGGGCCGCCTCGCGGAAATGTTCGGTGAAATGCTCGGGCGACATGTGCGACAGGGCACCGAGACGGACGGTGATCGCGGTCACCCGCCGCGCCCGCTCGGCCCGGGCGACCGCCTCGATCCGGCGCAGGAGGTCACGAACCAGACCGGCCTCGTGCATCGTCGTCCTCTCCCTTCCCGGCGACACCGAGCTCTTCGAGGAGCCGCCGCGCGAGTTCCCCGACCGCCGCCGCCACCGCCGGCGAGACGGGGGCACCGAAATCGAAACATTCTCCCTCGATGGCGTGGAGGATGCAACGGCGGGGCAGCCGGCCCAGCGCCCGGGCGAGCTCGACGGCCTCGACGAGCCCCATGCCGTGGGTGGAGACCTGGAACCCGAGTTCCGGCAGGGGCGCCGCGGAAACTTCCAGCCGCAGGATCGTGCCCGGCGCGGCACCGGAGCGGCAGGCGTCGATCATGTGCACCGTATCGAAGCCCTCCATCCGCTCCATGAGGGCCATCGCCTCACCTTCCTCCTCCACCGGCTCGACCCCGGGCGGCAGACGATCCACGAGCGCCCGCAGCACCAACCGACCGGCGGCATCGTCGCCCCGCTGCTCCCGGCCGATGCCGATCACCAGGGTTCGCCCCACCGCCGCCTCCTCACTCCCGCTCCACCTCGAGCTTCAGGAAATGGGTGGCGCAGGAAATGCAGGGATCGTGATTGCGGACCGTCTGCTCGCAGCGGTGCCGCAGCGCCTCCTCGGGAAGATCGAGGGACCGCTGCACATGCTCGACGAGATCCTCCTCGATCACCGCCTGGTTCTGGGCGGTGGGCGGCACGATCCGGGCGTCGCGGATGATGCCCTCCCCGTCCAGCACGTAGCGGTGGTAGAGCAGGCCGCGCGGCGCCTCGGTGGCGCCGTGGCCCACACCCGCCTTCGGTTCCACGGCCACGGCAGGCTGCTCCGGCTCCTCGTAATCGGCGAGGATGGCGAGCGCCTCGTCGCAGGCATGAAGTACCTCCACCGCCCGCACCAGGATGCTCGTGTAGGGATTGCGACAGCTCGGCCCGAGCCCGGCCTCCTTGGCCGCCTCCCGGGCGACCGGCCGCAGCAGATCGGCGTTCAGATGGTAGCGGGCCAGCGGGCCGGTCAGATAGTGCCCGGCGCCACGGATGCGGCTCCGGAGCGCGGTCGAGTGGGGAACCTGGTATTCCTCGAAATGCGCGTCATAGGCCCGAACGGGAATGTCGAGCCCGTCGCTGGAAGCCACGCGGCCTTCGTTGAAGGGATATTCCCGACCGTGGCGGAGCGCGACGAAGGTGTAGGGCCGCTCGCTCCGTGGAAAATCGAACCCGGCGACCCAGCGCACCGTCTCGAGAGCGAGATCGCGGGCCCGCTCCAGGGGATCGACGAGCTCCGCCAGTTCGCGTTTGCGGGGGACCCGGTAGAAGCCGCCCACCCGGATGTTGACGGGGTGGATCTCGCGGCCGCCGAGCTTCGCCAGGATCGCGTTGCCGGCCTTCTTGAGGGCGAGACCGCGGGTCACCGCCTGCGGATGGTCCCGGGCCATGGCGATGGCGCTCTCGTAGCCCAGAAAATCGGGGGCGTGCAGCATGCAGATGTGGAGCGCATGGCTCTCGATCCACTCGCCGCAGTAGATCAGCCGTCGCAGGGCGCGCAGCGGCCCCGCGATCCGGATGCCGAAAGCATCCTCAACCGCGTGGACCGTGCTCATCTGGTAGGCCACCGGGCAGATGCCGCAGATCCGGGCGTTGATGTCCACCGCCTCGTCGAAATGCCGCCCCCGCAGGAGGGCTTCGAAGAAGCGCGGCGATTCGAAAATCGCGAGACGGGCCGCGCGCACCGTCCCGTCGCGGATGGAAAGCTCGAGTCGCGCCTCGCCCTCGACCCGGGAGAGATAGCCCACCTTGATGGTCTTACGGGCCATGGCGCGCGCTCTCGCGGCGGAAATCGGGCGCCCCGGCGTTGAAGCTGCGCCAGAACCGACGCAGGGTCTCCTTCTCCATGCCCAGCGCCGCCAGTCTGTCGCTCAGGGAAGGCGGGTTGGGGTTCTCCATCGGTCCGAAGCAGCCGTAGCAGCCGCGGCCGAAGGAGGGACAGAGGGCACCGCAGCCGGCGCGGGTGGCGGGGCCGAGGCAGGGCGTTCCGGCACCCACCAGCACGCAGGCATTGCCGGCGAGCTTGCATTCGGCGCAGACCGAATGGGTGGGAATGTGGGGGCGTCGCCCGTGGAGGAAGGCGGCAACGGTCTCGAGGAGCTGGTGCTTGGCGATGGGACAGCCGCGCAGCTCGAAATCGACCGGCACATGGTCCGAGATCGGGGTCGAACTGGCGAGGGTGCGGATGTAGTCCGGGCGGGCATAGACGATGCGCGCATATTCGGCGACATCGGCGAAGTTGCGGAGCGCCTGGATGCCGCCGGCGGTGGCGCAGGCGCCGATCGCCACCAGATGGCGCGAGCGGCGACGGACCTCGAGGATGCGTTCGCGCTCCTCCGGGGTGGTGATCGAGCCCTCCACCAGGGACAGATCGTAACGGCCGCGGAGGGGGCGGCTGGTCGCCTCCGGGAAGTAGGCGATCTCCAGCGCCTCGGCGATGGCCAGCAGCTCGTCCTCGAGATCGAGCAGGGTGAGCTGGCAGCCGTCGCAGGAGGTGAACTTCCAGACCGCCAGCCGCGGCTTCTTCGCCCTTCTCCTTCCCGTCTGGGCCTCGGCCATGCTCACAGCTCCTCGATGCGCAGCAGCGGAGCGAGGCGATCGTAGCCCAGCACCGGCCCGTCGCGACAGACGAAATGGGGGCCGAACTGGCAGTGGCCGCAGAACCCCACCGCGCATTTCATGTTGCGTTCCATGGAAAGGAAGATCCGCGCGTCCGAAAGCCCCGCCTCCCGCAGCGAGGATACCGCGAACCGCATCATGATCTCCGGCCCGCAGACCAGGGCCAGCGCGGTATCGGGATCGAAGCGGGCGCGGGGTACCAGCCGGGTCACCACCCCCACATGGCCGTGCCATTCGGGTCCGGCATGATCGACCGTGACCTCCACCTGTGCCCTTCGCGCGCTTTGCCAGCGGGCGAGATCGGCAGGATAGAGGATCTCGCTCGGACCGCGCGCCCCGTAGAGCAGCACCAGCCGTCCGCCCGCTGCGAGCACCGCCTCGATGGCCGGACGCAGGGGCGCGAGGCCGAGACCTCCGGCGATGACGGTCACTTCGCGCGCGGCGGCTTCCTCGAGCGGCCAGCCGGCGCCGAAGGGGCCACGGAGTCCGAGCGGGGCGCCCGTGCGCAGGCCACAGAGGGCGGCGGTCACCGCGCCCACCGCGCGGATGGTGTAGACGAGCCCGATGCCGTCCCGCGTGCGGCCGCTGACGCTGACCGGCACTTCGCCCACGCCGAAGGCGGTGAGCATGGAGAACTGGCCGGGGGCGAAGTCGAGCGGCTCCCCCTCCTCGGCCACCACTTCCAGGCTCCAGACGCCCCGGATCTCGCGCCGCTTGCCCCGCAGCCGTACGATGCGCGGCAGCAGCGGGTCCCGGGGCGCGATGTCAGTCGCCGGGGGCGCCATAAACATCGAGAAGCTGGAGACGGGTGGCACGGAGGCGCTGGAACAGCACCGGCACGAGACGTTTCATGAGCTCGTAGCCGAGCCTGGGATCGGTCTCGCATTTGTCGCGGATGCAGCGGGCCTCGATGGCGATGACCACGGTACGTGCCACCGCCCGCGCGTCGTAGAGCGAGCGATAGGGCGGCACCAGGGCGGCGATGCCCACGATCTCGCCGGCATCCACGGTCTGGAAGACGAGGGTCTCGTGGCCCGGTACCGAGAGTTCGAGGGCCACGCGACCGCGCCGCAGGACGTAGAAATGTTCGGCCGGCTCGCCCTCGCGGAACAGGCGCTGGCCGGGATCGAAACGTTGCAGACGGGCGCAGCCGCGCACCAGGCGCGCGAGCTGCGGCTCCAGCCCCTCGAAGAAGGGGTGCCCCCTCAGGACCTCCTCGAGATCGTGGATCTCCATCTCAGTCTCCCTCGGCCGGAACCGCCGCCCCGGCGGCGAAGGCCGCCACTTCCTCGGTGATGTCGATCCCCACCGGACACCAGGTGATGCAGCGCCCGCAGCCGACACAGCCCGAGCTGCCGAACTGGTCGTGCCATGTGGCGAGCTTGTGGACCATCCACTGACGGTAGCGCGACGCGGTGCCGGCCCGCACGGCCCGGCCGTTCATGTAGGAGAATTCGGCGGAAAAGCAGGAATCCCATCGCTGGCTGCGGACCGTCTCCCCGGAAAGCAGATCGTTCGTGTCCTCCACCGTGCTGCAGAAGCAGGTGGGGCAGACCAGGGTGCAGTTGGTGCAGGCGAGGCAGCGTTCGGCGATCCGTTCCCAGCGCGGATGATCGAGACTGGCGAGGAGGAGATCCCGGATGTCCGCCTCCGGCATCTTCCGTCCCATGGAGGCCCGGGCCCGTTCCACCACCGCCGCGGCCGCGGATTTCGCCCGCGCATCCGCCGGTGGCGGGTCGAGCTCGGCCACCAGCGCCGCCCCGGCCGCCGATCCCGTGCGCAGGAAGAAACATCGCTCCCCGTCCAGGAGGATTTCCGTCAGCGCCAGATCGAACCCTTCGCGCGCCTGCGGTCCGCCGCCCATGGAGGTGCAGAAGCAGGTCGCCGCGGGCTCGCCGCAATCGACCGCGAGGAGGAAGATCCGCTCGCGCATCGCCCGATAGTGGGGATCGGCGAAGGGGCCTTCGAGGAGCACCCGGTCCTGGATGCGGATGGCCGCCAGCTCACAGCTCCGCACGCCGACGAGCGCGAGCCGCTCCTCGGGGAGCGCCGCGGGGCGCAGCTCGACCTCCCCGTCCCTTTCCCGCGCCCGCCACAGTTCGCGCCGGGGCGGATGGAGAAAGCGTTTCCAGGAATGGGGCCCGACCACATGGCCGAACAGGGCGTCGTCCTCGCGCCGCCGCAGCCGGTAGCTGCCGGGACCCTGCTCGTCGGTCCAGCCGCGCGGCAGATCGGCGATCCCTTCGATTTCCTCGTAGAGGATGGCGCCGTCGCGGATGGTCGGTCCGATCAGCCGTCGGCCCTGCGCCGTCAGCGCCTGCAGCAGGGCCTCGAGCCCGGCGACCGTCAGCAGATGGCCGTCTCGCTCCCCCATCGGCCCCCTCGCGACGTTTCCCATCGGGGATGGGTAGCCGAACCCCCGGCCACGGTCAAAGGGGAGGTGGGACACGGCCGCTTCGCGGCGCAAGAATTCCATGGTGTCGGCATCTTCGCATCGTTGGTTCGACCGCTCCCGGATCGGTTGCCGCTAGGCGGTCGTGGTGCAATATTGAACCGGTTCATATCCATAGGGACGGAGATTGCCTCGGATGGCACCGGATTTCTTCGCCGATCCGATTCTGAACTCGCCATACGAACATCCGAGTCGGCATTGGGAGCTCGACGAGGACGGACAGCCGACCGGGAACATTCTCGAGGTGCGTCGTCCCTGTCGGCTGATCACGCCCGTGCCGCAGCCCAAGAAGAAGAAAGGGAGGAAGAAAGGGCAGGCGGAGCTGGATCTCGGCGTCGCCGGGCTCACCCATGACGAGCAGCAATACGATCCGACCCCGATCATCAACGAAATTCGCCGACACGTCGATAAGTGGCGGGGCCTGCCCGAAGACCAGTGGAGTGTGACGCCGGAGACCGCCCGGCTGCTGGAGCATTGGCGGCACCATCCGTTCCAGGGCCATCGCCCGTTCTTCTGCCAGGTGGAAGCCGCCGAGACCGCCATCTGGCTCCAGGAGGTGGCCCCGAAACGGGCGAAAAAGCTGATCGCGCACCTGAAGGCGGCGAACGAGAACGCCAATCCGGCGCTTTTTCGGATCGCGCTGAAGCTGGCCACCGGCGCCGGTAAGACCACCGTCATGGCGATGCTCATCGCCTGGCAGACCATCAACGCTGTCCGTCGTCCGGCCAGCAAGGCCTTCTCGCGCGGCTTTCTCATCGTCACACCCGGCATCACCATTCGTGACCGTCTGCGCGTGTTGCTGCCCAACGATGCGGAAAACTACTACGAGCAGCGGGAATTGGTGCCGCGCGACATGCTGCCGGAGATGCAGAAAGCGCGGATCGTCCTCACCAACTACCATGCGTTCCGACGTCGCGAGCGCGCGCAGATCTCCAAGGGCTCACGGAGATTGCTCGAAGGCCGGGACGGCGAGCTGGCGACGCTGGAAACCGAGGGCCAGATGCTCCAGCGGACGCTCGGCGAGCTGATGGGTCTGAAGAACATCGTCGTCGTCAACGACGAGGCGCATCATTGTTACCGTGCCAAAGCCGAAGCCGAGAACGCCAAGGGCCTGAAAGGAGAAGAGAAGGAAGAGGCCAAGAAGAACAACGAGGCGGCCAGACTGTGGATCACCGGGCTCGAAACCGTCGCGCGCAGGCTCGGCGTCCATACCGTCTTCGACCTTTCGGCGACACCCTTCTTCCTGCGTGGCTCGGGCTATGCCGAGGGAACGCTGTTTCCTTGGACGGTTTGCGATTTTTCGCTGATGGACGCGATCGAATGCGGTATCGTCAAACTGCCGCGCGTTCCGGTCGCCGACAATACGCAGAGCGGCGACATGCCGAAACTCCGCAATCTCTGGGAACATATCGGCAAGCAGATGCCGAAGAAGGGCCGGGCCAAGGGTGGCGAACTCGATCCGCTGAACCTTCCCAACGAGCTGCAGACCGCGTTGTTCGCCCTCTACGACCACTACGAAAAAACCTTTGTGTCCTGGCGAGAACAGAAAATTCCGGTGCCACCGGTGTTCATCATCGTGTGCAACAACACGGCCAGCTCCAAGCTCGTCTACGATTTCGTTTCGGGATTTCACCGGAAGCTCCCCGATGGCGGCACCAGTTTCGAGCAGGGCCGGCTCGCGCTGTTCCGCAATTTCGACGAGGCGGGAAACGCCCTCGCCTATCCGCGGACGATCCTGATCGACAGCGAGCAACTCGAATCGGGAGAGGCGCTGGCCATGTGGGCCGGCCAGGTGCTCGGCCTGGTGCGCGGCGAAACAGCCGAAATCCTGGCGCTGCGGGGCTGACCACCAACCTTGCCTTCATCCGGCACTGCCGTATATTCTGCGGCATGATCCGCTTCATCGAGGCGCCCGGCTTCACGGCGCGGGTTCGGGACTATCTCGACGATACCGAGTTCGCGGCCCTGCAATGGGCGCTGGCGCTCCGGCCGGAAGCGGGTGCGGTGATCCCCGGTTCGGGAGGCCTGCGCAAGCTCCGCTGGCGCGGTTCCGGCCGGGGCAAGTCGGGCGGTTATCGGATCATCTATTACTGGCGTTCGCGGAAAGGCGAGATCTGGTTGCTCACCATCTACGCCAAGAGCGAGGAAAGCGACATCCCGCGCCATCTGCTGCGGGCCATCCGAAGGGAGATCGAGGAATGACCGGCAAGCGGGACATCGGTGCCGAGCTTCTGGAAGCGGTGCGGGACATCAAGGCCGGTCGGGGCAGGAGCTACGGCGTGGAGATGCCCTCCGACGCGCGGGGGATCCGCCTCCGGCTCGGTCTCTCGCAATCCGCCTTCGCAGCGCTTCTGGGCGTCAGCGTGCGGACCCTCCAGGACTGGGAGCAGGGCCGCCGCAAGCCCAGGGGGCCGGCGCTCGCGCTCCTGCGCATCGCCGAACGCCATCCCGAGGCGCTCGTGGGTACGGAGTGAAATCGGGCGGCGGCAGTTCGGCGGAAAGCGATAACACTTCCACATGGGCGTAGAAGTATCCGCGTAGTATGTCTGCATGCGTTGAAGGCGATACAGGCACGATCTAGTAACTTATCAGAAATTCCAACACATTTGATCTGGTATAGTGCTTGACAGCACGTTCAGGTGGGGAATATTCACTGAGCACGCCGTCGCCGGGCGTGATCGGACGTGCGGTGCCGAGGCCGATCCTCGGTAATCTCACGCCGGAATCCAACCGATGGCCGTTCGCAATTATGGCGTCAATGACGCCGTTTCGCCCCTTCGCGAAGAAGATGTCCTGTTCAGCCGCAAGGAAGCCGCTCGGATGCTGCGGATATCCATCGCGACGTTGGACCGCTGGCATGCCCTGGGCGAGGGGCCGGCATCGGTCCGGGTGGGCGCGCGTCGCCTGTACCGCCTTTCAGAACTTCGCCGTTTCGTTAATGAAGGGTCGGCCCGATGACGGCGGCGCTGGAGGGCATCCCGGGCCGGCTGAACCCCGAGCGGGCCGCCGCCCTCGGGGTGCCGCCGGGCGTCGAGATCATCGAAGGGGCGATGTGTTGGTGGGGCTCGTGTCCGAGCTGTACCTATGGGGCCGTGCCGCTCCTGCCGGACAGTCACGGCCGTCTGGTGCCATCGACGATCGGCTGCTGCATCGGCCGCGCCGGCTGGCGTTGTTCGTCCGAGCGCATTGCGGAGGCTTGGGAAGCCCTCCGCCAAGGCCGCGAACTTGAGCCGACGGCCGAAGAGGCCGAGCGCGTCGGCCGGATCCTTGCGCATCGGCTCCGCGGTCTGTGGATCGGCTCCGCGGTAGTGATCCGTGGCGGGCACTGTGGGCAGCGCGTTTCACCCTCGAGGAAGTCGGCCTACCCGCGCGGCTCGTGCGGCTCGGTCTCGAAGCGTTGGCCCACCGGCGGGGCTGGCCGGTACGTCTCGTGCAGCGGGTGGCTGCATGAGCGCGGCGTCCGATCCCGTTCAGAAGGCCACGGATGCCGCCGACGAGGCCGCTTCCGACGACAAGCAGGGGCGCCGCAGCGCTCGCGTGGTCTTGATGGATATCGGCAAACGCTCGGCCGAGTTCATCCGCGACGGCGCCGGCGACATTTACGCCGTCGTGAAGGATGGCGGGCCGCGACGGGTCTGGCCGCTGCGCTCCCGCGCCTTCCGCCGGCATCTCCTGCGCCGGGCGATGGCGGAGATGGGTGCTCCGCCCGGCAGCGATGCGCTGGCCGCAGCCCTCGACGGCCTCGAAGCCACGGCCGACACCGAAGCCGAGCGCGCGGAGGTCCATCAGCGGATCGCCCATTGCGACGGCCGCATTTTCGTGGACCTGGGCGATGACGCTTGGCGTGCGGTCGAGATTTCACCTGCCGGGTGGCGCATCCTTGAGACTCCGCCTGTCTACTTCGTGCGGCGGCAGGGCATGCGAACGTTGCCCGAGCCCGCCCGCGGTGGCGATCTGGGCGAGCTGTTCGAGCATCTGCCAGCGGGGCTCGATGGGCGCTCGCGTAAGCTGGTCGCCGGTTGGTTGATCCAAGCCTTCTGGCGCGGACCGTATGCTGCCCTGCTGGTCGAGGGCGAGGCCGGCGCAGGAAAGTCTACGCTGTGCCGCCGGCTGGTCAGGCTCGTCGATCCGCGCAAACCCGAGCTCAAGCGGCCGCCGCGGCATGAAACGCAAATCTTCGTCCAGGCGGCACATGGTCACGTCTTGGCGTATGACAATCTGAGCGGGCTTCCGGTCTGGTTGTCGGACACCCTGTGCGCCGTCGCTACCGGGGGCGGTGACGAACGGCGAAGGCTCTACACGGATGACGATGTGGTCGCAGCGGATGTGTGCCGACCGCTGCTCCTCAACGGCATCGACTCCATCGCCTCGCGCGGCGATCTGCGCGATCGCGCCCTTCGCGTCGAACTCGCGGCCATCCCGGATGTCGTACGGCGGGACCAAACCGGGCTCGACGTTGCCTTCGAGGCGGCCCTGCCGCGCCTTCTGGGTGCGGTCTTCGACGCCCTGGCCGAGGGTCTGCGGAATCATGCGACGGTCCGCCTCGACCGCCTGCCGCGCATGGCGGACGCGGCGCGTTTCGTGGCCGCCTGTGAGCCCACCCTGCGGCCGGAGCTTCACGGTTTCGTCGATGCGGTTTTCGAGCTGCGGGACAGCTATGCGAGCGAGGCGGTCGAAAGCGACGCCTTCGCCAGAGAGATCGTCGGGCTGATGCGCGAGCGGGACACTTGGAATGGTACGGCCGGCGAACTCCTGGCCCCGCTGAACACCCGCGTCACCGAGGATGTGCGCGAGCGCAAGACCTGGCCGCAAACACCGCGTGCGGCCAGCGGCAGGCTGCGGCGTATCGCCGGCGATCTGCGCCGCCTGGCCGAGGGGGCCATCGAAGTCGAGTTTGTCCGCGAGGGCCACGACCGTCGCCGGACCATTTCATTGCGGGCCGCCCCTGAGGTAGGGGAATCATCGTCCACAACGTCCGCACCGTCCGCATACCGTCCGCACTAACACATTGAAAAACAACGAAACGGACGGTGCGGACGATGAGGACGGTCTTTTGCATACCCCGCGGGCCGAACTCGGCGTTTCTCCGCGATGCGCCGGCGAAGGGTGCGCCTGGTGTGTCCCCGAGCTGGAGGTGGTGGAATGACGCCGCAACTGCTGCCCGGGCAGCGCAAGCGGCGCTTCCTTGACGCGCTGGCCCGCGGCCTGTCGGTCGGCTGCGCCGCCCGAGCGGCCGGCATTAGGCGCAGCACCGCTTACGCTTGGCGGCAGCGTGACCCGCAGTTTGCGGCCGCTTGGGTTGAAGCGCTCGAAACAGCAACGGCCTGCTAGCGAAAAGCGCGTGGCGTACCGCAGGGAAGGACGCAGCCGGATCACTGAGCGGAGATGCGCTTGAACCGCCGCCAGTGCTCACCGACAGGAAAGATCACCGAAGCACGCTTCCGACCGAGAGGGCGGATAACTGCCCCAGCAGCCTTGCGGCAGGTCGTTCGCATTCTTGGTGACGACAGGGTGACGACAAGCGGGGGGGCGGGTGACCGGGCTGTTCGGCCAAGTCTTTGCCGTACAGGTCAGGTAATGTATCGAGCTCGCGGGTCACCGGACCCGTTGTATGTCAGTCACAGGCATCCCGTCGCTTTTCCTGCCTGTCGGCAGCTACTCGCTCGGCCGCCTCGCTCCCGCAGCGGGTCCCATTCGCCCCCACCCCCGTCCGAGTTTCGCGGCGCGGGTCGCATCCCTGCCCATTGTAGCTGTGCGAGACGCGCGTGCGAGGGTGGGATGTTCGCCCGTCTTCATGCCGCGTGTTAGCCCGGTGTTAGCCCGGGCCTCTTCTCGATATGTCCTGCTGGTCTCTAAGCTGTTGATTTTTCTGGTGCTGCCGAGAGGAATCGAACCTCCGACCCCGTCCTTACCAAGGACGTGCTCTACCGACTGAGCTACGGCAGCCTCACCGGCGCACGACACGCTCTTGCCCGGCGCCGGATTGTTGCCATAACCGGAACCGGGAAGGCAAGCCGGTATCTAGCGATGACCGCGAAAAAGGCAACGGGCCGGGAACCCCGTCTTTCGGAGGCCGGCAGACGGAGCCGCGAGGAGCGGCGCCGGCGTCTCGCCCGGGCCCTGCGGGAGAACCTCGGACGCCGCAAGGCGCAGCAGCGGGCCCGGCGCGGGGAAGAGGCGGATCGGGAACGTTGAGCGCACGACCGCCTTGGCCTAAAAGGCGCCGAACGTCAGCCGCAGCGAGGTGCCCATGCCGGTGATGCCCGATCACTGGATCCGCGAGATGGCCGAATCCCACGCCATGATCGAGCCCTTCCTCGACCGTCAGGCGCGAGCCGGGGTCATCTCCTACGGGCTCTCCTCCTACGGCTACGACGCCCGTCTCGCCCCCGAATTCCGCATCTTCACCAACGTCGACGGGGCGATCGTCGATCCCAAGGATTTCTCCGAACGGAGCTTCGTCGAGCGTACCGGGGAAGTCTGCACCATTCCGCCCAACAGTTTCGCGCTGGCCCGTACCGTCGAGTATTTCCGCATTCCCCGCGACATCCTCGTGATCTGCCTCGGCAAATCCACCTACGCCCGCTGCGGCATCATCGTCAACGTCACCCCCCTCGAACCCGAATGGGAAGGGCACGTCACCCTCGAGATCTCCAACACGACGCCGCTGCCGGCCCGGGTCTACGCCAACGAAGGCATCTGCCAGTTCCTGTTCCTCAAGGGCGAGTCGCCGCCCGAGATCTCCTACGCCGAGCGTCGGGGGAAATACATGCGCCAGACCGGCGTCACCCTGCCGAAACTCTGAGCCATGGATCGCATTCTCATCGAAGGGGGCGTTCCGCTTTCGGGCCTGGTCGAGATCAGCGGCGCCAAGAACGCCGCCCTGCCGATCATGGCCGCGAGCCTCCTCTCCGAAGAGCCGCTGGCCCTCGACAACGTTCCCGATCTCGCCGACATCGGCTCGATGCGCCGGCTGCTCCAGGAACTCGGGGTGGAGATCCGCCATCCGCCGGCCCGGCCGCGGAGCCTCGTTCTCCACTGCCCGGAGGTGCTGGACACCACCGCGCCCTACGACATCGTCCGCAAGATGCGGGCCTCGGTGCTGGTCCTGGGGCCGCTCGTCGCCCGTGCCGGCACCGCCCGGGTATCGCTCCCCGGGGGCTGCGCCATCGGCCCGCGCCCCATCGACCTCCATCTCGAAGGGCTCGCGAAGATGGGGGCGGAGATCCGTCTCGAGGGCGGCTATGTCGAGGCGCGGGCCCCCCGGGGGCTGCGCGGGGCGCGGATCCGCTTCCCCCAGCCCTCGGTGGGCGCGACCGAGAATCTGATGATGGCGGCCAGCCTCGCCCGCGGCGAGACGGTGATCGAGGAGGCGGCGCAGGAACCCGAGATCGTCGATCTCGCCGCCTGTCTGGCGGCGATGGGAGCGCGCATCGAGGGGGCCGGGACCAGCACCGTCCGGATCGAGGGGGTGGCCCGGCTGCACGGCGCCCGTCACGCCGTTCTTCCGGACCGTATCGAGACCGGCACCTATGTGATGGCGGCGGCGATCACCGGCGGCCGTCTGCAGCTCCGCCATGCCCGCCTCGAGCTTTTCGGCGCCGCCGCCGAGACCCTGGCCGAAGCGGGGGTGGCGCTCGCCGAGACCGCGGAGGGGCTGGAAGCGGGCCGGAGCCGGGACGGCCTCACCGGGGTCGATGTGCGGACCCTGCCGTTTCCCGGGTTCGCCACCGATCTGCAGGCCCAGTTCATGGCCCTCATGTGCATCGCCGAAGGGGCCGCCATGATCACCGAAACCATCTTCGAGAACCGCTTCATGCACGTCCCGGAACTGATGCGCATGGGGGCGCGGATCACCGTCCACGGGCGGACGGCGCTGGTCCGCGGGGTCCCCGCTCTCAAGGGGGCGCCGGTGATGGCCACCGATCTGCGGGCCTCGGTGTCGCTGGTGCTGGCGGCGCTGGCGGCGGAGGGACAAACCGAGATCAATCGGATATATCATCTCGACCGCGGCTACGAGCGGATCGAACAGAAGCTGGCCGCGGTGGGAGCGCGCATCGAGCGGGTGCCATGATGAAGAAGCTCAAGCTCAGGGCCGAGGATCCGGAGGATCTGGCGATCATCTCGGCGGTACTGCAGGACGCACGGGTCTCTCTCGGGGAGATGGTGTTCGAGCCCGGGACCGGCCGGTTCATGGCCGCCTTCGCCCGCTACATGCGGGAACTGCAGGAGGATCCCTGTAGCTGCGAGGGACTCCTCGAGGTGCCTTCGGCGCTGACCTTCGAGAAGGTGGAGAAGGTTCTCTACCGCGGTCTCGATCCGGAGGATCCGCGGAAGGAGATGGCGCTTTTGACGATCGCCACCGAACCGGGGCGGGATCATCTGCTGCACATCCACCTGGTCTTCGCCGGCGGCGGCGAGATCCAGCTCCGCACCGACACCATCTCCTGCCGGCTCGAGGATTTCGGCGAAAGCTGTCCCTGCCGGGTCGATCCCTGCGACCATTTCGCCGAGCCCGCGTGAGGATCCTTCCGTGCCCCTCCGTCTCGACAGCAGCGACGCCGATTTCGCGCCGCGTTTCCGCGCCCTCGTCGAGCGGCGGCGGGAGGAACGGCTCGAGGTCCGCGATGCGGTGGCGGCGATCATCGCCGAGGTGCGGGAAGGCGGCGACGCCGCTCTGATCGCCTGCACCGAGCGCTTCGATCGTCTGCGGCTGACTCCCGAGCGGCTGCGCATCGGCGCCGCCGAGCTGGCCGCGGCCCGTGAGCGGTGCGATCCCGAAGTGCTGGAGGCGCTGCGCTTCGCGGCCGGGCGGATCCGCGCGTTCCACGAGCGCCAGCGGCCCGCCGACATCGAACATGTCGATCCGCTGGGGGTGCGGACGGGGCTGCGCTGGCGGCCGATCGATTCGGTGGGCCTGTACGTGCCCGGCGGCACCGCAGCCTACCCGAGTTCGGTGCTGATGAACGCCATCCCGGCGAAGGTGGCCGGCTGTCGCCGCCTGGTGATGGTGGTGCCCAGCCCCGAAGGAAGACTGGCTCCCCTGGTGCTGGCGGCGGCCGAGATCGCGGGCGTCGACGAGATCTACCGGATCGGCGGTGCCCAGGCGATCGCCGCCCTCGCTTTCGGCACCGAGACGATCGCGCCGGTCGACAAGGTGGTCGGCCCCGGCAACGCCTATGTCGCCGAGGCCAAGCGGCAGCTTTTCGGCCGCATCGGCATCGACATGATCGCCGGCCCCTCGGAGGTGGTGATCGTCGCCGACGGAGAGCAGAACGCCGACTGGCTGGCGGCCGACCTGCTCTCCCAGGCGGAGCACGATCCCCGCGCCCAGGCCATCCTGATCACCGACGATCCGCCGCTCGCCGAGCGGGTCGCCGAGGCGGTCGAAGTGCAGCTCGCGAGCCTCCGGCGCGCCGCGACGGCGCGGGCGAGCTGGCGCGAGGAGGGCGCCATCCTCCGGGTCCGCGATCTCGAGGAGGTCCCCGCACTGGTCGATACGCTGGCGCCCGAGCATCTGGAACTGATGGTCGCCGATCCCGAGCCGCTCCTGGCCCGGATCACCAACGCCGGAGCCGTCTTCCTCGGCGCCTGGACGCCCGAGGTGATCGGTGATTACGTCGGCGGGCCGAACCATGTCCTGCCCACCGGACGCACGGCCCGTTTCGCTTCCGGACTGGGCGTGCCGGATTTCATGAAACGGACCACCGTGCTCGCCTGCGATGCCGCCGCCTTTTCCGCCCTGGCCGGGGCCGCCGTCCGCCTCGCCCGGGCGGAGGGGCTCGAAGCCCATGCCCGGGCCGTCGAGATGCGACTGGATCGCCGCCGGTGAGCGGGCGGGAGCGCGATCGGATCGTCGATATCGCGCTCGACGAGAAGAGCATCGTCCGCTGGAGTCCGGAGATCGAGCACGAGCGCAACGTCGCCATCTTCGATCTCCTGGAGCGCAACAGTTTCCGCCTGGTGAACGGTTTCGAGGGACCCTACCGGCTGTTCCTGTCGCTGCGCGACGCCACCCTGATCCTGCGGGTGAGCGAGGCGGAGGGGGAGCGGAGCTGCGAGGTGGCCCTGCCGATCCGCCCGCTGCGACGCATCATCCGCGACTATTTCATGATCTGTGACAGCTACTTCCAGGCCATCCGCGGCGCCACGCCGAGCCGCATCGAGGCCATCGACATGGCCCGTCGCGGTCTCCACGACGAGGGGGCGGAGAGCCTGACCGAAGTGCTCCGGGAACGGGTCGCGATGGACAACGACACCGCCCGACGCCTCTTCACCCTGGTCTGTGTCCTGCATCTCCGCGGATGAGGCATGAGCGACCTTCCGGGCGCCGTCCTGTTCGCCTGTACGATGAACAGCATCCGCTCGCCGATGGCGGAGGCGATCATGAAGTATCTGCACGGCCACCGGGTCTACATCGACAGCTGCGGGGTCCGGGCCGGGACGGTCGATCCCTTCGTCGCCGAAGTCCTCGACGAGATCGGCATCGAGGCGGGCGGGCATCGGCCGAAGACCTTCGACGATCTCGAGGACGACTATTTCGATCTCGTCGTCTCCCTGTCGCCGGAGGCCCAGCACCGGGCCGTCGAGCTGACCCGCAACGGCACCACCGAGCTCGAATTCTGGCACATGCCGGATCCCTCGCTGATCGAGGGGTCGCGGGCGCAGCGGCTGGAGGGCTACCGGCGGCTCCGCGATCTCGTCATGCGGCGGATCGTCGACCGTTTCCCGCCCGCGGGCAGCCCCGGCGTCTGACCGCTTCCGCGGTCCCTCATTCCACCACCGTCGCCCGGTCGAGAATGGAGCGCAGTTTCTCGTAGATCCGGGGATTGCCGGCGACGATGGTCCCTTCGGCGAACAGATCCTCGTCCCCCTCGAGGCGGCCGACCATCCCGCCGGCCTCGCGGATCAGGAGCACGCCGGCGGCGATGTCCCAGGGTTTGACGCCGTATTCCCAGAAGCCGTCCTGACGGCCCGCCGCGACATAGGCGAGATCGAGGGAACAGGTGCCGAGCCGGCGCAGCCCGGCGGCCTCGTCGGCCACCTTTTCCATCTGCCGGGTGAAGCCCTTTTCGCGCCCCTTCCAGCATTGCACGGGAAGGCCGCAGCCGATCAGCGCCGTGTTCATCTCCCGACGGCTGGAGACCCGAAGCCGGCGATCGTTGAGGAAGGCGCCGCTGCCCCGCTCGGCGGCGAACAGCTCGTTCTTGACCGGATCGTAGACGAGGCCGGCGACGATCTCGCCCCGGTGTTCGAGGCCGATCGAGATCGCCCAGTGCGGAAGACCGTGCAGGAAGTTGGTGGTGCCGTCGAGGGGATCGACGATCCAGCGCCAGTCCTCGCTGCGGCCGGCCTTGGCGCCGCTCTCCTCGAGGAGGAAACCCCAGTCGGGCCGGGCCCGCCGCAGCTCCTCGTAGAGGATCCGCTCGGCCCGGCGGTCGGCGGCGGAGACGAAATCCCCCGGGCCCTTGATCGAAACCTGGAGCTGCTCGACCTCGCCGAAATCGCGCAGCAGCGAGCGGGCCGCCCTGAAGGCGGCGCGCAGCATGATCTCCATGTTGGCGGAATGGCGGGGCATCGGCGAGCGAGACCTTCAGTCCCGGGCGCGTTCGACGTAGGAGCTGTCGCGGGTGTTGACCACCACCCGGGTCCCGCGCTCGATGTGCGGCGGCACCATGATGCGAATGCCGACATCGAGGACCGCCGGCTTGTAGGAGGCGGCGGCCGTCTGGCCCTTGACCACCGGATCCGCCTCGACCACCTCGCAGACCACCGTTTCCGGCAGCTCGACCAGGATCGGCCGGCCTTCGTGCTGCAGCACCGAGACGATCATCCCCTCCCGGAGAAAGACCGCCTGCTCCCCAAGGATCTCACGCGACAGGGCGATCTGGTCGAAGGTCTCCTGGTTCATGAAATGGAGGTGCTCGCCGTCGTCGTAGAGGAACTGGTAGGGCACCTCCTCGAGCCGGACCCGTTCCACCGTCTCCGCGGCGCGGAAACGCTCGTTGAGCTTGGTGCCGTCGGGCAGGCCCTTGAGCTCCGCCTGCTGATAGGCCGGGCCCTTGCCGGGCTTGACGTGCTCGGTCCGGACCACCTGCCAGAGCTTGCCCCTGTGCTCGATGACCATCCCCGGCTTGAGGTCGTTGGCACTGATCTTCATGACGTTCCGTTTCCTCGGCCCGCGGCCGCGGCGAGCGCGGCGGCGAGTGTTGCGATGATCTCCGGGGCTTCGGCGGGCGCTTCCCGGAGCGCCGGAGCCACGATCACGAACCCGGCACCCACCCGGGCGAGGCGCCCCGCCAACTCGGGATCGGGCGGGATCGCGGCGGCGCAGGGCAGAACGAACAGTTCCGCCCACCAGGCACAGAGCTCGACGAGCCGCTCGGTATCCGCTCGCGGTGGCGTTTCCTGCGCGCCGAACATCACATAATCGGCTCCGTTCTCCCCCGCAACCATCGCCGCATGTCGCGACAAGTCGCAGGCCGCACCCACCAGCGCTCCGCCGCCGAGGCGACCGCGGACCTCGGCCACCGCCCTCCAGTCCCGGAGATGGACGCCGTCGGCGAGGCCCATCGCCACCGGCTCCACCGCATCCACCAGAATGAGCGCCGCCTCGGCCGCATGGCAGCGGTCCCGCCAGCGGCCGAGCTCCGCCGCCCCGGGTGCGGCGACCTCGAGCAGCAGACCGGCGACCTCGGGCCGGGCGAGCATGTCCGCGAGCCTCGCCTCCCGTCCCGGGCCGAGATCCGCGGTCGAAGCGGCGAGCAGCAGGCGGCAGCCCTGCTCCTCGGGCTCCAGCCAGGGCTCGGCTTCGCTCACATTTCGTTCTTGTAGATGCGGATCACCGAATCGAGCAGCTCGAGCGCTTCCTTCCTGGGGCGGCGGAAGCTGTTGCGGCCGATGATCGAACCCGAACCGCCGCCGTCCCGGATCTGCCGGATCTCTTCGAGCAGCCCCGCGGTGTCCTTGGCCTCGCCGCCGCTGAAGACGACCAGACGCTTGCCGGCGAAGGCGCATTGCATGATGTGCCGGATGCGGTCGGCGAGGGTGGTACGGGGGATGGCGGCACTCTCGTAGACCGGTTTCGCGGCATCGAGATCGACCATGTCCCTGGGCGGCTTCACCTTGATGATGTTGGCTCCCATCAGGGCCGCCATGTGCGCCGCATAGGCGACGATGTCGAGGGCGGTCTCGCCTTCCTTGCTCACCTTGCCGCCGCGCGGATAGGACCAGACCACCGCCACCAGCCCGTGGCTCTTGGCCTCGCGGATGATCTCCCGCAGCTCCTCCATCATCGCGTAGCAGGCATCCGAGCCCGGATAGATCGTGAAGCCGACGCCCACGCAGCCGAGGTGCAGCGCGTCCTTGACCGATGCGGTGATCGCCTGGTCGGGGGTGCCGGCGTGGAGACTGTTGGCGCTGTTGAGCTTGAGGATCAGCGGCAACCGGCCGGCGAAGCTGTCGGCGCCCTGCTGGAGCAGGCCCAGCGGTGCCGCGTAGCCGGACAGCCCCGCCTCGATCGCCAGCTCGTAGAGGTAATGGGGATCGTAGGCCGACGGATTGGGCGCGAAGCTGCGCGCGGGCCCGTGCTCGAACCCCTGATCGACCGGCAGGATGACGAGCTTGCCGGTGCCGGCGAGACGGCCATGCATCAGCAACCGGTAGAGATTGGCTTTAACGCCGGGCGGATCGCCCTCGTACCAGCTCAGGATCTCCTCGACGCGTTCGGTGACCTGCATGGTGGGAAGTCCCAGGTTCGATGTTGGTGGAAGCATCGGAACGTTCTTACCGTTCCGGGGATCGGAGCGGAAGGCCGCCGCGGCCGCCGGCCGCGCGGGCCAGCGCCGCGGCGATCGGCTCGCCCTGGCGGCACGGTACCGCTCGGCCCGGCAGGCGGGCCCGCACCCGGCCGCCGAGGGTGCGGGCGATGGCGTCGAGGCGGCGGCGGACGCCCGCCTCGCCCCGATAGACCAGATCGCGCGCGCCCAGCCGCAACGCTTCCATCGCGAAACCGGCGGCATCGTCGCAGTCGATCACGAGTTCCGCGCCGATCTCTGCGCCGAGCGCGCGATAGTAGCCGGCGCCGGCGTGACGGACGGCGCCGCGCGGGCTCGCGAGGCGCAGCCCGAGCCCGAGGAGCCGGGCCGCCCGCAGCGCCTCGCGGGCTTCGTCGATGTCGGCGACGATCACCACCGGCGGCCGGGGGGGCGGGGTCACAGGGCTCCCATGGCCGCCGCGGTGTCCAGCATGCGGTTGGAGAAGCCCCATTCGTTGTCGTACCAGGAGGCGACCCGCACGAGATTGCCTTCGAGCACCTTGATCGAGGTCAGATCGACGTTCGAGCTGGCCGGCCCGTGGTTGAAGTCGATCGACACCAGCGGTTCCTCGGTGACCGTGAGGATGCCGGCCATCGGCCCCTCGGCGGCCGCCTTCAGCAGCGCCGCCACCTCCTCCACGGTGGTGGCGCGGGCCGGGACGAAGGTGAGATCCACCAGACTGACGTTGGCCACCGGCACACGGATCGCCACCCCGTCCAGCTTGCCGGCGAGCTCGGGCAGGACGAGGCCGACGGCCCGGGCGGCACCGGTGGAGGTGGGGATCATCGACAGGGCGGCCGCGCGGGCCCGGCGCAGATCCTTGTGGAACACGTCGAGCAGGTGCTGATCGTTGGTGTAGGCGTGGATCGTGGTCATGTGGCCGCGCTCGATTCCGAGCCCGTCGTTCAGCACCTTGGCCATCGGCGCCAGACAGTTGGTGGTGCAGGAGGCGTTGGAGACCACCAGATGTTCGGGGCGCAGAAGCTCGTGATTGACCCCGTAGACGACGGTGAGATCCGCGCCGGTGGCGGGTGCCGAGACGAGGACCCGACGGGCGCCGGCGGCGAGATGGCGGGCCGCCGCCTCGCGTTTCGTGAAGCGACCGGTGCATTCCATCACCACCTCGACACCGAGATCGCCCCAGGGCAGCTTCTCGATCTCGGGTTCGGCCAGCAGGCGGATCGGGCCGCGGCCGACGTCCATGGTGTCGTCGCCGAACCGGACCTCGCCGGGAAACCGGCCGTGGACACTGTCGTACTTGAAGAGATGTTCGGAGGTGGCCGGTGGGGCGAGGTCGTTCACCGCCACCACCAGCACATCCTCCCGACCGTTCTCGCAAAGCGCCCGCAGCACGTTGCGGCCGATGCGTCCGAATCCGTTGATCGCCACCCGTACCGGCATGATGCTCCTCCCGGAATCCGTAGCCGTCCTGCACGCCCATCGCGCGCCCGCATAAAGACAGGAGACGCGCCCGGAAATCAACGCGGCATAGCAGCGAGGGAGGAGTGGACGGCCGGTTGTGATTGACGTCGGGGGATGGTCATGCCAGATCGTTTCGACACTTGGGGTTGGTGCCGAAGGCGCGGGACGAGGATGTCGCCGGTAGAGCTCGCGAGAACCCGTCTGGACGCTGCTCTGGAACGGCTGGAGGAGGCGCTCCGCCCCTATCTCGAGGGCGCGGCCGAAGGCGGCGAGCTCGAGGAGCTGCGGCGTCGCTGCGCGGCGCTGGAGGCGGAGGTGGAGCGGCTCGCGGCCGACAAGCAGCGCCTCCGGGAACAGCTCGCGAGAGCGGTCGAGGGGCTCGAGGGGGCGGCCCGGGCCATCGAGCAGGAGGTCGAAGAATAACCCATGCCGACCGTGGATGTGGTCATCGGCGGCCGTCGCCACACCATCCAGTGCGGTGAAGGCGAGGAATCGCGGCTGCGGCGCCTCGCGACCTATGTCGACGGCCGCATGCGCGAACTGGCCGAGCAGCACGGCCAAGTGGGCGATCTCCGCCTCCTCGTGCTGGTGGCGCTGCTGATCAGCGACGAGCTCGACGACGCCTATGCCGAGATCAAGCGCCTCCGTACCGCCGTCGGCGAACAGGCGCGGGAAAGCGAGGAGGCCGCCGGTCGGGCCATCGAAGCGGCGGCCGAGCGGATCGAGCAGCTTGCAGGCGGCCTGCGGAAAGCCTAGATAGCGACTCCGGCGGTGGCTGCCCGGTGCGTCAGGTTCCGAACCGTGCGCCTGGGCCGAGTTGTTCCTAAGGGAGCTGTCCCTGTCGTGGTCGTGGCCACGGCACTACGGCGCCCACCTGCGCAGCAGGTCCCAGGAACGAGTGCTTCCGAACCGACGGCCAGGGTGGCCCCGCCTCGTCCTTCGGCCCGGATCGTCCGGCGCCGCCCGCGAAGAGCCAGCAACAGCGGAGCCGGAGCGTGCGCATCCTCTTCGTCGGTGACATCGTCGGCCGGGCCGGGCGGGCCGCCCTGTTCGAACGGCTGCCCGGGATCCGCGAGAGGTGGCGACCCGATTTCGTCGTCGTCAACGGCGAGAACGCCGCCGGCGGCTTCGGCCTGACCCAGGCCATCGCCGAGCAGTTCTTCGCCGCCGGCGTCCATCTGGTGACGATGGGCAACCATGTCTGGGATCAGCGCGAGCTCGTCGCCCATATCGAACGCGAGCCGCGCATCCTGCGCCCGCTCAACATGATGCCCGGAACGCCGGGCCGCGGGCTGGCCGAGATCCGCGATCCCCAGGGGCGCAATCTCGTCGTCCTGCAGGTGATGGGGCGTCTGTTCATGGGGCTCTACGACGACCCGTTCCGCGCACTCGAGACGGCCCTCCAGCGCTATGTGCTGGGCGGCAACGCTACCGCCATCCTGGTCGACGTCCATGCCGAGGCGACCAGCGAGAAGATGGCCATCGGCCACTTCCTCGACGGCCGGGTGACGGCGGTGGTGGGAACCCACACCCATGTGCCGACGGCCGATGCGCGGGTCCTGCCCGGCGGCACCGCCTACATTTCGGATGTCGGCATGACCGGTGATTACGACAGCGTCATCGGCATGGAGAAGGCGGGGGCCATCCGCCGCTGGCGCAGCCAGGTTCCCGGCCCGCGTCTGGAACCGGCCCGCGGCGAGGCGACCTTCTGCGCGGTGCTGATCGACAGCGACGACGGTACCGGACATGCCCGGCGCATCCTCCCCCTGATCGAGGGCGGCCGGCTCGCCCAGGCGCCTTCGGAATCCGGGATCTAGGGAGCCAGGAACGGATCCGGCTGACTCTTGGCGAAGGGGATGTCGGCCTCGGTCCAGTTCTTGGTCACCTCGTGGACGTGCACGTCGTCCGCCGCCAGCCCGGCGAGGATCTCCCTGGCCTTCCTCTCCTGATCCGGATCGCGCACGGCGACGAACAGGAGCAGACCGCCGGCCCTGAGCTGCGCCTCGATCTCCTGCGCCCGTCGGGCGTCGAGCCATCGTCCGAGGAGGGTGCCGAGGCCGCCCGAAAAGCCGCCACCCGCCACCGCCGCCGCGATCGCCGCCGCGAGGCCGCCGCCGGAAGCGACGACGACGCCGATCGAGGCGATGCTGCCGATCGCCGTCAGGGTGGAGATGATCCCCGCCTCGAGGAGTCCTTCGTCGTCGTCGAGGATCGGTGCATCGGTGGGCATGTCACCGGCATCCTCCAGCTCGCGCATGTCCAGGATCGGCCTGCCGAGCCGCTTCTCGGCCGCCTCCTTGCTCGCGAGCATGTTGATCTGGCTGCGATCGAAGCCGACCGCCTCCAGTTCCTCGACGGCGCGTTCCAGCCTGTCGAAATCGTGGAACAGGCCGACCACCTCGCGGATCCGGTAGGTCGCCAGCACCTCGCCGCGCTCTTCGCTGCTTCTCCCGTCCATGGTTCTCCCCCCGACCGGCTGCGTGCGGGATACCGTTTCATATGGGGAGGATCGGGCTAAGGCGGAAGGGCAGGGGACCCGGTCGCGCGCCGCGGTCCTAGCCGGCCGGCGGGAGCAGACTCGCGTCGAGGGCCGCGAGATCGCCGTAGGCGGGATCCGCCAGCGCCAGCGCCGGAGGCAGGAGTTGGGTCGCGTAGAAACGGGCGAGGCCCGGCCAGGCGGCGCCGGCGGGGTCGCGGCCGGCCGCCCGCGCCCCGCGGGCGAGCAGGAAACCGCCCAGTACCTGTCCGAAAAGCTGGAGGTAGGGCGTCGCCGCGGCCGCCCGCTGCTCGGCGCCCCGTGCCTGCATCTCCCGTGTCGCCCGCTCGAGAGTGGAAAGCGCCGGGGCGAGGCTCCCGGCGAGATCGGAGAGCCCCGCCCGCGTCAATGCGCCGAGCTCCGTCCGGAGCTCGGCGAACAGATCCCAGGGCAGTCGGCCGTTCTCGATGGTCAGCTTGCGCCCCGCGAGATCGAGGGCCTGGATGCCGTTGGTCCCTTCGTAGATGGGCGTGATGCGCACGTCCCGATAGTGCTGGGCGACACCGGTCTCCTCGATGAAACCGGCGCCGCCGTGCACCTGCACCGCCAGGGAGGTGATCTCGCAGGCGCGATCCGTGCACCAGGCCTTGACCAGCGGCGTCAGCAGCGCCACCCGGCCGGCGGCGGCGCGGCGCCGTTCACCGTCGGCGTCACGGGCGGCACGATCGACCTCGGCGGTGGCGAGATAGCAGAGGGCGCGCATGGCCGCCGTGTAGGCGCGCATGGTCAGCAGCATCCGGCGCACGTCGGGATGGGCGAGAATCGGCACCGGCCGCCCGTCGCGCCGCCCTTGGATCCGTTCGCGGGCATAGGCCAGCGCCCGCCGGAAAGCCCGCTCGGCGATTCCGAGACCCTCGATCCCGACCGAGATGCGGGCATTGTTCATCATCGTGAACATGCAGCGCATCCCGGCGTTCTCTTCGCCGACGAGCCAGCCCACGGCTCCCTCTTCCTCGCCGTAGGCGATGACGCAGGTCGGGCTCGCGTGGATGCCCAGCTTCTCCTCGAGCTTGATGCAGCGCATGTCGTTGCGGCGTCCCGGACGCCCGTTCCCGTCGGGCAGGAACTTGGGCACCAGGAACAGGGAAATGCCCTTGGTGCCTTCGGGCGCCCCGGGGAGGCGGGCGAGCACCAGATGGACGATGTTCTCGGCCATGTCGTGCTCGCCGAAGGTGATGAAGATCTTCTGCCCGCGGATCCGGTAGATCTCGCCGTCCCGCTCCGCGCGGGTGCGCAATGCGCCGACATCGGATCCGGCCTGCGGCTCGGTCAGGCACATCGCCCCGGTCCATTCGCCGGACACCAGCCGCCGCAGGTAGATCCGCTTCTGGTCTTCGGTGCCGTGATGGAGGAGCGCTTCCACCGCCGCCTGCGTGAGCAGCGGGCACAGCTCGAAGGTCATGTTGGCGGCGTTCCACATCTCCGCCACCGCGGTGTTCAGCAGCCAGGGAAGGTTCTGGCCGCCCCATTCTTCGGGAAACACCAGCCCGTTCCAGCCGCCCTCCACGAAGCGGGCGTAGGCCTCCTTGAAGCCGGGCGCGGTGCGCACCTCGCCGTCCACCAGCACCGCCCCTTCGCGATCGCCGACGGGGTCGAGGGGGGCGAGCTCGCTCCGGGCGAAACGGGCCGCCTCCTCGAGAACGAGATCGACGGTTTCGGTGTCGAGATGTTCGAGACCCGGAAGTTCGGCGAGGGAATCGAGGCCGCCGATGTGCCGGAGGGTGAAGCGGATGTCCTCGAGCGGAGCGGTATAGACGGTCATCGGCATTCCCCGGGCCGGAAACTGCGCATGGGCTGCCGGCGATATGCACCCGAGACCGTCACCCCCGCAAGGTCAGGCCGGCGGTTTCGCGGCCGCCGGGCCGCGGATCCCTCCCCCGCCCTCCGGCTGTCGGGGCAGGATGACGCCCGGATTGAGAATGCCCAGCGGGTCGAACAGGGTCTTGAGCCGCCGCATGAGCTCGAGTTCGACGGCCGGCTTGTAGCGGAGGAGCTCGGCCACCTTCGATCGGCCGATTCCGTGCTCGGCGCTGAAGGAGCCGCCGAGGCCCACCACCTCCTCGACCAGCCGCTCGAGCAGCCGCGGCCGCCACGCCGCCACCCGTTCCGGCGGCACCACGAAATTGAAATGCAGGTTCCCGTCCCCGACGTGACCGAAGGGAATGAGCACGATTTCCGGCATCTGCTCACGGACGAAGTCCTGCATACGACGGATGAGGTCCGGCAGACGGGTCGGCGCCACCGCCACGTCGCTCCTGACGATTTCTCCCATCTGGCGGGTGGCCTCGCTCTGTCCTTCCCGGATCCGCCAGAGCATCGCCCGCTGCGCCTCGCTGGCGGCGATGGTGCCATCGGCCACCAGCCCCTCCTCGAACAGCTCCGCGAGGAGCTCTTCGGCGGGTCCGGCGAGACCCCGGCGCAGGTTCCAGGAAAGCTCGACTAGGAGATGCCAATCGTGATCGCCGGCGAGCGGGCTGCGCACCCCCGGCAGATGCTCGACCGCGGCCCGGACCCCGAAGCCGGTCAGGAGTTCGAAGCTGGAGATCAGCTCGCCGAAGGCATCGCGGAACCGCCGCAGCAGCAGGAGGGCGTCCTCGGGGCGGGCGATCGCGAGCCAGATGGTCACCCGCTCGCGCGGGGCGGGGAAAAGCCTCAGACAGGCGGCGGTGATCACCCCGAGGGTGCCCTCGGCGCCGATGAAGAGCTGCTTGAGATCGTAGCCGGTGTTGTCCTTGAGGAGCGGCTTCAGGCCGTTCCAGACCCGGCCGTCGGCCAGCACCACCTCGAGACCCAGCACGAGCTGGCGGGCCATGCCGTAGCGCAGCACGTTCACCCCCCCGGCGTTGGTGGAAAGGTTGCCGCCGATGCGGCAGGAACCCTCGGCGCCGAGACTCAACGGGAACATCCGGCCCGCCTTTTCCGCTTCCTCCTGGACGCGGGCGAGCAGACAGCCGGCTTCGGCGACCAGATATTCGCCCGCCGGATCCCGCTCCCGGATCCGCTCCATCCGCGACAGGCTGAGGATCACCTGCTCGCCCGAGCCGTCCGGAATGCCACCCGCCACCAGCCCGGTGTTGCCGCCCTGGGGGACGATCGGCACCCGATGGGCGCTGGCGGCGGCGAGGATGCCGGCCACCTCCTCGGTCCGCCGCGGCAGCAGCACGAACGCGGCCCGGCCGCGATGCTGCCCCCAGAAATCGACGGCGTAGGGCGCGGTCGCCTCCTCGCCGCCGAGGACCCCGTCCCCGCCGAGAAGGCGGCTGCAAGTCTCCAGAAAGGCGGCCGGTGGCGGCATCGCTGACGGTTTCTCCGAAGATCGGCCGGTCGAGTTGACAGGGTGCGGTCGCGCAGTACCTTACGCCGGCCGCGGACGGGAGGAAAAGGGCGATGGAGGTCGAGGCACTCAGAGTGGCCGTCGAAGAGGCCTGGGAAAAGCGGGACGAGCTCGATCCGCAGACGGGAGGCATCGTCCGCGAGGCCGTCGAGACCGCCCTCGCCGGGCTCGACGAGGGAACCTTCCGGGTGGCCGAGAAGACCGCCACCGGCTGGATCGTGCATCAATGGCTGAAGAAGGCGGTCCTCCTTTCCTTCCGTCTCAACGATATGGAGATCGTTCCCGGTGGGCCGGGCGGTGCCGTCTGGTGGGACAAGGTGCCCTCCAAATTCGCCGGCTGGGATGCCGGGCGTTTCCGCGCCGCCGGCTTCCGGGCGGTCCCCGGCTGCGTCGTCCGGCGGTCGGCGTACATCGCCCCGGGCGTCGTGCTGATGCCCTGTTTCGTCAACATCGGTGCCTACATCGGGGCGGGGACGATGATCGACACCTGGGCCACCGTCGGCTCCTGCGCGCAGATCGGCCGCAACTGCCACATTTCGGGCGGTGCCGGGATCGGCGGGGTGCTGGAGCCGCTCCAGGCCAATCCGGTGATCATCGAGGACGACTGCTTCATCGGTGCCCGCAGCGAGATCGCCGAAGGGGTGGTGGTCGAGCAGGGTGCGGTGATCTCGATGGGGGTCTACATCGGCGCCTCGACCAAGATCGTCGATCGTGCCACCGGCGAGATCTTCACCGGCCGGGTGCCCGCCTATTCGGTGGTCGTGCCGGGCTCGCTGCCCGGTCGGCCGCTCGCCGATGGCCGCCCGGGGCCGGGTCTCTACTGTGCGGTGATCGTCAAGCGGGTCGATGCCGGAACCCGGGCCAAGACCTCGATCAACGATCTCCTGCGCGAGTGATGGCGGCACCCGATCCGGTCGCCCTCACGCGCGATCTGGTTCGCTGCCCGAGCGTGACCCCGGCCGACGCCGGTTGTTTCGCGATTCTCGAGAAGGTCCTGGTCGCGATGGGTTTCTCCTGCCGCCGCCTGCGTTTCGGCGAAGGCGAGAAGGCGGTGGAAAATCTCTACGCGCGGCTGGGCGGGAAAGACCCGCTGCTGGCCTTCGCCGGGCACGTCGATGTGGTGCCGGCCGGCGATCCCGACGCCTGGAGCGTCGATCCCTTCGCCGCCGTGATCAGGGACGGCCGGCTGTTCGGCCGCGGTGCCGCCGACATGAAGAGCGGCATCGCCGCCTTCCTCGCCGCGGTCGGCCGTTTCCTCGAGCGCCACGGCGATCCGCCGGGCTCGATCGCCCTCTTGATCACCGCCGACGAGGAGGGCGAGGCGGTGAACGGCACCCGCCGGCTGCTCGAATGCCTGGTCGCGGAAGGCGAACGCTTCGCCGCCTGCCTGGTGGGCGAGCCGACCTCGGTGGAGGAGGTCGGCGATCTCGCCAAGATCGGACGCCGCGGTTCGCTCACCTGCCGGCTGACGGTCCGCGGCCGGTCGGGACACGTCGCCTATCCGCAGCGGGCCGACAACGCGGCCCACCGGCTGGTCGCCATGCTCCACGCCCTGATCGCCGATCCGCTCGATCCGGGCAGTGCCCATTTCGAGCCCTCGAGTCTGCAGATCACCACCATCGACATCGGCAATCCCGCGGCCAACGTGATCCCGGGGCGGGCGGAGGCGGTCTTCAACATCCGTTTCAACGACCGCCACGACCGGCGGGGTCTCGAACGGCTCGTCCGCGACCGTCTCGATGCCTGCGGCGGTCGCTACGAACTCGAGTGCAGGTGCAGCGGCGAGGCGTTCCTCACGCCGCCCGGCCCGCTCAGCGAGATCCTCGGGGCGGCGGTGGCGGAGGTCCGGGGCCGGCCGCCGCGGCTCGACACCTCGGGCGGCACCTCCGACGCCCGCTTCGTTCGCCGCTATTGTCCGGTGATCGAATTGGGTATCGTGGGCCGGACCATGCACCAGGCCGACGAGGCGGTGGAGGTGGCCGACATCGAAACGCTGACCCGTATCTATCTCGCCTTTCTCGAGCGCTTTTTCCAGCGGTGGGCGTAATGCCCGGCCGCCAGGAGATTGCCAGGGCTCTGACCGGCGCCTGGCTGCTGTGGCGGCGCGATCCCGCGGCCATGAGCTGGTTCGATCTTTCCGTCGAGGGCTTCTGGCGTTCGTTCTTCGCCGCCGTGCTGGTCGCCCCCTTCTATCTGTTCATGCTGGCGGTCGATTACGGGACGAGCGGGATGCCGGCCGGGCTCGCCCTCGTCGTGCTGGTGCGTACGGTCGCCTATGTGGTGGACTGGGCGGCCTTTCCGCTGGTGGCCATTCTCCTCGTGCGGTTGTTCGGTCTCGAGCATCGCTACGTGGCCCTCATCGTCGCCGACAACTGGGCCTCGGTGCTGCAGGCGGCGGCGCTGACCGCGGCGGTGGCGGCGAGCACGATCCTGCCCATGGCGGTGGCGGCGCTGCTGGTGCTCGCCACCTTCGTCGCCGTCGTTTTCTACCAGTGGCTGGTGGCGCGCCAGGCGCTGGAGACCACGGGAGGCATCGCCGGCGGTTTCGTCGCCGCCGATCTGCTGACCGGCATCCTGGTCGACCGGACGGTTTCCTCGCTGCTCTACGGATCGTAATCGGCGCCGGCGAAATAGAGTCCCTCGGCCGGAGCGGTGGGACCGGCGCGGGACCGGTCGCGGGCCGCCAGCACTTCCGCCACCCAGGAGATCGGCCGTCTGCCGGTGCCCACCTGGACCAGGGTCCCCACCATGATGCGGACCTGGTGGTGGAGGAAGGACCGGGCGGCGGCGTGGATCTCGACGATCTCGCCTCGGCGCTGGAGGTGGAGCCGGCGCAGCGTCTTCAGGGGCGAGCGGGCCTGACATTGGCTGTCGCGGAAACTGGTGAAATCGTGACGGCCGAGGAGGAGCCCCGCCGCTTCCTGCATGCGCTCCACCTCGAGCGGTCGGACCAGATGCCAGACCCGTCCGCGATCGAGGGCGGGCGGCGCCCGGCGGTTGAGGATCCGATAGAGATAGCGACGCTCGCCGGCCGAGAACCGGGCGTGGAAATCGGTCGTCACGCGGCGCACCTCCAGCACCGCCACCGGATGCGGACGGAGATGGGCGTTCAGTGCCCCCATCACCCGCTCGGGCGGAAAATCGCGCTCGAGATCCACGTGCGCCACCTGGGCCAGGGCGTGGACCCCGGCGTCGGTACGGCCGGCGGCGTGGACCGTCCTCGTCTCGCCGCAGAAGGCGTGGATCGCCTCTTCGACCGCCTGCTGGATCGACGGGCCGGATGCCTGGCGCTGCCAGCCGAGGAAGGCTCGCCCGTCGTATTCGAGGGTCAGGCGGTAGCGGGGCACCCCGGAGCTCCGGTTCAGGACAGACGGGCACCGAGCGGGATCGGAAAGCCGCGTTGCAGTTCCTCGGCCCCCATCGGCCTGCGTCCCTCCCGCTGCACCCGGGCGACGGCCAGCGCCGCCTCGCCGCAGGCCACCGTCAGCGGCAGGGCGATCACCGTCCCGGGCGTGCCGCTGCCCGGAACCACGCGGGCCTCCAGCACCCTGATACGGGTTTCCCGCCAGAAGCACCAGCATCCGGGCCAGGGATCGAAGGCCCGGATGCGGCGTTCGAGCACCGCCGCCGGCGCGGTGAAATCGAGGTGGCCCTCCTCCTTGCGGAGCTTCTTCGCGTAGGTGGCGCCGACCGTGGGCTGGGGCCGCGGCCGCAGCTCCCCCGAGAGATAGCCTTCCACCACCTCCGCGACATGTTCGGCGGCGAGTTCCGCCAGCCGGTCGTGAAGGGTGCCGGCGCGCGTCTCCGGGCCGATGGGCGTCTCGAACATCGCCAGTACCGGTCCGGTGTCCAGCCCCTCGTCCATGACGAAGAAGGAAACGCCGGTCTTCTCGTCACCGGCCTCGATCGCCCGCTGGATCGGCGCCGCTCCCCGCCAGCGGGGGAGCAGGGAGGCGTGGATGTTGACGCAACCCGCCCGCGGCGCCTCGAGCACCGGGGCCGGCAGGATCAGCCCGTAAGCGGCGACGACGGCGAGATCGGCCCCGAGCGCGGCGAACTCGGCCTGGATCTCGGGCGCTTCGAGGGAACCCGGTGTCCGGATCTCGCCGATGCCGTGGCCCAGCGCGGCCTCGTGCACCGGCGACCGCCGTACGCCGTGGCCACGACCCGCCGGCCGCGGCGGCTGGGTGTAGACGGCGAGGATCCGGTGCCGCCGGACCAGGCGTTCCAGGGAGGCCACGCCGAAGGCGCCGCTGCCCATGAACAGGAGGCGCGCCACGGCCGCCTCAGGCGCTGGCCTTGAGGCGACGGGCCTTGGCCAGCTTGCGCAGGATCATGTTGCGCTTGAGGGCCGAGATGTGGTCGATGAAGAGAATCCCGTCGAGATGATCGACCTCGTGCTGGATGCAGCGCGCGAGAAGTCCTTCGGCGCGCAGGCTTCTCTCCGCGCCGTTCTCGTCGAGATAGAGGACCTCCACCGCCTCCGGCCGGGTCACCTCGGCGTACTGATCGGGCAGGCTCAGACATCCCTCCTCGGCGGTCGCGAGGTTCTCCGACCGCCAGGTGATGCGGGGATTGACGAGGCACAGCGGCCGGTTCTTCTCCTCGCTCACGTCGATCACGCAGACCCGCCTGCCGACTCCCACCTGCGGTGCGGCGAGGCCGATGCCCGGGGCCTCGTACATGGTCTCGAACATGTCCCGCACCAGGCGGCGGACCTCCTCGTCGATCCGCTCGACGGGAGCGGCCCGTCTCTTGAGGACGGGATGCGGGACTTCGAGAATGCGCAGAATCGCCATCTCCGGATCCATCTGTCCCGCGCCACGCCTCAGCCGACCGGCCGACGGGCGCGCAGCGCGGCGTCGAGTGTGCCTTCATCGAGATAGTTGAGTTCACCGCCGATCGGAACCCCCTGGCCGAGCCGGGTGACAGTGACGCCCAGCGGCCGCAGCCGCTCGGCCAGATAGTGGGCCGTCGTCTGCCCTTCCACCGTGGCGCCGAGGCCGAGAATGACCTCGCGCACCGCATCCTCGGCGACCCGCGCGAGGAGTCGGCCGATCCCGAGTTCGTCCGGCCCCACTTCCTCGAGCGCGGAAAGGGTGCCGCCGAGCACGTGATAGCGGCCGCGGAAGCTGGATGCCCGCTCCATGGCCCAGAGATCCTCGACCTCCTCCACCACGCAGACGAGGGCCGCGTCGCGACCTTCGTCGCTGCAGATCGTGCAGGGATCGCGGCTGTCGAGATTGCCGCAGACCCGGCAGCGGCCGATGCGGCTCGCACATTCGAGCAGCGCCTGGGCGAGCGGCGTCATCAGGACCTCCGGACGCCGGAGCATCGCCAGGGCCGCCCGCTGGGCGGAGCGGGGACCGAGCCCCGGCAACCGGGCGAGCAGACGGATCAGCCGGTCGATTTCGGCGGCGGCCATGCGCGCTTCAGAAGGGCAGCTTCATTCCCGGCGGCAGCGGGAGCCCGCCCGTGAGCTTGGCCATCTCCTCCTGCACCCGCGCCTCGATCTTGCCCTTGGCGTCGTTGGCGGCGGCGAGGATCAGATCCTCCAGGATCTCTACCTCCTCGGGATCGACGAGAGACTTGTCGATCTTGATCCCGCGCATCTGTCCCCGGCCGTCCATCACCACCCGGACCATGCCGCCGCCGGCGCGGCCCTCCACCTCGAGCTCGGCGAGGCGCGCCTGCATCTCGTTCATGCGCTCCTGGAGCTTCTGCGCTTCCTTGAACATGTTGGCGAGGTTCTTCATGTTTTCCCCGTCTTTCGCTGATCGGTCGATGCCGGCGGATCGCCGCCCCTCCGGACATCGACGATCCTGGCACCCGGAAAGGTTTCGAGAGCGGCCCGGACCAGCGGATCCTCCCGAACCGCCTCGATCCTTCGGCGACGTTCCTCGGCCCGCTGCCGGGCGAGCGTGGGCGCGCCCGCCTCGCGGCCGAGGGCGACCACCCAGCGCCGCCCGGTGAGGCGCCGGAGGACCCGCGCGAGCTGGTTGGGAAGATCGCTCGACACGCCGGGCTCGAGGCGCAGCACGATGCGGCCCTCCTCGAAGCCGACGAGATGCGCGCTCTCGTAGAGCGCCGCCGCCAGGAGGGGCTCGCCGTGCCTTTTCAGGATCTCCACCAGGGAAGGAAAGTCGGCGATCTCCAGCGGTTCCCGGGACGTCTCCGCCCGTGGTGCCGGTACCGTCGCGGCCGGCGGAGGCGCCGCGCCGGCCGCCGGGCGCGCGGCCTCCCCGCGATCCTCGCGCAGCAGCCGGGCGAGTTCCCCCGGTGGCGGCAAATCGCCGACGCAGGTCAGGCGCACGAGCAGCATTTCCGCCGCCGCCCAGGCATCGGGCGAGAGACGGACGTCCTCGAGTCCCTTGAGCAGCATCTGCCACAGCCGCTGGAGGACCGGATGGGACGCCCCTTCGGCCATCTTCCGCGCCCGGGCCACGCTCGCGGAATCGAAGGCCGCCTCCAGCGCGCCGCCGGCGTCGAGTCTGATGCGCGTGAGCCAGTGGGTGATCTCCAGAAGATCGCGGATCACCGCCGCCGGATCGGCGCCCAGCCCGTAGAGCTCGGTGAAGCGGACGATCGCTTCCCGGGTGCGGCCGGCGAGGACGTCCTCGTAGAGATCGAGCAGCCGGGTACGGTCGGCGAGACCCAGCATCGCCTCGATCTCCGCCGCCGTGACCTCGCCGTCGGTGGTCGCCACCGCCTGATCGAGCAGCGAGAGGGCATCCCGCACCGAGCCTTCGGCCGCCCTCGCGATCAGGGCCAGCGCCCGCGGCTCGGCACCCACCTTCTCCCTGGTGCAGATCTCCCGGAGATGGGCGACGAGCCGTTCGCCGTCCACGCGGCGCAGATCGAAGCGCTGGCAGCGCGACAGCACGGTCACCGGAACCTTGCGGAGCTCGGTGGTGGCGAAGATGAACTTGACGTGCGGCGGCGGCTCCTCGACCGTCTTGAGGAGCGAATTCCAGGCCTTGTCCGAGAGCATGTGCACTTCGTCGAAGATGTAGACCTTGAAGCGCGATGCGCTCGGTGCGTATTTGACGCCTTCGATGATCTCCCGGACGTCCTCCTTGCCGGTGTGGGAGGCGGCGTCGGTCTCGATGACGTCGAGGGAGCGCTCCTCGAGAATGGCCCGGCAGCTCTCGCATTCACCGCAGGGCTCGGTGGTCGGCCCGCCGCGACCGTCGGCGCCGGTGCAGTTGAGGCCGCGGGCGATGATCCGGGCGGTCGTCGTCTTGCCGATGCCGCGGATCCCGGCGAGCAGGAAGGCATGGGCGATGCGTCCCGAGCGGAAGGCGTGCTCGAGGGTCCGCACCATGGCTTCCTGACCGACCAGCTCCGAGAGGCGCTGCGGCCGGTAGGCTCGGGCGAGAACCCGGTAGGCTCGGGAGGATGCGGTTGCGGAAGCCATCCGATCGGGCGCATGAATGGAGGGGGGAAGACTGGAGTGCGACCCGACACCGACCTCGTTACGGCTGCTTCCTTCCGGACCTGACCGGGTTGGCGAGCGCGCCGTCCGCATCCAGCCTTCCGGGCTGCAATATCGGGCCGAACGCCCCCTCGTGCAAGGGGCCTGTGCGAAAGGGAAGGAGGATGCCGACGCCACCGCCGGGCCGCCGGAAGAGGCCGCTGAACCCGCCGCCGCACGTCTACACGACGGTCGGTCTCGACCGACGGGCGGAGCTGCGCGGAGATCCCCGATGGCTGGCCGCGCGCCGCCGTGATCCGGCCACCTTGGTGCTGCCGATGGCCGGGTTGCGGGTGCCGGTGGCGATGGGAGAGGAAGGGCCGCGGGCCCATCTGCTGCCGCTCGGCGAATTCGCCTCGGAGCTTCCGGAAGAGGCCGTCTTCCTGGGCCTGGTCGAGGGACGCCCGGTCTTCGCCTGGTCCGGGGAAGGCGAAGCGCCGGCGGCGGTCGATACCGTCGAGCTGCGCAGCGTCGGAAGTCTGCTGCCGCCCCGCGACGCCGGGCTGCTCGCCTACGCGCGGGCGCTCCTGCACTGGCACGCCCGCCATCGCTTCTGCGGCGCCTGCGGCGAACCCACCCGGATCACCCGAGGCGGTCACGTGCGCCGATGCGATGCCTGCGGTCTCGAGATCTTTCCCCGCACCGATCCGGCGGTGATCGTGCTCGTCACCTCGGGCGAGCTCTGCCTGCTCGGCCGGTCACCCCGCTTTCCGCCGGGCGTGTATTCGACCCTCGCCGGCTTCGTGGAGCCGGCGGAAGCGCCGGAGGATGCCGTACGTCGGGAAGTGGCCGAGGAGGTGGGCCTGCCGTTGCGCCGGATTTCCTACCGTTCCTCCCAGCCCTGGCCGTTCCCGCAGTCGCTGATGCTCGGCTTCCGCGCCGAAGCGGCCGGGCGCCGTCTGCGGATCGACCGCGAGGAGCTCGAGGATGCGGCCTGGTTCGAACGGGATCGGCTTCTCGCCGAGGAGCCGCCGGTCCGCCTGCCCGGCGCCGACAGCATCGCCCGTTTTCTGATCGAGGAATGGCTGCTGGAGGGCTGAATTCAGCCCGGTGGAGGATCGAGGAAGGCGGCGAGACGGGTCGCGGCGAGACGGGCGAAGCGGAGGGTGAGTGCCCGTCGGCGGGCGGCGGGCAACGGCCGTTCGGTGGCCTCGCGCAGGATGGTGCCCTCGAACCGGTCGGCCAGGATCAGCCCTTCCTCGGCGGGAAGGAGGTCACGGGGAAACCCGGCACCGACCGCGAAATAGAAACGATCGGCGAAGGGCGGATAGTCGCGCCATTTGCGGTCGGCGCGGAAATCCGCGGGCGAGCTCTTGATCTCGACGATCACGCAGCGGCCGTCGCGACCGAGGGCGAACAGATCGGCCCGCCTGCCGTTGGCGAGGGGGAACTCGGTCAGCGAAACGAAATCCAGGCTCGCCAGCAGCCGGGCGGTGCCGCGGGCGATTTCGGCCGCATCCCGGAGCCGCTCCATGATCTCCGGTCGATCCCTCTCAACGGTTTGTTAACCCGGCGCCCGTTACCATGGTTCGTGCAGGCGACGGAAGGCCCGCCAGCGACGGGGGCGGCCTTCGTCTCGAGCGGGATTGCACGGCGAACATCGGTGACGGCGGCCACATCTCCTCCCATGAGTCGGCGAAGGCAGGCCCTCCTGCGGCAAGGAGCGGCGTTCGCCGAACAGCAGAAGCTCGGCATCGCCGACGTCGAGGAACTCGCCCGCACGCGTTCGCCGCAGGCCCGTGCCAACATCGCCGCCAAGCTCGGCGGCCAGTACGGCGAACTCGCCACCACCGACAACGCCGGCCTCGCCAAGGCGGTTCTCCTGCTCCTGGTCAAGGACGTGGAAAAGGAGGTCCGGCGGGCCCTCGCCGAGGCCGTCGCCGATTGCGAGGAACTGCCGCCCGACATCGCCTCCCGGCTGGCCCGGGACGATATCGAGGTGGCGCGGCCGGTGCTGGAGCGCAGCCCCGTGCTGAGCGACGAGGAGCTGATCGACATCGTCCGGACCAACAGCATCCAGTACGCGCTGGCCGTGGCCGGGCGCGAGCGGATTTCGGAAGCCGTCTCGGAGGCGCTGGTGGACAGCGGCGACGAGCAGGTGGTGGTGCGGCTCACCGGCAACATGGGGGCGGAGCTGTCGCGCCGCACGCTGCAGCGGATCGCCGAGGAGTTCCGCGAAAGCCGGTCGGTACAGGACCGTCTCGTCAAGCGCCCGGCCCTGCCCTACGAGCTCGTCGAGCAGCTCGTCGGGGTCATCGGCGACCGCCTGCAGTGGGAGCTTCTCCGCGACCGCCGGATTTCGGCCGAGAAGGCCCGGCAGATCATGGAGGCGATCCGCGACCGCGTGAGCGTCACCCTGGTCGCCCGTGAACACGGCGACCAGGGTCTCGAGCGGCATCTCCGCGAGCGCTGGGTGGCGGGCGATCTCGACGGCGAGGACGTGCTCGGCTTCCTCCGCGACGGCGACATCGCCGCCTTCGAGACCGCCTTCATGGTGATGAGCCGGCTCGGCATCCGCACCGTGCGGCGGCTCCTCTACAACAGCGATCGCCGCTGTCTCGCCGCTCTCTGCATCAAGGCCGGCATCGCCACCCCGCACTACGTGGGCATCCGGATGGCCCTCGAACTCGCCGAACAATGCCTCGAGGGTCAGGGTGGCGAGAAGTCCTATGCTGGCGACACCCTGATGTTCGTCCAGGCCCAGTACGAGCGCCTGCGTCTCGATGTCGAAAAGGTCGAGGAGCTGATCGCCCAGGCCGAGGCCTCGGTCGGCGAACGCACCGAAAAGGCGGCCGCCGCTCCGTCGACGGAACCGCCGCTGATCGAGGGCTGATTCCCGGAACCCCGGCGGGACCGCCGGTTCCGGGCCGGACCGGTGCCGGTGGTGTGGGTGCGGCGATCGCCGCGCGCCTTCGGGTGGCCGTCAACTGAGAGCTTGCTCCCGCTCCGGTTTTGCGCTGCAAAGAGCCCGTCAGCCCGTCGCGTCATGCCGAGTTGGGGCCCATGTCGACATCCTTCCCGGAACCCGTGGTCGCGCCGCAGCGGACCGAGCCGCTGCGGAGCATGCCGCACAATCTGCGGGCCGAGCTGGCGGTGCTCGGTGCCATCCTGGTCAACAACGATACCTACCACCGGATCGGTGATTTCCTGCGCGCCGAGGATTTCTACGAGCCGGTGCACCGCCGCATCTTCGAGGCCTGTGCCGAACGCATCGCTCGCGGCCAGCTCGCCGATCACAATACCCTCTTCCATCTCTTCGATGTCGACGAGACCCTGCGGGAGCTCGACGGAGGCGAGTATCTCGCCCGCATCGCCCGCGCCGCCGAGACCATCGTCAATGCCACCGAATACGCCCGTGTGGTCCACGATCTGGCCATCAAACGCCGGCTCATCGAGATCGGCGAGGAGGTGGTCAACGAGACCTTCGACCCGGCCAACAGGGCGAGCGGTCTCGAACAGATCGAGAAGACCGAGCAGAAACTGTTCGAGCTGGCGCAGAGAGGCGAGGTCAGAGGCGAGTTCCGGGCCTTCCCCGAAGTGCTGGAGAGTGCCGTCCGGCTCATCCATTCGGCCTACAACAGAACCGGCCACGTCATCGGCGTGCCCACCGGGCTCAAGGGGCTCGACGAGAAGCTCGGCGGTCTCCAGCGTTCCGATCTGATCATCCTCGCCGGCCGCCCGAGCATGGGCAAGACGGCGCTGGCGGTGACGATCGCCGCCAATGCGGCGGCCGCCAAGGCCGAGGGACCCGACGCCGAGGGGCTCAAGCACGAGAATTTCGTCGTCGCCCTGTTCTCGCTGGAGATGTCGGCGGAACAGCTCGCCACCCGCCTGCTCTCGGCGGAGGCGGCGATCGGCTCCGACGAACTCCGCCGCGGCCAGCTCCAGGAGGAGGACTTCCACCGCATCGTCCGCGCCACCCAGGATCTGGCGGCCCGCCCCCTGTTCATCGACGACACCCCGGCCCTGTCCATCGCCGCCATCCGCAGCCGTGCCCGACGCCTCAAGCGCACCCACGGCCTTTCCCTCGTCGTCGTCGACTATCTGCAGCTCGTCCGCGGGGTGAGCGCCTACGCCCAGAGCAACCGGGTCCAGGAGATCGGCGAGATCACCCAGGGTCTCAAGGCCATCGCCAAGGAACTCGACGTGCCGGTTCTCGCCCTGTCCCAGCTTTCGCGGGCGGTGGAACAGCGTGAGGACAAGCGGCCGCAGCTCTCCGATCTGCGCGAGAGCGGGACCATCGAACAGGACGCCGACGTGGTGATGTTCGTCTACCGCGACGAGTACTACCAGTCCCGCGCCGAGCCCAAGCAGCGGCCCGAGGAGAGTGCGGAGAAGTTCAACGAGCGCTACGCGCGCTGGCGGGAGCGGCTGGAGGAGAGCCACAACAAGGCCGAGGTGATCATCGCCAAACAGCGCAACGGCCCGATCGGGATCGTCCATCTCCAGTTCGACGCCAATTTCGGCCGTTTCCGCAATCTCGAATCCGCCGAGTATCCGGAAGGATATTGATGGCCGGGAGGGTGCGTGGCCCGGCGGTGGCGGAACTCGAGATCGATCTCGAGGCGATCGCCGCCAACTATGCGCTGCTGTGCGAGCGGGCACGGCCGGCGGCGGTCGCCGCGGTGGTCAAGGCCGACGCCTACGGGCTCGGTCTCGCCCCGGTCGCGACCCGGCTCTCCGCCGCCGGCTGCCAGCGGTTCTTGGTCGCCCGGCTGGACGAAGGGGTGGCGCTGCGGCGGCTCCTCCACGAAGCCGAGATCTTCCTTCTCGACGGTGTCGGGAGGGGCGAGGAGGAGACCGTCTTCGGCCATCGCCTGGTCCCGGTTCTCAATCACGGCGGAGAGCTCGAGCTCTGGGCGGGCTATGCGCGGAGCCTCGGACAGAGGCTCACGGCGGCGATCCACCTCGATACCGGCATGAACCGGCTGGGCTTTTCCGAAGCCGCCTTCGGGCGTCTGACGGCGGAACGGCTGGAGCCGCTGATCCTCCGGCTGGTGATGAGCCATCTGGCCTGCGCCGAGGAGCCCGAGCATCCGCTCAACGCCATCCAGCTCGAGCGCTTCGCGACCGCGACCGCGCAGCTCGGCGAAGTGCCCCGCAGCCTCGCCGCTTCTTCGGGGATCTTCCTCGGGGCGGAATACCGGTTCGATCTCTGCCGACCCGGGGTCGCGCTCTATGGCGTCAACCCCGTTCCCGGACGGCCCAATCCGATGCGGCCGGTGGTCCGGCTCACCGCGCCGGTGCTCCAGCTCCACGAGATCGAGGCCCCGGGTACGGTCGGCTACGGGGCGACCTGTCCCGTGCGGCCGGGGATGCGCATCGCCACCGTGCCGGTGGGCTACGCCGATGGTCTCTTACGCTCGGCGAGCAATCGTGCTACCGCGCGCATCGCCGGCATCGAGGTACCTTTCGCGGGGCGTGTGTCCATGGATCTCATCGGTCTCGACGTGACCGCGGTGCCGCGCGAAGCGGTGGCACCGGGAACCCCGGTCGAACTCCTGGGCGGGCCCGACGGTGTCGATCGCTTCGCCGCGCAGGCGGGCACCATCGGCTACGAGGTGCTGACCCGGCTCGGGCATCGGTTCCGGCGCCGCTATCTCGGCGGCGGGGATCGGCGATGAACCCGCTCGCCGTCACCGGCCGGGCGACCATCGCCGTGTCGCGGACGGTCGGCGGGATCGCCTTCTTCGCCCTCGACGGCATGATCCGCGGTCTGCGCGGTCCCTGGTATCCGCGCCAGATCCTCCGGCAGATGATCGAGATCGGCTACTATTCGCTGCCGGTGGTCGGGCTGACCGCGATCTTCACCGGCATGGTCCTGGCGCTGCAGAGCTACACGGGCTTCGCCCGGTTCGAAGCCCCCGACGCCATCCCGACCATCGTCGTCCTTTCCATGACCCGCGAGCTCGGGCCGGTCCTCGCCGGGCTGATGGTCGCCGGCCGCGTCGGTGCGGCGATGGCCGCCGAGCTCGGCACCATGCGGGTCACCGAGCAGATCGACGCGCTTTTGACCCTCGCCACCGATCCCCTGCGCTATCTCGTCTTTCCGCGGTTGATCGCGGGGATGCTCATGCTGCCGCTGTTGGTGCTGGTGGCCGATGTGATCGGGGTGATGGGCGGCTTTCTGGTGAGCGTCTACAAGCTCGGCTTCGGGCCGATCGAATACATCAACCGCACCTTCGACTTCCTCGAGGCCCAGGACGTGATCTCCGGGCTCGTCAAGGCGGCCGTGTTCGGCTTCATCGTCGCCCTCATGGGCTGCTATCAGGGCTACCATTCCCGTGGCGGTGCCCAGGGTGTGGGTGCGGCCACGACCCGGGCGGTGGTGAGCGCCTCCATCCTCATTCTCACCGCCGATTACATGCTGACGGAGATCTTCTTCAGCCGATGAACCGTCCCCCGGTGAAGATCCGCATCCGCGGTCTGCGGAAGAGCTTCGGCGACAACCGGGTGCTGCGCGGGCTGGATCTCGACGTGCCGGCCGGGCGGTCGGTGGTGGTCATCGGCGGCTCCGGCACCGGCAAATCGGTGCTCCTGAAGTGCATTCTCGGCCTCCTGCCGGCCGATGCCGGCTCGATCACGGTGGACGGCGAGGAGGTGGTGGGAGCGAGCAACGCGACGCTCGACCGCATCCGCCGCAAGTTCGGGATGCTGTTCCAGGGGGCCGCCCTTTTCGACAGCCTGCCGGTGTGGGAGAACGTCGCCTTCGGACTGCTCGCCCGCCGGCAGCTGGACCGCGCCGAGGCACGCGAGCGGGCGCTGGAGATCCTGGCCCGGGTCGGGCTCGGCGCCGAGGTTCTCGATCTCTTTCCGGCCGAGCTTTCCGGGGGCATGCAGAAGCGCGTCGCTCTGGCGCGGGCGATCGCCACCGAGCCCGAGATCCTCTTCTTCGACGAGCCGACCACCGGCCTCGATCCGATCATGGCCGATGTCATCAACGAGCTGGTGCGGCGCTCGGTCGAGAAGCTCGGCGCCACCGCCGTCTCCATCACCCACGACATGGCCAGCGTTCGCAAGATCGCCGACCGGGTGGCGATGCTCTACGAGGGGGTGATCATCTGGGAAGGGGCGCTCGCGGAGATCGACCGGAGCGGCAACCCTTACGTCGATCAGTTCATCCACGGCCGCGCGGAGGGGCCGATCCGGGTGCTGCAGATGGCCCCCGCGGACCGGGCGGTGCGAGGAGAGCCCTCCCGCCATGGCCCGTGAGCGGCGGAGCTACGTCTGTCAGGCCTGTGGTGCCGTGCAGCCCCGCTGGACCGGCCGCTGCGATTCCTGCGGCGCCTGGAACAGCATCACCGAGGAGATCGTCCGCAGCCGCGGCGGTTCTTCCCGCCGTCCGGCCGATCCGTTGCCGCTCGTGTCGCTCGACGGCGAGGTAGCACCGCCGGCGCGCATGGTCACCGGCGTGGAGGAGTTCGATCGGGTGCTCGGGGGTGGCATCGTGCACGGCTCGGCGATTCTGATCGGCGGCGATCCGGGGATCGGCAAATCCACCCTGATGCTCCAGGTGGCGGCGGGGCTGGCCCGCGCCGGCCGGCGGGGGATCTACGTGAGCGGGGAGGAATCGATCGCGCAGATCCAGCTCCGCGCCCGTCGCCTGGAACTAGAAGGTGCGCCGCTCGAGCTCGCTTCCGCGACCGTGGTCGAGGATGTGCTGGCCGCGCTCGAACGTGGCGATCCGCCGGCCCTGCTGGTGATCGATTCGATCCAGACCATGGCTTCCGCCGGGATCGAAGCGGCGCCCGGGACGGTCTCCCAGATCCGCACCGCCGCCGATCTGCTCATCCGCTTCGCCAAGCGGCACGGCACCGCCCTTTTCCTGATCGGCCACGTCACCAAGGACGGGCAGATCGCGGGGCCGCGGGTGCTCGAGCACATGGTCGACACGGTGCTCTATTTCGAAGGCGAACGCGGCCATCGGTACCGGCTGCTGCGGGCGATCAAGAACCGCTTCGGCCCGGCCAACGAACTCGGCGTCTTCGAGATGCGGGAAGCGGGGCTGCGGCCGGTCGCCAACCCTTCGGAACTGTTCGTCGGCGATCGCCGCAAGCGGGTGCCGGGAAGCTGCGTGTTCGCGGGGATGGAAGGCTCGCGCCCGGTGCTGGTCGAGATCCAGGCGCTGGTGGCACCCTCGATCCTGGCGACGCCGCGCCGGGCGGTGGTCGGCTGGGACGGCAACCGGCTCGCCATGGTGCTCGCGGTGCTGGAGACGCGATGCGGCCTTGTCACCGCCGGGCGCGACATTTATCTCAACGTCGCCGGTGGTCTGCGGGTGCAGGAGCCGGCGGCCGATCTGGCGGTGGCCGCGGCGCTGATCTCCTCGCTCGAGAATCGGCCGCTGCCGCCGGATTCGGTGGTCTTCGGCGAAATCGGCTTGGCCGGAGAGGTACGGGCGGTGGGATGGGCCGAAGCGCGTCTGCGGGAGGCCCGGAAGCTGGGTTTCCGGCGGGCCATCGTCCCTCCTCTCGAGACCTGTCCCGAAGGGATGGAACGGCAGGAAGTGCATCGCCTCAACGAACTGGTCGCCTTTCTGGCCGTGCGCGGCGATGCGCGGCCCGGGGCGAGGGCGGCGGCGGAGTGAACGAACTCCCCCTCACCGCCTTCGATCTTCTCGTTCTCGTCGTGCTCCTGCTCTCGGCGGTCGTGTCGCTGGCCCGCGGGGCGGTACGCGAGATCCTGGGGCTTTTGAGCTGGGTCGGCGCCTTCGCCGCCGCCTACTACGGTTACGCGGAAGCACGCCCGATCATCGAGGAGGCGGTGGGCAACGCTCTGGCGACCGATCTGCTGACCGCGGCGCTGGTCTTCCTCGTCCCCTTCCTCGTCCTGCGGCTGCTCGCCTCGGTGGTCTCGCGGCGGGTCGAGAACAGTGGCGCCGGCCTGTTCGACCGGTTCATGGGGCTCCTGTTCGGCCTCGGCCGCGGCGCTTTCCTGGTGACCGCCGGCTATCTGATCGCCGCCATCCTGCTGGACGCTCGCAACATGCCCTCCTGGGTGGTGCGCGGCTACACCTACCCCTATGTCGAGCAGGGCGCCCGCTGGCTCGGGGAGCTGCTGCCCGAGCGTCTCGCCGAGCAGGCGAAGACGACCGCCGAGGAAGCGGTGGAGCGGGCGCGGACCATCCGCGAGAAGGGGGGCTATCCCGAGGACAGCAACCGGGCTCTCGAAAGGATCATCGAGGGTGAACGCTGAGCAGTGACGAGGTGCGCCATGCGCCAGCGGATCCACGAGGCCGACGATCGTTTCCGCGAGGAATGCGGGGTGTTCGCCATCTACGGTCACCAGGACGCCGCCGCCCATGCCGCCCTCGGCCTCCACGCCCTGCAGCATCGCGGCCAGGAGGCGGCCGGGATCGTCACCTTCGACGGCTCGCATTTCCACGCCCATCGGGCCCGCGGTCTGGTCGGCGACAATTTCGGCAAGCGGGCGGTGATCGACGGCCTGCCCGGCCACGCCGCCATCGGCCACAACCGCTATTCCACCACCGGCGCCAGCATGCTGCGCAACGTCCAGCCGCTGTTCGCCGAGTTCGCCTTCGGGGGGCTCGCCATCGCCCACAACGGCAACCTCACCAACGCCTTGGGCCTGCGCCGCCGCCTCGTCGAGGAGGGCTCGATCTTCCAGTCGACCACCGACACCGAGGTGTTGGTCCATCTGATCGCCCGCAGCCGTCGCTCGAACATCGTCGACCGGTTGACCGAGGCGATGGCGGAGGTGGAGGGAGCCTGGTCGCTGGTGGCGCTGTTCGACGATGCGGTGGTCGCGGCGCGTGATCCTCTGGGGATACGTCCGCTCGTCCTCGGCCGTCTCGGTCGGGCCTGGATCTTCGCCTCCGAGACCTGCGCCCTCGACATCATCGGCGCCGAGTTCCTGCGGGACATCGAACCGGGGGAGATCGTCGTCGCCGGTCCCGAGGGTCTGCGCAGTCTCTTTCCCTTCGGGCCGACCCGTTCCCGCTTCTGCATCTTCGAATATGTCTACTTCGCCCGTCCCGACAGCATCGTCGAGGGGCGGGGAGTCTACGAGACGCGAAAGCGCATCGGCGCCGAACTCGCCCGCGAGGCGCCGGCCCCCGCCGATCTCGTGGTGCCGGTGCCCGACAGCGGCGTGCCGGCGGCGATCGGCTACGCGCGCGAAGCCGGACTGCCCTTCGAGCTCGGCATCATCCGCAACCATTACGTGGGCCGGACCTTCATCGAGCCTTCGGATCACATCCGCCATCTCGGGGTGCGCCTCAAACACAATGCCAACCGGCCGACCCTGGCCGGCAAGCGGGTGATCCTGGTCGACGACAGCATCGTGCGCGGCACCACCTCCACCAAGATCGTGACCATGGTGCGCCAGGCCGGGGCCCGCGAGGTGCACATGCGGATCGCCAGCCCGCCCACCTCCCACAGCTGCTTCTACGGGGTCGACACGCCCGAGCGGGCCAAGCTGATGGCGGCCCGGTTCTCGGTGACCGAGATGGCCCGCATCATCGGTGTCGACAGCCTCGCCTTCCTCTCCCTCGACGGCCTCTATCGGGCGGTCGGCGAGCAGCACCGCGAGCCGGGTTGCCCGCGTTTCTGCGACGCCTGCTTCAGCGGCGACTATCCGATCCGCCTGCGCGACTGCGAGGAAGGCCGTCGCGAGACCCAGCTATCCTTCCTTCAGGAGGAGAATGCGACGTGACAGCCCTGGCCGACCGGGTGGTCCTGATCAGCGGCGCCAGCCGTGGCCTCGGCGCCGCGCTCGCCCCGCTCCTCGCCCGCGAGGGCGCGCATCTGGTGCTCCTCGCGCGCACCCAGGGGGGACTCGAGGAGGCGGACGATCGGGTCCGGGAGGCCGGCGGCCGGGCCACCCTGCTGCCCCTGGATCTGGCCGACGGCGACGCCGTCGATCGTCTGGGGCCGAGCATCTACCGCCGCTTCGGCCGACTCGACGGGGTCGTTTCCTGCGCCGCCCTGCTCGGTCTGCTCACGCCCGTCGCGCAGACCGATCCGGATCGGTTCTGGGATCTGCTGACGGTCAATCTGCTCGCCGCCCAGCGGCTGATCCGGACCCTCGACCCGCTGCTGCGGGCGGCACCGGCCGGTCGGATGGTGTTCGTCACCGACGGAGCGGCCCGCGCGGTGCGCGCTTACTGGGGCGCCTATGCCGCGTCGAAGGCCGGCCTCGAGGCGCTGGTGAAGGCCTATGCGGCGGAAGTGCGCAAGACGCCGGTTCGCGTCAACCTGTTCGATCCCGGACCGATGGCCACGCGGCTGCGGGCCGAGGCCTTCCCGGGCGAGCCGGAAGGCGCGCAGCCGGCTCCCATCGAGGTCGCACCCGCCCTGCTCGAGCTTCTCCTGCCCTCCTGTACCCGTCACGGGGAGCTGGTCACGAGGTCGCTGCAGGCGGGCACCGATCAGGCGTAGGGATTGTCGCCGACCCGGAACTCGAGGCGCACGGGGACCCCGGCGAGGTCGAACTGCCGGCGGAGATCGCCCAGCAGGTAACGCCGGTAGCTGGCCGGCAGGTCCCTGGCGGGGCGGTTGCCGAAGAGGAGGATTTCGGGCGGACGGGCCTTCACTTGGGTCGCGTAGCGGATCTTGCTGCGCCGCCCGCCGACGGTGGGCGGCGGGTGGCGGGCGACGGCCTCGGCCAGCCAGCGGTTGAGCGGTCCCGTGGGAATCCGCCGATCCCAGCGATCGTACAGCTCGCAGACCGTCCTCATCAAACGGTCGAGATTGCGCCCGGCGAGCACCGACAGGGTGATCACCGGCACGGTTCCGATCTGGCCCAGCCGGTGGCCGATGCGATGACGGATTTCCTTCAGGCATGCCTGCGGCGCTTCCACCAGATCCCATTTGTTGGCGGCGACGACGAGGGCCTTGCCGCGTTCCAGCGCGAGATTGGCGATCGCCGTGTCCTGCTTCTCCAGCGCCGCCGTCGCATCGACCATCAGCACCACCACATCCGCCCGTTCGATGGCCCGCACCGAGGCCGAGGCCGAGGCCCGTTCGAGACGCCGCACGATGCGCGCCCGTTTGCGCAGACCGGCGGTGTCCACCAGGGTGAACGCCCGGCCCTGCCAGGACCAGTCGAGATCCACCGCGTCGCGGGTGAGGCCCGGTTCGGGGCCGGTCAGCAACCGTTCCTCGCCGAGCAGCCGGTTGACCAGCGAGGATTTTCCGGTGTTCGGGCGGCCCACGATGGCGAGGCGGATGCGATCCGGAGATTCCGCGGGAGCGGCAGGGGGCGCCCTTTCTTCGGCGGCGGCGAGGTAGGGGCGGAGGGCTTCCGCCAGCTCCTCCAGTCCGAGCCCGTGCTCGGCGGAAAGCGGAACCGGCTCGCCGAGCCCGAGGGCGAAGGCCTCGAGGGCCAGGCTCTCGGCTTCGCGCCCCTCGCATTTGTTGGCGGCGAGGACCACCGGCTTGTGCTGACGCCGCAGGAGATCGGCGATTTCCTCGTCGAGGGGGGTGATCCCGGTGCGGGCGTCGATCAGGAACAGGCCGACATCCGCTTCCTCGAGGGCCTTCAGGCTCTGCCGGGCGAGCCGGCGGGCGAGATCGTCGCGGCCGTCAGGCTCGAGCCCGGCGGTGTCGAGCAGCCGGAACCGGAGATCGGACAGCCGGGCCCGCCCCTCGAGGCGGTCGCGGGTGACCCCCGGGGTGTCGTCGACCAGGGCCCGCCGCCTGCCGACCAGACGGTTGAACAGGGTCGATTTGCCGACGTTGGGTCGGCCGATGATGGCGACGGTGGGCGGCATGGCACAGGACGATCGGGGTTGGTCAGCGATAGGCCAGGAGATCGCCGTTCTCGGTCAGCAGCAGCAGCGTCGCATCGACGACCACGGGAGCGATGCGCACCGGCGCCGGCAGGCCGATCCTGCCGAGCACTTCGCCGGTGTAGGGCGAGACGCTGACCGCCTCGGCCGTCGAACCCGCCAGCACCAGCCTATCCCCCGCCAGCACCGGAGCGCTCCAGATGATCCGCGCCGAAGTCGGATCGTCGGGATCCACCAGCCGGGCGAAGGGACTCACCCAGCGCACCCGGCCGCCGCGCCTGAGGAGACAGACGATCTCGTTGCGATCGGTCAGGAGATAGATGAATTCGCCGGCGATCCAAGGGGTCTCGCGGGAAGTCAGATCGGCGTCCCAGAAACGGCTGCCGCGGTCGAGGGCGAACGCCGCCATCTCCCCGCCGTTGCCCACCACATAGACCCGGTCGCCGTCGATCACCGGGGCGCCGGTGATGTCGCTGATGGCGCCGAGGCCGAGGGTCCGCCGCGGACGCAGGATGCTGTCCGACCATATCACACGCCCGTCGCGGAAACGCAGGGCGAAGACCTCGCCGGAGGAGTAGGCGGCGATCACCGTGCGGCCGTCGGTGGCCACCGGGGCACCGCCGAGGATGCCCGTCTGTTCGAACAGGCCCGCATGCTGCCAGACCGGCCTGCCGTCCTCGGCGTTCATGGCCAGGAGCCGGTTGTCGGCGGTGACGATGAACACCAGGCCACCGAATACCGCGGGCGGCGCCAGGATCGGGGCCAGCAGCGGGCGGTGCCAGATCACCGAGCCGTCGGCGGCCGACAGGCCGAACACCTCGCCGCTGGTGGTGCTCATGTAGAGGCGGCCGTCGGCATGGGCGAGGCCGCCCGCGGTCAGACGATCGACGGTCTCGACGAGTTCGGGAGCCGTCTTCCAGACCGGACGGCCCGACGCCAGATCGAAGGCCCGCACCTCGAGCGAGGTGTCCACCGTATAGACGCGACCGCCGGCCGCGACCGGCTGGGACAGGAGTTTCCGTTCACCGCTCGAGCCGCTGCCGATATCCGCCCGCCAGGCGAGAGAGGGGGTCTCGGCGAGGGCCAGATGATGCATGGCATGCGTGGCGTTGCCGCCGGTCTGGGTCCATTCGCCGTTGCGACGCGGCGGCGGCAGCACGACCCGGAGGTTGGCGAGGCGCGGATCCGCTTCCACCCCTTCGTCGATCAGCATCACCGGGATGCGCTTGCCGGGCAGCGGCGGTTCCTCGGGATCGCCGAGCCAGCCCAGACTCTGGCAACCGCCGAGGCCGACCGCCGCGACCCCGAAGGCCAGGCATTGGCGGCGCCGGAGCTTCATGACGCGACGCGCTCTTCCGAACCGCCGAGGGCGTCGAAGAGTTCACGCACCCGCTGCTGCTGGCCGAGGGGCGTGGTGGCGTCGTCGAGGATCTCCCCGAGCACCGTCTTCGCGCGCTCCCGGTCGCCGGCCCGCAGCGAGGCGATGGCCAGGAGCTCGCGCGCGCTGTGGCGGAACGGGCGGTCGGCGCCGGTCAGCGGTTCGAGATCGGCGATCACCGCCGCGGGATCCTCCTCGTCGATGCGGTACTGGGCCAGGAACAGGGTCGCCAGATCCCGTACCAGCGGATCGGTCGCCTCCGCCACGGTCCGGCGCAGCGTCTCGAGCGCCCGTTCGCGGTCGCCGCTGTCGTCGAAGGCCGCCGCCGCGCGGAGCCGCGCGAGGGCGGCGAATCCGTCCTCGCCTTCGGCCGCCATCTCCAGCCAGCTCTCGGCCGCCCGCACCGGATCCTCGGCCAGCAACCGTTCCGCCGCGGCATAGATCCGAGCCCGGTCCTGGAGCCGCTTGTCGTACCAGGATTCGTACCCCACCTTGCCTGCGGTGCCCAGGACGATGAGCACTGCGAGGCCGATGACGTAGGGGCCGAAACGCCGCCAGAGCTTCGTGAGGCGTTCCCACTGGAGCTCTTCGTTGACCTCGCGGATGAACTGTTCGGATTTCACGCGCGCTATCCCGATGGTAGAACGGTTGCGGCCAAGCTCGCCCGGACAGGCATTCGGGCAGGGACCCCGATGGGCGATCTGGTACGGGACCGAACGGCGTTTTGCAAGCACGCCCGCCGTCGCGACGGCGCCGACGACCTGCTGGTGGGAGACACGCCATGCCGAGACTGTTCGTCGCTCTGGCCATGCCCGAGACGATCGCCGAGGAGCTGGATCGCCTGTGCAACGGGCTTCCCGGTGTCCGTTGGACCGATCTCGAGCAGTTTCACCTCACCCTGCGGTTCATCGGCGAGGTGGATCCCAGTACCTTCTGCGAGATCGGCGAAGCGCTGACCTCGGTGACGCTGCCGCCCTTCGAGATGCGCCTCAAGGGGATCGGCCAGTTCCCGCCACGGGGCATGCCGCACACGCTCTGGGCCGGGGTCGAGGAAGCGGAACCGGTGATCCGTCTGAGGCGCCGCGTCGAGCGGGTGCTCGACGATGTCGGTCTCGTGCCCGAACGGCGCAAATTCGTCCCCCATGTGACCCTCGGTCGGGTCAGGGAGCCGCTGCCGGAGGAGCGTTTCGGCGCCTTCCTGGCGCGGCGGGCGCTGTTCCGCTCCAGCCCCTTCCCGGTTTCGCGCTTCGGTCTCTATTCCAGTGTCCTGCGCCCCGAAGGGGCCGAGCATCTGCTTGAGGCCGAATACGATTTCGTCACCGGAGTGATGGAACGGGCCTGAATTCCGGGTTACCCGGCGAGGGGGACCGCCGCTCCGTGATGGTGCGGAACGGCGGTCCGCGACACGACGCCGGAAGTCGTGATGCTACTGGATCGTGCTGCCGTCGGTCGCCGCGAGCTCCTCGCTTTCGAGAGCCGGTTCCTCCTCGGGAAGCTCCTCGATGCCGAGCGCCGCCAGATCGGCCCTGTCGACGACGCCGTCGCCGTTGACGTCGAGATCGACGTTCCGCCAGTCTTCGCTGCCCACGGGTTCCGCCTCGCCCTTCTCGAACAGCGCGGCATTGGCCTGGAGCGCCCCGACATCGGCGGGGTAGCCGAGCGCTCGGGCGATCGCCACATAGGTGCGCACCCGTTCACCCTGGTCGCGGAACCCGTCATCGGTGAGAGACCGTCCGGCACGCGGCGCATCCGCCCGCCTTTCCACCGCCTTCGCGGCCTCGTCGCTGCCGAACCACTCGGCGATGTAGTCGCCGAGATAGACCTTCTCACCGCGGGAGCCGCGGGCTTCCTCGCGGGCCAGGCCGGCGACGCCGCGGCCGGCATCGGCGCGTTGGCCGGCGGAATCGTCGCCGCCACCACCACCGCCACCACCGCCGCCGGCTCCACCACCACCACCGCCACCACCGTGGTTGCCGGCTTCGGCGGGTGTGGCGAAGGTCGGCCAGCTCTTGCCCGGTCCGCCCGGAACGGGGCTCGCGAAATAGCTCGCCACGCCGAGGGCGAGGGCGAGGGAGGCGAGGCGGAGCGACGGGTGACCGGAGGAACCGAGCAGGCGTTTCATCGGGCGTTCTCCCTTGATTTTCCTTCGCTGCGATGTTGGGCCCGAGATGTTAACAATCTCCTAACATGCCTCGCGGCAGCCCGACGAGCGAGGATTCCCGCGGTTCGCTCGCAAGGCCTCCTAGCGGGTTGCGGGTGGTTCGTCTTCCGCCTCGTCGTGATCGAGGATCCGACGTGCCGTCTCGTAGGAAAAACCGGCCCGGGCGAAGGCCGCGAGATCGCGTTCGCGCATCGCCCCTCTTTCCCCTGCGGGTCGGAAGGGACCGAGCCTGCGCCTGCGGGCGAAGGCCCGCGCGGCGGCGAGGGCCGGATCGCCCATTTCCTCGGCGAGTTCCTCGAGAACCGTCTCCACCAGCTCCGAAGCCACGCCCTTCTCCCGCAGGCGCGTGCGAACGGTTCGCAGCGAACAGCCGCGTTCGACCAGCCGGCGCGCGCGGGCGAGGGCGAAGGCGGCATCGTCGACCAGACCCGTCTCCGCCGCCCGGGACACGACCCGGTCCACACGCTCCGCGACCTCGGCCGGATCGAGCTCGAGCGCCCGGGCCTCGCGCAGCGCCCGTCGCAGCAGCACTTCCCGCAGATGCGCCCGGCTGGTCGAGAAACGCTGGAGATAGAAGAGCGCTCGCCGCCACAGCCGCTCCTCGGTCGGCTGTCTCGCCGGTCGTCCGCCCGGCCGTCGTGCCTCAGGCGTCTTCCCGGACAACCTCGGCCTCGGCGGCCTCGACCCGGCAGGCGCAGAACTTGAACTCCGGAATCTTGCCGAAGGGATCGAGCTGCGGGTTGGTGAGAATGTTGGCTGCCGCCTCGTGGTAGCAGAAGGGGATGAAGACGACGCCTTCGGGCACGGCCGGATCCTGGCGGGCCATGAGGGTGATGGCACCGCGCCGCGTCGTGACCCGGACGCGGGCGCCGGGTTCGAGACCGAGTCGCCGCAGATCTCCCCGGTTCATGGCACAGAAGGGTACGGGCTCCAGGCTGTCGAGGATTTCCGCATGGCGGGTGATGGCGCCGGTGTGCCAGTGGACCAGCGTCCGCCCGGTGGTGAGGATCATGGGATAGGCCTCGTCCGGGGTCTCCGCGGGCGGCTCGATCGCCGCCGGGACCAGACGGGCACGGCCGCCGGGGGTGGGAAAACCGTCCTCGAAGACCACCCCCTTGCCGGGATGGTCGGGGGCCGGGCAGGGATAGGCGACGGCGTGCTCGCGCTGCAGGCGCTCCCAGGTGATGTTGTCGAGGGAGGCCATCACCCGCTTCATCTCGGCGAACACCTCGGCCGGGCCGGCGTAGTTCCAGTCGAGACCGAGTCGCTTCGCGATCTCCTGGGTGATCCACCAGTCCGGTTTCGCCTCCCCGGGCAGGGGCAGGGCGATGCGGCCCATCTGCACCTGACGGTTGGTGTTGGTGACCGTGCCCTCCTTCTCCGGCCAGGCCGAGGCGGGCAGGATCACATCGGCATGGACCGCGGTTTCGGTGAGGAAGATGTCCTGCACCACGAGATGCTCGAGGCGGGCGAGGCCCTCCCGGGCGTGCCGCGCGTCCGGATCCGACATCGCCGGGTTCTCGCCCATGATGTACATGCCCTTGATCCGGCCCTCGCGTGCCCCCTCGACGATCTCGACGACGGTGAGCCCGGGCTCCGGATCGAGGGGCGTTCCCCAGAGTGCCTCCAGTCGGGCGCGGTAGTCTTCCTCGCGGGTGGGGTGATAATCGGGAAAGACCATCGGAATGAGCCCGGCGTCCGAGGCCCCCTGCACGTTGTTCTGGCCGCGCAGCGGATGCAGTCCGGTCCCCGGCCGTCCGACATGACCGCAGATGGTGGCCAGCGAGATGAGGCAGCGGGCGTTGTCGGTCCCGTGGACATGCTGGGAGATGCCCATTCCCCAGAAGATGATCGCCCGCTCCGCCCGGGCGTAGGCCCGCGCCACCTCGCGGATGGTGGCCGCGGGGATCCCGCAGAGATCCTCCATCCTCTCGGGAGCGAAATCGGCCAGATGTGCCTTCAGGCGGTCGAAGTCCTCGGTCCGGGCCTGGACGTACTGGGCGTCGTACAGCTTCTCGGTGACGATGACGTGCATCATGGCGTTGAGCAGGGCGACGTCGCTGCCCGGGCGGAACTGCAGCATCCAGGTGGCGTGGCGGGCGAGCGCCTGGCCGCGCGGATCGGCGACCACCAGCTTGGTCCCGCGCTTCGCCGCCTGCTTGAAATAGGTCGCCGCCACCGGATGGTTCTCGGTCGGGTTGGCGCCGATGACGAAGACGAGATCGGCGTTCAGCGCCTCGGTGAAGGGTGCGGTGACGGCGCCGCTGCCGATTCCTTCCATCAGCGCCGCCACCGAGGAGGCGTGGCACAGCCGGGTGCAGTGATCGACGTTGTTCGAGCCGAAGCCGGTGCGCACCAGCTTCTGGAAGAGATAGGCCTCCTCGTTGGTGCATTTGGCGGAGCCGAAGCCGGCCAGCGCGCCGCTGCCGTGGCGGTCGCGGATACGGCGCAGACCGGCCGCCGCCAGCTCCAGGGCCTCCTCCCAGCTTGCCTCGCGGAAATGGCTCCGGGGATCGGCCGGATCGATCCTGTCGTCGGCCCGCTTGGGCACCCCCGGCTTGCGCAGGAGCGGCACCTTCAGCCGGTACGGGTGGTGGACGTAATCGAAGCCGAAACGTCCCTTGACACAGAGCCGGTTCTCGTTGGCCGGTCCCGGCGCTCCCGTGACCCGGGCGATCCGCTCGTCACGGACGTGGTAGACGAGCTGGCAGCCCACCCCGCAATAGGGACAGACGGAGCGCACCTCGCGATCGGTCCGGAGATCACCACGTCCCGTCTCCCGATCCACCACGCTCGCCGGCAGGAGGGCGCCGGTGGGACAGGCCTGGACGCATTCGCCGCAGGCGACGCAGGTGGAATCGCCCATCGGATCGTCCATGTCGAAGACGATCTTCGCCTCGTGGCCGCGCCGGGCCATGCCGATGACGTCGTTGACCTGCACCTCGCGGCAGGCACGGACGCAGAGGGTGCAGTGGATGCAGGCGTCGAGCTGCACCACCATCGCCGGATGCGACCAATCGGGCGGCGGCTGCGGGCGGGCCGGAAAGCGGCTTTCGCCGACCCCGATCCGCTCCGCCCACCGCCACAGACGGGAGTCCCGATCGTGGGCCTCGGCCCGCGGCGGCTGATCGGCGAGCAGCAGCTCCATCACCATCGCGCGCGCCCTGCCGGCACGGGCCGAAGCGGTATGCACCACCATGCCGGGGCTCGGCCGGCGGATGCAGGAGGCGGCCAGGGTACGCTCGCCCTCGATCTCCACCATGCAGACGCGGCAATTGCCGTCGGCCCGGTACCCGGGCTCCGGCAGCCAGCAGAGATGGGGGATCTCGATACCCTCGCGCGCCGCCACCTGCCAGATGGTCTCCTCCGGACGGGCCTCGACCTCGCGCCCGTCGAGCAGAAAACGGATGGTCTCGGACATCGCCGGCTACTCCGAGGACTCGAAGATGTCGGGGAAGAAGCGGAACAGGCTCCTGAGCGAATTGCCGGCGGCCTGGCCGAGGCCGCAGATCGAGGCCTCGGCCATCACCTCGGCGAGGGCTTCCAGCAGCGTCTGGTCCCACCGGCCGGCTTCCATCAGCCGCACCGCCTTTTCGGTGCCGGCCCGGCAGGGCGTGCACTGGCCGCAGGATTCCTCGGCGAAGAAGCGCAGCAGCTCGAGGGCCACCGCCCGCAGATCGTCCCGGTCCGAGAGCACGATCACCGCGTGCGAGCCGACGAAGCAGCCGTGTTCCTCGAGGGTACCGAAATCGAGCGGGATGTCGGCCATCGCGGCCGGCAGGATGCCGCCCGAGGCGCCGCCCGGCAGATAGGCCCGCAGCCGGTGCCCTTCGGCCATCCCGCCGCAGAACTCCTCGATCAGCTCCCGGGCCGTGATTCCGGCCGGCGCGAGCTTGACGCCGGGCTCGCGCACGCGCCCCGACACCGAGAAGGAGCGCAGACCCTTGTGCCCGCGTCTTCCCCGGGCGGTGAACCAGCCGGCGCCCTTTTCGAGGATGTCGCGGACCCAGAACAGGGTCTCCACATTGTTGACGAGTGTCGGCCGGCCGAAGAGCCCCACGCTCGCCACATAGGGCGGGCGATGACGCGGCAGGCCGCGCTTGCCCTCGATGCTCTCGATCATCGCCGATTCCTCGCCGCAGAGGTAGGATCCGGCGCCGCGACGGAGCTCGATGTAGCCGGGCGGCACGAGCTCCGCCCGTTCGAGTTCGGCGATCTCCGTCGCCAGCATCTCCCGGATCTCGGGGTATTCGTCGCGGAGATAGATGTACACCCGCTCGATCCCCACCACTGCGGCGGCGATCAGGGCGCCCTCCAGCATCCGGTGGGGATCGGTCGCCAGATGGTGGCGGTCCTTGAAGGTACCGGGTTCGCCCTCGTCGGCGTTGACGCAGAGATAGCGCGGAGCCGGCTGGTCGGCGACGATCCGCCATTTGCGCCCGGTGGGAAAGCCCGCGCCACCGAGCCCGCGCAGAGCGGCGTCGCTCAGAATCTCGATCACGTCTCTCCGGGAACCGTTGCGCACCGCTTCCAGCAGCCGATAGCCGCCCATGTTGCGATAGGCGGCGAACCCGATATGGGAAGGCGGTTCGGCCTCGAGATCGTCGGTTTCCAGCAGCCGTGCCACATCGGCTGCCGCTGCCGGGGCCAGGAGGCGCCGTTCCGCCATGCAGGCCGGCGCACGGTGACAGGCGCCCATGCAGGGGGCGCGCAGGATCCGCACCCGGGTCGGATCGAGATCACGGCGCAGGGCGTCGTACAGCTCTTCGGCGCCGGCCAGCATGCAGGACAGGCTGTGACAGACCCGCAGGGTGACCGGCGGTGGGACCGGCTCGCCCTCCTTCACCACATCGAAATGGGCGTAGAAGGTGGCGACCTCGTAGACCGCCGCCTGGGGCAGGCGCATCTCTTCCGCGAGGGCCGCGAGATGGCGGGCGGAGAGATGACCGAAAGTGTCCTGCAGGAGATGGAGATGTTCGATCAGCAGATCGGAACGCCGGGGGCGATCGGCGAGCAGCTCACGGATCTCCGCGAGAGCCTCGGGCTCCACCTGCCGGCCGCGCGGCGTCGGTCGCCGGTCCTTCTTCCCTTCCCGGATGCCCCCCCCGGTCGCGCTCATCGGCTCTGTTCTCCCGGTCAGTCCGGCCATGATCGCAGGATCACCGCCAAGGATCGCGAAATTCCCTGCTGGAGACGATGTGCCGTTTCAGCGTCGGCCGAGAAGTCGGAGCGGACTTTCCGATCCACCTTGCATGGTGGGAAGATCCTCCGGCGACAGGCGGACGCTGGGCTGGCTCAGGACCACGGCGCTGTTCCATCGTGGCGCCAACCATCGGAAACTGTAATGGACCGCGACGGCGATCACGACGGTCGCGAGAAGGGCGGTCAGAAACGCTTTCATGGGCGGTTTCCTGGCTGTTCGGGGCCGTGTTCGGGGCGGGTGACGCGGGCGATGTAGGCGACCAGCTCGGCCCGTTCCTCGGGGTCGGGCATCCGCTGGAAGGGCATCCGCGTCCCCGGCAGGTAGTTTTCCGGTCCGAGTTCGAAGAGCCGCGCCAAGGTCTCTTCGGTCCAGACGATGCCGCTCCCTGCCAGTGCCCGGCTGTAGGGATAACCGGGAACCGATCCCGCCCGGCGACCGATCAGGCCGTAGAAGGTGGGGCCGGACTTGTTCTCGCTGTCGGGAGTCACCGAATGACATTTGCTGCAACTGCGGAACAGCCTGGCTCCCCGCTCCTGGACCGAAAGCCGTTCGGTGGCGGCGAGATAGGTCTCCCGCGGACCGGCGATCTGGGTACCGGTTTCGACGTTCCAGACCCGCAAGGCGCCGTCGTTGTGGACCGAATAGAGGGTCCGGCCGTCGGGTGCGAAGGCGAGCCCCCAGACGGGCCCGCGAGGGCTCCGGAGCACCCGCTCCGCGCGCCCGTCGGCGGTGTTCCAGAGATAGATGGTACCGGCGGCGGTGCCGCTCGCGAGCCGGCTTCCGTCCGTCGTCGCGGCGAGGCTCAGCACCGGCTTTTCCTGGCCCTCGAAGCGGAACAGCTCCTCGCCATCCTCGAGGGCGTAGCCGCGGATGGTGCCGTCGATCGAGCCGGTCACCAGACGCTCGCCGGCGGTGAGGAGGCGGGTGAGGGGAAAACCGTTGCCTTTCCGCAGCCACAGTTGCCGCCCGTCCGCGAGACGCCGGAGTCGCAGAGCCCCGGTGTGATCACCCGCCGCCAGGAGTTCGCCGTCGCGGGCGAAGGTGACGGTGGTGAAACGCCGGGAGGGCTCGGTGAACTTGCGGATCTCGCGGCCGGAGGCGAGGTCCCAGATGCGCACCGTACCATCCCAGCCGGCCGAGGCGGCCCGGCTGCCATTCCCGGTCAGGGCGACCGCCGCCACCTTGGCCTCGTGCCCCCGAAGACGTAGCCGCAGTTTCCCGGAGGCGAGATCCCAGACGCCCAGGGTACGATCGTCGCTCGCCGAAACGGCGTGGAGGCCGTCGAGCGAGACCGCCACATCGTTCAGGGGAGCGTCGTGGCCGAGCAGTCGTCGCAGGACCCGCGGTGGCGCCAGCTCCCAGAGGACCAGGCTGTAGTCGAAACCGGCAGTCACCGCGAACCGGCCGTCGGCGGTCACCACCACCGCCTTGGCCGGGCCGCCGTGCTGGACGAGGGGATCGTCCGATCCGGCGTCGCCGTTTCCCGCCCAGAGGACGGTCGCGGCGAGGAAGCCGGCCCAGCCGATGGGGATCGCCGTTCGATGGCGGGATTCGGGGTCGATCTGCCACCGCATGTCGGACCTCGTCCTTTCACTGCCTCCCGAAGGTTCGCTCCCGCAGGCGGTCGGCCGTCGGCTCCGGCACGGTGCCCGTCGGAGGCGGCGGCAGCTCGTAGCCGCTGGCTCGATGGCGCAGCCGTGAGACCGGTTCGCCGGTCTCGCCATCGACGAGCAGGGTGCCGACCTGGAACGCATCGTTGCGGTCGCCGCCGGGAAGCATGACGGTGATGGCGAAGAGACGCCTGCCATTCTCTTCGACCTCCCGCACCCGCAGCACTTCCACCCCGTAAGTGGCGGCGACCCGGGATGCCGCCTGTTCGGGGGTGAGTGCCGCCACCGGCGAGGGCGCGAGCAGAAGGGCGAGCCAGAGGAGCGCCGACGGCGGCAGGATGCGCGACATTCCGAGACCTATTCCGCAGGTTGCTGGACGAGACCCTTGCGCGACAGCTCTTCCACCCAGAGGTCGTGATGTTCCCGGGCCCAGTTGAGATCCACCTCGCCCTCCCACATCGCTTCGACCGCGCCTTCCATGCCGAGGGTACCGATGTAGATGTGGCCGAGAATGACGCCGATCATGACGATGCCCGAAACCCCGTGCCAGATGGCGGCGAGCTGCTGTTCCTGAAGGACGGAAAGTTCCGTCGGCAGGCCCAGGGCGAACCAGGATTCGAGGAAACGGAACACGGGCTGGAAGACGTGGAACTGATAGGGAAACAGGAGCTGCAGCCCGGACAGGCTCAGCGAGGCGCCACCGAGCATGACGATCCAGAACATGAGCTTCTGACCGGCGTTGAACTTTTTCGACGGGGCGTGGCCGCCGAACAGCCCACCGCCCTTGAGAAGCCAGACGATGTCGTGGCGGTTGGGAAAGTTGAACCAGACCCACTGCAGGAACAGCAGGGTCAGTCCCAGCATGAAGCCGAAGGCGATGTAGTTGTGGCCGATCTTGCCGAACAGGCTCAGGACGGCGAAGGCCGTGTTCCCGATCAGCGGCATCAGCAGCTCGCGCCCGTAGAGCATGTTGAGCCCGGTCAGCGCCAGCAGGATGAAACAGGTCGCGGTCAGCCAGTGCGAGAAACGTTCGAAGAAGCCGAACCGCCGCACCCGGATGCCGGAGCGGCCGTTCTCGATGCGGATGCGCCCGCGGAGGATGAAGAAGACGGCGAGGGCGACCAGCACCGCGAGCAGGAACAGGGCCGAATAGATCCGGTAGGGGCCTTCGCGGAAGGCCCGCCAGAGTTCGCCTTCCGACTGGATGAGGCGACCGGCGAGCGGATCCGGGATGGAAACCCGGCCCTCGACGCCGCGACGGACCTGGCGCCAGATGTCGGAGAGGCCGGGCTGGGGGATCACGGTCACCATGTCCGGTTCCGGGTCGCCGGTCACCGCCCCGGCCGGCGGGCGCACGCTTTCCGGTACCGCCGGCGACGGGGTCTGGGCGAGGACCACCACCAGCGGCAGGACGAAGAACAGGACCGGCAGGACGAACCAGCCGGCCAGTCGGCGAGAGCGCTGCCTCATGCGTACCTCCAGCCCGGTCAGAAGCGTTCGACCCACGCCCGCTGGCGCATCCGTTCGACGAGGTCTTCGTCCAGCGGCTTTTCGACGGGGCCGACGTAGGGACCTTTTTCCAGCGTCAGGGGACGGTTCGCCAGGGGGCGCTCCTTCATTCCCCACACCATCCAGAGCAGCAGGCCGAGGAGAGCCAGGGCCAGGATCACCCGGACGGCGATGGACGAGACACCGCCCCCGCTACTGCCCGGCGCCGCAGAATCCGCCATTTCCCTTGGTTCCTCCGCGCATCCCAGTTTGTCTTACTGCAGGACCCGGTCGAAAAAAAGCGGCGAGGACGAACCCCGCCGCTCCGAGAGCACGAGGGCGGGGGTCGGAGACATGGTGCCTCCGACCCGGGACCGTTATTCAGATGCCGCCCTTGATCTGGTAGGCGGTGCCCCAGCCCCAGGCGCCGGCACCGAAGCCGCGCGCCACGATCCGCTCCCGGTAGATGTCGGAGATGACGTCCCCGTCGCCGGCGAGCAGGGCCTTGGTCGCACACATTTCGGCGCAGATCGGCAGCTTGCCCTCGGCGAGGCGGTTGGCACCGTACACGCGGTACTCCGTCTCGCTGTTGTCGGGCAGCGGGCCGCCGTTGCAGAAGGTGCATTTGTCCATCTTGCCACGGGTGCCGAAGTTGCCGGTCTGCGGGTACTGCGGCGCCCCGAACGGGCAGGCGTAGAAGCAGTAGCCGCAACCGATGCACAGCTCCTTGTTGTGGAGAACCACGCCTTCTTCGGTCTGGTAAAAGATGTCCACCGGGCAGACCGCCATGCAGGGCGGGTCCGAGCAGTGCATGCAGGCCACCGAGATCGAACGCTCGCCGGGCACGCCGTCGTTGAGGGTGACGACGCGCCGCCGATTGATCCCCCAGGGCACCTCGTTCTCGTTCTTGCAGGCGGTGACGCAGGCGTTGCATTCGATACAGCGGTCCGCGTCGACCAGGAATCTCATTCTCGCCATGGCCTAGCCTCCTTACGCCGGCTGAATGCGGCAGAGCGTCGTCTTGGTTTCCTGCATCTGGGTGACCGAGTCGTAGCCGTAGGTCTGGGCGGTGTTGGTCGCCTCACCCAGCACGTAGGGATCGGCCCCCTCGGGGTATTTGTGGCGACGATCCTCGCCCTGGAACCAGCCCGCGAAATGGAACGGCATGAAGGCGACGCCGCGTCCCACCCGCTCGGTGAGCATGGCCATCACCAGGACCTTGCCGCCTTCCGGTCCCTCGACCCACACCATCTGTCCGTCCCGGACGCCGATCGTGTTGGCGTCGTAGGGATTGATCTCGACGAACATGTTCTGCTGGAGCTCGGCCAGCCAGGGACTGGAGCGGGTCTCGTCGCCGCCGCCGGTGTATTCGACGAGACGGCCCGAGGTGAGGATGATCGGATAGTCCTTGGAGAAATCCTGCTCCTGGATCGACCGGTAGAGGGTCGGCAGGCGATAGAACTTCCGATCCTCGTAGGTCGGATAGTCCTTCACCAGATCACGCCGCGGCGTGTACAGCGGCTCCCGGTGGACCGGAATGGGATCGGGGAAGTTCCACACGTAGCAGCGGGCCTTGGCGTTGCCGAAGGGGGCGCAGCCGCGCTGGAGAGCCACCCGCTGGATGCCGCCCGAAAGGTCGGTCTTCCAGTTGGTCTTGGGACCGGCGATGGCCTCGATGGTGGCCCGTTCCTCCTCGGTGAGATCCTGATCCCAGCCGAGGCGCATCAGCATCTCCATGGTGAATTCGGGATAGCCGTCCTTGATCTCCGAACCCACCGAGTAGCTGCCTTCCGCCAGCAGATTTTCGCCCTCGTATTCGACGCCGAAGCGGGCGCGGAAGGTGAGGCCACCCTCCATCACGTGCTTGCTGGTGTCGTAGAGGATCGGCGTGCCGGGATGCTTCAGCTCGGGCGTCCCCCAGCAGGGCCAGGGAAGACCGTAGTACTCGCCGTCGGCGGGGCCGCCGTTGGCGCGCAGCGTGGTGCGGTCGAAGGTGTGCTGGTTGGCCATGTGCATCTTCAACCGCTCGGGCGACTGGCCGGTGTAGCCGATCGTCCACATGCCGCGGTTGAACTCGCGGGTGACGTCCTCGATCAGCGGCTCGTTGCCGTTGACCTGGATGTTCTTGAACATCTCGTCCGCGAAGCCGAGCTTCTTCGCGAACAGATACATGATCTCGTGATCGACCTTCGACTCGAAGAAAGGCTCGAAGACCTTCTCCCGCCACTGGATCGACCGGTTCGACGCGGTCACCGAGCCGTAGGTCTCGAACTGCGTCGCCGCCGGCAGCAGGTAGACGCCGTCGGTCCGGTCGTGGAGCACCGCGGAGAAGGTCGGATGCGGGTCGATGATGACCAGCAGATCGAGCTTCTCCATCGCCCGCTTCATGTCCGGCAGACGGGTCTGGGAGTTCGGAGCGTGACCCCAGAAGACCATCGCCCGGACGTTGTCCGGCTGGTCCATGTTGGCCTTGTCCTCGAGGATGCCGTCGAACCAGCGGGACACCGGGATGCCCTTCGATTCCATCAGCTCCTTGGAGGCGAAGCGGCCGAGCAGATACTCGTAGTCGACGTTCCAGACCCGCGACCAGTGCTTCCAGGCGCCGGTGGACAGACCGTAGTAGCCCGGCAGGGTGTGCGACAGCACGCCCAGATCGGTGGCCCCCTGCACGTTGTCGTGGCCGCGGAAGATGTTGGCGCCGCCGCCGCTGACACCGATGTTCCCGAGCGCCAGCTCGAGAATGCAGTAGGCACGGGTGTAGTTGTTGCCGATGGTGTGCTGGGTGCCGCCCATGCACCAGATCAGGGTCGCCGGGCGGTTGTTGGCGAGCAGGCGGGCGACCCGCCGGAGCTGCGAGCCGGGTACGCCGGTGACCCGCTCGACCTCCTCGGGGTTCCACTTGCGGACTTCCTCGCGCACCCGGTCCATGCCCCAGACCCGGCGGCGGATGTACTCCCTGTCCTCCCAGCCGTTCTCGAAGATGTGCCAGAGGATGCCCCAGATCAGCGCCACGTCGGTGCCGGAGCGGAAGCGCACATACTCGTCGGCATGGGCGGCGGTCCGGGTGAAGCGCGGATCACAGACGATCAGCGGCGCGTTGTTCTGCTCCTTGGCCTTGAGGATGTGCAGCATGGCCACCGGGTGGGCCTCGGCGGCGTTGGAGCCGAACATGATGATCGCCCGGGCGCGATGGATGTCGTTGAAGGAGTTGGTCATCGCCCCGTAGCCCCAGGTGTTGGCGACACCCGCGACCGTGGTGGAGTGGCAGATCCGCGCCTGATGGTCGATGTTGTTCGTGCCCCAGAAGGCCGCGAACTTCCGCATCAGGTAGGCCTGCTCGTTGTTGTGCTTGGCGGAGCCCAGCCAGTAGACGGAATCGGGACCCGACTCCTCGCGGATCTTGAGCATCGTGTCGCCGATCTCGTTGATCGCCTCGTCCCACGACACCCGTTCCCACTTGCCGCCGACGAGCCGCATCGGATAGCGCAGCCGCCGTTCGCCGATGGCGAAATCGCGCACCGCGGCACCCTTGGCGCAATAGGCACCGAGGTTGATCGGGCTGTCGAAGCCCGGCTCCTGGCCGACCCAGACCCCGTTTTTCACCTCGGCGATCACCGTGCAGCCGACGGCGCAGTGGTTGCACACCGACTTCTTGATCTCCACTTCGGCACTGCCGCGCGTCGCCTGGGCTTCGGCCCGGCGCACCATGCCGCCCGACAACGCTCCCGCGGCCGCCAGCCCGCCCGCGGCGAGGCCCGAGTTCCTGAGAAAGGCACGGCGATCGACGGTTTCCATCGCGAGCCCGGCCAAGGCGGCCGACAGCTTCGCTCCGGTGACGCTCCCTGAAGTCCGTTTCCTGAGCATGGTCTACTCCAGCTACGCTCTTGTCGCCGCGCCTCAGAAGCGCGCGAGCTCGTAAACCTTCTTGACGTGGTGCGTGAGACGGTACCCCGAGCGCTGCGCCCCGGCATCGGGTTCGGCCTCCGCCTTCCGACCCGCGACGCCGGCCACGCCCGCGGCCACCGCGCCGATGCTGGCGAGCTTCAGGAAGTCGCGACGCCCCGGTTTCGTCCTGCTGCTGTCCTTGCGCATCGTTCCATCCTTCCCCGGCAGCCGGCCCACTGCGTCAACCGTCGACCGACACCGCTGCCTCGTGTCCGTCGACCATCGCGAAGGCGGTCTCCTCGATCTCGAGGAAACGCCGTCCGACCGTTCCCACACGGCGATAGAGACGGGCCGTCCGCGCCCCTTCGAGATCTTCGAAGAAGCGCCCCATCCAGGTCGCGATGTGGGTTTCGAAGAAACGTTTCTGCGTCGAAAGCCGGCCGTCGCCGAACGAACCCGAGATCAGCCCGGCCATCACCTCGCACAGCGCCGCCGCGTGATCCTCGGGCTCCGGACAGCCCTCGGCCCGGGCCACACCCAGGCGCCCGAGATCCGCCCGCAGATCGGCCAGCGGCCGCTCCTGCAGGAAACCGGTGAGATAGTAGGAGGCATAGGGCAGGAGTTCCCCGCGCCCGAGGCCGATGAACAGCGCGTGGTATTCGTCCCCGGCCGCCGCCGGCGTGGTCTCGGAAGCGCCCGCCGCGAGTTCCGCCACCGCCCGACCGAACGGCGTCCCGTCACCTTCGAGGCGCGTCGTCAGTTCGAGCAGTTCCCGGTCGGGTGGGGCCGCGAGGTAACGCGCCAGCAACTTGTAGGGAAGCAGCCTCAGTCGCTCCTCGCTCCCGATCGCGCATTCCGCTTCGATGACGGCGCTCTCCATCAACTCCCTGACCTCCGGCTCCTGCCATGCCGGAACGTGGCGTCGTCGGTGCCGGCAACTGTAATCCTTCGTTCGTCTCCGTGCAAGCGGTCGCCCGGAAGCCCCTCCGGAGCGCCGCGGCCGGTCCTCGCGCCCGCGCCTCCGGACTCTCCGGGCTCTTCCGGCGACATCTCCCGCGACGGTTCCCCCGCCGCCTCCGGCTCCGCCTCCCTGTCGCCGGACGTCGGTGGCTGCGGTTGCCCGGCGGCCAGTTTCTCGGCCCGCTCCAGCGCCTCCTTGCCGACCTTGTAGGCGGTGCGCAGCGCCGGCACCACCGTCGCCGCATCGGTGAAATCCTCGCAATAGTCGTCGAGCATGTCGACCGCGGAGATGATCGGATTGCTCCGCCACAGCCGCCGCAGAGCCTTGCGGCGCAGCGCTTCCGGCACCTGCTCCCGGAGGAAGACGCCGAAATCGGCATCGGGCGGGAGGCTGTCCGGATCGGGGAGCTCCTCGACCGATGGCCCTTCGGCAGGTTGGTCGGGTGCCGCCGCCGGGGGCGGCGCCGGCTCCGCCGCCGCCGGCGGAGCTTCCTCTTCCCGGGCGCTCCGCTCGCGCTGGCGCTTGAGACGGGACCAGCGCGACACGAAGCCTTCCCGTTCGACCGTCATCGCTCCTCCCTCCGGCCCACCGGTACGAAATCCGCGGCTTCGTGGGCCCCCTTGTCCCGTCCCTTGCGGCGCCGTTTCAGAAACGGCCGATCGACGTGATGGCGGTCGACGAAATCCTTGACCCAAGCGATCACCGGCTCCGGCATCGGCACCGCCTCCACCCGGTCCTCCGAAATCTCGCCGTGCGCCTGAGCATCCCAGGGGGAGGCGGAAAGCTCGGCCGGTTGCCACGGGAACTCCGGATCCTCGGTCTCCCGCATCACCACGTAGACGGCCGGCCGGCCCGACAGATTGTATTTGTAGGCCTCGGTTTCCGTCCGGTGGATGGTGAGCGGGAGGGTGGCGGCGTGGAACTCGACGCGTTCACCGTCGCGGCGCAGCTCCCGCCAGCCCGCGACCGGCGCGGCGCCGGGGATCACCGACACCGCCCGCCATCGCCAGCGCTGCCAGGGATGATCGAGGGGCCGTCGTTCGACCACCACCCCCAGCATCATCACGGCGTTGCGCTCGCGCTTCCGATCGCCTTCGTCCATGCTCCCGGCCCGACCCCCTGTAGCCGAGCGGCGAGTCTTGCTATGCAGGGCCGGGCCGTCAAGCTTTGTTCGGCGGGTGCCGCCGCGCCGGCACCCGGATCGGGTGGAGGACCGCGATGAAACTGGCCGGCAAGCACTGCCTGGTCTGCAGCTGCCAGGAGACGATGCCGATCGCCGCCGAACGGCTGGCGAAGGCGCTGGGGGCCGGCGGAGAGGCGGCCCCCTTCACCCATCTCTGCCGTGGCCAGATCGAATCCTTCAAGCGGGCGCTCGACCGTCATCCGGAGCTGATCGTCGCCTGCGAGCAGGAGGCGCCGCTGTTTCGCGAGCTGGCGGAACAGCAGGGCTACGAGGGCGAATTGCGGTTCGTCGACATCCGCGATCGGGCGGGCTGGTCCGACGAGGCCGGCGCGGCCCTGCCCAAGATGGCGGCTCTGCTGGCGGAGGCGACGGTCGAGCTGCCTCCCGCACCGGCCGTCACCCTGCGCTCGGAGGGGCGCGTGCTGGTCTACGGCCACGACGAGCGCGCCCTCGAGGCCGCCCGGCGGTTGCGCGAGGCCCTGGCTCCGACCCTGCTCCTGAGCGGTCGCGAGGAGGTGGCGCCGCCGCGGCTGTTCGATCTGCCCGTGTTCCGCGGCCGTGTCCGCGGCGCCCGGGGGCATCTCGGGGCCTTCGAGGTCGAGATCGAGGGCTGGGCGCCGGCGCGGGTCTCCTCGCGCGCCGCCCTCGCCTTCGAGGCCGACCAGGGACGGCAGCGGCAGGTCTTCGATCTGATTCTCGATCTTTCCGGCGAGACACCCTGGTTTCCGGCCCACGAAAAGCGGGACGGCTATCTGCGCCCCGATCCCCGCGATCCGCTGGCGGTGGCCGGCGCGCTCCTGGAGCTCGTCGGCCTGGTGGGCGAGTTCGACAAGCCCCGCTACGTGACCGTGGACGCTTCCCTCTGCGCCCATTCCCGGGCCGGGCTCGTGGGCTGCAGCCGCTGTCTCGACAACTGTCCGACCGGGGCGATCACCCCCGACGGCGATCACGTGGCTGTCGATCCCGGGGTCTGTGCCGGCTGCGGGAGCTGCGCCAGCCTCTGCCCCACCGGCGCGGTCGGCTATGCGGCACCCACCGCCGATCGGCAGCTCGAGCGGCTGCGCACCATGCTCCGCACCTATCATGGGGCGGGCGGCACCGATCCGCGCCTCCTCGTCTACGAGGAACGGCACGGGGGCGAGATGCTCGCCGCTCTGGCACGGTTCGGGAGCGGCCTGCCGGCCAGCGTCCTGCCGTTCCGGATCGAGGAGATCACCCAGGTGGGACCGGAGCTCCTGGCCGCAGCCGTGGCCTACGGTGCCGCCCGGGTCGATCTCCTCGTGCCGCCGCGCAGGCGCGAGGAGGCGGCGGCCCTCACCACCGCCGTCGAACTCGTGGCGAGCGTGCTCGCGGGCCTCGGCTACGAGGGCGAGCGGCTGCGGCTCCTCGAGGAGGACGATCCCGACATTCTCGCCGAGGCGCTGGCGATGCCGGTCGATCATCCGTCGATCGCGCCGGCGAGCTTCCGGCCGATGGGCGGCAAGCGCCAGCTCCTGCGGCTCGCCCTCGACCATCTCCACGCGGTGGCGCCGGCACCGCGGGAAGTGCTGCCGCTGCCGGCCGGCGCGCCCTTCGGCAGGGTGGTGGTCGATGTCACCGGTTGCACCCTGTGTCTTTCCTGTGTCGGCGCCTGTCCCGCCGGCGCTCTGCTCGATCATCCCGACCGGCCGACCTTGCGCTTCCTGGAGGAGGCCTGCGTCCAGTGCGGTCTCTGCCGCACCACCTGTCCGGAGAAGGTGATCGGGCTCGAACCGCGGCTGCATTTCGGAGAAGCGGCGAAGGCGCCGCGGGTGATCAAGGAGGAAGAGCCCTTCGAGTGTGTCCGCTGCGGAAAACCGTTCGGCACCCGCAGTTCCATCGAGCGCATCATTTCCCGTCTGGCCGGCAGCCATTCCATGTTCGCCAGCGCCGAGCGCATCGAGCGTCTGCGGATGTGCGAGGATTGTCGGGTGATCAGCGAATTCGAAAGCGAGGACAATCCATTCGCCCTCGGCCCGCGGCATCGGCCCCGGGTCACCGAGGATTATCTGCGCGAGCGGGAGGAACTGGCGGCCATCCGCCGTCGGCTCGAGAGCGAACGTGGCGGGGAGGAGGACGAGGGCTGACGGTCACTCGAGCGCGATCTTCCCTTCCACGTCCAGCTCCAGGCCGACTTCGGCCAGGGTCACCTTGGCCGTCACGGCCAGCTCCTCGTCGCCGCGCAGCCGTCCCTCGGCGAGCGCTTCGCGGATCTTCCGCTCGAGCTCCCGCTGGGCGGTGATGCCGAGCTTCTTCAGGAACTTGCGCACGCTCATGTTGAAGGTGTCTTCGTTCATCGCCGGTTCCCCGATCAGGCCGCTTCCGCGAGCGGCAGGTTGACGAGCAGATTCTGAGGCTTGAGACGCAGGCGGTTGCGGGCGTCCATCGCCATGCCCAGATAGACCGGACGGCCGCGAAGCCCCGCCGGCAGGACCGTCGGATCCCGGAACTCCATCCGGAACAGCGCGAGGAGCCGGGCCAGCCGCTCCTCCGCCACCTCGCGGCCCTCGTAGAGATCGTTGAGGATGGCGGTGGCTTCGGCGTCGAGCCCGATGTGCCAGCGCCAGTGCTCGTCCCGGACCCGGGCCAGGGGCTGGATGGTGACGGCGATGTCGAGGAGGCGGGCGAGCCAGGCCTCCAGCACCCGGCAGAGGGCGTCGAGACCCGGGCGGGTGAAGGACAGATCGAGCACGGTGTCGAAGCGGTCGCTGCGCTGGAAGTAGATGTGGGCGTTGTCCTCGCCGAGAATGTCCAGCTCCACCGTCCGCAGGCGTCCCGCCGCCTCCTTCACGAGACGGCCGAGATCGCCGAAACCGCCCGTTTCCACGAGCTGATCGAGAGTCGCCTCGTCGGCGACCAGGATCGCCCCTTCCTCGATCCGCACCTTCTGCGGCCGGAAGAACAGCTCGGCCGCCCGCAGGCGCAGCGGATCGGGCCGCACCTCCAGGATCGCCCTGAGCAGGAGCTGGGCGAGATGATCGGCGAACAGCGGCGGCAGTGCCGGCAGCGGCTCGAGGAACAGTGACAGATAGGCGTCCTCGATCGTCTCCTGGGCCAGCAGCCGGTCGCGGAAGGCGACGAACACCTCCCAGTTCTCGATCGCGTCCCGGTCGCGGATGCGGAGGAGATTGACCGGGGTCACGGGGCGGCGCGGGTTCTCCATCAGGGCGGCGTGGAGAGCCCGCTCCGCGGCACAGCTTTCGGCCACCGGCGCCAGTTCCGGGCGCTGCAGATAGAGGCGCAGGAAATCGTCGGTGATCCGCAGCCGCCCGCGGTCGTCGCGTGCCAGCAGCTCGAACCCGCAATCGGGCCAGAACGTTCGGCTTCCGGCGGTCACCGGTCCGCCTCCTCCACGATTTCCCATATCCGGGCGTGGAGCGGATCGGACCCCGGCCGCAGGGTCCGGAAGCGCTCGCGCACCCCGTCCGGGGAGAATTCGCGTTCGACGACGAGTACCGTGTTGCGCGGATGGCAGCAGAGATCCCGGGCGAAGGCGAGCTCGGCCCGCGCCACCGGACGGGCCGCGGCGAGATCGGGAGCCCCGAATTCCCGCACGAACCGGTCGGCCAGGAGCTCGATCAGCCCCTCGAATTCGCTGTCCTCGATTTCGGCGACGATCGCGAAGCTCGACCAGCCGAAGCTGTGGAGACCGAGAAACCCGCTCCGGAACGCCTGGCGGCGTTTGCCGGTGAGGGTCGCCTCGCTGTCGCCGGCGAAGACGAAGCCGCCCGGGACCGCCCATTCGCCGGGTTCGGCGGCGCGCTCGAACACCCGCTGATCGCTGGCGTCGAAGCGGAAGGTGCGGAGCATCGGCACGGTCATGGCGGCGCCCCGGGGGGAAGATCGAGGAGGGACAGCGACCGGCCGCCGATGCGCAACCCTCCCCGGTCGTCGAGCCCCTCGACCACTCCGGCGGCTTCGACCTCTCCGAACTCCATTCTCGTGATGCGACCGCGGCCGTCGAGACGCCGGTTCCAGGCCCGGGCGATGGGGGCGAAACCCTCCTCCTGCCAGCGATCAACCCGGGCCAGGAAATGGCGGGCGATCCGTTCGACGATCGCGGTCGCGGCCACCGGCTCGCCGGCGGCGCCCTCGACGGTCATGCGATCCGGCATCCTTCCGGGCTCGGCGGGCTCGCGCATCGGCGCGTCGAGGCCGAGAACGATCCAGGGGGGGATCCCGCCCGGCACCGGCGGCTCGCCCCGGGCCCAGCGGATACGGGCGAGCTCCACACCGTCGATCAGAACCGTGGCCGGCCAGCGCAGGGCGAGGGGCAGGGTCGGTGCGGTGAAGCCGCCGAGGGCGTCGCCCACCGCCAGGGTGAACAGCGGGACGACCTGCAGGCTCTCTTCCAGCCCTGCCTCGGGCTCGAGGAGAACGGCGAGCTGCAGGCGGTCGGGCCGTTCGTTCCAGACCAGCAGCCCGTCCCGGACCCGGCTGCGGGCGAGCTCGCACGCCCGGGTGAACGCGTCCCGCTCACCCGCGATCACGACGAGATCGTACACCGGCGGCAAAACGGGCTTGACCATCCTCCCCAAGGGCGTGTTTCCCAGTCGGCACCCCACCATTCCGCGCAATGGCTAGTGCCGACCGCAGCCGATGTCCAGCTTCGCCGCCACGGCGTCTCCCGTCCACGAGACCGAGCTCCACGACCGGCGCCGGCCGCCGCTCACCTATTGGCATCGGCGGGGCGGCCCCCTGCCGGTGGCGGTCGATCCGCTCGCCGGCGACGCGGCGGCCGATGTGGCGATCATCGGCGGCGGTTTCACCGGTCTTTCGGCGGCCCTCCATCTCGCCCGGGATCACGGTCTTTCGGTGCGGGTGCTGGAGGCCGGCGTCATCGGCTGGGGCGCTTCGGGCCGCAACGGCGGCTTCTGCTGCATGGGCGGTGACGGCCGCGGCTGGCGCGGGGTCTGGCGGCGCTTCGGGGAGGCGGAAGCCCGCGCCTGGTTCGCCGCCCAGAAGGCGGCGATCGGGATGGTCGCCGAGCTCGCCGGGCGCCATCGTCTCGATCTCCAGCGTTGCGGCGAGGGGGAGCTGATCGTCGCCCACCGGCCGCGACGCCGCGAAGCGCTCGAACGGGAAGCGCGCGAAGTGGCGGAGCTGTTCGGCGAGAGCTGGGAGGTTCTGGAACCCGGAGAGCTGCGCGAACAGGGGGTGCATCTCGAGGAGAACCACGGTGCTCTGGTGATCCCGCACGGCTTCGGACTCCATCCGTTGCGCTATCTGCGCGGCCTCGCGCGGGCGGCGGTGGAACAGGGCGCACGGGTGCACGAGCGTTCGCCGGTGGTCGCCTGGGAAACCGACGGGCGCCGACATCGCCTGCACACCGCGACCGGCACGGTGCGCGCCGCGCGGGTGCTGGTCGCGACCAACGGATACACGCCCGAAAACCTCGTCCCGGAGCTCGCCGGGCGGGTGCTGCCGGTGCTTTCCTGCATCCTCGTGACCCGGCCGCTCACCCTCTCGGAGCGGACGGCCCAGGGCTGGACGGTGCCGGCCCTCGTCTCGGACACCCGCCGGCTGCTCTTCTACATGCGTCTGCTGCCCGATCATCGGCTGCTGTTCGGCGCCCGCGGCGGCATTTCCGGTGCGCCCGAGGCGTTCGAACGGCGGGTGGCGCGGCTCCGGCAATCCTTCGCCGCACGCTTTCCGGCCTGGCGGCACGTGACGGTCGATCACGCCTGGTGGGGGTTCGCCTGTCTGTCGCGGGATCGCCTGCCGCATCTGGCCCCGGTTCCGGAACGGCCCGGTGCCTGGCTGGCGCTCGCCTACCACGGCAACGGGGTGGCCATGGGAAGTTGGCTCGGGGCCGCGGCCGCGGCCCGGCTCGCGGGACGCGGTTTCGAGGGACCGCTTCCCGCCTTCTTGTCGCGGCCCCTGCCGCGCTTTCCGCTGCCCTTCCTTCGCCCGCTCTATCTGGCCGCGGCCTACGCCTGGTACGGTTTCCGGGATCGGTGGCCCTAGGGCGGAGGGGGGGCACGCCGGGGCCCGGCAGGCTCGCCGGGGGCGAGCAGCAGTTCCGTCTGTTCCAGCTCCTCGGCCAGCATTTTCGGAAGATGGCGGAGGTCGGGGATGCGGGCGCCGATGCCACGGGCGTGGGAGTCGAGCTCCCGCTTCAGCAGCAGAAAGCCGGCGTAACGGCCGTCGTCCTCGAACTCCCGCCGGTAGGTCCGGACCGCCTCCCCGAGGAGGGCGTGGTAGAGATCCACGAAACGGCCGAATACCAGCCAGGCGCAATGCCGCGAGATCTCGCCCCGCTCGAGACAGTGATGGAGCTCCTCGAAGAAGCCGAGGAGCTCCGCCTGCGGACCGCCGGTCCCCACGGCGCCGCGGCATGCGAGTTCGCAGATCCGGCGCCGGGCGAGAAGCATCTCCCGCGAGTTCCAGACCCGCCGCAACGCGGCGGTACGGCTCGCCGAGCCCTCGTCCCCGGACGGGGTGACGGCGCCTTCCTCGCCCGGGAGCCGCGCCACCGGTGGATCGGAGCGGTGCCGGGGGCGCGGCCTCGGCCGCCGGCATCGCCGTCGTTCGACCGCTTCCGCCTGGGCCACGAGCAGTTCTTCGAAGGTTCGCCGGTCGCAGTCGAGATAGGCGCGGAGCGCCTCGCGACAGGAGGTCGCCCGGGCACGGTGCCGTTCCCAGCGGCCGAGGGTCGCGATGTCACAACCGATCCGGTAGGCGGCCGCCTCCTGCGTTTCGCCCAGCCGTATGCGTCGTTCCCGCAGCACCTGCCCCAGGGTTTTCGCCATCGCGCTCCCCCTGCCCGGTCCGCGCAGTCGCTCGAGCCCGACCGGTCATGTCTCACAATTGTGCATTCGGCGCAATTCGGGCGTGAATCGGACGTTGGTCGAAATGCCCGATTCGCGCCGTGGACAGCCTCCCGCACGATCGCAGAATGGACCCGATTTTGGAGGAATCGGCCCGGTGGGCGGGATGCGGCACCGGCGACCGCCGAGGGCGGGCCGGCAAGACGCCCCGTCCGGATTGGCGGGCCCTGCGGAACGCCGGATCGGATACGGACCTGCGCCAGGGATGGAAACGCGTGCCGGCGAAGATAGAGGCACCGGAGTCACGGGGGCGGACGCTGCGGCGCCGCCCGTTTTTTTTCCTCTATGACTCCTGTGACTCCAGCAGCCAGCGATGGGCGGGCTCGGTGGTGAACCGCCAGATCCGCTTCGGCCCGGCCATGACGTTGAGATAATAGAGATCGTACCCGTGGGCGGCGGCGCAGGGATGATAGCCCCGGGGTACCATCACCAGCTCCCCGTCCTCCACCGCCATCGAGACGTCGAGGGAGCGGTCGTCGGTGTAGACCCGCTGGAAGGCGAAGCCCTGTGCCGGTCGGAGGCGGTGGTAGTAGGTCTCCTCGAGCCGGGACTCCTCGGGCGGATTGTCGGTGTCGTGCTTGTGGGAGGGGTAGCTCGACCAGTGGCCGCCGGGGGTGATCACCTCCACCACCAGCAGGCTGTGCGCGGGCTCGGTCTCCGGCAGGATGTCGCGGATGTGGCGGGTGTTGGTCCCGGTTCCGCGGGTGCTGCGGGCGATGTCCTCCGGGCGGATCAGCCGCGGTCGGTGGGATCCACCCCCGGGGGCCGAGCAGACGGCGAGTTCGAGGGCACGCGTCGCGACCAGCTCGAAGCCGTAGCCGGCGGGCAGGTAGACGGCGTGAGGGTTGCGATCCTCGAAGGGGTCCGCGCGGTCTCCCAGATCCGCCCAGTGCCGCCCGTCGGTGCGGATGTCGGCCCGACCACCGATCAGCACCAGGCACCGCTCGCGATCGTCGCCCGCCTGCGCGAGGCGCTGTCCCGGCGCGAGTTGCCAGAGCTCGAAGCCGACATGCTCCCAGCCGGCGCTTTCCGGGGTGACCCGGTGGACCAGCCCGGTGGCGTCGGGTCCGCGGTTCTTGAGCAGAAGATCGGCCATCTCATCCTCCCCCGGGGACACGGGCCGCGCCGGCGGATCCCCGCGCCCGCTCCCACAGCGCGATCAGCCGGCGGTAGCGGTCCGCCATCTCGGCGATCGCCCCGGCATCGTCGATCTCGCCCCGGAACCACCGTTCGGCGGCGCCGCCGAAGATCGTCCGACCGACGGCGAAGCCCTTGCAGAGCGGATGCCCGGCCGCCCGGGCGAAACTCTCGGCGAGCACCGCTTCCGGGGCATCGAGCCCGAGCAGGAGGACGCCGCGACACCAGGGATCCCGGCGTTCGACGACCGCGGTGACCGCCTCCCAGGCGGCATCACTGCCGGGATCGGGCAGCTTCCACCAATCCGGCATGATGCCGAGATCGTAGAACCGATCCAGCACCCGCGCCAGCGTATCGGTGGCGACGCGGTTCCCGGTGCGGTCGGGGATCACTTCGAGGAGCAGCTCGTGACCGGTGCCCCGCGCCGCCTCGAACAGGGCCAGGAGCCGATCCTCCTGCCGTTCCCGCAGAGCCTCGGGATCGTCGGGATGATAGAAGACGAGGCATTTGACACAGTGCGTCCGCGGCCACTCGCGCAGGCGGGTGCCGAGATCCCGGGCGTCGTCGAAGCGCAGCGGCACCGCTCCCGGCTCCTCGATGGGGCGGCCGATCCAGCATCCGAGATCGGCGGCCCGGGCGAGGGCGTCGCCGGCGTAGCGATCGTCGAGCAGGATACCGGCATCGGCGCGCCCCGCCGCGGCCCGGGCCGCGGCCTCGAGGGCGAGGTCCTTGAACCGGCCGATGGCCTCGAGATCGCGGCCGCTGCGCGTCGCCAGCTCCTCGAACTGGCGGCGGTGGTCGGCGGCGAAGGCCAGGAGCTGCGGCCACCGGCGGTCGCGGGTGGTGGCCCAGTGGATGTGTTCGAGCCGGCGATCCTTGCGCAGCTCCCGTTCACCGCTGCCGTGCCGCAGGAACCAGTCGAGCTCGGTCCAGCTCGGCACCGCCGGGGCGCAGCCGTGGCGCGACACCGCGAAGGCGCCGCAGGCATTGGCCAAACGCAGGGATTCCGCGAGCGGCAGATCCCGCAGATAGCCGCGCAGGAAACCGCTCATGAAGGCATCGCCGGCCCCCAGCACGTTGTAGACCTCGACCGGGAAGCCGGGTCCGTGCACGCCCTTTTCGAGATCGTCCGGGATCTCGCCGGGGAAGGCGGTGCATCCCATCGGCCCCCGCTTGACGAGGATCAGCGCCCCCGGCGCTAGTTCTCGCAGTCGCCGTACCGCCGCCAGCGTGTCGGTGGTCCCGCCGGCGATGTGGATTTCCTCCTCGGTACCGACCACCACGTCGCAGCCCGGGACGATGCTCTGGAGATGGGCCGTCACCCGGTCGTCGGCGACGAATCGCTCCTCGCCCGCCCCGTGACCGGTGAGGCCCCAGAGCACCGGGCGGTAGTCGATGTCGAAGATCACCCGGGCGCCGTGCCGGCGCGCGAGCGCCATCGCCTTGCGCGAGGCGGCGTCGAGGTTGGCGCGGCTGAAATGGGTGCCGGTGACGACGACGGCCCGGGTGGCGGCGATGTAGTCCTCCTCGATGTCCTCTTCCGAAAGGGCGGCATCGGCGCAGTTCTCGCGGTAGAAGATGAGCGGAAAGCTGTGCTTGTCGCGGATGCCGAGGATGACGAGGGCGGTGAGCCGCGCCGGATCGGTGATCACGAAGCGGGTATCGACACCTTCCCGTTCGAGCTGTTCGCGCAGGAAACGGCCCATGTGTTCGTCGCCGACCCTGGTGATCAGCCCCGACTTCAGCCCCAGCCGTGCCGAGCCGACGGCGATGTTGGTCGGGCATCCGCCCACGTATTTGGCGAAGCTCGCCATCTCCTCGAGCCGGCCACCGACCTGCTCGCCGTAGAGATCGACGGAGGATCGTCCGATGCAGACCACATCCAGCGGTCTCGGCCTGTCGGTCACGGCGTCCCTCCCGGTGTGCATCGCCTGGGCGCCGGTTTTGAAACATACGTTCCAGGAATGATCAAGTCGTAGAACGTGCGTTCTCGACGGAATTCGCCGCTCCGGCTCCGCTCTCCGACACCAGCTTGCGGCCCAGCGCCAGAACCAGCGCCGAAGCGGCGCTCATCGCCGCCGGCAGGCCGCGGACTCCCTCGACCTCGGCATCCTCGACCGGGAGGATGACGCGGCCGAGGCGGGCGAGCGGGCTCAGCGGCAGATCGGTGACGGCGATCACCGGCACGTCCAGCGCCACCGCCTGCTCCACGACTTCGAGGGTTTCCCGGGCATAGGGCTTGAAGCTCGAGGCGAGCAGCACGTCGCCCGGACGCATGGCGTCGGCCTGCTGGCCCAGCATGCCGCCCACCCCGTCGAGGAGATGGGCGCGGCGGCCGAGATGGGCGAAGGCGTAGGCGAGGTAGGCGACCACCGGAAAGCTGCGCCGCTGGCCGACGAGATGGATGGTGTCCGCGGCCGCCAGCAGCTCCGCCCCCTGTTCCAGCGTCTGCTCGGACAGTTCGGCGCGGAGCCGGCCCACCGCCTGCATGGTGGCCTCGGCGAAGGCCTGCAGCGGCGGGGCGCGGCGGCTGTCGGGCCGACCGGCGCGGCGGATGCGTTCGGCGTAGGAGGGGATCCGGGTCACCAGCCGGTCCCGGAACACCCGCTGCATCTGCGAGAAACCTTCGAAGCCCAGCGCCTGGGCGAAGCGGACCAGGGCCGAAGGCGGCGCCCCGGCGCGCCGGGCCAGGGTGGCGACGGTTTCCAGCGCCACCTCCTCGGGATGGGCGAGGGAGAACTCGGCGATGTCCCGCAGCCGCGCGCTGAGCTGCCCGTGCCGTTCGGCGATGAGGGCCCGCAGCTCGTCGAAGGTATCCGGTGGCCGTTTCCCGCTTCTGTTCACCCCTGGCCTCCTGGGATGCAGGTTCGTTCCGCCATGGAACGCGGCTGGATCAAACGTTCCAGAATCCGCTTTACAGCGGTGCTGGAATGTGTATTCCATATTGACGCGAATATGAAAACCGAGTTCTACACGTCATGCGTCGGTCCACGGGCCGTCGCGTCACGGCAAGAGCTCGAGAACCGGGAGGTTACCGCCATGCGATCGATCACGAAATTCGCCGCCGTCGCCCTGCTGGCGACCGGCGTGCTGGGCTCCGCGGCGACGGCCGGCGAGGACGTCCGGATCGTCGTCGTCTCTCACGGCCAGGCGTCCGATCCCTTCTGGTCGGTGGTCAAGAACGGCGTCGATTCGGCCCAGAAGGACATGGGCGTCAACGTCGAATACCGGGCGCCCGAGACCTTCGACATGGTCAAGATGAGCCAGCTCATCGACGCCGCCGTGGCCTCGGCCCCCGACGGACTCGTCGTCTCCATTCCCGACGCCGACGCCCTCGGCCCCTCCATCTCCAACGCGGTCAAGGCCGGCATTCCGGTGGTGTCGATGAATTCCGGCTCCGACGTCTACGAGAAGCTCGGGGTACGCGTGCACGTCGGCCAGACGGAGTTCGAGGCCGGGCTCGGTGGCGGCAAGCGGATGGCGGCGGCCGGCGTCAAGAAGGCCATCTGCGTCAACCAGGAGGTCGGCAACGTCGCCCTCGATCTGCGCTGCGAAGGCTTCGCCGAAGGGCTCGGGGGCGATGTCAAGGTGCTGGCGGTGAGCATGGATCCGACCGAGATCGCCAACGCCATCAAGGCCCATTTCGCCGCCGCGCCGGACACCGAGGGGGTGCTCACGCTCGGTCCGTCGGCCGCCGAGCCGGCGATGCAGGCGCTCGAGGATCTGGGGCTGCTCGGCTCCGTCAAGCTCGCCACCTTCGATCTTTCGCCGGCGGTGCTGACCGCGCTCGAGGCCGGCAAGATGCTGTTCGCCATCGATCAGCAGCAGTATCTCCAGGGCTATCTGCCGGTCGTCTTCCTGACCCTGAACGCCAAATACGGCCTGATGCCGGCCGGCGTGGTGATGACCGGCCCGGGTTTCGTGACGCCGGAGAACGCGGCCCAGGTGATCGAGCTCAGCAAGCAGGGCATCCGCTGATCGGCGGATGATCGGAGCCGGTGCCGCCGCCCGGTGGCACCGGCCGCTCCGCAGGCAGGGAGGTGGCGCGCGACCACCGTCGGTACCGGGGAGGTTGGAGAATGGCGACGACGACGGTCGGCGAGGCCGACGAGCGCCTCAAACAGACTTCGTTCCTGCGCCGGCTGATGGGACGCCCCGAGCTCGGGGCGGTGGGCGGCGCCATCCTGGTTCTCATCTTCTTCGCCATCGTGGCCCGTGGCACCGGCCTGTTTTCGGCCATGGGGGTGCTCAATTTCCTGGAGGTTTCGGCCCAGCTCGGGATCATCGCGGTGGCCGCGGCGATGCTGATGATCGGCGGCGAGTTCGATCTCTCGGTGGGTTCGATGATCGGCTTCGCCGGCATCGTCATCGCCATCCCGGCGGTGGAATGGGGATGGCCGCTCTGGCTCACCATCCTCCTCGCCTTCGCCGTCGCCCTCGGGGTGGGATGGATCAACGGCACCATCGTCGTCCGCACCGGCCTGCCCTCCTTCATCGTCACCCTGGGCGGGCTCTTCATCCTCCGCGGCCTCACCATCGGCCTCACCCGGCTGATCACCGGCCGCACCCAGATCCCCGGCCTGCGGCCGCTGGTCGAAGAGGACTGGCTGGCCGGTCTGTTCGCCGGCAAGGTGGGCTACGGGCTGATGCAATGGCTCGGCGACATGGGGATCATCGCCACCCGCCCGGACGGGGTGCCGCTGGCCTCCGGGATCTCCATGTCGATCATCTGGTGGGTGGTGATCACCGTCCTCGCCACCTGGGTGCTGCTCCGGACCCGTCTCGGCAACTGGATCTTCGCCTGCGGCGGCGATCCGAACGCCGCCCGCAACGTCGGCGTGCCGGTGGCGCGGGTGAAGATCGGCCTGTTCATGTTCACCGCCGTGGCGGCGACCATCTTCGCGCTCGTGCAGACCCTCTCGGTGGGCTCGGCCGACGTGCTCCGGGGGCAGCTCAAGGAGTTCGAGGCGATCATCGCCGCCGTGATCGGCGGCTGCCTGCTCACCGGCGGCTACGGCTCGGCGGTGGGCGCCACCTTCGGGGCCCTGATCTTCGGCACGGTGCAGATGGGCATCTTCTACACCGGGGTGAACACCGACTGGTTCAAGGTCTTCCTCGGGGTGATGATGCTGATCGCCGTGCTGTTCAACAACTACGTGCGGCGCAAGGCGACGGAGGGCCGGTGATGGCGGAGGTTCCCCTCATCGAGGTGCGCGACGTCTCCAAGCATTTCGGGACCGTGATCGCCCTCTCCGGAGTGTCGATGACGGTCTGGCCCGGACAGGTGCACTGCCTGCTCGGCGACAACGGCGCCGGCAAATCGACCCTGATCAAGACCCTCTCCGGGGTTCACAAGCCCAGCGAAGGGGAGATCCTGCTCGAGGGCCGGCCCATCGTCTTCGAGAGCCCGCGGGACGCCCTCGATCGCGGCATCGCCACCGTCTACCAAGATCTGGCGATGATCCCGCTCATGAGCATCACCCGCAATTTCTTCATGGGCCGGGAGAAGAGCGTGACCCGCGGGCGCGGCCTGTTCGAGCGGCTCGACATGAAGCGGGCCAACGCCATCGCCAGGGAAGAAATGGCCAAGATTGGCATCGACGTCCGCGATCCTACCCAGGCGGTCGGCACACTGTCGGGTGGTGAGCGACAATGTGTCGCGATCGCCCGCGCGGTCTACTTCGGGGCCAAGGTGCTGATCCTCGACGAGCCCACCTCGGCCCTCGGCGTGAAGCAGGCATCCGTTGTGCTTCGCTATGTTGCCCAGGCCCGGGCCCGCAACCTCGGGGTCGTCTTCATCACCCACAACGTCCATCACGCCTGGGCGGTGGGGGATGTGTTTACGGTCTTGAATCGTGGCAAGACTCTGGGCACTTTCCGCAAGGACGAAATCACCCGTGAGCAGCTCCTCAACATGATGGCCGGTGGCAAGGAGCTGGAGGAGCTGAGCACGGAGCTGGCCGAGTTCGCACGCTCCGATCGCGCGCGGCAGCCCGAGGCTGCGGCGGTCGAGGAAGAGGTGGCGGAAGAACTCGAGAAAGAGGTGGAGCTGGACGAGAAGCTCGCCGCACAGGAACACCGGCTGCGACGCGACGGGTCGTAGCCGTTCACCGGTTCGGGCGCAGCGCCTCCCCCGGCGCCCGAAAGGGCCCCCGCCCGCGAGGGCGGGGGCCTAACCTTTCCGCACCGCGCTTGCCTGTCGGCCATCGCCGGCTAGACTGCCGGTAGCCAGCCCGGGACTCCGCATGCCGACCTCGCAGACCGCCGTTTTCCGCCGGATCGTGAGCGAGCACATGGCGGCGCCGCCGGTGGTGGCGTCGCCGGAAGAGGCCGCCGCCCGGGTGGTCGCGCGGATGGTCGAGGCCGGCGCTTCGGCGGCGGTGGTCGCCGGGACGGAAGGGCGGATCGAGGGGATTCTGACCGAACAGGACGTGGTCCGCAGAATCGCCTGCCGGCGTATCGGCGAGCGACCGGTCGCCGGTTTCATGACCCGGCCGGTACTGACCGTCGGCGCCGAGGATCCCCTCTACACGGCGGTGGGTTTCATGCGCCGCAAACGGCTGCGGCACATGCCGGTGGTCGACGAGGGCGGGCGTCTCGTGGGCATGCTCTACTTGCACGAGGCCCTGGCGGTGGCCGCCGGCCCGCTGGTCGAGGACATCGATCGCCTGACCCACGAGGAGAGTTTCGAGGGGCTGAAGCAGGTCAAGGCGGCACAGGTGCAGGTGGCGAGACGGCTGTTCGCCGACGCCGTCCCGGCTCCCGACATCCAGGCGCTCATCTCCGACATCAACAACGACCTCTATCGCCGCGTGCTGCGCCTCGCCCTCGAGGAGATGCGGGAAGCGGGCTGGGGCGAGCCGCCGGTCGGCTTCTGCTGCATCGTCATGGGTTCGGGCGGGCGCGGCGAAAGCTATCTGTTCCCCGACCAGGACAACGGCTTCATCCTCGAGGACTATCCCGATTCCCGCCACAATGTCGTCGATGCCTGGTTCGTCGAACTCGCCGAGCGCATGGTCCGGGCGCTCGACGAACTCGGTTTCCCCCTCTGCCGGGGCGGGGTCATGGCCGTCAACCCTCTGTGGCGCAAGACGCTCCCGCAGTGGAAGGCGCAGGTGTCGATGTGGATGCGCCGGCTGCACGAAATGATGTTGCAGCTCTGCGACATCTTCTTCGATTTCCGGCCGGTGTTCGGCCGCCGGGAACTCGCCGCCGAGCTGCGCGGCTTCGTCACCGAGGCGGCCGCCGGCAACCGGCCGTTCCTCTACCAGATGTTCGAGGTCCAGGCCGAGCATCGGGCGGCCATCGGCCTGTTCGGTCGGCTGGTGCGGGAGCGGGACGATCCCGCCCATCGTGGTCACATCAATCTGAAGTACGGGGGGACGCTCCCCTTGGCCGAGGCGGTGCGCCTGCTGGCGCTCAAAGAGGCGGTGCCGGAAACCGGGACCCTGGCCCGGATCGCGGCGCTCGAGGGCAGGGGGGCGATGAGCGGCAACGAGGCGGACTATCTGCGCGGGGCCTTCGCCTTTCTCACCGGGCTGCAGCTCCGCCAGCAGATCGCCGACTACGAGGCGGGCAGGAAGGTCGGCAATTTCGTCGATCCCGCCACTCTCACCGAACGCGAGCGGGAGCGGCTCAAGGAATATTTCCGGACCATCAACGATTTCCGTAGCCGGGTGCGCGGGGAACTCACCGGCAGGATCGTCTGAAAGGTACCGGAACGCGACCGGCCGCCTTCACCCGAAGACGGCCGGTCGACCGGGAAACGCAGGTCCTTCCGCGGTGCGGCTCACGTCTCGCCGCGCGCGAGATTGCGCGCGATCTCACGGATCCGGCCGCGGCTGATGCCGATGTCGTCGAGCTCGCGATCATCGAGGCTCATCAGCTCGCGCACCGTCTGCCGATAGCGACGCTCCTCCTCGAGCCGACGCTTCAGGCGCTCGACCAGAGCCGCGAGGCGCTTGCCGACGGCTTCCCGCAGGCGGCCCTTCCCTTCGCGGTCCCGGATGATGATTCCCGGGCGTGCAATCTGTACCGACATGGCTTTCGACCTTTCCGCAGGCAGTCGGCTCCGGCGGGTATTCACCGGGCCGCGCAGGATATGGCGACCGGCGAGGCCGTGGAGAAGCGAGTTTTTCGCATTGCAGCAATGCAAGCCGCGCATCCGCCGCCGGCCCGTTCCTCGCCGCCCCGGCTCACGCGTTTCTGACGGGGCTGCGAGGTTTCGGCTCTTGTTCCCGGTGGCGGGAAACGGACATGATGCGGGCGGGCCAGGAACCCCGCTCCCTTCCCGGAGAACGGACCACCGAAGTGACCCCGGCGACCCGATCCGTGCGCGGCCCGGCACCCCCGGGTCGGCTTCGACGTCTCGCGCATCTGCTGCTGGGGCCACCGGCGCCGGCCCGCGTTCCGGCACGGGTCGCCGAAGCCATCCGGCGCGATCAGGACGGCAGCGAGATCATCGTGAGCTGCATCCAGCTCCTGGCGGTGGCCACCTTCGCCACCCTCTACAGCCTGGCCCCCAAGGCCTTCCCTCCCGACGTTCCGTTCGAGCCGGTGCCCATCGCTCTCGCCGCCTATACCCTCTTCACGCTGGTCCGGTTCGCGCTCGCGCTCAGGGGGCGGCTGGGGACCGTCTTTCTCTGTCTGTCGGTGGTGATGGACGTGGCTCTGCTGATGGTCACCATCTGGAGCTTCCATCTCCAGTATCAGGCGCCGCCGGCGATCTATCTGAAGGCGCCGACGCTGATGTACATCTTCATCCTGATCGCCTTGCGGGCGCTGCGCTTCGAGCCCGGCTACGTGATCCTCTGCGGCTTGGCGGGAGCGGCGGGATGGCTGCTGCTACTGGCCTATGCGGTGGTCGACCAGAGCGAGATGGAGATCACCCGCGACTATCTCGAATACACCATGTCCTTCAAGATCCTGCTCGGCGCCGAGTTCGACAAGGTGGTCTCGATCCTGATGGTGACGGCGATCCTCGCCCTCACCCTGCACCGCGCCCGCAAGCTCATGATCCGGGCGGCGATCGAGCATCAGGCGACCCGGGAGCTGTCGCGCTTCTTCGCCCCCGAGGTCGCGGGGCGGATCGCCGCGACCGACGAGGCGCTGGTTCCGGGCCGGGCGGAACTTCGCGAGGCGGCCGTTCTCTATGTCGATCTGCGGGGATTCACCCCGACCGCGAGCCGGCTGGAGCCGGCGGAGGTGATGGCCCTCCTCTCCGAATATCAGACCCGGATGGTGGCGGCGATCCGGAGCTGCGGCGGCAGCATCGACAAGTTCATGGGCGACGGCATCCTGGCCAGCTTCGGGGTGGCGAGGGAATCCGACGGCTTCGCCCGCGAGGCGCTGCTGGCCGTCGAGGAACTGCTGGCGGCCGGGGAGGCCTGGCACGAGGAGCGGCGAGGACGAGGCCTGCCGGCGCCCGAGGTGGTGGCGGCGGCGGCGGCCGGCCGGGTGATGTTCGGCACCGTCGGCGACGCCCAGCGGCTCGAATACACGGTGATCGGCGAGCCGGTGAACCTCGCCGCGAAACTGGAGAAGCATTGCAGGGCCGAGACCGTGCGGGCGATCGTGCCGTTCGCGATGCTGGAGCGGGCCTGCGCCCAGGGCTACGCCGGAAGACGGCGGTGGAAGATCCGCCGGAACCGGGCGGTCGCGGGCGTCGACCGGCCGCTCGACCTCGCCGTCCTCCCCTGAGCTTCCGCTTCAGCGTTCCTCGCCACGCTTCCCCGGCCGGCGCCCGGCGACCGCCTCGGCATGGGCGTCGAAGCCCTCGTACCCGGCCAGCACGCGGGCGTGACGGGCGAGTTCCGGGTAGACGTCGGCGGTCACGTAGGCGAGGGAGGTGCGCTTCGTGAAATCCTGCACCGACAGCGGCGAATGGGTCCGGGCATGGCCGCCTGTGGGCAGCACGCAGTTGGGGCCGATCACGAAGTTGCCGAGGGTGATGGGTGTGTGGCGACCGAGCAGGATCTCGCCGGCGTGGCGGACGCGGGCGGCGAGCGCCCAGGGATCGGCGCTCAGGATCTCGAGATGTTCCGGGGCGAAGGCGTTCACGAAGTCGATTCCCTGGTCCATGTCGCGGACCAGCAGGATGCCGCCGCGGCGGCCGGTCAGCACGCTGCGGGCGAAGGCCGCCCGCTGCTCGCCCATCCTCGCCCAAAGGCGGGGCAGCGCGCCGACCACCCCCTCGGCCAAGGGCCGGCTGTCGGTGACCAGCCAGGCCGCACTGTCGGGGCCGTGCTCGGCCTCGATCAAGAGATCCCTGGCGGCGATCCCGGGATCGGCGCTGCCGTCGGCGAGCACGATGGATTCGCTCGGTCCGGCCGGCGGACCGGTGTCGATGCGGTCGGCCAGCAGGCGCTTTGCGGCCACCACCCAGGGGCTGCCCGGGCCGACGATCTTGGCGCAACGGGGCACGGTGGCGGTGCCGAAGGCGGCGGCCGCCACCGCCGCCGCACCGCCGCATTTGTAGACCCGCTCGATCCCGGCGAGACGGGCGGCCACCAGGCTCGCCACGTCCACCGAGCCCTCCGGCGTCGGCGGCGTCAGCACCACGATCTCGGGAACCCCGGCCACCACCGCGGGGATGGTGGTCATCATCATCACCGAGGGAAAGGCGCCCTTGCCGCGGGGCACGTAACAGGCCACCGAGGGGATGGCCGTGCTGCGTTCGCCGGCGAAGACGCCGGGCCGGGTCTCCATCAGCCACATGGACTGCGGCTTCTGGGCTTCGTGAAAGCGGCGGATGTTGGCCACCGCGTATTCGATCGCTTCCAGAAGTTCGGGTTCGACGGTGGCGAAAGCCCGCTCGAACTCCTCGGGGGTGGCCCGGAGCGTCGCCGGTGAGATGTCGGCGCGGTCGAACTCGCGGCCGAAGCGGGCGAGGGCCGCATCGCCCTCGTCGCGGACCGCGCCGATGATCGCCCGCACCCGGTCCATGATGTCGGAAAGATCGTGCTCGGCGCGGTGCAGCAGCCGCTCGCGCTCGGTGGCGCTCAGACGCTCGTATTCGGTGATGACGAGAGGGGTGGTCATGGGGAGGGCTCTCCGATCAGCGCGAGCGCAGGAAGGTTTCGAGCCCGACCAGGCGATCGAGCAGCCAGACGGTGACCGCGGCGATCAGGATGTAGACGACCGAGAGAGCCGCGAGGTCGGGGGTGATGGTGGAGCGGATGGAATTGTACATCAGCACCGGCAGGGTGACGGTGCGGGCATCGACCAGCATCAGGCTGACGATGAATTCGTTGAAGGCGAGGATGAACATCAGCAGGCCGCCGGTGACGACGCCCGGCATCACCGCCGGCAGGGTGACGGTGACGAAGGCGTGCAGCGGCGGCGCCCCGAGATTGGCGGCGGCGTTCTCGAGATCGGGATCGAGCCGGTTCACGCAGGCCGCCACCCCCCAGATCATGAAGGGGAGGTTGATCACCGTCAGCGCGAGACCCACCGGCCAGAGCATGCCCAGCATGCCCATGCGGCCGAACAGCAGCATCATCCCCAGCCCCGAGACCACCAGCGGAATGGTGAAGGGCAGCAGCAGATAGAGCTGCCAGGCGAGCGCGTGACGCAGCCGCCAGCGGGCCAGGGCCAGCGCCGCCAGGGTTCCGGCGGGCAGGCTGACGAGGGTGCAGACGGTGGCCACATAGGCGCTCCGCAGGAAGGCGTCGACGAAGGCCCGTTTGTCGAGGATCGCCTGGTACCAGCGCAGAGAAAATCCTTCCGGCGGAAAGGCGACGATCTTGCCGGCGGTGAAGGAGGCGACGACGATCACCAGGGTGGGCAGGGCCAGGAACAGGAGATCGAAGACCACCACACCGAGGATCAGCCGTTGCAGACCACGTCCCCGTTTCACGATCCTGCCCGCATGTCCTGCTGCGCCCCGTGACCGAGAGCGGCGACCCCGACCAGGAGAAAGGCGAGGGCCACGATCAGGCTGGCGAAGACGGTGAGAACGATGCCGAGAGCGGCTCCCATACCGGGATCGCTGAGCTGGAAGAAGGCGTCGTAGATGGCGTTGGCGATGAAATCGTTGGCCCCGCCGCCCATGATCTCGGGCATCGCGAAATCGGTGACCGTGAGGGTGAAGACGACGACGCCCGCCGCCACCAGCCCGGGACGGGCGAGGGGCAGGACGATGTGGCGGAAGGTGCGCCGGGGCGAGGCGCCGAGACTCTCGGAGGCGAGCTCGACCTCCCGGGGAATCGCGGTCAGGGCCGGCGCCAGGAGGAGAACGGCGAAGGGCAGCATGTACTGCACGAGCCCCAGCACGACGCCGCCGTAGGTGTAGATCAGGGAGACCGGGCCGAGCCCGACCAGCGCCAGCGCGGCATTGAGGAGACCCTGCTTGCCGAGGACGATGAGCCAGCCGTAGGCGCGGATCACCTGGCCCAGCAGGAACGGCAGGAAGAGGGCGACGAGCAGCAGGCGGCGCAGCCGGGGATGCGGCGTGCGCACGAGAAGATAGGCGTAGGGGAAGGCCAGCAGCAGCGTGAGAAGGGTGACCAGAAGGGCCGCCAGACCGGTTTTCAGGATGATCCGCAGATAGACCGGTTTTCCGAAGATCGCCGCGTAGTTGGCGGTGGTGTAGGCGGGATCGAGCCGGAAGGTGGCCCGGTCGAGGACGTGCAGGCTGGTCTCCGCCATCTCGGCGAGGCCGATCGCCAGGATGCCGGTGACGAGCGTCGCCGGCAGGAGATAGAGATAGGGCGTCCAGCCCGAGAGACGGGCAGGGAAGATCCCCGCCCGCAGCGTCTCGGCGAAATCGAGCAGGCGCAGGCCGAGGGGCCGCACCCGAGGCCCGCGCCCGGCCCCGATGTCAGCCCTGCATGATTTCATTCACCTTTTCGAACCAGCTGCTCTCGTGCTCGACCAGCACCGGCGTGGGAATCCGCAGGAACCGTCCGAGGTCCGCTTCGCTGGCCGGATAGGCGACATCGCCCACGAGATCGGCCGGCGGCTCGAGTCCCGGCCGCACGGGCGGCAGGCCGAGGGCGTTGCACCAGACCTGCTGGGCCTCGGCGGAAAGGGCGAAATTGACGTACTGCTCGGCCCAGTAGAGTTCGTTCTCGGGCAATCCCTTGGGGATCCAGAGGGCGTCGGTGTCGAGCGTCGCTCCCTCCCCGGGCACCGTCCAGGACACCGCGATGCCGTTCTGCCTGGCTTCCCGGGCGTTGGAGATGATGGTGCAGGCGAGGTCGATCTCGTCGTTCTGGAACCAGTTGGTGAAGTCGGGATCCTCGCCCAGCAGCGGCTGGTTGGCCCGGAGTCTGCGGAAGAAATCCCAGCAGGGTTCCATCGCCTCCGGGATGTCCTCGAACTTCCCGCCGCCCGCCACCTGGGCCGGGGCGAACAGGCCGATGCCGTCGTCGTACATCGCCACCCGCTTGCGGAAGGCGGGATCGAGCATCGCCGTCCAGCTTTCCGGCGCGCGATCGGGGAAGGCCTTCTGGCTGTAGGCCAGCACATAGGCGTAGGAGTAGACGTTGACCAGCGGCCAGCCGTCGAGGCCCGCGGGTTTCGCCAGGGGCAGCAGCCCCTCGAGATTGGCGAGCCCGCCGAGATCCTCGGTGACCCCGCGCAGCGCCGATTTGGTGGCGTTGGTGGTGGTGTCCCAGTTGACGTGAATCGGCGGCACCCGGCCCTGATCGACCGCGGCCCAGATCTTGGGGCGGATCTCGTTGTCCTCGGTGAGATCGTGGCGCACCGGAATGCCGGTCATCGCGGTGAAGGGATCGGAGACGCCCTTCCGGAGGGCTTCCTCCCACACCCCGCCCCAGGCCCGGACGATGATCTCGGCCGGCTTCTCCCGTGCCAGGGCACGGGGCAGGCGCAGCACGTAGGGCGCGGCGACGGCGGCCGCCGAGCCCAGGAGGAAGCGCCGGCGCGGCAGCTCCGGTTTCCGATGTGGATCAGCCATTGTCCTCCCTCTCCGGTTGGCCGATCCTCGTCGGCGCTTCGGGATCGGCTCGGAAGATCATCAGATCCGAGGGCCGCCAGCCGAGCCGCACACGCTCGCCCGGCCGATGTCTGCGATGGCGCAGGGGATCGGCATCGACGAAGCGCAGCGGAACCTCGCCCAGAGCCTCGGCGCGCGCACTATAGACGAGCCGTTCCCCCTCGAAAACGACTTCGAGGATCTCCGCTTCGACCACCTCCCAGCCCTCGCCGGTCGCCTCCTCGAGGATCCGCAACCGCTCCGCCCGCAGCGCCGCCTCCACCCGCGTTCCCGGAAGGATCGAGGGATCGGCGATCGTTCCGGCGAGCGTGAGCGCGCCGACACGCAGCCGGGCGCGGCCGGCGCGGCTTTCGAGGAGCTGCCCGGGAAGAAAGTTGGTGAGTCCCAGAAAGCCGGCGACGAAGCGGTTCTCGGGCCGGTGATAGACGGTCTCGGGAACCGCCATCTGCTGGATGCGACCGGCGTCCATGACCATCACCCGGTCCGACATGACGAGCGCCTCGCGCTGATCGTGGGTGACGTTGACGGTGGTCACCCCGAGCTCCTTCTGGATGCGTCGGAATTCGAGCTGCATTTCCTGACGCAGCTTGCGGTCGAGGGCGGCGAGAGGCTCGTCGAGGAGCAGCAGATCGGGCTCGAAGACGAGGGCCCGGGCGATCGCCACCCGCTGCTGCTGTCCTCCCGAAAGCTCGTGGATCCGCCGCCCGCCGAGCCCCTCGAGCCGCACCAGACGCAGATAGCGTTCCACCCGCCCGGCGATCTCGTCCCGCGGGAAGCCCCGCATCCTGAGCGGATAGGCGATGTTCTGGGCCGCCGTCATGTGGGGGAACAGGGCGAGCTTCTGGAACACCATGCCGATCGAGCGGCGATAGGGCGGCAGATCGCGGACCGGCCGGCCGTGAATCCAGATCTCCCCGGCGGTGGGCTCGATGAAGCCGGCGATCATCCGCAGCAGCGTCGTCTTGCCGCAGCCCGACGGTCCGAGGATGGTGAGAAAGGCGCCCGTCTCCAGGGTGAAATCCACCTCGGCCACCGCCAGCACGCTGTCGAAGCGCTTGCTGACCTTCTCCACCCGCACCATGGGGGGAGCCTTCTCCGCCGTCTGTCCGTCCCGGGGCTGCAAGCCGCCTTCCTCCCTCGTTCCGCTCGCCCACAGGGTGACGCGCTGCCCGGTGCTCGGCAAGCCCACCCGGGTTGCATCCGGCGTCCGGCCGGGCAGGATGACCGGAGGAGGGGAGGAAGCGCGATGTTCGATCCGGTGGTCGCCGATTTTTCCCTGGCCGGGCGGCGGGCCGTGGTGACCGGGGCCAGCCGCGGTATCGGCCGGGCTCTGGCCGAAGGCCTCGCCCGCTTCGGGGCTCGTGTGGCGCTTCTGGCCCGCAACGCCGATGGGCTGGCCGAGACCCGGAACGCCATCGAGGCGGCCGGCGGTCGGGCCTTCGTCCATGTCGCCGATGTCCGGGACGTCGCCGGACTCCGCCGGGCGATGGCGAAGGCGGCGGCGGATCTGGGGGGCCTCGACATTCTCGTCAACAATGCCGGGACCGAGCGGATCCGCCCGTCCCTGGAGGTCAGCGAGGAGATCTGGGACCGGATCCTCGACACCAATCTCAAGGGCGCCTTCTTCGCGGCCCAGGCCGCGGCCCGGGTGATGCGGCAGGGAGGGGGCGGGGCCATCGTCAACATCTGCTCGCTGACATCGGCGGTGGGCGTGCCCGGCGCCGCCCCCTACGGCGCCTCCAAATCCGGCCTTCTCGGCATGACCCGGGCGCTGGCCGCCGAATGGGCGTCCTTCGGCATCCGGGTCAACGCCGTCGGCCCGGGCTATTTCCGGACCGAGCTTACCGAGGTGTTCTATCGCGATCCCGCCTGGCAGGAGGCGATGCGGGCCCGCATCCCGGCCGGCCGGTTCGGGGCGCTCGAGGATCTGGTGGGGGCCACCCTGTTCTTCTGTTCGGACGCCTCGCGCTATGTCACCGGCCAGATCCTCTATGTCGATGGCGGCTACATGGCGTCCATCTGAGCCAGCGGAGCGAAGCCGTGTTCCGACATTTCCGCGAGCGCCGCATCGCCGTCTCGCAAACCGAGATCTTCCTCCGCCAGGGCGGTGAGGGGCCGCCGCTCCTGCTGCTGCACGGCTATCCCCAGACCCATGTCATGTGGCACGAGGTGGCCCCCGTTCTGGCCCGGCACTTCACCGTGATCTGTCCGGATCTGCGCGGCTACGGCGCTTCCGGAAAGCCGCCGACCGACCCCGACCACGGCCCCTACAGCAAGCGGGCGATGGCCGGGGACATGGTCGAGGTGATGGAGGCGCTGGGCTTCTCCCGCTTCATGCTGGCCGGTCACGACCGGGGTGGTCGGGTCGCCCATCGCCTGTGCCTCGACCATCCCGAGCGGGTGTGCCGGGCGGCGGTGCTGGACATCGTACCCACCCGTACCCTGTTCGAATCGGTCGATCGGGAAATCGCCACCGGCTACTACCACTGGTTCTTCCTGATCCAGCCGGATCCCCTGCCGGAGCGGCTGATCGGCGGCGATCCGGAATTCTATCTGCGCTGGACCCTGCGCCGCTGGTCGGGAGATTCGGCCGCCGGCTTCGCCCCCGAGGCGCTGGAGGCCTACGCGCGGGCCTTCTCCGACCCGGCCACGATCCACGCCACCTGCGAGGATTATCGGGCCGCCGCCGGCATCGATCTGGCCCACGACCGGGCCGATGCGGAGAAGCGGATCACCTGTCCGCTGTTGGTGCTCTGGGGAAGGAAGGGGCTGATGGCTCGCCATTTCGACATGCTGGCGGTGTGGCGGGAGAAGGCGGCCGGACCGGTCACCGGGCGGGCGCTGCCCTGCGGCCATTTCCTGCCCGAGGAAGCGCCGGAAGAGACGGTCCGTGAGCTGGCGGCGTTCTTCCTCGCCCCGGAGGGGTGAAGAACCCGATCGCGATCGGCTCCTCAGTAGCCGAAGGCGAAGGCCAGCGCCGCCGGCATCCAGCCCCCCTTGGCGGCGAGCAGCACGGCGAGCTGGGCGGCGATCAGGCCCGTGGCGAGCCACGACCACATGACACGATCTCCCCTGTCGAGCGGTGCCGACCGAGGAGCATGGGACCCTTTCGTTAAGATACGCCCAACGCCGGTGGATGTTCAACTGAAAATAGAATCCAGACCCATTTCGGACGCGTTCCACGTTCGAGGGATCGCCCCGGTGGACGGGCGGCGGCGGTTCAGCGGGAGCGGTCGGGGAACAGGAACTCGCGACCCACCTTCACCCGATAGTCGCCGTCGTAGGCGATCACATCGGCGGTGGCGTAGGTTTCGCTCCAGCGTTCGGGGAGGTAGCTGCCGGTCCCGATGATGTCGATCGGCGCGCGGACACTCGCCATGAGCTTGCATTTCTGCGGGCCGAAGCCCGAACTGGCGATGATCCCGACCTCCGGGAATCCGGCCTCGTCGAGCTTTTCGCGCATGTGGAAGACGGCCGCGGCGGTGACCCCGGTTCCGGTCAGCCAGCGCAGCTCCTCCTCGGTGCGGTAGGTGCGGATGGCGGCCGGTGCGTGGCGTTCGAGCACCGCGTAGGAGGCGGCCACGTCGAGCCCTTCGACGAAGCGGCCGCCATGGGTGTCGAGACGGATCCCCACCCTGCCGGCCCGGGCGAGATCGGCGAAGCGCTCGCAGACGGCGAGGGCGTCGGTGACCTCGCGGCCGAAATAGTCCACCAGCACGTACAGGGGATCCTCGGGAAAGGTCTCGTGGAACATTTCGGCCGCCCGGACCGTGCTGCCGGCGTAGCCGATCAGGGCGTGGGGCATGGTCCCGAGACCGCGATCGCGGCCGAAGTAATGGGCGGTGGCATCGGTGGCGTTGCCGATGAACCCCTTGGCGTCGGCCTCGCGCCGGGCCCGGGCCGATCCCACGCTCGCCGCATAGGCCATCATCTCGGCCATCTCCGAGCCGGCACAGTGGCGCGCATCCATCGCCAGGAAGGCGACGTAGGGCAGATCGGTGCACATGGTGTAGGCGTTGAAGGCGGCGACGCAGGCGGCGCCGAGCTTCTGCAGGAAGATGGTCTCGAGATCGACGAGATGGCGGAACGGTCCCGAGATGTACATCATCGGCTCGCCGGCACCGACCCAGCCGCCCTCCTCGTGAAGGAGCTCGATCTCGAGCTCGGCCCGCCGCGCCCGGGCGACCCGTTCCAGCCATTCCAGGGCGAGACGCGGGGTGCACAGCACCGGCCGCCGCATGAACACGGCGTAGGTGACCCGGCAGTCGCCGAACCGCTCGATGATCGCCCGGGTCTTGGCGAAATACTTGTCGGTGTAGCGGCCGACCATCGATTCCGGCGGGAACCCGGCGCCGTCCATGTCAGGAGGCGGCACGCAGAGCCGCCCGCTCCTCCTTCAGCGCCTCGGCCATCAGGAAGGCCAGCTCCAGGCTCTGCTGCGCGTTCAACCGCGGATCGCAGTGGGTGTGATAGCGGTCGGAAAGACGTGCTTCGGTGATCGCCTGGGCGCCGCCGGTGCATTCCGTCACATCCTGGCCGGTCATCTCGATGTGGATGCCGCCGGCGTGGGTGCCCTCGGCCCGATGGACGGCGAAGAAGGCGCGCACCTCGCCCAGGATCCGCTCGAAGGGCCGGGTCTTGTAACCGTTGTTGGTCTTGATGGTGTTGCCGTGCATCGGATCGCAGGACCAGACGACGTTGCGGCCTTCGCGCCGGACGGCACGGATCAGCGGCGGCAGCTTGGCCTCGACCCGATCCACCCCCATCCGGCAGATGACGGTGATCCGTCCGGGCCGGTTGTCGGGATCCAGAACCTCCAGGAGCCGCAGCAGCTCGTCGGCCGTCAGCCCGGGGCCGGCCTTGATCCCGATCGGGTTGGCGATACCCCGGCAGAACTCGACATGGGCCCCGTCCGGCTGGCGCGTGCGATCCCCGATCCACAGCATGTGGGCCGAAGTGTCGTACCAGAGCCCGGACGTGGAATCGATCCGGGTCAGCGCTTCCTCGAACCCCAGCAGCAGACATTCGTGCGAGGTGTAGAAGGAGGTGCGCTCGATCTCCGGGGTGCTGAGTGCGGTGACCCCGCAGGCCTGCATGAACTCGAGGGCCTCGGTGATCCGATCGGCGAGATCGCGGTAGCGTTCGCCCTGGGGGGAGCGGTCGAGAAAGCCCAAGGTCCACTGATGGACCCGGGTCAGCGAGGCATAGCCGCCTTCGGTGAAGGCCCGCAGCAGATTGAGGGTCGCCGCCGCCTGGGTGTAGGCCTGGATCTGGCGGGCGGGGTCGGGCCGCCGCGCTTCGGGATCGAATTCGAGAGCGTTGACGATGTCACCACGATAGCTGGGCAGCTCGATCCCGCCCGAGGTCTCGGTGGGCGCGCTCCGGGGCTTGGCGAACTGGCCGGCCATGCGCCCGACCTTGACGACCGGCATCCCCGCCCCGAAGGTCAGCACCACCGCCATCTGCAGCAGCACGCGCAGGGTGTCGCGGATCTTGTCGGCGCTGAATTCGGCGAAGGCCTCGGCGCAGTCACCGCCCTGGAGGAGAAACGCCCGGCCGGCGCAGACCTCGGCCAGCTTCTGTTCCAGCGCCCGGCATTCGCCGGCGAACACCAGTGGCGGATAGGTGGCCAGGGTCCGTTCCACCTGTTCGAGGGCCCGCGGGTCGGGATAGTCGGGCATCTGCCGGGCGGGTCGGCCCCGCCAGCTCGCCGGGTGCCAGTTCTCGGTCATGGTGCGTTCTCGCTCGCCGGAGCCGCACGCCGGGCGGCCGGCCGGTACATGGTCACGAATTCTTCGGCGGCGCTCGGATGGAGGCCCACCGTGGCGTCGAACTGCTCCTTGGTGGCGCCGCAGGTGAGGGCCACCGCGAAACCCTGGATGATCTCGGCCGCGTCCTCGCCCACCATGTGGCAGCCGAGCACCCGGTCGTCCGTCTCGTCCACCACGATCTTCATGAAGGTCTGTTGCCGGCCGTCTTCCAGACTGTGGAGCATGGGACGGAACCGGGTCCGGTACACCGCCACTTCGTGACCGAGGTCGTTCGCCTGCTGTTCAGTGTAGCCGACGCTGGCGGCCTGCGGAATAGAGAACACGGCGGTCGGCACCGTCTCGTAGTTCACGAGCTGATGGCGATCGTGGAACAGCCGCTCGGCGATCGCCCGGCCCTCGGCGATGGCCACCGGCGTCAGATCGTACTGGGTGGCTCTGAGACCGTGTCCGGCGTGATCGCTGCAGTCCCCCACCGCGTAGATGCCGGGGACGTTCGAGCGGTAGGTGATATCGACATAGATGGTGCCGTCGGCGTCCATGCGCACGCCCGCCTCCTCGAGCCCCAGGCCGCCGGTGTTGGGAATGGGCTCGCGGCCGGTGGCGTAGAGCAGCATGTCGGCGGCGATGGTGCCGGCGCTGGTGTCGAGCAGGACGCCGGTCCCGGTACGCTCGACGCGGTTCACCCGGGTACCGGGGCGGAGCTCGACCCCTTCCCGGGCGAGGGCGGCGGCGAGCTCGATGCGCAGATCCTCGTCGAAACCGCGGAGCGGCAGCTCGCGCCGGTAGACCAGCGTCACCCGGGATCCGAGGCCGCGCATGATGCTGGCGAGCTCGAGACCGATGTAGCCGGCCCCGACCACCACCAGATGCCCGGGCCGGTCGTAGACCTCCTCCAGCAGAACCTCCGAGGTCACCGCATGTTCGATGCCGGGCAGCTCGGGAAGGCTGGGCCGGCCCCCGACCGCGATCAGGACGTTGTCGGCCACCACCCGTTCGCCGCCGACCTCGACGCCGTGCGGCGGTTCGCCCCCGGAAGCGAGGCGGGCGCGGGCCCGGAACAGGGTCACCCCGGCCTCCGCCAGCATCCGCGCATAGACCTCCTCGAGGCGCCGGATCTCGGCGTTGCGGGCTTCGAGCAGGCCGCGGAAGTCGAGTTCCGGGGACGCCAGCCGCCAGCCGTAGGCGCGGCTGGTGGTGATCAGGCCTCCGAGATGGGCCGCGTAATGCATCAGCTTCTTGGGCACGCAGCCGCGGATGACGCAGGTGCCGCCCAGGCGGCCGGGTTCGGCCAGCCCGACCCGGGCGCCGTGGGCGGCGGCCCGCCGGGCGCAGGCGATCCCGCCCGAGCCGCCACCGATGACGAAGAGGTCGAACCGCTGCACGGTCTAAGCGATCCCGCCGAGGCTCACGTATTTGATCTCCAGATACTCGTCGATCCCGTATTTGGAGCCTTCCCGGCCGAGACCGCTTTCCTTGACGCCGCCGAAGGGCGCCACCTCGGTGGAGATGACCCCGTCGTTGACCCCCACGAGACCGACCTCGAGGGCTTCGGCGACGCGGAAGACGCGGCCGAGATCGCGGGCATAGAAGTAGCCGGCCAGCCCGACGTCGGAATCGTTGGCCAGCCGGATCGCTTCCTCTTCGGTCTCGAAGCGGTAGAGCGGCGCGACCGGGCCGAAGGTCTCCTCGTGGGTGATCTTCATCTCGGGGGTGCAGCCGGCGATCACCGTCGGCTCGAAGAAGAGACCGCCGAGCGGGTGCCGCCGCCCCCCCACCATCACCTCGGCGCCCTTGGCGAGGGCGTCGCGGAGATGCTCCTCGACCTTGCGCACCGCGGCCTCGTCGATCAGGGGGCCGATCTCGGTCTCGGCCGAGGTTCCCGGACCGACCCGGAGCTTGGCCACCGCCTCGGCGAGCTTGCCGGCGAAGGTCTCGTAGATCCCGGCCTGGACGAAGATCCGGTTGGTGCAGACGCAGGTCTGGCCGGCGTTGCGGAACTTGCAGGCGACGGCGCCGGCCACCGCGGCGTCGAGGTCGGCGTCGTCGAAGACGATGAAGGGGGCGTGGCCGCCGAGCTCCATCGACACCCGCTTCACCGTGTCGGCGCATTTGCGGAGAAGCAGCTTGCCGATGTCGGTCGAACCGGTGAAGGAGAGCTTGCGCACCGTCTTGCTGGCGCAGAGCTCGTCGCCGATCTCGCCCGCCGGGCCGGTGACGATGTTGAGCACGCCCGCGGGCATCCCGGCGCGCTCGGCGAGCTCGGCCAGGGCCAGGGCGGAAAAGGGCGTGGAGCTCGCCGGCTTGACCACGAAGGTACAGCCCACCGCGAGGCCCGGCGCGCATTTGCGGGTGATCATGGCGTTGGGGAAATTCCAGGGGGTGATCGCCGCGCAGACCCCGACCGGCTGCTTGAGCACCAGGATCCGTCGCGAATCCACCGTCTGCGGGATGATATCGCCGTAGACGCGCTTCGCTTCCTCGGCGAACCATTCGACGAAGGAGGCGCCGTAGAGGATCTCCCCCCGGGCCTCGGCCAGCGGCTTGCCCTGTTCGCGGGTCATCAGATAGGCGAGGTCTCCGGCGTTCTCGAGGATCAGCTCGAACCAGCGCCGGAGGATGGCCGCCCGCTCCTTGGCGGTCTTCGCCCGCCACTCCGGCAGCGCCCGGGCGGCCGCGTCGATGGCCCGACGCGTTTCCGTCGCGCCGAGACGGGGCACGCTGCCGATTACCTCGCCGGAGGCCGGATCGGTGACCTCGATGCGGCGGCCGTCCTCGGCATCGACCCAGCTCCCGTCGATGTAGCATTGCTCGCGCAGCAGCCGCCGATCCTCGAGCGCCATGCGCACATCCGCGAGAGCCGTTGCCATGCTGTCCTCCACCTCCCTTCGCTCGGGCGGAGCCGGCGCTGCGCCCTTCCTCCCGCGGCGCAGTATAAACCCGCCCCGGGGGCGGGCAAGCCTGCCTCCGACCTCCCCCGGACGCCCCCGTTTCCGTCTGCGACCCCGTTTCCGTCTGCGACATGGTGCGGGCGGAAGGAGTCGAACCTCCGACACCGGCGGTGTAAACGCCGTGCTCTACCGCTGAGCTACGCCCGCCGATTCCCGCCGGCGACCATAGTCGGCCGCCTTCCGCCCATCAAGCGACGGGGCGCCGCTCCGAAGAGCGACGCCCCGCGCGGTACGGCGATGCGATCAGGCGCAGCGATACGGCGGGCCGGCGGCTTCCATGGTGGCGATGTAGTCCTTGAGGATCTTCACCACCCGGGCGGTACGATCGCTCGTGGCGGCGATCTCGTCCCAGAACTTGAGCGCCTCGTCCTGCACCTTCTTCCACTCCGAGGAGGGAATCGAGGTCAGCTCGAGCTTGCCACCCTTGGTCCGGTACTGGGCCTCGCCCCACCAGTACCAGTGGAGGCGATAGTAGTGGGACTGGTCGATGGACATCCGGAACAGGGTCTGGAGATGCTCCGGCACCTCGGCCCAGCGCTCGCTGTTGACGAAGTAGGAACCGGCCCAGGCGCCCGACACCGGATTGGTGAGGTAGTAGTCGGTGACGTCCGCCCAGCCCACCGTGTAGTCCTCGGTGATCCCCGACCAGGCGACGCCGTCCAGCTCGCCGGTCTGGATCGCCACCTCGACATCCTCGTAGGGCAGGGAGATGGGGATCACGCCGAAGCGCCGCATGAAGCGGCCGATCGTCGGGAACATGTAGAGCCGCAGCCCCTTGAAATCCTCCAGCGAACGGATCGGCTTGGTGGTCGCGAAATTGCAGGGATCCCAGGAACCGGTGGAGAGCCAGGTGACGTTCTCCACCTCGGCGTAGGCCTCTTCCCAGATCTCCTTGAGCCCGTACCAGTTCCACAGCGCCGGTACGTCGAGGCTGAAGGTCGAGGCGAAGGGGAAGTAGGCCCCGAAGACGGCGACATCCACCGGCGCCTGGATCGAATCGTCGTCGCTCTGGGCGGCGTCGATGGTCCCGTTCTGCACCGCGCGGAACAGCTCGCTGTGGGGAACGAGCTGGTCGGCGTAGTAGAGATCGATCACCATCTCGCCGTTGGCGGCCTTGTTGAAGGCGTCGATCTGCGGCTTGATCACATGCTCGCCCAGCGCCGAGCCGGCGTAGGTCTGGAGGCGCCAGCGGATGGTCTTCTGGGCCTTGACGTAGGGGGCCGCGACCACCGTGGCGGCGGCGGCCGACGCCGTGGTCAGGCCCGCCTTCTTGATGAACTCGCGTTTGCTGACCTTGACACCCTTCCTGGTTTCCGTCTGGTCGGACATCCTTCCGCTCTCCCTAGCTTGGTACTTTCTTCGGGTTGGCTTCCTTACGGCACGCAGGTCCGGAACCCTTCCCTCCGGGACGACAGGGTAACGGGATCATCGTCGCGAATAAACTTCGTCGGGCAGCCAGGTGGCCAGTTCCGGGAAGATCATGACCAGAGCGAGGCCGAGCACCATCACCGCCACGAAGGGGATGATCGAGCGGTAGATGTCGGCCAGCGAGATCTCCTTCGGGGCCATCGCCCGCATCAGGAACAGATTGTAGCCGAAGGGCGGCGTCATGTAGGCGATCTGGCAGGTGATCGTGTAGAGCACCCCGTACCAGACGAGATCGAAGCCCAGGGCCCGCACCAGCGGCACGTAGAGCGGCGCCACGATCACCAGCATCGCCGTGTCGTCGAGGAACATGCCCATCAGGATGAAGGAAAGCTGCATCATGATGAGGATCGTCCAGGGATTGAGCTCCCAGCGCTCGACGAACAGCGACTGCAGGGCCTTGCCGGCGCCGAGACCGTCGAACACCGCGCCGAAGCTGAGGGCGGCGAGGATGATCCACATGAACATGCAGCTGATGCTCAGGGTCTTGCGGATCGTCTCCTCCATCACCTTCCAGGTGAGACGGCCCTTGACCAGCGCCGCCAGCGTCGCCGCCGTCGCCCCCACCGCCGAGCTCTCGACGAGACTCGTGACCCCCATCAGGAAGAGGCCGGTCATCAGGAAGAAGATCAGGAACGGCAGGATGCCGGCCCGCAGCAGCCGCAGCTTCTCGCGAAAGGGGACGTTGCGCTCCTCCCGCGGCAGGGCCGGGCCGAGATGCGGCTGCAGCCAGCAGCGGATGGCGATGTAGGCGATGAACAGCCCCGCCAGGAGGAGGCCCGGGAGGACCCCGGCGAGCCAGAGCTGCCCCACCGGCTGGCGGGCGATCATCCCGTAGAGGACGAGGACCACGCTCGGCGGCACCAGGATGCCGAGAGAGCTCCCGGCCTGGATGACGCCGGTGACCATCACCTTGTCGTAGCCGCGCTTGAGCATCGCCGGCAGGGCGATGGAGGCGCCGATCGACATCCCCGCGACGCTCAGCCCGTTCATCGCCGAGATCACCACCATCAGCCCGATGGTGCCGATGGCGAGCCCGCCCCGGACCGGCCCCGACCAGACGTGGAACATGCGGTAGAGATCGTCGGCGATGCCCGATTCGGAGAGCATGTAGCCCATGTAGATGAACATCGGCAGGGTCACGAGCGGATACCAGTTCAGCAGCACGAAGCTGGCGTTGAACGGCATCTCGAAGGCGCCCTCGCCCCACAGGGCCAGGGAGAAGGCGGCGGCGACGAAGCCGATCATCCCGAACACCCGCTGGCCGCTGAACAGCAGCAGCATCATCGAGACGAACATGAGGAGGGCGATGAGTTCGTAACTCATTCGATCGCCTCCCCCCGTGCCTTGGCCAGATCCCGGAAGAAGACGGCGAGCATCTGCATCAGCATCAGCAGGATGCCGAAGGTCATCACCACCTTGATCGGCCACAGCGGCGGCGCCCAGGCGGAGTAGTTCTTCTGGCCGTAGTCGATCGCGTATTTGGTGCTGGAGATCGCCCCCATCAGCAGGACGACGAGATAGAAGAGGACGAAGAAGGAGGTGCAGGCGTCCATCACCGCCCGTGTCTTCGGCGACCAGCGGCCGTAGAACACGTCCATCCGGACATGGCCGTCGAGCTGGACCGAATAGGGCCCGCCCAGGATGTAATAGGCGGTGAGCAGGAACTGGGAGATCTCCACCACCCAGATGTAGGAGATGCTGAACAGGCCCCGGGAGAGGGAGGAGAAGAGGAGGATGCCCATCATCACGAAGATCATGTACATCGCCCCGCGACCGACGACGCGGTTGAAGGCGTCGACCCATCTCACATAGGCTTTGACGGCTTCAGGCATGCGGCACCCTCGGCTGATGCATCGCCCACCCGCTGGGCTGCGGCCTCCCCCGAACCTCGGCGACCGCCACGCTCCGCTCGCCGATCGCGCGGCCGGTCTTCCTTCCCCTGCTTGCGCCGGAAGCGCGGGCCAAACTTCCAGAAAAACGGCGAAAGTCAAGTCGGCCGCGGGGATCGCGGCGGGCCGGCGGACCTCCGGTTGAAGGGGGTCGAGGCCGGTCCGCGGGCTGCCGGGTACCGTCGGCGCAGAGGTCCGCAAGGGGAGGGGGGAACCGCGTTCGACCCGCGGTTGCGGGTTCCGGCGATCCCCTGCCGGCCGCTGCCGCCGGCCCGGGGCGCCGCCCGCCTCAGATCGTCCGGGTCACCTTGGCGAGGCCGGGCGGCCGGTCCGGATCGCGCCCGCGGGCCCGGGCCAGCGCCTCGGCCAGCGGGTAGAAGGCCTGCAATGCTGCCAGCGGATCGAGCAGCGGATGGAGCGGCGGCGGAAGCGGCAGGTGCAGCCCGGGGCCGGGTTCGACCGCCGCCGTCAACACGGTGCCGCCGGTCGCCGCCACCTCGGCGGCGAAGGCCCGGCTGTCGGCGCCGCCCGGATCCTCGAGGGCCAACGCCAGCAGCGCCACCCCCCGGCCGAGGGCGGCGCGGGGTCCGTGACGGACCTCCGCCGCGGACACCGCTTCGGCATGGAGTCCGGCGGTCTCCTTGCATTTGAGGGCGATTTCCCCGGCGATCCCCAGCGCCGGCCCGCGGGCCACCACGAACAGGCTGGAAGCGGTCTCCAGGGGGGCCAGCGCGGCGCCCCAGTCGCAGGCGAGAGCTTCGGCGAGGCGATCGGGGAGGCCGTCGAGGGCCGTCCGCAGCCCCTCGTCCTCGCTCCAGAGGGCCGTCAGCAGGGCGATTCCGGCCATCGTGCAGAGCACCGATTTGGTGGCCGCGACGCTGCGCTCGGGCCCGGCGGCCTGGGGCAGGACATGATCGCCGAGCGCGGCCAGGGGCGAGGCGGTGTCGTTGACCAGGACGGCGCACCGCGCCCCGCCGTCGCGGGCCTGTCCGAGAACGGTGACCAGATCGGGGCTCCGGCCGGATTGCGAGACGGCCAGCGCCAGGGCGGCGCGCAGCTCCGGTCGGGCGCCGTAGCGGGTGACGAGGGAAGGGGGCAGGGAGGCGGTCGCCCGCCCGGCGAGGATCCCGAACAGGGCGGCGGCATAGCCGGCCGCATGGTCGGAGCTGCCGCGGGCGATGGTCGCCACGAAGGCGGGCGGATCGCGGCGCAACGCCCGGGCCAGCTCCCGATAGGGTTGCTGGTGCGTGGCGAGCAGGGCCCGCACCCGTTCGGGCGCCTCGCGCAGTTCCCGGTCCATCGCCGAGGTCACATCAGGGCCTCCCGGAGCCGTGGCGGCATCGCCCTTTCCCGACCCGACGGCGGGGTCGGTGGCCCCGTTTCCTGGCACGCGGCGGGGAGGTGCGGGAGCGTTGCGCGGCCGGCGCGCCGCGTCCCGGGTTCGTTCGCGTCCCGGGCGCCGGATCCGGATTCCTTTCCCGCGGCCTTCGCCGCCGGCGCCATGGGCCTCGCGGGCTCGCGGTTCCCGTGCGGGAGGGCGGTCGCCGGACGGCGGCGTCGGTCGCCCGGCTTCCCGGCGGGTCGCGGGGCGGTGGGGGAGGGTTGCGCGGTCGGGTATGTCCCGGGTTCGTTCCTACCGTGCCGAGGGTGCGTCCGTGCCCCCGTACCGCTCTCGGATCCGGGGCGGGTGGTTCCGGTTCGATCTCGGGCTCCGGGGGGCGGGGCCGGGCCGGCGCTGCGGTGGTCGCCGCCGTTCCTGCCGCCGGGGGCGGTGTCGGGTTCGTTCCCGTTGCCGCGGGGGGGGCTGTTCGCCTCGCCCGCCGGTGAGGGCGGGGTGGTGTCGGGTTCGTTCCTGCCCTCTTGCGGTGGGGCCGGAGCGGGCTCCTTGTTGCTCCGCGCCTCGAGGATGGTGGCGAGGGCGCGCAGGCGGGCGGGATCGCGGGCGGTGCGGCGGGCGGTCTTCTCGAGGCGGGCGTTGCGCAGTTCCCGCAGCCGCTCTTCGGCTTCCTGGATGTCGCGGGCGATGCGGGCCCGGTAGCGGCAGAGGGTGGCGAGGCTCGGCAATCCG
>JALSIM010000038.1 GCA_026990035.1 Alphaproteobacteria bacterium | reverse complement strand
CGGGGTGGAGCAGTCCGGTAGCTCGTCAGGCTCATAACCTGAAGGTCGTGGGTTCAAATCCCACCCCCGCAACCAACCTCAACCCCCGCAAACCAACTCCCGACCCGAACCCTCCCGCCCGGGACCTCCACCGAAATGGCGCGCCAAAGCCAGCCAATCGGACACCCCGAACAGCGCCTCCTCACCCAGATCCCCCAACATCACCCCCAGCGGACCAGCCGCCGGGTGCTTCGGCGAAAGATAGCTCGCCAAATCCACCCCCGAACGCCGCAACGCCGCCAGCGTCATCGCCACCGCCCGATCCATCGCCTCCTCGGCAGCATCCCCTCCATCCTCCACCAGGCGCCCACCCAGCACGACACCACCACCCGGAAGGCGATCCAATTTCCGCTTCAGCAGCTCCTCTGGACGCGTCGTGAGGAAGATGCGCAGATCGTCGCGCGCCGCGACATAGCGGAGGAGCACCGCGAGCTTGCCCGCCAGACGATCCCGCAGCTCCGCAACCGACACCCGACCCGTCTCCGAGAACATCGCGAGCCGCGCATACCATGCCGTCCGTTCCCCCAGCTCCTCCAGCAATGCCGCCATCCGCGACGCCAGCATCCGGTCCCAGGCAGCGAGCGCCACGGCACTCAGCGGTTCCGCTCCCGCCAGGCGCCGGGCCATCTCCACCTGGAGCGGACGTCGCCGCACCGCCGCTTCCAGCAGGCGCAGATTCTCCTCGATGCCCAGCGGGTCCACCAGGATCCAGCCCCTCTCGCGGAGATAGAGGCGGATCCAGCTCCGGCGGTGCCACCGCGACCAGGCTTCCGCCGCGGCACCGACCTCCATTCCCTCGCGATTCGGCAGCCGCTCCACTTGCATCCAGCCGCACAGCCCGTCGAGCGGCAGCAGGAAGTCCATGTAGAAGCCGGCGATGTCGCGACCGCTGCCGAGGAGATGCGGACCGTCGAGGAGGCGTTGCAGACGTTTGCGATAGCCCTCGAAGAGACGGCAGGCGCCGCCGGTTCCTCCCTCCGCGACCTCCGCCTCGGGAGCGATGCGACCGGCGGTCGGGGCTTCCCCCGTTTCCGCATCGAGGCCGGTCTGCAGAAGGGCGATGCGCTCCGCGAAGGGAGCGAGCAGGCGATCGTAGGTCTCTCCGCGCAAGCGCGCCAGCAGCCGTTCTCCATCGCCGGCGGTTCCGGGGAGGCGGAGGGGAGACGTCGCATTGCGGAAGCGGAGCAGGCCGTCGGCACGATCGATCAGTTCGCGGAGGCGATCGGCGACCCTCGTCACCGATGGCCTCCCGCTTTCCGGCGAAGCGCTCTTCCGCTTCCGCGGCACGGGCGAGGCCCCGGCGATCGCCCGCAGATAGCGACCGGCCAGCTCGCGCCAGCCGCGCAGCCGGGCGGCCCGTTCCAGCGGATCTTCCGCCCCGCGGGAGCGGTAGGGCGCCGCAAAGTCGATCGCCCGCCAGCGTCGCCGCAGGAGGGCGCCGTCCGCCGTGCACAGGGGGCGGCCCACCGCCTCGACGAAGGGGACGCGATCCGCGCGCGGATCCCCGGTTTCGGGTACGGGCAGCGCAAGGACCCGCTCCCGGAGCCGCCGGAGGGTCTCCGCGAGACTCGACAAGCGTTTCCGCTCCCCTGCGATCCGCTCCGCCCGTACCGGATCCGGGTTCTTCCAGAGCAGGGGGCCTTCGAGCGGGGGCACGACATCCGGGATCGTTTGCGCCTGCCGCTTCAGGGTCTCGGCGAGGGCCAGCCAGGACGGGTGCCCCGGGGTCGCGGTCCACGGTCCTTCCGGAACGGCGGCATCGGCGGCGAGGGATCCGGCCAGCATCCAGACACCGAGGAGAAGGATGCGGCCGGGCCTCGCTTCAGCCGGGAATCGTCGCATAGGTGGTCCGCAGGAAGTCGAGATAGAGAATGCCGAAACGGTCGTACCAGTCGTCGTCGCCGTAGACCCGTGCTTCGCAGCGTCCCATGTCCATGAGGGCTTCTTCGAGCCGGAACAGGAACTCGTCGACCTTGCGCCGGTAGACCATCTTCAGCTTCTTCCATTCGAGCTCGACTTTGGGGCGCGCGAACGTCCAGCCGAGTCCCGCCGAGCCGAGTCCGCTCGACAGGCTGTCGCCGAAGGAGACCATGCTTTGGTAATATTGCTTGCTGTTGAGGAGGATGGCCCGGGCCTTGGCCAACTTGAACCGGTTGTGGCGGAATTTCTCGAAAGCCGGCTCGTAGCAGGAACGGCAGTCCGGATCCCTCGCACAGCGATAGGGAATCTCCGGGCCTCCGCCCAGGCTCCGCCAGACCTCGTCGTCGGCGGGGGTGAGCGGCTTGTGGGCCTTTTGCCCCGCCTCGACGCCCTTCCGGAAAATATCGGCGCCGGTTTTCACATGTTTGGCGATCTTCGCATAAGTGTCATAGGCTTCCATGATTTCGGCCAGCGGGATTCCCTTGGGAGCGGCCGCCGCCGGCGAGGGGAGGAGCCAGCCGAACAACAGGAAGGCGAGGACGAGGGCACGGCATCCGTTCATTTTCCGTCTCCGGGCTCGGCCGCAGGCGACTCGGTCGCCGCTTCCGGGGCATCGGCGATGAAGGGCGGGGCGATTCGATCGGTTTCCTCGGGCGCGACGCGCACGAAAAGACGGTAGGGAACGGGCGACGCCTGCTCCGCCCGGACGCGGATCCGGATCCCGCCCTGGGTGCGCAGTCCGATCACCGCCGGCTCTTCCGGTGTCGCCTCCGCCCGCTCCAGGGGCTGATCGAAGCGGTATTTGAAGATCTCGAGATAGAGCTTCCCCTCTGTGCCGTCGTGGAGCAGCAGGAGGTCCACCGGCTCGAACAGGCCGAGACCCTCGATGCCGAAGCGGTCTCCCTCCGCACCCGCCCGTCCCTCGACCCCGCCGTAGCGGCCGCCGTCCTCGGCGGCCTCGCCGAGGGCGATACGGTACACCTGCCGGTCTTCTTCCGCTTCCACGGGGCCGTCCTTCCGAGAAGCGGAAGCCGGTCTTCCGGACCCCGGATCCGGCCTCGGCGGACCGCTCACCGCGGTCGCCGGAGCCTCCTCTCGTCCGGACGCGAACAGATCCACCACTTCGGCGGCCGCCGCCATCCTCGTCGAAAGCGCGAGGGCCAGGGCCGCGAAGAGGACGGGCGGTCGGCCGCCCCCGGTTCCGTCGTGCCATCCGTGATCCGTTCTCACCTCCTTCCCCCGTGCACCGTTCGCTTCCGGTCCCGACATCGTTCATCGCTCCGTTCCGCGGTCCCCGGCGGTTTCCGCCACCTCCTCCGGCGTCAGCCGGAAGGCCGCACCCGGCACCAGCGCGTCGCGGACCTCCGGAGCGAGAAAGGTGAGGGCGAACAGCCGCTTGCTCGGAGGTGTGCGGGCCAGTTCCAACAACTCCGTATAGCGGGCGGCCACGGCCTTGCGCCAGCGCGCCGCGGTGTTCCCGTCGACCCACCCCTTCCGTTGCGCCTCGGCGATCATCTCGAGATCCGCGGCGCAGGTGGCACGCAGACCGCCGTCGAGTACCCGCCAGAGGCGGGTCTCGGCGCTGGTCAGGGCGTCGACCAGTTCGGCCAGCATCTCCCGCTCCGCTTCCCGCAGCTTGCGGAACACCTCCGGTCGGTCGGTGCGGATCGAGCCGTGCCATTCGAAGAACAGGCGGATGGCCTGCGGCGGATCGAGCCAGCCCTCGGGCTCGTTGGTCACCTCCCGGGAGCGGAGACTGTAAGCGATGTCCCGGTTGGCTCCGGCCAGGAGGAAGTTCCCGTCGATTTCGGGGAGGGCGGTCGCTGGTTCCCGCGGGAGGCGGGCGGCGAGCACCGCGAGCCGCTGGGCGGAGCGAACACGGTAGAAGGCGGCGGCCTCCAGGAGCCGGATCGTCTGATCGGCGATCCGGCTTTCCAGATAGGCCCGGGACGGATCCTCCGCTCCGACCGGGGGCGCGGTGGCGAGTCTCAGGAGATCCGCGGCCAGCAGTCGGCATCTGCCGCCGAGCGCGGCGAGCTCCCGGTCGAGACCGGAGAGGAGAATTGCGGCGAGCTCCGGCGCCGCGGTACGGAACTGTCGGTAGAGGCGCCCGCGGCGCCATAGCGACGGACAGACCCGGGCGGCGGCGGTGATCTGCTCGTCGAGGAAGTCGGCCGGATCGGCTCCGGAGGGAATGGGAATCCCGGCCGCTCCGGGGAGTGCCGCGATCCGTTTCCGCAGCCGCCGGTAGTCGGTCTCGAGGCTGTCGATCCGGCGATCGAGTTCGGCGACGGCGGTGCGGCCGGGATTCCGGCCGGATGCCAGCTCACGCAACAGGGCCTCGATCCGCGCGTCGAACTCCGCGATCTCTGCCGCGGGTGCCGACCTCGCTTTCTCGGCGGTCGAGCCTGCCGCGATGCGTGCCAGAAGGCGTCCTTGCGCCAGGAGCCGTTCCCGGCGGATCTCGAGCTCGAGTCGCCGGGCCGCACTCCAGACGATCCAGGAAAATCCGGCCTCTCCGGGTGCAGGAAGATCGGCGAACCGGGGCGGGACGATCGTGGCCGGGGCGAAGGCCCGATCGGCCACCGCCAGCACCAGGGATCCCCAAGGAAAGGCGAGGGACACGGGATCGGGGATCTCCGACCATGGATCCTCCTCCGAACCCGCGGAAGGTTCCCCGAGGATGGCGAAGAGCTCCGTGCCCGATGGCGCCAGACGCCGGAGCCGCTCCGCCCGCATCTTCGCGTCCCCGCCCTCTCGGACATACCGGGCATAGGCGTTTTCGGGCCATAGCAAGGGGGCCTCGGGAAACGGTGCCAGCCGATATTCCTGCCGCCAGGGCCAGAGAAGGCAGGCACCGGTGGCGGTCCGCCGCCGGAACTCGGCGAGCCGCTCCCGCAGCGCCCGGATCCGACTGTCCGCAACCGGCAGCCGACGCGCCCAGACATCCGGTGCCCACACGGCCGTGGGACGCTGCCGTTCGCCGTCGTATCGTTCCTCTTCCTCGGGTGGCACGATGCCGAGGCGCGCGAGCAGCCCGCCGAGCCCGCCGAGCGCCTGTGCTTCGCTGTCGGCGACGGTCCCGGGGGAGGGAAGCCCGGGAAGGGCCGGTACGGGAAGGGGCGATACGGGGAGCGGGGCGGGGCGCGGTCGTGTGCCCACGGTTCTTTCCGCCGCCCTCGCTCGCGCTTCCTTCGGTTGGCTCGCGGGGGCGATCGGCACTTCGGACGCTCCGCGATCGGGGGCGGGAGACAGCGGCATGGTTCCACCGCTTTCCGCTGCGGAGACGGGGGGCGGAACGGGGTCGGCGGCGAACAGATCGATCACCTCGGCATTCTCCGCTCCCGCTGCCATTCTCGGCAGGAGCGAAGCGACCATCAGTGCCTTGCGGGCGTTTCCACGGAGCCCGGCGAACCGCCGGCTGCGACGAATCGATCCGGCGGCCGGAGCACACTCCGCTCCGGAAGGGCTCGGTCCTCGGGGTGGCGACAATGTCTCGACGCCCGGCATGTCTTCCAGAGCGAGGTGTGCCCGAGCCATCTGCCGCGTCAGTCCGATGGTCCGCATCGCAACCATTAATTCTACTATCTGGTACAGAAAACACCCGATAGTTGGCAAGCGTCTTCTCGGTGGTGTGACGGTCCTCGCCTCTTCGCGGATGCACAACCAGAAAGCGTACTGCTGACCGATACATAAAAGCAGTGCGTCATGACGAATTGTCCGTCGCCTGACATTCTGTCGGATCGACGGATTTCGCCGTTTTTCCCCGTTTTCGCCGCCATCGCTCCTCTCTCCGCCTGACAGAATGTCAGATCGAGCGATTCCTCGTCCGTGCGGGCGGAACGGTTTCCCGGCGGGAAATCGGCCCGACGAAGAGGATCACCGCCCGTGGCACGCTGCTTGCATCGTTCTCGGCGACAGGCGAAGCCGGGAGGACGCGGATGGCGGGCAGGAAAGCGAAAGCGGTTCTTCTGCCGCTCCTCGCATGGCCGATGATGGCGGTGGCGGAGCCCCTGGTCGTGGGTGGGGCCTTTCCCGATCGGCGGCCGGAAGGCGCGCCGGTGATCACCGCCTCGGTCAGGGATCCCGCCTGGTACGCCCGGGCATTACGGGGGATCCTGCCGCCCTTTCAGGAATCGCTGGAGTTTCTGGACGATCAGGGGGCTTGGTACACGCCCTTCGATCGTCCCGGTGCACCAGGGCGCTACGATCTCCGCGACTGGCACGAGCGCGACGATCTTCGCCCTCGGAGACTGCCCGAATGAGGCCCCGCGGCCCGTTCGGCAGGGGGGATGCGTTCACAGAGCGCATCCGATCGCGGGAGGGAGACCTCGACATCCGGCCGCTCACGTCTCCCCTCGGTGAGCGGAATCTCCAGAGAGGGAGCGCGTCATGAAGATGCGTAATCTGTTGCTGGCCTCGGTGTGTGCGGTCGGTCTGGCGGCCGCGGCCCAGGCCGGCCAGCAGGGCATGTCCGGCATGTCCGGCATGGGTGGCATGTCCGGCATGTCCGGCATGTCGGGTATGGCCGGAAAGAACTGACCGGCGCGCCCGTCGTGCTCGGTGTGTGAACGGCTGGAACGCGGGATGCCGGTTCATTGCCGGCGTCCCGCCGACCGGAGGGAAAGGCAATGTTCGGCAGGCGGCGTCGTTCGATCGATCGATCCGGGCCGGCCGCGGTGATCCTGGTCTTCACACTGGCGATGGCATGGGAGACCGCTCCCGCCGTCTCCGGCGAGACCGATGTGGTGGCGGCGGTGAAGCAACGCGCCGCCACACAGGATTACTACCGGTCAGTTTGGGACCCGATTCATTTTCCGCCGGCGATCGACCGGGCGAGCGATGCCGAATGCCTGGTTTGTCACGAGGAGATTCTCGATCGTGAGATACGCACCGAATCTCCCGCCGGTCTGCGTGCGAACGAGGTTCTCGGGTGGTATCAGACGTTGGATACCTATCAGGGGCCGCAGACCAGCTTTCACCGACGCCACCTCGACGGGCCCTTGGCGCGGCGCCTGATGAATCTTTCGTGCAACTTCTGTCACCGCGGCCACGACCCGCGGGAAGAAGGGCTGGCCATTCCCGCGGATGGCGACGGCAAACCGCGTTTCACGCTGCGCAAGATGGTCAACACCACCGAAACCTGTCTGCGCTGTCACGGGAGCTTTCCTTTCGAGATCATGGGTCTCGAGGACGATTGGCGACGGATCCGCGGCGACTTCGAAGACGAGGAGACGAAGAACGGTTGCCTCGCCTGTCACGGGGAGCTGTTCCGCACCGTCCGCCACCGGGTGCGCTATCTCGATGCCGAGGCGATCGAGAGGGCGGTCGAGGAAAGTTCGGATGTCTGCTACGGCTGTCACGGTGGTCGCGCCTGTGAAATCGCCTGCAAGGACAAGAACGGGCTGCCACCGGGACCGCGTCCGGCGGGTACGGTACATCGAGGGGCACCTATCCCGAGGTCTACGCCTACAAAGTCAACATGTCCTGCAACCATTGCGCGGAGCCGGCCTGCCTTCCCGCCTGCCCGACCGGCGCCATCTACAAGCGCAAGAAGGACGGGATCGTCGATATCGACTCCACCCTGTGCATCGGCTGTCGCCGGCGGCGCAGGCCAAGCTGCTGCGGACCCTGGAGACGCGGACCTACCGGCGGCTGGGAGGTGTTCGCGATTCGCGCTGTGATGCCCGCTTCATCGCCGCCACCAACCGCGATCTCGAACAGATGGTGGCGGGAGGGCGGTTCCGCGAGGATCTGTTCTACCGTCTCGCCGGTTTCGTCATCCAGCTTCCACCGCTGCGCGAACGCCCCGAGGACATCCGGCCACTGGCGCAATATTTCCTCGCCCGCCGCAATGCCTACCGGCATGTGCGCAAGCGTTTCACCGAAGCGGCGTTGCAGGCGCTCGAAGCCTATCGGTGGCCGGGCAACGTCCGGGAGCTCCGCAACGTGGTCGAGCGCAGTGCCATCCTCTCCGGCGAGGCGGAGGAGATCCGCTCCGAACATCTCACTCTGCGGCCGGAGCCGGAGACCGGAGCCGTGGTCGAGCTCCGCTTCGATCACGAACCGACTCTCGAGGAGATCCGGGAGCTCTACGTCCGGGAGCTGATGCAGCGCTACCGGGGTCACCGGGCGCTGGTGGCGGAACGGCTCGGCGTCAGCGAACGCACCCTGTACCGGATGCTCCGACAGCGTTCTCCCGTTGCCTGAAGGGAGCTGCGAGAACTTCCGCCGTTTCCGGCATCGCCCCGGCGGACGTCCCGTGGAGCGGCGACGACAGGATGACGACGAACCGTCTTCGGCCGCGCCCGGTTGGTCGTCCGACGCATCGCTTTCCCTGGTGGAGCCGATCGGGATCGAACCGACGACCTCCTGCGTGCAAAGCAGGCGCTCTCCCAACTGAGCTACGGCCCCTCGCGCGGCCCTATATGACCGCGATCGCGACGCGCTTCAAGATGCCGGCGGATCCGCCCCCATCGCCGCCAGCAATGCCGCCACGGCCCGCGCGCGATGGCTGAGGGCGGCCTTTTCCGCCGCCGTCATCTCGGCGAAGCTGCGGCTTTCGCCCTCCGGAACGAACACCGGATCGTAGCCGAAACCACCGGTACCGCGCGGCGGCCAGACGATCTCCCCCTCCACCCGGCCCTCGAATTCGCGAAGCGCCCCGTCCGGTCGGGCCAGACAGAGGGCGCAGACGAAGGCGGCCCGCCGATCGGCCCGGGCGAAGCCACCGGAACGGGCCGCGAGCTCGTCGTGGAGACGGCGCATCGCGGCCGCGAAGTCGCGGTCCGGTCCGGCCCAGCGCGCCGAATGGATGCCGGGGGCGCCCTCGAGCCCGGCCACCACGAGCCCGCTGTCGTCGGCCAGCGCCGGCAGGCCCGAGGCGCGGGCCGCGGCCAGCGCCTTGATGCGGGCGTTCTCGGCGAAGCTCGACCCGCTTTCCTCCGGTTCCGGCAGGCCGAGGGCATCGGCGCCGATCAGGCTCACGCCCAGCGGTGCCAGCAGATCCCGGAACTCGCGCAACTTGCCCGGATTGTGCGAGGCCAGCACCAGCCGTCCGCCGCGCAGCCCGTCGGGCCCGCTCATGCGGCGGCCAACGCGGCGCGCTGACGTGCCACCAGCTCCCGGATGCCCTCGCGGGCGAGGGCCCGCATGGCGTCGAACTGGGTGTCGCGGATCGGGAAGTCCTCGGCCGTCACCTGGATCTCGACGATGCCGCCGGAGGCGGAAAGGACGAAATTGGCATCGGCCTCGGCGGCGCTGTCCTCCTCGTAGTCGAGATCGAGCACCGCCTCGCCCTCGAGGATGCCGCAGGAGACCGCCGCCACCTCTTCACGGAGCGGCAGCCGCGGCAGCTCGCCGGCCTCGACCAGCTTCGAGAGCGCCCGATGCAGCGCCAGATAGCCACCGGTAATCGCGGCGGTGCGGGTGCCGCCGTCCGCCTGGAGCACGTCGCAATCGACCAGAATCTGGCGCTCGCCGAGACCCTCGAGCTCGGCCACCGCCCGCAGCGAGCGGCCGATCAGCCGCTGGATCTCCTGGGTGCGGCCGCTCGGCCGGCCGCGGGCCACCTCCCGCTGCATGCGGCTGTGGGTGGCCCGCGGCAGCATGCTGTATTCGGCGGTGATCCAGCCCTTTCCGGTGTTCCTGAGCCAGCCCGGCACCCGCTCCTCGACGGTGGCGGTGCACAGCACCTCGGTATGACCGAACCGGACCAGACAGGAGCCTTCCGCATAGCGGTTGACCCCGAGTCTGAACTCCACCTCGCGCAGCTCGTTCGGCGCCCGTCCCGAGGGTCGCACCATGCACCTCGCCATCTCCGGTGACCTCGGACCCGCTCCTAGCCGAAAGCCGGTAGCGGTGCAAACGGAGGAAGCGACCGTCAACCGCCGCCCGCCAGCCGTTCGATCGCCTCTTCGGCCTCGAGCCAGGCGGCTTCGGCGGCCTCGATCTCCTCTTCGAGATCTGCGAGCTCCCGGCGCAGCGCGGCGACCTCGGTGCCGTTGGCGTAGATCCCGGGATCCGCCAGACGGGCGGTGATCGCCTCGCGGCGGGCGGCCAGCATCTCGCATCGCCGTTCCGCCTCGCGGGCCCGGCGACGAAGGGGGGCCAGAGCGGCGCGGCGTTGACGGGGGCGCGGCCGCCCGTTCCCGGTGGCGGTCGGCTGCCGCCGGCGTCGTTCGCCGCGGTCTTCGAGGAGGCTCCGGCGGTAGTCGTCGAGATCACCTTCGTAGGGTGCGACGCGACCGCCGGCCACCAGCCAGAGCCGGTCGCAGACCAGTTCCACGAGATGGCGGTCGTGGCTGATCAGGAGGATGGCGCCCGGGAATGCGTTGAGCGCACCCACCAGCGCCTCGCGCGAATCGATGTCGAGATGATTGGTGGGCTCGTCGAGGATCAGGAGCTGGGGATCCCGGACCGTCATGCGGGCGAGGCAGAGGCGGGTCTTTTCCCCACCCGAAAGATGCCGGGCCGGGGTCTCCGCCTTCTCCTGGACGAGTCCGAAACGGCCGAGCCGGGCGCGCAGGCGCACTTCCGGCTCGGCGGGCAGCAGCCGCGCGAGATGGGTGATGCCGTCGGCGTCCGGATCGAGGTCCTCGATCTGGTGCTGGGCGAAGTATCCCACCCGCAGTCCCGCCGCTCGCGTCAGGGTCCCGGACAAGGGTTCGAGGCGACCGGCGACGAGCGCGGCGAAGGTGCTCTTGCCGTTGCCGTTGGCGCCCAGCAGGGCGATCCGGTCGTCGGGATCGATTCGCAGATCGAGGCCCGAAAGCACCGGCGTGCCGTCGTAGCCGACCGCGAGCCGCTCCATGGTCAGCAGCGGCGGCGGCGGGATCCGCCCGGCGGGAAAGGCGAAGCGCACCTCGGGTTCGGGCAGGAGCTCCTCGACCGGCGTCATCCGCGCCAGCATCTTGAGCCGGCTCTGGGCCTGACGGGCCTTGGTGGCCTTGGCCCGGAAACGGTCGACGAAGGCCTGCAGATGCCGCCGCCGGGCCTCCTGCTTCTCGCGGAGGCGGGCGAGCCCGAGCCTCCGTGCCGCCCGGGCCTCGACGAACCGATCGTAGCCGCCGGCATAGACGGTGAGCGCACGGCCCTCGAGATGGCAGATCCGGTCGGGGACCCGGTTCAGCAGATCGCGGTCGTGACTCACCAGGAGAAGCGTGCGGGGATAGCGCCGGAGATGCTCCTCGAGCCAGGCCGCCGCCTCGAGATCGAGATGGTTGGTGGGTTCGTCGAGCAGCAGGAGATCGGGTTCGAGGAACAGGAGCGAGGCGAGCGCCACGCGCATCCGCCAGCCGCCGGAAAAGCGTTCCAGCGGACGATCGAGATCCTGCTCGGAAAACCCCAGCCCGCGGAGGATGCGGGCGGCGCGGGCCGGGGCCGCTTCGGCCCCGATCTCGGCGAGGCGGGTATGGATCTCGGCGATCTCCGCCGCCTCGCCGGTCCGGCCGGCGCGGGCGAGCAGGTCGTGGCGCTCGCGGTCGGCGGCCAGCACCGCCTCCAGCGGGGTCGTCCCGCCACCCGGGGCCTCCTGGGCGACGAAGCCGATCCGCGCCCCGCGCGGCAACCGTACATCGCCGGCATCGGCCTGGAGCTCGCCGGCGATCAGCCGCAGGAGACTCGTCTTGCCGGTGCCGTTGCGACCGACGAGGCCCATGCGCTGGCCGGCGGCGAGGCGCAGGTTGGCATGCCGCAGGAGAACCCGGCCGCCGATCCGCAGGGTGACGTCCTCGAGGGTCAGCATGGATCCGGCGTCGCTTCAACCGGCACCGTGATAGGTGCGATACCAGGCGGCGAAACGCCCCAGCCCCTCCTCGATGCCGACCCGGGGTTGGTAACCGAGATCGCGGCGGCTGGCCTCGATGTCGGCGTAGGTCTCGACGACGTCGCCGGGCTGCATCTCGGCGTAACGGATCTTCGCCCTGCGGCCGAGGGCGTCTTCGAGTACCCGTACGAACCGTTCGAGCTCGACCGGCCGGTTGTTGCCCAGATTGTAGAGACGGTGACGCACCCCGTCCTCCCGCGGCTCGGGCAGGCGGTCGCGGGCCGCCAGCACGCCGGCGGTGACGTCGTCGATGTAGGTGAAGTCCCGCCGCATGCGGCCGTGATTGTAGAGGGTCACCGGCCGGCCGGCGGTGATCGCCTCGGCGAAGCTGTAATAGGCCATGTCCGGCCGGCCCCAGGGACCGTAGACGGTGAAGAAGCGCAGCCCGGTCTGGGGCAGGTCGTAGAGCCGGGCGTAGGATTCGCTCAGGAGTTCGTCGGCGCGCTTGGTGGCGGCGTAGAGCGAAACCGGATCATCGACCCGGTCCCCGACCGCGAACGGCATCTTGCGGTTGGCGCCGTAGACCGAGCTCGAACTCGCATAGACGAGCCGATCGCAGCGCGGCAGGCGGCGACGGCAGAGCTCCAGGATCACCATGTGGCCGACGAGGTTGCTCTTCACGTAGGCCATCGGCCGTTCGAGGGAATAGCGGACGCCCGCCTGGGCGGCGAGATGGATCACCGCTTCCACCTCCCGGCCGTGTTCCTCCGCCCAGGCGTTCATCGCCTCCTCGTCGCCGATGTCCAGACGGAAGAAAGCGAATCCGGCATGCCGCCGCAGCCGTTCGAGGCGCGCCTCCTTGAGGGCCGGATCGTAATAGCTGTTGAGATCGTCGATACCGAGGACCCGCTCGCCCCGGGCCAGCAGAGCCTCGCTGACATGCAGGCCGATGAACCCCGCCGCGCCGGTGACCAGGACCGCCATCGGAATCTCCCCGCTAGTCGTCTCCGGCCTCGACACGGACCCGGATCATGCGGTCGGGCTGCGCGGGCGGCTCGCCCGGGGCGAGGGCATCGACCACTTCCATGCCTTCGATCACCCGGCCCCAGACCGTGTACTGGCCGTTCAGATGCGGCGCCCGCGCGGTCATGATGAAGAACTGGCTGTCGGCGCTGTTCGGATCGCGGGTCCGGGCCATGCCGACGACACCCCGCTCGAAGGGGATGTTCGAGAACTCGGCGGGCAGCTTTCCCTTGCCGGAGCCGCCACGGCCGGTGCCCGTGGGATCGCCGGTCTGGGCCATGAAACCCGGGATCACGCGATGGAAGACGACGCCGTCGTAGAAGCCTTCCTCGGCGAGTTCCGTGATTCGCGCCACGTGCTTCGGCGCGATCTCCGGCATCATGGCGATGACGATGCGTCCCTTGCTGGTTTCGATCACCAGTCTCGGGGCGGCATCGGCGGGGGTGGGCAGGCTCATCAGCAATGCTCCGAACAGGAATGGCAGAAGGACAAGCAGCTTGCGCATGGATTCCTCGCCGAAGGCTCGTGGTTCGAGGATGAGGTAGCGCAGGCGGGGCGCGAACCCAAGGGTGGGATCACGGCGAGCGCGGTTCCGGTGCACCCAGACGCCGGATCGCCTCGCGGGCGAGACGGTCGGCACGCTCGTTCAGGGGATCCCCCGCATGGCCCTTGAGCCAGTGCCATTCGACCTCGTGGCGGTGACAGAGCTCGTCGAGCCGTTCCCAGAGATCGCGGTTCCTGACCGGTTTCTTCGCCGCGGTGCGCCAGCCGCGGCGCTTCCAGCCCGCCAGCCATTCGCTCATCCCGCGGCGCAGATACTCGCTGTCGGTGTAGATCCGGACCCGCATCGGCCGTTTCAGCGCTTCGAGGGCCCGGATCGCCGCCAGGAGCTCCATCCGGTTGTTGGTGGTCGCGGGCTCGGCGCCGGAAAGCTCCTTCTCGCGCCCCTTCCAGGCGAGGATGGCGGCCCAGCCGCCCGGGCCCGGATTGCCGCTGCAGGCCCCGTCGGTATGGATCTCGACGATCTCCCCGGCGGCGGGATCAGTCGAGGCCATAGGCCGCCGGTCCGCGAATGCCGCGATGGAAGCGGAGCTTGCGCAGGTATTCGAGGGGGTTCTTGGGCTGGACCAGGGCTCCTTCGACCTGGTGCAGCCAGTCGTGGAGGCGGGTCAGGAGAAACCGCATGGCCGCTCCCCGGGCGAGGATCGGCAGGGCTTCGAGTTCGGCCGCCGACAGCGGCCGCACCTGCCGGTAGCCGTGCAGCAGCGCCCGCGCCTTGGTGATGTTGAATTCGGCGAACTGCTCGAAGCACCAGGCGTTCATGCAGATCGCGAGATCGTAGGCCAGAAGATCGTTGCAGGCGAAGTAGAAGTCGATGACGCCGGTGACCTCGTCCCGGGCGAAGAAGACGTTGTCGGGGAAGAGATCGGCATGGATGACGCCGGCCGGAAGATCGCCGGGCCACGCCCGTTCGAGGCTTTCGAGCTCGCCTGCGAGTTCCTCGCCGAGACCCCGTTCGACCTCGTCGGCGCGGGCGGCCGAGATCGCGAACAGCGGCCGCAGCGCCGGCACGGCGAGGCCGTTCTCGCGCCGGATGGGAAAGTCGAGACCGGCGAGATGGAGCTCCGCCAGGACGCGGCCGAGAGCGAGGCAACGGGGCGGGGTGATGCTGCGTGGCGAGCGCCCTTCGAGAAAGGTCACGATCGCCGCCGGCTTGCCGTGGATCTCCCTGAGCGTCCGGCCCTCGCGGTCGCGCAGCGGTACCGGACAGGGAAAGCCCTTGCCCGCGAGGTGATCCATGAGGCCGAGAAAGAACGGCAGGTCGGCCGGATCGACCCGCTTTTCGTAGATGGTGAGGATGAAACGCCGCCGTTCCGTCACCAGCAGATAGTTGGTGTTCTCCACCCCCTCGCGGATGCCGTGGAACGCGGTCAGCGGTTCGAGATCGTAGGCTTCGAGGAAGGCGAGGATCTCGTCCGGATCGAGATGGGTGTAGACTGCCATGAAGGCCCTACCGGTTCGTGGCGGTCGCCGAGGGGTGCGCGCTCACGGCACCACCCGGGCCACCGCCCTATTCCGCGGCTCGCAGGGCGGCGGTCGAGGTGGGGATCGGCGGCAGCTTGAAGGAGACGTTCTCTTCCGCCGTCGTCACCTCCTCCACCGTCACCGCGTAGCGCCGACGAAAGGCGTCGATCACCCCCCGGACCAGCACCTCGGGAGCCGAAGCACCGGCGGTCAGGCCCACCGCCTCGATTCCGGTCAGGCACCGCCAGTCGATGTCGGCGGGCGACTGGATCAGTTCGGCCCGGGCGCAGCCCGACTGGCGTGCGACCTCCACCAGGCGCAGCGAGTTGGAGGAATTCGGCGCGCCCACCACGAACAGGAGATCGACCCGCCGGGCGATGACCGCCACCGCGCGCTGGCGGTTGGTGGTGGCGTAACAGATGTCTTCCCGCCCCGGCTCGACGATCCCGGGAAAGCGCCGGCGCAGGATCTCGCGGATCGCCGCCGTGTCGGTCACCGAAAGGGTGGTCTGGGTGGCCAGCGCCACCCTGCCGGGATCCGGGACCTCGATCTTCTCCGCCTCCGCCGCCGTCTCCACCAGCAGGACGGCACCCGGCGGCACCTGACCCATGGTGCCCTCGACCTCGGGATGCCCGGCATGGCCGATCAGCAGCACCGTACGCCCGGCGGCCACGTGCCGTTCCACCTCGCGGTGGACCTTGCTCACGAGGGGGCAGGTGGCGTCGGCGAACCGCAGGCCGCGGCGCCGGGCCTCCTCGGGCACCCGCTTCGGCACCCCGTGGGCCGAGAAGACGACCAGCGCCCCGTCGGGCACCTCCTCGAGCTCCTCGACGAAGACGGCGCCGGCGCGGCGCAGTTCCTCGACCACGTGCCGGTTGTGGACGATCTCGTGGCGCACGTAGACGGGGGGACCGTTCCTGGCCAGCGCTTCGCGGACGATGGCGATCGCCCGATCGACGCCGGCGCAGAAGCCGCGCGGTCGGGCGAGCAGGATGCGGATCGGCGGCCTCGAGGACTGCTTCACATCGGTTCCCGACATCGGTTGCCGCGACCGGGAGGGCGGCCGGTGACCGGCGCCTCTCGCCGCCGCTCCGCCTATCACAAACACGGCCGCGAGGCGAGCATGGCGAAGATCAGGCCCGCAGGATCCGGATCCGACGGGTGGCGATCCGCCCGGTGACCTCGGATCCCTCGGGCAGGATCGGCCGGTCCGGTTCGTGGGGTTCGTCCACCAGCAGCTCGAGGCCACCCACCTCGATGCCGTAGCGCACGAGCATGCCCAGGAACTCCGCCCGTACCACGCGTCCCGAGAAGCCGAAGAAGCCGGGTTCCTCCGCCGACCCCGGAGGACCTCCCAGATGCACGGTCTGGGGGCGGAAGAGGGCATGGGCCCGCCCTTCCTCCTCCTCGTCCGCGACGGGAAAACGGAAGCCGCCGCGGCCGCTGAACAGCCGCGCCCCACCATCGGCGATCACCTCGCCTTCGATCAGATTGGCGGAGCCGAGGAAGGTGGCGACGAACAGGTTGGCCGGCCGGTCGTAGAGTTCGACCGGGGCCCCGACCTGCTGGATCACGCCCTCTTCCAGCACCGCCATGCGATCGGATGTGGTGTTCGCCTCCTCCTGATCATGGGTCACGAAGATCGTGGTGATCCCGAGCCGGCGCTGGAGCTGTTTGAGTTCGCGCCGGACTTGGACGCGCAGGTTGGCGTCGAGATTGGAGAGGGGCTCGTCGAGCAGCAGCACCCGCGGTTCCACGACCAGGGTCCGGGCGAGGGCCACCCGCTGCTGCTGGCCACCGGAAAGCTGGGAGGGGCGACGGTCGGCGAACTCGGCGAGACCGACGAGCTCCAAGGCCCGCCGGACCCGGACCGCGATCTCGCTCTTGGGCACGCCCCGCTCCTCGAGGCCGAAGGCGACGTTCTTCGCGACCGTCATGTGCGGCCAGAGAGCATAGGACTGGAACACCATGCCGACGTTGCGCAGCCAGGGCGGTTTCGCGGTCACCTCCTCCTCGCCGATCAGGATGCGCCCGGCCGGTCTCGGGCCGAATCCGGCGATCGCCCGCAGCAGCGTCGATTTTCCGGAGCCCGACGGGCCGAGGAAGGCGAAGAACTCGCCCGGTTCGATGGTCAGATCCACCCCCTTGAGAACTTCGTTGTCGCCGAAGGACAGGCGCAGCCCTTCGATCACCAGCCGCTCCGCCCTGGGACCGGTGCGGACCCCGCGGGCGGGGGGCGGAGCGGTGGAGGACGCATGCTCGTTCACGATCAGGCTCCCTGGGCGACGGCGAGGCGGCGGTCGGCTTCCGCCACCTCGCGCGAGCGTTCGACGAAGCGGTGGGAGAAATAGGTCGCGACGCCGACCAGGAGCACCGCGAGGACACCGAGCGCCGCTCCCGGACCACGACCGGCCGCGGTCTGCATGTAGACGTAGATGCCGTAGGCGACCGGAGCGTCGCTTTCGGCGGCGACCAGCATGATGGTCGCGGAAAGCTCGACGGCGGCGGTGGCGAAGGAGGTGACGAAGCCGGCCATGATGCCGCCGGCCATCAGCGGGACCACGATACGTCGGACGGTACGGAAACGTCCGGCACCGAGATTGAGCGCCGCCTCCTCGAGGGTGACGGAAACCTGTTGCAGGGCCGCGGTACAGGCCCGCAGGGCGTAGGGCAGCCGGCGGATCATGAGCGCGACGACGATGATCACCCACCAGGAGGCGAGCGGCTCGTCGACGAGGGGGACTTGGAAATCGTGGAACACGCGGAGGTAGCCGATGCCCAGCACGACCCCCGGCACCGCCACCGCGGCGGTTCCGAGATAGTCCAGGATCTGCCGGCCGGGAAGGCCGGTACGCCAGACGATGTAGGCGATCGCGGTCGCCAGAACGACGTCGAGCAGGGCGGCGAGGCCGGCGTAGATCAGGGTGTTGGTGATGTAGGGCATCGCCGTCGAGAAGACCTCGCGGTAATGCTCGAGGGTATAGGCGTCGGGCAGCACCGAGAACGACCAGATGGTGCCGAAGGAAAGCAGCAGCAGCCCGATGTGGGGCGAGAGCACGATCAGCAGGATGAGGAGCACCACCGCCCAGGCGCCGAGCCTGCCCCAGGGGCCGAGTTCGCGCTTGCCGAGGCCGCCGCCACCCTTCTCCAGCGAGGCATAGTCCTTGCCGCGGGTGACGAAATAGGAAACCCAGAGCGAAAACAGGGAAAACCCGACCAGGATCACCGAGATCACGTAGCCCATGGGATCGGTGATGCCGATCGAGGAGATCCGCAGATAGGCCTGCGGGGCGAGCATGTTGTTGACGTTGAGCAGCAGCGGCGTGCCGAGATCGTCGAACACCTTGAGGAAGACGAGCGCGGCGCCGGCGGCGTAGCCGGGCATCGCCAGGGGGAAGACGATGCGGCGGAACAGGCGGAAGCCGTAGGAGCCGAGGTTCTGGGCCGATTCCTCCACCGAACGGTCGATGTTGGCGAGGCTCGCCGAGAGATTGATCAAGATGAAGGGGAAATAGTGGATCGCCTCCACCAGGATGACCCCGTTCAGCCCTTCCATGAAGGGGAGGGTGAAGCCGAAATACTCGTCGAGCAGGAGATTGATGGTGCCGTTGGCTCCGAAGATCATCTGCATCGCCACCGCACCCACGAAGGGCGGCATGATCAGGGGAATGACGCCCAGGGTCTGGATGAGGGCGGCGGCGCCGAACCGGAAACGGGTGGTGAAATAGGCGAGGGGGATGGCGATCAGGCTCGCCACGACCACCGACATGGCGGCCACGTAGAGGGAATTGTAGAAGGACTCCCGGAACAGGGAGGTGTTGAAGAAATCGATGAAGTTGACCAGGGTGAAGGCTCCGGTGTCCGGATGCTGGAAGGCCACGTAGATGACCTTGGCCACCGGGATCACCAGGAACACGAGCAGGACCAGCAGCACGAAGCCGCCGGTGCCGAGGGCCCCCCATTGTCCGCGGCCGCTGAAGTTCATTCGCGATCCCTCACGCCGTGGCGGGCCGCGTGAGGGAAGGGTCTTCCCTCACGCGTTCGCGCGTCATCGGATCGGAACCGGCGGATCGCCTACCGTACCATCGCCAGGGCCTTCTCGGCGAGTTCCCTGGCCTCGGCGTAGTTGGCGCGGACGAAATCGTCCCATTCCTGCTCGACCTCGGCCTGACGGCCGGTCACCACGTCGGTCGCCTTCTTGCGCCGTTTCTTGAAAATGCCGGCGAAATCGGGGTCGAGCGACTTCGCCTCGTCGATCGGCAGGGCCGCGACCAGCTCCCAGCCGCGGGCGACGAGCTTGGCGGCTTCCTCGTCGGGCTCGGCGGCGAGTGCGGCTTCCGCCTCGTGCAGCGCCTTGGTGGCCGCCTGCAGATCGTCGAGCCGGTAGGTGATCATCACGTCGAACAGGGAGTTGACGAGGTTGTAGCGGGCCTTGGACTTCTTGACGTCGAAGGCCACGGTGGCCCCGATCTCGCCCTCGAAGGGATTGGGCAGATCGGGCGCTTCGGCGTAGATCTCCGGCCGCACCGGCAGGCGCCGGATCTTGGGATCGAGAAGCAGTCGCTGGCCTTCCGGCGACAGCACGAACTCGATGAAGGCCGCCGCCGCTTCCGGATGCGGCGCGTTGGCGACGATCGCGATGTTGGCGGGAACCAGGGTCGTCGTCGAGGGATAGCGGAACTCCACCGGATAACCCGAGGCCTTGGAGGAGAAGCCGAAGAAGTCGATCACGATGCCGACCCCGAACTGCCCCGAATTGACCCCCGAAGGCACGCCGAAGGAGCGCTCGGTGACCGTCTTGAGGTTGCCGCCGATGCGCTTCCACAGAGCCCAGCCCTGCTCCCAGCCGAGGCCCTGGAGCACCGTTTCCACCGTCAGATGGGTGGTGCCGGAACGCGAGGGCGCGGACATGCCGACATGACCGAAGTAGACGGCCTCGGCGAGGTCCTCCCATTCCGCCGGTTCCGGCACCTTCTTCGCCTTCAGATAGCGGGTGTTCCACATGAAACCGTATCCCGAGGCGGCGAAGCCCTTGTAGTAGCCGTCCGGGTCGTTGATCGGAAAGACGCCGACCTTCTCGGGGATGCCGGTCGCCCGGACTTCGTACTTGGCGAGCAGCCCGTCACCCTTCAGCACCTCGAAGGCGTCGGGGGCCGAGGCCCAGAAGATGTCCGAGGTGTTGTTGGAGGCCGTCTCCTGAATGTATTTCACACCGGCGGTGGTTTTCTTCTTCAGCATCTCCACCGTCATGCCGGGATACTTGCTTTCGAAGGCCTGTTTGAAGACGTTCGTCAGATCCTTGGGAAAGGAGGTGACGACCACCAGCTTGTCACCGATTTCCTGGGCCGAAAGCGGTGCCGACCAGGCCTGCGCGAAGCCGAGAGCGGCCAGCACCACCCATCGCATGCCACGAACCGACATCTGCAACCCTCCCTGTCGTCGCTTTGGACTCGCTTCACATCTGCGCCTCGCGGGCAAGCTAGCATGGGCCGGTGGCGGAACGAAAGACCCGGCCGGAGGGTGCGCCGCCGGTCCCGGAGCGACACGAGGGCCCCGGTGCTTCCGCCAATCACCTGCGTACCCGGGTGGCGCCGAAGTGCCGGCGGAGGTGGTGTTCCGCCGCCGGTTCACCACTCGTTAAGGGCGGCGACCTACGGTCGTCCGTGCCGGTCAACGGCAGCCTCGAGTCCCGGTCACAGGGGGCGGCCCCCGCAACCGCGGGGGCCGCGACCTTCCGGGGCCAGATCTCCTCCATTCGCGGCTCCCGTTCGCGCGGGAGCCGCCTTTTTCACGGCCGCCTTGGACAATCCCGATCCCTGCCCTATCTTCGCCGCGGGTCCCGCCCGCCGGCGGCGCGCGGGGCGCGAACGGGACGTCGGACGGATCGCGATGAGCGTGCTTCTCGATTTCGAAAAACCGATCGCCGAGCTCGAGGGCAAGGTCAAGGAGCTGCGCCTTCTGATGGACGGCAGTGATCTCGATCTCGCCGAGGAAGTGCAGCGCCTCGAAGCGCGGGCCGCCAAGCTCCTGTCCCAGACCTACGCCAAGCTCACCCCCTGGCAGAAGACCCAGGTGGCGCGGCATCCCGACCGGCCGCACTTCGGCGATTACGTGGCGGCGTTGATCGCGGATTTCACGCCGCTGGCCGGCGATCGGAGTTTCGGCGAGGACACCGCGCTGATGGGTGGCATCGGCCGCTTCCGCGGCCGTTCGGTGATGGTTCTCGGTCACGAAAAGGGACGCGAGACGGAGGACCGGGTACGGCACAATTTCGGCATGGCCCGACCCGAGGGCTACCGGAAGGCGGTGCGGTTGATGCGGCTGGCCGAGCGTTTCGGCCTGCCGGTCCTGTCCTTCATCGACACCCCCGGCGCCCATCCCGGGGTACGCGCCGAGGAACGCGGCCAGGCCGAGGCGATCGCCCGGTCGATCGAGACCTGTCTCGATCTGCGGGTGCCGATCATCGCCACGGTGATCGGGGAGGGCGGCTCGGGGGGCGCCATCGCGCTGGCCACCGCCGACCGGGTGCTGATGCTCGAGCACGCCATCTATTCGGTGATCTCGCCCGAGGGCTGTGCCGCCATTCTCTGGCGCAACGCCGAAAAGGCCGCCGAGGCGGCGGGGGCGCTCAAGCTCACCGCCCAGGATCTGCTCGATCTCGGTCTCATCGACGAGATCGTTCCCGAGCCCCTGGGCGGCGCCCATCGTGCCGGGGCGACGACCACGGCCCGGGTGGGGGAGGCGATCGCCCGCCATCTCCGGGAGCTCGAGGAGCGGGACGGTGGCGAGTTGCGGGCCGCCCGCCGCCGCAAGTATCTCGCGATGGGCAGCGAGAACGCCGCCTGAGACGGCTCAGGCCGGGGTTGCCCGGCGTCGCAGGCGCCGGTAGACGACCGGGACCAGCGACAGGAGCGCGAGGCCCAGCAGCGGCAGCAGGATCTCGGGTTCGAGGATCAGGCCGAGATCGGGTTCCTCTCCGGCGTCGAACACGGCTCCCAGCCCGGCGCCGACACTCGTGTAGACGAGGCAGCCCGGGATGATGCCGAGGAAGGTCGCCAAGGTGTAGGTCGAGAGCGGCACGCCCAGCATCGCCGGCACCAGATTGACCAGCCAGAAGGGAAAGACCGGTACCAGCCTCAGCACCAGGAGATAGCTCAGGCCGTTGCGGTTGAAGCCTTCGCGCATCCGGGTGAGCCAGGGGCCGGCGCGGGCCCGGAGCGGCTCGCCCAGGGCGCTGCGGGCGACGAGGAAGATCAGCACCGCACCGACGGTGGCACCGATCGTGGCGTAGACCGCCCCCGGCAGGAAGCCGAACAGGAACCCGCCCGCCAGGGTCAGCACCGCGCCGCCCGGCAGCGAGAGGGCGGTGGCGGCGATGTAGACGAGGACGAAGCCCGTCGCCGAGAGCAGGGGATAGCGCTCGACCCAGGCGAGCAGCAGGGCGCGTTCGCGGCGCAGGGTCTCGAAGCTCAGATAGTCGGTGATGCCGAGCAGGTAGAGGAGGAGAGCGACGGCCGCGAGAAGCGCCAACGGCCAGAGCCGGAAGCGCCGGTGCGCGGCGGTGTCGTCCGGGGAGCCCCGTTTCTCGGGGGGTCGATCCGCCATCCCCTCATCCCAGCCAGGACAGGAATCGGACCAAACGGCGCATGCCGCGGCCGAACAGCAGGGGTTCGTAATACCGGCCGGCCGCCCGTTTGACGATCTCGCTCCGGGTCGGATAGGGCAGCAGCAGCCCGGCCAGGGCCGAGGCGCGCGCGCCCTGCTGCACGGCCATCGCGATCGGCGCCATAAGATCGTCGACCCGGCTGCCGACCAGCCCGGCGCCGAGGATGCGGCCGCGCCTGCCGATCACCAGCTTGATCAGCCCCTCCTCGGCCCGTTCGGTGCGGGCACGATCGTTCTCGGTGAAGGGCACGCGAATCACTTCGCAGCGCTCGCCGCGCGCCTCCGCCTCCGTCTCGGTGAGCCCGATCCCGGCGATCTGCGGCTCGGTGTAGACGACCCGCGGTACGAGCCCGAGCCCGGCCCGGACCGGCAGGCGCAGGAGCGCGTTCCTGAGCACGATGCCGGCCTCGTAGGCGGCGGCATGGGTGAAGCGGGGAGCGCCCGCCACCACGTCGCCGATGGCGTAGACGCGTCGGTTCGAGGTCCGCATCCGCCGATCGACGGGAATACCCTCCGGTCCGTGCCGGACTCCCGCCTCCTCCAGTCCCAGATCCTCGATGGCGGGCCGGCGGCCGGCGGCCACCAGGAGATGGGTGCCCGGAACCCGCCTTTCGCCGCCCTCCGCCGCCACCACGAGGGCCGGCCCCGGCTCCGCCCGCAGCACGCGGACCCGCTCGAAGAGTGCGATCCGCTCGGCGAGGAGGCGCTCCCGCAGGGGCGCCACGAGTTCGGGATCCTCGCCCGGCAGGATCGGCCCGAGATCGAAGAGGCTGACCTCGGCACCGAGCCGGCGGAAGGCCTGGGCGAGTTCGCAGCCGACCGGCCCGGCGCCCAGGACGAGCAGATGGCCGGGCCGTTCCGTGAGCTCGAAGATGGTGTCGCTGGTGAGGAAATCGACCTTCTCCAGACCCGTCACGGGTGGTACGGCGGGGCGTGAACCGGTGGCGATCACGAAGCGCCGTGCCCGGACCTCCCGTTCTCCGGCACCGACCCTGTCGGTGGCCAGGAAGCGGCCGCGGGCCCTGATCACGGTGACCCCGAGACCCTCGAAGCGGGCTTCGCTGTCGTGAGGGGCGATGGCGGCGATCACCTCGTGGAGGTGGCGTCCGACGGCGGCGAAATCCACCTCCGGCGCGGTCGTACGAATGCCGAAGCGTCCCGCCTCGCGGATCGTGCCGGCGACGGCCGCGGCGGCGATCAGGCTTTTCGAGGGCACGCAGCCGGTATGGAGGCAGTCGCCGCCCATGCGGTCGGCCTCGATCAACACCGTGCGCGCCCCCATTCGCGCCGCTCCGGCGGCGACGCTGAGGCCACCCGAACCGGCGCCGAGAATGCAGATGTCCGCTTCCAGAGACCGCGCTGTCGCCAAACGGAGGCTCCTCTACCCGTGGTCGTGCTCCGATCCCTAGCGTCTCGGGACGCGGGATGCATCTAACCGCTCCGTGATCGCCTTCCCCCGTTGCGTCGATCGTTCCCGGGCCGTAGATCCCTGGTCATGTCCCGTGCCCGTGATCGCCTGTTCGCCCATCTCGCCGAACTCGGCGTGGAAACCACCACCATCGATCATCCGCCGGTGTTCACCGTCGAGGAGGCGGCCCGGTACACCGGTCATCTGCCGGGCGCCCGGACCAAGAATCTCTTCCTGGAGGACCGCGAGGGCGGCCTGTGGCTGGTGGTGTGCCGCGCCGAGCAGCCGGTGCGGATCAACGCCCTCGCCCGGCTGCTCGGCGCCCCGCGGATGCGTTTCGGCAAGCCGGAGCGGCTGTCCGAGGTCCTCGGAGTGATCCCCGGGGCGGTCACCCCCTTCGCCCTCCTCGACGACCGCGAGCGACGGGTGCGGGTGGTGCTCGACGCCGGGCTGCTGACCATGGATCCCCTCAATTTCCATCCGCTCGACAACGCCGCCACGACCAGCATCCGGCGACGGGATTTCCTGCGTTTCCTGCACGCATTGGGCTACCGGCCGGAGATCGTCGATCTTACGCGGACGCTCGAGGGGCGCCCTCCGGCTTGACGGGCGGTGGTCGGCGAGTAGTCTGATTTCCGGCTGGAAATCGCCGGTGGGAGAGTCCGTTCGCGCTGCGGCGTGGGAACGGCGCCGAAGGAGCAACCGCCCCGGAAACTCTCAGGCACCAGGACCATCGGCGAGTTGGCCCTCTGGAGAGCGGGTGCGCATGCACCCCACCGAAGGGGACGGAGCCGTCGTCGCTCCGGAATCTCTCAGGTTCGGGACAGAGGGGGCGGGCACGGGCACGGAGCCCGTGTGTGCCGAACCCGGGGATTCCGAACCATGTCCTCTCCCGCACGGACACCGCTTTTCGATCTGCATCTCGAGCTCGGCGCCCGGATGGTGGCCTTCGCCGGCTACGAGATGCCGCTCCGCTACCCCGCCGGCATCATCGCCGAACATCGTCACTGCCGCAGCCGCGCCGCCCTGTTCGACGTCTCCCACATGGGGCAGCTCCGGATCCTCGGCGAGGACGCGGCGGCGGCACTGGAAGGGCTGGTTCCCGCCGACATCCGAGGTCTCGCCGTCGGCCGCAACCGCTACACCATGTTCACCAATGACGCGGGCGGCATCCTCGACGATCTGATCGCCGGGCGGGAAAAGGAAGGGCTGTTCCTGGTGGTCAACGCCGCCCGCAAGGCGGCCGACATCGCTCATCTGAAGGCGGCGCTGGAGCCAGCCTGTACCGTCGAGCCGCTCGAGGACCGGGCCCTCCTGGCCCTGCAGGGCCCCGCGGCGGCGGAGGTCCTCGCCCGTCTGCGACCGGAGGTCGACGAGCTGCGGTTCATGGAGTCGGGCTGGTTCGAACTCGCCGGTGCGCGGTGCCGGGTGGCCCGCTGCGGCTACACGGGGGAGGACGGTTTCGAGATTTCGGTGCCGGCCGATGCCGCGACCGAACTCGCCCGGGCGCTGCTCGCCTCCGAGGAGGTGGCGCCGGCCGGACTCGGGGCGCGCGATTCCCTGCGCCTCGAGGCTGGGCTCTGTCTCTACGGCCACGACCTCGACGAGACCACCACACCGGTGGAGGCGGGACTGGCGTGGACCATCGGCAGGCGGCGGCGGGAGGAAGGCGGGTTCCCGGGTGCCGAGGTGATCCTGCGTCAGCTCCGCGAAGGGGCGCCACGGCGCCTCGCGGGACTGCGGCCGGAGGGGCGGGTCCCGGTCCGCGAGGGGGCCGAAATCCGGCTGCCGGGAGGCGCCGTGATCGGCAGGGTCACGAGCGGCGGCTTCGGGCCGACGGTCGGCGGACCGGTGGCCATGGGTTACCTGGACAGCGCCCACGAGGCACCCGGCACCCGGCTGGAGGTGCTCGTCCGCGGTCGCGCCGTTCCCGCCGAGGTCGCCCGCCTGCCGTTCGTTCCCCACCGCTACCGTCGCTGAAGGGAGAGCCGTGATGACGATCTATTACACCGAAGAGCACGAATGGATCCGCGTCGAGGGCGAGCATGCGACCGTCGGCATCAGCGATCACGCCCAGGAGCAGCTCGGCGACATCGTCTTCGTCGAACTCCCGGAAGTGGGAAAGAAACTGGCCAAGGGCGAGCAGGCGGCGGTCGTCGAGAGCGTCAAGGCGGCGAGCGAGGTCTATGCGCCGGTCGGCGGCGAGGTCACCGAGGTCAACGGTGCCCTCGAGGACAAACCGGAGATCGTCAACGAGGACGCGGAGGGCGAGGGCTGGTTCTTCAAGATGAAACTGGCCGATCCCGGTGAACTCGAAGGCCTGATGGACCGGGACGCCTACGAGAAATACGTCGAGGGCCTGGCCTGACGGGCCGGCTGCGGACAGGAGGGAAGGAATGGCCGAGACATCGCTGAAGGCGCTGGAGCCGGCGGGCGAATTCGCGGACCGGCACATCGGCCCGCGGGACCACGAGATCGCGGAAATGTGCGCCGCCATCGGCGAGCCGTCGCTCGAGGCGGTGATCGAGGCCGCGGTCCCCGAGCAGATCCGGACCTCCCGTCCGCTGGCGCTGCCGCCGCCTCTGAGCGAGGCCGAGGCGCTGGCCCGGCTCGCCGCCTACGCCGAGCTGAACGCCCGCTACACCTCGCTCATCGGCATGGGCTACTACGGCACCGTCATCCCGCCGGTGATCCTGCGCAACCTCCTCGAAAATCCCGGCTGGTACACCGCCTACACGCCCTATCAGGCGGAAGTGAGCCAGGGCCGTCTGGAAGCGCTCCTGATCTTCCAGCAGATGGTCGTGGATCTCACCGGCATGGAGCTTTCCAACGCCTCGCTGCTCGACGAAGCGACGGCGGCGGCCGAGGCGATGGCGATGGCGCATCGGCTCGCGCGGGTACCCTCCAACCGCTTTTTCGTCGATCGCGACACCCATCCCCAGACCCTGGCGGTGATCCGCACCCGTGCGCGGTTCCTCGGCATCGAGGTGGTCGAGGGCGATCCCCTCGCCGATCTCGAGGAGGGAAGCTGCTTCGCCGCCCTGTTCTCCTATCCCGGATCCTCGGGGGAGCTGCGCGACCTGCGACCGGCGATCGCCCGGATCAAGGCCGGTCGCGGTCTCGCGGTGGTGGCGACCGATCTCCTCGCCCTCTGCCTGCTGACCCCACCCGGGGAGATGGGCGCGGACATCGTCGTCGGTTCCGCCCAGCGCTTCGGGGTGCCGATGGGCTACGGCGGGCCGCACGCCGCCTTTCTCGCCACCCGCGACGCCTACAAGCGCAGCATGCCCGGACGGATCATCGGCGTGTCGGTGGACAGCCGTGGCCGGCCCGCCTACCGGATGGCGCTGCAGACCCGCGAGCAGCACATCCGGCGGGAAAAGGCCACCAGCAACATCTGCACCGCCCAGGTCCTGCTCGCGGTCATCGCCGGCATGTACGCCGTCTGGCACGGAGCCGAGGGGCTCGGGAAGATCGCCTCCCGCGTCCACCGGTTGACACGGGCCCTTGCCGAGGGGCTGCGCCGGCGCGGTCTGACGGTGGTCAACCGGAGCTTCTTCGACACCCTGACGATCGCCGTTCCGGGTCGCGCGGCCGAGATCCACGAACGGGCCCGGGCGGCGCGGATCAATCTGCGCGAGATCGACGCCGACCACCTCGGCCTGTCGCTCGACGAACGGAGCGATGCGGCACTGGTGGCGCGGTTGCTCGAGCTGATCGGCGGCGAGGCCGGAGCGGATGTCGAGGCCCTGGATCGGGCGGCGGGCGAGGTCGTCGAGGGGGATCTGCGACGGCGGTCGCCCTTCCTCACCCATCCGGTCTTTTCCCTCTACCGGAGCGAGACCGAGATGATGCGCTATCTGCGTCGGCTGCAGGCGCGTGACGTGGCGCTGGATCGCTCCATGATCCCGCTCGGCTCCTGCACCATGAAACTGAACGCGGCGGCCGAGATGATCCCCGTCACCTGGCCCGGCTTCGCCGATCTCCATCCTTTCGTGCCACGCGAACAGGCCCGCGGTTACGAGCGGCTGATGCGGGATCTCGCGGCCTGGCTTTCGGAGATCACCGGCTTCGACGCCGTCTCCTTCCAGCCCAATGCCGGCAGCCAGGGCGAATATGCGGGGCTGATCGTGATCCGCGCCTATCACGAAGCACGCGGCGAGGGCGGGCGCGACCTGTGCCTCATCCCGAGCTCCGCCCACGGCACCAATCCGGCGAGCGCGGCGCTCGCCGGCCTGCGGGTGGTCACCGTCGCCTGCGATCGTGACGGCAACGTCGATCTCGAGGATCTGCGGACCAAGGCGGCGGAACACGCCGATCGCCTGGCGGCGCTCATGGTGACCTATCCCTCCACCCACGGCGTCTTCGAGGAGGCGATCCGCGAGATCTGCGAGATCGTCCACGAGCACGGCGGACAGGTCTATTTCGACGGCGCCAATCTCAACGCCCTGATGGGCCTCGCCCGGCCGGCGGAACTCGGCGCCGACGTCTGCCACATGAACCTCCACAAGACCTTCGCCATTCCCCACGGAGGCGGCGGTCCGGGTATGGGGCCGATCGGGGTCAAGGCCCATCTCGCTCCCTATCTGCCCGACCATCCGGTGGTCGCGGCGGGCGGGGAGGCCAGTGTCGGAACCATCGCCGCCGCCCCCTTCGGCTCGCCGCTCGTGCTGCCGATCTCCTGGGCGTTCATCGCCATGATGGGCGCCGAGGGGCTGAAGCGGGCGGCCGAGGTGGCGATTCTCAACGCCAACTACCTCGCCCACCGCCTCCAGGATCACTTCCCCGTGGTCTATCGCGGTCGCGGCGGCATGGTCGCCCACGAATGCATCCTCGATTTCCGCGCCATCAAGGCCGAGACCGGGATCACCGTCGAGGACGCGGCGAAGCGCCTCGTCGACTTCGGCTTCCACGCCCCGACCATGTCCTGGCCGGTGCCGGAAACGATGATGATCGAGCCCACCGAAAGCGAACCCAAGGCCGAGCTCGACCGCTTTTGCGAGGCGATGATCTCCATCGCCGCCGATATCGCCCGGGTGCGGAAGGGCGAGGTGGCGGTCGCCGACAGCGTCCTGCGGCACGCACCGCACACGCCGGATCTGCTGATGGAGGAATGGCGACGTCCCTACGATCGGCGTCACGCCTTCCATCCGGCCCCCTGGGTCGCCGCCGACAAGTACTGGCCGCCGGTGGGGCGCGTCGACAATGTCTACGGCGACCGCCACCTCGAGGCGACCCTGCCCGAGGAGATGCCACGGGGCGTGGCCGCCGAGTAACAGTCCGCCGTCGCCGGCAGCGCGGCGCCGGCGCGCCGGCCGGTGGTCGGCTTGACTCGGACGGGCCCCGGGCGTTCAGTGACGCCGCCGTTTTCTGCCGGGCGCCCGTACGGATGGACATCTACCTGCCGATCGCCGAAATCTCGGTGAACCTGTTCCTGCTGCTCGGCCTCGGCGGTGTGGTGGGCTATCTTTCGGGCCTGTTCGGCGTCGGCGGCGGGTTCATCATGACCCCGCTGCTCATCCTGATCGGTATCCCGCCGGCGGTGGCGGTGGGTACCCAGACCTCGCAGATCCTGGCCTCCTCCTTTTCCAGCGTGCTCTCCCACATCCGCCGGCGGACGGTCGATCTGCGCATGGGCTCGGTGCTGGTCGCCGGCGGGCTCGTGGGTTCCCTGGCCGGCGTTCTCGTCTTCCGCTGGCTGCGCCAGATCGGCCAGATCGATACCGTCATCAGTCTCGGCTACGTGCTGTTCCTGGGCTCCGTCGGCGGGCTGATGCTGGTCGAGGGACTGGCGAGCTGGCTGCGGCTGCGGCGGGGAGCCGGTCGCCAGCGCCGGCGCCATTTCTGGATGCACAAGCTGCCGCTGCGGCTGCGGTTCTCCGCTTCCCGCCTCTACATCAGCGTGGTGCCGCCGCTGCTGGTGGGGTTCCTCGGCGGCATCCTCGCCGCCATTCTCGGCATCGGCGGCGGTTTCGTGCTGATCCCGGCGATGATCTACCTCCTCGGCATGCCGACGACGGTGGTGGTCGGCACCTCCCACTATCAGATCGCCATCGTCGCCGCCCTGACCGGCTTTCTCCACGCCTACGCCAACCAGACGGTGGACATCGTGCTCGGCGTGCTGCTCATCGCCGGCGGTGTCGTGGGCGCCCAGTACGGCACCCGGGCGGCGGCCTATCTGCGCGGCGAACAGGTGCGGATGCTGTTCGCCCTGCTGGTGCTCGCGGTCTGTGGCAAGCTCCTCTACGATCTGGTGGTGCCGCCGGCGGATCTCTACAGCATCGCCGAGGGCTGAGACGGTCGGGCGACCGTTGGGGCGTGGGCGGCGAGTTCGTACCCGGTATCGAAGGCCTCGGCGTTGAGATCACGGAACCGCGGCGGCGCCAGACCGACCACCTTCTGCCGCAGGAGATCCGGCGCGACGATCCCGCCGATCGCGGCCAGCGCGCCGAGGGCCACGATGTTGGCGACACGCGGACTGCCCACGCCGATCGCGGTCTCCCAGAGGGGCAGGCGGTGGAGGGCGAAAGGACCGGATATCCGGGAGGTCACTCTTCTCGTATCGCAGAGGACGACGCTTCCGGCGGCCAACAGATCGTCGGAAGCGTGGGCCGCGCGTTCGTCGAGGATCACCAGGTAGTCGAGGGCGGTGACGAGCGGGAAATCGGCCGGGGCGTCGGTGACCACCAGATCGGCCCGTGAGAGGCCGCCCCGCGAGGTGGGCTCGTAGGACTGCGACTGGGCCACGCGGCGGCCGGCCGCGACCAGGGCGGCGGCGAGAATGCGCCCGGCGAGGATGAGCCCCTGCCCACCCGAGCCGGAAAGACGGATCTGCAGCATCCCGCCCATCGTTCAATCCCGTTCCTCGCGCCGCGCGGCGGCCGTCATCGCCTCGTAGAGCTCCAGGTACTCGGGGCGTGTCTTGCGGACGAACACGCCGGTCGGGAAGGGATTGGGACGGAACGGACGGTCCACCTTGTTGCCCCAGTTGTCGGGTCGCATGCCCGCCTTCTGCCGCAGCACCATCTCCGGCGAATTGCCGAGGGCGTTCTTGCGGCCGAAGATCTCGGTACAGTCCGAAATCACCTCGACGAAGGAGAACCCCTTGTGGGCGATGGCCTCGCGGATGAGATTCTTGAGGGTCGGCACCTGCAGGGTCGCTTCCCGGCCGACGAAGGTGGCACCGGCACCTTCGGCGAGCTTGCAGGCGTCGAAGCCGGGCTCGCAGTTGCCCGCCGGGGTGGTGGTGGTGTAGCGCTCCGCGGCGGTCGTCGGCGAAACCTGGCCGCCGGTCATGCCGTAGACCTCGTTGTTGAGCAGCAGGCAGGTGAGATCGAGGTTGCGGCGGCAGGCGTGGATCAGATGATTGCCGCCGATGGCGAGCCCGTCGCCGTCGCCGGTGATGACGACGACGGTGAGATCGGGACGCGCGAGCTTCAGGCCGGTGGCGAAGGCGAGCGGTCGTCCGTGGGTCACGTGGAAGGTGTTGGCATCCACATAGGCCGAGAGCCGGCCGGCGCAGCCGATGCCCGAGATCACGGCCAGCGCGTCCCTGTCGATACCGAGCTCGTGGACGGCCCAGAGAAACGCCCGCAGCGCGAGGCCGTGGCCACATCCGGGACAGAGGAAGTGCGGGAACATCTCGAGCCGCAACCAGTCGCGGATGTCGAACCGGTCGGCACTGGTGAGAGCGATCTCGTTCATCGGACGAGCTCCCGGGCCGCGGCGACGATCTCCTCCGGCGCGATGGGCTCCCCGTCGTAACGGCCGAGACGGTGGACGGTCACCCCGGCGGGGGCCAGCCGCTCGATCTCGAGGACGAGCTGGCCGGCGTTCATCTCCGGCACCAGCACCGTCTTCGCCGTCGCGACGGCGCTTCGGAAACCCTCTTCCGGAAACGGCCAGAGGGTGACCGGGCGGAACAGGCCCGCCTTCACCCCCTGCCGCCGCAGCGCGCCGACCGCCGCCTTGGCGGCCCGGGCGGCGATGCCGATGGCGACGATCAGCAGCTCGGCATCCTCGGTTTCCACCCTGTCCACCTTCTCGATCAGGGCGCGATGGTGCTCGAGCTTGCCGAGCAGACGGTCGAGGAGTCGGGCCACCCGTTCGGGATCCTGGGTCGGAAAGCCGGTTTCGTCGTGGGTCAGGCCGGTGGTGTGGGCACGATGGCCGTCTCCCGGCCGGGCCATCGCCGGCACCAGATCCTCGCCGGCCGCGTAGGGCCGGTACTCCCTGCGCGGCCCCTCCGCCCATTTCCGCTCGAGGAGGGCTTCGGGCGGCGGCGGTTCGGTGGCGATGGTCTCGATCAGATGCCCGAGGGTCTCGTCGTAGAGGAGGACGACGGGGGTGCGCAGCCGTTCGGCGAGGCCGAAGGCGCGGATGGTCTCGGAGTAGATCTCCGCCACCGAGTGCGGGGCGAGGACGAGGCTCGGGTGATCGCCGTGGGTGCCCCAGCGGGCCTGCATGACATCGGCCTGGGAGGGACGCGTCGGCATGCCGGTGGAAGGTCCCCCGCGCATCACATCGACGATCACGCAGGGCACCTCGGCCATCACCGCGTAGCCGAGATTCTCCTGTTTGAGGGAAAAACCCGGGCCGGAGGTGGCGGTCATCGCCTTCATCCCGCCCAGCGAGGCGCCGATCACCGCCGCCATGGAGGCGATCTCGTCCTCCATCTGGACGAAGATCCCTCCCACCCGCGGCAGCTCCGCCGCCATCCATTCGGCGATTTCCGAGGACGGGGTGATGGGATAGCCGGCATAGAAACGGCAGCCGGCGGCGATGGCGCCGAGGGCGCAGGCGGCATTGCCCTGAAGATTGCGCAGGTGGGCGGTCATCGGTCGCATCCGGCCGTGCCGGAGGTCGTCTCCGGAGACGTCGAGGCGCCGGGCGCGGGAACCTCCTTGTGCAGGCGGATGGCGAAGTCGGGGCACAGCCATTCGCAGAGACGGCAGCCGGTGCAGGCCTCCGGTTCCGCGAGCAGGGCGATCTGTTCCTCGTCCAGCACGAGGCAGCGCTCGGGGCAGAACTTCACGCAGATGTCGCAGCCCTTGCACCAGGCACGGGTGATCTCGAGCCGATGGGTGATCCTCGCCAGCAGCGGGTCGGCGGTCACCGGCGATGCTTCCTCCTCGGGCACCGTCGCCTCGGCCACCCAGGCGCGACCGGCGAGGAAGGCGGCGCGGTTGATCTCCAGGGTCTCGGCCGGCACCACCCGGCTGATGACCTCGATCCACGCCTCTTCGGGGAACGCGAGGGCGGTGGAGAGGACGCCGAGGAGCACCGTGTTGGCGGTGCGCTCGTTGCCGAGTCCGCGGGCGATGCCGGTGGCGTCGAGGGCGTAGCCGGTGCCGAGCCGGCCGATGATCTCGGCCGGAGTGGCGCGGGCGTATTCGGGGGTGACGCCGCGGCCGCGATTGCGGCAGGCGAAGGGCGGCACGATGCGGCGCACATCGGAAATGAACACCCCCTCCCCGGGGCGCAGGTAATGGAGCCAGCGCAGCCCCTCGGCCCATTCGAGGGCCAGCAGCACGTCGGCTTCGCCCTCGGGGATCAGGGGCGAGTGCACCTCGGGGCCGAAGCGGATGTGGGAGAACACCGCCCCGCCCCGCTTCGCCATGCCATGGACTTCGGACTGCTTCACCTCCATGCCGGCGTTCTGGCACAGGGTCGCCAGCACCTTGGAGACCATCAGGATGCCCTGACCGCCGACGCCGACCATCAGCACCGAGGTCACCCTTGCGTGATCGCGGGTTTCCACCGCCGCCCGGTTCGGCTCCTGGACGCGCATGATGTCAGGCGGCGCCCACGGGCTCGACGTCGCTCGACGCCGGGGCGCGGATGCAGTTGGAGGGGCAGATCTGGGCGCAGAGGGTGCAGCCGATGCAAAGGGCGGCGTCGATCTTCACCTTGTGATGTCCGTCGTACATCGCCTCGTCCCAGGAAATGGCCGGGCAGCCGAGGTTCATGCACATCTGGCAGGCGACACAGGTCTCGGCATCGACCTCCAGCGGCACGCCGCGGATGCGCACCGGATCGAGCACGCAGGGCCGGTTGGCGACGATCACCGAGACGCCCTTGTATTCGGCGGCTTCCCGCACCGTCTGGTAGAGGGTGCCCATGTCGTAGGAATCGACGGTGCGTACCCAGCGGACCCCGAGCGATCGGCACAGGGCGGCGAAATCGACCCGCGGGCGGGGCTCGCCGCGAAGGCTCCTGCCGGTTCCCGCGTGGTGCTGGCCGCCGGTCATCGCCGTGATCTGGTTGTCGAGAATGAGGACGGTGATGTCGGCGCCCATGTAGACGGCGTCGATCAGCGGCGGGAGGCCCGAATGCAGGAAGGTCGAATCGCCGATGGTCGCGACGATGGGCCGTTTCTCGGTGCCGGCCAGGGCGAGACCGACGGCGTTGCCGATGCTGGCCCCCATGGAGACGCAGGTGTCGATGGCCGCGAGCGGCTCGATGGCCGCCAGGGTGTAGCAGCCGATATCGCCGCAGACCCGCGCGTTCACCGCCCGCAGGGCCATGTAGCTCGACATGTGCGGGCAGCCGGCACAGAGCAGCGGTGGCCGTGGAATGCTCTCCGCCGAAAGCCCGGCCCGGCGGGCCGCCGGCTCCAGGACGCCGGCCTTCTCGAAACCCCGCCGCAGGATTTCGGGCGAGAGTTCCCCGGCCCGCGGGAAGAAGACCTTGCCCTCGACCTCGAAGCCCATGACCCGGAGCTGCTCCTCGATCAGCGGCTCCAGCTCCTCGACCACGATCAGGCGCCCGACGGAGCGGGCGAACGCGGCGATCGCCTTCTTCGGCAGGGGCCAGGAGGCGGCGAGCTTGAGAATCGAGGCGGCGGGCAGCACCTCCCTGACGTAGGTGTAGGCGAGACCGACGGTGATCACGCCCAGCTCCGGATCGCCGGGCTCGATGCGGGTGAGCGCCGATTCGTCGAACCAGGCACCGATCTTCGCCTCGCGGGCGAGCACCTCGGGCCGGTTGGCCCGGGCATGGGCGGGCAGGGTGACCGTGCGCAGCGGATTCTCGGGGAACCGGCGCTCCCGGGGCCGGATGCGGGAGCCGAGATGCACCGGCGAGCGGGTGTGGGAAAGCCTGGTGGTCGAGCGCAGGATCACCGGCGTCGCGAACTCCTCGGAAATCTCGAAGGCGATCCGGGTATAGTCGAGGGCTTCCTGGGCGTCGGCCGGCTCGAGCACCGGCACGCAGGCGAAGCGGGCGAAGATCCGGGTGTCCTGCTCGTTCTGGGAGGAATGCATGCCGGGATCGTCGGCGACGGCCACCACCAGACCGGCGTTGACACCGAGATAGGTGAGGGACATCAGCGAATCGGAGGCGACATTGAGCCCGACATGCTTCATCGCGCAGAGCGCCCGGCGGCCGGCGAAGGAGGCGCCGGTGGCGATGTCGAAGGCGGTCTTCTCGTTGGCCGCCCATTCGGCCCGCAGATCCCCGGAGGGGTATCTTCCGAGACTCTCGACGATTTCGGTGGACGGCGTGCCCGGATAGGCCACGGCCACCCCGATTCCGGCCTCCCACGCCCCCCGTGCGATGGCCTCGTTGCCCATCAACGGCTCGACGGATCCCACGGCTCGTTCTTGTCCTTCTTCTGCGGTTGTGGCCCGAAGGGCTTCCCTGTCGGGTGGACCAGTCATAATCGGCCGGTCGGTCGAAAAAATTGACCGAAATCAATGGCAGGTCGGCGCAACTACCGGCGATTGATTTCTCGCCGGGGAAATATTTGCCGGCAGTAGAGCCGTCGCTCCGCTGCGGGCCGCGGCCCGGTCAGCGCCTCTTGCGGTACGTCCCGACGAGTTCCGCCCGGCCCAGCAGATGGCCTTCCATCGCCGTCAGCAGCCGGTCCCGGGTGGCCGCTCCGAGATCGGGAAGCTCGCTGTCGAGGGCATACAGCCGGTGGAAGTAGCGGTGCCGGCCGATGGGCGGGCAGGGGCCGCCGTAGCCCGGCTTCTTCCAGTCGTTGAGACCTTCCCGTGCGCCTTCGGGCATGCTCCTGCGGCTCGCGCCCTCGGGAAGCGAGCGCACCGCGGCGGGAATGTTGTAGACCAACCAATGGATCCAGGTCAGCCGCGGGGCCTTCGGGTCCGGTGCATCCGGATCCTCGACGATCAGCGCGAAGCTGCGGGTGCCCTCCGGCGGGTCGCTCCAGGTGAGGGGTGGCGAGATGTCCGCGCCTTCACAAGTGTAGGGAACGGGGATTTCGGCGCCGTCCGAGAATGCCGGCGAGGTCAGCGTGAAAGCCATCGAATAACTCCCCCATGACGAGGTCACTGCGATCCAGAAAAGGAGCATGAGGGCGGAGCGCAGCATTGGGCACGATCGTTCTTGTTTCGATCGAACTCCGGACGGCGCCTCGCGCAGCCCGTCGGTCACCGGGCGTGCGGCGGGACGGCGTTGGGGCGAGACACGACAGGTGACGAAACTCGTACCGACGGCCATCTTTCTGTTTTCAGACGGAAAATGCGGTCCGGTAGCTGGCAGGGCCGCACTCCCGCAGGTGGTGATCCCGCCCGCACCGCCGGCGCGTTCGAGAGGGGTACGATTCTCATTCCGTACATCAAGCCACGATACGAGCGTTTTGACAACCCTCGCGAACGATCGGGTCTCGAAGTGGCCCCTGTCGGTTCAGCGAAGCCCGCGGCGGAGAAGGCGACGCTCGCTGAACAGGAGCTCGGCCAGCACCACCGCCAGGTAGGTGACGCCGATCCAGTAGAGATTGCGGGGATCGTTCCTGCACAGATAGGCCATGAGCGCCAGCCAGGAGGCCAGTGACAGGAACAGCCCGACCAGGGCGGCGTAGCCACTGCCACCGGTTTCACGGCGCAGACACCATGCCGACCAGTTGACGATGGCGAAGATCAGCAGAAAGGTCGAGCTCGCGAAAGAAGAAATGACCGTCAGATCGGCGAAATTGACGAACAGCATGGTCACGATGGTGATCGTTGTCAGGCTGACCCAGGGAACATGATCGTGCCGGGCCATCAGGCCGAAGATCTTCGGCAGCGCCCGGTCCCTGGCCATGATCGTGGCGAGACGGGCGGTGCCGAACAGGGTGGCGTTGATGGCCGAGGCGGTGGAGAACAGCGCGGCCAGCCCGATCAGCAGGAAGCCGGCTTGGCCGAGAAACGGCCGCGCCGCCACCGCCAGCGCGTATTCCTTGTATTTGGTGATCTCCGGGGGAGTCAGATTGCCGACGGCGACGGTGGAGACCAGCAGATAGATCAGGATGGTGACCAGGATCGACCAGACGATCGCCCGTGTCAGGTTGCGCTGCGGATCCTCCATGTCGTGGATGGCATTGGGAATGAGCTCGAAGCCCTCATAGGCGACGAAGATCAGGGCGGCGCCCATGATCACCCCCGCATAACCCCGATCGAACAGCGGCAGCAGATGGTCGGCTCTGGCGAAGAACAGGCCGATGCCGGCGAACAGGAACAGGATCGCCACCTTGACCGCGACGATCACCAGTTCGGTGGTGCCGCTGCTTCGCACGCCGTTCAGGTTGATACCGAGGAAAGCGAGCAGGATCGCCGTTGCCAGGAGATGGTGGAGGATCGGCCCGGAACCGCCGCCGAGCATGGCGCTGCCGTAGATGCCGAAGGTGAAGGCGTAGAGCGCCATGGTGCCGACATAGCCGACCAGCAGCAGCCAGCCGCCGATGGCGGCCAGGTTGGGATGGGTGAAGGCGTGTTCGAGGAAGGTGAAGCTGCCGCCGCTGGGATGGAAGAGAAGGCCCAGCCGGGCATAGGAAAGACCGGTCAGGAGCGCGATCACCCCACCCAGCGCGAAGGCGATGGGCGCGGCATGGCCGGCCTCGGCGATGGCCAGGCCCAGCACCGAGAAGATGCCGCCGCCGACCATCCCACCGATTCCCATGGCGACGACTTCGCGAAGGCCGAGCTTGTCGGGCCGCCGCGTCGGCAGCGAGGGGGAGGGGCGGGTATCTGCTCTGGCCATGCATGCGATCCGGCGCCGGGGGCAGGGCTGGAAGCGGTTTCCGGACGCAGGCCCCGACGCTGCCCGAGCTTAGGAGCCTTGGCTTCTCCTGTCGCCCTTCGCGCCGAGCTCTCGCGGCCCGACCGGTGGCGGCCTGAAGCCCGTCGCCGGCACCGCCTTCAGCCCTCGAGCTTCCGCTTCAGGAGCTCCTGGACCATCTGCGGGTTGGCCTTGCCCTTGGTGGCCTTCATCACCTGGCCGACGAACCAGCCGATCACCTTGGGGTTCTTGCGATAGGTTGCGACCTGTCCCGGATTGTCGGCGATCACCTTCTCGACGATGGGCTCGATGGCCGAGCTGTCGGTGACCTGCTTCAGGCCACGCTCTTCCGACAGCGTTGCTTCGCCGGCGGCGGAGGCGAGGGTCGGTCAAAGCCAGCGCGCCTGCGGCGGACGCCGAGATTGCTTCATACGCCGATTGCAACTACGCTGGAAGCGGAGAAGCTGGGAAAGAACGTCGGATGGGCGAACCTCACGAGCATCTACCAAGAGGGCTCAAGCGATCTCCGATCGTTGAAGCGATCTGCGAAGTTCGTTTCGACGTGCGCGCGGAGGCGATCCAAGCTGCCTCAGCGCTGCTTACGGCGGATTTCTTTCGCCGTTTTACTGATGGACGCCCGAGCGAAGTGCATATCATCGGTCCTGAGTTGCCCGGGGAGCTACCAGCAGGGGTGCCTGAGGCTCAGGCTGAGGCGCTGCGCTACCGACCATCGAGGCGTCTCGTATGGGCGTCCGGTACTGCCGAGGTACCGACGCAGCTCGTGCAACTTGGCCGCACCGTGGCTTCGCTTCATTTATATCCTCCGTATCCTGGCTGGGAAGTGTTCAAGAGTCGGATCGATACATTTTTACGTTTGGTAGAAGGTAACGAAGTAGTGTCCGTAATTAAGCAATGTGGACTGAGGTATGTAAATATACTTCCCGCGTTCGATGGCCCATCATCTTCACTTAACATGTTGGAAGCACGTATCGCGCTCAAGGGTATTGACATTCGTGACCAAGCGTTTCAGCTCCGAAGCGAAGATGTTTTTGCAGACGGTCGTGTTCAGATTGTGACAATTGCTCAGCCGGCTCAAGCAAGTGTTGGGCCTACGGCTCAACACTCGGGTCTTCTCGTTGACGTTGATACTCAGACTAAGTTTGGTAATGAGGCTCAGGCGCCGGTCGGTTTGTCGGAAGAAATCGAGGCGCTGCATGATGCCTCCAAACGAACGTTTTTTGCGCTTCTCAAAAAGAGTACGCTTTCAGCGCTCGGACCGATATGGGAGGGAACGGCATGAGCCCCGATACTGTCATCAAGCATGGCAGTCACGTAATCCAAATCCCATCGACAGCCTTGGGGTCATGTCTCTTCCTAGAGGAGCAACAGCACCCAATGACGCTGGATGAGGCCAGCCTGGGGTATTCTATATCTCAGCTTTTTAACGTAGTCTGGGTTTTCCGGCGCTGGCAGATCGCATCGAGCGTTTTCGATATGCGAGCAAGACTCCCGAGGGGCGACGCAGTAGGAGGTGAGCTTGAGCCCCTCGTTATTCCAAGGGACAGAGAGGACCTTGAGTCCTATTTTCGAGAGTTTCATATGATCAAGGAAGCCTTGCGCGTGGCTGTTAGTGAGGTAAAAGAACGCTGGCCGGATGCCCGTCTCGAGATTCGCATGAATCGTAATCCCGAGTTTGATGATGAATTCCCTGTGCTTGTTGTTAAAATCAAAAATTTCTCATTGGATTTTCTACTTCAGTTAGATAAAATTTCAGAAGAAGTGGTACGTCGTCTTGGCCCTGACGATGGCTGGCTCCTTATTATCGGCGGCCCGGATCATGCCATTCGACTGGCGTGAATATGTGGGGCTGGCAGAGCGTCTGCAGGACATGCAGCCTCGTGATAATTTATCCAAAGAGTGTTTGCTCCGCGCGGCGCTCGGCCGTGCGTATTTCGGAGCATTTTGTTACGCTAGGGATCAAGCTGAAGCCCATTTAGGCTTTGCTCCGCAAAGCAAGGGGACCGATCATGTTGGCCTCCGTGAGCATTTGAAGGGGAAGTGTTTGGCTACAACAGCGCAACGTCTGGAGGTTTTGAATGAATATCGAAATAACGCCGACTACGTCGGCAGAATAACCCAGATTGATCTGAAAATAGAAAATGATCTGAAAGTGTATGCTGGTCATTCCTTGATTCTTGCTCGGCGTGTGATAAAAGATTTACAAAAGTTCTACTAGCTGAGCTTCTTCTTCAGGAGCTCCTGGACCATCTGCGGGTTGGCCTTGCCCTTGGTGGCCTTCATCACCTGGCCGACGAACCAGCCGATCACCTTGGGGTTCTTGCGATAGGTTGCGACCTGTCCCGGATTGTCGGCGATCACCTTCTCGACGATGGGCTCGATGGCCGAGCTGTCGGTGACCTGCTTCAGGCCACGCTCCTCGACGATGCGCTCGGGATCCTCGCCGGTCTCGAACATGATGGCGAACACATCCTTGGCGAGACGGCCCGAGAGCACCTTCTCGTTCAGGAGATCGATCAGCCGGCCGAGCTGCTCGGGACGGATCGGGCAGTCCTCGACGCCCTTGCCGGCCCTGTTGAGGGCGCCGAACAGCTCGGTGATCACCCAGTTGGCGGCCTGCTTGGCATCGCGGCCGGCCGCCACCTTCTCGAAATAGTCGGCGGTGGCCCGTTCCGCCACCAGCACCCCGGCATCGTAGGGGGAGAGGCCGAATTCGCGGATGAACCGTTCCTTCTTCTCGTCGGGAAGCTCGGGCAGGCTCGCCCGGATGCG
>JALSIM010000037.1 GCA_026990035.1 Alphaproteobacteria bacterium | reverse complement strand
CTTCGGTCCTGTCGGGCCTGACCGAGGGCGAGCAGATGATCGAGATCTTCAACGCTCTCGGCTTCTCGCTGGCGGTGCCCGGCAACCACGAGTTCGACTTCGGACCGGAAATCGCCGGGGCCCGTTTCGCCGCCTCGAACTTCACCTGGCTCGGTTCCAACATGCTCGGAGCCGACGGCGCACCGGCGCTGGGAACCCGGGCGACCGCGATGATCGAGGTCGAAGGCTTCAGGATCGGCTTCTTCGGCCTCGTCATCCCGGAGACCTCGTTCCTCTCCTCGCCCGGACCGAACATCCGCTTCGCGCCGGTCCTCGAGACGGCACGGGCGATGACCGAAAAGCTGCGCGGCGAAGGTGCCGATCTGGTGGTCGCCCTCACCCATCTGGAGGTCGAAACCGATCGTGCCCTGCTGCGCGAAGTGCGAGGCCTCGACATCATCCTCGGCGGGCACGAGCACGACCCGATCACCTTCTACGAAGGCGGCAAGCTGCTCATCAAGGCGGGTTACGACGCCCGCTACCTGCCGGTGGTGGACGTCACCCTCCGCCGGGCCGAGAAGCGGGGCGAGCCGATCGTGCTGTGGCGCGCCGAATGGCGCTATCGCGACAATTCGGGGATCGCGCCGGATCCCGAGGTGGCGGCGATCGTCGCCCGCTGGAACGAAAAGCTCGACGCGGAGCTGGGCGTGGCCATCGGCACCGCGGCGGTGGAACTGGACACCCGCCGCGAGACCGTGCGGACGCGGGAGAGCAATTTCGGCAATCTGGTGGCCGATGCGATGCGTCTTTCCACCGGTGCCGAGGTCGCCCTGACCAACGGCGGCGGCATCCGCGGCGATCGCACCTACGCGCCGGGAACGGTGATCACCAGGAAGGACGTCCTCGCCGAGCTTCCCTTCGGCAATGTCACCGTGCTCGTCGCCCTTTCCGGTGCCGATCTGCTGGCCGCTCTCGAGAATGGCGTCGGCCAGGTGGAAAAGAAGGCCGGCCGCTTCCCCCAGGTCTCGGGCATGCGCTTCGTCTTCGACCCCGACAGGCCCGCCGGAGAGCGGATCGTCGAGGTGGAGGTGGGCGGCGAGCCGCTCGATCCGGCCCGCGTCTACCAGCTCGCCACCAACGACTACCTGCTCGGCGGCGGCAACGGCTACGCCATGCTCGCCAAGGGCGAGGTGCGGATCGACGCCTCCGCCGCGACCCTGATGGCCACCACCGTGATGGAGCATGTGGCGCGTCTCGGAGGCCGGATCGCCCCCGAGGTGGAGGGCCGGATCCGCCGCCTCGACTGAGCATCCGGACGGATCCCGTTTGACGCGCACGCGGCGGACGGCATAAGCTCCTTCCGCATGGCCGATGCCGTGCGGACGGACCGCGAAGCATTCGGGAACCGGGTTTGCGCATATTCACGAGACGTCTGCTGCTGGGCGGCTGGCTCGGTGCCTGGGCGGTCCTCGCCTGGCTTTCCTGGAGCCCCGCGAGCCTTCCCGGCGGCATGTCGGACAAGACGGTGCATTTCCTCGTCTATTTCCTGATGAGCGGCGCCGCCTTCAGCTTCTCCCGGTCGCACGGGGGGCTGGCGCTCGTCGCCCTCGCCACCTTCCTCCTCAGCGCCGTCCTCGAGTTCGGCCAGAGCTTCTTCCCCTATCGGCGGTTCGACTACGCGGATCTCCTGGCCAACGGCGGCGGTACCTTGGCCGGCTGGCTGCTCGCCAGCCTGATCCTGGCCGTCGCCATGCGTTCTTCCGAGCGATCCGGGATCAGCCCCCGATCTTCTTGAGCATCCGCCCGAGCGGCGCGCCGCCGAAGATGTGGATGTGCAGATGCGGCACCTCCTGGCTGGCGTCGCGACCGTTGTTGGCGAGGATGCGGTAGCCGCTTTCGTTCAGGCCGAGCTTTTCCGCCACCCGGCCGACGGCCCGGAACAGACCGGCGATCTCGGCGTCGCTCGCATTGGCGTGGAAATCGACCATCGACACCCAGCGCCCCTTGGGGATCACCAGCACATGGACAGGGGCCAGCGGATTGATGTCGTGGAAGGCCAGCGCGTACTCGTCCTCGTAGACCTTGTTGCAGGGAATCTCGCCGCGGAGGATGCGGGCGAACACGTTGTCGTCGTCGTAGGCCATCTCGGGTTCCTCCTCGCTCGCCTGCCGGGACGCCAGCAAGCGGACCGGCACCGGACTTGTCAAGCGGGCGCTCGCCCCCCTATCTCTGGGCAGGCCCGGGGCCCGCCCCGCATTCGGAAACGCAGCATGTCGCTCGCCGTCGCCGTCCAGATGGATCCCCTCGAGTCGATCGATATCGACACCGACAGCAGCTTCGTCCTCGCCCTCGAGGCTCAGCAGCGCGGCCATGCCCTCTATCACTATACGCCCTACGAGCTGAGCTACCGGCACGGCCGTATTCTCGCCCGGGCGCGCCCGTTCGTGCTGCGGCGCGAGCACGGCAACCATTTCACCGCCGGGGCGGCGGAAACCATCGATCTGGCGGCCATGGACGTGGTGCTGATGCGCCAGGATCCGCCCTTCAACCTGGCCTACATCTCGGCCACCCATCTCCTCGATCGGATCCATCCCGGGACCCTGGTCGTCAACGATCCCACCTCGGTCAGGAACGCTCCGGAAAAGCTGTTCGTCACCCAGTTCGCGGAGCTCATGCCGCCGACCCTGATCACCTACGATCTGGAGGAGATCAAGGCCTTCCGCCGCGAGCAGGGCGACATCGTCGTCAAACCGCTCTACGGCAACGGCGGTAACGGCGTCTTCCACCTGCGGCCCGAGGACACGAACCTCAACAGCCTGGTCGAGTTCTTCCGCGGGGTTCTCGACGAGCCGCTGATGGTGCAGCGCTACCTGCCGGAGGTGCGCCAGGGCGACAAGCGGATCGTGCTGATCGACGGCGAAGCGGCCGGGGCCATCAACCGGATTCCACCGCCCGACGACGCCCGCGCCAACCTGCACATCGGCGGCAGGGCGGTGAAGGCGACGCTGGATGCCCGCGATCGCGAGATCTGCGAGGCCATCGGTCCGGTCCTCAAGGCCCGCGGCCTGATCTTCGTCGGCATCGATGTGATCGGCGGCTGGCTCACCGAGATCAACGTCACCTCTCCCACCGGCCTGCAGGAGATCGACCGCTTCGACGGGGTGTCGCTGGAGGCCCGGATCTGGGACGTGATCGAAGCGAAGCGCAGCGAGCGCTCGGGAACGGCCGCCGCCTGACCCGCAGGGGGCGAAAAAGGAAGGGGGGCGGCGCCCCCCCCTGGTGCGTCGTCTTCGGAGCGTCCCTCAGGCGGCTTCGAGCAGAACGCTTTCGAGCTTCCGGGTGGCCTCGGTCTCGTCGACCCGCTCGATGGCCGCCACCTCGCGGGCCAGCCGCTCCAATGCCGCCCGGTACATCTGCCGTTCGCTGTAGGACTGCTCGGAATCGTCCTTGCGGTGGAGCTCGCGCACCACCTCGGCGATGGCCACCGGGTCGCCGGAATTGATCTTCGCCTCGTACTCCTGGGCGCGACGGCTCCACATCACGTTGCGGCGTGGCCGGATGCGCGTCTTCAGGGTGTCGAGGGCCGACTGGATCTTTTCCCGTGAACTCAACTTGCGCATGCCCGAACGCGGCGCCTTGTCGATCGGGACCCGCAGAATGAGCCGCTCGCTGTCGAATTTGACCACGTACATCTCGAGTTCGATACCGGCGATGGTCTGCTTTTCGATACCGACGACCTTGCCGACCCCGTGCGACGGATAGACGACGTAGTCACCGGCAGCGAAGGCGAGCCTGTTCGACATGTTGTTCGTTCTCCTGACGATCCGTAACTTGAGGTCCCACCCCCGGCCTGCGCATGCCGTTTCTGAGAGCGAGCGGCACAGTACCCCAAGGTACCGGCCTCACAGCGAGACCCGCACCCCAGTTCCTTCCTTGCGAGCTTGAAACATACGCCCGAGAGTGGGCGGCTCCTTGTCCACCTCACCTCTCGATGGAAACCATTTATCATAAAATGTGATGCATTTCCAGTCCGCCGCATCCGCCGTCACCCTCGGGTGCCGGCGCGACCGGGGGGCGAAGAGTCTCGCGAATCAGCTTCCCTCGCCCGGCTCCGGGGAGAAGAACTTCTCGAACTTGCCCGGAACGCCTTTCCATTCGTCGGCGTCGGGCGGCGGGGTGCCCTTGCGGGTGATGTTGGGCCATGGACCCGTCGAATATTCCCGGTTGAGCTCCAGCCACTTCTCCGCCTCTTCCTCGGTATCGGGAAGGATGGCTTCGGCCGGGCATTCGGGTTCGCAGACGCCGCAGTCGATGCATTCGTCCGGATTGATGACCAGCATCACCTCACCCTCGTAGAAGCAGTCGACCGGACAGACCTCGACACAGTCCATGTACTTGCACTTGATGCACGCCTCGGTGACCACGTAGGTCATGCTTCGCTCCGCTCCGTTTCGTCCGGTTGCACCGGGATCGACGGCCGATCCCCGCTAGCGCCGCGCGAATAGACGCTCCAGCCCCCGCCTGTCGAGTGTGACGTAGGTCGGCCGTCCGTGATTGCACTGCGCCGAATATGGCGTCCGCTCGATCTGCCGCAACAGGGCGTCCATTTCCGCGACGCTGAGTCGCCGGCCGGCCCGGATGCTGCCGTGACAGGCGACCGTGGCCAGCACCCGATCGAGGTTTTCCCGCAGGCTCAGGGCCTCGCCGCAGCTTTCGAGCTCCTGCGCCACGTCCCGCAGCAGATCGGCGAGATCGCCCGCCCTCCCGAGCAGGGCCGGCACCTCGCGCACGATCACCGCGCCGCCGCCGAACGCCTCCACGACGATCCCGAGCTCGGCCAGGGCCGGGGCATGCTCGAGCAGGATCGCCCGTTCGCTTTCCTCGAGCTCCACCACTTCCGGTACCAGGAGGAGCTGGCGGGCCACCCCGCCCTCACGGAGCTGGGTCTTGAGCCCCTCGTAGACGATCCGCTCGTGAGCGGCGTGTTGATCCACGATGACCAGCCCGTCGGCGGTCTCGGCGAGAATGTAGCTGTCGAGAATCTGGGCGCGGACCCGACCGAGGGGACCGGCGGCCGGGCCACCGTCGACGGGCGCGGCGGGCGCCTGCGCCGCCACCGTCTCCGCCACCGCGGCGTAGCCCGACGGTGCCTCGGCGAGGCCGGTGAACGCTCGCTGGCGCGGAGGTGGTGCGAAGCCTGTGCCGTGCGAAGCGGGTGGCGGCGATCCGACCGTCGCGAGAGGAGTCGCCGTCAGGGTGACCGCACTCCGGTGCCCGTGCTCGGCCAGCGCCCGCTTGAGGGCCCCGATCACGAGGCCGCGTACCAACTCGGGCTCACGGAAGCGCACCTCGCTCTTCTGCGGGTGGACGTTGACATCGACCCGTTCCGAGGGCAGGCGCAGGAACAGGGCGGCCACCGGATGGCGATCGCGGAACAGGAGATCGCTGTAGGCGGCCCGCAGGCAGGCCCGGAGCAGGCGGTCCTGGACCGGCCGGCCGTTGACGAACAGATACTGCTGGCGGGTGTGGTTGCGCGACAGGGTCGGCAGGCCGGCGTAGCCGACGAGGCGGATGCCCTCGCGCTCGGCCTCGACGCGGAAGGAATGGGTGGTGAAATCGCGGCCCATCAGCGGCCCGATCCGGGCGAGAACGGCCTCTTCCGCACCGTCGCCGACGGCCTCCAGATCGAGAGTCCGACGGCCGTCCTGGAGCAGCCGGAAGGACACCGCGGGGGCCGCCATCGCCAGGCGCCGGACCACCTCCAGCGCCGCTGCGTTCTCGCTGCGCTCACTCTTCAGGAATTTGAGCCGCGCCGGCAGGTTGAAGAACAGGTCGCGAACCTCGACCCGGGTCCCGGGGCCGCCGGCGGCGGGTTCGAGCCGCCCCGGGCGCCCGGCTTCGACCTCCAGGCGCCAAGCGCTCTCCGCGGCCGGGGGACGGCTGGTGAGCCGGAGCCGGGCGACGGCGGCGATGGAGGGCAGCGCCTCGCCGCGAAAGCCCAGGGTGTCGATGACCACCAGACGCTCGTCGGCGAGCTTGGAGGTGGCGTGGCGCTCGAGGGCCAGCGGCAGCTCCGCCGGCTCCATGCCGTGGCCGTCGTCCTCCACCAGGATCAGCCGGCGTCCTCCGTCCTCCATGGTCACGCCGATCCGGCCGGCACCGGCGTCGAGGGCGTTCTCCACCAGTTCCTTGACCACCGAGGCCGGCCGCTCGACCACCTCGCCGGCGGCGATCCGGTCGACCAGATGATCGGGGAGCCGGCGGATCCGCGCCATCTATTCCTTCCGCGGCTCCAGATCTTCCGGGTCGCCGACGATGCTGAACAGGGTCTCGCGGTCGAACAGCCGGGCCGCCACCCGCCGCACCTCCTCGCGGCTCACCGCCTCGATGTAGGCGTTGCGCCTTTCGAGATAGTCCCGCCCCAGCCCCTGATAGGACATGGCGACCAGGGTCCGGGCGATGCGATCGTTGCTGGTCAGCCGCAGGGGAAAGGAGCCGGTGAGATAGGTCTTGGCGTCGGCGACATCCTGCTCGTCGATCTCGCCCCGGGCGATGCGCGCCATCTCCGCCCGCACCAGATCGATGGCCTCGGCCACCGTTTCGTTGCGGGTGGCGAGACTGCCGAGCCACAGCGGCGCGTGGCGCGCATCGTAGAGATAGGAATAGACCGAATAGACGAGCCCCCGCTTTTCGCGGATCTCTTCGGTGAGCCGGGAGCTGAAGCCGCCGCCGCCGAGAATGTAGTTGGCGACGTAGGCGGCATAATAGTCGGGATCCGCACGCGGAATCCCGGGATGACCGAAGACGACCACGCTCTGGGGAATCTGCATCCGCTCGATCACCAGCCCGCGGGTCGCCGGCTCGACCGCCGGAATCTCGGCGAGTCGCGGCTCTTCCGGCAGGGCGCCGAAGGTCGCATCGAGGAGCGGCGCCAGCTCCTCGGCGGTGATGTCGCCGGCCACCCCGATGTGGAGATTGCCACGGGCCAGCCGATCGGCGACGAAGCCCCGGAGATCCTCGCGGGTGATGGCCGCGACGGTCTCCGGCGTGCCCCGGGTCGGCCGCCCGTAAGGATGGTCCGGGAAGGCCCGGGCGAACCAGGCCCGCGCCGCCCGATAGTCGGGATCGGTTTCCCGCCGGCGCAGATCGGCCAGGATCTGGCCGCGGATCCGTTCCACCGGCTCCTCGTCAAAGCGGGGCTCGGTGAGGGCGAGACGGAGCAGCTCGAAGGCGAAGGCCCGGCTGGTGTTCAGGGTCTTGAGTTCGCCCGAGAATCCGTCGCGATCGGCGTCGAAGGACAGACGGATGGCGTTGTCCTCGAGGGCCGAACGGAAGGCCTTGCTGTCGTACGGCCCCGCCCCCTCGTCGAGCAGCCCGGCCGCCATGTTGGAAAGCCCCTCGCGTCCCTCGGGATCCTGGGCCGCGCCTCCCTCGAAATAGAAGGCGAGCGAAATGAAGGGAATCGCCGGCTCGCGCAGCAGATAGGCGCGAATGCCGAGCGGCGTGACGACTTCCTCGACCATCGCCGCGCGGGCCGGCCGGTCGGGCATGTTCACGAGCAGACCTCCGAGAGCGAGGGAGAGGAGCAGGGCCCGCAGACCGCGTTTCGCCGTCATTTGCGGGCCTCGCGGAGCGGCGGCAACAGGCGGCCGCGAACCGACTGTTCGGGGTTCAGCACTTCGCGCGCCGCCGCCTTCACCTCCTCGAGGGTGACGGCCTCGATCCGCTCGGGCCAGGCTTCCACATCGGCCACCGTCTGGCCGGTGGTCAGGGCGACGCCGAAGATCCGGGCGACGCCGCTCAGGGAATCGCGCGCATAGGTGGCTTCGGCCAGCATCCGCTTCTTGACCCGGGCCACCTCTTCTTCGGTGATCTCCCCGGCGATCAGCTTCGCGATTTCCTCGTCGAGGGCCGCTTCCAGCTCCTCCAGCGTCACCCCCGGCCGCGGCGTCGCGTAGATCCTGAAGGTCGTCTGGTCCAGGCTCGAGCCCCGGTAGAAGGCGCCGGCACCGGCGGCGAGACCGCGATCGACGACGAGCGCCCGGTAGAGACGGCTGGTGGTGCCCGAGCCGAACAGCTCGGCCAGAACCTCGAGGGCGTAGGCGCGGTCGCCGCCTTCGGTATTGTAGCTGGGCGCCAGATAGGAAATGCTGAGGCTCGGCTGGCGGACCCGCTCGTGGCGCAGCTCCACCACCCGCTCGGAGGCCTGCGGCGGCTCCTTCAGCCGGTTGCGCGGCGGCACCGGACGGGCCGGGATCCGGCCGTAGGTCCGCTCGGCGAGCGGCCGGAGTTCTTCGGCGGTGATGTCACCGACCACCACCAGGATCGCGTTGTTGGGCGCGTACCACGTCCGGTAGAAGGCGAGCGCGTCCTCGCGGGTGAAGCTCTCGATCTCGTGGAGCCAGCCGATCACCGGCAGGCGGTAGGGGTGGTTGAGATACTGCACGGCGGCGAGGCGTTCGCCGAGCAGCGAGGCGGGTTCGTTGTCGACCCGCGAACGGCGCTCCTCGAGGATCACGTCCCGCTCGGTGACGCTGTCCTCCTCGGCGAGACGGAGATTGACCATCCGGTCCGCCTCCATCTCCATCACCGTCTCGAGACGGTCGCGGGCGATCATCTGGAAATAGGCGGTGAAATCGTAGCTGGTCATGGCGTTGTCGTTGCCGCCCAGACGCGCCACGATCTTGGAGAACTCGCCCGGCGGGATCTTCTCGGTGCCCTTGAACATCAGATGTTCGACGTAATGGGGCAGCCCGGACTTGCCGACCGGGCTGTCGGCGGTCCCCACCTTGTACCAGACCCAATGGGCGACCACCGGCGCCCGGCGGTTCTCCACCACCACCACCTGCATCCCGTTGTCGAGGGTGAAGGTGGTGGGATTGAAAAGCCCGGCCGCGCCGGCGGCCGGTGCGGTGGCGGCGAGAACGGCGACCACGGACCAGATTCCCGTCTTCACGAAGGATTCTCCCGGAACAGGGGACGGCTTTCGACGCGGTTCGTGACCACCCGCCGGGCACGCCCCTCGGCACGCAGCTTCTCCGCCTCCTCGGCGGGATCGATCACCGTCCCCTCGGGTTCGAACTGGTCGCGCTGGAAATCGAGGATGAAGAGGAAGTTGTCCTCGTCGAGATCGACCAGATCGCCGTAGTCCTCGACCAGCTTGCGGCGGATGTCGGGGTCCGCCTCCACCTCGACCGCCGCCAGCAGCGCCTTTTCACCCGGGCTCGCCGCCGCCGGCGGCACGGCGGCACGACCCACCAGGATCTCGCGGGCGGCGAGCGAGGTGTCGTTGCGGGCCGCCGGCCGCCCCGGAGTGGGCGGCCGCAGGGTGAAGTCGGGCGGCAGGGTCAGGGGCGCCCGTCGCACCACCTGGAATTCGTCGGGAACCCGCCGCTCGAGGCCCAGTTTCTGCTGCACCGTCCCGCTGCAGGCGGCGAGCAGCGCCAGCCCGCCGATGGCCAGAACCGAACGCCCCGTTTTCCATCTCATCGCGTCTTCTCCCCGGTCTTTCCCGGCTGCGAGCGGCTTTCGACGAAGCTCTCCCAGATCAGCACCGAAGCCCCGCCGACCACGGCCACATCGGCCAGATTGAAGGCCGGCCAATGGTAGGATTTGATGTAGAAGTCGAGAAAGTCCACCACCATTCCGTAACGCAGGCGGTCGATCACGTTGCCGAGCGCCCCGCCGATCACCAGCCAGATGGCGAAGCGGGCGAGGGGGCGCCGCTCCTGCCGCAGCCAGTAGAGCAGGCCGGCGACGATCAGGAGGGCGAGACCGGAAAGCACCCGGGCGGTGGCGAACGGGTTGCCGGCGAAGAGACCGAAGCTGATTCCCGGGTTGAACACCAGCACGAGGTTGAAGAACGGCAGCACCGGCACCGTCCGACCGGGATAGAAAGTCTCCAGGACGAGCCATTTCGATCCCTGATCGACCGCCAGCACCGCGGCCACGATCAGAAGCCCGATCGGCCAGCGGAAGCGCACCGGTGCCGTTCCCTTCACGCTCTTCACGCCGCCAAGAGCGCCACCGCCTCGCGGCAGCGCGGACAGAGCTCGTCGGCGGCGTCCACCGTCTCCAGGATCCGCCAGCAGCGGGCGCATTTGCGGCCGCGGGCGCGCTCGGGCACCACCGCCACCCCGGGCACCTCGGGAAGGCGGAACGCATCCTCGGGTCCCTCGCCAGGCTCGATCCGGATACCGCTCGTGATCGCCAGTTCGGCGAGATCGACATCCTCGAGGAGGGTCGCGAGCTCGGGCGCGAGATGGACCACCGGCGCCGCCTGCAGGCTGGAGCCGATGCGCTTTTCCTTGCGCTCCCGCTCGAGGGCGCCGGTGATCACCCGCCGGACCCGACGGATCCTCTCCCAGCGTTCGGCGAGCCCGGGCGCCCGCCAGTCCTCGGGGATTTCCGGGAACAGCTCGAGATGGACGCTGCCCTCCTCGGAGGGGAAGCGGGCGAGCCAGGCTTCCTCGGCGGTGAAGCAGAGAACCGGGGCGAGCCAGCGCACCAGACAGTGGAACAGATGGTCGAGGACGGTGCGCGCCGCCCGCCGGCGGATGCTGTCCGGCGGATCGCAGTAGAGCGCATCCTTGCGGACGTCGAAATAGAAGGCCGAGAGATCGTTGGCGCAGAAGTTGTGGAGGGCCGAATAGAGGGTCGAGAAATCGAAATCCTCGTTGCAGCGCGGCACCATCCGGCCGAACTCCCACAGCCGGTGGAGCACCCAGCGATCGAGCTCCGGCATCTCCGAGGGATCGAGCCGCTCCCGTTCGGCGAAATCGCGGAGGTTGCCGAGGATGTAACGGAGGGTGTTCCTGAGCCGACGGTAGGCGTCGGCCTGGCCCTGCAGGATTTCGGGGCCGATACGGATGTCCTCGGTGTAGTCGGCGCTCACCACCCAGAGGCGCAGGATGTCGGCGCCGTGGGTCTTCATGAGATCGAGGGGTGAGATCACGTTGCCCAGGGACTTCGACATCTTGCGTCCCTCGGCATCGACCACGAAACCGTGGGTGAGGACCGCCTCGTAGGGCGCCCGCCCGCGGGTGCCGCAGCTTTCCAGCAGCGAGCTCTGGAACCAGCCGCGATGCTGGTCGGAGCCCTCGAGATAGAGGGAAGCCGGCCATGTCATGTCGGCCCGGCGTTCCAGGACGATGGCGTGGGTCGAACCGGAATCGAACCAGACGTCGAGAATGTCCTCGACCTTCTCGTAGTCCTCCGCCCGGTAGCGATCGCCCAGGAATTCCTGCGGGTCGCGGTTCCACCAAGCTTCGGCCCCTTCCTCCTCGAAAGCCCCGGCGATCCGCTCCACCACCTCCGGGTCGCGCAGGACCTCGCCGGTCCGCTTGTGGACGAAGACGGCGATGGGCACACCCCATGCCCGCTGTCGCGACACGCACCAGTCGGGCCGTGTTTCGACCATCGCCCGGATGCGGTTGCGCCCCTGGGGCGGCACCCAGCGGGTCTCGTCGATGGCCCGCAGCGCCTTGGCCCGCAGCCCGTCGGGACCGTCCATGGGAATGAACCACTGGGCGGTGGCGCGGAAGATGAGCGGCGCCTTGGAACGCCAGCTGTGGGGATAGCTGTGGGTGAGCCGGCCGCGGGCGAGGAGATTCCCGCGCTCCGCCAGCGCCTCCAGTACCGGCTCCGCGGCTTCGAAGACGTGGATGCCGACGAAGCCCGGCACCTCGTCGGTGTAGCGCCCGTCCTCGGCCACCGTGTCCGGCACCTCGAGCCCGTGCCGCTGGCCGAGGGCGAAATCCTCGGCACCGTGCGAGGGAGCGATGTGGACGAGGCCGGTACCCTCCTCGGCGGAAACGAAATCGGCCGCCAGCAGGGGAATCTCGAAGCGGTAGGAATCCGCGAAACCGGCCAGGGGATGGGCGGCGATCGAGCCGGCGAGCTCGCGTCCCTTCATCCGGGCGACGATCCGGCGGGCGGTGATCCCGGCCGCGGCGGCGACCTCCTCGAGGAGGGTCTCGGCGACCAGGATGCGCTCGCCGGGACGGGCGAGACTGCCGGCGGCGACCTCGCCCACCTCGACCAGCGCATAGTCGATGTCCTCGCCGTAGGCGATGGCGCGGTTGGCGGGGATGGTCCAGGGGGTGGTGGTCCAGATGATCGCCGACGCCCCTTCGAGCTCCCCGCGCGACACCCTGGCGAGCGGGAACCGCACCCAGATGGTGGTGGAGGTGACCTCCTGATACTCGACCTCGGCCTCGGCCAGGGCGGTCTTCTCGACCACCGACCACATCACCGATTTCTTGCCGCGATAGAGCTGGCCCGAAAGCAGGAACCGGCCGAGCTCGCGATAGATCACCGCCTCGGCGTCGTAGGCCATGGTGGTGTAGGGCTCGTCCCAGTCGCCGATCACCCCGAGCCGCTTGAACTCGCGCTTCTGGACCTCGATCCATTCGGCGGCGAAGGCCCGGCATTCCCTGCGGAACTCGACGATCGGCACGGCGTCCTTGTCCTTGCCGCGTCGCCGGTACCGCTGCTCGATCTGCCACTCGATGGGCAGGCCGTGGCAGTCCCACCCCGGCACGTAGACCGCATCGCGCCCCAGCATCTGCTGGCTGCGGTTGATCACGTCCTTGAGGATCTTGTTGAGGGCGGTGCCCATGTGGAGATGGCCGTTGGCGTAGGGCGGCCCGTCGTGGAGGATGAACTTCTCCCGCCCCCGGGCCACCTCGCGCATCCGGGCGAAGAGGCCCAGACGGTCCCAGCGTTCGACCATCGCCGGCTCGCGCTCCGGCAGCTTGGCCCGCATCGGAAAGTCGGTCTTCGGCAGAAAGACGGTGTTGCGGTAATCCTTGGCCATGGCCCGATTTTCGTTGTTCAGGAGACGGTCGTCAAAGCATGGACCTCGCGGGCGCGGGCGCAGTCGCGTGCCATTTCCCGCCGCAGCGCCTCGATGCTGGCGAAGCGGCGCTCCTCGCGCAGCCGTTCCAGAAAGGCGACGCGCAGACGGCGATCGTAGAGATCCCGGTCGCCGTCGAGAAGATGGATCTCGAGCAGGCGCGCACCACCGCCGAAGGTGGGACGGACGCCGAGACTGGCCACCGCCGGATGCCAGCGCCAGCCCGGCGCCTCGCGGACCGCCGCCCGCACCACGTAAATGCCGTCGCCGGGCAGCAGGGGGCGACGCCCGACCGGCCTCAGGTTGGCCGTCGGATAGCCGAGTTCGCGGCCGCGACCGTCGCCCCTCACGACACCGCCCCGGACCTCGTAGGCGTAGCCCAGCAGGCGGGCCGCCTCGCGCACGGCGCCCTCGGCCAGCGCCGTGCGGATCCGGGTGGAGGAGCAGACCCCGCCGTCGAGGTGCAGTTTCGGCACCGCGCGTACGGCGAAGCCCCGTGATTCCCCGAGTTCGCGCAGGAGAGCGGCGTCGCCGCTGCGGCGGTGACCGAACCGAAAGTCCTCGCCACACGCCACCCCGGCCACGGCGAAGGCGCGAACCAGGACGAGATCGACGAACGCCGCCGCGGACAGCCGCATCAGTTCGGGCCGGAACCGGAGCACGAACAGCACCTCCACCCCGAGATCGCGCAGCAGCTCGGCCTTGCGGGCGAAACCGCCGAGCCGTGCCGGCGCCCGTGCCGGATCGAGCACCTCGCGGGGATGCGGCTCGAAGGTGACGACGCCGAGCGGGCGGCCGCGGTCGCGGGCCATCTCCGCCGCCGCCGCGATCACCGTCCGGTGGCCCCGGTGAACGCCGTCGAAATTGCCGATCGCCACACAGGCGCCCCCGAGCTCCCCGGGCACCGATTCGAAGCCTCGAAGGATGCGCATGGCGGCGTTTGTTTCACGCGGCCGCGGCTCTGTAAAGCGTCATCGACCGGCCGCCTCCGGAGGGCGCCTCAGCTCCGGGGACGGCGCGGCACCATCACCAGGGCCTCGCCCTCGAGAACCGATTCTCCGCCCACCAGACAGACGGTTTCGAGGCGGACGCGCCGGCGCTCCGGATCGAGTTCGGTGATCGTCACCTTGGCCGTCACCGTGTCCCCGGCTCGTACGGGAGCGCGGAAGCGCATCGACTGGCTGAGATAGATGCAGCCCGGCCCCGGCAGCTTGGTGCCGATCGCGGTGGAGATCAGGCTGGCGGTGAGCAGCCCGTGGGCGATGCGTCCCTTGAAGGGGGTCTCGCCGGCGAATTCCTCGTTGAGATGGACCGGATTGGTATCGCCCGAGACCCCGGCGAACATCAGAATGTCCGCATCGGTGATCGTCTTGCCGAACACCGCGGACATGCCGATCTCCAGATCCTCGATGAAATAGCCGTGCTGCGACATCCAACACTCCTCCGGACCGCCCGGAACCGCCGGCCGCGGAGGCGGCGGCTCTTCTGCAGCGCAGCATGACTCTCCTGCGTCGCACTATCAAGCGGCAAAGCATCGGCCGGGCATACCCCCGGTGCCGCCCGCCGACGGCGACCCCTCGCGGTCCGGGCGGCTCCTCCGGGTGCGACCGCCGCGGCCGTCGGTGAGTCGCGTCTCAGAGGCGCGGCAGCAGATGGCGCAGAATCGCCGCCGAGCTCGCCGCCACCTCCTCGACGAAGGCGGCGAAATCGAAGCGCGAGGTGCCGCCGGCGAGATCGGAAAGGGCGCGGATGTCGAGCCAGCCGACGCCGAAGGCCTCGCAGACCTGACCGAGGGCCCCGCCCTCCATCTCCACCGCCTGGCCGCCCAGCTCGCGGTGCAGCCGCTCGCGGGTGGCCTCGCAGTGGATGTACTGATCGCCCGAGAGGATGGTGCCGAAGACGATCCGCGGCCGGCGGCCGGCGCCGCCGGCACGGGTCGAGAGCGGCGGCAGGACGAAGCCTTCGAGAGCCTCCCGTACCCGCCGCAGCAGCGGCTCCGGTACCGGATGACCGAGACGCTCGGTCGGGTTGAAAAAGGGCACGTGGCCGGCCTGATAGGTGGTCAGCCGCTCTCCCTCGATCACCCCGGCGTCGTGCTGGAGGGTGCGGTCGGCGATCACCACGTCGCCGATGCCGAGTGCGGGATCGAGACCGCCGGCGACACCGCTGAAGATCACCGGATCGCAGCCGAACCGGTCGATCAGCAGGCTCGTCACCATCGCCGTGTTGACCTTGCCGATGCCGGCCCCCACCAGCACCACCTCGCGCCCCTCGAGGCGGCCCTGGAGAAAATCGAGACCGGCCCGCCGGTCGATGGTTTCGGCGTCGAGCGCCGCTTCGAGCTCGGCGAGCTCCTGGGGGATCGCGCAGATGATGCCGACGGGCATGGACGGGCTCCCACTCGCGAGACTTGCCGGAAGGCTCGGCCGGCCCCACCCTAGCAGGGTGCGGCGGCGGGAACGAGAGGCGACGGAGAGGAGGCGCGATGGCACTCGACCGGCATCTTCGCGGCATCGACCACCTGCTGGTGGCGGTGGCCGATCTCGGGGCCGCGGCCGCCGACTACCGCCGGCTCGGATTCGCGGTGACGCCGCGGGGACGCCATCACGGCTGGCCCACCGGCAATCACTGCGTGATGTTCGAGGACGGCTATCTCGAGCTTCTCGGGCGGGTCGCGGCGGGCGCCGGGCGGCATCGCCTCGACGCATGCCTCGAACGGGGCGAAGGCGGGCTCGGGATCGCCCTCGCGACCGGGGATCCGGAGGCCACCGCCGCCGCCTGGCGGGCCAGCGGCATCGCCGTCGAGGGACCGCTCGATCTGTCGCGTCTGCTGGAGGAAGGGGAAGGGATCACCCTGCGCTTTCGCAACGTCGTGCCCGATTCCCGCGAGCTCGGCGGTTTCCTCCTGTTCGCCTGCCATCACCTGACACCGCATCTCCTGCGCCGGCCCGAATGGTTGCGGCATGCCAACGGTGCCAGAGCCCTGCGGAGCTGCACCGTCCTCGCCGCCGACCCCGAACCGCTGGTCGGCGCGCTGACACGGCTGCTGGGCCGGGCCGCCCGCAGCGAGACCGATCAGGTCACGACCTTCCAGACCGGCGGCGCACCGATCCTGATCGCCCCGCCGGAGGATGCGCTCCTGCTCCATCCCACGCTCGGCGACGCCCCACCGCCGGGCGATCCGCGGCTGGTGGCGGCCTCGCTCGAGGTCGCCGATCCCGAACGGACCGCGTCCTTCCTGCGCGAGCGGGGGTTTCCGGTACGGCGGATCGCCGACGGTTTCGCCCTGCCGCCGGCGGCCGGACGCGGCCTCGTGCTCGAGTTCGTCGCCTGAGAGACCTGTCCGTTCCCCGGGAGAAAACGTCCCGGGTGGTGGGCCCGGCAGGATTCGAACCTGCGACCAGACCGTTATGAGCGGCCGGCTCTAACCGCTGAGCTACGGGCCCGCGGATGCTATAGGTCGCCGTCCGAGAGGTCTCAAGGGGCCCGGGTCCGGCGCCGCACCGCCGGCTCGCTCAGGTGTCGAGAAAACTGCGGAGCTTGCGCGAGCGTGAAGGATGCTTGAGCTTGCGCAGCGCCTTGGCCTCGATCTGGCGGATCCGCTCGCGGGTGACGCTGAACTGCTGGCCCACCTCCTCAAGGGTGTGGTCGGTGTTCATGCCGATGCCGAAGCGCATCCTGAGCACCCGCTCCTCGCGCGGCGTCAGGGTGGCCAGCACCCGGGTCGTCGCTTCGCGCAGATTGGAAAGGGTGGCGGCCTCCAGCGGCTGGACCGCGTTCTTGTCCTCGATGAAATCGCCGAGATGCGAATCCTCCTCGTCGCCGATGGGGGTTTCGAGGGAGATCGGCTCCTTGGCGATCTTCAGGACCTTGCGCACCTTGTCGAGGGGCATGTTGAGCTTGCGCGCGAGCTCCTCGGGCGTCGGCTCGCGACCGCATTCGTGGAGGATCTGACGGGAGGCGCGGACCAGCTTGTTGATGGTCTCGATCATGTGGACCGGAATGCGGATGGTGCGCGCCTGGTCGGCGATCGAGCGGGTGATCGCCTGGCGGATCCACCAGGTGGCATAGGTGGAGAACTTGTAGCCGCGGCGGTACTCGAACTTGTCCACCGCCTTCATCAGGCCGATGTTGCCCTCCTGGATGAGGTCGAGGAACTGCAACCCGCGATTGGTGTATTTCTTGGCGATCGAGATCACCAGCCGGAGGTTGGCCTCGACCATCTCCTTCTTGGCCCGTCCGGCCTCGCGCTCGCCCTTCTGCACCACCTGCACGATGCGCCGGAATTCGCCGATCCGCAGCCCGATCTCCTCGGCGATGGCGGCGATCTCCTGGCGGAGCTCCTCGATCTCCTCGCGATGCCGGTCGACGAACTCGGCCCAGCCGCGCTCCTCGAGACCGGCCACCCGGTCGATCCAGGAGGGGTCCAGCTCCTGCCCGAGATAGTGCTGGAGAAAGCTCTCCCGGGAGATCCGACAGCCCTGGGCGAGCCGGAACAGGCGCCCTTCGAGGCTCTGCAGCATCTTGTTCATGTCGAAGAGCTGCTCGACCAGCGCCTCGACGCGGTTCTGGTTGAGCTGGACCTGCTTCATCAGCTCGACCACCGTCTTCTTGGCCTGCTGATAGCGCTCCTCGAGCTCGGCCGGGACCTCGAGATTGCTCTGGATCAGCGCGAGCCGCTCGTCCTGGAGCTCGCGCAGCCGCTCGTAGGCCTCGGCGATCCGGTCGAACGTCTCGAGCACGCCGTCCCGCAGACGGGCCTCGAGCGCCGAGAGGGACATGGTGTCCTCGTCGAAATCCTCGCTTTCGCCCTCGCCCTCGGCGGCCTCCGCGGCGCCGTCCGGCTTGGCACTCTCGGCACCGGGGCCGGCATCGTAGGTCGCATCGAGATCGACGATGTCCCGCAACAGCACCCGCCCGTCGCGGATCGCGTCCCGCCAGCCGATCACCGCCCGCATCGTGAGCGGGCTCTCGCAGAGGGCCTCCAGTACCATGTTGCGGCCGGCCTCGATGCGCTTGGCGATCTCGATCTCGCCCTCGCGGGAGAGGAGCTCGATGGTGCCCATCTCGCGCAGATACATGCGCACCGGATCGTCGGTCCGCCCCAGATCCTCCTCCTCGATGGCCCGGCCGACCTCGCCCTCGGCCTCCTCCTCGGTGGTCTCGCCGGCGGCGGCGGTCCGGGCGGCCGCCGGCTCGGCGGCCGCGGCGGCGCCGTCGGCCTCGGCCCGCACGACGGTGATGCCCCGGGCCTCGAGACCGATGATCAGCTCGTCCATCTGCTCCGCCGACACATCGGCCGGCAGGGCCGCATTGAGCTCGTCGTAACCGATCGATCCCTGCTCCTTGGCCCGGGCCAGGACCCGTTTCAGGGCAGGGGCCGCGGTCAGCAGACGCGCGCCATCGTCCTCGGCTCCGGCCGCCATTTTCCGCTTGCTCGCCGCCGATGCGTTGGACCGGGCCTGCTTCGTCTTGGCCATGCAGTCATCCTCCTCGATCGCGTCCGGCCGCGCGATCACGGCCGGAACGATGCTGACATCCGTGGCATGAGCATCCGCCGCGCGCCGCAACGGCTATTTCCGCGGTGGCAGCGGACCCCTGTCGCCCCGATCAGGATCATCCTCCGGTACGGGATTGAGCAACCGATCGAGACCGGCCAGCCGGGCGGCGGTCAGTTCTCCCTCCCGGCTGCGCAATGTCTCGTCGATCATTCTGGCCTCACGCCGTTGCGCGGCGATTCGTACGAGGCGCGCCAAGACCGCCCGCCAGTCCGCCAACAGATCCTCGTCCGCCGAAGCGGCGATCCGCGGACGCGGGTCGCCCGCGACCATCTCCTCGATCAGTCCGTCGAAGCCGTATTTCGACAAGTGGTTCCGCAGATCGACGGCGTCAAGAGATTGTGCATCGGCGTACCAGCAAAGGATTTCCTGGCGCAAACGCTCGCATTCGGAATCCGAAAGTTCGATCGCCGCGAAGGCCTCCTCCTGCTCGACCAGCAGCGCCGGCGTCTCCAGCACCGGCAGCAGCAGGCGGATCTGCAGTTCGCGCTCGAAGGCCCGCATCTCCTCCTCGATGCGCCGCCGGTCGAGAGGCCGGGCGACGGTCGGTGCCCGACCGCCGGCACGCGGGGGCCCGGAGGGACCGAGGGCGCGGAGCCGGGCGTACCACTCCTCGGCGTAGGGCTCGCGGACCGCCGGATCGGCGATTTCCCGCAGCAGCCCGCGGATGCGGCGGCCCAGCGCCGCCCGGCGTTCGGGCGTGGTCGGCGGGTTCGCCTCGAGCTCGCACTGCCAGAGGAGATCGACGAGCGGCCGTGGATCGCGGCGCAGGAGCTCGAGCGCCGCCGCGCCCCTCCCGCGGGCGAGACTGTCCGGGTCCTCGCCAGCCGGCAGGAGGGCGAACTGGAGGGATTTCCCCGGTGCCAGCAGCGGCAGCGCCCGCAACGCCGCACGCCAGGCCGCCCGCCGCCCGGCCGCGTCCCCGTCGAAGCAGAGCACGGGCTCGTCCACCAGCCGCCAGAGGAGACGGAGCTGATCGGGGGTGAGGGCGGTACCCAGTGGCGCCACCGCCTGCAGGGCGTCGAGCTGGGCCAGGGCCAGCACGTCGGTGTAACCCTCGACCACGAACAGCTCGCCGCTGCGGCGGGCCGCCGGCGCCGCCCGATGGAGATTGAACAGCAGCCGCCCCTTGCGGAAAACCGGCGTTTCCGGGCTGTTCAGGTACTTGGCCCGCGCCTCGCCCAGGGCCCGGCCGCCGAACCCCACGACCCGGCCGCGGCCATCGTGGATCGGAAAGACGAGCCGATGACGGAAACGGTCGAAGGTCTCGCCGGTTTCCCCGCGCCTCGCCACCAGACCCGCCTCGAGCAGCAGCGCCTCGCGGAACCCCTCGGCGATCAGCGCCCGCTTGAGGCCCTCGCGCCCCGGCGGCGCGTAACCGAGCTCGAACCGCCGGACCGTCTCCGGCCGGATGCCGCGCTTCTCGAGATAGGCCCGCGCCGGCGCCGCGTCCGGGGCCGCGAGCGCCCGCCGGAAGTAGCGCAGCGCCGCCGCACAAGCCTCGATGAGGCCGGGATCGGGCGGCGGCTCGGACGGCGCGGATCGCGCCGGCGGCGGGATGCCGGTCATCTCCGCCAGTCGCGAGATCGCCTCGGAAAAGCCCACCCCCTCGAGATTCATCACGAAATCGACGGCGGTGCCGTGGGCACCGCAGCCGAAACAGTGATAGAAGCCCTTGTCCTCGACCACCGTGAACGACGGCGTCTTTTCCTGGTGGAACGGGCAGAGACCCACGAGCTCGCGCCCCCGGCGGGTGAGCCGGACGTGGCGCGCGACGATTTCTCCGAGCGGCAGACGGGCCTTGAAGTCCTCCAAGGATCCGTCGCCTCTCTGGACCACGCCGCCTCCTCGCTCCGGAACGGGGCCGCGTCCGCCTAGGATCGCTCGGCGGAAGCCTGCCGGCAGCCGCAGTCGAGCCGCTCGCACACCATCCGCTTGGCGCGCCCGAGATCCATGTGGCCGTCGAACCGTGATTTGAGTGCGGCGATCACCTTGCCGGTATCCTTGAGCGAGTGGGCGTCGAGCTCGTCGATCGTCGCCTCGACCGCGCGGGCGATCTCCTCCTCGCTCATCTGCGGCGGCAGGAACCGCTCGAGCACCGCGATTTCCTCGGCCTCCCGCTCGGCTTCCTCGAGCCGCGCGCAGGCCTCGCAGCGGGCGATCTCCGCCCGCCGCTGCTCGATCATCTCCCGCAGCATGGCGACGATGGCCTCGTCGTCGACGGCTTCCCGGCCGCCCTCCTCGCGGGCGCTGCGGTCGCGTTCGTCGAGGGCCGCGAGGACCAGTCTCAGGGTCGCCGCCGCGCGGCCGTCCCCCTTTTCGCCGGCTTCCTTCAAAGCCGCCTGCAGCCGTTCACGCAGCACGGCACACCTCGAGCTGATGTCGATCCGTCGGCGGCGCCGACCTCCGGCCCGCCGATCGGCGCACAAGATCGTCTCTCGGGGCGCGCCGCGCAAGAGCCATCTGCGCCGGACCTCCGCCTTGACGCGGAAAGGGAGCATGGTAAAAGCCCGCCGATCGACGACGGGGGGCGGCCCCGCCGCGATCTTCGTGCTGCGCCATCGGAAACATCCCGTCATGTCTCATCCCGGAAAGCGCCGTCCCGACGCCGCGCTCGTGCTGCAGGACGGCACGGTTTTCCGCGGTTTCGGTGCCGGAGCCGTCGGCCGGCGGGTGGGCGAGCTCGTGTTCAACACGGCGATGACCGGCTATCAGGAAATCCTCACCGATCCCTCCTACGCCGGGCAGATCGTCACCTTCACCTTTCCCCACATCGGCATCGTCGGCGCCAACCCGGAGGACGTGGAGGCGGGGGAGCCGGTGGCGCGGGGGATGGTCACCCGCGCGCCCCTGCCCTCACCTTCCAACTGGCGGGCCCGAACGACCCTCGAGGACTGGCTCGACCGCCACGGGGTGACCGCCATCACCGGCGTCGACACCCGCCGTCTGACCCGCATCCTGCGCGACCGCGGGGCGCAGAACGCGGCCATCGAATACCGCCCCGACGGGGAGCCCGACATCGCCGCCCTGGCCGCCGAAGCGGCCGCCTGGCCCGGACTGCTGGGCATGGATCTGGCCCGCGAGGTGAGCTGCCGCCAGCGCTACGAGTGGCGGGAGAGCCGCTGGCGATGGCCCGAGGGCTATCGGGAAGTGGCCGGCGAGGGGCCGCACGCCGTGGTCGTCGACTACGGGGTCAAGCGCAACATCCTGCGGTCGCTGGTGGCGACCGGTTTCCGGGTCACGGTGGTGCCGGCCACCAGTACCGCCGAGGAGGTGCTGGATCTGGCCCCCGACGGGGTGGTGCTGTCCAACGGTCCGGGCGATCCGGCGGCGACCGGGGAATACGCGGTGCCCGAGATCCGCCGGCTCGTGGCGGCGGGCGTGCCGCTGTTCGGCATCTGCCTCGGGCATCAGATGCTGGGGATCGCCCTCGGCGCCCGCACCATCAAGATGCCCTTCGGCCATCACGGCGCCAATCATCCGGTCCGGGACCTGACCACCGGGAAGGTCGAGATCACCAGTCAGAACCACGGTTTCGCGGTGGCCGACGAAGGCCTGCCGCCGGAGATCGAGGTCACCCACCGATCCCTCTTCGACGGGACCATCCAGGGTCTGCGCCTGCGGGGACGACCGGTGTTCTCGGTCCAGTACCATCCCGAAGCCTCGCCGGGACCGATGGACAGCCACTACCTCTTCCGCCGCTTCCTCGACACCGTCCGCCAGTCCGCGACCTGAAACCGATGCCCAGACGCACCGACATCCGTTCCATCCTGGTGATCGGCGCCGGGCCGATCGTCATCGGCCAGGCCTGCGAGTTCGACTATTCCGGAACCCAGGCCTGCAAGGCGCTGAAGGCGGAGGGCTACCGGGTCCTGCTCGTCAACTCCAATCCCGCCACCATCATGACCGATCCGGAGGTGGCCGATGCCACCTACATCGAGCCCATCACCGCGGAGATGGTGGCCAAGATCGTCGCCCGCGAGCGGCCCGACGCGCTGCTGCCGACGATGGGCGGTCAGACCGCCCTCAACGTCGCCCGCGAGCTGGCTACCGGCGGGGTTCTCGAACGGTACGGCTGTCGGCTGATCGGGGCCTCCCTGGAGGCCATCGAGAAGGCCGAGGACCGGGAGAAGTTCCGGGCGGCGATGAGCCGCATCGGCCTCGACATGCCGAAGAGCGTGGTCGCCCGCAGCCTCGCGGAGGCACGCGACGGCATCGCCCTCGTCGGGCTGCCCGCGATCATCCGCCCCTCCTACACTCTAGGTGGCACCGGCGGCGGCATCGCCTACAACCGGGAGGAGTTCGAACGGCTGGCGACGGCCGGTCTGGAGGCCTCGCCGATCGGTGAGATCCTGGTCGAGGAATCGGTCCTCGGCTGGAAGGAGTACGAGATGGAGGTGGTCCGCGACCGGGCGGACAACTGCATCATCGTCTGCTCCATCGAGAACCTCGATCCGATGGGCATCCACACCGGCGATTCGGTCACCGTCGCCCCGGCGCTGACCCTGACCGACAAGGAATATCAGCGCATGCGGGACGCCTCTCTCGCGGTCCTGCGCGAGATCGGCGTCGATACCGGCGGCTCCAACGTCCAGTTCGCCCTCGACCCGGCGTCCGGGCGGATGGTGATCATCGAGATGAACCCCCGGGTCTCGCGCTCCTCGGCCCTGGCCTCGAAGGCGACCGGCTTTCCCATCGCCAAGGTCGCCGCCCGGCTCGCCGTCGGCTACACCCTCGACGAGATCCAGAACGACATCACCGGGGTGACCCCGGCCTCCTTCGAGCCGAGCATCGACTACGTGGTGGTCAAGGCGCCGCGCTTCGCCTTCGAGAAGTTCCCGGAAACCGAACCCGTCCTCACCACCTCGATGAAATCGGTCGGCGAGGCGATGGCCATCGGCCGCAGCTTCAAGGAGGCGCTGCAGAAGGCCCTGCGCTCGCTGGAGACGGGCCTCGCCGGGCTCGACGAGATCGCGATCCCGGGAAGTGGCGCAGGAACGGTGGACCGGGAGGCGATCCTCGCCGCCCTCGCCCGGCCGACCCCGGACCGGATCCGGGTCGTGGCCCAGGCCTTCCGTCTCGGCCTCGGCCTCGAGGAGGTTCACCGCGCCTGCCGCTTCGATCCCTGGTTCCTCGGGCAGATCCGTGAGCTGGTCGAGACCGAGGAGGCGGTCCGCCGGCACGGGCTGCCGCGCGACGCCGAAAGTCTGCTGGCGCTCAAGAGCGACGGCTTTTCCGATGCCCGCCTCGCCCGCCTCGCCGGTATCGACGAGCGCGAGGTGCGCGCCCTGCGGCGGCAACTCGGGGTACAGCCGGTATTCAAGCGGGTCGACACCTGCGCCGCCGAGTTCGAGGCCCGCACGCCCTACATGTACAGCAGCTACGAACCCCGGCCGGCGGCGGACGAACCCGCCGAAGACGAAAGCGCCCCCAGCGACCGCCGCAAGGTGATCATCCTCGGTGGCGGTCCCAACCGCATCGGTCAGGGTATCGAGTTCGACTACTGCTGCGTTCACGCCGCCTTCGGGTTGCGCGACGCCGGCATCGAGACCGTCATGGTGAACTGCAACCCGGAGACCGTCTCGACCGATCCGGATACCTCCGACCGGCTCTATTTCGAGCCGCTGACCAGCGAGGACGTGCTGGAGATCTGCCGGGTGGAGGCCAGTCGCGGCGAGCTTCTCGGGGTCATCGTCCAGCTCGGCGGCCAGACCCCTCTCAAGCTCTCCCACGATCTCGAACGGGCCGGCGTCCCGGTCCTCGGGACCGCGGTCGATGCCATCGATCTCGCCGAGGATCGCGACCGTTTCCAGAAGCTGCTGCGCCGCCTCGACCTCCGCCAGCCGGAAAACGACATCTGCACAAGCCTCGATGAGGCACTCGCCAAGGTCGACCGGATCGGCCTGCCGGTGATGATCCGTCCGTCCTACGTGCTGGGCGGACGGGCGATGCGCATCGCCTATTCGCGGGCCGAGCTCGAGGGCTTCTTCGCCGAGGCCTCGCGGGCTTCCGAACTCGGACCGGTGCTGCTCGACCGCTATCTCGAGGACGCCGTCGAGGTGGACGTCGATGTCGTCGCCGACCCCGAGCGGGTGTTCGTCGCCGGAATCCTCGAACACATCGAGGAGGCCGGCATCCATTCCGGCGACAGCGCCTGCGCGATTCCCCCGCACTCCCTCGATCCCGCGACCGTCGCCGAGATCCGCCGCCAGGCCGAGGCCCTCGCCCGGGCGCTCGAGGTGCGCGGCCTGATGAACGTGCAGATGGCGATCAAGGACGGCACCGTCTACGTGCTCGAGGTCAATCCGCGGGCGAGCCGCACGGTCCCCTTCGTCGCCAAGGCGATCGGCGCCCCGATCGCCAAGATCGCCGCCCGGGTGATGGCCGGCGAGCGGCTCGCCGGGTTCGGCCTCCAGCCCCGGGAGCTCGGCCATGTCGCGGTCAAGGAAGCGGTCTTCCCCTTCGCCCGCTTTCCCGGCGTCGATCTGCTGCTCGGCCCGGAGATGAAATCGACCGGCGAGGTGATGGGACTCGACCGCGATTTCGGCACCGCCTTCCTGAAATCGCAGATCGCCGCCGGCAACGATCTGCCGCGCGCCGGGCGGGTCTTCGTCTCGGTGCGGGATGCCGACAAGGAGGCGCTGGTGGCGATCGCCCGCGATCTCGCCGGCCTCGGCTACGCGCTGGTCGCCACCCGGGGCACCGCGGCGGCGCTCGCCACCGCCGGCCTCGAGGTGACGCCGGTCAACAAAGTCTACGAGGGGCGCCCCCACATCGTCGATCTCATCAAGGACGGCGAGATCGCGCTGGTCATCAACACCACCCACGGGCAGCAGGCGGTGAAGGACAGCTACAGCCTGCGGCGGACGGCATTGCTGTCGCGGGTGCCCTACTACACGACGATCGCCGCCGCCCGGGCGGTGGTCCACGCGCTGCGCCGGCTGCGGGCCGGCGAACTCGACGTGGCGCCGTTGCAATCCTACTTGGAGACGATAAAGTCGTGAGCGGCGCGTCCCGCCGACCGCTTCTCCCCCGAAGGCTTTTCCGTCAGCAGCGTTAGGACATTGCCGGTCATGGCGAACAGGATCCCGATGACTCCGGAAGGTTACGCGCGGCTCGCGGCCGAGCTCAAACGCCTCAAGAACGAGGAGCGGCCGGCGGTGATCAAGGCCATCGCCACCGCCCGCGAGCACGGCGACCTGTCCGAGAACGCCGAGTATCACGCCGCCCGGGAACGTCAGAGTTTCATCGAGGGGCGGGTGATGGAGCTCGAGGACAAGCTGTCGCGGGCCGAGGTGATCGACGTCAAGAGCCTGTCGGGCAGCAAGATCATGTTCGGGGCCGAGGTGCGGCTGGTGGACGAGGAGACCGAGGAAGAGCTCGTCTATCGTATCGTCGGCCCGGAGGAGGCCGACATCCAGAACGGGCTGCTGTCGATCAGCTCGCCGCTGGCCAAGGCGCTGATCGGCAAGGAAGCCGGCGATCACGTCGAGGTCAGCACGCCGCGCGGGATGCGCTATTTCGAGATCCTCGCGGTGCGCTACGGCTGACCCGGGGAGAAAACGCGGCGCCCATCAACCATCCGGGAGGTAGCGGGAAAGCATGGCGACGACACGCCACGTCAGGATGCTGATCATCGGCTCCGGCCCGGCCGGCTGCGCCGCGGCCATCTACGCCGCCCGCGCCGGTCTCGGGCCGCTGATGATCCAGGGCCTGCAGCCCGGCGGCCAGCTCACCATCACCACCGAGGTCGAGAACTATCCGGGCTTCGCCGAACCGGTGCAGGGACCGTGGCTGATGGAACAGATGGCGAAACAGGCGGAAAACTGCGGCGCCGAGCTGATGTTCGACCTCGTCACCCGGGTGGATCTCGTCGCGCGGCCGATGCTCGCCGAAACCGACGGTGGCCTCGCCGTCACCTGCGACAGCCTGGTGATCGCCACCGGTGCGGTGGCCCGCTGGCTGGGGCTCGACAGCGAACGCAAGTTCCAGGGGCACGGCGTCTCGGCCTGCGCCACCTGCGACGGCTTCTTCTTCCGCGGCAAGGACGTGGCGGTGATCGGCGGCGGCAACACCGCGGTCGAGGAAGCCCTCTATCTCGCCAACATGTGCCGCAGCGTGACCCTCGTCCACCGCCGCGACCGGCTGCGGGCCGAGCGGATCCTGCAGGAACGGCTCTTCGCCCAGCCCAAGGTGCGGGTGCTGTGGAATCACGTGGTGGACGAGATCCTCGGCGAGGAGGATCCGCTCCGGGTGACCGGGCTGCGGGTCAGGAACGTCGAGACCGGAACATTGTCGGAGTTGGCGGTCGAGGGCGTGTTCGTCGCCATCGGCCACGATCCGGCGACCGGGCTCTTCCGCGGCCAACTGGAGATGGACGCCGAGGGCTACATCGTCACCGCGCCCGACAGCACCCGGACCAGCGTCCCCGGCGTGTTCGCCGCCGGTGACGTGCAGGACAAGATCTTCCGCCAGGCGGTGACCGCCGCCGGCACCGGCTGCATGGCGGCCCTCGAGGCGGAGCGCTATCTGGCCGGACTCGACCATCCCGGCTAGATTCCTCCCGATCACGGGAGGCGAAGGGATCGTTCATGCTGGACTGGGATCGGGTGCGCGTTTTCCTGGCGGTCGCCGAGGCCGGGAGCTTCACCCGCGCGGCGGAACGGCTGGGTCTCAGCCAGTCCGCCATCAGCCGCCAGATCGGCGCCCTCGAGGAGGACCTCGGGGTCACCCTCTTCCATCGCCATGCCCGCGGCCTGGTGCTGACCGAGCAGGGGGAACTGCTGCTGGAGACCGCCCGCGAGGTGGCCCGGCGCATGGCCGGTGTGGAGACCGCCATCGGCGAGAGCCGGGACAAGCCGGTCGGTCATCTGCGGGTCAACACCACGGTCGGTCTCGGCACCGTCTGGCTGGCCTCGCATCTCGCCGAATTCTGCGAGCGCTATCCGGAGATCACCCTGAGCCTGGTGGTCACCGACACCGACCTCGATCTGGTGATGCGCGAGGCGGACGTGGCCATCCGGTTGCATCGCCCGCGTCATCCGGATCTCGTGCAGCGGCGGCTGATGACCGTCCACACCCACATCTACGGGGCCGTCGAGTATCTTGAGAAATACGGCGAGCCACGCGACGCCAGGGATCTCGACCATCACCGGTTGATCGCCTACGGTGACGAATGGCAGCCGCCGGTGGCCAGCCTCAACTGGATCCTGCAGGCCGGACGCGCCAGCCGCGACGAGCTGCCGCCGCGCCGGGCGACGGTCAAGATCAACAACGTCTACGGCATGCTGCGGGCGGCCGAACGCGGCGTCGGCCTCGCCTCCCTGCCCGACTATCTGGCGAGCTCCAGCGCCCGCCTGCGGCGCCTGCTGCCGGATCTGGAAGGTCCGAGTTTCACCGCCTATTTCGTCTATCCCTCGGAGCTGCGGGCCAGCAAGCGGGTGTCGGTGTTCCGGGATTTCCTGCTGGAGAAGGTGGCCGAGCAGCCGGTGTGGTAGCTGCGACATTCCTGCATGCGAGGCATGCGTAAAAGTTTAGGCGATACCTCTGGCCATCCATCGGGTTTCGTACTATTTATTGCGGTGCAGCAGGACGGTGGCTCTGGGCCGTTCTGCCCGTCGCCGGCTCGGCCGGCGATCCCCCGGACGCAAGGTCCGGGGCGAGGGAGACCCGCCGGGTCTGCCTCACTCCCAGACGTTTAGCCTCCCTGATCTACTTGGCCGGGTCCTCGGACCCGGCTCTTTTTTCGCGGCTGGGAGTTTGAGCCGGACGTCCCCGCGCGTCAAGCGTCTGTGATCACGGGGGAAACATGTCAGGCAATGCTAAAGCAACCGCTGCGTGGGCATGATGGGCCATTTCTCGCGCTTCCCGTGCCCGCAGGACGATCACATGAACAGCGGTTCGTCCGCGAGCCCCGCATAGAGATCGGCAACGAACTCGGCATAACCGTTGTAGAGCCGGGTCGGTATCCGGCCCGGCTCCCCGAGCGGCCGCTCCTCGGCCTGGCTCCAGCGCGGATGCGGCACCTCGGGATTGACATTGGCCCAGAACCCGTACTCGTGGGGCGCGATCAGCGACCAGAAGGTCTCCGGCCGCTCCGCGGTGAAGGTGAAGCGGACGATCGATTTGATCGATTTGAAGCCGTACTTCCAAGGTACCGCGAGGCGCAACGGCGCCCCGTTCTGCTTCGGCAGCGGCCGACCGTAGATCCCGGTGGCGACGAAGGCGAGCTCGTGGGTGGCCTCGGCCATCGTCAGCCCTTCGACATAGGGCCAGGGATACCAGGAGGCGCGCTGACCGGGCGCCATCTCCGGATCGAGGAAGGTCTCCATGCGCAGATACCGGGCGGCGGAGAGCGGCCGGGCGAAGGCGACCAGCTCCCGCAGCGGGAAGCCGGTCCAGGGGACCACGATCGACCAGGCCTCGACGCAGCGCAGCCGGTAGACGCGTTCCTCGAGCGGCATCCGGCGGATCAGCTCCTCGGCATCGAGGGTCCGCTCCCGTTCCACCAGCCCGTCGATGGTCACCGTCCAGGGACGGAGCTCGAGGGCCCGGGCGGCTTTCGCGATCTGCTTGTAGGAACCGAATTCGTAGAAATTGTTGTAGCCGGTGGCGAGCTCGGGGTCGGTGAGCGGGCGATTCACCTCGTAGCGGGGATTGCGTGGCGCCGGATAGAGATCGGCTGCGAAATCCCCGTCCGTCGCCGCCGGAACCGCGCGCCGCACGCTCATGGCGAGCGCCGGGGAGGCGGCCAGCGCCGGCATCGTGCCCATGGCGCCGAGCAGACGACGCCGGTTCCAGAAGACCGATTCGGGGGTCACCCCGGATTCGGGAATCTCCCACCCCCGCCGCACACGCAGCAACATCCGCCATCTCCCTGCCGAGATCCGCATCTTCACCTTCGACCGGCCCCGGGGCTTGTCCATTCACGGTCCCGCGAGCACCCGCACCCGAAGCCGGCATCTAGCCGCCGGGGCGCGCTACGGCTCCCTCGGCGAGGGCGGCGGCGATCGCCGCCGCATCGACCTCCCGCTCGAGATCGCTGTAGAAACGCACCAGGAGGAACCGCAGGTTGTTGCTGACCACCTCGCGGTCGTGACGGCGGACCGAACTGTGGATCGGCAGCACCTCGAACACCCGCCCGGCCGAGACCGTGCCCACCAGATGGACCGGCCGCGGAGCCGCCAGATTGGCCCGCTGCAGCCGCGGCAGCAGCCCTTCGAGCACATCCTCCCAGCTCTCGCGATGGGCGGGCACCGGATGGCGCACCAGCGCGGCGCGGGCGCAGTCGGTGAGTGCCTCGGGCAGCGGCGGCTCCGGCGCCCCGGCACGCCGCAGATAGATCTGGATCAATTCCGCCACATCACCGAGCACCGCCGCATAGGCCTCCCAGCGGCAGAACTCGAGCGCATCCAGGAACGGCTTTTCGGCGAGCAGCTTCTGCCAGTGCATGGCGGCGCGGGCGCGACAGTAATCCAGGGTCACCTTCTGGGAAACGAAGGCCGTATGGGCGGCCATGACCTCGGCGAGCCCCCCCAGCGACGCGACCCGGGGGCGCGGCCCACGGAATACGGAGGCGAACAGCTTCCTGAACATCGTGCTCCCTCGCTACAGCCGCCGGCTTCCCCACGGGAACATGATGCGACGTTTTGTCACCGACCATATCCCGACCGCTTCGGGATGACAGATTGCCGCAGAACGGACGACCGTCGCACCACAGGATGGCATAAGGACGACAGTGCCGATGCCTGACCCAGGATCGGGCATTCGGCACATCGAAGGGAGGCCGCCCGGGGCGAGCCCGGGCGGGCGGTAGAACGGATCCGCCAACGAAGGGGAGTTGCCCGACATGCCTTCTCCTGGTCAGATGGCCGAGTACTGGGCCCGATCACGCAATCTGATGATCACCGTTCTGGTGCTCTGGTTCTTCTTCGGTTTCTTCGTCCACTTCTTCGTCGTCGCCCTCAACCAGATCACCTTCCTCGGGTTCCCGCTCGGCTTCTACATGGCCGCGCAGGGCTCGCTGATCGCGTTCGTCGCCATCATCTTCTGGTACGCCCATCGCCAGAACAAGATCGACGAAGAATTCGGCGTCGCCGAAGACTGATATCGGGGGGGCGAACCATGCAGCAGAAAGACGCCTTCATCGCCAACCTCGGGCGGATCTACGGGATCTACACGGGTGCCTTCCTGGGCTTCGTGATCGTCCTCGCGATCCTCGAGCAGCTCGGGGTTCCCAACCGCGTGATCGGCTACCTGTTCGTCTTCCTGACGATCGGTGTCTACGCCGGTATCGGCATCCTGTCGCGCACCACCGTCGTTTCCGAATACTACGTCGCCGGACGCCGGGTGCCGGCCTTCTACAACGGCATGGCGACCGCGGCCGACTGGATGTCGGCGGCCTCCTTCATCGGCATGGCCGGGTCGCTCTACGCGCTGGGCTACGACGGTCTCGCCTTCGTCCTCGGCTGGACCGGCGGCTACGTGCTGGTGGCGGTGCTCATCGCACCCTACCTACGGAAATTCGGTGCCTACACGGTGCCGGACTTCCTGGCCGCCCGCTACGGCGGCAACACCGCCCGCTTCATCGGCGTGATCATCCTCTTCACCACCTCGCTGGTCTACCTGATGGGGCAGCTCACCGGCACCGGAGTGATCGCCTCGCGGCTCCTCGACATCCCCAAGGAAGCGGGCATCTTCGTCGGTCTGGTGGGCATTCTGGTCTGCTCCATGCTGGGCGGCATGCGGGCGGTGACCTGGACCCAGGTGGCCCAGTACATCGTCCTCATCATCGCCTATCTGATCCCGGTCATCCTCCTGTCGGCGCAGGTCACCGGAGTGCCGGTCCCCGAGCTGATGTACGGTCAGGTGCTCCAGCGGATCACCGAACTCGAACAGCAGTTCGGTGGGCCGGGCGGCTATCTCGAGGGGGTGAAGGCCCATGTCGCGCCCTTCACCAACTACGATCCCCTCAACTTCTTCGCCCTGATCCTGTCGCTGATGATCGGCACCGCGTCCCTGCCCCACGTCATCATGCGCTTCTTCACCACCCCCTCGGTGCGCGAAGCGCGCAAGTCCGTGGGCTGGGCGCTGCTGTTCATCTTCATCCTCTACTTCACCGCTCCCGCCTATGCGGCCTTCGCCAAGCTCGAGATCTTCGAGAACGTGCTGGGCAAGGACATCTCGACCCTGGAAGCGGTGCAGCAGCTCCCGGCATGGGTGTTCCTCTACGGCAAGATCGGGCTGGTGACCGTCTGCGGCGAGGCGGCGGCCTCGGCCGACGCCCTCTTCAAGGCCTGTCAGGCGGCCGGCGTCGAGACCCTGAACTACGCCAACTTCGGGATCCACAAGGATGTCGTCGTCATCGCCACGCCGGAAATCGCCGGCCTGCCCTACGTGATCGCCGGCCTCGTCGCCGCCGGTGGTCTCGCCGCCGCCCTGTCGACGGCGGACGGACTGCTGCTGGCGATGGCCAACGCCCTCAGCCACGACATCTACTACAAGATGATCGACCACACGGCCTCCGCCCGGCGGCGGCTGACCGTGGCCCGGGTGCTGCTGATCGCGGTCGCCCTGCTGGGCGCCTATCTGGCGATCGCCGCCCCGGCCGGGATCCTCACCTTCGTCGCCTGGGCCTTCTCCCTGGCGGCGTCCGGTCTGTTCCCGGCTCTCGTGCTCGGGGTCCTGTGGAAGCGCTGCAACAGCCAGGGAGCCATCGCCGGCATGCTCGCGGGCTTCGGCGTGGCCCTGTTCTACATCGTCGCCACCCGCTTCTACGGCATGCCGAAGTGGTTCGGCGTCAACAACATTTCGGCGGCGCTGTTCGGCATGCCGACGGCCTTCCTGGTCACCTGGGTGGTCAGCAAGCTGACCCCCGAACCCTCGCGGGAAATGCAGGAGTTCGTCGAGGCTCTGCGCATCCCGCGCGGTGAGGTGCTGATGGAAGACGCGCGCAAGGCCGAGTAGACTCCGGCCGACGGGCCCAAGACCGGCGGGGCGGGGCGCATGCTCCGCCCCGCTGCCGTGCGGACCGCAGCGAGATGGGCGACCGATGGGCTACTTCCTGCAGTACTGGTATTTCCACATCCCCAACTATCTGATCGCGGCCGTGATCTACACCATGCTCGGCCGCTTCGTCCTGGGCTTCTTCGTGCCCGCGGACTGGGACAACTACATCTGGCGCTTCTTCCGCCGGATCACCGACCCCGCCCTGCGGGCCACGAGCTGGATCACGCCCCGATTCGTGCCCGATTCGCTGATGCCTCTCGTGGCCGTGTTCTGGCTCTATCTGGTGCGGCTGGCCTACTGGGTGCTATTGTTCAGGATGGGACTGGCGCCGGTCCTGCCGGCATCGATGGCGGGTACCGGCTAACGAGGCTAGCGCGTCCGGATCGTGAACCGTATCGAGCAGGCGGCCGATCTTTCCGTTCGTCGCGCCGTGGGCTTCGGCGCCCTGGCGATCCTGCTGACCATGGCCGGCCTTTCGGCCGATCCGCTCCTCGCCCTGCGCAGCGGCGCGGTCCTCACCCTCGTCATGTGGGCGGTGCTGATGATCAAGGCCTACCGGGCACCGAACCGGCCCTATAAGCGCACCGAACTGTGGCTGCTCCTGGAGCCGCCGCCGGACCTCCCCGCCGAACAGGCCCAGCGGATCGTCACCGAGGTGCTGCAGGCGACCTTCCGCCGCTACGCGGAAGCGAGCTTCGTCTGCGCCGTCGCGCTGTGGCTCGCGAGCCTGCTCGCCCGCTTCTCGGGGCTCTGACCCGGGCTGTGAAAGGCGAAGACCGCGTGGCCGGGCCACGCGGTCTCCCCGTTCACCGGTTCCGGAGCGCTCAGCGCTTGCGGATCTCGACGCGCCGGTTGCGCGGTTCGGCCGTCTCGTCCGGCGTCGGCACGGCGAGCTCCGTCTCGCCGAAGGCGCGGACCGTGATCCGATCGCGAGCGATGCCGCGACCGACGAGATAATCGGCGACCGCCTGCGCCCGCCGCTTCGACAGATCCATGTTGTATTCGGCCGGGCCCATGGTGTCGGTGTAACCGTCGACGAACACCCGGACGTCGGGATTCTTCTGCAGCAGCTCGGCGATCCGGTCGAGCTCGGGCTTGAAGGCGTCCTTGATCACCGCCTTGTCGAAATCGAACAGCACGTCGGCGGCGAGGGTGATGGTCGGCGGCATCGGCGGCTGGATCGCCGCTTCCGCGGCCTCGAGATTCTCGAGGAAGGTCTGCCGGCAGGACGCGATGTCGTCCGGCTGGATGTTCTCTTCCTGCTGCTCCAGCCAGCAGTCGTAGGCCGCCACCGCCCGGGCGGTGGCCTCGGGCGCCTTCTGCGGACCGCCGCCCTGGAGCACGGCGTCGAGACGCCGACGCGCGGCGGCCAACACATCGGCCTTCTCCGCCGGCAGCAGCCGGTCGGTCACCGCCTGCGGCGTCACCGTCTCGCCATTGGCGACGGCGATCGCCCGACGGGCGTGGAAAATGGCGTCCGGATTGTCCATCATCGGGCCGTATTCGTACTCCGCATAGCGGAGATACTCGGCATAGAGGGTGGCGCCGTAGGGGTCGGCCGGCGCCTGTACCGAGCGCGCCTCGGCGACCGTCCGCTCGGCCTCGAACGACTTCGCGAGATTCGCGGGAAGGGAGGTGAACTGCGGGCCTCCGGCGCAGGCCGAAAGGGTGAACAGGCCCGCGCCCATAAGAAAGCCGATTCTCAGGCGCATCGTTGTTTCTCCGATCGTGTGTGCGAGCAAATTCGCGGACGAGCCTAGGGTCGAGCCCATAGTGGCACTCTGGAAAGGTTTGGTTTAGCGGCGAGCGACCCGAGGCCGCCCATTCCCACCGGCTGTGGCAGGATTAACACATCGGCTGAGACAAATGGCCCCCTTGTCTGCGACGCCGAATCGCCTATTCGCACCGGAGACCCGCAGCCGAGGAGGACAGGACCGTGATGGAGCATGACGAAGGTTTCGGCCCGTTCGGGTGGTTCGCCCTGGCGCTCGTCCTCTTCCAGGTGGTCGCCGCCCTCCTGTTCGGCTTCGCCGCGACCTTCTGGCTGTCGCTGCTGCTGACCTTCGTGATCCTCGTCGTCCTCGTGATCTTCTGCAGCGGCAAGACGCCACGCTTCGGCTGACGGGTCACTCCCGTCCCAGCAGCGCCTGCAGTTCCCGCCACTCGCGGGCCGACAGGCCGCTCGTCTCCCGGTCGACCTCCTCGCCCCGGAGCAGGCGGCGGATCACCTCGAGCGCGGTCCCCGACAGGGTCGCCCCCTCGATGCGGTATTCCTCGAAGGCGGCCGCGGTCAGCGGCACCCAGCGCCGGACGATGCCCAGCAGCAGCTCGGCATAGGCCCGGATCTCGTACTGGGCGTGGGGATCGGCACGAAGGGCGATGAAATGCAGGAGATTGTGCAGATCGATCTTCCAGTACCACTGGGTGTAGGTGGACAGCGGCAACACGATGCGGGCGAGTTCGCGCGCGATACCCGGATGCTCGGTATCGCCCAGGAGCTTGTCGTACACGGTGAAGGCGGTCGCCGAGACACGGCGGATCTCGCGAATGACGGCGGCCGCCGCATCGGCGTCCAGCACCCCCTCCCGACCCTGCTTGTTGGTCTGCGACTGGGCTGCCGTCGCCGCCGGCCGGGGTCGCTCCCTCTCGCCGAGCAGATCGAGCTGGGCCGGCGCGGTCCGACGCTCGAGCTTCTGCAGCCGCAGGAACTCCTCGTCGGGAATGTAGAACTCCCGATCCAGCACCGAATAGCGTGCCGAATACTCGTTGACGTTGGCGGTACGATGGCGGATCCACTGGCGGGCGACGAAGATCGGCAGCTTGATGTGGAGCTTGATCTCGCACATCTCGAAGGGGCTCGTATGGCGATTGCGCATCAGATAGTTGATGAGCCCGCGATCCGAGCTCACCCGCTTCGTCCCCTGGCCGTAGGAGACCCGCGCCGCCTGCACGATGGCGGCGTCGTCGCCCATGTAGTCGATCACCCGCACGAACCCGTGGTCGAGCACCGTCAGCGGCCGGTAGAGGATCTCCTCCAGAGCGGGCACCGTGGCCCGTTTGGTCTCGTGCCGGGTGGCCCTCAGCGCTTCGATTTCGTGTTCCTGCTCACGGGTCAGGGTCATGGGCGGGATCCGTCGACTGGTTTCGCTCACGAGGATGTCGGACCTGCCGTTGCGGGCAACGTCCGGGCGAGCCGTTCGTCGCCCCATTGCCGAGTTTTGGCAAGGGACTATATTAGGGACGTCGGTGACGGCCGACTATGGCGATAAACCCTGCCCGGAATAGGCGCGGCGGACCCGGGGGCAGTACCCGGCGCCTCCACCAACATCCCCGATCCGCGGGGGCGAAACAGGTTCGACGTCGCGCGGTAAAGGGGCAGGTTTCGCCCGGTATGGTACCGCCGTTATCGGGCCGACCTTACAAGTGCCAACGACAACCGTATGGCTCTCGCTGCCTAACCATTGGGTAAGCGCGGCTGGAGGAGGCCGGGCAACAGAACTCCTCCACCAAGTCCACGGGCCTCATCCGCCCGTGGCGCGGCTCGGAGGGCGCCGGGCAACAGAAGCCCTCCACTTTCATGCCTGGAACCTGCAGGCCACTGTGAACGACCAAGAGCGAAAAGAACGGGCATGCGCCGCGGACGTGTCGAATACGGACGACTGGTCGAAGACGCCCTGCGCGGCGTAGTGCGCAAGATCCTGGGCGACCTCGCCGCCGGCGGGATCGGCGCCCCGCATCACTACTACATCACCTTCAGCACCCGCCATCCGGCGGTGCGCATGCCGGACTATCTGCGCGAACGCTATCCCAACGAGATCACCATCGTCCTCCAGCATCAGTATTGGGATCTCGAGGTCGGAGACGAGGCGTTCGCCGTCACCCTGAGCTTCAACGACGTTCCCGAGCGGCTGACGGTGCCCTACCGCGCCATCCGCATCTTCGCCGATCCTTCGGCGGAGTTCGGCCTCCAGTTCACCGTCGACGGGGCTGCCGAGGGCGCGGAGGAAGCCGCCGGCGAGCCGGCGACCGTGCGGCTGCCGATCGCCTCCGCCGAAGCCGCTCCGCCGGCCCCGACGGAAAGGGAGGGGACCGAGGAAACGGAGGACGAAGCGGAGAGCGCGGAACGGCGGGGCGCCGAGATCGTCGCGCTGGACCGCTTCCGCAAGAAATAGCCGCGGGCGGGACCGTCCCGGGAGATCCTCCCGACAGGCCGGGCCGTCCGTCGCGGGGAGCGAGCTCGATGGGCGAGAAACCCGCCAGTCGAACGGAAATCGACAGTTTCGGCCCGATCGCCGTGCCCGCCGACCGCTACTGGGGGGCCCAGACCCAGCGCAGCCTCCGGAATTTCCCGATCGGCGAGGACCGGATGCCGCGTCCACTGATCCGGGCCCTCGGTCTGGTCAAGCTCGCCGCCGCGCGGACCAACATGGAGCTCGGCCTCCTCGAACCGCGGCTCGGCGAGGCGATCGTCCGGGCGGCCCGGGAAGTCGCCGACGGGCTCCTCGACGATCATTTCCCGCTGGTGGTCTGGCAGACCGGCTCCGGCACCCAGACCAACATGAACGCCAACGAGGTGATCGCCAATCGCGCCAACGAGCTCCTCGGGGCGCCCCTGGGGGCCAGGAGCCCGGTCCATCCCAACGATCACGTCAATCTCGGCCAGTCCTCAAACGACACCTTCCCGACGGCGATGCACATCGCCGCCGTGCGGGAGCTGCACGAGCGGCTCGTCCCCGCCCTCGAACATCTGTTCGCCGAACTCGAGGCCAAGCGCGAGACCTTCGCCGGACTGATCAAGATCGGCCGCACCCATCTGCAGGACGCCGTTCCCCTCACCCTGGGGCAGGAATTCTCGGGCTACGTCCGACAGGTGGAGAACGGTCTCGCCCGCCTGCGCGCGGCCGTGCCGCGCCTCCTCGAACTCGCCCAGGGCGGTACCGCCGTGGGCACCGGCCTCAACACCAAGAAAGGCTTCGCCGAACGCTTCGCCGCCGAGATCGCCGAGCTCACCGGCCTGCCCTTCGTCACCGCCGCCAACAAGTTCGAGGCCCTGGCCGCCCACGATGCGATGGTGGAGCTGTCGGGCGCGCTCAACGTGCTCGCCTGTTCGCTGACCAGGATCGCCAACGACATTCGTCTGCTCGGCTCGGGGCCGCGCTGCGGTCTCGGCGAGCTCCGCCTTCCGGCCAACGAGCCGGGGAGCTCGATCATGCCGGGCAAGGTCAATCCCACCCAGGCCGAAGCCCTGACCATGGTCTGCGCCCGGGTGATGGGCAACCAGGTGACGGTCACCGTGGCCGGTGCCGGCGGCCATCTCGAGCTCAACGTCTACAAGCCGGTGATCGCCCATGCCGTGCTCGAGAGCATCCGCCTGCTGGCGGACGCGGTGCGCAGCTTCACCGACCGCTGCATCATCGGGCTCGAGGCCGACCGCGGGCGCCTCGGCGCGTATGTGGAGCGGAGCCTGATGCTGGTGACGGCGCTGGTGCCGAAGCTCGGCTACGACGCCGCCGCCCGCATCGCCAGGAAGGCGCACGCCGAGGGGCTCTCCCTCAAGGAGGCGGCTCTCGCCCTGGGTCTGCTGTCGGCGGAGGAATTCGAAGCGGCGGTACGTCCGGAGGCGATGCTAGGGCCTCGGGAATGATCTCGCTGGCCGCCAGCGAGGCGAGCCGGGCGACCGGCGCGGCCAGGGGACCGAACAGCTCGACTTCGGCGGTGGCCCCGTCGGGATCGCGGAGTCGCAGGACCGCGCGCGTCATCCAGGCGTAGAGATCGGCCATCAGTTCGATCTCGCCGCGCAGCCGCTCGCCGGTCACCAGCAGTCCCGATCCGACCGGCTCGACGATCCCGCGATCGAACCGCAGATCGCCGCCCAGCAGACGGAAGGGCAGGCGGTCCACGACTCCCAGCAGCAGACCGCCGGCTTCGTCGCGGCCGAGACCGCCGATGCCACCATCGCGCAGCCGCACCCAGCCCTCGCCCCCGAGATGGGCGATCAGATCGGCGATGCTGTTGCCGCCGGAGCGCAGATCGGCGCCGAGCTCGAGACTCCCCGACAGACCTTCGGCGATGCCCAGCAGGGACAGCAGGCGCTCGACCCGGGCGCCCTCGAGCATCAGCGAAGCCGAGGCTTCCACCCCGGCGCCCCGGCGGCGCAGGTCCAGCCTCCCCGTCCAGCGCCCCCCGGCCACCGCCAGATCGAGGTTCTCGACCGCCAGTCGCCCGTCCTCGATCACCAGACGCAGCCCGTTCGCCGGCACCTCGAAACCGATGTCGAGGCGCAGTCGGAGGCGATCCAGCCAGCCCCAGTCGAGAGCGCTTCCCGGCCAAGCCCCCGGCCAGGCCTGCGGCGGTTCGGGCAGCAGACCCAGGAACGGCGCCATCAGACGATGGAGGGTGTCGATCAGATCGCCACTCGGCACCGGCGAGACGAGCAACCGTCCCTCGAGGGCCGGGGGATCGCCGCCCCAGCGGGTGTCGACATCGAGCGACACCCCGGCGAGACGGGCCGCGGCCCGCAGCGCGAGGGGGCCGGCCGCCAACCGTTCGACATCCACCGTCGCCGAGAGCGGCCCGCGCACCCGCTGGGGTCGGAGCGGCGGCACGCCGAAGCTGCGGGCGAAGGCGGCGAAGCTCGTCGCCTCGAGCACCGCTCTGGCGGTGAAGGTCTCGAAGCTGGCGAGCTTCTCGCCGGTCGCGCTGACGGTGAGCCGGGCGGCCTCGCCGGCGAGTTCGAGCTCCGCCTCGCCGGCCGTGCCGCGACCACGCAGGGTCGCCTGGCCGCGCAGCGCCCCCAGACCCGCCAGCAGTTCGTAGCCGGCGAGTCCGGCCTGCCGGGCGAGACGGGCCGGCGAGGGAATCTCCACATCGGCGGCGAAATCGTATTCGAGGCGGTCCAGCGTCAGGGTGCCGGCGATCCCCGCCGAGGCACCACCGAGATCGGCGAGTTCCAGCTCGCCCACGGTGAGCCGCCCCTTATCCAGCCCGGCCCGCAGCTTCAGGGTACCGGCACGGAGGCCGCCCAGGGCCGTGCGCTGGAGGGTCACGTCGAGAGCGGCGTCGAAGGATCCGAGGAGATCGCGAAGATCCGCCACCCGCCAGTCCGCCGGCAACAGCTCCAGATAATCGTCCACCACCAGGCGATCGAGGATCGCGGCCACCGCGAGCTGGGGCCGTTCGCCGAACCGCAGGGCGAAGGATCCCCGTGCCGTGGTCGCGTCCACCCGCAGCTCGCCTTCGCGCAGACCGACCCCCTCGGCGCCGAGCCGCAGCTCGCCCCGGACGGCGTAGGCGGCGAAGGTCCGCTCCCCGGTCCCCCGGTGCAGATCCACCCCGAGCCAGTCCAGGGTCTCGCGCAACGACTGGCCGGCCAGCCGGATCTCGCCGAGCCAGCGGGGCGCCCCGGCGACCCTCGCCAGGGTGCCACGCAGGCGCAGATCCCCGCCCCCGGGGATCCGGGCCGCGAAGTCCGCGAGCTCGAGATCGCCGCGCTCGTCGATCCGCGCGTCCAGACGGAGCTGGCGGACCGGCTTTCCGCCGAGGTGGAGAGCGCCGATCCGGAGCTGCAGCCGCCCCTCGAGACCGTAGGGCGGCAGCGGCAGTTGCCGCCGCCAGCGGGCGAGCTCGTCCATCGTCATCCCGAGATCGAGGCGGTTCGCCTCGAAGCTGGCCTCGAACGAAGGTCGCGGGCCGGGAGCGTAACGCATCCTTCCCGAGAGCTGCCGATCGGCGAGCTGCAACCCGAGATCCTCGAATTGCCAGAACCCTTCCCGGCTCTCGAACCGTCCCCGGAGCCGCAGGGGCCGTGGCAGCGGGGGCAGTTCCGGAGGCAGCCGGTCGAGGAGCGCCGCCACCGCTTCGACGAACTCCCCGGGCTCGGCCGTCACCAGTTCCAGTTCCCCGCTCGCCGCCAGACCGCCTTCCGTCGCCTGCAGCCCGCCGGTGTAGCCGATCTTGGCGAGCCTGCCACCGACACCGAGCTGGCCGCGGAAGGCCAGCCGCACCGGCCGTCCCCGCTGCGGCGCCCCGGACTCGATCCGGAAGACGAGTGGCGCCTTCACGGTCCGCCCCCTGCCCTCGACGGTGAATCCGCCACCCTCGGCACCCAGGAACAAGGCATCGATTCCCGAGATTCGTATCGGCCGCGCACCGGCGCCGGCACGCGCGAAGGCGAGCGTGCCGTCGAGAATCTCGACGCTGCGCAGCAGCAGGCGACGGTCGGCGACGGGCTCGGCCTCGAGCAGGGCCAGCAGGACCTCGCGGGGATCGCGCCGGATCTCGAGGCTGGGACGCACGAGCCGCATGCTGGCCACCTCGAGCCGTCCGCGTATCAGCGGGCCGATCGCGAGATCGATGTCCACCCGGTCGAAGCGGGCCGAAAACGGGGCCGATGCCGGGTCTTCACCGCCCAGCCGGGCACGGGCGAAACTGAGGCTCGGTCGCGGCAGCAGGGAAAACTCGATCGCCCCCTCGACTTCCAGCGGATAGCCGGTTCGCGTGGTGGCGATCCGATCCAGCATGGCCCGGGCGGCCTCGTCCTCGATCAGCCGCGGCAGCAGCAGACCGCCGAGGAGGAGGGCCAGGAAGAGGGCGATGCTCGCGAGGATGAGGCGCACGATCGGTCCGGAAGGTACGGGGGCGACGGGATCTCCGGCCGGCTGTCCGGCGCGCCAGCTATAGGAGCTCGCAACCTTTGCGGCAATGGATCCGCGGCGTCACGCCCGGGAGCGTCTCAGCGGGCGCGGGGATGGGCCCGTTCGTACAGCGCCCGCAGGCGGGAACCGTCGACCGCCGTATAACCCTGGGTGGTGGAGAGGCTGGCGTGTCCGAGAAGCTCCTGGATGACCCGCAGATCCGCCCCCGCCGCCAGCAGATGGGTGGCGAAACTGTGCCGCAGGGCGTGCGGGGTGGCGCTTTCCGGCAGGCCGAGAGCGGCGCGCAGGCTCCGCAGCCGCCGCCGCAAGAGACTGGCATCGAGGCGACCGCCCCGCACCCCGCGAAAGAGAGGCCCGTCCGCCGGCAGCAGATGGGGACAGGCGGCAACATAGGCCGCCAGCGCTTCCGCCACCACCGGCAGCACCGGCACCTCGCGCTGGCGATCCCCCTTGCCCCGCACCCGGAGGCTGCGCAGGGCCGCGGGATCGGTGCCGACCGCCCCGCGATCCAGCGCGAGCGCCTCGCCGATCCGCAGTCCGCAGCCGTAGAGGAGCATCAGCACCGCATAGTCGCGCAGCAGCACCCAGCCCGGACCGTCCTCCCCCCGCACGGCCTCGGTGAGGGCGATCGCCTGTTCCGGTTCGAGCGGGCGCGGCAGCGGGCGTCGTGGCGGCGGCATGCGCAGGGCGGACAGGGCCGGATTGTGGAGGCCGTGCCGGCGGTCGATATGACGGAAGAACCCGCGCACCGCGGCCAGCGCCCGGGCGGTCGAGCTGCGGGCGAGACCGCGGCGGTGACGCTCGGCCAGCCAGGCCCGGAAATCGGCGACCCGCAGATCCCGCAGCCGCGCCAGACCCGGGGGCTCGCCCAGATGTCCGGCGAGAAAGGCGAAGAAGGCGGCGAGATCGCTCTCGTAGGCGATCAGCGTGCGGGCCGCCACGTGCTTTTCGTGCCGCAGCCAGTTCCGATAGCTCTGCACGAGTGGCACCAGATCGGCGCCGAGCAGCGAAAACAGCGGCGGGACCTCGCCTTTCGTCATGCGGCGCATCATGCTAAGCAGGCTTCCGTTGTCAATCGGCGTCCCGGCACGCCCATCGAGGTCCTCGATCCCGCCCCATGAGCGATGCTCCGGTACCGGTGCTGGTACCCGTTCCCGTCGATGCGCCCTTCGACTACCGCTGGGAGCTGGCCGAGCCGGCACGACCGGGGAGCTACGTCGAGGTTCCCTTCGGTGCCCGCAAACTCGTCGGCATCGTCTGGGACGATCCGCCGGCACGCCGCAGCCCGCCGGCGCGGCTGCGCGCCGTCGAGCGGATCCTCGACCTTCCGCCCCTGCCCGCGGCGCTGCGGCGCCTGCTCGCCGAAACGGCGCGGGAAACCCTCGCCCCCCTCGGCGCCCTCCTGAAACTGGTTCTCAGCGTGCCGGCGGCCTTCGTTCCCGACCCGCCGCGCCCGGGCTACCGGCTCGCCGCCGGTCGGCGACCGGACCGGACGACCGCGGCACGGCGACGGGTCCTCGAGGCTCTGGAGCCGGGCGA
>JALSIM010000036.1 GCA_026990035.1 Alphaproteobacteria bacterium | reverse complement strand
GAACAGTTCCTCCTGCTGCCAGTCCGCGCCGCGCAATGCGTTCCTCCCTACGTCGGCTGCCTCGTCCCTCGGCATTTTACCGGTCAACTTGTCGGTTCCCGGGGTTTTTCAACAGCCTGGTAGAGGGGCTTCCGGCCGCTGTAGCGCAGGAGGTAGGCATCGAAGTTGGTCTGCTTTTCGTCCGCGTTCCGTTGGAAGCGCCTACAGATGAAGTCGCACGCCAACTCTGCACCATCATGACAACTTCGGCCAGAGACCCGAGAACGAGAAAATTCTTGACGAAATCCCGCACGCGCAGATCGAAGGCGACGTCGTTCACAAGCCGCACAGAGCATTTGAAGCATCCTCGCGAGGCCCTTGAGTCCTCTGGCGCATAGTTCCCGACATGCCCCCTGCCGTCTTCGTGCCGGCGAAAACAAACCTGCGCAAGCTGGTCGAAGAGCTTGCGCAAAAGATTATTCCGCTCGGCACCAGCGACCAGGAACGCCTGGACCGGCTCCGCGACCGGCTGTCCTGACCGAGACCGACAACCTATCGGGAAGCCTGCTGGACGAGCGAGCAGGCGTTTCCCTACCCCCGGAAATCCTCTTCGCGGAGATGGAGGAGATGGACGCCGCCGGCGGCAAGCGCGTCGGCGAGGGCGGCCTCCAGCTCCTCGAGCGAGCGCGGCCCGGCCGCGTTCGCCCCCATCGCCCGGGCGAGGGCCGGAAAATCGGGATTGCGCAGGCGGGTGGCCAGCGGCTGCATGGCGCGACCCTGCATCTCGTCGCGGATCTGCCCGAGCGCCGCATTGTCCCAGAGCAGCACCACCAGGGGCAGCTCGAGCTCGACCGCGGTGGCGAGCTCGGCGAGGCTGTACTGGAAACCGTAATCGCCGACGATCGCCACGACCGGCGTTGCCGGTCGCGCGAGGGCGGCGCCGATCGCCGCCGGCAGGGCCCATCCGAGGGTGCCGAAGCCCACCGGATGCAACCACCGCCGCGGCGCCGGAACCGGAAACACGGCGTTGGCGGTATAAGCGATCTGGGTCATGTCGGAGGTGAAGACCGTCCCCGGCGGCGTCGCCCGGCGCACCGCATCGAGCACCCGGCGGTGCCGGGCCGCGAGCTCGCCCCCTTCACCGCGGGCCGCCTCGCGCAACGCCACCACATCCTCGCTCCGGGCGGTTTCCGGCAGCAGCGGCAAAAGCTCCGAAACGAAGGCCCGGGCATCGGCACAGACCGCGACATCGGCCGGATAGCGGGGATCGGCCAGACGCGCGGAATCGAGATCGACCCGGATCATCCGGCCCGCAACTGCCAGCCGATCGCACCAGAGATCGGTCTCGGCCAACTCGCTGCCCAGCACCAGCAGGAGATCGCGATCGCGCAGCCAGGCCTGCACCGCGGGGCTGGCGAGGCTCGCCCCCAGATGCAGCGGGTGGTCGCTTGGTATCAGCCCCTTGGCGGCAACCGTGGTGACCACCGGGGCAGCCAGGCGCGCGACCAGTTCGAGGGCGAGGTCGCCGAGCCCGATCGCGCCGCCGCCGAGAACGATCGCCGGCCGTGACGCTCGGGCCAGAAGTGCTGCGGCTTCCCGCAGCTGCGCAGCTGCCGGTCGCGGTGGTCCGGGCAGCGCCACCGGCCGCCAGTCGCCCGAGGCCGGGGCGGCCAGCAGATCGAGGGGAATTTCGATGTAGGCCGGCCGCGGCCGGCCGCGGCGGAAACCGGCCATCGCCCGAGCCACCAGCTCGGGCAGCGCTTCGGGACGAAGTGCGGTCTCGGCGAGGCCGGCGAGCGGGGCCGCGACCTCGCGCTGACGGGCGATCTCGTGCAGGCGGCCGCGACCGAGCCCCAGCTCCGCCCGCTCGAGCACGGTGGCGATCACCAGCAGCGGCACCGAATCCGAAAAGGCTTGGCCGAGGGCGGTGGCGATGTTGGTGAGCCCCGGCCCGGTGATGACGAAGCAGGCGGCGGGCCGCCCCGAGGCGCGGGCGAACCCGTCGGCCATGAACCCGGCGGCCTGTTCGTGACGCGGCAGGAGGTGGCGCAGGCGGGCGCGCTGCAGGCCGCGATAGAGCTCGACATTGTGCACTCCCGGGACGCCGAACACGGTATCGACCTCCCAGGCCTCCAGGAGCTCGACCAGGGCCTCGCCCGTGGTGCGCGTCGCGGTCATCGCCGGCCGGTCCTCAACGCCGGTCGGCCTTGCCGAACCGGTGCTCGATGCGGGCCTGGATCATCTCGAAGACGAAGGACAGGAACCAGTAGATCAGGGCCGCGGTGATCAGCATCTCGAAATATTTGAACTCCGCCCGTCCCTGGGTACGGGCGAGGAACATCAGCTCCCAGACCCCGAGAATCGAAACCAGCGAGCTGTCCTTGAGCATGGCGATGAACTGGTTGCCGGTGGGTGGCACGATCAGGCGCAGGGCCTGGGGCAGGACGATCTTGCGCATGATCTGCCCCTCGGTGAGGCCGAGCGCCCGCCCGGCCTCGGTCTGTCCGCGCGGGATGCTCTGGATGCCGGCCCGGAAGATTTCCGCCATGTAGGCGCCGTAGCAGAGCGACAGGGCGATCACCCCCGAGGGTACGGGATCGAGCACGACGCCGAGCTGCGGCAGGCCGAGATAGATGAGATAAACCTGAAGGAGCAGCGGGGTGCCGCGGAAGAAGGAGATGTAGAAGGTCGAGAGACCGTACGCGAGCGCACTCCGGGACAGCCGTGCCAGCGCGCCGATCAACGCCAGCACAGAAGCGCAGGCGATCGAGATCAGCGAGATGTAGACGGTGGTGAAAGCGCCGGTGAAGACGAGAATCGGCAGACGATCGGCGATGAAGCCGAAGCTCAGATCGAAGGAATAGAAGAAGGCCAGGAAGACGAACATCAGCTCGGCCCAGACGATGCCGATCTGGACCTTGCGCGGGAACAGGCGCAGAAGCGCCCCGTTGACGACGAGAAAGGCGGCGATCGGCGCCGCGATCAGCCCCCGCGCCAGCCAGCTCCCGGCCCAGCCCTCGTCGAAACCCAGAAGCTCCAGCACCGCCCGGGCGATGGCGTCGTCCCCCGGGACGAGCCAGGCGAAGAGGAGCGTCAGCAGCAGGAAGGCCAGGAGACGCCGGGCGCCGCGGCTGTCCCGCAGGAGATCGAGCGCGCCGGCGGGCGCCGATGCGCCCGCCGGAACCGTCGCCATGTCCGGATCCTAGTTCGCGGTCGTGAGATCGACCCCGTACCATTCGAGGGAGAATTTCTGGAGCGTGCCGTCGGCGTGCATCTCCTCGATGATCCGCTCGATCTCGGCGGCGAACTCGGGGTCGCCCTTGTCGATGGCCACCGCCAGCGGCTCGTAGAACACGGGATCGCCCAGGATCTTGAGAGGATAGCCGGCGTCGATCGCCCCCTTGATGGTGGGCAGCGCGGAAATCCCGGCATCGAGGCGGACCCCGTCACCCAACCGGAGATCGTCGAACACGTTGGTGTCGGTCTCGTAGGTCCGGATCTCGCCCGGCGTCACCTTGTATTCGAAGGGCGGCACGCCTTCGGCATCGATCGTCAGATCGTGCTTCAGATAGAACTCGTAGGTACAGGCGCCGCAGGTGCCGATGACCTTCCCGTCGAGCTCTTCGACCTTCGTGTACGCGGCATCCTCGTGGACCACGAAGGAAGCCGGGGTGTAGTAGTAGACGGCCGGGAAATCGAGCACCTCGGCCCGTTCCTTGGTGGGCGTCATGGACCCCACGGAAACGTCCCAGCGGCCGCCCCAGCGGCCGGCGGTGATGATCTCCCAGGCCGGGGTGACGAATTCGACCTTCACGCCGAGCCGCTTGGCGAGTTCGGTGGCAACGTCGATGTCGAAACCCTCGAAGGTCCCGTCCGGCTTCTGCGAGGATTGCGGCGGGTAGGCCGGATCGGTGGCGACCCGCAGGACGCCGCTGCTCTTGACACGGTCCAAGACCTCGCCCGCCTGCACCGAACCGACGGCGAACGCGGTCACCGCGGCGACCATCGCCGCACCGAAGAAGCGTTGCATCGTCTCCCTCCTCTTGCCGTTTCCCGTGCCCGTTGGTTCCGCGGCCGGTGGCGGCGCACGACGCCCTTGCCGGCCGCACCTGGCGGCGATAGTAGGAAGCGCTCCTTGGTTCCACAAGTTTTGCCTGCCGCGGGGTGCGTCCCATGCAGCCAGCCTCCGCCGCCGGTGGCGACGCCCGGCGTTTCGCGGCCCGCGTCGCCCGCGTCGCCGAACGCCCCGGAGGTGGCTGGGCGGTTCATTTCGACGCCGTCGAACGGCGCCAGCGCGGCGAGGAGGTGATCCTCCTGTCGATCGGCGATCACGAATTCGCCACCCCGGCCTCCATCGTCGAAGCCGCCGTCGCCGCCCTGCGGGCGGGCCAGCATCACTACACCCCGGCGGCCGGTATCGGCGAACTTCGGCGGGCCATCGCCGCCTTCTACGCCGACAAGGCGGCGATCCCCGTGACCCCGGAGAACATCGTCGTCATGCCGGGGGCGCAGGGCGGGCTCTACGCCCTCTTCCAGTGCCTCCTGCAGACCGGCGACGAGGTGCTGGTGCCGGAGCCCATGTACGTGACATATCCGGAGACCGTGGCCGCCAGCGGCGCCCGCCTGGTTCCGGTACCGCTGACGGCACAGCGCGGTTTCGCCCTCGAAGTCGAAGCCCTGGCGGCCGGGATCAGCGGTCGTACCCGGGCGGTGCTGATCAACACCCCGCACAATCCGACCGGTACGGTGATCCCGCGCGAAACCATGGCCGAGCTCGTCGCCCTCTGCCGGCGGCACGGGCTGTGGCTGATCTCCGACGAGGTCTACGCCGGCATGGTGTACGGCGGCGGCCATGTGAGCGCCCTCGCCTTCACCGACCGCCACGAGCGCATCGCCGTCGTCGAAAGCCTTTCCAAGAGCTGCGCCATGACCGGCTGGCGGGTGGGCTGGACGGTGACGCCGCCCGATCTCGCGTACTATCTCGAGCATCTGGCGGGGGTGATCACCTACGGCCTGCCGCCTTTCGTCCAGCAGGCGGCGGTCGAGGCCGTGACCCGAATCGAACGGTTCGAGGACGAGATCGCCGGGCTCTACGAGCGGCGCGCGGCGCTGGTGTGCGATGCTCTCGCCGCCGATCCCGATCTCGTCCTGCATCGGCCGCGCGCCGGGATGTTCGTGATGCTCGGCGTCGCCCGCTTCGGCCTCGACGGCGAGCGTTTCGCCCGCCGACTGCTCGAGGATGCCGGCGTCTCGCTGCTGCCCGGCGAAAGCTTCGGCCCGCGCACCCGCGACTGGGTGCGGCTCGGCCTGTCGGCGAGCGAGGCCGAGCTCGCCGAGGCCTGCCGGCGGATCCTCCGCTTCACCGCGGCGCTGCGCGGGTCCGGGCGGCGATGAAGGCGGCGCCCGCCGTCGCCGCCGCGGCCAGAACCAGAACGCCGGTCATCGGCCGCGCCGTCCCGTCGTAGAGAACCGCCACCACCATTCCCGCCGAGGCCGCCACCAGGAGCTGAACGAAACCGAGCAGGGCCGAGGCCGCCCCCGCCCGCTCGGGAAACGGCCCGATGGCCCCGGCCATCGCCGCCGGCAGTACCAGACCCGCGCCGAACATGTAGAGAAAGACGGGCGCCACGATCCCGGCGAAATCCGGCTCGACCCGAAGACTCAGGGCGAAGCCACCGGCGGCCGCGGCGAGCGCGATCGTCGCTCCGGTGCGCAGCAGGCCGGCGATGGCGAGCCGACGGTTGAGACGGCCGCCGGCGAGGCCTCCCAGCATGTAACCGAAGGCGGCGGTGGCGAAGGCGAGACCGTAGAGGCGCGGGCTCAGCCCCGCGAGCTCGATCAGCACGTAGGAGGAACCCGAGATGAAGGCGAAGATGCCGCTGTAGACGAAGGCGGCGGCGAGGGCGTGGGCCCGGAAGGCGGGGTTCGCGAGAATGATCCGGCAGCCGCCCCAGAACCGGCGGGGGTCGAGCGCCCGGGGATCCCGCAGCCGGTTGGTTTCGCCCAGGAGCCGCCAGCTCGCGAGCAAGACCAGGGCGCCGAACAGGGCCAGGGCGTGGAAGTTGGCCCGCCAGCCCCAGAGCTCGGTCAGCCAGCCACCGAGAACCGGCCCGGCCATGGGTGCGAGGGCCATGGCCGAGGCGAGATAGGAGAGGACCCGTGCGGCCTCCCGAGGTTCCCAGAGATCCCGCACCACCGCCCGGCCCAGCACCACCGCGGCACAGGCGCTGGCACCCTGGAGCAGGCGGAACAGGACCAGAAGACCGATCGAAGGCGCGAGGGCGCAGGCCAGGGTGGAGAGCAGATAGGCCGCGAGACCGGCGAGCAGCACCGGTCGGCGGCCGAAACGGTCGGACGCCGCCCCCCAGAAGAGCTGGCCGACACCGAAGCCGAGGAGGAACAGGGACAGCGTGAGCTGCACGGCGCCGATGTCGGTGCCGAGATCGGCGGTGATCGCCGGCAGCGAGGGCAGATAGAGATCGGTGGAAATCGCCTGAAAGGCGACCAGAGCCGAAAGCAGGACGATGAAGGCCCGGTCCGGCCGCGTATTCGATGCGCCCGGCGTCGCCATCGCCGTCGGGCTTTCCTCAGAGCTGGGCGGAATAGCCGCCATCCACCGGAATCGCGGTGCCGGTCACGAAATCCGACGCTGCGCTGGCGAGGAAGACGGCGATGCCGGCGAGATCCTCGGGCAAACCCCAGCGTCCCGCCGGCGTGCGTTCGACCACCTTGCGGTCGAGCCCCTCCACATCACGCCGTGCCCGTCGGGTGAGCTCGGTGTCGATCCATCCCGGCAGCACGCAGTTGACCTGGATGTTGTCCCTGGCCCAGGCGGTGGCCAGCGATTTGGTGAGCTGGACCACTCCGCCCTTGGAAGCGGCATAGGGTGCGGCGAAGGGAGCACCGAACAGGGAGAGCATCGAACCGTTGGTGATGATCTTGCCACCGCCCGCCTCGCACAACGCCGGATATGCCGCGAGGCAGCAGTTCCAGGTGCCGTCGAGATTGATCGCCAGGATCCGCCGCCATTCCTCGGCGCTGTAGGTCTCCGGTGGCTTGCGGATGTTGATACCGGCGTTGCAGACGAGAATGTGGAGACCACCGAGACACCGCAGCGTGGTTTCCACCATCGCCTCGCAGGAGGCGGCATCGGCGACGTCGGCACGGATGCCGACCGCCCGCGCTCCCGCCGCCTCGAGCGCGGCCACCGCGGCCGCGTTCTTGGCCTCGTCGCGACCGACGACGGCGATCGCCGCGCCGGCTTCGGCCAGCCCGCGGGCCATGCCGAGACCGATACCCCCGTTGCCGCCGGTGACCAGAGCCACGCGACCCGAAAGATCGAAACGAGCGGACATCTCCCCCTCCCCCGCGCCCCGCCCGGTCGGGGCGTTCCCCGCCCTCATAGCGCGTCGCCCCGGCCGTCTCCAGCCCCGGCGGGCGTGGACAAAGCGGCGTCAGGGCCTAAATTGCGGCCACCGCCGGATGCCGCCAGCAGCATCGGAACCCAGCCGACGGAGCCGTCATGTTTCCTCTCACCTTCGGACCGAGCAAACGTTTTTCGGAGCTTTCGGAGCGGGAGATCCTCGCCCTCGCCATCTCTCTCGAGGAGGAGGACGGGCGGATCTATCGCGATTTCGCCGAGGTCCTGCGCGACCAGTTCCCCCATTCGGCGAAGGTCTTCGAGGAGATGGCGGAGGAGGAAAGCGAACATCGCCGCCGGCTCACCGAACTCTTCCGCGAGAAGTTCGGCGACCACATCCCGATGATCCGTCGCGAGCATGTGCGCGGCTTCATCCGCCGGCGACCGGTCTGGCTGATGAAGCACGCCAATCTCAGGACGGTGCGCCAGATCGCCGAGGACATGGAGGAGGAAACCCGCAACTTCTATCTCAAGGCGGCGGAGCATGTGACCGACCTTTCGATCCGCGAACTCCTCGTCGATCTCGCGGAGACCGAGAGCCAGCACGCCTCCCTGGCCCGCCGGTTGCGCGAACGCTACGCCACCGGCGAGGCGGCGACGGAGGAGGAGGAGGCCGCCCATCGGCGTTTCGTGCTGCAGTATGTGCAGCCCGGTCTGGCCGGGCTGATGGACGGCTCGGTCTCGACCCTCGCCCCCCTGTTCGCCGCCGCCTTCGCCACCGGCAACAGCTGGGAAGCCTTCCTCGTCGGCATGGCCGCTTCGGTGGGAGCGGGGATCTCGATGGGCTTCGCCGAGGCGCTGTCCGACGACGGCGAACTCACCGGACGCGGCCATCCCTGGATCCGCGGCACCGTCTGCGGGTTGATGACCACCCTCGGAGGGATCGGCCACACCCTGCCCTATCTCATTCCCGATTTCGTGATCGCCACCACCCTCGCCGTCATCGTCGTCCTCTTCGAGCTCTGGGCGATCGCCTGGATCCGGGCCAGATACATGGACACGCCCTTCCTCCAGGCCGCCTATCAGGTGGTGGTGGGCGGTTTCCTGGTGTTCGTCGCGGGGATCGTCATCGGCAACGCCTAGCCATCGGCCGGCCGCGGTTCAGAGCGGTGGAACCCGGTCGAACCAGGGCCGTGCCCGCTCGATCTCCGCGGCCACCGAGAGCAGCAGCTCCTCGCCGCCGAGCCGCGCCCCGAGCATCACCCCGACCGGCAGCCTGTCGGCGCCGAGATGCAGGGGCAGGCTGATCGCCGGGCAGCCCGAGGCGTTGTAGAGGCTCGTGAAGCAGACATAGGGCCGGTTGCGTTCGAGAAAGCGCAGGGGCAGGAAATCGTTCTGGTCGATCTCCCCGATCCGCGGCGGCGGCGCCGCACAGACGGGGCTCAGGATCAGATCGAAGCGGCGGAACATCTGTCCGAAGGCCCGCGCCGCCTGCTGCACGGTCTGGAGGCTCCGCAGATAGCTCACCGCCGAGACCGCCCGCCCCCGTTCCACCAGGGCCAGTGTGCAGCGTTCGAGATGCCGCTTGTCGAGCCGCCTGCCGACCCGCTTCGCCCAGATTTCGAGATCGTTGGCGCAGTTGGCCGAGACGACGTCGAGGAAGGCCGTCGCCATGCGCTCGCCGTCGATGGGAATGGCCGCTTCCTCGATTCCGTGCCCCATCTCCTCGAGGAGACGGGCGGCTTCGTCGAGGGCGGCCGCCACCTCCGGAGCCAGCGGGATGGCCAGAGGTGCGCTCCGGACCAGCGCCACCCGCAGCCTTCCCGGAGGCCGTTCGAGGCTTTCGACGAAGGGAGCGGAAGGTGGTGGACAGACGTAGAAATCCCCGTCTTCCGGCCCGTGCACGGCATCGAGGAACCGGGCGGTGTCCCGCAGGCTGCGGGTGACCACGAGCCCGGTCGCGAGGCCGCTCCAGGCCTCGGCGACCACCGGTCCCATCGGGATCCGGGCCCGGCTCGGCTTGAGGCCGACGAGACCGCAATGGGAGGCCGGGATGCGGGTCGATCCACCGCCGTCCGTGGCGTGAGCCATCGGCAGGATGCCGGCGGCCACGGCCGCTGCCGCCCCCCCGGAGGAGCCGCCGGGGCTGAACTCCCGGTTCCAGGGGTTGCGACAGGGACCGTGGAGAACCGGCTCGGTGACGACGTTGAGACCGAACTCCGGCGTCACCGTCTTGCCGAACGGCAGCAGACCGGCGGCGCGGGCGCGGGCGACGAAAGTGGTGTCGAAATCCGCCACCAGATCGCGGGTCAGCCGGCTGCCGTTGGTCAGCCGCGTGCCCCGAAGGAAGGCGTAGAGATCCTTGAACAGGAAGGGCACACCGGTGAACGGGCCCGATGGCAGCCCGGCCTCGAGACTCGCCTCGGCATGATCGAGATCCCAGACGGAGACGGCGTTGATCTCCTCCGCCACCGCCCGGGCCCGGGCCTCGGCGACCATCAGGAGTTCCCGCGCCGTCACCTCCCCCGCGGCCACCAGCTCGGCCAGCCCGGTGGCGTCGAAACCTCGGTATTCCTCGAACTTCACGGGCCTTCCCTTCCTCTCCCGGGTGTCGCCAGCCCCCCGGCCCAAGGCTGCCACGGCTCGGCGAGCCCCAATCGCAGACCGTCGGGCGTCGCCAGCACCGCCGAGGGACAGGCGTAGGCGAGCGGGAAATGCCGTGCCGGCTGCAGATCCAGCGGATGGGCTTCGAGAGCCCGCAGGATCGCCTCCCCCAGACGCGGATCGGCCGTGACCCGATCCGGCCCGCTCACATCGATGCGCGGATGATGCAACGCCGCTTCGAGGGACAGACCGCGCTCGCCGAGAAAGAGAGCGATCTGCAGCACCGCCGGGAGGATCCGCCTGCCCCCCGAGGCCCCGAGGGCGAAGCCTCCGGGTTCGGTGTCGCCGAGAACCGGACACATGTTGGAAAGCGGCCGCGCTCCGGGCGCCAGGGAGTTGGGCCGCCCCGGCCGGGGATCGAACCAGTAGATGCCGTTGTTGAGCAGGAGACCCGTGCGCGGCAGCAGAAGGCGGCTGCCGAAGACGGACAGCAGGGTCTGGGTCCAGGCGACCCGGTTGCCCGCGCCGTCGACGACGGAGAAATGCGAGGTGCAGCCCTCGCCGCCCGTCTCGCCGAGCCGTTCCGCGTAAGCGCGCCGCAACGCCCCGGCCACCGCCGCGAAGAAGGCGGCGTCCGGCGCCCCCCGCGTGGCCGGGAAATCCGCCAGCAGCTCGAGACAGCGGAGGAAGGTGGCGCCGGCGAACGGTCCCGGCATCACCCGGAAGCGGCCGGCGCCGCGGCTCCCGGCGAGCGGCTCCAGGAAACGGGCCCGGTAGGCCTTCAGGTCCCGGGCGTCCAGCTTCGCCCCGAAGCCCCGCAGATCGGCCGCCAGGGCCTCGGCGACGGCCCCCTCGTAGAAGCTCCTCGGTCCTTCCTCGGCGATCGCCTCGTAGGTCTCGGCGATCCGCCCGAGGGGAAGAAACCGGCGCTCGCCCCCGGGATCCGGCCGCGGCGGAAGGCCGCGCGGCAACCAGACGGTGGCGGTGGTGGCGAAGCGGCGGAGCTCCTCGGCATGGGAGGTGACCAGGAGGCTCGTCCACCAGTCGATCCCGAGTCCCCGCTCCGCCAGCTCGCGGGCGGGGCGGACGAGCTCGCGCCAGGGCAGGGTGGCGAAGCGGGCGTGCAACAGACGGAGCCCGTCCAGCAGCCCCGGAACGGCGATGGAAAGCGGCCCTTCGATGTTGCGGTCCTCCACCACCCCGGGCCAGGGAAAGAGATCACCCGCCGGCCGCCCCGACAGCGGATAGTCGGCGGGATCGAGGCGCCGGGGTGCGACGGCGCCGAAATCGAGGGCGTGGAACGCGCCCGCCTCCGCATCGAAGAGCAGAGCGCAGCCGATTCCGCCCGGACCGCTCATCCAGGGCTCGACGACGCCGAGGGCGAGGGACACCGCGATGGCCGCGTCGAACGCGTTGCCCCCGGCCTCGAGGACGGCGATGCCGACCGCCGCCGCCTCCCGGTTCTGGGCGGCGACCACGCCGCCCCGGCCCGCCGCCACCGGCTTGACCACCGCATAGTCGGCGAAGGCCCCCCGGGGTTCCCTGTCGGTCATCGTCGGGCTCCGCATTCGACCGCCGGCTCAGGCACCCGCCGCCGCATCGCCGCGAGGGTGACCGTCGCGACCAGCACCAGCCCCGGAAGCGTCAGCAGGTTCAGGGTCTGCCAGCCCAGCAGGTTCTCGAGCGCCCCCGAGGATCCGGCCGAAAGGGTAACACTCGTGAACAGGACGAGATCGTTCATGCCCTGCACCTTGGCCTTCTCCTCGGGACGATGGCAGCTCGTCAGCAGGGTGGTGCCGCCGACGAACATGAAGTTCCAGCCGAGGCCCAGCAGGAACAGGGCGGCGGCGAAATGCTCGACCTCGAGGCCGCTCTCGGCGATGGCGACGGTCAGGACCATGAAGAGCACTCCGGCGAGGATGACGCGCTGGGCACCGAACCTGGCGATCAGATGGCCGCTCACGAAGCTCGGCGCGAACATGCCGACGACATGCCACTGGATGACCCGGGCGGTGTCCGCGAAGCTGTGGCCGCAGCCGGCCATCGCCAGCGGCGTCGCGGTCATCAGCAGGTTCATGGTGACATAGGCGACCACCGCCGCGAGGATCGCCGTCGCCGCGCCGGGGGTGCGCAGGATCTCCCCGAGCGGGCGCCCGCCGCGGCGCCGTTCGGCGAGGTTGGGCCGGGGCATCCGCAGAAGGGCCAGGATCACGAGGCTCGCCGCACCGAGGGCGGCGATGGCGAGATAGCTCCCGGCGAAGATGAAAGGCGGCAGGGCTTCACGGGTGATCTTGGCCAGCTCGGGCCCGACCACCGCCGCCACCACACCACCGGCCATCACCCAGCCGATCGCCCGCGCCCGCCGGGCCGCGGCGCCCTCCGCGACCCCGGCGTCCGCCGCGTCGGCCGCCGCGAACCGGTAATACTGGGCGAAGGCCCCGAACATGCCGTAGAGGAACCCGCCGAGGACGAACAGCGGAAAACTGCCGCGACGGATGGCCTCGGCGCCGAGGAGCCCGGCCAGGACCGCGAAGCCGGCGCCGATCAGCAACCCGCCCCGACGCCCCAGCCATTTCATCAGATAGGAGGCCGGCAGGGTGGTCAGCATGGTGCCCAGGAACTGCGCTCCGAGCGGCAGGGTGGCCAGGGCCGGGCTCGGCGCATACTGGAGCCCCACCAGCGGCGAGGTGCTGATGGCGATGGTGTTGGCCATGTAGAACAGCGCCTGGCAGACCCCGAGCAGGGTCACGTTGCGCAGAATGTCGCCCTGTCGCATGCCCTCCGCTTTAGCCGATCGCCGCCGGCCTGGCGAGGGCGGGCGGTGGCGCGAAAGGTCGCCCGTCTGTATATCCTGCCGGCGCTGGCAGCCGGACGGAGCGGGATCCCCATGAACGTCATCGAAGCGTTACTCGACGCACTGGCGGCGCGCGGCGCGGGCGAGATCTTCGGCATTCCCGGCGATTTCGCCCTCCCCTTCTTCCGCATCATCGAGGAATCCGGAAAGCTGCCGCTCCACACCCTGAGCCACGAACCCGGAGTGGGCTTCGCCGCCGACGCCGCCGCCCGCTTCCGCGGAACCATCGGTGTCGCCGCCGTCACCTACGGTGCCGGAGCCTTCAACCTGGTCAATGCGGTGGCCGGGGCGCATGCCGAGAAATCGCCGCTGGTGGTGATCTCCGGCGCCCCCGGCCGCCACGAAGGACGGAGCGGCCTTCTCCTGCACCATCAGGGGCCGCGCCTCGACACCCAGATGCGGGTGCTCGCCGAGATCACCTGCGCCCGGACCCGGCTCGAGGATCCGAAGACCGCCCATCTCGAAATCGCTCGGGTGTTGGATGCCGCTCTCGACCGTTCGCGTCCGGTGTACATCGAGATTCCGCGGGACGTGGTGGATCTGCGGTGCCGCCCGGTGCCCGGGCGCCGTCCGGCGCCGGGCGATCCCGAAGCCGCCGCGGCCTGTGCCGAGGAGGTCCTCGCCCGCCTTTCCCGGGCCGGCCGTCCGGTGCTGATGGTCGGGGTGGAGATCCGCCGCTACGGACTCGAGGCCAAGGTGGCCGAGCTCGCCCGCCGTCTCGGTGTCCCGGTGGTCACCTCCTTCATGGGCCGCGGCCTGCTGTCGAGCCAGGAGGCGCCGCTCGTGGGCACCTATCTCGGCATCGCGGGCGAGCCGGCCGTCACCGACCTCGTGGAAGGCTCGGACTGCCTGCTGTTGCTGGGAGTCATCCTTTCCGACACCAACTTCGCGGTCAGTGCCGGGCGGCTCGATCTCCGGCGCACGATCCAGGCCCTGGATGGCGAGGTCCGCCTCGGCTACTACGTCTATCCGGAGCTGCCCCTGGCGTCCCTGATCGAGGCGCTGCTCGAACGGGCGACGCCAATCGGCGATGCGAGACGTGCCCCGCGCCCCGAATATCCGCACGGTCTGGAAGCCGACGACGACATCGTCACCCCCGGCGACATCGCCCGTGCGGTGAACGATCTCTTCGCCGCCCGGGGGCCGATGCCGATGGCGGTCGATGTCGGGGACTGCCTGTTCACGGCCATGGACATCGCTCAGACCGAGCTCGTGGCACCCGGCTACTACGCCGGCATGGGGTTCGGCGTGCCGGCGGGAATCGGCGGCCAGTTCGCCACCGGCCGGCGGATGCTGGTGCTGGTCGGCGACGGTGCCTTCCAGATGACCGGCTGGGAGCTCGGCAACTGCCGACGCCTGGGGATCGATCCCGTGGTCCTGCTGTTCAACAACCGGAGCTGGGAGATGCTGCGGGTGTTCCAGCCGCAGTCGCGCTTCAACGATCTCGACGATTGGCGGTTCGCCGAAATGGCGGCGGCGATGGGAGGTGCCGGACGGCGGGTGACGACACGGCGGGAGCTCCGCGACGCTCTCGAGGAAGCGGTGGCGGACCGGGGGCGATTTTGGATCGTCGAGGCGATGATCCCGCGCGGGGCCCTGTCGCGGCGGCTGGAACGCTTCGTGGCCGGTCAGAAACGGCTTTCCGCGGGCGGCCGCCGATCGTGACGGGCGAAGGCGTCCGCCCCGCGGTGCGACCACCGGCGGGGGCGGTCGGGCTGCTCCGCGACCGCCGCTTCCTGCCCCTGTTCGCGACCCAGCTCCTCGGCGCCTTCAACGACAATCTGTTCAAGGGGGCGATCGTCATCCTCGCCGTCTACCGGGCGGGTGGCGAGAGCGGTGCGGTGATGGCGATGCTCGCCGGCGGTCTGTTCATCCTGCCCTTCCTGCTGTTCTCGGCGCTGGCCGGCGAACTCGCCGATCGCCTGCCCAAACCGCTCCTGATCCGGCGGGTGAAATTCCTCGAAATCCTGGTGATGCTGCTGGGTGCGGTGGCACTCGTCACCGTCCATCTGCCGGCCCTGCTCTTCGTCCTCTTCCTGATGGGCGCCCAATCGACCCTCTTCGGTCCCCTCAAATACGGCATCCTGCCCGAGCTGCTGGAGGAAGACGAACTGCTGCCCGCCAACGGGCTCGTCGAGGCCTCGACCTTCCTCGCCATCCTGCTCGGCACCATGGGCGGCACCATCCTCGTGGCCCTGCCCGGCGGCGAACGTCTCACCGCTGTCGCGGTGCTGACGATCGCCCTGCTCGGCTGGCTCGCGAGCCTCGGCGTTCCGCGGCGGCCCGCGGCGGCCCCGGAGCTCCGCCGGCGTTTCAACCCCTGGCCCGCGAGCCGCGAGGCCCTCGCCCGTGCCCGCGGGCGGCCTTCGATCTGGCGCACCATTCTCGGCATTTCCTGGTTCTGGGCGGTGGGCGGGATCTATCTCGCCCAGCTTCCGGCCTATGCCGCCGGCGAACTCGGCGCCGAGGAAAGCGTCGCCACCCTGCTGCTCGGCATGTTCGTGCTCGGCATCGGCCTCGGCTCCCTGCTCGCCCGGCCGGCCGCGGGCGGCCATGTTTCGCTGCGTCCGGTCCCCTGGGCGATGGCCGCCCTCGCCCTCTTTTCCCTCGATCTTGTGGCCGCCGCTGCGACCCTCGAGGGCGGCACCGCGGGCGTCGATCTCACCGCCTTCCTCGCACTTCCCGGGAGCTGGCGTCTGCTCGCGGATCTCGGTCTGCTGGCGACCGCCGGCGGGGTGTTCGTGGTGCCCCTCTACGCCTGGCTGCAGGCGCGCAGCGATCCCGCCTGGAAGGCCCGGGTGATCGCCGCCAACAACATCGTCAATGCCCTCTTTCTCGTCCTTTCGGCGGCGCTCGCCGCGCTGCTGCTGGCGCTCGGGCTGTCGGTGATCGGCCTGCTGACCCTCACCGGGATCGGCAATCTCCTGGTCGCGCTGCTCCTCTTCCGTCGGGCGCGGGCCGGCGGCCTGGAGCGGGAATGAAATGCGACGGCGATGTCAGAGGAGCACCAGATCGTCGCGATGGATCATCTCGTCGCGCCCGCGCCAGCCGAGCACCGCCGCGATCTCCCGCGTCCGCCGGCCGGCGATGCGGCGGGCGTCCTCGGCATCGTAGGCGGAAAGCCCCTTCGCCACCGGGACCCCGTCCGGTCCCTCGACGATCACCGCATCGCCGCGCTCGAACCGGCCCTCCACCTCCCGCACCCCCGCCGGAAGCAGGCTGGAGCCGCGCTTGAGGGCGGCCACCGCCCCGGCATCGACGCGGATCCGCCCGGCCGCCGCGAGGCTGGCGGCGATCCACTGCTTGCGGGCCCGGCGCGGGCTCGTGCGGGCGGGGAAGAGAGTGCAGCGGGCACCGCCCCGGAGGGCGGAAAGCGGCCGGAGCCCGGCGCCGGCGGTGAGCACCACATGGCAGCCGGCACCGGTGGCGATCCGGGCGGCGACGATCTTGCTCGCCATGCCGCCGGTGCCGACCGGAGTCGCCGCTTCCCCGGCCATCGCCTCGATCTCCGGCGTGATGGCCTCGACCAGCGGCAGATGCCGGGCCTCGGAATGATGGCGGGGATCGGCGGTGTAGAGACCGTCGACGTCGGACAGCAGGACGAGGGTCCCGGCCCAGGCCATCACCGCGACCCGGGCCGAGAGGCGGTCGTTGTCGCCGAAGCGGATCTCGCCGGTGGCCACGGTGTCGTTCTCGTTCACCACCGGCACCGCCCCCAGCCGGAGGAGGGTTTCGACGGTCGCCCGGGCGTTGAGATAGCGCCGCCGCGCCTCGGTGTCTTCGAGGGTGACCAGGATCTGGGCGGTGGCCAGACCGGCCCGGGCGAGGCTCTGCTCCCAGGCGCGGGCGAGGCGGATCTGGCCGACCGCCGCCGCCGCCTGCTTCTCCTCGAGGCGCATGGGCCGGCGCGGCAGCCGCAGTACCCGCCGCCCGAGGGCGATGGCGCCGGAGGTGACGATGATCACCTGCCGTCCTTCACGACGCAGCGCCGCGACATCCTCGGCCAGCGCGTCGAGCCAGATCCCCCGGAGCTCGCCCTCCTCGTCGACCAGCAGCGAGGAGCCGATCTTGACCACCAGGCGCTTGGCCGCGAGCGCCCGCTCCAGCCGTTCCATCAGCGGACCTCGGCGTGTGATCCGCGAGCCGCGGCGAGCTCGCGCATCGCCGCCTCGAGGGGGGCGTCGAGACCGGTGCGGGCCGCCGCCGAGAGGGCGAAGACCGGCGCTCCCGCAGCCCGGCGGAGGGCGGCGATCCGCTCCTCGATGACGGATCGGTCGAGGGCGTCGCATTTGTTGAGGCACAGGATCTCGGGCTTGGCGGCGAGCCCGCGGCCGTAGGCCTCGAGTTCCCGGCGCACGGTCCGCCAGGCGCCGACGACATCCTCCCGGGTGCCGTCGATCAGATGGAGAAGCGCCGCACAACGCTCGACATGGCCGAGAAAGCGGTCGCCGAGCCCGGTTCCCTCGTGGGCCCCGTCGATCAGCCCCGGAATGTCGGCCAACACGAAGCGGGAATCGCCCCGATCCACCACCCCCAGATGGGGATGCAGGGTGGTGAACGGATAATCGGCGATCTTCGGCCGGGCCCGGGTGACGGCGGCGAGGAAGGTCGATTTGCCGGCGTTGGGCAGCCCCACGAGACCGATGTCGGCGAGGAGCTTGAGGACCAGCCACAGCCAGCGCTCTTCGCCCGGATGACCGGGATCGGCACGGCGCGGCGCCCGGTTGGTGGAGGATTTGTAGCGGGCGTTGCCGAAGCCGCCGTCGCCGCCGCGGGCCAGCACGACCTCCTGGCCGTCCTCGATCAGATCGGCGATCAGGGTCTCACCGTCCTCGGCCAGGATCTGGGTGCCCACCGGCAACCGCAGGACGACGTCCGCCCCCGCCTTCCCGGTGCGGTTCCTGCCCATCCCGTGACCGCCCCGGCCGGCGCGGAAATGCTGCCGGTAGCGGAAGTCGATCAGGGTGGCGAGGGCGGCGTCGGCACGTGCGATCACATGCCCGCCGCGACCGCCGTCACCGCCGTCGGGGCCGCCTTCGGGCAGATACTTCTCGCGCCGGAAGCTCGTGCATCCGGCGCCGCCGTCCCCGCTCCGGATCCAGATCTTGGCCTTGTCGAGAAACCTCATGGACACGAAAAAGGGAAGGCCGCGGCCTTCCCCTTCCTCCCGGCTCGCGGTCGACGCCGCCGTTATTCGGCGGCCGCCTCCGGTACCACATGGACGAAGGTCTTGCCGAGGCGCTTCTTGAACTGCACCCGGCCAGGCACCACCGCATAGATGGTGTAGTCGCGGCCGAGACCAACCCCGTTGCCGGGGTGCCATTTGGTGCCGCGCTGGCGGACGATGATGTTGCCGGGGATCACCGCCTCGCCGCCGAACTTCTTGACGCCGAGCCGCTTGCCCGGGGAGTCGCGACCATTGCGGGAGCTGCCGCCCGCCTTCTTGTGCGCCATACCGGTTCCTCCTGCTCCGTCACGCCACCAGGATGTCCTGCACCCGCAGCAGGGTGAGCCGCTGCCGGTGGCCGCGCTTGCGGCGGTAGTTCTTGCGGCGCTTCTTCTTGAAGACGACGATCTTGGGCCCCTTGATCTGGTCGAGGACGGTGGCCGTGACCTTGGCCCCCTCCACCAGCGGCCGACCGATCCTGGTCTCCTCGCCGCCCACCAGCAGCACCTCGTCGAACTCGACGGTGCTGCCGGGCTCGGCCTCGAGCTTCTCTACCCGGATGACCTCGTTGGGGGCGACACGGTACTGCTTGCCGCCGGTGCGAATCACTGCGTACATGGATCTCACGCCGCGAAGGGGATGCGGGAAACCGAAGCGCACCGCCTTGTTCCGCCCGAAGCGCCCCGGCGAACCGGGCGCGAATATAGACCACCCGCCTCCCCTGTCAATCGCGGGGACCGAGCGGAGAATCGGCGACGAGCGAACACCCCCCGCGCATCACGGTTCCTGCACCGCCTCCAGCCGCCCCGGCCGCCGGGCCGATCGAGGCTATCGGCAAACCCGGGCGAAGCCCCGGAACGGCCGGCAGGTCGTGTCATCCGATGAACCTGGTGCCCAGGGACGGAATCGAACCGCCGACACAGGGATTTTCAGTCCCTTGCTCTACCGACTGAGCTACCTGGGCAGGGGGCGAGCCGGGTTATAGGTCGCCGCCCCGGGCCTGTCCAGAGGCAGAAGGCCGTCGGCGGTCTCGGAACGGGCACCCGGCTGCCTCACGGGCGCACATCGGGTCGCAGCGAGATCAGCTCCCGGTCGAGGGCCCAGTCGAGGCCCAGGGTGAGCGCCCCGGCGAGCAGGGTGGCGGCCAGCGCCTTGAGCCACAATCGCGGCCGCGCCGGCGCGCTCGGCACCGTGCCGGGCTCAGGTTCGCGCTCCGGCCGCACGCCGAACGGCAGGGCCATGAAGAAGAACAGCCACCAGGTGATGAAGAAGACGACACTGGCCCCGGCCGCCGTCATGCCTGTTCCAGCTCGATCAGGGTGCCGAACAGATCCTTGGGATGGAGGAACAGGACCGGCCTTCCGTGGGCGCCGATCCGGGGCTCGCCACCGCCCAGGATGCGGATCCCCCGGGCCGCCAGCGCGTCGCGGGCGGCTTCGATGTCCGCCACCTCGAAGCAGAGATGATGGATGCCTCCCGCCGGGTTGCGTTCGAGAAAGCCGGCGATGGGCGAGTTCTCGCCGAGCACGCCCAGAAGCTCGATCTTGGTGTTGGGCAGGGTCACGAAGACCGTTCGCACCCCATGCTCGGGCTGGTCCACGATCTCCGAGACCTCGGCCCCCAGCACCTCGCGGTAGTAGGTCCGCGCCGCGGCGATGTCCGGCACCGCGATGGCCACATGTTCGAGACGTCCCAGCACGATCAGCGCACTCCCACCGTGTCTTCCTCGAGGGCGGCCAGGGATTCCGGGGTCAGCCGGGTGATCTGCACCTCGATCACCGGCCGCTTGTGGCGGGACAGCGAAAGGGTCTGGCGCAGCGTCACCCGCACCGCCTCGCGCACCCGCTCGTCCTCGGTCACCACCTCGTCCTCGAGGGCCTCCACCGCCCGCCCGAGGGCCTCCTCCAACCGCTCGCGGAGCTTCTCGAAACGCTCCGGTTCCACCGCCCCGACATTGACCAGCGCCGGCGGCGAAAGGACGCTGCCCCAGGCGTCCAGCACCAGACTCACGACGATGGTCCCGTGCTGCATGATGCGCCGCCGGACCCGGAACAGATCGGCCGCCTCCGGCACCAGGGTCCCGTTCTCGAGCGCCAGCCGTCCGACCGGCACCTCCTCCTCGATCCGCGGTCCGTCCGGGGCGAGCCGCAGCATCCGGCCGTTCTTCAGGAGCGCCGTCTCCGGGACCCCGAGTTCCCGTGCGAAACGTACATGGGCGTGAAGATGGCGCGCCTCGCCGTGGACCGGAACCGCGATCCGGGGACGCGCCCAGCGATACATCTGGGCCATCTCCTCGCGGCAGGGATGGCCGGAGACATGAACGAAATGGTCCTCCTCGGTGATCACCTCGACGCCGAGATCGACGAGCTGGTTGTGGAGGTTGAACAGAGTGCGCTCGTTGCCGGGGATGATCTTGGAGGAGAAGATCACCGTGTCGCCGGGCTCCAGCCGGACCCTGGGGTGCTGGCCGGAGGCGATGCGCATCAACGCCGAGCGCGGCTCGCCCTGGCTGCCGGTGACCAGATAGAGCACCTGATCCCGCGGCAGCGACCGGGCCTCGAGCTCGTCCCAGAGGGGCGGCAGATCGCGGAGATAGCCGCAGCTACGCGCCGCCTCGAGCATCCGCCACATGGAACGGCCGACGACCACGACCTTGCGTCCCGCGTCGTGGCCGGCGAGGGCGGCGGTTTCCAGCCGGGCGACGTTGGAAGCGAAGGTGGTCACCGCCACCCGGTTGGGCTTGCCGCGGACGAGCTCGGTCAGACTGTCGCGGACCTCGGCCTCCGAACCGGCGGTTCCCGCCACCAGCACGTTGGTGCTGTCGCCGACCAGCGCCAGCACCCCCTCGGCGGCGAAAGCCTCGATACCCTGGACGTCGGTCGCCTCGCCGACCAGCGGCTGGCGGTCGAGCTTCCAGTCGCCGGTGTGGAGAATGCGGCCGTGGACGGTCTCGATGGCGAGCGCGTTGGCCTCGGGAATGGAATGGGTGACGTGCAGCAGGCGACAGGCGAAGGGGCCGACCTCGAAGGCCTCGCCGGGCGCGACCACCCTGAGCGCCCCCGGATGCCGGCGCTGCATCTGCTCGAACTTCCGCTCCAGCACGGCGGCGGCGAAACCCGTGCACCAGACCGGACATTCGAGATCCTGCCAGAGATAGGGCACCGCTCCGAGATGGTCCTCGTGGGCGTGGGTCAGCACGAGGCCCGCGAGCCGGTCGCGTTGGTCGCGGACGAAGCTCAGATCCGGCAGCAGGATCTCGGCCCCGGGCAGGCGGTCGTCGGCGAAGCCGATGCCCAGATCGACCATCATCCACTGCCCCTCCAGACCGTAGAGGTAGCAGTTGAGGCCGATCTCGCCGACCCCGCCCAGAGGGAGGAACAGCAGCCTGTCTTTCGTGGTCACCTGGCGGATTCCTTGGCGGCGCGGATGACGGAACGATAGCGGGTGTAGATCTCGAGCAGGCCGGCCATGGTCAGATCCCGATCGACATGTTCGATGACCTCGCAATGGGCGGCGAACAGGGGCGCGAGACCGCCGGTGGCCACCACCGTCATGGGGCCCCCGAACGCCTCGCGGATACGTTGCACGAGCCCCTCGATGAGGCCGACATAGCCCCAATATATGCCCGACTGCATGGCGGTCACGGTGCTGGTGCCGATGACCTCCGGGGGTGGCTGCACCGCCACCCGCGGAAGCTTCGCGGCCGCCCGGTGCAGCGCCTCGAGGGAGAGATTGATGCCCGGGGCGATGACACCGCCGCAGTAGCGGCCCTCGGCGTCCACCACGTCGAAGGTGGTGGCGGTGCCGAAATCGAGGATCACCAGCGGCGGCGCATAGCGGCCGAGGGCTCCGACCGCGTTGACGATCCGGTCGGCCCCTACCTCCCGCGGATTGGCGAGCCGGATTTCCATCGGATATTCGAGATCCTCGCCGACGACGAAGGCCCGGCAGCCGAAATAGTCGCGGCTCATCCAGCGGAGCGGCATCACCGCCTGCGGCACGACGCTGGCGATGATCACCCCGTTGACGTCCTCCCGGCCGACGCCGGCGAGGCCGATGAGTTGGAGCAGGAGGGCGGCGTATTCCTCGGCGGTGCGCTCGCGGTTGGTGGACAGGCGCCATTGTCCCACCTGCTCGGTTTCACGGTAGAGCGCGAACACCGTATTGGTGTTGCCGACATCGACGGCGAGCAGCATGACGGTCTTCTCCCCCCAGGAACCCGCGGCCCGGACCGAACCGGCGGCCTTCAGCCGCCGGCCGCCGACCCCGCCCGCGGCCCGGCGAACACGAGCTCGCCGGCAAGGAACCGCCGTCGCCGGCCCGGCGCCAGCTCCAGCCAGAGGGCACCCTCGGCGTCGATATCGACGAACCGCCCGTCGAGACGTCCCTCGCCGATCCGGAGCGAGGTCATGTCGCCGATACCGTAGGCGGCGGCCACCCATTCCACCCGCTGCTCGGCGAAGCCGGCCGTCCGCCAGCGCGCATAACGGGCGGCGAAACCCTCGAGCAGGAGGGTCAGCAGGCGATCGACGGTGGTCGCCCGATCGCCGAGGGCCCGCAGGCAGGTGGTGGGGCGACCGGTTCCTTCCGGGGCGACGGCGATGTTGATGCCGACTCCGACGACGATGCCACGGGCGTCCCCCTCGCCCCCCCCTTCGAGCAACACGCCGCCGAGCTTGGCATCACCGACGAGAATATCGTTGGGCCATTTGAGACGCAGGCGCTCCTCGCCGAGGCCGGCGGCCAGCAGGGCATCGCGGGCCGCGAGCCCGCCCACCAGCGACAGGCTGGCGGCCGCGGCGGGGGACACCCCGGGGCGCAGCAGCCAGCTCGCGTAGAGATTGCCCGGCGGCGAATGCCAGCGGCGCCCGTGGCGGCCGCGCCCCGCGGTCTGCTCGGTGGCCACCACCACCAGGCCTTCGCCGGCACCCTCGGCGGCCCGCCGCCACACCAGATCGCTGGTGCTGGTGACCCTCCCCGCCCGTTCGATCCGCCACCGCACCGTCACGGTCTCTCAGGGCAGGAGGGCTCGGGCGGCGGCTTCGGCGCTCGACAGCAGGGGCCCCGGCAGCAGCAGGAAACCGGCCACCAGCACCGCGGCGACGGCGGCGATCCCCTGCAGCTCCGGTCGCGCCATGGTGTCGAAGGCTTCCGCCGGCTCGTCGAAATACATGATCTTGACGATCCGCAGATAGTAGTAGGCCCCGACCACGCTCGTCAGCACCCCGACGAGCGCCAGCCAGACCAGCCCGGCATCGACCGCGGCCAGGAACACGTAGAGCTTGCCGAAGAACCCGGCCGCCGGCGGAATCCCCGCCAGCGAGAACATCAGGATGCCGAGGATCAGCGCCATCCCCGGCTGGTGACGCGATAGGCCCGCCAGATCGGCGATCCCTTCCACGTAGCGGCCGTGCCGGCGCATCAACAGGATGCAGGCGAAGGTGCCGAGGGTCATCACCACGTAGATCGCCATGTAGACGAGGACGGCGTTGACCCCCGCCACACCGCCGGCGGCGATGCCGACGAGCGCGTAGCCGACGTGACCGATCGCCGAATAGGCCATCAGCCGCTTGATGTTGGTCTGGCCGATGGCGGCGAAGGCGCCGAGGATCATGGAGGCGACCGAGACGAGGATGATCACCTGCTGCCACTGCCCCGCCCAGTCGCCGAAGGGTTGGAACAGGAGCCGCAGCACGAGGCCCATGGCCGCCACCTTGGGCGCCGCGGCGAAGAAGGCGGTGACCGGCGTCGGCGCGCCCTCGTAGACGTCCGGTGTCCACATGTGGAAGGGAACCGCGGAGAGCTTGAAGGCCAGCCCGGCGATGACGAAGACGAGTCCGACCACCGCCCCGGCCGGCAGGGCCGCCGCCCCCTCGCCGACCAGGAAGCTGCGGGCGAGGAGATCGAAGGACAGGGTGCCGGTGAAGCCGTAGACCAGGGAGATGCCGTAGAGCAGCATGCCCGAAGCCAGCGCCCCGAGGACGAAATATTTGAGACCCGCCTCGCTGGCCCGGGTGGAATCCCGCTGGAAGGCGGCCATCACGTAGAGGGACAGGCTCTGCAGCTCGAGGCCCATGTAGAGGGCGAGGAAGCTGTTGGCGGAGACCATCATTCCCATGCCGAGGGTGGCGAACAGCGCCAGCAGCGGGAACTCGAACCGCCCCATGCGCGCGTCGGCGAGATAGGCCGGGGCCATCATCACCCCGAGGGCGGCGGTGACATAGATCAGCACCTTCAGGAAGGCGGCGAAATCGTCGAACACGAAATGGCCGTCGAACGCCAGCACCGGCCCCTTGTCGGCGCCGATGGTGAGCACCACCGCCACCAGCAGCGCCAGGACCACGAGCGGATTGACCACGGAAAGCCCGTCGCGCTCGCGGAACACGCCGAGGAACAGCAGCACGAGCCCGGCGACGAACAGGAAGACTTCCGGCAGGGCGGGCGCGAGGTCGATCATGGCGGCGTTCATCCGGCTGTCTGCCTCACTGCATCGCGAGTTGTTCGGCAGCGGGGAGGGTGCGGGCGAGAAGCTGGTCGATGGAGGCGGCCATGGGCTCGAGGAAGAACTGCGGATAGATCCCCATCAGCAGCACCAGGACCACGAGCGGCGCGAAGGCGATCACCTCGTTGGCGCGCATGTCACGGATCGCCTTGAGCGATTCCTTGGTCAACGCACCGAAGATCACCCGGCGATACAGCCAGAGCATGTAGGCGGCTCCCAGGATCATGCCGGTGGCGGCCAGGGCCGCGACCCAGGCATCGACCGCGAAGACGCCGACGATCACCAGGATCTCGCCGACGAAGCCCGAGGTGCCGGGCAGGCCCACCGAAGCCAGCATGAAGAGCATGAAGACGGTGGCATAGACCGGCATGCGCTCGGCGAGACCGCCGTAGGCGGCGATCTCGCGGCTGTGGATGCGGTCGTAGACGACGCCGACGACCATGAACAGGGCGGCCGAGACGAGGCCGTGGGAGAGCATCATGATGATGCTGCCGGCGATTCCGGGCGCGTTCGGGGTGAAGATGCCGATGGTGACGATCCCCATGTGCGCCACCGAGCTGTAGGCGATGAGCTTCTTCATGTCGGTCTGGGCGAGCGCCACCAGCGAGGTGTAGATGATGGCGATCACCGAGAGAGCGAAGATCAGCGGCGTGAAGTATTCCGAGGCCTCGGGCAGCATCGGCAGGGAAAAGCGCAGGAAGGCGTAGCCGCCGACCTTCAGCAGAATGCCCGCCAGGACCACCGAACCGGCGGTGGGCGCTTCGACATGGGCGTCCGGCAGCCAGGTGTGGAACGGCCACATCGGCATCTTGACGGCGAAGGAGGCGAACATCGCGAGCCACAGCCAGCGCTGCAGCGCGGGTTCGAAATCGGTGTTCATCAGTACCGGAATCTCGGTCGTTCCGGTCTGCATGTACATCACCAGAATGGCGATCAGGAACAGCACCGATCCGGCGAGGGTGTAGAGGAAGAACTTGAAGGCGGCGTAGATCCGCCGCGGCCCGCCCCAGATGCCGATGATCAGGTACATCGGGATCAGAATGCCCTCGAAGAAGATGTAGAAGAGGACGATGTCGAGGGCCACGAACACGCCGACCATCAGCGTGTTCATCACCAGGAAGGCGATCATGTATTCCTTGACCCGGGTCTGCACCGAATGCCAGGAGCCGATGATGCAGATCAGGGTCAGAAGGGTGGAAAGGAGAACGAACCACAGGCTGATGCCGTCGACGCCGACATAGTAGTTGACGCCGAGACCCGGCAGCCAGGGGCTCTTCTCGACCATCTGGAAGCCCGGCTGGGCGGGGTCGAAATTGGCCCAGACGAGAATCGAGAGGAGGAAGGTGACGAGTGCCGTCCACAGCGCCACGCTGCGGCTGTTCTGAGCCACGATCTCGGGTTCGCCGCGGATGAACAGGATGAAGGCGGCACCGACCAGCGGCAGGAAGGTGACGAGGGAAAGAAGAGGCCAGTCGCTCACGACACCCTATCCCCGCAGGATGAACAGATACCAGCTCAGCAGCACGACGAGGCCGATCAGCATGGCGAAGGCGTAGTGGTAGACGTAACCCGTCTGCAGACGGATCGCGCGCCGCGCCGAGGCGAGGGTCACCGTCGCCACCCCGTCCGGTCCGAAGCGGTCGATCACGCCGAGATCGAAGCCGCGCCAGAGCGTCCGGCCGAGGCTCACCGCCGGACGCACGAACAGGGCGTCGTAGAGCTCGTCGAAATACCACTTGTGGGTGAGGAAGGTGTGGACCGGGCGCAGCGCCGCGACGATCCGATCCGGCAGCCCGGGCACCGCCACATAGAACAGCCAGGCGAGACCGAGGCCGAGGATCAGGGCGCCGAGCGGCGCGTATTTGACGATCGCCGGCACGGTTTCGATCTCTTCCAGCACCGTGTTGATGGGGGCGGTGAAGATGGCGCCACCCCAGAACTCGCCTTCCGGCGCGATCATGACGAGGCCGAACCAGCCGGCGAGCACCGCTCCGGCGGCGAGGATCAGGAGCGGCACGGTCATCACCGGCGGGCTCTCGTGGACGTGCTCCCGGACCTCCCGGCTGGCCCGGCTGTCGCCGTGGAAGGTCAGGAACATCAGGCGCCCCGAGTAGAAGGCGGTGAGCACCGCGGCCAGCAGCAGCAGCCAGAAGGCGTAACCGGAAAGGGCGTTGGGCGAGACCCAGGCCGCCTCGATGATCGCGTCCTTGGAGAAGAAGCCGGCGGTCCCCGGGAAGCCCACCAGGGCCAGGCTTCCGATCCACATGACCGCGTAAGTGATCGGCAGCTTGCGCCAGAGGCCGCCCATCTTCCGCATGTCCTGCTCGTCCGACATGGCGTGGATCACCGAACCGGCACCGAGGAACAGGAGGGCCTTGAAGAAGGCGTGGGTGTAGAGATGGAAGATGCCGGCGGCATAGGCGCCGACGCCGGCGGCGGCGAACATGTAGCCGAGCTGCGAGCAGGTGGAATAGGCGATCACCCGCTTGATGTCGTTCTGCACCAGCCCGACGGTGGCGGCGAAGAGGGCGGTCGAGGCGCCGATGAAGGTGACGAGGGCGAGGGCGGTGGGCGCGAACTCGTAAAGGGGCGAGAAGCGGGCCACCAGGAAGACGCCGGCGGTCACCATGGTGGCGGCGTGAATGAGGGCGGAGACCGGGGTCGGCCCCTCCATCGCGTCGGGCAACCAGGTGTGGAGGCCGAGCTGGGCCGATTTGCCCATCGCACCGATGAACAGGAGGATGCCGATCAGGGTCAGGGTATCGAAGGAGGCGCCGAAGACCAGCAGCTCGGTGTCGGCCAGCTTCGCCGTGTTGGCGAAGATGACGTCGTACTGGATGCTGTCGAACACGAACCAGGTGGCGGCGATGCCCAGCGCCAGGCCGAAATCGCCCACCCGGTTGACGATGAAGGCCTTGATGGCGGCGGCACAGGCCGAGGGGCGGGTGTACCAGAAGCCGATCAGCAGATAGGAGGCGACACCGACCCCCTCCCAGCCGAAGTAGAGCTGCAGGAGATTGTCGGAGGTCACCAGCATCAGCATGGCGAAGGTGAAGAAGGAGAGGTAGGCGAAGAACCGCGGGATGCTGGCGTCGTGCGCCATGTAGCCGATGGAGTAGACGTGGATCAGGAAGCTGATGCAGCTCACCACGAACATCATGACGACCGACAGCGCGTCGATCCGCAGGCTCCATTCGGCGATGAATCCCTCCACCGCCATCCAGGTGAAGAGGGGCACCTTGAAGGGCTCCTCGCCGAGGCCGACCAGGGCGACGATGCTGGCGAGGGCCGAGACCCCCATCAGACCGCAGGTCACGAGCTGCGAGGCACGGTCGCCGATCAGACGGCCGAACAGGCCGGCGATGACGGCGCCGAGAAGTGGCGAGAAGACGAGGAGGACGTACAGCATCCTCAGCCCTTCATCAGGTTGATGTCCTCGACCTCGATGCTGCCGCGGTTGCGGAAGTAGACGAGGACGATGGCGAGGCCGATCGCCGCTTCGGCGGCGGCCACGGTGAGCACGAAGATGGCGAAGATCTGCCCGGCGAGATCGCCGAGATAGGCGGAGAAGGCGACGAAGTTGATGTTGACGGCGAGGAGCAGCAGCTCGATCGCCATCAGGATGACGATCACGTTCTTGCGGTTGACGAAGATCCCGAACACCCCGATCGTGAACAGAATCGCCGCCAGGGTCAGATAGTGGGAAAGCGGAACCGGCACCCCTCGATCCTCCTCAAATGCCCGTCCGCGGCGGCACCTTGCGGACCTCCAGGGTCTCGCCGGGGCGCCTTCGCACCTGACGGCCGATATCCTGTCGCCGGGCGTCCGGGCGGTGCCGCATGGTCAGGGTCATGGCGCCGATCATCGCCACCAGGAGAATGATGCCGGCGGCCTGGAAGAGATAGAAGTAGTCGGTGTAGAGGAGCCGGCCGATGGCCTCGGTGTTGGTGACCCCGGCCTCGGTGGCGGAAACCGCCGCGCCGCCGAGCGCCGGTTCCATGGCGATGCTGCCGAAGACGAGGGCGAGCTCGACGAGCAGGATCAGACCGACCAGCGCGCCCACCGGCAGATACTGGAGAAAGCCTTCCCGGAGCTGGACGAAGTTGATGTCCAGCATCATCACCACGAACAAGAACAGGACCGCCACCGCGCCGACGTAGACCACCACCAGCAGCATGCCGATGAATTCCGCCCCGAGCAGGATGAACAGCCCGGCCGAATTGAAGAAGGCGAGGATCAGGAAGAGCACCGAATGGACCGGATTCCGGGCGGCGATCACCATCACCGCCGCCGCCACGGTGACGAAGGCCAGGAGGTAGAAGACGAGCTGCGCCAGGATCATGGTCGGATCGTCCGTTCGGCTGCCGGAGGTCGGTACGGCGGCAGGGCCGGGTCAGCGATAGGGAGCATCGGCCTCGAGCCTCATGGCGATCTCCCGCTCCCAGCGCTCGCCGTTCTCGAGGAGCTTCTCCTTGGTGTAGAACAGCTCCTCGCGGGTTTCCGCGGCGAATTCGAAGTTCGGTCCTTCGACGATGGCGTCCACCGGACAGGCCTCTTCGCAGAAGCCGCAGTAGATGCATTTGGTCATGTCGATGTCGTAGCGGGTGGTGCGCCGGCTGCCGTCGGGGCGCGGCTCGCTCTCGATGGTGATCGCCTGGGCGGGGCAGATCGCCTCGCACAGCTTGCAGGCGATGCAGCGCTCCTCGCCGTTGGGATAACGCCGGAGCGCATGTTCGCCCCGGAACCGGGGCGACAGCGGCCCCTTCTCGTAGGGATAGTTGAGGGTCACCTTGCGCCGGAACAGATAGCGCAGGGTCAGGGAAAAGCCCCTGACGAGCTCCTCCCAGAGAACGGTCCGTGCGAGCTGATCGACCTGCACTGTCGCTCCTCCCTCCGCCGCGGCCTCAGCCCGGCACCAGATCGAAGGCCACCAGCACGCCGGCGGTCAGCACCAGCCAGCCGAAGGAGATCGGCAGCAGCACCTTCCAGCCGAGGCGCATGAGCTGGTCGTACCGGTAGCGGGGCAGGGTCGCCCGGGCCCAGATGTAGACGAAGAGAATGACGCAGACCTTGAGTATGAACCAGATCGGCCCCGGGATCCAGGTGAAGGGGGCGACCTCGAAGGGCGGCAGCCAGCCGCCGAGGAAGAGGATGGTGGCCATCGCGCTCATCAGGATCATGTTGGCGTATTCGCCGAGGAAGAAGAGCGCGAAGGTCATCGAGGAATATTCGACATTGTAGCCGGTGACCAGGCTCGCCTCGTCCTCCGGCAGATCGAACGGCAGCCGGTTGGTCTCGGCGAGAATCGCCACCAGGAAGATCATGAACATCGGGAAGTGCCAGAACAGGTACCAGCCCTGCTCCGCCTGGGCGCGCACGATCTCCGAAAGGTTGAGCGATCCGGCGGTCAGCAGCACGCTGATGATGATCATCCCCATGGCGATCTCGTAGGAGATCATCTGCGCCGAGGAGCGCAGCGCCCCGAGAAAGGCGTAGCGCGAGTTGGAGGCCCAGCCGGCCATGATGATGCCGTAGACGCCGAGAGAGCTGACCGCGAACAGATAGAGAATGCCGACGTTGATGTCGGCGAGGACCAGCCCGTCGCCGAAGGGAATCACCGCCCAGCCGATCAGCGCCAGGATGAAGGTGATCATGGGGGCGATCAGGAACACGCCCTTGTTGGCGCGGCTCGGGATCACGGTTTCCTTGAAGAACAGCTTGACCCCGTCGGCCAGCGGCTGGAGCAGCCCGTAGGGGCCCACGAACATCGGCCCCTGCCGGAGCTGCATGCCGCCGATCACCTTGCGCTCGGCATAGGTCAGATAGGCCACCGCCACCAGCAGCGGCACGACGATCACGAGAATGTAAACGATCAGCAGGACGAGCGGCCAGATGGTGCCCCAGAAGATCTCAGCCATGGGTTCCCGTCGCCTTCTCGTTCACGGGCCGCAGGATTTCGGCGCTGCACTGCCGCATCACCTTCGAGGCCCGCGCGATGGGATTGGTGAGGTAGAAATCCGCGATCGGCGAGACGAAGGGAGCCTCGGTGAGCCGGCCACGCCGACCGAACCCGCCCCATTCGGCCGGGGTGACGCTGTCGATGCGGGCGAGCTGCGGCGCCAGTTCGGCCATCCGCGCCCGCACCGCGAAGATGTTGTCGAGCGGCACCGTGCGCCCCAGCGCTTCCGAGGCGGCCCGGAGGATCTTCCAGTCCTCGCGCGCCTCGCCGGGCGGAAAGACGGCGAGCCTTCCGTGCTGCGGCCGACCCTCGAGATTGACCCAGGTCGCGTTCTTTTCGGTGTAGGCCGCACCCGGCAGGACGAGATCGGCCACGGGAGCGGCGCGGTCGCCGTGAGTCCCCTGGTAGATCACGAAGGCCCCGGCCAGCCGCGAAACCTCGATCTCGTCGGCCCCGAGCAGCCAGACGAGCTCGATCTCGCCGGCCTCCACCCCCTTGAGGATACCGGCCAGGTCCCGACCGCCCTCGCCCGGCAGGAGGCCGAGATCGAGCCCCGCCACCCGGGCCGCCGCGGTGTGCAGCAGATTGTAGCCGTTCCAGCCCTCGCCCAGGAGGCCGAAGCGCTCGGAGATCCGATGGGCGAGAGCGAGGACCGCGGCCCCGTCCGCGCGGGCGACCGCACCGGGCCCGAGCACCAGCATCGGCCGCTCGGCCTTCGCCAGCGCCTCGCAGATCTCGTGCTCGCCTTCGGCCACCGCCTTCAGGGTCTCGGGCCCCTCGCCGATGTCCTCGACCGGATAGGTCAGATCGAAGGGGGCGCCGATGCGGGCCACACGGAACCCGCCCATCCGCCAGCGCTTCCTGAGGCGGGCGTTGACGAGGGGCGCCTCCCAGCGCGGATTGGTCCCCACCAGCAGGCAGAAATCGGCCTGTTCGATGCCGGCGATCGTGGTGTTGAAGAGATATTCGGCGCGCAGCCGCCCTTCGATCTTCGCCCCGTCCTGCCGGCAATCGACGTGCGGGCAGCCGAGCCGTTCGGCGAGTTCGCGCACCAGCACCATGCTCTCGGCATCGACCAGATCGCCGAGAACGAAGGCCATGCGTTCGCCGGGAAGCTCGCCCATGCGGTCCACGAGGGTACGGAAGGCCTCCCGCCAGCTCGCCTCGACGAGGCGGCCGTCGCGGCGGACCATCGGCACATCGAGACGGCGGTATTTCAGCCCGTCGTAGGCGAACCGTGTCTTGTCGGAGATCCACTCCTCGTTGACCTCCTCGTGGAGTCGCGGAAGGATCCGCATCACCTCGTTGCCGCGGGCATCGACGCGGATGTTGGACCCCACCGCGTCCATCACGTCGATCGATTCGGTCTTCTTCAGCTCCCAGATGCGGGCCCGGTACTGGTAGGGCTTGGAGTTGAGGGCCCCCACCGGGCAGAGATCGATGATGTTGCCCTGGAGCTCGGAATGCAGCGCCCGTTCGATGTAGTTGGTGATTTCCAGATGCTCGCCGCGCCAGCAGCCGCCGAGCTCGGGCACCCCGGCCACTTCGGTCAGGAAGCGGATGCAGCGGGTGCAGTGGATGCAGCGGGTCATGTGGGTGGCGACCAGCGGCCCCAGATACTTGTCGGCGACCGCCCGCTTGTTCTCCTCGAAGCGGGAATGGTCGGGTCCGTAAAAGAGAGTGAGATCCTGCAGGTCGCACTCGCCGCCCTGGTCGCAGATCGGGCAGTCGAGGGGATGGTTGATCAGCAGGAACTCGAGCACGCCCTTGCGCGCCTTGTGGACGAGCGGGCTGTCGGTGTGGACGACCATCCCCTCCGCCGCCGGCATCGCGCAGGAGGCCACCGGCTTCGGCGATTTCTCGATCTCGACGAGGCACATCCGGCAGTTGCCGGCGATGTTCAGCCGCGGATGGTAGCAGAAATGCGGGATCTCCTTGCCGGCGAGTTCGCAGGCCTGGAACACCGTGTAGCCGGCCGGGACCTCGATCTCTTCGCCGTCGATGACGAGTTTCGGCATGCTCTCCGTCCGCTGTCCTCGGTTCCGCTCAGGCCGCCGCCCGGTCGCCGCCGCTCTTGCGCGCCACGATCCGCCGCTCCAGCTCGTCCCGGAAATGGCGGATCAGCCCCTGCACCGGCCAGGCCGCCGCATCGCCCAGGGCGCAGATGGTGTGTCCCTCGATCTGCTTGGTGACGTCCCAGACGAGATCGATCTCGGCGATCTCGGCCTTCCCCTCCGCGAGACGGGTGACCATCCGCCAGAGCCATCCGGTGCCCTCGCGACAGGGGGTGCACTGGCCGCAGGATTCGTGCATGTAGAATTTCGACAACCTGGCGATCGCCCGCACGATGTCGGTGGATCGATCCATCACGATGACCCCGGCGGTGCCGAGACCGCTCTGGGCCTCGCGCAGGCTGTCGAAATCCATCCGCACCGCCTCGCAGACCGATTTCGGGATCAGCGGCACCGAGGAGCCGCCGGGAATGATCGCCAGCAGATTGTCCCAGCCGCCGCGTACCCCGCCCGCGTGCTTCTCGATCAGGGTCTTGAGGGGGATCCCCATCTCCTCCTCGACCGTGCAGGGCTGGTTCACATGGCCGGAGATGCAGAAGATCTTGGTACCGGTGTTGTTCTGGCGCCCGAGGCCGGCGAACCAGGCGGCGCCGCGCCGCAGGATGGTCGGCACCACGGCGATGGTCTCGACGTTGTTGACGGTGGTCGGCCGACCGTAGAGCCCGACCGCCGCCGGAAAGGGCGGCTTGAGGCGCGGCTGGCCCTTCTTGCCCTCGAGACTTTCGAGGAGACCCGTCTCCTCGCCGCAGATGTAGGCGCCGGCGCCACGGTGGAGATGGATCTCGATGTCGTAACCGGAGCCGCAGGCGTCGCGGCCGACCAGCCCGGCTTCGTAGGCCTCCGCGATCGCCGCCTCCAGGATCCGCGCCTCCCGGACGAACTCGCCGCGGATGTAGATGTAGCAGTGGGTGCAGCCCATCGCCGCCGAGGCCAGCACGCAGCCCTCGATCAGCTTGTGGGGATCGTTGCGGATGATCTCCCGGTCCTTGCAGGTGCCGGGCTCGGATTCGTCGGCGTTGACGACCAGATAGACCGGCCCGCCGTCACTCTGCTTGGGCATGAAGGACCATTTGAGACCGGTCGGGAAGCCGGCCCCGCCGCGCCCCCGGAGACCCGAATCCTTGATCTCCTGGACGAGCGCTTCGCGTCCCCGGAGAATGAGGTCTTTGGTCCCGTCCCAGTCGCCGCGCTTGCGCGCCGCCTCGAGGTTCCAGGGCTGCTCGCCGTAGAGATTGGTGAAGATCCGGTCCCGGTCGTGCAGCATGGGCCTCACTTCTCCTCGAACAGCAGCGTGGTCTTGCCGCCCGCCGGCATCGATCCCCGACGCCCCGACTGCGGCCCCGGTCGCGGCCGCTCGCCCCGCTTGAGGGCTTCCAGCACCGCCTTGGTGCGCGCGTAGTCGAGATCCTCGAAATAGTCGTCGTCGACCCACAGCACCGGCGCGTTGGCGCAGGCGCCGAGACATTCGAATTCGCGCAGATAGAAGCGCCCGTCGGGCGTGCTCTCTCCGACCTCCACCCCGAGCACTTCCCGGCAGGCCCGCAGCACCTCGTCGGAGCCGCAGAGCCAGCAAGGGGTGGTGGTGCAGACCCGCACCTGGATCCGGCCCACCGGCTCGGTGTTGAACATGTCGTAGAAGGTCGCGACCTCGTAGACCTGGATGCGCGGCATGCCGAGAAAATCGGCGACATGATCGAGGGCCGCCCGCGGCAGCCAGCCACCGTGCTGCTCCTGGGCCAGATGCAGGAGCGGCAGCACCGCGCTGGCCCGCCGATCCTCGGGGTAGCGGGCGAGGATCCCGCGGATCTTCTCGAGGTTCTCCTCGCTGAAGGCGAAGCTCTCGACCTCCGGGGCCATGCCCTCGCCGGTGGTGCTCATCGATCCACCTCCCCGAAGACCACGTCGAGAGCGCCGATGATGGCCACCACATCGGCGAGCTGATGCCCCTTGCCCATCATCTCCAGCGCCTGGAGATGGACGTAGGCGGGGGAGCGGATCTTGCAGCGGTAGGGCTTGTTGGTCCCGTCGGAGACGAGATAGACGGCGAACTCCCCCTTGGGGTTCTCGGTGGCCACGTAGACCTCGCCCTCGGGCACGTGGATCCCCTCCGTGAACAGCTTGAAATGGTGGATGAGCGCCTCCATCGAGCGCTTCATCTCGGCCCTGGGCGGCGGCGTCACCTTGTGGTTCGGGGTGCGCACCGGACCTTCCGGCATCTGCTCGATGCACTGGCGGATGATCTTCACCGATTCGCGCATCTCCTGCATGCGCACCAGATAGCGGTCGTAGCAGTCACCGTGCTTGCCGATCGGGATGTCGAAATCGAGCCGGTCGTAGATCTCGTAGGGCTGCGCCTTGCGCAGGTCCCAGGCGACCCCGGAGGCCCGCAGCATCGGCCCCGAAAAGCCCCAGGCGAGCGCGTCCTCGGCCGAGACCACGCCGATATCGACGGTGCGCTGCTTGAAGATCCGGTTCTCGTTCAGCAGGGTCTCGATATCGGCCATGAAGCGCTCGAACTGGTCGCACCAGGCGAGGATCCGCTCTTCCAACCCGGCCGGCATGTCCTTGGCCACGCCACCGAAGCGGAAGTAGTTGGCGTGCATCCGCGCCCCGGACACCGCCTCGTAGAACTCCATCAGCTTCTCGCGCTGCTCGAAGCCCCACAGCAGCGGCGTCATCGCCCCGATGTCCAGGGCCATCGTGGTGATGTTGAGGAGATGGTTGAGGATCCGGGTGATTTCGCAGAACAGGACGCGGATGTACCGGGCCCGGATCGGCACCTCGACGCCCAGCAGTTTCTCCACCGCCAGGACGAAGGAATGCTCCTGGCACAGCATCGAGCAGTAGTCGAGGCGGTCGAAATAGGGGATGTTCTGCAGATAGGGGCGGTATTCGATCAGTTTCTCGGTGCCCCGGTGCAGCAGCCCGATGTGCGGATCGGCACGTTCGACGATTTCGCCGTCCATTTCCAGCACCAGGCGCAGCACACCGTGCGCCGCCGGATGCTGGGGGCCGAAATTGACGCTGAAGGTCTTGATCTCCGTTTCGGCCATCACTCCGCTTCCAAGCTCGCCGAGGCCGCGCCCCGCGGCCGGGGTAGCGCCTCGCGCACCGAGATTCGACCCCCTAGCCCTGCGCCTTTTCGTCGCCCGGAAGCATCCCGCTGCCTTCCCAGGGCGAGAGGAAATCGAAGGTCCGGAAGTCCTGCCGGAGCTTCACCGGCTCGTAGACCACCCGCTTCTGCTCCTCGTCGTAACGCAGCTCGACATAGCCCGTGAGCGGGAAATCCTTCCGCAGCGGATGTCCGTCGAAACCGTAGTCCGACAGGAGCCGCCGCAGATCCGGATGATCGGCGAACAGGATCCCGTACATGTCCCAGGCTTCCCGCTCGAACCAGCCGGCCGTGGGATAGACCGAGACCACCGAGGGCACCGGGGTGTACTCGTCGGTCCGCACCTTCACCCGGAGACGGTGGTTGTGGTGCAGCGACAGCAGGTGATAGACGACGTCGAAGCGCTGCTCGCGCTCCGGCCAGTCGACGCCGCAGAGATCGACCAGCTCCTTGAACAGCAGCCCCGGTTCGTCGCGCAGGAAGGTGAGCACCCGCACGATCTGCGGCGCCGGCACCACGATCGTCAGCTCGCCGTAGGCGATCCGCTTCTCGATCAGGGTCTCGCCGAGCGCCGGCTCGATGATCGCCAGCATCTCCTCGAGACTGGCGATCATCTGCGGTCCGGTGTCGACGGTCATCGCTTCCGTCCTCTCAGCGCTCGATGGTGCCGGTACGGCGGATCTTCTTCTGGAGCTGCAGAATGCCGTAGACGAGAGCCTCCGCGGTGGGCGGACAGCCCGGCACGTAGATGTCGACCGGCACGATGCGATCGCAGCCCCGGACCACCGAATAGGAGAAGTGGTAGTAACCGCCGCCGTTGGCGCAGCTCCCCATGGAGATCACGTAGCGGGGCTCGGCCATCTGATCGTAGACCTTGCGCAGGGCCGGGGCCATCTTGTTGCACAGGGTGCCGGCGACGATCATCACGTCGCTCTGCCGCGGGCTCGGCCGGAACACCACCCCGAAGCGGTCGAGATCGTAGCGGCTGGCGGCGGCGTGCATCATCTCGACGGCGCAGCAGGCGAGGCCGAAGGTCATCGGCCAGAGGCTGCCCGAACGGGCCCAGGTGACGAGATCGTTGAGGGTGGTGACGAAGAACCCCTTGTCACGCAGCCCCTCGTCGACCTCGGCCAGGAGGTCGCGCCGGCTCGGTGCGGCGGTCGCCTGTTCGAGACTGCTCACTCCCATTCGAGCCCCCCCTTCTTCCACTCGTAGACGAAGCCGACGGTGAGCACGATCAGGAAGACGATCATCGACCAGAAGCCGAACATCCCGATCTCGCCGAGGCTGACCGCCCAGGGGAACAGGAACGCCACCTCGAGATCGAAGATGATGAAAAGGATGGCGACCAGATAGAAACGCACGTCGAACCGCCCCCGGGTGTCGTCGAAGGGCTCGAAGCCGCATTCGTAGGCCGACAGTTTCTCCCGTTCGGGATGCTGGGGGGCGATCACCATCGAGGCGAGGACGATGATCGCCGCGAGGCCGACGGCGATGCCGAGAAAGATCAGGATCGGCAGATACTCGGCGAGATAGGCCTGCATGGAACGGTCCCTTCAGCGGCTCGAGACCCTCGCGCGTTCCCGGCGGCACCCGGGCGATCGCCGCGGCGCAACATAGGCGCAAAGCGCGGTCCTTGCCAAGCGCCGCAGGGCCGCAGAAATGTCACATCCGCGCCGCCACGGAAAAGGCCGCGGCGGCGCCGCCGCCATCGCGGCTGGTCGCCGGGCCGGCATCGTCCGGCAGGGTCCGGGAACGTGGATGGCGGGAGTGACGGGACTTGAACCCGCGGCCTCCGGCGTGACAGGCCGGCGCTCTAACCAACTGAGCTACACCCCCTCGGGAACGAGGCGCATCTAATGGGCGTCACCGGAGCTGTCAAGGGCGCCGGGAGCGGCCGTGGACGCGGCGGCCCTATCGAGGCGGCGGGCCACGACCTTCTGGTAGAGCCGCCCGAAATAGGTGGTCTTCGACCAGCGGAAGCGGCACGCCACCGCCGGCTCGGGGAGCCGCCACAGTTCCCGGTGCCAGAGCTCCTCGGCATAGGGCTCGAGCCAACCGAACACCGCCCGCATCGGCCAACGCAGCGGGTGCAGCCGATGCGGCCGATGGTAATCGACGAAGATCGCCCGCCCTCCCGGGGCCACCGCCTCCAGCAGGGCGGTCGTCACCCGCCGCTTCCACGCCGCCGGCAGCTCGTGGAGCAGGAAGAAGCAGAGCACCGCGTCGTAGGCGACGGCGAGCGGCTCACCGGCGTCGTGGCGACGGACCCGACAGTTGGGATGACGGGCGAGCTTGCGCCGGCAGTTCTCGACCTGGATCGGCGCGATGTCGCAGACGTCGAGCCGCCCCCGCGGACCGAGACGCCGTGCGATCCGCTCGGAAAAATCGCCGTAGACGCACGCCGGCTGCAGTACCCGCTCGCCCGGTCGGAGCTCCGCCGCCGCCGCCCGCAGCAGCCGATCCGCCTGTCCCCAGAGGATGGCCGCGACCACCCATCGGTGGTCCAGCAGCCGCACCGAAGCGGGCCGCAGATAGGCCCAGCGGTAGGTGTCCTCGAGGTACCCCGGCACGCCCCCCGCCGTCGCATCCTCGGCCGGCACTGCCGCGCGCGATGCGGCTTCGGGCGGGCGGACGGACCGCGGGATCGGCGTTCCGCACACGGATACTCCCCCTCACCGCGGCGATGGCGCGGTCTCGCCCGGAAGAAACGCGACGGCACGGTCCGTGAAACCGCCCGTTCGGCATGCCGGAACGCCTTCTCCCGCTGCCGCCCGCGACGGGTTCGATCTGGCCCCGACCCGCCCCGGGGGCCGTGATCCATGTCAACTCTCGGCCGCCGATGGCGGGGCGTGGCCGGCTCCGGGAATCCGCCCCCGTACTCCGTCCGGGCTCAGATCGCCGGCTCGGAGATGTCGCTCTCCGCCGCCCGCTTGTCGCCACGCTTGCCGCCCCGCGGTTCCACCGGGCTGAAGCGGAAGCACGGCCTGTCGTCGGCGATGGTGATCAGCACCTTGCCGCCCTTGGCGAGCTGGCCGAAGAGCAGCTCGTCGGCGAGGGGCCGCTTGATGTGCTCCTGGATGACCCGGGCCAGGGGCCTGGCCCCGTAGAGCGGATCGTAGCCGCGCTCGGCCAGCCAGTCGCGGGCCGCATCCTCGACCTCGATGTGCACCCGCCGGTCGGCGAGCTGGGCGGCGAGCTCGCGCACGAACTTGTCGACGATCGCCCGGACGATCGCCGGCGACAACGCCCGGAAGGGGATGATGGCGTCGAGCCGGTTGCGGAATTCGGGGGTGAACAGCCGCTTGATGGCCTCGCTGTCGTCGCCTTCGCGGGTGCTGCGACCGAAGCCCATCGCCGGTTTGCTCATGTCGGCGGCGCCGGCGTTGGTGGTCATGATCAGGATGACGTTGCGGAAGTCGACCGTCTTGCCGTTGTTGTCGGTCAGCTTGCCGTAGTCCATCACCTGCAGGAGGATGTTGAAGACGTCGGGATGGGCCTTCTCGATCTCGTCGAGCAGCAGCACCGCATGGGGATGCTGGTCGATGGCGTCGGTCAGCAGCCCGCCCTGATCGAAGCCGACGTAGCCCGGCGGGGCACCGATCAGCCGCGACACGGCGTGCCGCTCCATGTATTCCGACATGTCGAAGCGGACGAGTTCGATGGCCATGATGCCGGCGAGGCGGCGCGCCACCTCGGTCTTGCCGACCCCGGTCGGACCCGAGAACAGATAGCAGCCGATCGGCTTCTGCGGGTCCCGCAGGCCGGCGCGGCTGAGCTTGATGGCACTCGCGAGGGCGGCGATCGCCTGGTCCTGACCGAAGACCACCGTCCTGAGATCCTCCTCGAGGGTCTTGAGGGCGGCCTTGTCGCGGTGATTGACCGCCTTCACCGGCACCCGTGCGATCTTGGAGACGATGTCCTCGACGTCCTTGACGCCGATGGTCTTGCGCCGCAGATGCTCGGGCCGCAGCATCTGCGCCGCCCCCACCTCGTCGATGATGTCGATCGCCTTGTCCGGCAGCTTGCGGTCGTGGATGTAGCGCACCGACAGGGCCACCGCCGCCTTGAGGGCGGCGTTGGTGTATTTGACGCCGTGATGCTGCTCGAAGCTCGGCCGCAGCCCCTCGAGAATCTTGACCGCCTCTTCCTCGCTCGGCTCCGGAATGTCGATCTTCTGGAACCGGCGGACCAGCGCCCGATCCTTCTCGAAATAGTTACGGAATTCCTTGTAGGTGGTGGAGCCCACGCAGCGCAGGGTGCCGCTCGCCAGGGCCGGCTTGAGGATGTTGGAGGCATCCAGCGAACCGCCGCTGGTCGCGCCGGCGCCGATCACGGTGTGGATCTCGTCGATGAAGAGGATCGCGTCCTTGTCCGATTCGAGCTCCTGGATCACCGCCTTGAGCCGTTCCTCGAAATCGCCGCGGTACCGGGTCCCGGCCAGCAGCGCCCCCATGTCGAGAGCGTAGATGACGGCGCTCTTGAGGACCTCGGGCACCTCGCCCCTGACGATCCTGAGCGCCAGCCCCTCGGCGATGGCCGTCTTCCCGACCCCCGGATCGCCGACGAACAGGGGGTTGTTCTTGGACCGCCGGCAGAGGATCTGGATGGTGCGTTCGATCTCCCGCTCGCGGCCGATCAGCACGTCCACCTTGCCGGCGCGGGCCTTGGCGTTGAGGTTGGTGCAGTAGGCGTTGAGGGCCTCGCCGCCCTCGCGCTTTTCCTCGCCACCGCTCTCCTCGGCGCCGCGCACCCGCCGTTCCTCGCTCATTCCCGGCTTCTTGGCGATCCCGTGGGCGATGTAGTTGACGGCGTCGAGCCGCGACATGTGCTGTTCCTGGAGGAAATGCACCGCATGGGATTCGCGCTCGGAGAAGAGGGCGACGAGGACGTTGGCGCCGGTCACCTCGGAGCGGCCGGAGGACTGGACGTGAATAGCGGCGCGCTGGATCACCCGCTGGAAGCCGGCGGTGGGCTTGGCGTCCACCACCCCGTCGACCACCAGGCCGGAAAGCTCGTGATCGAGAAAATCGGTGAGCTGGGCACGCAGCCGGTCGATCTCCACGGCGCAGGCTCGCAGCACCGCCACCGCGTCCTGATCCTCGGTCAACGCCAGCAGCAGATGTTCGAGGGTCGCGTATTCGTGCTGCCGGGCGTTGGCCAGGGCCAGCGCCCGCCGCAGCGTCTTCTCGAGTGTACGCGAAAGCATGGGCATCACCTCCGACCCTGGAACATCGTATCGCGCGCCGTCACCGTCTCCACCGAACTCCTCGTCACTCTACTCCTTTTCCATCGTACACTGTAGGGGGTGCTGGTGCTGGCGGGCGTAATCGGTCACCTGGGCGACCTTCGTTTCCGCCACCTCGTAGGTGTACACCCCGCAGACCCCGACCCCGGTGTGATGGACGTGCAGCATGATGCGCGTGGCGTCCTCGCGGTCCTTGTTGAAGAACCTTTCCAGCACGTGGACGACGAACTCCATCGGCGTGAAGTCGTCGTTGAGCAGCAGCACCTTGTACATCGAGGGCCGCTGCGTCTTGGCGCGCGGCTTGGTTACGACGGATCCGCGGGTTCCATCATCGTCGCGATAAGGATCGCCGCTCATCTCCGTGCCACCTCTCACCTCGGCGGTTGTCCCGATCGGATTCATAGAGCATTCCTCGGACGCGACAAATCCCTTTCCACCCTCCTCCGCCCCGGTCCGCGGCGCCCGTGGCCGCCGATCGCGGGCGACGCCTCGTCGCGAACATCCTCGCCCAGTTTGCCCAACAATCGGTTAACGCGGGCCCGGCGGCAAGGGGACCGGACCGCGGCGAGACTTCACAGCCTCCCGATCGCCCCTTACAAGCGGGACGCCCGCCTCCGGTCGGCGCCGGGGGCGGCGAGATGGTCGGAGGGAAGGGAGCCAGTACCGCGCATGGTCGGATCGAGAAGAGCACGGGGCGCAGGCCGGTTCGTGTCGATGCCGCCCGCCGCCGTCCTGTTCCTGCTGCTGCCGGACTCCGCCCGCGCGGCGGTGTTCGACGGCGCCGATCTCAGTCTCGCCTGGTCGCTGCCCTTCGTCGGCATCCTGCTGTCGATCGCCATCTGGCCGCTCGTCGCACCGGTCTTCTGGCATCACCATTTCGGCAAGATCAGCCTCGCCTGGGCGCTCGCCTTCCTGATCCCCTTCACCGCCACCTACGGCATCGAGCTCGCGATCTACGAGCTGGTGCTGACGGCGCTCCACGAATACCTGCCCTTCATCATCCTGCTGTTCTCGCTCTTCACGGTGACCGGCGGCATCCATCTGACGGGCGCCGTCCGCGGGACGCCCGGCTTCAACACCGGGCTGCTCGCCCTCGGCACCCTGCTCGCGAGCTGGATGGGTACCACCGGCGCGGCAATGGCGCTGGTGCGCCCGATGCTCAAGGCCAACGCCTGGCGGCCGCGGCGGACCCATGTGGTCGTCTTCTTCATCTTCCTGGTCGCCAACATCGGCGGCTCCCTGAGCCCGCTCGGCGATCCGCCGCTGTTCCTGGGCTTCCTCAAGGGGGTCCCCTTCTTCTGGCCGACCGTGCACATGCTGTGGCCGATGCTGTTCCTCGCCGGCATCCTGCTGACCCTCTTCTACCTCCTCGACCGCTACATGCTCCACCGGGACGGGGTCGCACCGCCGCCGATCGAGGGCGACGGCCGGCTGCGGATCGAGGGCGCCTACAATTTCCTGCTCCTCGCCGGGGTCGTCGGCGCGGTGCTGATGAGCGGGCTGTGGCGACCGGGCGTGAGCTTTTCGGTGCTCGGGGTCGAGGTCGAACTGCAGAACCTGGTGCGTGACCTCCTGCTCCTGCTGTTCGCCGGCATCTCCTGGGTGCTGACACCGGTCGAGACCCGCGAGGCCAACGAGTTCTCCTGGTTCCCGATCCAGGAGGTGGCGAAGCTGTTCGCCGGCATCTTCGTCACCATCATCCCCACCATCGCCATTCTCAAGGCCGGCACCGAGGGCGCTCTCGCGCCGGTGGTGAACCTGGTGACGGACGCCGACGGCGAGCCGGTCGACGCCATGTACTTCTGGGCCACCGGGATTCTCTCGAGCTTCCTCGACAACGCGCCCACCTATCTCGTCTTCTTCAACACCGCCGGCGGCGATCCCGAGCTGCTCACCGGTCCGCTGGCCACCACCCTGCTCGCGATCTCGGCGGGAGCGGTGTTCATGGGCGCCAACACCTACATCGGCAACGCCCCCAACTTCATGGTCCGCGCCATCGCCGAGGAGAGCGGAGTCAAAATGCCGAGCTTCTTCGGCTACATGGTCTGGTCGAGTGTCGTGCTGCTGCCCCTGTTCGTCCTCGTCACGCTCATCTGGTTCGTCTGAAGGCCGATCCGGGGTGCCGGTCCGCGTTGCCGGGAGCCGACACCGGGCCTAGATTGCGCCCCGCCAGCCGCCAACGGATGTCCGAAGCCATGCGCCTTTCCCGCTATTTCCTGCCCGTCCTGAAGGAGGATCCCGCCGAGGCGGAGATCGTCTCGCACCGGCTGATGCTGCGCGCCGGGATGATCCAGCAGCTCGCCGCCGGTATCTACAGCTGGCTGCCGCTCGGCTTCCGGGTGCTCAGGAAGGTGGAACAGATCGTCCGCGAGGAGATGGACCGGGCGGGCGCCATCGAGATCCTCATGCCGACGATCCAGCCGGCCGACATCTGGAGGGAGAGTGGCCGCTACGAGGTCTACGGCCGGGAGATGCTCCGGATCCGCGATCGCCACGAGCGCGAGATGCTGTACGGGCCGACCAACGAGGAGAACGTGACCGACATCTTCCGCCGGCACGTCAGGAGCTACCGCCAGCTCCCCCTCAACCTCTACCACATCCAGTGGAAGTTCCGGGACGAGATCCGGCCCCGCTTCGGGGTCATGCGCGGCCGCGAATTCCTGATGAAGGACGCCTATTCCTTCGACTACGACCAGGCCGGCGCCAGACGCTCCTACGAGGCGATGTTCGTGGCCTATCTCAAGACCTTCCGACGGATGGGTCTGACCGCCATCCCGATGCAGGCGGAGAGCGGGCCGATCGGCGGCAGCATGAGCCACGAGTTCCAGATCCTGGCCTCGACCGGCGAAAGCGAGGTGTTCTACGACGCTGCCTTCGAGGAACTGGATCTTTCCGGCGCCGAGATCGACGTCGAGCGGCTGACGGGTCTCTACGCCGCCACCGACGACAAGCACGATCCGGCGCGCTGCCCGGTGCCGCCCGAACGGCTGAAGCGCGCCCGCGGCATCGAGGTCGGCCACATCTTCTACTTCGGCACCAAATACTCCGAACCCATGGGCGCCACGGTGATGGGGCCGGACGGGCGGGAGGTGCCGGTGGAGATGGGCTCCTACGGCATCGGCGTGTCCCGCCTCGTCGGCGCCCTGATCGAGGCCTTCCACGACGATCGGGGGATCGTCTGGCCGGAATCCGTGGCCCCCTTCCGGGTGGGGCTGGTGAGTCTGCGGCCCGACGATCCCGCCTGCGGGGGGCTCGCGGATGCGCTCTACGAAAGACTCCGCGCGGCGGGTGTCGAGACCCTCTACGACGAGACCGAGGAGCGCGCCGGCGCGAAATTCGCGACCATGGATCTGATCGGCCTGCCCTGGCAGGTGGTGGTCGGCCCGCGCGGGGCCAAGGCGGGGCTCGTCGAGCTCAGACCGCGGGCCGGCGACGAGCGTCTCGAGCTCACCCCCGAGGCGCTCCTCGACAGGCTCTGCTCCTGATGTTCGGCAAGGCCGAGCGGCTCGTCGCTTGGCGCTATCTGCGGCCCACCCGCGGCGAAGGCTTCATCTCCTTCGTCGCCGCCTTCGCGCTCGTCGGCATCGCCCTCGGGGTCGGCACGCTGATCGTCGTGCTGGCGGTGATGAACGGCTTTCGCGCCGAGCTCCTGGGCCGGGTGTTGGGCTTCAACGGTCACGCCACGGTGGTCTCCGGTCCCGAGGGCATCGCCGACTGGCCGGCGCTGGTGGCCCGTCTGGAGAGCGCCCCCGGGGTCGTGCAGGCGATGCCCTATGTCGAGGGACAGGTGCTGGTCAGCGCCGGCGGCGTCGCCTCCGGGGCGATCGTGCGCGGGGTACGGCCGGAGGATCTCGAGCGACGCGGCATCTTCCGGGACGGGGTGCTGGCCGGGCGGCTCACGGAGCTGGCCGGCTCCGGCAACGCCATGATCGGCAGCCGCCTGGCCCAGCGCATGGGGCTCACCCTCGGCAGCCGCATCTCGCTCGTCTCTCCGCAGGGTGCGGTCACCGCCTTCGGCACCGTGCCCCGGATCAAGACCTTCCGGATCGCCGCCATCTTCGAAGTCGGCATGTACAATTACGACAACGGCTTCGTTTTCGTGCCGCTGGAGGACGCCCGCGCCTATTTCCAGCTCGGCGAGCGGATCAACGCGGTCGAGATCACCACCATCGACCCCGAGGGCATCGACCGCCTGGTCCCGGAGCTCCTCGACCGGATCGGCACCGCCGGCAGGCTGGTCACCTGGAAGCAGCTCAACGCCAACTTCTTCTCGGCCCTCGAGGTCGAGCGCAACGTCATGTTCCTGATCTTGACCCTGATCATCCTGGTGGCCGCCTTCAACATCATCACCGGGCTCACCATGCTGGTCCGGAGCAAGGGGCGGGACATCGCCATCCTGCGGACGATGGGGGCGACGCGCGCCGCCGTGA
>JALSIM010000035.1 GCA_026990035.1 Alphaproteobacteria bacterium | reverse complement strand
CTATTTCCAGCTCGGCGAGCGGATCAACGCGGTCGAGATCACCACCATCGACCCCGAGGGCATCGACCGCCTGGTCCCGAAGCTCCTCGACCGGATCGGCACCGCCGGCAGGCTGGTCACCTGGAAGCAGCTCAACGCCAACTTCTTCTCGGCCCTCGAGGTCGAGCGCAACGTCATGTTCCTGATCCTGACCCTGATCATCCTGGTGGCCGCCTTCAACATCATCACCGGGCTCACCATGCTGGTCCGGAGCAAGGGGCGGGACATCGCCATCCTGCGGACGATGGGGGCGACGCGTGCCGCCGTGACCCGGATCTTCGTCCTCAGCGGGGCCACCATCGGGGTCGTCGGCACCGGCCTCGGCTTCGCCCTCGGCCTCGCCTTCTCCCTCAACATCGACACCATCCGCCGCCTGCTCGAGAATCTCACCGGCTTCGAGCTGTGGAACGCGGAAATCCGCTTTCTTTCCCAGCTCCCGGCCAAGGTCGAGACCGGCGACGTGGTGAACGTGGTGGCGATGGGCCTTCTGCTTTCCCTGCTGGCGACCGTCTATCCGGCCTGGCGGGCGGCCCGGCTGGATCCGGTCGAGGCCCTGCGCAATGAGTGAACCGGAGAGCGGCGGGGCCGGTCCCGTCCCGGTCCTCGAGCTTCGCGACCTGCATCGCCGCTTCCGCCAGGGCGAAGTGGTGCTGGAGGTGCTCCGCGGGGTCGATCTGGAGATCCCACCCGGCAGCCTGACCGCTCTCACCGGCCCTTCCGGTTCGGGCAAATCGACCCTGCTCCACATTTCCGGGCTCCTCGAACCGCCGAGCTCCGGGACGGTGCGGATCGAGGGCGTCGATTGCGGCGGGCTGTCGGAGCGCGAACGCACCCGCCTGCGCCGCGAGCGGATCGGTTTCGTCTACCAGTACCATCATCTGCTGGCCGACTTTTCCGCCCTCGAGAACGTGGTCCTGCCGCAGCTCCTGCTCGGCCGCCCGCCGCGCCGGGCCCGGGCCCGGGCCGAGGAGCTGCTGACCGGCCTCGGTCTCGCCGACCGCCTCGACCACCGTCCCGGCCGGCTCTCCGGCGGCGAGCAGCAGCGGGTGGCCATCGCCCGGGCGCTGGCCAACGGGCCGCGACTCGTGCTGGCCGACGAGCCGACCGGCAACCTCGATCCCCACACCGCCGAGGAGGTCTTCGTCCTGCTCCTCGAGACGGTCCGCCGGACCGGCGCGGCGGCGCTGGTCGCCACCCACAATCTGGAGCTCGCCACACGCATGGACCACGCCCTCGCCCTGCGCGACGGGAAGATCGCCCCGGTCCGAGCCCGGAGCTAGCGGGAGCCGCCGGCGCCCCCTTGCCAAGGCCGGAGCTTTCGCAAATACTAATATAAACGGCCGGCGCGGGTCGTCGCCGCGCCGTCGCGACGAGCAGGAGGGCAAGGGCATGCAGATCTCGGTCGATTCCTTCTTCGATCCCGCGACCAGTACCATCTCCCACGTGGTCGTCGAGCCCAACGGACGCAAATGTGCGATCATCGATTCGGTGCTCGACTACCAGCCCAATTCGGGACGCACGAAGACCGATTCGGCCGACCGCATCGTCGCCCATGTCAGGGAGCGGGGGCTGGAGGTGGAATGGATCCTCGAGACCCACGCCCATGCCGATCATCTGAGCGCGGCGCGCTATCTCAAGGCGAAGCTGGGCGGTCGCATCGCCATCGGCGCGCGGATCACCGAAGTGCAGAAGATCTTCCGCGAGGTGTTCAACCTCGAGCGGACCTTCAACACCGACGGGCGCCAGTTCGACCATCTGTTCGAGGACGGCGAGACCTTCACCATCGGTCGTCTCGAGGCGCGGGTGATGTACACCCCGGGCCACACCCCGGCCTGCTGCACCTACGTGATGGGCGACGTGGCCTTCGTCGGCGACACCCTCTTCATGCCCGATTCCGGCACCGCCCGGGCGGACTTTCCGGGCGGCGACGCCCATACCCTCTACCGCTCGATCCAGAAGATCCTGGCCCTGCCGCCGCAAACCCGTCTGTTCATGTGCCACGACTACCAGCCCGGCGGCCGCGAACCCCGCTGGGAAACGACGGTGGCCGAAGAGCGGGAGCGCAACATCCACGTCGGCGGCGGTCGCAGCGAGGAGGAATTCGTCGAGATGCGCACCGCCCGCGACCGCACCCTGGACGTGCCGCAGCTCCTGATCCCCTCGATCCAGATCAACATTCGCGCCGGCGATCTCCCGCCGCCCGAGGACAACGGGGTGCGGTATCTGAAGGTGCCTCTCAACCGGCTCTGAACGGCGCCCGCGCTCCGGCGCCCCCTGACATGCCGGCACCGGCTCCCCATCTGATGCTCGGGCGGTGCAGGGAGCCGGTGCCGTGACCAGCGAAGAGCAGACCCTCCTCCACGATCCCGATCTCATGCTGGCCCTGCTGCGGGTCGCAGAGCCGGCGACCGACGGCCTGGGGGCGGCCCTCGTCCGGCTCCGGCATCTCCGGGAGGAGAGCGGGGAGGCGGAGCCGGTCGACTGGGAGGAAGTGAAGCACCGCCTCGAACGCTGCGCCCGGCAGCTCGTCGCCGCCGGTGCCCTGGAGCCGGTGACCGCGAATCGTTTCCGGCTCACCCCGCGGGGCCGCGAGCTGCTGGCCGAGGCCGAGCACGGCATCGACGAGACGGTGCTGATGCGCTTTCCGGAATACCGGGCGTTCCTCGCCCGTACCGGCGGTGCCGGGGCCGCCGACGACCCCCGGCACGAGGCCTTCATCGCCGGCATGGAGGCCTTCCGTGCGGGGCTGCCGCCCACCGCCAACCCGCATCCCTTCGACACCATCGACCATCTGGTCTGGGAAAACGGCTGGTTCACCGCCCGCGACGAAGCGACTCCCGCAGGCGGAGGCGGAGAATGTCCAAGTTCCTGATCCTGCTGGGCCTGGTCCTGATCGTGATCGGCATCCTCTGGTCGTTCCTGGGCAAGCTCGGTCTCGGCCGGCTGCCCGGCGACATCGTCATCGAGCGGGACGGGCTCCGCGTCTACATCCCGATCACCACCTCGATCCTGGTGAGCCTGGTGCTGAGCTTCCTCTTCTGGCTGTTCAACCGGTGAAACGCGGCATCGGGGCGATCCCCCGACGCCGCGGATCATTCTCCTTCCGCCGCCGGTTCCCCGAATGCGGAGATGGAGAGCCCGTCACCCAGGGTTTCGCGGGCGAGGTCGAGCAGATGGCGGTGGTGGGTGAACACCAGCACCTGCGTGTGGCGCGCGAGCTGGGCGAGGACGCGCAGGGCCGCCTTCGCCCGTTCGTCGTCGAAATTGACCAGGAGATCGTCCGCCACGAAGGGCAGCGGCCGCTCGCGGACCCGTTCCTCCACCCCGGCGATCCGGAGAGCGAGGTGGAGCTGGTCGACGGTCCCATCGCTCATCTCCTCGACCCCGTACCTCGCCTCGCCACGGACACCGCGCAGATACGGCCGGCCGGCCGCCTGCTCCACTTCCAAACCTTCGAACGAACCCCGCGTGAGCTCCCGGAAGATCTCGGAGGCAAGACGGAGCATCTCCGGCCCCTTCTCCTTGCGAACCCGTTCTTCCACCCGCTCCAGCATCTCCACGGCCGCGGCGAGCCGGACGTAACGCGCGGCCCACTCCCGCAGTTTCGCCACCATCTCCTCCCGTTCGGCCCGGAGGCGGACCACGGCGTCGTCGCCGCCGATCTCCTCGAAACATCGGCGCGCGTCCTGCCATCTCGTGTGGTACTCGGAAAGCCGGGCCTTCAGCTCTTCGAGCTCACGCCGGAGGCGCTCGATCTCAGCGGGCAGCGCATCGGGATCGACCCCCGCGCATGCGGCCTCCAGATCCTCGACGGATCGTCCCTCGCCGTGGTGCTCGAGGTCCCCGAGGACCTGCTCCAGCTTCTCTTCGAGATCCCGCCTTCGTTCGGCGCGCTCCAGCAGATCCCGCAGGCTGTCGAGGTCCTCTACGCCCGCCGCCCCCAGCAAGCCGTCGATCACGGCCTTCACCTCGCGCCATTCGTCCTGCACCTGCGCGAGCTCTTCGCGAAGCTGCGCGAGGGAGGCCTCGATCTCCCTGCGCTTCGCCTCCTGCTCCCGCGCTTTCGTCAACCGCCGATGGAGGCGCGGCACCGCATCGAGCGGATCCTGCGCGACCAGATCGGGGGCGAGGCGCTCGAGCAGCGCGCGGGCGTCCTGCCGGAAGTTCTCCAGGTCGCGCTCGATACGGGCGATGCGCTGGTTTGCCAGTTTGTCGATTTCGGTCAGTACCCCCCGCATCTCGTCGACGGTTTCGATCCAGGCCTCGACGGCCTCCGGCGCAGTGTCCGGAGAGAGAGCGACACCCCGCAGGGTGCGCCGCCGTTCCTCCTCCCAGCCACGCAGGGCCTCGCGGGCCCTTTCGTACTCCCGACGGTGCTGCCCTTCGGTGCGACGGGCTTCTTCGAGTGCCTCCTCCAGTTGCCGACGCCGATCCCGTTCGTTTTCCAGTTCCCGCAGCCGTCGCTGTGCGGCCGCCAGCAGGTGGCCCAGGCCCTCCTCGGGCGCCCGTGCAACGCCGTCCACGACCCGCAGGGCCTCCAGCAGGGTGGACCGCAGCTTCCCCTCTCTCGCTGCGAGCGATTCCAACTCCCGACGCACCTGCTCCCGCTGCCCGTGGATCCCGAGCGCCCGGTCGCGGTCGGCGAGCCAGGCCAGCATCTCCTCCGGAGAGAGGGGATCGACGCCCGTCGGCTGCCACAGCCCCCGCCATTCCCGCTCCAGCGCATCGCGCCGTCCGCGCAGCTCCTCCACCTCTTCCACGACCCGGGCCAGCTCCGCCTCGTCGGCGTCGATGTGCTGCTGAATCTCGGAGAGCTGCGCCGCTGCGTGCGCCCTCTCGAAGCGCCGGTCGCCGAGGGCGTCGGCTCGTCGGACCGCTTCCTCGTATGCGTGGACGAGATCACCGCCTTCGCCCGCGAACGCCTCGATCTCGGCATCCTCCACCCGCCGGCGCTCCACGTGGATGCGGCGGATCAGCGCCCAGCCCCGATCGCGGTGCCGACGCGCATGCCGCAGCTCGTCCGCGGAGACGGCGCCCTCTTCGCGCGCCAGACGTTCCCGCCGGGCCCGGAGACCGGCGAGTCGCCGCTCCAGTTCACCACGGCGCTGATCCAGCTTCTCGAGCCGGCCTTCGATTTCACGGATGCGATCGCGGCACGCTTTCACCCGTTCGGGTGGCGGCACCGGCAGCGAAGCCAACCCCTCCGCGTCCGCCAGCCGCGGCCGCATGCGCGCGAGCAGCCGGCAGAGTTCCTCGCGGGTCCGACGGTCCTGGACCTCGGCGGTGCGGATCTGCTCCCCGATGTCGCCGATCCCGGTCAGCGCGTTCACGGCGTCGGCGAGTGGTCCCGGGTCGGGCGGTTGCGGCAGCTCCGCGAGGCGCTCGCCCAGGGTTTCCACCTTCGTGGTGGCCTCGGTCCACACCCTCTCGGCGCTCTCGAGGCGCGTCGTGAGCTCGGTTCCTCGCTTCAGCAGCGCCCGGAGGTTCCGGACGACGACGGGCGAGGGCAGCCGTACCCGCACGGCCTCCACCTCTGTGGGCCAGCCCACCTCCGCCGCCAGCTTCGCAAGGCGCTCCCGCTCGCGATCGAGCTCTGCACGCCGCTCGGGAAGGTCCTCCCGCTCCTTCGCGACGACGTTGCAGCGGGCCTGGAGGCGCTCGATGGCCTCGGCGTGCGCGAGCAGGACGCGATCGCAACGGATCTCCTCTCTGCGGGCCTCCAGCCGCTCGATCTGACCCTGCAGGGTGGAAAGCCGCTTCGCCGTCACCGCCTCTCGTTCGCGAGCACGCGCCAGCCTGTCCGCGGCATCGGGAGGAAGGTCCGGAAGGTCTGCGAGCTCCGCGATCTCCTTCTGGAGATTGCGCCGCCTTCGCACGAGCGGATGGACACGCCGGATCCGCTCGAGGCGTCGAAGTTCGGCATCGTACCGGCCGATGCGCGCTTCGAGATCGCGATGGGCCGTTTCGGCCTCCTCGGCCGCACTCTGCCGCCGCGCCCACTCGCTCCCCGGAACCTCGAGCTCCCGCAGTCGATGATCGATCCCGCGCAGTTGCCGAAGCAGCTCGTGAAAGCGGCGGGACGCATTCGGTGCCGGGATCCAGATCTCCTCGGCCTCCTTCCGAAGCTCTTCCCGCAGCCCGCCGAGGCCTTCGAGACCGGTGGTCGCACCGAGCAGTGCCCCGCCCACTTCGCCCCCGCCTTCCAGGATCTCCTGCCCGCCGGCGCGCAGCCGCTCGTGGTCGAGGCCGAACAGCCGCGTGTACGATTCGCGCGCGACGGGTCCGTGCGGCCACACCGCCTCCGGCAGGGCGCTCGTGTCACCTCGTTCGCGGATGAAGGTCACCGCGCTGTCGCCGTGCACGAGACAGGCCCTGATCCGCACGTCGCGATCACGGTAGGGGAAGGGGTAGGGTCGATGCCTCCGGATGCCGCAGAGGAGGTCGATCACCGCCCGCAGCACCGTCGACTTGCCCGCTTCGTTGCGGCCGTAGACGATGTGCAGGTCCGGCTGGCCCTCGGGAAATTCCAGCTCGAGATCGTCGAAGTGCCCGTATCGTTCGAGCTTCAGCCGATGAATACGCATGGTGCATTCCGGTCCCGGCTATCTCCGTCGAGAATCCGCCCGGGCATCGGTTCCGCGCCCGATCCGCCCGAGGATCTGCCGCCGCGCCTCCTCCAGAAGCGGAAGGGGATCCGAATCCCCTTCGAGGAGTGCAGCGAGGATCGGATCCTCGGGCGCCTGCCGCACCTCCGCCGGAAGACGTTCCAGGAAGCGGCCGAACTCTTCCTTCCCGAGGATCTCCCGATGGAACTCCGGATCGCCGGACAGCCGGACGAGTTCGTCGAGCAGGGGATCGAAGTCCTCGCCCAGGTCGGGCCGGCCGCGGTCGGGACGCTCCGTCCGCAGCTCGATCCGCTCCACCCAGGCGCCCTGCGCCCCCTTCGCCACGGCGTCCAGACTCGCGTTTTCCCTCAGCCGCGGCAGTTCCACCGCGAGCGCGTCGTGCAGCAGCGTACGCCCCACGAGTACGACGCGGCAGATCAGAAAGCGCCCGTTCGCCTCCGTGTCGACGGCATCACCGATCGCATTGCCGATGGCCGCCTGCACTTCCTCGATGTTCTCGAGCTCCCCGACGTCCAACTCGATCCGGCTCCATCGCACCACGTCGAGATCGAGAAAGACGAGCTCCCGGGCCGTGCCGTCCGCCACTTCCGTCAGGACCGCCCCGCCCGGACCCGTCTCGCGGATGTGGCGTCCCTGCAGCTTTCCAGGGAAGACGATCGGCGGATCGCGGCGGACGATCTCGTGGCCGTGGACGTGGCCCAGCGCCCAATAGTCGTAACCCTTGGCGCGCAGCCCCTCGAGAGAACAGGGGGCGTAGTTCGCGTGGCCCTCGCGGCCGTCCAGGGCGGTGTGGAGGACGCCGATGTTGAAAAAGTCCCCGACCGGATCCGGATAGCCGGCGGCGAGATCCTCCCGCACCTCCCGCTTCGGATAGCTGCGGCCGTGCAGGGCGACGGCGAGTTCTTCGATCCGGAAAGTGGTGGCACGGTCCGCCGGGAAGACCCGGACGTTGTCGGGCAGCGGCAGATGACGGGTGATTCCGCTGCCCGCATCGTGGTTGCCGTGGAGGAGGAAGACCCGGATCCCCGCCGAGGCGAGACGGCGCATCCGGTCGGCGAAGAAGATCGCCGTCCGCATGTCGCGGTCGCTATCGTCGAACACGTCGCCGGCGAGGATCAGGAAGGCGGCCCGTTCCTCCAGGCTGCGGTCGACCAGAGCCGCGAACGCCTCGCGGGTGGCGGTACGGATCCGCCGGGCGACGGTCTCCTCGAGCCCCGCCAGACCGGCGAGCGGTGCGTCCAGATGAATGTCGGCGGCATGCACGAAACGGAAGCCGGACATCCTCGTCCCTTCTCTTCGAAACTCCGATCGACGCCCACTTCATGCCGGCGCCGGGGTGGGGACGAACCTCCCGCCCCCTCGCCGCTTCGTGAGCCCTTGCGACCGGCAGGAGCCCCGCGGCCGGCCCGTTCAGGCGGCGACCGCGATCGGCGGGTCGTCGTCCCGGTTTCGACCCCGGTTGCCGCCGGCGCCCCCGCGGGACCGCGAACGCGCCCTCGCGGCCCGGCTCCGCAGTCTCGAGACCGCCCGCGCCTTGTGGGCGACGCTGTCGGCGATCTCGTCGGCCATGGCTTCGAGTTCCCCGTAGGGCATGCGAAGCTGCGTCATCAGGGCCAGACGCTCGCAGATCCTCAGGCTGAAATTCTGAAGGTCACAGAACAACGCCATGCAATATCCTCCTTCGCAGTGGTAACCGTGAATCGCTGCCGCTGGACGAAGATCGGCCCTTCAGCTCCGCCCGTTCCGCGGTTCGTCCGTATCGTCCCCTTCGTGGATTTCCCGCAGCATCGCCTCGAACGCCTCGAGCGCACGATCGTACTCCTCGTCGTCCATCGGCGCCATGGCCCGACTTTCCCCGCTGCGACCGAGACGCCCCACGGCGGCGGCCCCCTCTTCGATCTCGTGGACGAGCCGGCGGACGATCCCTTCGATCCGGTCATCCGGAAGCTGGATCCCGGTTCGGAGCACGAATTCCTCGACGATCATGCGGCCGGTACGCACCATGTCGTTCATGATCCTGTTCCTCCTCGGTATGCTCCCTCGATATACGGTCGACCGCACCCCGGTGGAGCGACGGCAATCTTGCCGGGCCGGGATCGCGCCCGGAAAGGCGCAGGCCCCCTTCCTCGACGCCCGTCCGCGAGACGGCTTCCCCCTCGCGGACGGGAGGCCGTGCATCGGACGGTCGAAGCCTCGCTGGGAGGAATCCGGGCGAATCCGTCCATCTTTCTATCGCAGATACGAAAACGCGCAACTGTAAAACGAATGCTGCCGGAAGAGCGCCCCCCGGACATGTCCCGGCATCGCATCTCGGCTTTCCCGCGACCGGCGGGATCCTTCACCCGGCTCCGATCGCCCGTGCCCCCGTGCTGTCGACCGGCGCAGCGGCGCGCGCACGGGCCGTGGCGACCGGGTGGCGGCAAATCGGCTTTTCGGCTTCGGGGCGTTCCGGCTTGGTCTTCGATTTGATTGGCGCGCCCGGGAGGACTCGAACCCCCAACCTTCTGATCCGTAGTCAGATGCTCTATCCAATTGAGCTACGGGCGCGCGTGCCGATCGGCGGCCGTCCCTTTAGCCCCTCGGGGCGGTGAAGGCAAGCGCCAACGCGGGCGGCGTCCCGCGCCTACGGCAGCGCCCAGAAGATATAGCCGGCCGCCGCCGTGGCAATGGCCGTCAGCGCGAACAGGAGAAGGATCACCGAACCGTAACGCCGCATCACCGGGTCCGCCGCTGGCTGCCGCCCACATTGACCCAGCGGCAGCGGCTCCGCCAGAGCGACCGCTTGCCGCAACCCCTCCCCGTCACCCGCCTCCGCCACGGCCCCGCGCGCCCCAGATGCTGCTGGCTGCGATCAGCGCCGCCCCCAGCCAGGTCCAGAGATCGAGGGGCTGGGCGTAGAGCAGCCAGCCGAGAAGCGCGACGAAGGGCAGACGCAGATAGTCGAAGGGCAGAACGCGCCCGGCGTCGGCGGCGATCAGGGCCCGGCTCATGCAGTAGTGGCCGGCGCTGCCGACCACCCCCAACGCGACGAAGGCGAGCAGCTCGCCGCCGTCGGGCGTGCGCCACACCGGCAGGGCGAGAAGGCCCGAAAGCGGGGTCAGCAGCAGGACCATCCAGGTGACGATGGCGGCCGGAGCCTCGGTCCGACCCAAGAGCTTGACCAGCACCGTCGAGACCCCCCAGACGAGGGCCGTGGCGAGGGCCACGAGCGCCGCCGGATCGAGCACCCGCGCCCCGGGCCGGAGAATGACGAGCGCCCCGAGGAAGGCGCCGGCGATGGCCGCGAACCGCCGTCCCGACAACCGCTCGCCGAGGATCGGCACCGCCAGCAGGGTCGCGAAGATGGGGGCGGTGAAGCTCAGCGCCGTCGCCTCGGCCAGCGGCAGCACCGACAGCGTCCAGAACCACAGCGACATGGCGGCGAGGCCGAGGCCGGCCCGCAGCAGATGGAGACCGAAGCGGCCCGTGCGCAACACCTCGCCGCCACGACGCAGGAGCCAGGGCAGCATCACCAGAAGGCCGAAGAAGTTGCGGAAGAAGACGATCTCGAACACCGGCTGGCGGGTCGAGAGATGGCGCACCAGGGTGATCATCACCGAAAAGGCGGCCGCCGCCGCGACCATCCAGGCCGCCCCGCGCAACGAGGCGCCGGCCGCCTCTCGGGTGGGTCGGCGTCCCGCACGCGACCGCATGCGCCTCCGTGAACTGCCGCGGGCGACCATGAGGGCACCATAGGCGGCGCCATCCCCCGCGACCATCCATCTCCCCGCATGGCGGCCATGCACGAGAGGCCGGGCGCCGGCTTCAGAAGAAGCGGCGGTCGGCGGCGTAGGGAGAGAGATCGAGGCCGGGATCGCGTCCGGCCACCAGATCGGCGATGATGCGTCCGCTCAGGGGCCCCAGGGTCAGACCCAGATGCTGATGGCCGAAAGCGAGATAAAGGTTCTCGATGCGCGGCGCGCGCCCCAGCACCGGCAGCCCGTCCGGCAGCGAGGGACGGAGACCCAGCCATTCGCTCGCGATGCCGCCGCCGAGCTCCGGGAGCAGCCGCCGCGCTTTCGGCACCAGCCGCCGCGGCCAGGAATAGTCGGGGGGTGCGGTGGGGCTCGCCAGCTCGACCCCGGTGGTGAGGCGGATGCGGTTCTCGATGGGGGCGAGGAGAAATCCTTCCTCGATGCCGTAGACCGGATGGGCGAGCCGGCAACCGTTCCGGTCCAGCATCAGATGATAGCCGCGCTCGGCCTCCAGCGGCACCGGGAAGCCGGCCTCGGCGGCCAGCCCGCGGGAGAAAACGCCGGCCGCCAGCACCACCAGATCGGCCTCGAGTTCGCCCGCTTCCGTGACGACTCCGGCGAAACGGTCGCCGGCCCGCCGGAATCCGTGTGCCCGCGTCTGCAGCCAGCGACCGCCCCGGGCCTCGAGATCCCGCAGGATGCCACGGGTGTAGGCGAGCGGGCTGGTCACCTGGCGGTCGGCGGTGAGCCACAGGGCCCGCCGCACCTCCGGCGTCAGGGCCGGTTCCAGGGCCAGCAGCTCCTCGCGCTCCAGGATCCGGTAGGGCAGCGCGAAGCGGTCGAGGGCTTCCCGTTCCTCGGCCGTCGCCGCCGCGAAACGACGTGCGTCGCGGGCCACCTTGAGCCAGCCGGTGGGCCGCAGGAGGCCGGCCAGACCGCATTCGGCGATCACCAGATCGTGCGCCGCATCCGCCCGGCCGACGAGGGCGAACAGGGCCTCGCCGATTTGCCGCGCCCGCTTCGGCCGGGCGGCCAGGACGTAGCGCAGCAGCCAGGGCAGGAGGGTCGGCAGATGCCGCAGACGCAGCCGGAAGGGTCCTTCCGGATCGAGCAGCATCGCCGGTGCCGCCCGCAGCAGCGACAGCCGGGCGAGGGGCAGGCAGCTTTCGACGCTCAGTATCCCGGCGTTGCCGAAGGAGGTGCCGGTGCCCGGCTCGCGGGGATCGAGCAGGGTCACCTCGTGCCCTTCCCGGGCGAGGAACCAGGCGCAGGAGGTGCCGACGATGCCGCCCCCGATCACGATCGCCTTCATCCCTCGCCCTCCCCACCGTCCGGCCGCCGGAAGCGGTGCACGAGAGCGTCGAGGAAGGCCCGCGGGAAGCGCCGTTCCTCGGGCCGGCGCCGGTCGCGACACCGCAGACAGTCGTGGGCGGCGAGATCGCGGGGATGGGCGGGGATTGCGTGGCGCTCGAGACGGCCCGGGGCGGCCACACGGCAGGCGGTGAAGGTGCCGAGACGGCGGGCCATCGGGCTGCCGTCCTCGAGGCGGCCGATGCGGATCGCCGGATCGTGGCCGTCGCCCACCGGATCGACGAAGCGGTCGTCGAGGGTGAGGTCGATCGCCACCTCGGGATAGCGTTGCTGGAACCGGACCGCGGCGGAGAAGCTGCCGCGTTCGGCCACCGCCAGAAAGGCCTCGATCGTCTGCAACCCGTCCAACCGCCCATCCTCCCCGCCGCGGCGATTGCCGCCCCGGCGAAAACGCCTAAAGTCGGGGCGGCCGCGCCCCCGGCCTCCTTGTACCGCCGCTCCGCGCGAAGGAAAGAGCCCGTGACCGCCGAATTCACCCTGGCCCTCGCCCAGATCGACACCCTGGTCGGCGATCTCGAGGGCAATCTCGAGAAGATGCGGCTCTGGCGCCGCCGCGCCGCCGAGGCCGGAGCCCGCCTCGTGGCTTTCCCGGAGTTGGCGCTGTGCGGCTATCCGCCCGAGGATCTGGTGCTCAAGCACGCCCTCACCGACTATGCGCGCGAGCTGGTCGAGGCCTTCGCCGCGGAGACCGCCGACGGCGGCCCGGCGGTGGTGCTCGGCACCCCCTGGCGCGAGCCGGGTGCCGCCAAGCCCACCAACAGCGCGGTGGTCCTCGACGGCGGCCGCATCCTGGCGCGCATCGACAAGCACGCCCTGCCCAACTACGGGGTGTTCGACGAGCTGCGGGTCTTCGCCGCCGGTCCCATCCCCGGTCCGGTCCGGCTTCCCCTCGGCACCGGCGACGGCATCCGCCTCGGGATCATGATCTGCGAGGACATGTGGATCGAGGATGTGGCCGAGGGGCTTGAGGAGAGCGCCGCCGAGCTGCTGCTCGTCATCAACGGCTCGCCCTTCGAGCTCGACAAGCACGAGGTCCGCATCCAGCGGGCGGTGGCCAGGGTGACCGAGACCGGCCTGCCCCTCGCCTATGTCAACCAGGTGGGCGGCCAGGACGAGCTGGTGTTCGACGGGGGTTCCTTCCTGCTCGACGGCGACCGCCGCATGCGCGCCCAGGCCCGCTTCTTCGAGGAGCATCTGCTGCTGCTGCGGCTGGTGCGGGACGCGGAAACCGACCGCTGGCGCCCCGCGGGCGATGCCGAAATCCACCGGCCACCGGAACATTGCGAGCAGATCTACCGGGCGATGGTCCTGGGCCTGCGCGACTATGTCGACAAGAACGGCTTTCCCGGCGTCGTGCTCGGGCTTTCGGGGGGGATCGATTCCGCCCTTTCGGCGGCGGTGGCGGTGGACGCACTCGGGGTGGACCGGGTCCGGGCGCTGATGATGCCCTCGCGCTACACCTCGAAAACCAGCCTCGAGGACGCCGCCGAGGTCGCCCGGCGCCTCGGCATCCGGCTCGACGAGATCTCCATCGAGCCGGCCTATTCCGCCTTTCTGGAGATGCTGGCCCCGCTGTTCGACGCCCGGCCGCCGGACACCACCGAGGAGAACATCCAGGCGCGCGCCCGCGGCATCCTGCTGATGGCGGTCTCCAACAAGTTCGGACCGATGCTGCTGACCACCGGCAACAAATCCGAGATGTCGGTCGGCTACGCCACCCTCTACGGCGACATGTGCGGCGGCTTCTCGGTCCTCAAGGACGTCTACAAGACGACCGTCTTCGCGCTGGCACGCTGGCGCAACGCCAACCGTCCGCCCGACTGTCTCGGGCCGGCGGGGGCGCCGATCCCGGAGCGGGTGATCGCGAAGCCGCCCTCGGCCGAGCTGCGCGAGAACCAGAAGGACGAGGATTCGCTGCCGCCCTATCCGCTTCTCGACGAGATCCTCAAGGGGCTGATCGAGGAGGATCTGTCGCCCGTCGACCTCGTCCGCCGCGGCTTCGATCCGGCCACCGTGCGGCGGGTCTCGACGATGCTCGATCTCGCCGAATACAAGCGCCGTCAGGCGCCGCCCGGGGTCAAGATCACCGCCCGCGCCTTCGGGCGCGATCGCCGCTACCCGATCACCAACGCCTTCCGCCGGACCGGGATCGCGGCCCTTTCCGGCGAGCCGTGAAAGGCGGCGGAGGCCGGCCGCTGCCGCCGCCACCTCGCGTTGTATCGCTCGCCGAGCTGCTCTATATACCGGCTCGCGCAGGGGCGGTCCTCGGCGGCGCCGCCCTGTTTCCTCTTTCCATGGAGCGACGACCGACATGGCCCGGCGAAGGCGCGTTTACGAGGGCAAGGCCAAGGTCCTGTTCGAGGGGCCGGAGCCGGGGACCCTGATCCAGTACTTCAAGGACGACGCGACCGCCTTCAACAAGAAAAAGCACGCGATCATCACCGGCAAGGGGGTCCTCAACAACCGGATCTCGGAATATCTCATGCTGCGCCTCGGCGAGATCGGCGTGCCCACCCATTTCATCCGCCGCCTCAACATGCGCGAGCAGCTCGTGCGGGAGGTGGAGATCATCCCGGTGGAGGTGGTGGTCCGCAACTACGCGGCGGGATCGCTGGCGGAACGTTTCCACATCGAGGAAGGCACCCTGCTGCCGCGCTCGATCGTCGAGTACTACTACAAGTCGGACGAGCTCGGGGACCCGCTGGTGACCGAGGAGCACATCACCGCCTTCGGCTGGGCGACCTACGCCGAGCTCGACGAGATCATGAACCTGGCGCTCCGGATCAACGATTTCCTCGCCGGGCTGTTCATCGGCGTCGGCCTCAAGCTGATCGACTTCAAGGTCGAGTTCGGCCGGCTGTGGGAGGAGGAGGAGATGCGGATCGTCCTCGCCGACGAGATCAGCCCCGACAACTGCCGATTGTGGGATTCCCGGACCAGCGAGCGCTACGACAAGGACCGGTTCCGCCGTGATCTCGGCAATGTCGAGGAGGGTTACCAGGAGATCGCCCGTCGCCTCGGCATCCTGCCGGAGGCCGGTCCTCGCGACCTCAAGGGTCCGGAGACCCTGCAGTGAAGGCCCGGGTGGCGATCCGGTTCCGAACGGGCGTGCTCGACCCCGAGGCCCGGGCGATCGAGAAGGCGCTGGCCAATCTCGGCTTCACCGGCGTCCGCGGGGTGAGCCGGACGCGGATCATCGAGCTCGAGCTCGAGGCCAGCGATCGCGACGCGGCGGAGGCCGAAGTGCGGCGGATGAGCGAGACGCTGCTCGCCAACCCGGTGATCGAGACCTACAGCGTGACCATCGCCGAACGGTGATGCGGGCGGCGGTCGTCACCTTCCCGGGTTCCAACTGCGATCGTGATCTCCGGGTCGCCATGGAGCGCGTGTTCGCGCGTCCGGTCGCAAGCCTCTGGCACGCCGAGACCGAACTTCCGCCGCTGGATCTTATCGGCATTCCCGGCGGCTTTTCCTACGGTGACTATCTGCGCTGCGGGGCGATCGCCGCCCGCTCGCCGATCATGGCCGAGATCGCCCGTCTCGCCCGCCGCGGCGTGGCGGTCCTCGGCATCTGCAACGGTTTCCAGATCCTCACCGAAGCCGGCCTGCTGCCGGGGGCGCTGGTGCGCAATCTGCGGCTCTCCTTCGTCTGCCGGCCGGTACGGGTGACGGTGGTGACCGCCTCTTCGCCCTTCACCAACGCCTACCGCCCCGGTCGGGAGCTCCTCCTGCCCGTCGCCCATCACGACGGCAACTACGTGCTGGAAGCGGAGGAGCTGGCCCGGCTCGAGGAGGAGGACCGGATCGCCTTCCGCTATCTCGACAATCCCAACGGATCGACCGCCGACATCGCCGGCGTCCTCGGTCCCGGCCGCAACGTCCTCGGCATGATGCCACATCCCGAGCGGGCCTGCGATCCGTTGCACGGCGGCGAGGACGGCATCGCCCTGTTCCGCTCGCTGCTCGCCACGCTGACCTGAAGGCGCCACCGATGGCCATCGCCGAGATCACCCCGGAACTGGTCGCCGAACACGGGCTGACGGCGGAGGAATACGCCCGCATCCGGGAGATCCTGGGCCGCCCTCCGACCCTCGTCGAGCTCGGCATCTTCTCGGTGATGTGGAGCGAGCACTGCTCCTACAAATCCTCGCGCCTGCATCTGCGGAAGTTCCCAACCGAAGCGCCCTGGGTGGTCTGCGGTCCGGGCGAGAACGCGGGGGTGGTGGACATCGGCGACGGTCGGGTGGCCGTCTTCAAGATGGAAAGCCACAACCACCCGAGTTTCATCGAGCCCTACCAAGGAGCGGCCACCGGCGTCGGCGGCATCCTGCGCGACGTGTTCACCATGGGGGCACGGCCGGTGGCCGTGCTCGACGCCCTCCGCTTCGGCGCTCCCGAGCATCCGCGGACCCGCCATCTGGTCGCCGGGGTGGTGGCCGGGATCGGCGGCTACGGCAACTGCGTCGGGGTGCCGACGGTGGGCGGGGAGACCGGCTTCCACCGCGCCTACGACGGCAACATCCTGGTCAACGCCATGTGCGTCGGGATCGCCGAGAAGGACCGGGTGTTCTACGCCCGTGCCGCCGGGGTCGGCAATCCGGTGGTCTATGTCGGCGCCAGGACCGGCCGCGACGGCATTCACGGCGCCACCATGGCCTCGGCCGAGTTCAGCGAGGACGCCGAGGCCAAACGGCCGACGGTCCAGGTCGGCGATCCCTTCATGGAAAAGCTGCTGATCGAAGCCTGCCTCGAGCTGATGGCCGGCGACTGCATCGTCGCCATCCAGGACATGGGCGCGGCCGGCCTCACCTCCTCCTCCTTCGAGATGGCCGCCCGCGGCGGCACCGGCATCGAGCTCGATCTCGACGCCGTGCCGCTGCGCGAAGCGAACATGTCGGCCTACGAGATCATGCTCTCGGAAAGCCAGGAGCGGATGCTGATGGTGATCGCCCGCGGCCGGGAGGAGGAGGCACGGGCGGTGTTCGAGAAATGGGAGCTCGACTTCGCGATCGTCGGCCGGGTCACCGATACCGGCCGCATGGTGGTGCGGCACCGCGGCGAAGTGGTGGCCGAAGTGCCGGTGGCGCCGGTGAGCGGCGGCTCGCCGGTCCTCGACCGCCCCTATCGGCTTCCCGATCCCCCGGTCCCCTTCATCAGCGACGATCAGACGGTCCATCTCTCGCCGCGGGAGGTGCTGCTGCGGCTCTTGTCCTGCCCCGATCTCTGCTCGAAGCGCTGGATCTGGGAGCAGTACGACCATTCGGTGATGGCCGACACGGTGGCCGGTCCGGGCGGCGACGCGGCGGTGATCCGGGTGCACGGGACCGACAAGGGCCTGGCGCTCACCATCGATTGCACACCCCGCTACTGCCGGGCCGATCCGCGCACCGGCGGGCGGCAGGCGGTGGCCGAGGCCTACCGCAATCTGGTGGCGGTGGGCGCGCGACCGCTGGCGATCACCGATTGTCTCAATTTCGGCAATCCCGAACGTCCCGAGATCATGGGTCAGCTCGTCGGCTGCATCGAGGGCATGGCCGAGGCCTGTCGGGCGCTCGACTTCCCGGTCGTGTCCGGCAACGTCTCCCTCTACAACGAGACCGACGCCCGGGCGATCCTGCCGACGCCGGAGGTGGGCGGCCTCGGGCTGATCGCGGATCTCGCGAAACGGACGGATCTCGCCTTCGACGCCGACGGGCTGCTCCTGGTCCTGATCGGCGAGGTCACCGGCTGGCTCGGGCAGTCGGTGTTCCAGCGCGAGATCCTGGGGCGCGAGGAAGGCGCGCCGCCGCCCGTCGATCTGGTACTGGAAAAGCGCCACGCCGATTTCGTCACCGCTCAGATCGCCGCCGGACGGGTGCGGGCCTGCCACGATCTTTCCGACGGTGGGCTGGCGGTGGCGATGGCCGAGATGTGCCTCGCCTCCGGTCGTGGCGGACGCCTTTCGGTGCCGGCCGAAGCGCCGAGCCTGTTCGGCTGGCTCTACGGCGAGGATCAGGCGCGCTATCTCCTGGCGGTGGCGCCCGAACATCTGCGCGCCCTCCTGGAGGAGGCCACGGCCGCCGGCGTGATCGCCCGCGAAGTGGGGGTGACCGGGGGCTGCGCATTGATCATCGACGGTCAGCCGCCCATATCGCTCGAGGAGCTGCGCCGCTGCCACGAGGGGTGGCTGCCCGCCTGGATGGACGGCTGAGCGGGAACGGAGAACGCGAAGATGGCGATGACGGCCGGTGAACTCGAGCGTCTGATCCGGGAAGCCTTTCCCGATGCCGAGGTGAAGATCGAGGATCTCGCCGGTGACGGCAATCATTACCGGGCGACGGTGATCTCCGCGGCCTTTCGCGGCCGTACCCGTCTCCAGCAGCACCAGATGGTCTATCGGGCCCTGGGCGGACGCATGGGCGACGAGCTGCACGCTCTCGCCTTGCGGACCCTGACCCCGGCCGGCGAAGAGAACTGAAGTCCGTCCCACCCCGATCCGAGGGAGCCGAGATGAGCAATCCGGTGTTTGAGCGTATCAAGCAGCAGATCGAAGCCGACGAGGTGGTGCTCTACATGAAGGGCACGCCGGTCTTCCCCCAGTGCGGGTTTTCCGCCGGTGCGGTGCAGGTGCTCACCCATCTCGGCGTCAAGTTCCAGTCCTACAACGTTCTCGAGGATCCGGAGCTGCGCCAGGGGCTGAAGGAGTTCGGCGACTGGCCGACCTTCCCCCAGCTCTACGTCAAGGGTGAGCTCCTCGGCGGCTTCGACATCCTGCGCGACATGTACGAAAGCGGCGAACTGCAGCAGCACCTGCGGGAGAAGGGGATCGCGTTCTCGGAAGCCGCCTGAGGGAAGGTGTGCGGCGGACCGCCCTCTCAGTCGAGCTCGACCACCGGCACCAGACTGCGGCTCCGTCCCGCGGCCCGGACCAGGACGGGGAATTCGCCGCCGGTCGTGATCACCTCGAGCCAGTTGGGCGGCTCGTCCGCCCGCCCGACGAAGCCGAAGCCGTCGTCGAAACCGAAGAGACCGGTGAGACGGACCCGGAGACGGTGGCCGGGCACCTTCCGGCCGCGGAACTCGACCTCCTCGGAAGCGAGGTAGACGGCCTCGAGATCGAGACGCTTGCGGCCCTCGAACACGCCGAGCAGGATCCGATCCCCTTCCCGCCGTGGCGCCCGGAGCCAATCCTGGAGCCGGACGAAGGCGGTCAGCGGGTCGATGGTGCCTTCCTGCAGCTCCGGCGGCACGTCGCTGCGCTTGGGGCGACCGTTCTTGACGAGGCGCACCGAGGCCAGACCGCCTTCGGCATCGTATTCGAGCCGGATCTCGCGCCGCCGGTCGGGCTTCTTGTAAAGAGCCGTGAACAGCACCGGGAGGACCATGCCGTCGGCGGCGAGGACCGTCGAGCGCATTTCGGTACGGATGCGGCTGAACCAGGCGGAGATCCCGGTGTTGGACATCTCGAGGGCGAGACGCCGGTCCTCACCCTCGCCCCGGATCTCCAGCTCCAGCACCGCCATCTCCGTACCGCCGAGCGTCATCCGGTAGCTGTAACGCTGCACCGGCTCCGCATCCTCCGAAGCGGCGGCAGGCTCGGCCGAGGCGGTGGCCAACGACGTCACCAGCACGGCGACGAAGGTCAGGGAACGCATGCGCAGGCGGCCTAGCTCCATCCTTTCCCCGCTGATCGGCTCGCTCTTCCTCTTCATGGGTGCGGCGGGGACGCCGGTCAACAGTCCGACCAGGGCCGCGGCCGCCACCGATTCCGAGCTCGTCCTCGCCCGCCCCGGCGAAGTGCTGTTCGTGCGGGCCGAACGTCGCGAGGCGCTGGCCGCCATGGCGGCCGAAACGCGGGAGCGGCTGTGCCGGGCGCCGGTCGCGAAATGGCGCAGCACCAAAGCCGTCACCACCATCCGGGCGACCCCGGGCTACGGTGGCGACAAGCGGACCGAACGCTTCGCCATGACCGTCATGCAGGCGGGGGCGGCGAGCTTCGGCGCCGGCGACGGCGAGGCCCGCCGGGCGGTGGTGCGCCTGATCGCCCGCTGGGCCAAGGGGCGGGCGATGACCAAACTCGAGGATCCCGCGGACGCCAGCAGCTACTACGTCGTCGAACGGACCCTGCTGCCGACCATCGTCACCTACTGGCTCACCGTGCGCGGCGACACGCGGATCAAAGCCTCGACCCGGGCCCGCATCGAGCGCTGGCTCGGGGGGCTGGTCGAGCGGAGCCGGCAGCGCCGTATCGATCTCACCTCGGACGAGGTCTCGGCCCGGAACAACCACGCCTATCTGGCGGCCGGGGTGCTGATGGCCTGGGGGGCCCTGACCGGCGATCCCGGCCTGGTGGAGACGGCGGTGACGATCTACCGTCGGGCGATCGCCGACATGCGCCCCGACGGCAGCTTCCCGCTGGAAACCATGCGCGGGGCGCGGGCGCTCTGGTACCAGCGCCATGCGGTGGCGTCCCTCGTCACCATCGCCGAGATCGCGGCGGTACAGGGTATCGATCTCTACGGCTACCGGGTCGAGGGACGCGACCTCCACCGGGCGGTCCGTTTCCTGCTGGACGCGGTGGCGGATCCGCAACGGGTCTGGCGCTACGCCGAGGCCAACATCAATCCCGGACCGGTGCGCGACTATCGGCGCCAGGACCTGCGGTTCCTGCGCCGGCGCCCCCACGGCCGTCATTACATGGCCTGGGCGGAAATCTACATGGCGCGCTTTCCGGAGCGCGAGGAGAGCCGGCGGCTCGCCCGATTGCTGGTCGAGGCCGAGGCCGATTTCCGGCCGATGATCGACGAGTACAGCGGCGGCAACACGAGTTGCTTCTTCTACGAGCCGCCGCGTTCCGGCGAAGGTGCCACCCCGCTCAGCGGGAGTAGTACTCGATGACCAGATTGGGCTCCATCTGCACCGGATAGGGCACTTCGGAGAGCTTGGGTATCCGCACGAAGGTGGCCTTGAGGGCCCGGTAGTCGACCTGGAGATATTCGGGCACTTCCCGTTCGGGCCGCTGCACGCTCTCCAACACCATCGGATGGTTCTTCGACTTCTCGCGGATCTCGATGACGTCGCCTTCGCGGAGCTGATAGCTCGGGATGTTGACCCGCCGGCCGTTGACCAGCACATGGCCGTGATTGACGAGCTGGCGGGCGGCGAACATGGTCGGGGCGAAGTTGATGCGGTAGACCACCGCATCGAGCCGGCGCTCGAGCAGACCGATCAGGTTCTCGGCGGTGTCGCCGCGGCGCTTGGAGGCGATCTGGTACATCCGCCGGAACTGCCGTTCGGTCATGTTGGCGTAATAGTGCTTGAGCTTCTGCTTGGCCGCGAGCTGCTGGGCGTAATCGGAAAGCTTGCGCCGCTTCTGGCCGTGCTCGCCCGGGGCGTAGTCCCGACGCGCGAGGGGGCTCTTGGGGCGGCCCCAGAGATTGACGCCGAGACGGCGGCAAATCTTGGTCTTCGCCTGGATACGTTTGGTCATCGCTCCTCGAGGAATCGGACGTCGTGACGGGTGGCGGCCGCGAGATCGGCCGCATCGGCGTTGGGCGGCTTATACTCCGCCGCCCCGGAATGTCAAAGGTTCCGTGTCCCGCCGCGGCGGCCGAGCTGCTTGACGATGCCCCAGAGGAGGTTGAGCTCGGCCCGGGTCGGCCGCCGCCGCTCGAACATCACCTCGATCGCCCGCACGAGGCTGCGCCGGCGGGTCGGGCTGCGGAAAAAGCCGCTGCGATCCAGCTCCTCCACCAGGAATGCGAGGAACCCGGCGAGCTCGGCCTTGGTCGCCGGCGGTTCGCCGGCCGCTTCCCGCCGGGGCGGGGTACGGTCGCCGGCCTCGAACCATTCGTAGGCGCAGATCAGCACCGCCTGGGCGAGATTGAGGGAGGAAAAGGCGGGATTGAGGGGAATGGTGACGATGGCATCGGCCAGCGCCAGCTCGGCATTGGAGAGACCGCTGCGCTCGGGACCGAAGAGAAAGCCCACCCGCCGCCCCTCGCCGACCAGACGGCGGGCCTCGGCGGCGGCCGCCTCGGCGGTCATCACCGGCTTTTCCAGCTCCCGCGGACGGGCGGTGGTGGCGAACAGATGATGGAGATCCTCGGCCGCCTCGGCGAGCCCGGGAAAGATCCGCATCCGGTTGAGAACCGCATGGGCGCCGGCCGCCGCCGCCACCGCCTTGGCGTTGGGCCAGCCGAACCGGGGCCGCACGAGCCGCAGATCGGCGAGGCCGAAATTGAGCATCGCCCGGGCCACCTGCCCCACGTTCTCCCCGAGCTGGGGGGCGAAGAGGAGAATCGCCGGACCGTTCTCCGCCCCCGCCCGCGCCGCCTTGCCGGTGAGTTTCACGAGTTGGGCCCGGACGCCCCGTCGACGAAGAGCTTGTAGGTGATGGCGTCGTGCAGGGCGTTGTAGGAGGCGTCGATGATGTTCCCGGAAACCCCCATCGTCTGCCACACCCGGCCCCGATCGTCGGCGCTTTCGATCATCACCCGGGTGACGGCGGCGGTGCCGGCCTCCGGGGTCAGGATCCGCACCTTGTAGTCGACGAGCTGCATCTGCTCGAGCCCGGGATAGGTGGGGCTCAGCGCCTGCCGGAGGGCGTGATCGAGCGCGTTCACCGGGCCGTTGCCGTCGGCCACCGTGTAGAAGCGCCGGCTCCCCACCGCGAGCTTGATGGTCGCCTCGGAAACGGTGATCAGCTCGCCGCGGGCGTTGAAACGGCGTTCGTCGATCACCCGGAAGCTCAGCAGTTCGAAATAGTCGGGAATCTGGCCCAGGGCCCGCCGCACCAAGAGCTCGAAACTGGCCGAGGCGCCGTCGTAGGAATGGCCGCACGCCTCGCGCTCCTTGATGGTCGCCAGCAGATCGTTCACCTGCTCTCGGGGCACCGCGATCTCGAGCCCCATCTCCTCGAAGCGGCGCAGCAGATTGGAGCGCCCCGCCTGATCGGAGACCAGGATGTCGCGGCTGTTGCCGACCAGCGCCGGATCGACGTGCTCGTAGAAGGCGGGATCACGCAGGACGGCGGAGGCGTGGAGTCCACCCTTGTGGGCGAAGGCGCTCGCCCCGACATAGGCGGCGTGGCGGTTCGGGATCCGGTTGAGCTGCTCGTCGAAGGTCCGGGAAAGTTGGGTCAGCCGCCGCATGGCCTCCGCCGGGACTCCGGTCTCGTAGCCCATCTTGAGGACCAGGGTGGGGATCAGGCTCACCAGATTGGCGTTGCCGCAGCGCTCACCGAGACCGTTCAGCGTTCCCTGGATCTGACGGCAGCCGGCGCGCACCGCCGCCAGGCTGTTGGCCACCGCGTTCTCGGTGTCGTTGTGGGCGTGGATCGCGAGGCGGTCGGGCGGAAATCGGGCGGCCACCCGGGAGACGATCCGCGCCACCTCGTGCGGCAGGGTGCCGCCGTTGGTGTCGCAGAGCACGAGCCAGCGGGCGCCGGCCTCGAAGGCGGCGGCGAGACAGGCGAGAGCGTAGTCCCCGTCCTCCTTGAAGCCGTCGAAGAAATGCTCGGCGTCGAACATCACCTCCGGGGCGCGGCGGGCCGCTTCGGCGATGCTCTCGGCGATCATCCGCAGGTTCTCCTCGCGATCGACCCCGAGCGCCCCTTCGGCCTGCCGGGCCGAACTCTTGCCGACCAGGGTGATCACCGGCGCTCCGCTGTCGAGAATGGCGGCCAGCCCGGGGTCGTTGGCGGCACTGCGGCCGCTGCGGCGGGTCATGCCGAAGGCGCAGAGGCGGGCGTGCGCGAGCCGGGGCGGATCGCGGAAGAAGGCGTCGTCAGTGGGATTGGCACCCGGCCAGCCACCTTCCACGTAATCGACGCCGAGCCGATCGAGTTCGCGGGCGATCCGCCGCTTGTCCCCGACGCTGAAGCTCACCCCCTGGGTCTGGGCGCCGTCGCGCAGGGTGGTGTCGTAGAGATAGATCCGTTCGCCGCTCATGCTCGTCGCCAGATGGTGCCCTGCGGCGTATCCTCGATGACGATGCCGGCACGCGCAAGCTCGTCGCGGATCCGGTCGGCGGTGGCGAAATCCCGTTTCCGGCGCGCCTCCGCCCGCTCCGCCAGGAGCGCCTCGATGCGCGTCTCGTCGAGACCGCCCGTACCGCCTCGCAGCCAGGCCGCGGGATCCTGGCCGAGCAGGCCCAGCAATGCCGCCGAGGCCCGCAGACGGCCGGCGACCTCCTCTCTCTCGGCCGCCGAGGACGCCCGGTGGAGCCGGTTCAGCAGCTCGTGCAGCACGGCCAGCGCCCGCGGGGTGTTGAGATCGTCGGCGAGGGCCTCGAGAAAGGCCGGTTCGATCTCGCCCCGGTCACCGCCCGGCAACTTCTCGAGGGCGAGATAGAAGCGGTCCAGCACCCGCTTCGCGCGGCGCAGCGCCTCCTCGGTGAAATCGAGCGGTGCCCGGTAGTGCGCGGTCAGGATCCAGAAGCGCACCGCCTCGCCGGGGGCCCGCTCCAGGGCCTCGGCCACGGTCAGGATGTTGCCGAGGGATTTCGACATCTTCTCCTCGGCCATGGTCACGAAGCCGTTGTGGACCCAGAACCGGGCCATCCTTTCCAGGCCGTGGGCGCAGCAGGTCTGGGCGATCTCGTTCTCGTGATGGGGAAAGACGAGATCGAGGCCGCCGCCGTGGATGTCGAAGGGCACGCCGAGATAGTGCTCGGCCATGGCCGAACATTCGATGTGCCAGCCCGGCCGTCCCCGCCCCCAGGGGCTGTCCCAGCCGGGTTCGTCGCCGGCAGAGGGTTTCCAGAGGACGAAATCGGCGGGATCCCGCTTGTACGGCGCCACCTCGACCCGGGCACCGGCGATCTGGTCCTCGCGCGAGCGCCCGGACAGGCACCCGTAGGCGGGCATCGAGGGGACGTGGAACAGCACATGGCCGTCGGCCGCATAGGCACAGCCGCGGGCGATCAGCCGCGCGATCAGCCGGATCATGTCGGCGATGTGGCGGGTGGCGCGCGGCTCGTGGGTGGGCGCCAGACAGAGAAGCGCCCGGGTGTCCTCGTGAAAGGCGGCGATGGTGCGTTCGGTCAGGACCTCGATGGCTTCGCCGTTGCGGCGCGCTTCGGCGATGATCTTGTCGTCCACGTCGGTGATGTTGCGGACGTAGGTGACCCGCGGAAAGAGATGCCGCAGCAGCCGGAACAGCACGTCGAAGACGACCAGCGGACGGGCGTTGCCGACGTGGATGCGCTGATAGACGGTCGGACCGCAGACGTACATCCGCACATGCCCCTCTTCGAGGGGCGCGAACGGTTCCTTGCGGCGCGACAGCGTGTTGTGGAGCTGGAGGCTCGGCACCATTCGACCCGGCGGAACGACGAAACGGCGTCAGGCGCGCCGGCCCCGCAGCCGGGCGCGGGCGCGGGCGGCGCCGAGGAGCGGTAGCAGATGTTTCAGCTCCGGTCCATGTTCCTGCCCGGTCAGGGCGAGCCGCAGCGGGCGATGGAGCTCCCGTCCCCGACGTCCGCTCGCCGCCGCGAGCCGCGCGAGCCAGGCCGCCGCCTCCCCGGTATCGGCGAGGCGTTCGGGCAGCAGCTCCGCGGCCAGCTCCAGGAACGCCGGGTCTCCGCGCACCGGGGACAGCGGCTCGCGGCAGATCCGCCACCAGTCGACGACCTCCTCCAACCGTTCGAGATTGGGCCGCACCGCCAGCCAGAACGCCTCGTCGATGTCGCCGAGGCCCAGCGCCCGGAGCCGCGGTTCGGCCTCGGTGAAGGACATGGACCGCACCATCCGGGCGCTCAACCGCCGGATCTCCCGCGGATCGAGGCGCACCGGCGCCCGGCCATAGGCGCCGAGATCGAAATCGCGGCAGAGGGAGACGCGGTCGTCCTCCGGCCCGGGTGCGCGTCCGGTGCCGAGACGAGCGAGCACGACCAGCACCGCCCGCGGTTCCACACCTTCTCCGCGGAGATCGGCCAGGGTCGGCGCGTCACCGCGCTTGGCGAGCGGTTTGCCGTCGGCCCCGAGCAGCAGCGGCAGATGGGCGAAAACGGGCGGATCGCCTCCCAGGGCCTCGAACATCTCGATCTGCACCGCGGTGTTGGTGAGATGGTCCTCGCCGCGGATCACGTGGGTGATGCCGAGATCGCGGTCGTCGACGACCGATGCGAAGAGGTAGGTCCAGCTCCCGTCGGTCCGTCGGATCACCGGATCGCCGATCTCCTCCAGGGAGACCTCGCGCCGACCGAAAATCCGATCCCGCCAGACGATCCGCCGCCCGGACAGGGCGAAGCGCCAGTGCGGGACCATTTCGCCCTCGCGGCGGCGGGCCGCTTCCGCCGCTCCCTCCCGGCGACGGTAGCGCGGTGGCCGCCCGGTCCGGCGGGCGCGTTCCCGCCCGGCTGCGAGCTCCTCCGGCGTCTCGTAACAGGGGTAGACCCGGCCCGCCTCGCGCAGGCGGGAGAAAGCCTCGGCATAGAGGCCGCCGCGCTCGCTCTGCCGGTACTCGCCGTCGCGATCGAGACCGAGCCAGTCGAGATCCTCGCGGATCGCATCCAGGAATTCGGCACGGATCCGGCTCCGGTCGGTGTCGTCGAAGCGGAGCAGGAAACGGCCCCCACGGCAGCGCGCGGTCAGCCAGTCGACGACGGCGACGCGGGCGTTGCCGAGATGGAGCCGGCCGGTGGGGCTCGGCGCGAAGCGGACGCACACACTCATCCGGGGATTCCCGAGCGGCGGGCCTCGTCCGGCCCGGGCGGTCGTCCGGGGAGGGGACGGGCGGAGGATTCAGCCCGAATAGTAGTCGGCCAGCCGACGCTTCGCCAGCAGCCCGTCGGCCTCTCCGTAGCGGGCCTGCTCGAGAAGGTCGACCCGGGTCAGCACCGCCCCCAGCAGTTTCCCGCGTGCCTCCCCAAGCCGGGCCAGCCCCTGCTCCGCGACCGCCCGGCTGGTGCGCCGCCAGCGCACCGCGAACAGGATGCGATCGGCGAAACGGGTCAGCAGGCCGGTATCGGCGACCACCCCCAGGGGAGCGCTGTCGAGGATCACCAGATCGTAGTTCTCGCGGGCCACGGTGAGGAGATTGTCGAAGCCCTTGCGGCCCAGCAACCGTCCCGGTCGGCCGCGGCCGGGAGTTCCCGGCAGCAGGAACACTTCCGAAGCCGGGTCACGCTTGATCACCTCGGTGAGCGGCAGATCCCCCTCGAGGAATTCGGCGAGACCGGCCGCGGCCTCGAGCCCGACCATCTCGTGCAGCCGGGGACGCCGTAGATCGGCGTCGACGAGGAGCACCCGCATTCCCTCGTAGGCGGCGAGGCGGGCGAGGCTCAACGCCAGCGTGCTCTTGCCCTCCTCGGGCAGGGTGGAGGTGACGAGCAGGACCTCGCCCCGCCCCGCACCCCGCAGGGTGATGGCCGCGAGGATCTCGCGCATGCTCTCGGCGAAGCGGGAATGCGGCCGGTCCAGCGGATAATCGGCGGGCACCCCGTCGGCCACCTCCCGGGCGCGGAGCCGCGGCACCGCGGTGAGGGCGGGAACGCCGAGAGCACGGCCCAGTTCGGCCAGGGTGCGGAAGCCGCGATCCAGCCGCTCCAGGAAATAGACCAGGGTCAGGCCGAGCCCGAGGAACCCCCCGAAGGCCAGGGACAGGACGATGCGCGGATCGGGACTCGCGGGAAGCCTCGGGGGGACGGCCTCGGAAATCACCCGGGCGTCGGGCTGGGCCATCTCCTCGCGGTCGGAGACCGCCCGCAGCTTGCTGGCGAAGCCCTCGTAGAGATTGCGGGCGAGCTCCACCTCGCGCTCCAGCTCGCGCTCGCGGGTCGCCGCGGTGCGATAGGCCTCCGCCGCCTCCTTGATCCGGGCGAGCTCCCGTTCGAGGCTGTTCTCCCGGGCCCGGGCCTGGCGGAGACGGGCCTCGAAGGCCGCCGTCATGTCGGCCCGTTCGCGGGCGATCTGCCGCTCGATCCCCGCCTTTTCCCGCCGGAGATCGACGATCGCCGGATGCTTTTCCCCGTAGAGCCCGAGGAGCTCCGCCTCGCGCCGGATCAGCTCCGCCTTCAGCTTCTGGAGATCGCGCAGCAGCGGGGTGGCCCGGTCGGCGGCGAGGATCGCGTCCGCCCGGCCTTCGTCGAGGGCCGCACGAAGCTGCCGGTAGCGGGCTTCGAGCGCCCGTCGCTCGGCGGTGGCCATGATCCGCTGACGTTCGAGATCGGCCAGCCTGTCGGGGGCCGCCACCAGGGGCGTCCGGCCTGCCTCGGGCGCCCGGGCGCGGAAGGCCGCCAGCCGCTGCTCGGCGTCGCGGAGACGGCTTTCGAGTGTCCGCAACCGTTCGTTGAGCCAGGCCGTGGCCCGCTTGGCGGTCTCGAACTTCGCCTCGAGGAGACCGACCACGTAGGTCCGGGCCAGCGCGTTGGCGATGCGGGCGGCGCGTTCGGGATCGGTCCCCGCGTAGCGGACCGCGATCACCCGGGTCTTGCCCTGGCGCTCGACCCGGAGCCGCGACAGGAATCCGTCCACGACCGCCTCCGGCGAAGGCGCGGAGGTCCGCCCCCCCTCCCCCGCCCCGGTTCCACCCGGCGCGAAACCGACCAGAAGACGGCTCCAGAGATCGGCCTTCGGCCGCAGGTCGGGGCTCTCGTCGAGCCCCAGCTCGGCGATCACCCGCGCCGCCAGCGAACGCGAGGCCAGGACCTCCACCTGGCTGTCGATGGTCACCGAATCGCGATCCAGCACCCCCGGCACCATCAGCCCCTCGGTCCCGAGATTCTGCCGCGGCTCGATCAGGATCAGGGCCTCGGCCACGTAGAGCTTGGGCAGCCAGGCGAGGACACCGATCGCCGTACCGAGCCCCAGCAGCGCCATGCCGAGCAGCAGGAGACGCCGGCGCCACAGGAGCGCCAGCAGGTCGGGAAGCGACATCCCCTGTTCGCCGGCCGGTTCCGCGGTTCGTTCCACGCTCGCCCCGACTCCGCTCGAGATACGTACGGGTTCGATGGATGTTTAACTACAGGTTGAAATCTGCGCAAGCCGTTCCTGCCACCGCCCTCAGCGCACCCAGGGCCGGTCGCCGCGCCGCTCGCGCACCGTTTCGACGCGGATCCCTTCCTCCTCGATCCGGATCGCGAGCCCTTGGGCGCGGCGAAGCTCGCCGCCGGCGATCACCCGCGCCCGCTGCCGACAGTCGAAGCGGGAGAGGCCGGTGAGCAGGAGATCGGCGCGACGGCAATCGGTGGGCAGGGCGCCGGCGTCGAAGGCGAAGGCGATGCGCCGGCCGTCCAGGGTGACGACGCAGCCGAGGCGGTCGCAGGCGAGACCGCCGCGGGGGCCTTCTCCGGGTTCGGGAAAGGGCAGCAGGCGGTCGGCCACCAGTGCCCGTCGCCAGGCACGCCGCAGATAGCGGTCGCGACGCTGCTCGCGAAGCCGGACCTCGCCGTCTTCGAGGCGTACCGCCACCTGCTCGAGCCAGGGGGAAACCAGGATGTCGGGAGGTCGGGCGAGCAGGCCGAGCCCGACGCCGGCGACCATCGGCGCCAGGCCCAGCAGCCGCCAGCGCCGGGTCCATATCGCGAGCCACAGCCCGCCGCCGACGAACAGCAGCAGCGCCGCCGCCGGCCAGGCGGCGAGCTCGACGCTGGCGCCGGGCAGCCCCGCGACCGTCCGCGCCACCGCGAGCAGCAGCTCGATCCCCGCTCCCATCAGCCGGAAGAAGAGCGCATCCAGCCCGACCGGCATCGCGATCAGCCCGAGAAGCCCGACCGGCATGATCCAGAAGGCGGTGAGGGGCACCGCGAGGAGATTGGCGAGCACGCCGTAGCTCGCCGCCCGCTGGAAGTGATAGGCGGCGAACGGGAGGGTGACGAGGCTGGCGATCAGGGTGGTGACGAGGACGATGCGCAGATAGTCGAGGATCGGGAACAGGGCACCGCGTTCGGCCCGTTCCTCGTTCACCGGCCGTGCCGGCAGGCGCTCGAACCAGGCGACCAGCCCGATCACCGCGGCGAAGGACATCTGGAAGGACACCGACAGCAGGCTTTCCGGCTGCAGGGCGAGGACGACCAGCGCGGCCAGGGCGACGAGACGCATGGAGAAGGGGTTGCGGTCGAGCATCACCGCCAGCAGGGCGAGGCCGACCATGACGAAGGCCCGCCGGGTCGGCACCGGGGCTCCCGCCAGGAGCAGATAGAAGGCGGCACCCAGCAGGGCGAAGAGGGCGGCCGCCTTGCGCGGGGTGACGCGCAGCGCCAAGGTCGGCCACAGGCTCAGGAGATAGCGCGCGGCGAGGAACAGGGTGCCGGCGACGAGCCCCATGTGGAGGCCGGAAATGGCCAGCAGATGGGCCAAGCCGGAAGCCTGCATCACGTTCCAGACCTCCTCCTCCACTCCGCCCCGCAGGCCGGTCAGGAGTGCCGCCGCGACCCCACCCGCGGTCCCCGGCAGGAGATCGGTCACCCGCTCGGCGACCCGCTGGCGCAGCGCCGCCACCCGCTCGGCGAGACCGTTGGGCGGCCCCCGGGCAATCCGCTCCACCGGACCCAGCGCGAAACCGATGCCGCCCAGCCGCTCGAACCAGGCCCGGCGGGCGAAATCGAAGCCGCCCGGCCAGCTCGGTCCCGGCGGCGGCTCGACGCGTGCCCGCAGGCGTACCCGATCGCCGGGCTGCAGCGCCGGCTCGCCCCGCCGCATGCTGATCCGCAGGCGATGCGGCGTTCGCGCTTCGGCGAGGCCGTCGATCCGCAGATCCTCGAGCAGCAGCCGGAGACGGTCGCCGCGCGGCTCCGCCAGCACCACCCGACCCTCGAGCATCTGCACACCGGCGCGGGGCATCACCGGTGCCGCCACCTGCGCCGTCCGCCATTGCGCGAGGGCGAAGCCGGCGAGCAGGAAGAGGACGGCGGTCGCCGGATGGATCGCCCAGGGAATCCCCAAACGGCGGCCCGCCGGCCCGACGGCCGCCATCGTCAGTACCAGAGCCGCCAGGCCGGGCATCAGCCAGGCCGGCGGTTCCACCGGCAGAGCGAAATAGGAACCGATACCGAGTGCCGCGAAGACCGGCACCCAGAGGAGCCAGCGATGGCGTTCGGCCAGCAGCTCGTCGAGCGCCCGCCGCCAGCGGCCGCCGAGGAGGACGGCCCGGCGCCCCGGACCGGCCAACCGGTGTTCTGCGGCGCTTGGCCCCAACGGGGAGGGGGACGGCTGCACAGTCGGCATCACCTGTGCTAGAGGATCCCCGCCCATCTGATCAGAACCGTCCGATCGGATCAACCATGAGTGTCGTTGTGCGCTTCGCCCCGTCACCCACGGGGTATCTGCATATCGGTGGCGCCCGCACCGCCCTGTTCAACTGGCTCTACGCCCGTCATTGCGGCGGCCGCTACCTGCTGCGCATCGAGGACACCGATCGGGCGCGGTCCACCGAGGCCGCCATCCGGGCCATCTTCGAGGGGCTCGAGTGGCTGGAGCTCTCGCCCGATGCGCCACCCGTCTTCCAGTCGGCACGTGCCGACCGCCACCGCGAGGTGGCCGAACGGCTGCTCGCCGAAGGCCGGGCCTATCGCTGCTGGTGCACGCCGGAGGAGCTCGAGGAGATGCGAGCCAGGGCGCGGGCCGAGAAGCGACCGGTGCGCTACGACCGGCGCTGTCGCGGGCGCGATCCGGCGAGCGTGCCGCCCGATCGGCCCTCGGTGGTGCGGCTGGCGATGCCCACCGAGGGCGAGACGGTGATCGAGGATCTGGTGCAGGGGACGGTGCGGATCGCCAACGCACAGCTCGACGACATGATCCTCCTGCGGAGCGACGGGACGCCGACCTACATGCTCTCGGTGGTGGTCGACGATCACGACATGGGCATCACCCACGTGATCCGGGGCGACGACCATCTCACCAACGCCTTCCGCCAGTACCAGCTCTACCGGGCGATGGCGGTGGACGTGCCGACGTTCGCCCACATTCCCCTGATCCACGGTCCCGACGGTGCCAAGCTGTCCAAGCGCCACGGCGCCCTGAGCGTGACCGAATACCGGGAGATGGGGATCCTGCCCGAGGCGATGCGCAACTATCTGGTCCGCCTCGGCTGGTCGCTCGGCGACCGGGAGATCCTCTCCACCGAGGAGATGATCCGTCATTTCGACATCCGCGACGTCGGTCGTTCACCGGCCCGCTTCGACATGAACAAGCTCCTTTCCCTCAACGCCCATTATCTGCGGGAGCGGGCGGACACCGAACTCCTGCGCCTCGTCCTGCCGCGCCTCGAGGCCGCCGGCATCCGCGTGGACGAGGCGGGACGGCGGCGGCTCGAGGCCGGGATGGCCGGGCTCAAGCTGCGGGCCCGGACCCTGGTCGAGCTGGCCGAGGCCGCCCGCATCTACGTCGCTCCCCGTCCCCTCCCCCTCACCCCGAAGGCGGCCCGGCTGCTCGATGATGCGATGCGGAAGAACCTGGAGGCGCTCGCCGGGCGACTGGTCCACCTCCAGCGCTGGGACGAGGAATCCCTGGAGAGCGCCTGCCGCGCCTTCGCCGAGGAACTCGGCCTCGGTTTCGGCAAGCTGGCGCAGCCGCTGCGCGCGGCACTCACCGGCACGACCGTGTCGCCGGGTCTGTTCGAAGTGATGTGCGTGCTGGGACGCGACGAAGTCCTGGCCCGCATCGAGGATGCTGCACGCGGCCGCAATCCCGCAGTGCAGCAGAGCCATTGATGGGATGCTGCAGCGCGGCTAAGGTCGGCCGAAGCCGGTGACGCCGCCGCCTCGGCCCCCGTCCATCGAGAGGAGACACCGATGAGCGATACCAACAGCGTGCGACTGAGCGGTCCCGGCGGCATCGAGGCCGAGCTCCCCCTCCACGACGGCACCCTCGGCCCGCGGGTGATGGACGTGCGCCGGCTCTACGCCCAGACCGGCATGTTCACCTACGATCCGGGCTTCACCTCCACGGCGAGCTGTCGCTCCGCGATCACCTACATCGACGGCGATGCCGGCATCCTCCTCTATCGCGGCTACCGGATCGAGGAGCTGGCGGAGAAGAGCGATTTCCTGGAGACCGCCTATCTCATCCTCTTCGGCGAGCTGCCCACCGGCGCCCAGCGCCTCAAGTTCATCCACGACATCACCTACCACACGATGCTGCACGAGCAGGTGCAGTTCCTGTTCCGCGGCTTCCGCCGCGACGCCCATCCCATGGCCCTGATGATCGCCGTGGTCGGGGCGCTCAGCGCCTTCTATCACGAGGATCTCGACGTCGAGGATCCGCATCACCGGATGATCGCGACCTATCGCATGATCGCCAAGATGCCGACCATCGCCGCCTGGGCGTACAAGTATTCGATCGGCCAGCCCTTCATCTATCCGCGCAACGATCTGGGCTACGCCGAGAATTTCATCCACATGATGTTCGCCACGCCCTGCGAGGAGTTCCGGGTCGATCCGGTCCTCGCCAAGGCGCTCGACCGGATCTTCATCCTCCATGCCGACCACGAGCAGAACGCCTCGACCTCGACGGTACGCCTCGTGGGCTCGACCGGGGCCAGCCCCTACGCCGCGATCGCCGCCGGCATCGCTTCCCTCTGGGGGCCCGCCCACGGCGGCGCCAACGAAGCGGTGGTCCTGATGCTCGACGAAATCGGCACCGTCGACCGGATCCCCGAGTTCATCGCCCGCGCCAAGGACAAGAACGATCCTTTCCGGCTGATGGGCTTCGGCCATCGCGTCTACAAGAACTACGATCCCCGGGCGGCAGTGCTCAAGCAGAGTGCCGACGAGGTGCTGGCGACCCTCGGCCAGAAGAACAACCCGAAACTGGAGATCGCCAAGAAACTCGAGAAAATCGCCCTCGAGGACGAGTATTTCCAGGAACGCAAGCTGTTCCCCAACGTCGATTTCTACTCGGGGATCATTCTCGAAGCGATGGGCATTCCGACCAAGATGTTCACCGCCATTTTCGCCCTCGCCCGCACCGTCGGCTGGATGGCGCAGTGGAACGAGATGATGCTCGATCCCGAGCAGAAGATCGGCCGGCCCCGCCAGCTCTACGTGGGCCCAGCCGAACGGCGCTTCGTGCCGCTGGAGGAGCGTCCCTGAGGCACCGCCGGGCTGCCGGCCCGCCGGACGACGCGTTTCAGGCCCCGGCCTCGAGCGCCGCGGAACGCTCGCGGGCCTCGGCGAGGATGCGTTCGCGGAGCTCGCTGTCGCCGGCCAGCAGACGATGGAAGTCGCGGGCCTGCAGCTCGAGCAGGCGGCAGGGCGTGACGGTCACCACCGTCGCCCGACGGGGGCGCCCCTCGAGCAGGGCGAGTTCGCCGAAGAAGGCGCCGGAGCGCAGGGTGCGATGGCGCCGGCCGCGACGCACCAGGACCTCCCCTTCGACCAGGAAATACATGGCGTCGCCGCGTTCGCCGCGGCGGATGAGCGTGTAGCCGGCCGGGAGCTCCCTCGGCTTCAGCAGGCCGGCGAGCTCGGCGAGCTGGTGGGAGGCGAGATGGCGGAAGATCGGGACCCGGGCGACCAGGGCCGCGGCCGTCGCGAAGTTGCGCTTCTGGAGCTCCTGCATCAGCCCGGCCCCGAGGATGGCGGTGGGCAGCGCGAACATCCCGATGCCCAGCATGGCGACGAAGGCCGCCACCATGCGACCGACGGCGGTGGCCGGCACCACATCGCCGTAGCCGACCGTGGTCAGGGTCACCACCGACCACCACATGGCCGCCGGAATCGAACCGAAGGCCTCGGGCTGCACCGTTCCCTCGATGGCGTGCATCAGGCTCGCCGAGATCAGCAGCAGCACGCCCATCACCCCGAGCGCCAGCCCCAGCGCATGGCGCTCGTTGATGAGCACCACCTCGAAGATGGAGAGGGTGCGCGAATAGCGCACGAGCTTGAGGATCCGCAACACCCGGAGGAGCCGCAGGACGACGAGGCTGCCCGGCGAGAGAAGGCTCAGATAGAAGGGCAGGACGGCGATCAGATCGATCAGCGCCGCCGGCGTCACGGCGTAGCGGAGCCGTCCCCACAGGGGATGGCAGTAGCGGCTTCCGCGATCCTCGACGATCGCCCAGAGGCGGGCCAGGTACTCGACGGAGAACACGGTCACCACGAGGATCTCGAGATCGCCCAGAAGCGCCCGCAACAGGGGCGGAATCCGCGGCATGCTCTCGATCGCCGTTCCCGCGACACTCACCAGAATGAGCAGCACGAGAAGGCGTCGGAGCCAGTAGCCGAGCGTGCCCTCTTCGCCGTCGTCGTCGACCAGGATCTCGAACACCCGGGCCCGCAGCCCCGGAGGTCGCCCGGCCGCCCCGGCGCTTCCCGCGCCGCTCATCCCCGCCGCGTCCCTTCGGCCGCGGTTCGGCCGGCCGGTTCGCCCCCGGCGCGGCTCGCGGCTTCCGAAGGCCGGGCCAGGCTCGGGTGGCTGCGAAGGGCGGCGAAGGCCCGGCGGCGGAGCATGTCGGCGATGTCGCGGGCATCGGCTTCGGCGACCCCCATGTGGCGGAGTGCCACCGCGCCGAGGGTGATGGCGAGCTCGACCGCCTCCGGTACCGCCTCGCTGACCCCGGCGGCCAGCATCCGATCCCGCATTTCGAGATCGCGGGCCCGGGCGACGACGGGAATGTCGGGGAAGAAATTGCGGACCGCGGCGACCACCCGTTCGGCCACCGCGGGATTGTCGATGGTCACCAGGACGAGCCCGGCCCGACCGACGCCGGCGAGCTTGAGGACCTTGGGGTCGGTGGCGTTGCCGTAGAGGATCTTCTTGCCGATGCGGCGTCCCGCCTCCACCCGTACCGGATCCTGATCGATGGCGACGAAGGGAATCTCCAGGCTCTCCAGCATCATCCCCACGGTACCGCCGACCCGCCCGTAGCCGCAGATCACCGCGTGGGTGTCCATCTCCGCCACCATCTGTTCGACGGTGGGCAGCGGCTGGGGCGGTTGCAGGCGGGCGGCGAGGCGATCGCCGAGGCGGTGGAGCAGGGGCGAGACCATCATCGAGGTGGAGATCAGCAGAATCGCGAGCCCGTAGGTCTCGTCATCCAGGACGCCGCGGGCGAGGGCGGCGCCGAACAGCACGAAACCGAATTCGCCTCCCTGGGAAAGGAGCAGGGCGCTGCGCAGCGCCCCTGCCCGGTCGAGCCGGAACAGGCGGGCGAGCAGGAAGATCACCCCGGCCTTGAGCAGCAGCAGCATCACCAGCAGCGGCACCAGCCGCGGGAGATCCTCCAGAATGGCGGCGAGGTCGATGCTGGTGCCGACATCGATGAAGAACAGACCCAGGAGCAGCCCCTTGAAGGGCGCCACCTCGGCTTCGAGCTGGTAATGGTAGCGGCTGCGGGAAAGGAGGAGCCCCATCAGGAAGGCGCCGAGGGCCATCGACAGACCGGCCAGATGCATCGCCCAGGCGGCCATCACCACGGCGAGGATCGCGAGACCGGTGAAGGCCTCCATGTTGCGCTGGCGGGCGACGAGATCGAGAGCCCAGGGCAGCACGTAGCGTCCGGCGAGAAAGACCAGCAGCAGCGCCAGGGAGACCATCACCAGACGCAGCAGGAAGGCGCCCGGATCGGTCGCCAGCCCGCCGCCCGCCAGTAGCGGGACCAGCGCCAGCAGGGGAATGATGGCGAGGTCCTGGAAGAGGAGGATGGCGAAGGAACGCCGGCCCCAGTCGGTATAGAGTTCGCCCCGCTCTTCCATCATCTGCACGCACATGGCGGTGGAAGAGAGGGCGAGGCCGAACCCCAGGATGAAAGCCGCCGCCGCCGGCTGGCCGGCGGCGAAGGATACCGCCGCCAGCAGACTGCCGGTGACCAGCACCTGCAGCCCGCCGAGCCCGAACACCGCCCGGCGCATGCCCCACAGGGCCTCGGGCTGCATCTCGAGGCCGATCAGGAAAAGGAGGAACACGACCCCGATCTCGGCCACCCCCTTGAGCTCGGTGCCGGCGACGGCGAGCCCGAGCCCGTGCGGCCCCACCACCATCCCCACCACCAGCAGCCCCAGCACGGAACCGAAGCCCAGGCGGCGGAACAGGACGAGCCCGGTGACCCCGGCCCCGAGCAGGATCACGGTGGCGGTGAGGAGATCGCTCGCTCCGGTCTCGTTCATCCCCGCCCTCGCCACCGGTCCCGGCGCGGGGCGGAGCCGCGGCTGGCCATCTCACGCCACCTTGAGGCGCTTGTAGCGGATGCGGTGGGGCCGGTCGGCGTCCCGACCGAGCCGCCGCCGCCGATCGGCCTCGTAGTCCTGGTAGTTGCCCTCGAACCAGACGACCCGGGAATCGCCCTCGAAGGCGAGGATGTGGGTGGCCACCCGGTCGAGGAACCAGCGATCGTGGGAGATGATCACGGCGCAGCCGGCGAAGGCGACGAGGGCGTCCTCCAGCGCCCGCAGGGTGTCGACGTCGAGATCGTTGGTCGGTTCGTCGAGCAGGATCAGATTGGCACCCGATTTCAGAAGCTTGGCGAGATGGACACGATTGCGCTCGCCGCCGGAAAGCTGTCCCACCTTCTTCTGCTGATCGGCGCCGCGGAAGTTGAAGGCCGCGACGTAGGCGCGGCTGGCCATGTCGTGCTTGCCGAGCTGGATGCGGTCCAGCCCCTCGGAGATCTCCTCCCAGACGGTCTTCTCGGGATCGAGGGCGTCGCGCGATTGATCGACGTAGCCGAGGCGCACGGTGTCGCCGATGCGGATGGTCCCTTCGTCGGGACGCTCCTCGCCGACGATCATGCGGAAGAGGGTGGTCTTGCCGGCGCCGTTGGGGCCGATCACGCCGACGATGCCGCCCGGCGGCAGGCTGAAGTCGAGGCCGTCGATCAGCAGGCGATCGCCGTAGCCCTTGCGCAGCCCCCGGGCCTCGACCACCAGATCACCGAGGCGGGGACCGGGGGGGATGACGATCTGGGCGCTGCCGGGAGGTCGTTCGCGGGCCTCGCGCAGGAGCTGTTCGTAGGCGGTGATGCGGGCCTTGGCCTTGGCCTGGCGGGCGCGGGGCGAGGCCGCGATCCACTCGGCCTCGCGGGCGAGGACCCGCTGACGGGCCCGTTCCTCGCGCTCCTCCTGTTCGAGGCGGCGGCGTCTGTGTTCGAGCCAGGCGGAATAGTTGCCCTCGAAGGGACGGGCGCGGCCGCGGTCCAGCTCCAGGATCCAGCCGGCGACATTGTCGAGAAAGTAGCGGTCGTGGGTCACCGCCACCACCGTGCCGGGATACTCGGCGAGAAAGCGCTCGAGCCAGGCGACGCTTTCGGCATCGAGATGGTTGGTGGGCTCGTCGAGCAGCAGCAGATCGGGGCGGGAGAGGAGGAGGCGGCACAGGGCGACACGGCGACGCTCGCCCCCCGAGAGCGTGGTCACCGGCGTCTCCGGCGGCGGGCAGCGCAGGGCGTCCATGGCCATCTCGATCGTCCGGTCGATCTCCCAGCCGTCGACCGCATCGAGCCTTTCCTGGAGCGACGCCTGTTCGGCCATCAGCGCTTCCATCTCGGCCTCTTCGAGGGGATCGCCGAAGCGCATCGAGACCTCGTTGAAACGGTCGAGAAGGGCCCGGATCTCCGCGACCCCCTCGGTGACGTTGCCGAGCACGTCCTTGTCCGGGTCGAGCCGGGGTTCCTGTTCCAGCAGGCCGATCCGGATCCCTTCCGCGGCCCGGGCCTCGCCGGTGAATTCCTGGTCGATCCCGGCCATGATCCTGAGCAGGGTGGACTTGCCGGCCCCGTTGACCCCGAGGACCCCGATCTTGGCCCCCGGCAGGAACGCCAGGGTCACATGCTCCAGGATCTTCCTGCCGCCGGGATGGCTCTTCGACAGGTCGTTCATCACGAAAACATACTGGTAGGAGGCCATGTCCGTCCTTCGTCGCGGGTTCGGAGAGCCGCCGCCGGCGAGATGGCGCGCAGCCGTGGCGGAGGAAGATTTCCGCTGCCGCCTATCTAGTCCCGCCTCGCCCCGGTGACCATCCCCGAAGGCGGTGGCGCGGAGCGGCGGCGGCAAGGGGCATTAACGAAAAACTAACCGACGGCTGTCAGGATCGCCGCGGGCTGCACGGGCAGCAAGAGGAGATCTGGCAAGATGCATCTGATTCGCCGCGTTCTCTCGCTCCTCGCACCGGTCACCGCCGATCCGGACCGTACGCCGACCGCGGCGACCGAGCGACGGCAGGAGCCCCCGCGGGACGATGTCCTGGCGGCGTACATGCCGCGAGGCGAGGTCGTCAGACTGGCCGATTATCGCAACGGACGGCAGTGATCACGATGGACGATATTCTCGTCGAGTTCCTCGCCGAATGCGAGGAGGGCGTGACCAGGCTGGATCAGGAACTGGTCGCCCTCGAACAGGATCCGGGCAATCTCGAGCGGGTCGCCGAGATCTTCCGGGTGATGCACACCATCAAGGGAACCAGCGGCTTCCTGGGACTCGCCCGCCTCGAGCGCATCACCCATGCGGCGGAGACGGTGATGGGGGCGGTGCGCGACGGCTCGCTGCAGGTCACCCCGGAGATCGTCACCCTGCTGTTCAAGGCCCTCGACCGCACCAAGCTGGTGCTCGAGGGGCTGGCCGCCGACCAGCGCGAACCGGAGGGTGACGACGGCGACCTGATCGAGGAGCTCGAACGGGTGGTGCGGGGCGACGGCGGCGCGGCATCCGCGGGGGCCGAGGCGAAGGCGGAAACGCCACCGGCCGACGGCGAGGAAGCCGCCGCCGAGGCGGGTGCCGGAGACGAAGCCGGAGCCACAGCCGAGGCGGATGCCGGAGACGAAGCCGGAGCCGCCGCGGGCGAGGCCGGGGAGGAAACCGGAGCCGCCGCGGGCGAGGATCCGGGTCCGGCCGAGAAAGCCGCGGCGGACGCCGACGGGAAGCCGGTGCCGAACCCCGAAGGGGCAGCGGCCGCCTCTTCGGCCGGCGGAAAAAAGGGCACCCCGCCGGCCAAGGCCGGATCCGCCGCCAAGCCGACCGCGAGCACGCTGCGGGTCTCGGTGGCTCTCCTCGAATCCCTGATGAGCTGCGTGAGCGAGCTCGTGCTCACCCGCAACCAGCTCGTCCGCCTCGCCCGGGAGATCGGCAAGGTCGAGCTGGATTCGGCGGTGCAGCGGCTGGACAACATCACCACCGCGCTGCGCGAAGGGGTGATGAAGGCGCGGATGCAACCCATCTCCAACGCCTGGTCGGGACTGCCGCGCCTCGTCCGCGAGCTCTCGGCGGCCCTCGGCAAGCAGGTCGAGCTGCAGATGGAGGGTGGCAGCACCGAACTCGATCGCCAGCTTCTCGAATACGTGCGGGATCCGCTGACCCACATGGTGCGCAACGCCGTCGATCACGGGATCGAGACCCCGGCGGAGCGGGTGGCGGCGGGCAAGCCCGAACGCGCCCTGCTGCGGCTCTCCGCCGGCCAGGAAGGCGGCACCGTGGTGATCCGCATCAGCGACGACGGTCGTGGCCTGAACATCGAGAAGATCGGCCGCAAGGCGGTGGCGCTCGGGCTCTGCACCCCCGAGGAGCTGGCCGCGATGTCGCCGCAACAGATCGCCGGCCTGATCTTCGCGCCCGGGTTCTCCACCGCCGACCAGGTGACCAATGTCTCCGGGCGCGGCGTCGGCATGGATGTGGTGCGCTCCAATGTCGAGCAGATCGGCGGCAGCGTGAAGGTGGACACCAAGGCCGGCCAGGGCACCACCTTCACCGTGTCGATCCCTCTCACCCTCGCCATCGTACCGGCACTCATCGTCACCGCCGCCGGTCATCGGCTGGCCCTGCCGCAGCTCGGGATCCTCGAGATCGTGCGCTGCGGTGACCGGGACGAGCGCAAGATCACCACCGTCGACGGCTGTCCCATCCTGCGGCTGCGCGATCAGTTCCTGCCGGTCCTCTCGATGAGGGAGATCCTCGGCCTCGATCGGAACGGGGAAGGCGAGGATCACACCGGCTACGTCCTGGTGCTGGAAGCGGGCGACCAGCCCTACGGAGTGCTGGTCGACGGCGTGCTCGATTCCGAGGAGATCGTGGTCGAACCCATCGCCTCGGTGCTGAAGGATCTCACGGTGTTCGCCGGGGCCACGATTCTCGGTGACGGCCAGGTGGCGATGGTCCTCGACCTCAAGGGCCTCGACCGCCGTCTGGAAGCCCGGAACAGCAAGCAGACGGCCACCCGCGCCAGCGAAGAGCAGGCCGGAGACGAACCCGCGAAGACCTCCCTGCTGCGCTTCCAGGCCGGCAACGAGACCCTGCGGGCGGTGCCGCTGGCCCTGATTTCGCGCATCGAATGCATCGAGCCCGGACGTGCCGAACACTGCAGCGGGCGCACGGTGATCCGTTTCGACGAGGAGCTCGTCCCGCTGGTCGATATCGACGGCAACACCTTCGGGCTCGAAGCCGACGGGCGGCTGGCCCTGATCTTCGCCGATGCCGGCCGGCGCTTCGGCCTCCTCATCGACAAAATCATCGACGTCGTCGAGACCGAGATCCGCATCTCCCTCCGGGGCGGCCCCGAGACGGTGCTGGGGGCGGCGGTGATCGGCGAACGGAGTACCGAGCTCATCGATATCGGCTGTCTCGTGGAGAGCGTCTTCGGCGGCTGGTTCGGAGCCGGCTCGGATGCCGCCGGTGACGCTTCCGCTCCCCCCCGCCGGGTGCTGCTGATCGACGACAGCTCCTTCTTCCGCGCGCTGCTGATCCCCCTGCTCGAGAACCAGGGCTGCATCGTCCGGGCGGTGGATTCGCCGAAGCAGGCGATCGCTCTCTGCGAGGAAGGCAAGAATTTCGACCTCATCGTCTCGGATATCGAGATGCCGGAAATGGACGGTTATGCCTTCATCGCCTGGTGCCGACAGTCGCGCTGGCGGGACACGCCGGTGATCGCCCTCACCTCCAGAACCTCGCCCGCGGACATCCGCAAGGGCGAAGAGCTGGGCTTCGACCGCTATCTGCCGAAGCTCGATCAGGGGGCGCTGTTCCGTGCCGTCGAGGAGCTCGTCGGACGATCCGAGACGAGGAGCCTGTCATGAGCGAGAAGAGCATCGATCCCCGTCACGCCGAGCTGGTACTGGTCGAAATCGCCGGCAAGACCCTGGGCGTCCCCGTGGAGCGGGTTCGCTACGCGCTCTCCTCGCAGCGCCTCGACGGGGTCCCCCTGGCGCCGGCGGCGGTCGCCGGGGTGGTGAACCTGCGCGGCCGGGTGGCGGTGGCCATCGATCTCCGCTGCTGTCTCGAGGGGCGGGGCTCGACACCACCCGAACAGCAGCAATGCCTGGTGATCGAAGTACGGGGCGAGCTCTACGCGCTGCTGGTGGACACCGTCGGCGAGGTCGTCCGCTTCGCCGAAACTGCGGCCATCGACGACAATATCACCGCCTTCGCGCCACGCTGGCAGCACCTTCTCCGTCAGCTCCTGCGCACGGAGGAAGGAATCGTCGCCGAACTCGACATCGAGCGGGTCCTCGAAGTGGCCTGCTCCAACGCTTCCTCCTCTTCCCCCTCCGGAGATGCGAACCGTGAAGTCGTGCTTGGTGGTTGATGACTCGCCGACGGTCCGCAAGATCATGCGGCGGATCATGCAGACGATCGGCTTCGAGGTGAGCGAGGCCGGTGACGGGCGGGAAGCCCTGGCGTTCTGCGAGCGGCAGAAGCCGGAGCTGATCATGCTGGACTGGAACATGCCGGTCATGGACGGGCTCACCTTCCTGCGGGCGCTGCGGCAGATGCCGGGAGGTGACGAGCCGGTGGTCATCCTGTGCTCCACGGTGAGCGAACTCTCCAACATCGAGATCGCCCTCGAAGCAGGAGCCAGTGAATACATCATGAAGCCCTTCGATGCCGATCTCGTGCGCCTCAAACTCGAACAGACCGGCCTCCTGTGAATCATGGCGGACCGATTCCGAAGCAGCGGCGCCGACAGCGCCTATCGCCTCCTCCTGGCCGACGATTCGGGGACCGTCCGGCGGCTGATGCGACGGCTCCTGGATCGTGAACCGGACGTCCGGGTGGTGGCCGAAGCCGAGAACGGGCGAAGTGCGGTGGACATGGTCCGCCAGGCGGCGGCGTCCGGTCAGCCGATCGAGATCGTCCTGCTCGATGTGGAAATGCCGGTGATGGACGGCATCACCGCCCTCGAACGGCTCGCCAAGGTGCGCCCCGCACCGCAGGTGATCATGCTGTCGGCACACACCCGCCAGGGGGCGGTGGTCACCGTCAAGGCCCTGGCCCGGGGCGCCTACGATTACGTCTGCAAGCCGGTGGCCCGCTCCGATCGCAGCTTCGACAGCTTCCGAAGGGAACTGCTGGGCAAAATTCGTGCCGGCGGCAAGGCGCTGCGGATGCGCCGGCAAGCCGGGCCGCGGCCCACCGACTCCCCGGCTTCGACGAAACCGACCGTCGGGCGCGCGACCTCACCGGCACGCCCCGCGGATTCCCCCGCGCCCGCCACGCGCACGGATTCCTCCGTCACCCGGCCACCACGAACGACCTCTCCCCGAGCTGCCGCGGCGTCGCCTGCCCCCACGACCAGGCTCCGAAGTCTCCCACCGCATCCCCGGCCGACGACCGCGACCCGCCCAACGGCCCTCGCGATCGGCAGCTCTACGGGCGGCCCGCAGGCGGTGCTCCGCCTGCTGCGGGATCTCGGCCCGCGGCACGGCATCCCCATTTTCCTCACCCAGCACATGCCCCCCGCCTTCACCGCCGCCTTCGCCGAGCAGATCGCCCAGGAACTCGATCTTCCCTGTTCGGAGGCGCGGCAGGGCGAAACGGTCGAAGCGGGCCGGATCTACGTCGCACCCGGCGATTTCCATCTGCTGGTCGAAGGCCGCCCGGACGACGCCCGGATCCAGCTCAGCAAGAGCCCGCCGGAGAATTTCTGCCGGCCCGCGGTGGATCCCATGTTGCGGAGCCTCGTCTCGGTCTACGGGGAGCGGCTGGTGGCGGTGATCCTCACCGGCATGGGCAGTGACGGGGCCGAGGGATGCCGCGCGGTCGCCGAGGCCGGCGGGCGGATCCTCGTCCAGGATCGGGAAACCAGCGTCGTATGGGGCATGCCCGGTGCGGTGGTCGCCGCCGGACTCCCGGCCACGGTTCTGCCCCTCCAGCAGATCGGCGGCCATTTGCGGACATTGATGAACGGACTTGGCAGATGACCACGAGACAGCTCGCTCCCGAAGACGTGTCGTTCCTCATCGGGCTGGTGCAACGCCATTCGGGCATCGTACTGCCACCCGAAAAGGCCTATCTGTTCGAAAGTCGTCTCCTGCCGGTGGCGAGCCGGTTCGGCTGCGCCGACCTGCGCTGCCTGATCGACCGCCTGCGGACGAGGCCGGGTACGGATCTCCTGGAGGCGACGGTCGATGCGATGACCATCAACGAAACCTCCTTCTTTCGCGACTCCCGCCCCTTCGATCAGCTCCGGAGACAGATCCTGCCGCAGCTCCTCGAACGCCGTGCCGCGGTGCGGCGCCTGCGCCTCTGGAGTGCGGCTGCATCGACCGGCCAGGAGGCCTATTCCCTCGCCATGTGTCTCGAAGAGGCCGGCGAGCGGCTGCGTGGCTGGCAGGTCGAGATTCTGGCGAGCGACATCTCGGTCTCGGCCATCGCCAAGGCGCAGAAGGGAAGCTACTCGCAGTTCGAGGTCCAGCGCGGCGTACCCGCCCCGTTGCTGGTCCGCCACTTCACCCAGAACGGAAAGCAGTGGCAGGTGAAGCCCGGTCTCAAGAAGTACGTTCGCTTCTTCCAGCACAATCTGCTCTCGCCGCCGCGCTTCTCCGGGAGCGTGGACATCGTCTTTCTGCGCAACGTGCTGATCTACATGGACGAACCCACCCGGAGGCGGATCGTCGGTCACATTCTCTCGCGGCTGGCCTCCGACGGCTACCTGTTCGTCGGCAGCACCGAATCCCTGACCGGTCTCGTCGAAGGGCTCGTCCCGGTACCGGGCGCTCACGCCGTCTACCAACCGGTCGCGGCCGCCACCACGCGCGCCACACCCGCTGCCAGCCGGCCCACTACCGCCAACCGTCCCGCCGAAACCGGAATCCGGCGCGGCCTGTCTTCGATGACCATCGGCTCCTCCTGACGGTCCGCCCGGACAGGAGAACCCGCGCGTCTCCACGGGGAGCGGGCAGCCGCGGTCGGCTCGCGTGCCCTCGCACCTTCCTGCCATCGCCCGCCGTCGCCGGCGATGCGCCCCGGCGTCGCCCACGGCGACGGGACGACGGCAGGAAACCGGGCGGGAGGCGATCCTCCGGGATCAACCTGGCGGGACCGAATTTCCCCACCACGTCCGACTGCAATCCCGCCCTGCGGTCCATGGGACCCCGCCAGGAGGCCCCCGGCCGTGCAGCCGGGCGAGAAGCGTGGGCTGCATCGTGAGACCGGGGGGTGCCGACCGTGGTACCGGCGGACCCGGCGTCACGCAGTCCGGGGCCCACTCCCTAGCAGCCGGTACAAGCACTCGATCTCCGTGGCGCGTGGCGCGCGGCTCCCGACGACGACCGGCGAGCGCCGGAAGTTCGCCGCCACGGAACCGCTCATCCATTCGCAGGCGGTGCGGCCCGAGTACCCGCCGCCGGCAACGGCATCCGGCACCCGCCGGCCCTCCCGTCGGATGCGGAAGATCACAGGATATCGATCGTGGTTCCGTGTACGCGGATGCCGGTGGAGATTGATCCGACGCGCAGCGGCGCGACCGTCGCGTCAGCGAACCGTCGCCTCCCATTCGGGATCCGGATTCCCGACCTTCGCGGCGGCGACTTCCGGCCGGCGGCGAACCCGCACCGCCTCGCCCCGGGGTCCGCCATCGCCTGGCGATGCGCAGCCACGGGCCGACGTGACGGGTGGGATGGGCCCCTCCGCGGCCTCCGGGAGGCCGCGGCACGCGGGCTCGCACCGGTCGCCCGGCCCGTCCGGCGGATCCGGCCGACGCGCTCCGCCCGAGGCGTACGGGGACGGCGGTCGCCGGTCACAACCGGTGGCTACGACTTCGTCCCGCTGTGAAGGGTGGCGGCGGTGAGGGAGCCGGGAATTGCCTTCCGGAGCTTCCGAGCCGGGACGGGCAGCGACGGTAGGTGGAAGCGGGCGAAATCGGGCCGACGGCTGTCGGGACGCCGGGAACCCGCCCCCGGCCGGCGGATCCGGAAATCCGGATCCGGAACGACGGGATCGTGGTGGTTGGGGGGGAGATCGGTGCGCCGGCGCGCGTCATTCCTTCCGGGCCGGGAAACCCGTGTCCCCCGGGTGGCCATCGGCGGAAGCGGCGTCGGCCTCCGAGGTAGCGGGGCCGGCGGTCCACGGTGACCGCCGCCACTCGGCGGTGACCGGTGCGGCCGTACCGGGGCGTCCGGACGGGTCGCGGGACCTCTGCAGAGGCGGGGTCGGGACCCGACCGCCCCACCGCCCCGGCCGGATACGGTGCGGGCGCGCTCGTGGAAAGCGGCCGCCCGCCGGCGAATCGGCCCCTCCCCCCTTCGCACCGCCGGGCCGCCCCGGTAACCGGCCGAGCGAGGCCCGCATCTCTCCGACGGCTGCCGTCTCGCGCGATGATCGGGTTCGCCTCGATGCTTGGCCGGGCGATGCACGTCGCACCGGCCATCCGAAGCGGATCCACGGTGGCGGAAAGGTCCGGTCGACCGGCTTCGGGAATCGGAGACCGGGACCGTCCCGTACCGGCACCGCCGGATTCCGTCCGGATCCGGGCGGATGGTTCCCTGCCGCCCCCTCTTCCGGGGACCACACGGGTCCCAACCGGTCCCGCCGAGACGGGGAGCGCCGACAGACGGCCCATCCGCTCCGGCCGGTGGACGGTTCGCGAGCCCCGCTGCCGTGAACCGCGGGGACGGAACCCGGTACGGGGTGGCGGCGATCCGAGGGATGAGGGGGCCCGAGCGCACCACTCGGCACGCGGCCCGCCGAAATTCCGGAACACGTTGCCGCCGGTGGAAGGGAAATGTCGGCGGCGGCAGGCGGTGCCAGGCCGCAAGCGCCTGCGGGCGACCGGCGCCGGCCCGAGCTCGTCCGACCGCGAAAGCGCCCGCCCTTGCGCGGCCGCCCGTCCTCCACCGACGGCGGAGGACGGACCGCGGACAGCAACGCTTACTGCAGCAACCGGAGCAGGTTCTGCGGCAACTGGTTGGCCTGGGCGAGCATGGCGACGCTGGCCTGGGTCATGACCTGGGCCGAGGTGAAGCGGGTCATCTCGGCGGCCATGTCGACATCGAGCAGCGTCGAACGGGCGGCGTCGAGGTTCT
>JALSIM010000034.1 GCA_026990035.1 Alphaproteobacteria bacterium | reverse complement strand
CGCCGCCGACAACCCCTGCAATCCCTGCGCCCCGATCAAAAAGAAGAAAAAGAACCCCTGCGCCGCCGCCAATCCCTGCAACCCCTGTGCGCCCGCCAACCCCTGTGCGGCGAAAAACCCCTGTGCGGCCGCGAATCCCTGTGCGCCCGCCAACCCCTGCGCCGCCGCCAATCCCTGCAACCCCTGTGCGCCCGCCAACCCCTGCGCCGCCGCCGAGGCCGGCGAGCTGAACGAAGCCGGGGCGCGGGAGATCTACGAGGGGCTGATGGCGAAGATGCGGGAGGCCTATGGCGCCTCCGGTGATCCGGTGGCCACCGACTATCAGGGCTGGCCGCGTTTCTCCATGGCACCCTACCGGTCGGCGACCCACGGCAACCGCTACGTGCAGAACTACGCGGATCCGAAGGCCGCGGGCGCCTACGGGAAATACGAGGAGGTCGATCGCATCCCCACCGGCGGGATCGTCGCCAAGGACAGTTTCGTCGTGAAACCCGACGGCTCGGTGACCCTCGGCCCACTGTTCGTGATGGAGAAGCTCGCTGCCGGCAGCAGCCCCGACACCGCGGACTGGAAATACACGCTGATCATGCCCGACGGCCGGACCATGAGCGGCGACCAGACCCGGTTCTGCGCGGAGTGCCACCAGCTCGCCGCGGAGACCGACAGCCTCTATTTTCTGCCCGAAGGGTACCGGGTCTCCCGGTAGCGCCGGAAGCCGGACCGGATCGGCGGAAGGGGGGGCGGGGTCCGGCCCGCCCTTTCCCGTCAGCCGCGTGCCAGGACCTCGTCGAACACCGCGATCGCCCGATCGACGTCCGCCGCCGAAACGTCGAGATGGGTGACGAGCCGCACCGTGTCGATCCCGATGGGCAGCACCCGCACCCCCCGCGCCTCGCAGGCCTCGGCGAACTTGGCCGCCGCCCTGTTCCGCAGGCGGAAGTAGAGAATGTTGGTTTCCACCCTCTCCGGGTCGATCTCCACCGCCGGCAGCGCGGCCAGCGCCGCCGCCAGTTTCCTCGCGTGCAGGTGATCCGTGACGAGCCGTTCACGGTTGTGGTCGAGCGCCCAGAGCGCCGCCGCGGCGACGACCCCGGCCTGACGCATCCCGCCGCCGAACATGCCGCGGAAACGCCGGGCGCGATCGACGAAAGCGCGGTCGCCGGCGAGCAGCGAGCCCACCGGCGCGCCGAGTCCCTTCGAGAAACACACCGCCACGCTGTCGCAATGTTCGGCATAGGCCCGCTCGGGCACCCCGGCCGCCGCCGCGGCGTTCCACAGACGGGCCCCGTCGCAGTGGACCCGAAGGCCGTGGCGGCGCGCCTCCCGCGCCGTCTCGGCGAAACGATCGAGGGGCCAGACACTGCCTCCGCCGGCATTGTGGGTGTTCTCGAGACACAGCAGCCTGGTGGGCGGAAACAGCCCCGCCGGCATCCCCGGCAGGGGACCGTGCACCAGTGCCCGTACCGAATCGCCGCCGAAGATCCCCCGCTCGCTGTGGACCAGCCTCGGCATCACCCCCGCGAGGGCCGTCGGCGCCGCCCGCTCGTAGAGAAGAATGTGGGCCCGGGCATCGGCGATGATCTCGTCGCCCGGCTCGGTGTGGGTGCGGATCGCGATCTGGTTGGCCATCGTACCGGAAGGCACGAACAGCCCCGCCTCCTTGCCGAGAATCGCGGCGGTCCGCTCCTCGAGCGCCCGCACCGTCGGATCCTCCCCGTAGACGTCGTCGCCCACCTCGGCGGCGGCCATCGCCGCCCGCATCTCCGCACCCGGTCTGGTGACCGTGTCGCTGCGCAGATCGATCATTCCTCCCCCCGACGATCGGAATCGGCGCGGTCTCAGCGCCCCAGAATGCCTTCGAAGAGCTTGCGGGCGGGCGCGAGCGGCGTGTCGGGCGCGACATCACCGGCCGCCGGCGGTGCCGTTTCGGCCTCTCCGCCACCGCCCTCTCCGAGCACCCCGCCGACGAACCCGGTGACCCCTTCGACGGCCCCACCGAAATCCCGACCGAGCTTGCCGAGAATCTCCGGGTCGGCCCGGAGATCGCCGACCAGCTCACCGATCCCGGCCGGATCGGTGATCGCCTCGGTCAGCGTACCGCCGATGTCGAACCGCCATTCGATCGCCTCCCACGGACCGGTGAGCACGATCGGGACCCCCGCCTTGAACACCGGCTCCCGGCTCGCCGCCTGACCCTCGAGGGTCGCCGCCAGTGCGGGACGGATCCGGTAGTCGAGCCGGCGGGCGGGAAGGTCCACGGTTCCCTCCCCGTCGAGGCGCAGCAGCGGCGCCTTGAGGAGCAGATCCCGGTTTTCGACGATTCCCTCGGTGATCGTGAAGCTGCCGCCGAGTTCGGCGAAATCGGTGACGGGCGGCTCGCCGCCCCCCTCCTGCCCCAGGGTCATCACCTGTCGGACCATCGCCGCGATATTGACACCGACGATGGCCCCGTCCCGCATCACGATCCGCCCCTGGCCGTCGAGCGCCCCGACCAGTTCCTTCACGCTGCCGCCGCTGGCGGTGATCGCGAATTCCGCATCACCCCGCCCCTCGAGGCGGTCGAAGCCCGCCACCGCGGTCAGCAGCGGCAACATCTGCAATCCGTCCGTCCGCCCTTCCAGGGCGATCCGGTGGGGGGTCCCCGCGGTGAGCTGCGCTTCGAGGGCGATCCGCCCCCCGTAGGCCGCGAGTTCCACCACCTCGAGCGCCGCCGAATCCCCTTCCATGGTGGCCCGCAGCCTTCCACCATCGAGCGCGATGCCGCGTGCGGCGAGGGATTCGAAGCGCAAATCGAGTTCGGCATCGAACGGCAGCGGCAGCGGCAGTTCGAGGGGATCGTCCGGCCAGCCGTCGGCCCCCGTGCCGGCGGTCTTCTCCTCTTCCGGCTCCGAAGCCTCGCCGGCCGGTGGCAGATAGGGATCGAGAGCCAGCGCGCCGAACGCCAGTTCCGCCACGACCCGCGGCCGGGCATCGAGGCCGAGGACGCCGATGCGCCCGCGCGCCGTGATGTCGTCGAGTGCGAGTTCCAGCTCCTGGAGGGCCAGCGCCCGCGGGCTGGCGTTGAGGGTACCGGTCAGCACCAGTTCCCCGAGCACCTCCTCGGTGAGCTCGGGCGCGATGCCGAAGCGCGCCAGCGCCCCCCGCAGATCGGTGAAGGCGAGGTCGAGGGTTCCCGCGAGCTCGGGCGTCGTCCCGTCGATCCGCCCGGCGAAGGCGACCGCACCTTCCGGCAGCTCGAAGCGGGCCTTCATCTCACCGCGTCCCCCCGCCGCCAGCGCCCTCGGATCGACGATCTCCGCGGTGAGGCGAAGCGGCGCACCGTCGAGATCGAGGCTACCCTCGACCGAAAGGCTGCGCGCGGCGCGTTCTTCGAGGACCGCGAGGGTGATGTCTTCGGCCGTCCGCGTCTCGCCCGTGCTTCCGTCCCGGTAGCGCACCCTTCCCTCGGTGACACGGATCTCGCGGAGCTCGACGAAGCCCGGCGCCCCTCGTTCCTCGTCACCGTCTCGCGCCGCCGCCGGCTCGTCGGCGGCGGCCGCCGCCATCCCCTCGAACTCCCAGTTGGCCCGCCCTTCGGCATCGCGCTCGAGAAGGAGGTCGGGCGCCTCCAGCAGAAAGCGCTTCAGGACGACTCTGCCCGACAGGAGCGCCCAGCCGTCCAGCTCGAGCTCGAGGCGGCGGATGCGAAGCATGTCCCCGTCTTCGCCCCAGTCGGCGTTGGCCAGCCGGATGTTCTCCGCCGCCACCGCGATCGGGGGCCAGCGACGGACCGTGAAATCGCCGTCGATCGCGAGTTCCCGGCCGAGGGCTTCTCCGGCCATGGATTCGACCCGTCCCTCGATGAAGCCGTCCGGAACCGCGAAGAACAGGCCCGCGACCGCCAGCACGACGATCAGCAGCAGTCCGAAAACGACGGTCAGAATGCGGCGCATGAGATATTTTCCTTCGACCGATGAGGCGGAGACGATGGCGCCGGCGGAGTATCGTACAGGGAGGCGCGCTTTCCAACCGCAATCGGCGCCGCCCGACCGCAATCGACGCCGCGAAGGGAGCGGAGGGGTGCGGCCGGCTTTACCTGCCGGGCGACGCCGCTATAGGTGGCCGCGGCAGTGCGAAGATTCGAGGGATCCGTGGAAGAAACCTCCCGGCTCGCCGATCTGCGGAAGGCGATCGACGACATCGACGACCGGCTCCTCGACCTTCTGGTCGAACGGCTGCGGACGGTCGCCCGCCTCGCCGCCCTCAAGGGCGACCGGACCGAGAACCGGCTCGCCCTGCGTCCCGCCCGGGAAGCAGCGATCCTGCGCCGCCTGATCGCCCGGGCGGACGGCCGGTTTCCACCCGACACGCTGGTCCGCATGTGGCGCGAGCTGTTCGCCGCCGCGACCCGGCTGCAGACGCCGTTCTCCCTCGCCCTCTGCCGCGGCCAGGAGGATCTGGCGACCGTCGCCCGCGACCATTTCGGAGCCGTCACGCCGGTGGTCGATGCGGGCAGTCCGGCCCATGCCCTGAGGCTGCTCGACGAAGGACGGGCGCAGCTCGCCCTGCTGCCGCTGCCCGGGGCGGAAGACCGCTGGTGGATCGACATGGCGGCGGCCGAACCCTTCCGTCCGCGGGTCGTCGCGCGTCTGCCCTTCGTGCGGCTGGCGGGCGTGGCGGAGGAGACCGGCGGCCTGCTCGTGGGCGATCTGCCGCTGCAGGCGAGCGGCGAGGATCGCAGCCTGCTGGTTCTCGAAACCCGGGAGGACCTCAGCCGCTCGCGGCTCCGCGGATTGTTGAAGGCGCCCGGTCTCGATCCCATCTGGCTGGCGGTCGCCTATCAGCGGGAACGCGGATCCACGGTGCATCTCATCGAGATCGCCGGGTTCCACGACCGTCACAGCGGGTCCCTGCACGGCGCACTGGCGGAGACCCGTGAACGCCTGCTCGGCCTGTCCGTCATCGGCGCCTATCCCCGCCCCATCGCGGATCCCCACGGTGACTGATCCGGCCGGCCGTCCATCCTCGGAGATTCGACGATGACCGTCCCCCGCCCGCGTCCGGGCATTCTCGAGATCACACCCTATGTCGGCGGCAAGGCGACCGTCGCGGCCGAAGGGCCGGTCGCCAAGCTGTCGTCGAACGAGAATGCGCTGGGGCCGAGCCCCGCGGCGATCGAAGCGTATCGTGCCGCCGCCACGGGCCTCCACCGCTATCCCGACGGGGGCTGCACGCGGCTTCGGCGGACGATCGGGCGTCGCTACAACATCGATCCCGAGCGGATCGTCTGCGGTGCCGGTTCCGACGAGCTGATCACCCTTCTCGTCCGGGCCTATGTCGGCCCCGGCGACGAGGTGCTGATGAGCGAGCACGGCTTTCTCATGTACCGGCTCGCCGCCCTGGCCGCCGGCGCCCATGTGGTGGCCGCCCCGGAACGGGAACTGCGGGCCGATGTCGATGCTCTGCTCGCCCGGATCACCAGCCGTACCCGCATTCTCTTCCTCGCCAATCCCAACAACCCCACCGGGAGCTATCTGTCGCTGGCGGAGCTCGCCCGTCTGCGTGCCGGCCTCCCCGAGGAGGTGCTGCTGGTGATCGATTCGGCCTATGCCGAGTTCGTCGGCGCCGAGGACTACGGCTCCGGTCTCGAGATGGCCGAACGGCACGACAATGTCGTGGTCACCCGGACCTTCTCGAAGATTCACGGCCTGGCGGCGCTGCGGCTCGGCTGGATGTTCGCCGACCCCGCCGTGGTCGATGTGATCAACCGCATCCGCGGCCCCTTCAACGTCTCCCAGCCGGCCCAGGAGGCGGGTGTCGCGGCGCTGCTCGACGTCGAGCACGAACAGCGCTCGCGGCGGCACAACGATCGCTGGCTCTCCTGGCTGAAGACGGAGATGGAAGCGCTGGGTCTCGTCGTCCATCCGAGCGTCGCCAATTTCCTGCTCGTCGATTTCCCACGCCGTCCCGGCCGGGACGCGGTGGCCGCCGACGCCTTTCTCGAGGCCGCCGGGGTCATCCCGCGGCGCATGGAAGCCTATGGCCTGCCCGACAGCCTCCGTTTCACGGTCGGCACCGAAGAGGAGAACCGGCGGCTGGTCGCGACCCTGGCCCGTTTCCTCGAACGGGGGGCCGCCTGATGTCATCCTTCCGTCGGATCGCCCTCCTCGGCATCGGTCTCGTCAACGGTTCCCTCGCACTGGCGCTCAGGCAGAAGGGCGCGGTCGAGGAGATCGTCGCCTGCGCCCGTCGTGCCGAAACCCGCGAACGCGCCCTCGAGCTCGGGCTCTGCGACCGGGCGCTGGCCGACCCCGCCCAGGCGGTCGAGGGCGCCGATCTCGTCGTCCTCGGAGTGCCGCCGGCAGCGATGGGGCCGGTGGCCCAGGCCATGGCGCCGGGCCTCGATGCGGCGGCGGTGATCACCGACGTGGGTTCGGTGAAGACCCAGATCGTCCACGACGTGGTGCCCCATCTGCCGGCGCCCGGCCTCTTCGTGCCCGGCCATCCGGTGGCCGGTACCGAACGTTCCGGTCCGGACGCCGCCTTCGCCACCCTGTTCGTCGACCGCCGGGTGATCCTGACCCCGATCGAGGACACCGACCCGGAAGCCACGGCGCGGGTGCGGGCGCTGTGGGAGCTGACCGGCGCCTCGGTCGATCTGATGACGCCCGAGCATCACGACCGGATCCTCGCCATCACCTCGCATCTGCCGCATCTGATCGCCTACACCATCGTCGGCACGGTGGCCGATCTCGAGACCCAGACCCGCAGCGAGGTGTTCAAGTATGCCGCCGGAGGCTTCACCGATTTCACCCGGATCGCGGCCTCCGATCCCACCATGTGGCGCGACGTGTTCCTCACCAACCGCGAGGCGGTGCTGGAGATGCTCGGCCGCTTCACCGAGGATCTGGTGAGGCTGCAGCGGGCCATCCGCTGGGGCGACGGTGATACTCTTTTCGAGCTGTTCTCGCGTACCCGCGCCATCCGGCGGGCGGTGATCGAGGCCGGCCAGGCCTTCGAGCGCCTGCCGGTGCCGGGGCCCTCGGCCGGCGATCGGACGAAGGCCGAACCGGACTGATCGCGGCGGGAGCGGATGGCGGGAACGATCTGGGTGTTCGCCTACGGCTCGCTGATGTGGCGGCCGGGCTTCGCCTACGAGAGCTCGGAGCCGGCCCTGCTCGAGGGCTATCACCGCGCCCTCTGCGTGTCCTCCTACGTGCATCGCGGGACGCGACAGCGACCGGGCCTCGTGCTCGGGCTCGACCGGGGGGGTCGCTGCCGGGGACGGGCCTTCGGCATCGCCCCTGTCCGCGAGCCGGAAGTGCTCACCTACCTCGACGAACGCGAGCTCGTCACCGACGTCTATCAGCGGCGACGGCTGCCGGTGACCCTGGCTTCGGGCCCCACCGTCGAGGCCTGGTGCTACCTGGTTCGCCGGGACCACGAACAGTATGTCGGACATCTGCCGGAGGCGGAGCGCCTCCGCCGGATCCGGCAGGCCAGCGGAATCTCGGGTCCCTGCGCCGAATATCTGCACAACACGGTCGCCCATCTGCGGACGATGGGGATCCGCGAGGCCGAGCTCGAACGCCTCGCCCTCCTCGCCGGTCGCGGCTGACGTCCGGGTTCAGTAGTCCTTGGGCAGGAGGAAGACCGCCGTGCCCATGGCCAGACTGCCGAAAGTGACGGCGAACCCGGCCGCGGCCATGGCCAGCGCCAGCCAGCGCTCGGCGGCGCCGAACAGAACCGTGCCGAAACCCGCCACGTCGAAATAGAGGAGCCCGGCCAGAACGCTCCACCCCACCAGGATTCCGAGCAGGCAGTTGCGCCCCAGGAACAGCAGCAGTCTCGTGTCGAACCGCTTCGGCACCGCCACCTCGCCACGCCTTCCCACCGCACCGAATATAGAATCTCCGGAGTTCCCGCGCATCATCGAAGAAAGGGCGCGGAACCGATCTCCGGACAGGAGCCGGCGTCGGCCGAGGGTCGCAGGCCGCCCGCCAGCGTCACGCCGGGCACGATGATGCGGCCGCGGCGGACGTAGAGCTGCCAGCCCTGACGCACCGGCACGACCTCCTCGAGCCAGTCCTTGCCGCGGCTCCGTCCGCCACAGAGGGCCACCCCGGCCCGGGCCGCGAGGGCGGCCAGGACTTCGGCGCTGCTCGCGGTTCGCGGGCCGATCAGGACCGCCTCGAGACGCAGATCCAGGGGCGGGACATCGGGCGAGGGAAAGGGCGTCGTCCCGCGGTCGGTGACGAGAAGCGGGGGCGACGGCCGCGTGCCGAGGAGCGCCCGGGCGAGGCGCAGCATGCGGCCGAAGTCGCCCCCTCCGTTGGAACGGAGATCGAGAACGATGCGGGCGGACCGCGGGAGGCCCTCCGCGAATTCCCGCAGCAGGCGGCGGCCGAACCGCTCGAGCCGGACCAGGAGACGCCCGTCTTCGAGCGCTTCCACGGCGGTGATCGAAGGCCGGCTCCGCACCCAGCGGATGGTATCGGTGTCGGGGGTCCGCACCCGAACGAGCCGGTATCGCTCGGGCTCCAGGGCCGCGAGCCGGCGGGCGATGCACAGGCGATCCTCGCCGCAGCGGCTCTCCACCGTCCGGCGGCGATCCTCGCCCAGCCCCAGGCGATCGAGGAAGGGCTCGGCCCGCCCCGGCGACACCGGTGCCGCGAGCAGACCGAACAGAAGAACCGCGAGAAATCCGCGCTCAGTGGCAGTAATTGAGCGCGCCCACCATGAAGGTGCCCCAGGGCTCCTCCCCGACATCGTCGATGAGTCCGACGAGCTCGCGCCTCCGGGTATCGATCACCGCCACCTGATCGGTGCTGCTGATGGCCAGATAGAGGCGGGTGCCGTCGGGTGTGGTGACGCCCGTCTCCGGGGTGCCCGGAAGGGCGATCTCGCCCGCGTTCTCCATCGTCACGAGGTCGATCACCACGAGCTTCTCCTCGGCGTTACTGACGACGAAGGCGGTGGTCTCGAACCAGCCGGTGTTGACCCCGGTCATCCCGGCGGCACCCTCGAGCCGGGCCACCTCCCGGAGGCTGCTGGTGGAGATGATCGAGACGGTCTCGTCGCCGTTGTTGGGGACGATCATGAAGCGCCCGTCGGCGGTGGTGTAGGCCCGCCAGGGAAGCTCGCCGAGCTCCAGGGTCTTCTTAGGGCGGCCGGTGCGGAGATCGAGCACCGCGAGGCGGTTGCCCTCGCCATAAGCCGCGAACCCGAGACGGCCGTCCGGGGTGGCGGTGACGTTGATGATCCCCTGATACTCCATGTCGCCGCTTCCGGCGGCGGCCACCGCCTGGCCTTCACCGATGCGGATCTCCTCGATCACCTTCGCCGTCGCGACATCGACGACGCTCACGAAGTCGGCCCCGAGATTCGCCACGTAGAGCCGGCTTCCATCCGGGCCGAAGGTCAGATTGTGGGGTTCGTGGAGACCGTCGACACGGGCGATCTCGCGCATTTCGGCGAGGGACACCAGGGACACCGTACCCGCCTCGATGTTGCCGACCGCGAGGAGCTCGCCGTCGGGTGCGAGCTGCATGTGTTCGGGCAGGATGTCGAGGGCGATCTCGGTGGCCGGGCCATCCCCGCCGAGGTCGATCACCGAGATCGTGTCGTCGGCGGTATTGCTCGAAACCAGCTTGCCGAGGGTATCGGACACCAGCACCTGGTGCGGAACACGGCCCACCGGCAGACGGGCCACCACCCGATCGCGACGCGTGTCGATCACCGCCACGTCGGCCGAATTGCGGTTCGGCACGAACAGATAGCGTTCGGTGTCGCGAAAATCCGCCGCCTCCGCGGCTCCGGCGAGGGCCAGTGCGGCCATCCCCGACACAACCCATTTCTGCATCCGGAACACTCCTGTTGCGGGACACCCCGTCCCCTGGTTGCCCTTGTTCTCGATGGCAGGTCTCCTGGCTCGCGGGTCGACGCCTCGATCGGCCTTCCCGGAGAAACCTCCAGTGGCGCTCACGATCTCGGCTCACCGCCTACAGTTGCGGGGGCAGCTCCGGCCTTGCCCCGAGGGGCGCACCGGATTCCCTTTTCATCCCCGGTGGGGAACCATCACGGATACGCTCCGCCAATCGCCGGACCGCGTCAAGCGGGAGTCGCTTGAAGAGCGGTCGCCGATCGCCTAAGCGGACAGGGTTCATCGGAAAGGCGATGCATGGACGGTCCTGCCACCCTGATCGTCGACATCGGCGGCAACAAGATCAAGCTCGCCTGCAGCACCGAGAAGGAGCGCCGCAAGGCCCCCTCGGGGGCGGATCTGACCCCGGCCCGGGCGATGACGCTGATCCGCGAGCTCGCCGAGGGCTGGCATTACGAGCGGGTGACGCTGGGCTGTCCCGGTCCGGTGCGCGACGGCCGCCTGGTCGGGGAACCGGTCAACCTCGGCGCCGGCTGGGTGAACTTCGATTTCGCCGCCGCCTTCGGCCGCCCCACCAGGCTCGTCAACGATGCGCTCCTCCAGGCGATCGGCTCCTGGGAGGGCGGCAAGATGCTCTTTCTGGGCCTCGGCACCGGCCTCGGCAGCGCCCTCGTCGCCGACGGCTCCGCCCTGGCGCTGGAGCTCGCCCATCTTCCCTACAAGCGCAAATGGACCTATGAGGACTGCCTCGGTCGGCGCGGCCTCGCGCGCATGGGCCGCAAGCGGTGGGAAAAGATGGTGTGGGACGTGGTCGCCCGCTTCCGGGAAGCGTTTCTGGTGGACGAGGTGGTGCTCGGCGGCGGCAACGCCAAGCGTCTGCGCCAGCTCCCGCCGGGCTGTCGCCTCGGCAGCAACGCCCTGGCGATCCTCGGCGGGCTGCGGATATGGACCGATCCGATCCGGATCCTCTAGGTGCCGGAAGGCTTCAGGGCGGCGAACGGCCGGCCGCGCCGGCGAACCTCCTCGGCCTCGGGATGGCCGAGGTGAACGAAACGCCGGTCGCAATATTTGCAGACGGCCTGCCCCTCCTTCGCGAGGGTGATGAATTCGACGGGGTGACCCAGCGCCCCGCCGCCGTCGCAGCTCACCTCGAAGCGTGGGGTGATCACCACCTCCTCGCCGTCGAGCAGGAAATGTTCCTCGGAATCGGCAGTCTCGGTCCTCGGACTCATCGTCATCTCCACGGAGGCGGTTCGCCTCGGCACGCGACGGCGGGATCATGAGCGAGCGTTCGCCCGACGCCACCGCCGGAGCCGCTCCGCACTTGCCAGCGAATGCGATCGAACTCAAGGGGCTGCGCAAGATCTACCGCCGGTCGCACGGCCAACCGCCGGTGGAAGCCCTCAAGGGTGTCGATCTGGTGGTGCCGCGCGGCTCCTTCTTCGGCCTCCTGGGTCCCAACGGAGCCGGCAAGTCGACCCTGATCAACATTCTCGCCGGGCTCGTCGTCAAGAGCGCCGGCACGGCCACCGTCTGCGGGGTGGACATCGAGCGCAATCCGCGACGTGCGAGACGGACGATCGGCGTGGTGCCCCAGGAACTCAATCTCGACGCCTTCTTCACGCCGCGCGAGACCCTCGAGTTCCAGGCCGGCCTCTACGGGGTGCCGAGGCGGCAGCGGCGCACCGAGGAACTGCTCCGGGCCGTGGGCCTCGGCGACAAGGCCGACGCCTACGCCCGCTCGCTTTCGGGCGGCATGCGCCGCCGCCTGCTGGTGGCCAAGGCGCTCGTTCACGACCCGCCGGTGGTGATCCTCGACGAACCGACCGCCGGGGTCGACGTCGAACTCCGGCGGTCGCTTTGGGAATACATGAAGGGGTTGAACGCCCGTGGACGGACGATCGTCCTCACCACCCACTATCTCGAGGAGGCCGAACGCCTCTGCGACCGCATCGCGATCATCGACCGCGGCACGGTCGTCGCCTGCGACGAAAAGTCCGCCCTGATGCGGCGGCTGGACGAGAAGGAGCTCGTCGTCACCGTTTCGCCGGCGGTCGGCGAACTCCCGGAACATCTCCGCCGGCGATCGGTCGTCCGCGATCCCGAAGGACGCCTGCGCATCCGCTACCACCCCAGCCGGACGCGGGTGATCGAGCTTCTCGACGCCGTGCGCGAGGCGGGCTTCACCATCGTCGATCTGGTCACCCGCGAGCCGGATCTCGAGGAGCTCTTCCTCCGTCTCACCGGCAAGGGGGCCGAGGGGAAGCGATGATCGGCGCCCCTTTCACCGGCCGACGGGATGCGCTAGATAAGGCGCGCACGCGCCCGTAGCTCAGTCGGATAGAGCGTCGGCCTCCGGAGCCGAAGGTCAGAGGTTCGAGTCCTCTCGGGCGCGCCATCCCCTTCCGGATCGTTCTCCACCGGCGGCACCGCGGAATTGCGTCGGATGGAGCATTCCTCTAAGCCCTTCCCGTCCAGAGGCCGAAAAACCGTGCCAATCGGGAGGGAAGAGATGAAAACCTCGAAAATCCTGGGACTTGCGACGGCCGCCGCGGCCCTCGCGGTGACCACCTTCGCCTCCGGCGAGGCGGACGCCCAGCGCGTGCGCTGGAAGATGGCGAGCGCCTTTCCCAGCAGCCTGGTCCAGCTCGGCACCCTCGGCAAGGGCGTCGAGGAGAAGATCGAGGCGATCTCCGGCGGTGAGTTCCGGATCCGCTTCTACGAGCCCAAGGCGCTGGTGCCGCCGCTGGAAACCTGGGATGCCGTGTCCCAGGGTTCGATCGACGCCGCCTGGACCGCCGCCGGCTACTGGGCGGGCAAGATCAAGGCCTCGCCGCTGTTCACCGCGGTTCCCTTCGGTCCCGCGGCACCGGAATACCTCGCCTGGATGTATTACGGGGGCGGGCTCGAACTGTGGCAAGAGATCGCCCATCGCTCCAACATCCACCCCATCCCCTGCGGCATCATCGCGCCCGAGGCCTCGGGCTGGTTCCGCGAGGAGATCAAATCGATCGACGAGCTCGTGGGGCTGAAGATGCGCTTTTTCGGTCTCGGCGCCCGGGTGATGGAAAAGATCGGCGTTTCCACCCAGCTCATCGCCGGCGGTGACATCTATCCCGCCCTCGAGCTCGGTTCGATCGATGCCACCGAATTCTCGATGCCGGCCATCGATCTCAATCTCGGCTTCTACCAGGTGGCCAAGCACTACTACTTCCCCGGCTGGCATCAGCAGTCCTCGATCCTCGAGATCGAGGTCAATCTCGACAAGTGGAAGGCGCTCACCGACCAGCAGCGAGCACAGCTCGAGATGGTCTGCGGCGACAACATGCGCGAGGGACTGGCCGAGGGCGAGGCGATCCAGTGGAAGGCCATCCAGACCCTCGAGGAAAAGGGGGTGCAGATCCATCGCTGGCCGCAGGAGGTTCTCGACACCCTCGAGAAGGCCTGGAACGAGGTGGTCGAGGAGCTCCGCCAGGAGGACGAGGATTTCGCCCGGGTCTGGGAATCGCTGTCCACCTTCCGGGCCAATTACGCGACCTGGAAGGAGCTCGCCTACCTGAAGTGAGGGCCGGCGGCGAGCCCGGCTTCGCCATGAACGGAACCGGCGCCCGCGCGGCGCCGGTCTTCCGGTCGTTCCGCCCTCCCCGGCTCACGGGTGTCATCCATGCAGAAAACCCTTCGCTACGCGCGGGCTCTCGAGCGGCTGGTGTCGGCGATCGGCCGCCTGTTCGCCTGGCTGTCGCTGCCGCTCGCCGCGGTCATCGTCTTCGACGTCGTCACCCGCCGCTTCTTCGTCCTCGGCTCGACCAAGCTGCAGGAGCTGGAATGGCACCTCCACGCCGCCCTGTTCCTGATGCTCCTCGGCTACGCCTATCTCAGGAACGCCCACGTGCGGATCGACATCCTGCGCGAGCGCATGTCACCCCGCACCCGGGCCTGGGTGGAGGTGTTCGGCTGCCTGCTGTTCCTGATCCCCTACAGCCTGCTCCTCGTCTACTACTCGGCGAACTTCTGGGAGCGCTCCTTCCTGCTCGGCGAAGCTTCGGCGGCGACCACCGGCCTGCCCTACCGCTGGATCATCAAGGCGGCGATGCCGCTCGGCTTCACCCTTCTGTTCCTGGCCGGGCTCGCCGTCCTCCTGGACCGGCTCGCCTACCTGCTGGGCGATTCCGAACCACCGCCCGAGCACCCGCGCTGAGGAGGAGCGGATGTATTTCGAGGACGCACTTCCGCTGCTCATGTTCGGCGCCCTGGCGGCGCTGCTGTTCTGCGGCTACCCGGTGGCCTTCGTCCTGGGGGGGGTCGGGTTCGGCTTCGGTCTGATCGGCTGGTATTTCGACGTCTTCAATCTCGTCGAGTTCTTCAATCTGGCGCCGCGGATCTGGGGCGGCACCGCCGAGAACCTGGTCCTCGTCGCGGTTCCCATGTTCGTCTTCATGGGAACCATGCTGGAGCGCAGCGGGGTCGCCAAGGATCTCCTCGAATGTCTCGAGGTGCTGCTGCGCCGGGTCGCCGGCGGGCTCGCCCTCTCGGTGACCCTGATGGGCACCATCATGGCGGCGACCACCGGGATCATCGGCGCCTCGGTGGTGATGATGAGCATCCTCGCCCTGCCGGTGATGGTCAGGAGCGGCTACAACCATTCACTGGCCACCGGGACGATCTGCGCCTCCGGAACCCTCGGCATCCTGATCCCGCCCTCGATCATGCTGGTGCTGATGGCCGATCTGCTGCAGGTATCGGTGGGTACCCTGTTCATGGCGGCGGTGGTCCCCGGTCTGATCCTTTCCGGGCTTTATTACCTCTACATCAACATCCTCTGCCGCCTGCGCCCCGAAATGGCACCGCCCCTGCCGGAGGATGTGGGCCCCGAATCCCGCCTCGAACTTCTGGTGATGGTGATCCGCAGCTTCATCCCGCCGGTGGTCCTGATCTTTCTCGTCCTGGGATCGATCTTCTTCGGCTGGGCGACGCCCACCGAGGCCGCTGGCGTCGGCGCCGTGGGCGCGCTGCTGCTGGCGATCGCCAAGCGCAATCTCACCCTCGAAGTGCTGCGCGACGTGATCGAACGCACCGCCCTCACCAACGCCATGATCTTCGGCATTTTCGTCGGCGCCACCGCCTTCTCCTACGTCTTCCGATCGCTGGGCGGCGATTTCGTGGTCGAGGATCTGATCCTCGGCTCCGGCCTCCACGACTGGGGTATCCTGATCGTCATCATGGCGGTCGTGTTCGTCCTCGGCTTCTTCTTCGACTGGCTCGAGATCACCCTGATCGTCCTCCCCATCTTCGCGCCCATCCTGAAGCAGCTCACGGCGATGGCGGATCACGTCGGCGGCGCCGAGCTGATCGTGCCCTGGTTCGCGATCCTGGTGGCGGTCAATCTGCAGACGAGCTTCCTCACCCCGCCCTTCGGCTTCGCCCTGTTCTATCTGAAGGGTGTCGCGCCGAAGGGAATCAAGATCGAGGAGATCTATCTCGGGATCGTTCCCTTCGTCCTCCTCCAGCTCGTCGGCCTCGGCATCGTCATGGCCTTCCCTCAGGTGGCGCTGTGGCTGCCGGGGGTGCTGCTGGACTGAAGCCCGCCCGCCGTCCCGGCTCGCCCGCCGCGGCCGAGGTCGGTCCCGGCGTTAACCATATGTTCGGTTTTCGCTGCTAGGGCTGCGCTCCGGGCATCGCGGAGCGGCGGCCTCGGTTGTCGCGCGCGCCGGCTTGTGATTGCATCAGCCGAAAGGCGATCTGGAGAGACGGCCGATGACACCGCGCGGCGAAGACCGCAAGCAGGAGATCATCGAGGCCCTGGTGGCCCTGGTCCACGAAAAGCTGCCGGAGGCAGAGGCCCCGCGGGCCGAGGCCTTCGTCCGCCGCTTCTACCGCAACGTGGCGCCCTTCGATCTCGAGCATCGCGAGCTCCTCGATCTCTACGGCGCGGCCCTGTCGCACTATCGCTTCGGCCATCGGCGCAAACCCGGCGAACCCAAGCTGCGGGCCTACAATCCGCGAATCGAACAGCACGGCTGGCAGTCGACCCACACCATCGTCGAGCTGGTCAACGACGATATGCCGTTCCTGGTCGACAGCACGAGCATGGCCCTCAGCCGTCACGGGCTGGGCATCCATCTGGTCATCCATCCTCTGCTCCGGGTGCGGCGCGACGCCCGCGGCCGCCTCACCGAAGTCCTCGAGGGGACCGGCGGCAAGCGCGCGCTCACCGAGAGCTGGATGCATTTCGAGGTCGACCGGCACAGCGACCGCGCCTTTCTCGCCCGGCTGGAGCAGGACATCGCCCGCACCCTCGGCGACGTGCGCCGCGCGGTCGAGGACTGGAAGCCGATGTGCGCGCGCATCGAGGCCGCCATCGCCGGGCTGCCGGCCGCCGCCCGGCACGTGGAGGCCGAGGATCTCGAGGAGATCGAGGCCTTTCTCCGCTGGCTCGCCGACGATCACTTCATTCTGCTGGGCTATGCCGCCTATCTGCTGGAGGAGGATCCCGAACGGGGCGTGCGGCTGCGCCGCGAGCCGGACACCGCCCTCGGCATCCTGCGCGGCTACGGCCCCAGCGAATATTCGCGGAGCTTCGAGGCGATGCCGCCGGAGATGCGGGAACGCGCCCGCGAGCCGCGGCCGGTGATCATGGTCACCAAGGCCAACACCAAGAGCACCGTGCACCGGCCGGCCTATCTCGACTACATCGGGGTCAAGCGGTACGACCGCAGAGGCCGGGTGATCGGCGAGTACCGCTTCCTCGGCCTCTTCACCTCCGCCGCCTACAACCGCAGCCCGTTGAGCATTCCCCTGCTGCGTCGCAAGATCGAGCGGGTGGTGGTGCGGGCCGGTCTCGATCGCCGGAGCCATGCCGGCAAGGCGCTGCTCAACATTCTCGAAACCTACCCCCGCGACGAGCTGTTCCAGATCGACGAGGACGAGCTCCTCGAGATCGCCACCAACATCCTCTACCTTCAGGATCGCCTCCAGATCCGCCTGTTCCTCAGGAAGGACCCTTACGGCCGCTTCGTCTCCTGCCTCGTCTACGTCCCCCGCGAACGCTACAACACCGCCTTGCGGCGACGCTTCGAGGCCATCCTCTGCGAGGCGCTCGGCAGCGAGGACGCCGAATACCAGGCGCAGGTCTCGGAAGCCCTGCTCGCCCGCATCCTGTTCGTCGTCCGCACGCCGAAGGGGATTCCCGAGGATCTCGATCCCGAGGCGCTCGAGCGGCGTCTGGTCGAGGCCGCCCACGACTGGAGCGACCGTCTCTACACGACCCTGCTCGACGTCGAGGGGGAGGAGCTCGGCAATCTGCTGTTCCGGCGCTACGGCCACGGCTTTCCGACCGCCTATCAGGAGGTGGTGCCGGCCCGGGCCGCGGTCGCCGACATCATCGCCATCCACCGTCTCGCCACCGGCGAGGAAGGGCCGCTCGCCCTGCGCCTCTACCGGCGCCTCGAGGATCCCGAGGATCTGCTGCATTTCCGGATCATCCGGCCGGAGCGGCCGGTGCATCTCTCGGACGCCCTGCCGATCCTCGAGAACATGGGCGTGCGGGTTCTCTCCGAGCAGCCCTTCGAGGTCCGGAGCACCGAGGGCGACATCTTCTGGATCCACGATTTCCTGGTCCAGATCGCCTCCGGCGAGAGCGTCGCCGTCGACGACATCCGCGACAAGTTCCAGAGCACCTTCCTCGCGGTCTGGAACGGCAGCAGCGAGAACGACGGCTTCAACCGCCTGGTCCTGGCGGCCGGTCTCGACGCCGACGAGATCACGGTGCTCCGGGCCTACTGCAAATACATGCTCCAGATCGGCTCCCCCTTCAGTCAAGCCTACATCGAGCGCACCTTCGCCGCCAACGGCGGCATCGCCCGCCGGCTCGCGGCCCTGTTCGCGGCCCGCTTCGATCCCGATCTCGCCGAAAAGAGACGCGAGCGCCGCTCCGCCGAGCTGGTGACGGAAATCCTCGGCCGCCTCGAGCAGGTGGCGGTCCTCGACGAGGATCGGATCCTGCGCACCCATCTCGGCCTCGTCCAGGCGACGCTGCGCACCAACGCGTTCCAGGACCCGCCCGAAGACGGGGAGCGCCACCCCTACCTCGCCCTCAAATTCGATCCGGCGCGGGTCCCGGGCATGCCGGCGCCGCGACCGACCTACGAGATCTTCGTCTATGCCCCGCATGTGGAGGCGGTCCATCTGCGCGGCGGCAAGGTCGCCCGCGGCGGCATCCGCTGGTCGGATCGCCGGGAGGATTTCCGCACCGAGATCCTGGGCCTCATGAAGGCCCAGATGGTCAAGAACGCGATCATCGTTCCGGTCGGCGCCAAGGGCGGGTTCGTGGTCAAGCGGCCGCCGGCGGGCGGCGACCGCCAGGCCCTGCTGGAGGAGGGAATCCGCTGCTACCGGACCTTCCTGCGGGGCATGCTCGACATCACCGACAACCAGCGCGGCGGCGAAGTGGTGCCGCCGCCGCGGGTGGTCCGCTACGACGACGACGATCCCTATCTGGTGGTGGCCGCCGACAAGGGGACCGCGACCTTCTCCGACATCGCCAACGCCATCAGCCGGGAATACGGCTTCTGGCTCGACGACGCCTTCGCCTCCGGCGGCTCCGCCGGCTACGACCACAAGAAGATGGGGATCACCGCCCGCGGCGCCTGGGAATCCGTCAAGCGCCATTTCCGCGAGCTCGGCATCGATCCGCTGAAGGATCCCTTCACCGTCGTCGGCATCGGCGACATGTCCGGCGACGTGTTCGGCAACGGCATGCTGCTCTCCGACAGGATCCGCCTGATCGCCGCCTTCGACCACCGCCACATCTTCGTCGATCCCGATCCCGATCCCGCCGTCTCCTTCGCCGAACGGAAGCGGCTCTTCGCCCTGCCGCGGTCGAGCTGGGAGGACTACGACCGCGATCTGATCAGCGAAGGCGGCGGCGTGTGGCGTCGCAGCGCCAAACGCATCCCGCTCTCGCCGCAGATGCGGGCGGCCCTCGCCATCGACGCCGAACAGCTCACCCCCAACGAGCTGGTGAGCGCGATCCTGCGGGCGCCGGTCGATCTTCTGTGGAACGGCGGGGTCGGCACTTTCGTCAAGGCCCGGGCCGAAAGCCACGCGGATGCGCAGGATCGCAGCAACGACGCGGTGCGCGTCGATGCCGAAGAGCTGCGCTGCAAGGTGGTGGGCGAGGGCGGCAATCTCGGCTTCACCCAGCGGGCGCGGATCGCCTTCGCCGCCGCCGGCGGCCGCATCAACACCGATTTCATCGACAATTCGGCCGGGGTCTCCTGTTCCGACCACGAGGTCAACATCAAGATCCTCCTGCGGGAGGTGATGGAGGCGGGCGAGATCACCCTCAAGCAGCGGGACGCCCTGCTGGCGGAGATGACCGACGAGGTGGCGGAACTCGTCCTGCGTGACAACGTCCTGCAGAATCTGGCCCTGAGCGTCGGCCAGACGATGGCCGAAGGGATGACGGACGCTCGTCAGCGCCTGATGCGCAAGCTCGAGGAGCGCGGCCGGCTCGATCGCGCCCTCGAGTTCCTGCCCTCCGATCAGGAGATCCTGGCGCGCCGTCGTCGGGGAGGGGGGCTCACCCGACCCGAGGCGGCGGTGCTCCTCGCCTACGCCAAGACGACCCTGTACGAGGATCTGCTGCGGAGCCCCATTCCCGATCGCCCCTATTTCCTGGTCGATCTGCGGAAGTATTTCCCGCGCCCGCTCCGCCGCCGCTTTCCCGACCAGATCGCCGATCATCGGCTGCGCCGCGAGATCATCGCCACCTGGATCGCCAACAGCATCATCAACCGCGGGCTCGAGGTCTTCGTCAGCGAGATGGAGGACGAGACCGGTGCCGATCTCACGGACATCACCCTGGCCTTCGTCATCGCCCGCGACGCCTTCGCCCTGCTGCCGGTGTGGGGAGAAGTGGAAACCCTCGGCTACGAGGTCGCGGCCGAGCACCAGCTCGCGATTCTCGCCGCCCTGCGCGACACGCTGGCGGCGGGGACCCGCTGGTTCCTCGCCCATGCGGCGCGCCCGCTGGGGATCCGCGAGACCGTCGGCCGTTTCCGTCCGGGCATCGCGCGGGTGATCGACAGCCTCGAGGAGGTGCTGGCCTCCAGCCAGACGATCACCTTCAACGGCACCGTCGCCGCCTACGCCGAGGCCGGACTGCCGCGCCCCCTGGCCCGCCAGGTGAGCGCCCTCCCCCTGTTCCTGCCGGCCAGCGACATCGTCGCCGCCGCCCAGAGCTGGCAGCCGGAGCGGGCGGTCGAGACGATCGACTATCTGGCGGTCGCCCGCATCTACTTCGCCCTGAGCGCGGTCCTCGACATCGCCTGGCTGTCGGCCCGGCTGCGCCGCGCGCCGGCCGAGAGCCGCTGGGACCGGCTCGCCCTCACCGGTCTCAAGGAGGAACTCTCGAACGTGCTCCGCCGCCTCACCCTCGCTTGTGTCGAGGAGATCGGCGTCGTCGAAACCCCGGACGCCGTCCGGGAACGGGTCGAGAGCTGGCTGGAGACCCGGCTCCACGGCATCCTCCGCTACCGGCGGCTGCTCGCCGATCTCAAGGCCGCCCCGGCGCCCGCCCTGTCGATGCTGAGTGTGGCCGTGCGCAGCCTCTCCGATCTGCGCGTGGTCCGCTCGCCCGACTGAGGATCGGGGTTCGACGCCGCCGCCCGGAAACCGGGCGGCGGGCAGCCCCTCGGCGGGCCGGTCGCGGGCCCGCTCCTCCGCCCCGTCGAGACCGACGATCGGCGCGTCCGCTTCGCCGGTCGACAGGTTCGGACCGGACGGGACCTCGCGTGCCGACCGATGTTCCTGCGCCGCCCCCGCCATCGGCGCTCCCGGCGGAAACCGCAGGAGGAGGCGGATCCCGGGCCCCGACCCGGGTACCGGTCGTCACGAGCTCGACGGGGTCGAGATCGAGGCCGTCGCGCTCGCGCTCCGCATGCCGGCGGCCGAGATGAAGCCGGGTGGCCACGGCGTCGAGGCTCGACGGAACGAAGGCGTCGACCGACAGGAAACCGGCGCCGTCGGCGGCGATGTCCTCGCCGGTCCACGGTCGATCCGGGACCACGCCTCGCCCCCCGGCGACGGTGCCTCCGCATCTGCCGTTTTCGTGCCGCTGTTGCCCGGCGGCCACGGCCGCGGGCCCTCACGACACCCCCGCCCAGCCGAGGATCCGGCCGGCGCCGCTTTACCGGCGGCCGGGCTTGCGCCTATCATAGGAGGCGCGTGGTCGACGCGGGCAGCGCCGATGCGCCCGCGGTCCGTAGCCGCACGAACGGTTGCGGGCGGCGCGAGTTTGGGCCACAAGCCGCCGCACGGCAGGTCACGCGAACCGCGGCGGTCGGAGGAGCGGCTTATGCAAGGCAGCAAGGCACTCAAGGAAGGAGGGCTCTTCTTCCGGCAGTGGCTGCGCTCACCGAAATCCATGGGATCCATGATCCCTTCCTCACGTGCCCTCGGGAGGGCCATGGCGGGCGCGGTGGTGCGGCGGCCCGGGCAGTTCGTGGTCGAGCTCGGCGGCGGCACCGGGGCGATTTCGAAGGGCCTGATCGAGGTCGGCATTCCGCGGGACAAGCTGCTCGTGATCGAGCTCGACGGCGAACTCGCCCAGTTTCTCAAGCAGGAGCTGGACGGGGTCCGTGTGGTGCAGGGGGACGCCACCCGCCTCGACGAGATTCTCGAGCGTCTGGGCATCGAGGATGTCGGTACCGTCATCTCCGGTCTGCCGATGGTCGGCATGCCATTGGAATTCAAGCGGGCGATCGTCGAACGGAGCTTCGAGGCGATGGGTGACGACGGGGTGCTGATCCAGTACACCTACGCCCCGGTCCCCTCCATCCCGCCGCGCACGTTCGGCCTCCGGGCGCAGATGGTGGCCTACGTTTTCCGCAACATTCCGCCGGCGTCCGTCTGGCGATATACCCGGGACGTCGCGGACCGGACGGGCCGTCGCATGGAACGCGCCGCCTGATCCCTGCCGTCGCCGCGCGCCGATGTTTGCCTCGGGCCGCGTCGCGGTGCTATCGGTTGCCCTACCCGATGGTTCGGGCCAATCGGATGGGTAGCCGCAAGCACGGGAGGCACCTCGGTGAGCGAAAGATCTCGGAAGGCGTTTTCGGTCCTGGCGGGGGCGCTGACCCTCGGTCTGATCCATGTCGCCCAGGCGGCGGAGCCGATCAGAATCGGCTCGTTCCTCGCGGTCACCGGACCCGCCGCCTTCCTCGGCGATCCGGAGAAGAAGACCCTCGAGCTCTATGTCGAGAAGATCAACGCCGAAGGCGGCGTCCTCGGTCATCCGCTGGAACTCGTACTCTACGACACGGGCACCAGCGCCAAGAACGCCGTCACCTTCGTCAAGCGCCTGCTGGAGCAGGACCGGGTCGACGCCATCATCGGCGGAACGACGACCGGCGAGACGATGGCGGTGATCAAGCTGGTGGAGAAGGCGGAGCGTCCCTTCATCTCTCTCGCCGGCGCCTCGGTGATCATCGATCCGGTCAAGAAATGGGTCTTCAAGACCCCGCACACCGACCGCATGGCGGTGGAGAAGGTCTACGCCGACATGAAGAAGGAGGGGGTCACCGAGATCGGACTGATCGGCGGCTCCGGCGGCTTCGACAAGAGCTGCCTGAAGAACGCCGAGGAACTCGCCGGCTCCTACGGGCTGACGATCAAGGCCACCGAGCAGTACGGCAAGGGCGACACCGACATGACGCCCCAGCTCACGAAGATCCGCAACGCGGGGGTGCAGGCGGTGCTGTTCTGCGGCTTCGGTGCCGCCTCGACCATCGTCACCAAGAACTACGCCCAGCTCGGTCTCGAGGGGCGGCTCTATCACAATCACGGCTCCTGCTCGAAGCGCTTCATCGAGGGGGCCGGCGCCGCCGCCGAAGGGGTGCGGCTGCCCTGCGCCGCCCTGGTGGTCGCCGATCAGCTACCCGAAGACGATCCGCAGCGCGCGGTCGGACTGGCCTACATCGAGGCCTACGAGGCGGCCTACGGCGAGGAGGTCTCGACCTTCGGCGGGCATGCCTACGACGCCCTGTTCCTGCTGGTGGGGGCGATCGAACGGGCCGGCGGTGCCGATCCCGCCGCGGTCCGCGACGCCCTGGAACGGACCCGGAACTTCATCGGCGTGGACGGCATTTTCAACATGAGTCCGGAAGACCACCTGGGTCTCGGTCCGGAAGCCTTCAAGATGCTCGAGGTTCGGGGTGGCAACTGGAAGTATCTCTATTGATCGGGCTTCACGGGAGGCGCGCCGCCGGAGCGCGGCCGGTGCGGCGCGCGTTCCCTCCGTGATCGATCATGGCGGCCGGCTTCGAACTTCCCGGTGACAGGACCGAGGAGAACGGCGAGCCGGTCGCCGAACTCCGCCGCGCATTGCTGCCGCGTCCCCTTCTCCATCTGGCGGCCTTTCTCCATGCCTACGGCTGGCGCCTCGCGACCGTCGCGGCGGCCCTGTTCAGCGCTCTGATCGGCGCCTCCGTCGCCCTTCTCGTTTTCGGCAGCGGTGCGGTCCATGCCGGCGAAGCCCTGCGCGCGGCGATCATCACCGGTCTCGTCACCGGCGGGCTGACGGCGCTGCCGGTGGGCGCCCTCCTCCACATCATCGACGAACTCAGCCGGGCTCGGGCGCGGCTCGAGGAGGAAATCCGGCGCCGCGAGATCGCCGAGCGCCGGTTGCGCCAGCTCGCCGGCACCGACGAGCTCACCGGCCTCTGCAATCGCCGCGCCTTCTTCGACCGTGCCCGCGAGCTGGTGGCCCTGGCCCGCCGCTACGAGCAGCCCATCGCCATCCTCACCGTCGATATCGACCGCTTCAAGGAGATCAACGACGCCCTCGGCCATGCCGAGGGTGACCGCGCTCTGCAACGTCTCGCCGTCATTCTGCGCCGGACCCTGCGGGCGACCGACATCGCCGCCCGCTTCGGCGGCGACGAGTTCGTGGTGATCATGCCCCATACCCGCCGGGATGCCGCGCTGGTGGTGGCCGAGAGGATCCGCCGGGCGGTCGCCGAGATCCGCGAGCCGATGCCGCTCGGCGTGAGCATCGGCGTGGCCGCGGCGGAAGGTCCCGAAGCCGATCTCGATTCCCTGCTGGCCCGATCGGACCGGGCCCTCTATGCCGCCAAGCACCTCGGCCGGAACCGGGTCTGCACCGAACCGCCGTCCCCGCCCCCTGCCGATGAGACGTCCGAGCGACCGCCCTGAGGCCATTGGCTAACGGCCGTGCCCGTGCTAGGCGACGCCCCGCCCGGTCGCAGCGAGAGGGGATGCCGCAGGTCGACGATGACCGAATTCTTCCAATTCCTGTTTTCCGGTCTGACGGTGGGAGCCATCTATGCGCTCATCGCGCTCGGCTTCTCGCTCATCTACAACGCCAGCCATCTCATCAACTTCGCCCAGGGCGAATTCGTGATGATCGGCGGCATGGCGACGGTGTTCTTCGCCGCCGCCGGCATCGAGCTGCCGCTGGCGGCGGTCCTCGCGGTGCTGCTCGCCGTGGTCGTCGCCGTCGCCATCGAGCGTTTGGGGATCGCCCCGGCCAAGGGCACCTCGGCGGTGGGGCTGATCATCATCACCATCGGTGCGGCGATCCTGATCCGCGGACTCGCAGGCATCGTCTGGGACCGCAACTTCCATTCGCTGCCCCCGATTTCCGGGGAGGAGCCGCTGGTGATCATGGGGGCCACCCTGCTGCCGCAGTCCCTCTGGATCTTCGGCGTCACCGCGGTGATCGCGCTGCTGCTGTGGTTCTTCTTCGCCAAGACCCTGTGGGGCAAGGCGATGATGGCCACCGCCTACAATCCGCTCGCCGCCCAGCTCGTGGGCATCGACACGCGCAAGGTGGTGCTGGTCAGCTTCGCCCTCGCTGGCGCCCTCGGGGCCCTCGCCGGGGTGCTGATCACCCCGCTCGCCCCGACCCATTTCCAGGTCGGAGTGATGCTCGGACTCAAGGGCTTCGCCGCCGCCATCGTCGGCGGGCTGGGCTCCGGGCTGGGAGCCATCGTCGGTGGCCTCGTGATCGGCATCGCCGAGGCGATGGCGGCCGGCTATCTTTCCTCCGCCTACAAGGACGCCGTGGCCTTCGTCATCATCCTGCTGTTCCTCGTCCTGTGGCCCAGCGGGCTGTTCGGCCTGCGCGGAATCGAGCGGGTCTGACGGCATGCGGCGGCTGCTCGGCTCCCATCACGGCGGGCTGGTCCTCCTCGTCCTGGCCATCCTGCTGATGCCCCTGGGATTTCCCAACAGCTTCTATTTCGACGTCGCGATCAACGTCGGCATCGCCGCCATCGTCTGCATCGGCCTCAACCTTCTGATCGGCTACGCGGGCCAGATCAGCCTCGGGCACGCCGGCTTCTTCGGCATCGGCGCCTATGCCTCGGCCATCCTGACATCGACCCACGGCTGGCCGCCGCTCCTCGCCCTTCTCGCCGGCATCCTCCTCTCGGGAGGGATCGCCTTCGCCGTCGCCCGTCCGATCCTGGCCCTCAAGGGACACTATCTGGCGATGGCCACCCTGGGTCTCGGGATCATCATCTCCATCGTCCTTTCCCAGGAGGTGGCGCTCACCGGCGGTCCCGATGGCATGCCGGTCGATCCGCTGACCCTCTTCGGGTTCGAGATCTCCGGTACCTGGAGCTGGTACTGGCTCGTGGGCGGTACCCTCGTGCTCGTCACCTGGCTCGCCCTCAATCTCGTCGACAGTCCCATCGGCCGGGCGCTGCGGGCGGTCCACAGTTCCGAGATCGCGGCCCGCGTCTGCGGCGTGGACACCACCGCCTACAAGGTGCTGGTGTTCGTGGTGTCGGCCGTGATCGCCAGTCTCGCCGGTTCCCTGTTCGCCCACTTCTCGGGCTGGCTGACGCCCGACGAAGCCGATTTCCTGCGCTCCATCCAGTTCGTGACGATGGTCGTCCTCGGCGGCATGGCCTCCACCTTCGGCGCCATCGTCGGTGCCGCCCTGCTCACCGCCCTGCCGCAGTTCCTGACCGTCTTCCAGAACTACGAGCACGTCATGCTCGGCCTGGTGATGGTGCTGACCATGATCTTCATGCCCAGGGGTCTGGTGCCGACCCTGGCCCTGCGCTTCTTCGGAGACCGGTCGTGAGCCTGCTCCTCGTCGAGCGGTTGACGCGCAGCTTCGGCGGGGTTCGGGCGGTACAGGATCTCAGTTTCGCCATCCCGGAGGGGGGCATCCATTCGATCATCGGCCCCAACGGCGCCGGCAAGACCACCCTGTTCAACATGATCAGCGGTGTGCTGCGGCCGACCCGGGGAACGATCCGTTTCCGGGGCGAGAACATCGCCGGTCTGCCACCCGAGCGTCTGGCCGCCCGGGGGATCTCCCGCACCTTCCAGAATCTCCAGATCTTCTTCAACATGAGCGTTCTCGAGAACGTGCTCCTGGGCGGCCATCTGGGTCTCGATCGCAATGTCTGGCGGGCCCTGTTCCGCCTGCCCCGGCTGCGGGCCGCGGAACGGCGGGCGCGGGCCGAGGCGGAGGCCCTGCTCGAGCGCGTGGGGCTGGCGGAATGGTCCGACGCCCCGGCCGACAGTCTTCCCTACGGCGCCCTCAAGCGCCTCGAGATCGCCCGTGCCCTCGCCGCCCGCCCGGAGCTCCTGCTGCTCGACGAGCCGGCGGCGGGCTGCAACGAAAAGGAGACCCGGGAGATCGAGACCCTGCTGAAGAGCCTGGTGGCGGACGGCATGACCATCGTTCTGGTCGAACACGACATGCGTCTCGTGATGAACGTCTCCGACCATATCATCGTCCTCGATCACGGGCGGATGCTGGCCGAGGGACGGGCCGAGGAGGTCCGGGAAAACCCGGCGGTGATCGAAGCCTATCTGGGCCAGGCGGCGGTGGCGGGTGGTCATGCTCCTTGAGATCGCCGGTCTCGCCTCCCATTACGGGCGCATCCGCGCCCTGGACGCGATCGATCTCACCGTCGGCGACAGCGAACTGGTGACCATCGTCGGCGCCAACGGGGCCGGCAAGACGACCCTGCTGCGGACCATTTCCGGCGTCCAGCCGGCGAGCCATGGCGTCATCCGCTTCCGCGGCGAGGACATCACCCGGACGACGCCGGCGCGACGGGTGCGCCTCGGTATCTCCCAGGTGCCGCAGGGACGCCAGATGTTCGCGCCCATGAGTGTGGAGGACAATCTTCTCCTCGGGGCCTTCACCCGACCGCGGCACGAGATCGAGCCGGAACTGGAGAAGCTCTACGGCCTGTTCCCGCGGCTCAAGGAACGGCGGCGGCAGCCGGCCGGCACGCTTTCCGGCGGTGAACAGCAGATGCTGGCGATCGCCCGCGCCCTGATGGCCAAGCCCGATCTCCTGCTGATGGACGAACCGAGCATGGGGCTCGCACCGCGCATCGTCGAACGGATCTTCGACACCATCCGGGAGCTTCGGGCGACCGGCGTCACGATCCTCCTCGTCGAACAGAACGCCTTCGCCGGCCTCTCCGTGGCCGATCGCGGCTATGTGCTGGAATCGGGACGCATCGTCCTCGAAGGTCGAGCCGCGGAGCTGCTCGCCGACGAGCGCGTCAAGGCCGCCTACCTCGGTCTCTAGCGCAGAATCCGGCGGATCAGGGCATCGAGGCGGTGCCGGCCGGTGGCCGTCGCCCGCAGAACCCCCTCCTCGCAGCGGAGCAGCCCTTCCGCTTCCAGGAAGCGGACCGCCGCCATGTCGAGAAAGCTGTCGAGATCGCGTCCGGCCAAAGCGGCGAGACGCCCGAGCTCGACCCCCTCGGCGAGACGCATGGCCATCAGCAGATACTCGGTGGCCTGGGTCTCGGCGGCCAGTCGTTCGGCGGGAAGCTGGCCGTGCCCCCGGGTCTCGACGGCGGCCAGCCAGCGCTCCGGCAGGCGCTCGGCCCGCATCGCCAGGCGTTCGGTGCCCAGTGTCAGCCGGCCGTGTGCTCCGGGACCGACGCCGAGATAGTCGCCGTAACGCCAGTAGACGAGGTTGTGCCGGCTTTCCTCGCCCGGACGGGCGTGATTGCTGATCTCGTAGGCGGCGAAGCCCGCCGCCGCGCAGAGCTCGTCGGTGAGGGCGAGCATGGCGGCACCCAGATCCTCTCCCGGCAGGGGGAGCCGCCCGCGCCGGCGGAGGGTGTGGAAATGCGTGCCGGGCTCGATGGTGAGCTGATAGAGCGAAAGATGGCCGGTGCCGAGATCGAGGGCACGGCGGAGCTCCCTCTCCCAGGCGGCGAGATCCTGCTCCGGTCGGCCATAGATGAGATCGATGCTCACCCGGGGAAAGCGCGCGCGGGCGAGATCGAGAGCCGCCAGGGCCTCGGCCACCCCGTGCTGCCGGCCGAGGTGACGCAGCGCCGCCTCCTCGAGGGCCTGGACGCCGAGCGACAACCGGTTGACGCCGGCCGCCTGGAAGCCCGCGAATCGCGCCGCCTCGGCCGAAGTGGGATTGGCCTCGAGGGTGATCTCGATCTCCGGCTCGAACCGCCACCAGCGGCTCGCCCGCTCGATCAGTGCCGCCACCGTCGCCGGCGCCATCAGCGAGGGTGTGCCGCCGCCGAAGAAGATGGAACGCAGCGCACGGCCCGCCGTCCGTTCGCCGAAATGATCGAGCTCGGCGAGCAGGGCCGCCCGCCACCGTCCCTCCTCGACCTCCTCCCGCACATGGCTGTTGAAGTCGCAGTAGGGACATTTGTGCCGGCAGAACGGCCAGTGGAGATAGAGAGCGAACCCGGGATCCGGCGGCGTTTCCGCCCGGTGGCGCGGGAGCTCGGAGCCGGTGCGGGAAGAGGAGGCGGAGGACATGGCGGAGCGAACACCGGACAGTGGTACGGGGCCAGGATATGCGCAGCCCCTCGGTTCCCGGCAAGCCTCCGGGCGGGCGCTTGTGCATCCCGCCGCCCGCGACTAGCTTGCGGCGCCGTGGAAACCAGGAGGGGGAGACGGCAGGCATGGCACGCACCGCGTTCATCGGCCTCGGCGTGATGGGCTATCCGATGGCCGGCCATCTCGCGGCCGCCGGACACGAGGTCGTGGTCTTCAACCGCACGCGCGCGAAGGCCGAACGGTGGCAGCGGCAACACGGCGGCCGGATCGCCGGAACCCCCCGCGAGGCCGCCGAAACCGCCGAATTCCTGTTCACCTGCGTCGGCAACGACGAGGATCTGCGGAGTCTCGCCTACGGCGAGGACGGGATCCTGGCCGGCCTCGCCGAGAACGCGATCCTGATCGACCATACCACCGCTTCCGCCGACGTTGCCCGGGAACTGGATGCCGCCTGTCGCGACCGGGGCGCCGGGTTCCTCGACGCCCCCGTCTCCGGCGGCCAGTCGGGAGCCGAGAACGGGCAGCTCACCATCATGTGCGGCGGTGAGGAGACGACCTTCGCCCGGGCCGAGCCGGTGATGCGGGCCTACGGCAGGGCGGTGACCCTGATGGGTGGCGCCGGAGCCGGCCAGCTCACCAAGATGGTCAACCAGATCGCCATCGCCGGGCTCCTCCAGGGCCTCGCGGAGGCCGCCAACTTCGCGGTCCGTGCCGGCCTCGACACCGATCGGGTGGTGGCGGTGATCTCCAAGGGGGCCGCCCAGTCCTGGCAGATGGACAACCGCTGGCGGACGATGGTCCGCGGCGAATTCGACTTCGGCTTCGCGGTCGACTGGATGCGCAAGGATCTTCGGATCGCCATCGAGGAAGCCCGCCGCAACGGCGCGCCGCTGCCGATGACCGCGCTCGTCGATCAGTTCTACCGGCTGATCCAGCAGGCCGGTGGCGGTCGCTGGGACACCTCCAGCCTGATTCACAATCTCGTCGAAAAACCCGCCCGGACGGGGTAGTCTTGGAGCCGCCCGAGGCGGCGCCCATATGAGGGGGCGTCGGCCCGGCGCCGGACCGGTGGTCCCCCGCCGTCGGCCCGGCGGGCGGGTGACCCTGCGAGGTGGATCATGCGACAGCGAACTGCCAAGTACGCGATCGGCCAGATCGTCCGCCACCGCTTCTTCCCCTTCCGGGGGGTGGTGATCGACGTCGATCCCGTCTACAGCAACACCGAGGAATGGTACCAGTCGATCCCCGAAGAGGTCCGTCCGAGCAAGGACCAGCCCTTCTATCACCTGCTCGCGGAAAACGAAGAATCGTACTACGTCGCCTACGTCTCGGAGCAGAACCTGCAGCCCGATACCAGCGGCGAGCCGGTCGGCCATCCGCAGATCGGCGAGTTCTTCAACGAGCTGCGGGACGGCATGTACGTGCCGCGTCACCAGGCACGGCACTGAGCCTCCGTCTTTCCCGCCATCTTCCGAACACGACCCCGTGAAGGAACCCCGCCGATGAAGTTCTTCCTGGATACCGCGGATGTCGAGGAAATCGCCGAACTCGCCGCCGCCGGCATGGTCGATGGCGTGACCACCAATCCGAGCCTGGTCGCCAAGACGGGGCGCGACTTCTTCGAACTGCTGGCGGAAATCGCCGCTCTCGTGCCCGGCCCGATCAGCGCCGAGGTGACCGCCACCGAGCAGGAGGCGATGCTGAAGGAAGCCCACCGGCTCGTGGAGATCGCCGACAACATCTGCATCAAGCTGCCGATCACCTGGGACGGGCTGCGGGCCTGCCGGCGGCTCGCCGCGGAAGGAATCAAGGTCAATCTCACCCTCTGCTTCTCGCCCGGTCAGGCGCTTCTCGCGGCCAAGGCCGGGGCCAGCTTCGTCTCGCCTTTCGTCGGCCGCCTCGACGATGCCGGCCACGAGGGGATGGAGCTCATCGAGGACATCTGCACCATCTTCGGCAACTATCCGGACAGCATCCGCACCGAGGTGCTGGTCGCTTCGGTGCGCTCGGTCGGCCATGTGATCGCCGCCGCCCGCCTCGGCGCCGATGTGGCCACCATGCCGGCCAAGGTGATGCGCGCCCTGGTGCAGCATCCGCTGACCGACAAGGGGCTCGCCCAGTTTCTCGCCGACTGGGAGAAGACGGGCCAGCGGATCGTCTGATGCGCCGCTTCCTCCTCCTTCTTCTCCTGCTCGTTCCGCCGTCGCCGGTGCCCTCCGCGAGAGCGGCGGGCGATCTCGATTCCCTGCTCGGCGCCCTCGCTGCACCACCCGGGGGGAAGACGGGCGAGGTGCGGGTGGAAAACCGGATCGTGACACGGGACGGGAGGCGGGAGCTGGTGGTGCGGATCCTCCCCATGGGAGACGCGAAGCTGATCGCCGATCCCGGCGCCAGCGTCGAGGTCCTCGCCGCCTCGGGTGTCCACTGGCCGGAAGGCAGGCGGGTGGAAACACCGCCGACCGGAGACGACTATTTTCCCGGCGGGGTGACGCTGCGCCTGCCCTTCGAACAGTCCGGCGCCGGCGCGATCGACGCCCGGGTCGAGTATTTCTGGTGCTTCGTCGGCTGGCAGTGCTTCCTGGGCGAGGAACGGATCCGCCGGGATCTCGGGGATCCCACCGGCTGAACCGCGGGTCTCAGCCCACCGCCCCCAGATGGTGGACGACGCCGGTACCGATCCGCCGCGCGAATTCGTAGGTACGGGCGATCGGCCGGAACAGCGTGTCGTGTTCCTGGGCGTAGGACTGCTGCGCCGAGGCCGTGTAGCTGGCCGGTTCGCCGTAGTCCTGGTCCCCGCCATCCGCCTCGTCGAGCGGGAAGATGGTCGCCAGCAGTTCGAGTGTCGGTCCGACGTCGAGGCGGAACAGACGTTGCACGAGTTCTTCGCGGGTCACCGCATGGCGGTCGCTGAAATCGGGAATGGCGATCGCCCGCAGCATCAGGGACTGCAGCAGGGCGAGACGGATGGCGTGGAGCAGGTGCAGCCGGTCGCGGGTGGCGCTGTCCACCGCGATGGGCTGCTCGCCGGCATCGCGGGTGCGACGGCGATGATCGCGCAGGGCCGCCGCCAGATCGAGGTAGTCCCGCAGCATGAAGCGGAACACCCGCGCGAGGCGTTCGCCCAGTTCCATCGTCTCGACGTGATCGGCGACGTCGCGCAGCGCCTCCTGGTCGCTCTCGGCGGCCCGGCTGGAGGCGAGCTGGAGCCAGCGCCCGGCGTCGAACAGCGACAGATAGGCCGCGGTGACGCGCGGATCGGTGAACTTGAAGGCGTGCTCGACCATCGTCATCAGACTGCGAAACCGCGGGCTCGCCGCGTAGAGATCGCGGAAGGCCTCGGGATCCTTGGCCATCGCCCGGCCGACACCGCCGATCACGTGCACCAGATGGCCGAGCTGCTGCAGGATCGCGTTGTGGGGGATGGCCCGAAGCTGGGAGGGGTGCTCGAGCAGCGGCACCCCGCCGCCCCGTTCCCGTTCCCGATGTTCGGCCCGGGACCCCGTCCGGTAAAGGAGATTCGTCCCGTACACGCCGAGCAGACGGGCGTAGGCGGGATCGTCGATCAGCCGCGTGTTGAACTGGCGCACCGCGGCGAAGAACTCGTCCACGTAGGTGGTGCGTCGGTAGAAGGGATCGGTTTCCTCGGGCGGTGGCGCGAAGACGTGCTCGAGACACCGGCAGAGGACCGCCAACGCGGTTTCGTCGCGCAGGAAAAGCTGATAGCCGTCGCCGCCCTGGAAGCTGGTCTCCTGTCGCAGGAGGATCCCCTTCCGGGCGTAGCGGCGCCGGCTCTCGGGCGTGTCCACGTACTCGAGACGGCGCCGCAGGCTTTCGGGATGGCCCCCGCGACCGATGCTTTCACCGTGGGTGTCGAAGATCACGACCTCGAGATCGGCGAGCCCGTGCTCGGCGAGGGTGTCCACGAGTGACAGCCGGATCCGTTCGATCGCCACCGAAGCCGCCGTCTGTCCCATATAGCGTCCGGCGTCGGAATAGCCGGTCTGGATGCAGATCCGGCCGCGTCGCCGCAGATAGTCGCGATAGGCGGGACGGGCGAGCGCCTCGGCGATGATCCCGGCGCCCCGCTCGAGCGCCTTGCGGGTCTCGAACAGCGGCGAGATGTCGACCCGGTCGTCGACTCCGAACAGCTTCGCGAGATAGAGCGCCGCGAGCAGGGTGAACGCGGTCTCGCATTCGGCGATCAGGAAACGGATCGGCTCCCCGCCGTCGAGATGTTTCAGGAGCTGGGCGCAGATCATGAACGCCCGGCGGGCCGTCGCCTGTTCGTGGACGAGGGACCCGAAGTTGACCGACACCGGCTCCGCTTCCGCGATCAGCCGCTCCACCGCCTCGAGATAGCTCAGCCGCCAGGTCGGATCGTCGGGCGCGTGCTCCATGCCGATCGTATTGCGGACGGCGTTGTGGAGCTGTCGGGCGTTGAGGCGGAGGTGGGTGCGGGCCGCGACGAGCCCGTGATTGGCCACTTCGGCGCGCAGCACCCAGAGCGCGCGCAGCGCATCCGGCTCGCGGCAGGCGGCGATCGCCCGATCGAGGAGTTCGACGAGCACCGCACGATCGGCGAGCCGCACCTCCCGGGTGGCGACCAGCTCCCGGGAGACGGCCGCCAGGTCCGACAACCACGCCGGGTCGCCGAACCTCGCACGGATCAACGCATCGCGTGTCTCCCGCGTGACCTTGCAGGCGAGCGCGAGACGCGCCTCGATCAGTTCGAGAACCGCCATCTCTTCCCGGTACCGGACGGCTTCCCGCCGGATGGCGGCGAGGCGACGCCGATAGCGCTCGAGCTGCTCGAGCTGCAGGGTGAGGCGGCTCGCCAAGGTCTGCGCCCAGGAGATGTCGGCACGTCCGTCGAGATCGTAGCCCACCCAACTCGCGATGGTGACCAGCCGCGGCACGATCCCGTACCATTCCTCAGGATAAAGTTCCCGGAGCTCATCGGCGAGGATTTCGTACATGCCGCGGATCGCCTCCTGCAGATGGGCGATCGCCTCCAGCGCCCGGGCCAGCTCGTGGTCGAGATCGAGCCGCTTCGCGGGACGGTGCGGCATCGTCACGAGGGTCCGCAGCAGTTCCCGGCGGCGCACGGGGTCGAGTTCCTCGCCCCGCTCGTCGCGCCCGAGGACCAGGGCGGCGAGCATCCGCTGAAGACGGGCACCGAGGCCGAAGGTCGGGTGGGCCGTGAAGACGAAACCGAACCAGCGCCGTTCCAGCCGGGCCCTCGCTTCCGCGAAGGGTACCGGTGCGCCGTCCTCCAGCAACAGGCCGCGCAGCAGGCCACGCAGGATCTCCCGGTTGCGCCCGGGATCCAGTTCGCCGAGATACTCCCGCATTCGCGCGGCACGCTGGACGAAGGCCTCGGTCGTGAGACAGCCGATCATCCGTTCCAGAGCCGCCTCGTCGAGCCGCCCGGCCTGGAGCTCGCGCAGGATGTGCAGTCCGAGGAGATCGATCGGGTTGAGAAAGGGATCCTCGGCACCCCGGCGGCGCAGCTCGACGAGGGTTTCCTCGAGGCGTCCGAGCTCGGGCGCGCGTTCGATCTCGGGAAGGCGAATCTCGTTCATGGGGTTTCCGTCGCGAGGAGGGTTCGGGCCGGCGGGCGGATATTGGGGGCAGAAGGCGGTGTCGACAAGCGATCGCCGGCGGCCCCCGCCTTGACCGGCGGCGACGACGCGATACTGTGCGTTCGCCCCGAATCGGGGATCCGTTTCGCTTCCTCCCGTCTTCCTGCCGCCGGAGCCAACCGTCCATGAAGCTTCCCGCGCTTTTCGCAAGGACCTTCCTGGTCCTCGCCCTGACGATGCCGTTCGCGCTCCGTGCCCAGCCCAGCGAACAGCAGCGTCTCGTCGATCGGGCGAAGGTCGTCGTCGACGACTTCCGTGGGGATCCGAACTTCCGCGCCGTCACCGTCTACGTGCAGAACGCCTACGGCGTGGTGGTGGCGCCGAATCTCGTCGAAGGCGGGTTCATCATCGGGGGCAAGTACGGAGTCGGAGTCCTGCTGGCCCGCGACGTCGAGACCGGTGAATGGAGCGATCCGGTCTTCGTCACCCTGGCCGGAGCCACCATCGGTCTGCAGATCGGCGGCAAGGCCTCGGACATGCTGATCACCATCATGAACGAATCGGCGGTGAACAAGCTCCTCGACCAGGGTCTCAAGCTGGGCGCCGACGCCAGCGCCGCGGTGGGGCCGGTGGGCGGCAGCATCGGCACCGGAACGACCACCAACTTCGGCGAGGACGTCTACGTCTTTTCCCGCAACGTCGGTCTCTTCGCCGGCCTCACCGTCGAGGGCATGGGCATCATCCCGAAAAACGACTGGAACGAGGCCTACTACGGGCGCCCGGTGAGCCCCGAGGCGATCATCGCCGGCGAGGTTTCCAATCCCGCCGCGGCACCGTTGCGCGAAGCGCTCTCCGCCTTCTGAGACGCGGCCCTTTCAGAAGCTCGCCGCCCGGCTCCCACGCAGCGCCCGGATCAGGCGACTCCGGGCCCGGGCGGCGGCGGGTGTCGTGGCTCGCGGCTCCTCGCGGGCGTGCTGGAGGATGCGGCGCCGCACGATCTCGCCCTCGGCATCCCCGCCTCCCAGGACCCGAGTGTAAAGCTCCATGAACATCTCGACGGTGTCCTCGACGGTCCAGGGACGACCGGTGTGGCGCATGTGATGGGTGAGGATGGCGGCGGCGAGATTGTCGCGGAACTGGCGCCCCACATGCTCGGGAGCGCGAGCCCGATCGAACAGGCGGGCGATGTAGCGCAGGGCTCGGCCGGTCTCGTAGGCCGCCTGTGGATCGCGCAGCCCCGGAAGCCGGTGCGTCGCGAGCGCCGTTTCCTCGTTGGGACCGTGGGCGAAGCCGGCCTGCGCCTCGGCCAGCCCACGCGGTGCCAGAGCGGCGTGCAGCGGCAGGCCCAGGAGCCCCGCACGGAACGCCTGCTCGGGATCGATCCGATCGGCGCGCATCACCACGACCTCCGCGAAAGGACCCGTCCTGCCTCGTACCTTAGGGCAAAGCCGATCCGCGTTGAAAGGCGTATGTCCCGCGAAGGTCGGAGAGATCGGCCGGCTGTCACGATCGGGTGACGGGGGCCGGTGTGCCGAACTCGAGAGCGGCATGTTCGAGAAAACGCCAGCAGTATTCGGCGAACGAACGGTTCACCAGCAGTCGGAAACGGTTCTCCCCCAGCCTGTGCAGCAGGATTTCGCACTTACCGAGGAGCGTGCGGGAGGCGAAGCCGGGCGGGGCGAACCGCGGATCGAGATCGAGCGGACAGCCGGCGGCGAGCACCTCCGGCGCCGCCGGACCGGAGACCAGGATCTCGGCGAACCGATGACCGAGATCGACGGCCGCGACATGGCCCCCCTCCGCGGCCCCGGCGATCGCCGCGAGGATCGGCCGCGGATCCGGATCCGCGGCCAGCAGCAGCCATTCCTCGGGGCCGAGGCGGAGGGCGACGACCAGCTCGCCCGTCACCGCCCGCAGCGGCGGTCCCGGCAGATCGAGCCCGAGCGCGACGCCGATCCGCGCCGCGTCCTCCGCGCTCGCCCGCAACCCGACCCGCACGGCGGCCGGGGCCTCCTCGAGCCGCACCGCGGGAGCCGAAGGGCGGCGCCCGAAGACGACGGCCCGAAGGCCGAGCGGGGTGCGCAGGACCGGCTCAGACATGGAGACGCGTCCCCTCGGGATCGTAGAAGACGGGCGAAGTGACCTCGACCGGAATCGCCGGACCGTCGAGCCGCGGTACCCAGAGCCTCTGGCCCGACCGTTCCCTACCGCCCCGCACCATCGCGAGGGCGATGGAACGGCCGAGATTCGGACTCCGATAGCTCGAGGTGACATGGCCGATCATCCGCATCGGCAACGGCTGCCGCGGATCCTCGACGATCTGCGCTCCCTCTTCCAGCACGAGCGCCGGGTCCTCGGTCAGGAGACCGACGAGCTGCTTGCGGTCCGACCGCCGCATCCCGCTCCGGAACAGGGAGCGACGGCCGATGAAATCGCCCTTCTTCTTCGACACGATCCAGCCCATGCCGAGATCGAAGGGGGTCACCGTGCCGTCGGTGTCCTGGCCGACGATGATGTAACCCTTTTCGGCCCGCAGCAGGTGCATCGTCTCGGTGCCGTAGACCGTGAGGCCGTGCGGCGCACCCGCTTCCAGGAGAGCCTCCCAGACGTGCAGCCCGTAGCCCGCCGGGACGTTGACCTCGAAGGAGAGCTCGCCGGTGAAGCTGATCCGGAAGATGCGCGCCGGCACCCCCGCCACCCGGCCGCTCCGGAAGGTCATGTGGGGAAAGGCGTCCCGCCCGAGATCCACATCTTCGACCAGCGGCCGCAGCACCTCGCGCGCCTTCGGCCCGGTGACGGTCATGGTCGCCCACTGTTCGGTGACCGAGGTGCACCAGACCCGGAGCTCCGGCCATTCGGTCTGCAGCCAGTTCTCGAGCCAGGCGAGCACCCGGGCGGCGCCGCCGGTGGTGGTGGTCATGTGGAAATGATCCTCGCCGAGCCGGGCCGTCACCCCGTCGTCGAAGACCATCCCGTCTTCGCCCAGCATCAGCCCGTAGCGACAGGCACCCACCGCCAGCTTCGCCCACGAGTTGGTATAGACACGGTTCAGGAACTCCGCGGCATCGGGGCCGCGGATGTCGATCTTTCCCAGGGTCGAAGCGTCGAGCATGCCGCAGGAAGCCCGTACCGCCTTCGCCTCGCGCTGCACCGCCGCCTGCATGTCCTCGCCTTCGCGGGGAAAATACCGGGCACGCTTCCACTGGCCGACGTCCTCGAACACCGCCCCCGCCCGCTCGGCCCAGGCGTGCATCGGCGTCCGGCGCACGGGATCGAAAAGGGGGCCGCGATTGGCCCCCACCAGGGCGCCGAAGGGCACCGGGGTCCAGGGCTGGCGGAAGGTGGTGACGCCGACGGCGGGGACCGGCACCCCCTTCTCTCCGGCGACGATCCCGAGGGCGTTGAGATTGCCGAGCTTGCCCTGGTCGGTGCCCATGCCGGTGGTGGTGTAGCGCTTGACATGCTCGATCGATTCGTAGCCCTCGCGCAAGGCCAGGCCGAGATCGCGGGCGGTGACATCGTGCTGGAAATCGACGAAGGCCTCGCCGCGCTCACGGGAACTGCAGCCGGGCACGCACCACAGGGGTTCGACGGTCCAGGCCGGTCCCTCCTCGACCGAGGGGGGCTCGGGTGCCGGCTTCTCGAAGCCGGCGGCGGCCGCCGCCGCGGCGCCGGCCCGCAGACCGTCGGCGATCGCCTCGCCGAGGCGGCGGGTTCCGTTGGCGCCGCCGGCACAGCACATCGGCCAATGCGCCGGTCCGGGCCGGAAGGCGGCCAGCTCCGCGTCCCAGCGCAGTTCCCCGCGGGCCTGGGCGAAAAGCGCGAGATTCGGGCTCCAGCCGCCGGAAACGAGCACCAGATCACAGGCCCGGGGCACCGGCAGGGTCGTCCCGGCGTCGCGCGAGCGGAGATGGATCTGCCGCACCCGCAGGCGGCCCTCGCTGCCCGCGGGCAGGGTTCCGGGAAGGAGCTCGACACCCCGGTTCCGGGCCGGGAGGGCGATCGAGTCGGGAATCTCCCGGCGGGCATCGGCCAGGGTCACCCGGGCGCCGGCGGCGACGAAATCCCCGGCCAGCCCGTAGACACTGTCGTTGTTGGTGACGATCACGATCTCGCGGCCCGGCAGCACCGCATGGCGGTGCAGATAGGTCGCCGCCGCCCCGGCCATCATGATCCCCGGCCGGTCGTTGGCCGGGAAGACGAGCGGCCGTTCGGTCATCCCGGTGGCGATCACCACCCGGGCCGCACGCACCTTCCACAGGCGATGACGCGGCTCGCCTGCGGCCGGTGCGAACTTGTGATCGGCGACGTCTTCGAGCAGACCCACGAGGTTGTGGTCGTAGCAACCGAACACGCTGGTACGGGGCAGCAGACGGCAATTCCCGGCCGCCCGCAGTTCGGCCAGCGCGGCTTCCAGCCAGGCATCGGGCGCTTCGCCGTCGATCCGCGCCCGCAAGGCCCCCTCGCCCGTGAGCCAGCCGCCGAACTGCGGCTGCTCCTCGGCGAGGATCACCCGGGCACCGGCGCGGGTGGCGGCCAGCGCAGCGGCGATCCCGGCCGGTCCGCCGCCGGCGATCAGCACTTCGCAATGGGCGAAGCGGTGGAGGTAGCGGTCCGGATCCGGCTGACGCGGCGCCTCGCCGAGCCCCGCCGCCGCCCGGATGCGCGGCTCGTAGAACCGCTTCCAGAAGGAAGCCGGCCACATGAAGGTCTTGTAGTAGAAGCCGGCGGGGAACAGCGGTCCCAGCAGACCGTTGATCGCCTGCAGATCGAAGCGGAGCCCGGGACGGCAGTTCTGCGGTGCGGCATCGAGATCGTTGAAGAGCGGCAGGGTGGTCGCCCGCGTGTTGGGATCGACACGCCCGTCGCCACGCGTGATCCGCAGGAGGGCGTTCGGTTCCTCGGCACCGGCGGTGAGAATGCCGCGCGGCCGGTGGTACTTGAAGCTTCGGGCGACGAGGTGGATGCCGTTCGCCAGGAGGGCCGAGGCCAGGGTGTCGCCGGCGTAGCCGATGTAGAGCTTGCCGGCGAACCGGAACCGGAGCGGTCGCGCGCGATCGATGCGTCCCCCTTTCGCCAGCCGCGCCACCCCCTCAGTCATCTCCGCGCACCTCCGCCTCCCGGCGCAGCCCGGCCGGGGGTTCCGCGCCCATCGCATAGACCGCGAGAATGCGATCGCCCACGGTATCGCGGGCGAGGTTGAACCAGCGCTGGCAACCGTGGGCGTGGAACCAGCGTTCGAAATGGACGCCTTTGGGATTGCCGCGCATGAAGAGATAGTCGGCCCATTCCGCATCGCTCAGGGCGTCGGGATCCGCCGGGCGGCGGATGTGCGCCTCGCCGCCGCAGCGGAACTCGATTTCCGCCCGCGGGCCGCAGAAGGGACAGGGGATCCGGAGCATGGTCTCTTCCCTCGAACCGCGTCTCAATGGGCGACGGCGGCGGCCGCCGCCTCGTCGATCAGACGACCGCTGGCGAAGCGGTCGAGATCGAAGGGCGCGTTGACGGGATGCGGCTCGTCCCTGGCGATGGTCCAGGCGAACAGATGACCGGAGCCGGGTGTCGCCTTGAAGCCGCCGGTTCCCCAGCCGCAGTTGATGTAGAGACCGCGCACCGGGGTCCTGCCGATGATCGGCGAGCGGTCCGGCGTGACATCGACGATCCCGGCCCACTGGCGCATCATCCGCATCCGCGAGAAGATCGGGAACAGCTCGACGATGGCTTCGAGGGTGTGTTCGATCACCTGGATGCCGCCGCGCTGGCTGTAGGAGACGTACTGGTCGGTGCCGGCACCGATGACGAGATCTCCCTTGTCCGACTGGCTGATGTAGGCGTGCACCGTGTTCGACATCACGACGCAGGGGAAGATCGGCTTGACCGGCTCGGAAACGAGCGCCTGCAGAGGATAGCTCTCGATGGGCAGGCGGAAGCCGGCCATTTCCGCGAGAATGCTCGAATGGCCGGCGACGACGATGCCCAGCTTCTCGACCGCGATGCTGCCGCGGGTCGTCTCGATGCCGGTGACGCGATCTCCCTCGCGGCGGATCGCCGTGACCTCGCAGTTCTGGATGATGTCCACGCCGAGGGAGTCGGCGGCCCGGGCGTAACCCCAGGCCACCGCGTCGTGACGGGCGACCCCGCCGCGCCGCTGCAGAGCGGCGCCCGCCACCGGATAACGGGCGGTGCGATCGATCGACAGCGGCGGACAATAGGCCTTGGCCTCCGCCGGCGTCAGCCACTCGTTGTCGATGCCGTTGAGGCGGTTGGCGTGGATGTGGCGCTTGAAGATCTGCACGTCGTGGGGGTTGTGGGCGAGCATCATCACACCGCGGTCGCTGTACATGACATTGAAGTTGAGCTCGCGGGAAAGGCCGGCCCACAGACGGAGCGCGTGATCGTAGAGAGCCGCACTCTCGTCGTGCAGATAGTTCGAACGGATGATCGTGGTGTTGCGCCCGGTGTTGCCGCCCCCGAGCCATCGCTTCTCCAGCACCGCCAGGTCGCGGATGCCGTGTTCCTTGGCGAGGTAGTAGGCGGTCGCCAGGCCGTGCCCGCCGCCACCGACGATCACCACCCGGTAGCGGGAGCGCGGTTCCGGACTCCGCCAGGCCCGCGGCCAATCCCGATGACCGGTCAGCGCATTGCGCGCGAGGGTGAAGATCGAATAGCGGCGCATGTGCGCCTCCCCGACAGGACGCCTTGCGGACCTCTTTTCCGCCGGACGAGGTGCTAACGCAAGCGGGGGCACGCGCTTGCCTTCCCGCGACCTGTTTCTTCGCCATCCCGCAGGGCTCTAAGCCTCCGGGAAAAAAGGCGCCTTCGACTTTCCTCTTTGCCTCGCCTCCGACCGCTGTGGTATTTCTGCGACAAGCACGGTGGAAAGAGGCCGGTGATGACGGTCATGCTGTCGAGCGACGCGGTCCGGGGCGAGGCGGAAGGGCGCGGACGCCCACCGCCGACACCGGAGACGGTGGCCTTCCTGCTGGTCCCGGACTTCTCCATGCTGGCCTTCACGAGCGCCATCGAACCGCTGCGGATCGCCAACCGGGTCTCGGGGCGGGAGCTCTACCGCTGGCTCGTCCTGTCGCCGGACGGTGGTCCGGTGCGGGCCAGCAATCGGGTCGCCATCCAGGTGGACATGCCGATGCAGCGGCTGCAGATCGACACCGCGCCGCCGCCGACGGTGATCCTGTGCAGCGGCCTCGGTGCCGAGCGCTACGAGGATCGCGAGGTGCTGGCCTGGCTGCGGCGGGTCGACCGTCACGGGGCCCAGGTCGGGGCCCTGTGCACCGGCGCCCACATCCTCGCCCGGGCCGGGCTGCTCACCGACCATCGCTGCACCATCCACTGGGAGAACCTGCCCGGCTTCATCGAGGCCTTCCCGGACATCGACGTGGCCGGCAATCTGTTCGAGTTCGACCGCAACCGGTTCACCTGTTCGGGCGGCACCTCCGCCCTCGACATGATGCTCTACCGGATCTCGACACAGCACGGCGAACGCCTCGCCACCAAGGTCTCGGAGCAGTGCATGCTGGACCGCATCCGCGGTCCCCGCGACCGCCAGCGGATGCCGATCCGGGTCCGCGTCGGGGTCCATCATCCCAAGCTCATCACCGCCATCGAGCTGATGGAAGCCAACATCGAGGAGCCGTTGAGCCAGGAGATGCTGGCCCGCTACATCGGGCTCTCGCGGCGCCAGCTCGAACGGCTGTTCCGCAAGCATCTCGGTCGCACGCCGGCGCAATACTATCTCGAGCTGCGCCTCGAGCGGGCACGGCATCTCCTCTATCAGACGGACATGCCGATCATGAACATCGCCTGCGCCTGCGGCTTCGTCTCGGCCTCCCATTTCTCGACCTGCTACCGCCAGATGTACGGGCGCACGCCGCGCGCGGAACGCAGCCAGGCCGCCTGATCAGGCCTTCACACCGCCGCCCGGTGCCGGCTCGGCCTCCGGATCGAGGGGCCAGCGGGTGCGGACCCGGACATCGGCGATGGCCGCCGGCGGCCGTCCCGCCGCCAGATGTTCGAGGCCCGTCCAGGCCACCATCACCGCATTGTCGCCGCACAGCCGAAGCGGCGGCAGAACGAGGGAGAAACCCTCCGCCGCCGCGAGCTCTTCGAGCACGGTCCGGATCGCCCGGTTGGCGGCGACGCCGCCGGCCACCACCAGCACCGGAGAAACCTCGTACCGCGCCCGGAAGAGCGCCATGGCCCGCCGGGTACGGTCGACCAGCACCTCGCACACCGCCTCCTGGAAGGCGGCGCAGAGATCGGCCACCACGGTCCGGTCGAGGCGATCGTCGCCGAGCTCCAGGATCCGATGGCGCACCGCCGTCTTGAGGCCGGAGAAGGAGAAATGGCAGCCGGGCCGACCCAGCAGCGGCCGCGGCAGAACGAAGCGTTCGGGATCGCCTTCGCGGGCCCGCGATTCCACCGCCGGACCGCCCGGATATCCGAGCCCGAGCATCTTCGCCACCTTGTCGAAAGCCTCGCCCACCGCATCGTCGATGGTGGTTCCGAGGCGCCGGTGACGGCCGATGCCTTCGACCACCAGGAGCTGGCAGTGGCCGCCCGAAACGAGCAGCAGGAGATAGGGGAAATCGATGCCGTGGGTCAGGCGGGCAGTGAGAGCGTGGGCTTCCAGATGGTTCACCGCATAGAGCGGCAGCCGGTGGACGCCGGCCAGCGCCTGGGCGGTGGTCACCCCGACCAGCAGGCCGCCGGCGAGGCCGGGGCCGGCGGTCACCGCGACCCCGTCGAGATCGGCGAAGACCAGCCCCGCCTCGGCCATCACCGCGGCGATCATCCGGTCGAGCTTGCGGACATGGGCCCGGGCGGCGATTTCCGGCACCACACCGCCGTAGAGCGCGTGCAGATCGAGCTGCGCGAACACCGCCTCGGCCAGCACCCTGCGATCGCCCCGGACCACCGCCGCCGCCGTCTCGTCGCAGCTCGTCTCGATTCCCAGCACACGGAGCTTCGCCGCTGTCGTCACCGGCATCCACCTCTGCTACAAGCCGCCCCAACATATGGAACGGGAACCATACGCGTGAAGTCGTCCGCCCGAATGACCATCGGCACCAGGGGCTCGCCCCTGGCTCTCGCCCAGGCGGAGATGGTCCGTCGCGCCCTCGCCGCGGCCTGTCCCGAGCTCGCCGAGCCCGATGCGGTCGCGGTCCGCGTCATCAGGACATCGGGCGACCGCTTCCTCGATCGACCGCTCACCGAGATCGGTGGCAAGGGCCTGTTCACCAAGGAAATCGAGGAGGCGCTGCTGGCCGGTGAGATCCAGGTCGCGGTGCATTCCATGAAGGACGTGCCGACCGAGCTGCCGGCCGGGCTCGAAATCGCGGCCTGCCTGCCGCGGGCGGATCCTCGCGACGCCATGATCGGCCCGGCCGACACCGCCTTGGCCGGTCTGCCCGCGGGGGCGGTGATCGGCACCGCATCGCTGCGCCGCGCCGCCCAGGTGCGGGCGATGCGTCCCGATCTCCGGATCGTCAATCTGCGCGGCAACGTCCAGACCCGCCTGCGCAAGGTGCGGGAGGGGGCGATCACCGCCACCTTTCTCGCCGCCGCCGGCCTCGAGCGGCTCGGCCTTCTCGGCGAGGCGAACCGTCTCCTGGACGCCGAAGAGATGCTGCCGGCGGTGGGACAGGGGGCGATCGGCATCGAGGTACGCTCCGACGATCGCCGCACTCTCGACTTTCTCGCCCGGATCGACCATCTCGATACGCGGCTGTGCGTCGAGGCCGAGCGGGTGTTCCTGGCGGCATTGGACGGATCCTGCCGGACACCGATCGCAGCCCTCTGCGAGATGGCGGACGGAAGCGTGCGCTTCCGCGGGCTGCTGGCCGAACCGGACGGCAGCCGCGTGCATCGCGTGCAACTTCGTGGCGAGGCCGCCGCGGCCCGGCGACTGGCTCTGGAGGCCGCGCGCATGGTGCGATCGGAAGCTTCGTGACGAATCCTTCCGGGGGAGGTGGAGTGGATGGAGGGCGAGGACCGCGGATGATGGACAGCCGGGCACGCAAGCGCTGGATCCTGATCACCAGGGCTCGCGAACAGGGCGAGCAGACCGCTCGGGAGCTGCGCGAGCGTGGCTATCTGACCCTCGTCGATCCGGTGTTCGAGACCCGCCGCGTCCCGTTTTCCCTGCCCCGGCCGGAGACCCTGCAGGCCGTGCTTCTGACCAGCGCCAACGCCGCCTACGCTCTCGGCCGCGAGTTGGCCGGTCTGCCCGTCTACACGGTCGGGCGCGGCACCGCACGGGCGGTGCGCCAACGGGGTGCCACGGATGTGCGGACGGCGCGCGGCGACTGGCGGTCGCTGGTCGAGCAGGTGAAGCTCGAGCTCGACCCGAACGCCGGCACGCTCCTCCATCCGAGCGGCCGCGAGGTGCGCGGCGACATCGCCGGCGAGTTGCGGACGGCGGGCTTTTCCTACGAACGGGTGATCGTCTACGAGACGGTTCCGCGCGAGGAGATCGGCTCGCGCACACGGCACGCCCTGAGCCGCCGTGCGATCGGTGCGGTGCTGCTCTATTCTCCGCGCACGGCGGCGACCTTCGCCCGGCTGATCCGCGACAGCGATCTGGAGGCCGGCCTCGAAGGTGTGCTCTGCGTCTGCCTCAGCGAGGCGGTGGCCGAAGAGGTCACCGATCTCTCCAGCCTCGAGATCGTGGTGGCCCGGGAGCGCGACCATACGGCGCTACTGGACTGCCTTGAAGCGCACATGCCGAGCTGCTAGCGCTTCGTTTCCGGGCCGGCGGACCGTGGGCACGGTCCCGCCGCGCGAGTGCCAACGGACAGGATCGTCGAACCAAGGGACGGCACAGGAATGGCGCGCAGCCGACAGTCGGGGAGTGGCGGGGGAGCGAGCGGAACGGGACGGCAGACCAGGGCCCGGGGATCCCGGTCGGCGGCACGAGCCGGGAAAACCGGGAGCGAGGTCGAGCCCCGCCCCGCCATCGCCACCGGAAAGACGGACGCCGAGCAACGCGAGACCGCCGGAAAGCCCGACACCGCCGGAAAG
>JALSIM010000033.1 GCA_026990035.1 Alphaproteobacteria bacterium | reverse complement strand
ACCGCCGGAAAGCCCGACACCGCCGGAAAGACGGAGGTCGCGGGAAAAACGGAGGTCGCCGACCGGCCCGATGAGACCGGCGCATCCGGTCCGTCCGGGAAGCCGGACAGCGGGGCGGAGAGCCGGATCGCGGGAACACCGGCCGCCGTCGGGCCGGCCCCGGAAACACCGGCCGCCGAAGCGCACCGGCCCGAGGACGGGAAAGCAGGTACCGCCGCCGGACCGGGCTGGCGGATGCCGCTCCTCGGCGGGCTCCTGGGTGGAGCCGCCGTCGCCCTCGTCGTCCTCTATCTCGCCCCGGCGGGACCGCCGGATCCTCGCATTCTCGACCGTCTCGACGAGACGACGGCCCGCCTCGGGGAGATCGAGGGCACGCTTTCCGGGCGGCTCGACGCCGTCGAGCGGAACGCGGCCTCCCTGGCCGAACGGCTCGAGCAACTGGCGACGAGGTCGGCGACCTTCGAGGAAAGGCTGCCCCCTCTGGAGTCGCTTCCCTCCCGGCTGGAGACCCTCGACCAGCGCCTCGGCGCCCTGCAACCCGCGCTCGCCACCATCGGCGAGCTGGGCGATCGCATCGCCGCCCTCGAGCAGCGGCTCGACGAGATGGCCCTTTCGCTGCCGAGCAGGGGCGAGACGCCGGGTACGCTGGCGGGGGCGCTGGAGGATCGTCTGACGGCGCTCGAAGGGCGCAGCGGCGAGCTGGAAACGACGCTCGCCCGCCTCGAGCAGCGGCTGGGTGACGATATCGGCGGTCTCCGGGAAACGCTCGCCGGGCTCGAGGAGCAGGGGCGAAAGCTCGACGGCCGGCTCCGCGCCCTCGAGGACGAGCTGCGGGACATGCGGGCGGCGCTCGGGAAGGAGGTCGCCGGCCTGAACGACCGGCTGGGAGAGGCGGCGGGCAGGGTCGAGAAGCTCGACGGGGAACTCGCCGCTCTCGCCGGGCTCGCCGAAACCGTGACCGAGCTGCAGCGGACCGGCCGAAACCTCGCCGAGCGCCTCGCCTCGCTCGAACAGCGGCTGGCGGCGCTGCGCACGGCGCGGGAGCGGGCGGTGGGGCTGGTATTGGCGGCCAACGATCTGTCGCTGGCGGCTCTGCGAGGTGGCAGCCTCACCCGGCCGCTCGCCGACATCGAGGCCCTCGCCGGCGAGGATCCGACCCTCCGGGAGCTGGTGGACCGGCTGCGTCCTCACGCCGAGACCGGCGTGCCGACCCCGGCCCGACTCGCCGAGCGCCTGTCCGCGCTCGCCCCGGCCATGCTCGGTCGCGAGGCGGGCGGCGATTCGGTCCTCGAACGGACCCGCGGCAATCTCGAGGCGCTGGTCACCATCCGGCGTCGCGGCGAAGCCCGCGATCCCGCGGCCGCGGCCGTCGATCGGGCGCGCGAAGCGCTCGCCGAAGGACGGATCGAGGATGCGGTGGCGGCCCTGGAGCCCCTGGCCGAGGCGGGCAACGCGGCGGCCGCCGAATGGGTGGCGCTGGCCGAGGCACGACTGGCCGCCCTTTCCGCAATCGCCGAACTCGACGGTTACGTCCGCCGCCTTCTCGTCGATAGCCGATCCAAGAGCTGAGCCGAGCCCGGATAGATCATGCGCAAACTCGTTCTTTTCGTCGTCGTCGCCCTCGTCGCCGCCCCGGTGGCGGCCTGGCTCGCGGACAATCCGGGCCAGGTGCGAATCGCCTGGCTGGACCTTGAGATCGAGACCAGCGTCGGCCTGCTGTTGCTGGGGGTGTCGGCGGTGGCCGCCGCCGCGGTGCTGCTGGTCGAGTTCCTGCGCTGGCTTTTCGGCCTGCCGCGGCGGA
>JALSIM010000032.1 GCA_026990035.1 Alphaproteobacteria bacterium | reverse complement strand
CCGTACCAAACGATACGAAACAGCCCCCGTGACAGAGGCTCTACCCGCCAGGACATGCAAGACAGCAGACACTCCGCCGCCCGCACATCCCTTCCAAACAAAACCAAACATACCCAAAGAACGGAGCGAAACCACCGGCTTCGCGGAAGCGGCACCACCGCCGCGACGAGCCGCTATATAGGCCCGCTCCGCCGCCGCCGCAAGGGGGTTTCCGCAGCGATTTCGCCTCCGGTCGGCGCCGGCTCCCCGCCGTCCCGGCGCCCGGCGGGATTGACGTCCTACCCCCGGCCCGGCTAGCTTGACGGCGAGGGAAGGAGCCCGTGGACACCGTCCACGCGGTCGCCTCGTTGCGGGGCAGTTGCGGCGGACAACGACAAGATCGATCGAGGCCTGACCAGGGGAGCCCTGCACGTGGCGCTTCTTTCCGCCCCTTCCGCGTCGGTCCTGCGCTGGCTGCTGCCGTCCGCCACCGTCGTTTTCGCGTTCGCGCTCGCGGGCGTCGTCTTCCTGCCGGAGGATTCCCCATCCCCGCCGGGGGCGACGATCCAGACCGGGATCCCCGCCCCGGAGGCGCGCATCCCCCTGGTCGCCGGCGAAGGTGCCGATTGGACGCCGGTGGCCGGTTTCGACGCGGTGGCGAGCCTGCCCGATCCGGCCCCGCCGCTCGCCGCGGCCCCCATGCGCCTCGCCCCCGCCACCCGGATCCGCGAGCAGGTCGAGATCCGGCGCGGCGACACCCTCCTGAAAATCCTCCTGCGTCTCGGCGTGTCCCGCGCCCAGGCGCACGAAGCCATCGCCTCGCTCGAGAAGGTCTACGATCCGCGACGCCTGCGCCCCGGACAGTATCTGACCGTCGAACTCGAACGGCTGCGCAGCGAGGAGAACAGGCTGCGGCTCGCCGGGCTGTCGCTGCCGGTCGGGTTCGAGAAACGGGTGCGGCTCGCCCGCAGCGAAGGTGGCGTCTTCGAAGCGGCGACCATAGAGCGGCCCCTGCTGCGCCGGCCGGCGCTGGCCTCCGGCAGCATCGACGGCAGCCTCTACCGGGCCGCGCGTGCGGTCGGCGTGCCGGGCGAGGTCCTCGCCGAGGTGGTGCGTCTCTTCAGCTGGGATATCGATTTCCAGCGCGACATCCAGCCCGGCGACCGGTTCGCCATCCTCTACGAGGAGATCCTGAGCGCCGACCGCCGACAGCGGCGCGGCGGCGAGATCCTGTACGCCGCCTTCGATCTCGGCGGCGAGCCCCTCACCGCCTATCGCTTCACCCGCAGCGACGGAACGGTGGGATATTACGACCGGGCCGGCAGATCGGTGCGCAAGTCCCTGATGCGGACACCGGTCGACGGGGCCCGGCTGTCCTCCCGCTTCGGCAAGCGACGACATCCGGTGCTCGGCTACACCCGCATGCACAAGGGGGTCGATTTCGCCGCCCCGCGCGGCACCCCCATCTACGCCGCCGGCGACGGGACGGTGATCTTCGCCGGCCGCAACAAGGGGTACGGCAACTATGTCCGGATCCGCCACAACGGCACCTACACCACAGCCTACGCGCATATGCAGAGAATCGCCGAGGGCATCCGGCGCGGGGTGCGGGTTCGCCAGGGGCAGGTGATCGGCTATGTCGGCAGCACCGGGCTCGTTACCGGCCCCCACCTCCATTACGAGGTCCTGCGCGACGGCCGGCAGGTCAATCCGCTGAAGCTGCGTCAGGTGGCGGCCGACGAGCTGCAGGGCGCCGAGCGGGCCGCCTTCGGCCGGCGCGTGGCGGAGATCGAGGCGCTCCGGACCCGCCTCGCCCGGGAGCGGCTGATCGCCGAGAACGCCGCCGAGTGACACCCGACGGGGCTTTCCAGAAGGCCGACGCGATCCGACGGCCGTCGTCTTGCGGCGGAATATCGCATTTCTCTTTTATAAGATTCCCCTAACATAAAGAGGGAACCGCGCGTTCCGTGCCGTCGATCGCGCACGGGCCGCGGGGTGACGAAAATCGGGTGTCGAACGGGAGGTCCGACATGCAGGCGGCACCACGTCCTTTCTGGCCCCCGCTGATCGCGGGCACGGCTCTGGGTCTGGTTCTTCTCTTCACCTTCCTGATCAGCGGGCACGGGCTCGGAGCGAGCGGCTTCTTTGCCCGCGTCGGGGCCTGGCTGTCGGCGCTGCTGCTCCCGGACTGGGCCTTCGCCAACGGCTATTTCGCTCCCTTCCTCCGGAGCAACCCGCTGGATTCCTGGATAAGCTGGGAAATCGTCGGCGTCCTCTTCGGCGGCCTGGCCGGGGCGCTCGCGAGCGGCCGTTTCCGAACCGGCATCGAGCAAGGCCCGCGGACCGGCCGAGGTGCGCGGCTCCTCTGGGCGCTCCTCGGCGGCCTGCTGGTGGGCTTCGGAGCCCGCCTCGCCCAGGGCTGCACGAGCGGCCTCGGCCTTTCCGGTAGCGCCACCCTGGCGGTGGCCGGCTTCGTCTTCCTCGCCGGCTTCTTCGGGGCCGGCTTCCTCGCCAGCATGTTCGCGCGGAGACTCTGGCAATGACCCTGCCCCTCTACGACAACGGGCTGCTTTCCGGCCTGCTCGCCGGCTTTCTCTTCGGCTACGTGCTCGAGGGTGCCGGCTTCGGCAGCCCGCGCAAGCTCACCGGGCAGTTCTTCCTGAGGGACTGGTCGGTCTTCAAGATCATGTTCACGGCCGTGATCGTCGCCGCCTCCGGTCTCTGGCTGTTCGAAGCCGCCGGCTGGATGCCGTCGCGGGCGGTGTTCGTGCCGAGCCTGCTGCTCTACGGCACCGTGCTGGGCGGGGCGCTGATCGGGGTCGGTTTCGTCCTCGGCGGCTACTGCCCGGGGACCTCGGCCGTGGGTCTCGCTTCCGGGCGGCTCGACGCCCTCGTCTTCATTCTCGGCATGATCGGCGGTTCGATCCTGTTCGCCGCCCTGTTCGACGACCTCCGGTCGCTGGCCCTGGCGACGGTCGGCTCCCCGGGCCTCACCCTGCCCCAGCTTCTCGGCGTGCCGACGCTCGCGGTCATCGCCGGGCTGGCGGTGATCGCGATCCTCGGCTGGAAGCTGGGCTCGGCGCTGGAGCGGAAGTTCGGTGGTCCCTACACCGTCGAGGAGGTGCTCGAGGCGGTCGACGGAGGCGATGCCGATAGCGCCCGCCGGTTCGGAACCGGTCGCATCCAGCCGGCCGAATGACATCGCCGAGGGAGCACGCCGGAAGGCGACCACCTCCGGCCCCCTTCCTCTTCCCGTCCATGCCCGATCGAGGGAGTGCGTGATGCAAAGGAAAGCGAAGCTGCTGTCGATGACCGCCCTGCCGCTGGTGGCGGCCCTCGCGGCCGGGGTCCAGCCGGCCCCCGGATCCGGGGGGCTGCAGCTCCTGCCGCAGGCCCGGGCCCAGGCCGCCAACCCCTGCGCCCCGGCCAATCCCTGCGCCCCGGCGATGCCCCGCGGCGCCGGGGCGATGATGATGAACCCCTGCGCGCCGGCCGTCGCCAATCCCTGTGCCCCGGCTCCCGGACGCGCCATGATGAAGGGCGGGATGCCGCTTCCCGAGGCCCTGCCGGCGGCCGCCGCCAATCCCTTCGACGTCACCTCGGGGCTTCCCGACGCCCCCTTCGGCGACCGGGTCGACGATCGGATTCCCTATTATACGCGGGTCGCCCCGCATGTGGCGACGTCCGGCAAGGTCACCCCCGAGGGCTTCGCACTTGCCGCCGAACTCGGCTTCGAGGCGATCGTCAACCTGCTGCCGGACGAGGAGGACGGGGCGCTCCTGACGCAGGCGGCGGAAGCCGCCGGCCTCCGGGTCTATCGTCTCCCGGTGCCGACCCGGGCGCCGACCCGGGAGCAGGTCCGGGCGTTCGCCGAAATCGTCGAGCGGACGGAAAACTATCCGCTCCTGGTGTTCTGCATCTCCGCAAACCGGGCCGGCGCGATGTGGGCCCTCTACCGGGCCTCGCGCGGTGTCCCGAAGGAAATCGCCATCCAGGAAGGACGGGCGGCGGGGCTCCGGCCCTCGCGCGAACGGAAGGTGCGGGAGATGCTGGGGCTGCCGCCGCTGCCGGCGGGCTGAACATCGATTCGGGCGCCCGATCCCGGAGCCCGCGCTTCCGCTAGCGGCGGCGGCAGGCGGCGAGATCGTCCAGCTCGTCGGCCCAGCGCCGCCGCCGCTCCTCCCGCTCCCGCGCCGCCAGACGTTCGGCCAGCAATTCGTAACGCTTGACCCCGGTCATCCGCTCGCGCAGTTCGGCGGTGAGCCGTTCGGCCGCCCGGGCGTGAACGCGGGTTTCGGCGATGAGCCGCCTCCGCTCGTCGCGGCTGGCCTCACAGAAGGGGCCGAGAGCGGCGAACAACGCCGCTTCGGCGGGTGGTTCGCGCAGGGCGTTCGCCCAGCTCTCGCGAAGCCGTACTTCCCGCAGGCGGGCCTCCGCCTCCTTGGCGGCCAGCTCCGCGAGCGCGAGCCGCTGCGCATCCAGCGCCTGCTTCTCGAGGCGCGCCAGCCTTTCGAGGACCGACCTACGCATCCGCGGCCGCCATCACCTCCTCCCGCCCGAGGGCGGCGGCCAGCAGCGCGAAGGGGTCGCGGTCCCTCGTATCCTCGCCGATCTCCTGGGCGAGCAGTTTCTCGATCGCCTCGCGCCCGGCGATCGCCTCGTCCACCGCCGGGTTGGAGCCGGGACGATAGGCCCCGAGCTCGATGAGTTCGGCCATCTCCCCGTAAAGCGCGAGCAACCGACGGGCATGGACGACGAGCTCGCGCTCCCGGGGCATGTAGCAGGCGGGAGCCGCCCGCGAGATGCTCCTGAGGACGTCGACCGCCGGGAACCGTCCCCGTTCGGCGATCTTTCGATCGAGAACGACATGGCCGTCGAGAACGCTGCGCACCGTGTCGGTCACCGGCTCGTTGAGGTCGTCCCCTTCGACGAGGACGGTGAACAGGCCGGTGATGGCGCCGCGATCGGCTCCCGGTCCCGCGCGTTCCAGAAGGCGCGGCAGTTCGGCGAATACGCTCGGCGGATAACCGCGGCTCGCCGGCAGCTCGCCGGCGGTGAGGTAGATCTCGCGGAGGGCCATGGCGAAGCGAGTGACGCTGTCGAGCAGGCAGAGCACCTGAGCCCCGCGGTCACGGAAATATTCGGCGATGGTCAGGGTCAGGTAGGCGGCCCGCCGCCGCATCATGGGCGGTGCGTCGGAGGTGGCCACCACGACCACACTGCGCGCGCGTCCCTCCGCTCCCAGGGTGTGCTCGAGGAACTCGTTGAGTTCCCGGCCGCGTTCCCCGACGAGGCCGATGACCATGACCTCGGCATCGCTGTTGCGGGCGATCATCGACAGCAGGCTCGACTTGCCGACGCCGGATCCGGCGAAGATGCCGAGACGCTGCCCCCGGCAGCAGGGCACGAAGAGATCGAGGGCCCGGACGCCGAGCCGGAGCCGCTCGCCCATCAACCGCCGCGACTGTGCCGGCAGCGGCCGCGCCCGCAGTGTATAGGCGCTGGCCCCCGCCACCAACGCGCCGCCACCGTCCACCGGCTCGGCCATCGCGTCCAGCACCCGGCCGCGCCAGCTTTCGTGGGGACGGACGAGCTGATGGTCGCGATCGTGGACCACGGGCGTGCCGGCGCTGAGGCCGACGGGATCGTCATAGGCGAGCAGGCGGACCTCGTCCTCGTCGAAGCCGACGACCTCGGCCAGAAGGTCACCCCGCTCGCCCCGCCCCCTGACGACACGGCAGATGTCCCCGAGGCCGACGATCCCGCGCAGCCCTCCCGCGGTGACGAGCTGGCCGGTACAGCGTCGGACCGTGCCCACCGCCCGCCAGGGGCGGATGCCGGCGAGCCGTCCCGCGAGGGTTTCGGCGAGAGAGGCCCGGACCGGTGGCCCGGGCTCGGCCGGACACAACTGTGACGAGCATTCTACCTCTGTTGAGCGCGCATCGCTTGCATTCATGATCAACCTGTGATTGTATCTCCCGGACATCACACACGCCGTCACCGAAGCCGCGAGCAGGAAAGCACAACCTACGTTAACATTGAATTAAGGAACTGCGCCTTAAGGTTACGGTGACGGCGCGAGGTCCAGGAGGTAGGACGCAGATGCGAGCTCTGGTTATCGAGGACGATCCGGTTTCGGCCAAACTCATCGAGACCGCCCTGCGCAGCGAGCGAATCGTGTTCGAGACGACCGACTCCGGCGAGGACGGCATCGAGCTGGCCAAACTCTACGATTTCGACATCATCGTGCTCGATCTGCGGTTGCCGGACATCGACGGCTACGAGGTGGTGCGGCGGCTGCGCGGTGCCCGCGTCCAGACACCGATCCTGATCCTTTCCGGGCGGACCGATCCGACCGACAAGGTCCAGGGGCTCACCACCGGCGCCGACGACTATCTGACCAAGCCCTTCAACAAGGCCGAACTCCTGGCGCGCATCCAGGCGATCGTCCGACGGGCGAAGGGCCACTCGCAGTCGGTGATCCGGACCGGCGATCTGGTGGTCAATCTCGATACCCGCGCCGTCGAGGTGAACGGCCAGCGCCTCCATGTGACCGGCAAGGAGTACGCCATTCTCGAGCTGCTTTCCCTGCGCAAGGGCACGACCCTCACCAAGGAAATGTTCCTCGATCATCTCTACGGCGGCATGGACGAGCCGGAGCTCAAGATCATCGATGTCTTCATCTGCAAGCTGCGCAAGAAGATCGCCGCGATGACCGGCGGCGAACACTATATCGAGACGGTCTGGGGCCGCGGCTACGTGCTCAAGGAGCCCGACGATCGGCCACGGGAAATCCCGGCCGGAGCGCCGGCGACCGTGTCCAAGGCGGCCATCGCCTGACCCGTGACCCGGGGGCACCGTCCCCCTGTCGGCGCGGTTTCCCGCCGCGACCGCCGGAACGGGAACCCGTGAGCGGCCGATGGGCGTTTCACGAGGACGGCTCGCCGATCAGCGGGACATGAGGTGCCGCGTCCTTCGGCAGCAGTCCGGTCAGGCGCGGGTCGTCGGCGATCTCGACGAAACGGGCGTACGGGCGGAAGCCGCTGGCGATGTAGAAGGACAGCGCCGCCGGATGGTCCAGGGTACAGGTGTGGACCCAGAAGCGCGCCGGCCGGTGGGCGAAGGCGAGGCCGATCGCCTCGCCGATCAGCCAGCGGCCGATCCCCCGACCGGTACGGTCGGGCAGGAGCCCCAGAAAGGCGAGTTCGATGTCGGGAAACCGGCGCCGATCGAGCTCCAGGAGACCGATCGCCCGTCCCTCCGCTTCCACTGCATGAACCTCGACCGCCGGATCCCGGATGACGGCCGCGAGTTCCCGGTCGGACATCGCCAGCCGGCTGAACCACAGCCAGCGCGCACCGATCGCCCGGTACAGTTCGCGATACCATCCCGGCTCGGGCGCCCGTCTCCGCGCCAGGCGCACGCCGGGCGGGGGCTTCCGTTCCGGCAGGGGCGGTCGTTCCCGCATCTCGAGACAGGTCACCACGGCGGCGATCTTGCCCGCGGGGACCTCGTGCAGACCGGTTTCGGCGATTTCCATCTCTCAACCGTCCAGCTCGATTTCCAGCCCGTCGTGCGCCGGGGCGACGCCGGGCGGCAGGCGCGCCGCCCAGTCGGCGTAATCCACCTCGTGGTTCATGTGGGTGAGCCAGGCCCGTTCCGGTCGCAGCCGCTCGATCCATTCGAGCGTGCGGGCGAGATGGGCGTGGCTGGGATGCGGTCGTTCGCGCAGGGCGTCCACGATCCAGTAGCGGGTGCCGGCGAGGGCGGCGAAGGCCGCCTCGTCGAGGCCGTCGGTGTCGGTGGAGTAGGCGAAGCCGCCGATGCGGAAGCCCCAGCTCCAGCCGCGCCCGTGATGCTGACGGAACATCACCGCCTCCAGCGGGCCGATGCGGAACGGCCCCTCCTCCACCGGATGCGCTTCGAGCTCGGGGCGCCAGAAGCCGAATTCGGCCCGGCCGCCCTCGAAGACGTAGCCGAAGCGGGCACGGATCCGCGCGAACACCTCGGGATGCGCATAGGTGGGGATTGGTCGGCCGATCAGATTGTTGATCTGCCGCAGATCGTCGATGCCGTGCAGGTGATCGGCATGGCCGTGCGTGTAGAGCAGGGCGTCGAGCGCCCCGATCCCGGCATCCAGGCACTGCATGCGCAGATCGGGTCCGGTGTCGATCAGCAGCCGCTGTCCGGCGGCCTCGATGTAGAGCGCACAGCGCCGCCGGCGGTTGCGTGGATCGGTCGAGCGGCAGACCGCACAGGCACATCCGATCTGGGGCACGCCGGCGGAGGTGCCGCAGCCGAGCACGATAATCCGCATCACGCCGGACGGAGGGCTCGGGCCCTGGTGAACAGGCGGAAGAAATTGTCGCTGGTGGCGCGGGCGATCTCGGCGAGGCCGGTTCCCTTCACCGCCGCCAGTACCTTCGCCGTGTGGACGACGAAGGCCGGTTCGTTGGTCTTTCCGCGGAGGGGCACGGGGGCCAGATAGGGGGCATCGGTCTCCAGCAGCAGCCGATCGAGAGGCATCTCGGCGACGATCCTTCGCAGCTCCTCGGAGCGCCGGAAGGTGAGAATGCCGCCGATGCCCAGATGGAAGCCGATCGCCACCGCCCGCTCCGCCAGCTCCCGACCGGAGCTGAAGCAGTGGATGACACCGGTGAAGGGTCCGGCCTTCATCTCCTCCTCGAGGATCGCCAGGGTATCCGCATCGGCATCGCGGGTGTGGACGACCAGCGGCAGCCCCGTTTCCCGCGCGGCCGCGATATGGGCGCGGAAGTTGCGGGCCTGGCTTTCCCGCGGTGCGAAATCGTAGTGGTAGTCGAGCCCCGCCTCGCCGACGGCGACCACCTGCGGATCGGCGGCCGCCGCGATCAGCGGGGCCGGATCCTCGAGGCCGTCCCGGCCAGCGTTGTGCGGATGGACGCCGAGGGCGCAGACGACCTCGGGATGGCGTGCCGCCAGCGCCGTCACCTCCCCCCAGCTTTCGCGTCGGGTGGCGATGGTGACCATCAGCCCGACACCGGCCTCGCGCGCCGCCGCCACCACCGCCGCCTCGCGTTCGGCGAGCCCCGGGAAATCGAGATGACAATGGCTGTCGACGAGGAACATCCGCGCTACTCCTGCTGCCAGCGCGGGAACACGCCTCGCGGGTGCGGCAGCGCCGTCCCCGGGAGGAGCGGACGCCCCCCCGCACCGAGGGCCGCGAACACCCGGTCCGTTTCGGGTACCGCGAGCTGATCCAGGAGCCGGTCGCTGGCGGCGGGCACGAAGGGCCGGGTCAGCACCGCGACATGGCGGATGGTTTCGGCCAGGGTCCAGAGGACGGTGCGCATGCGCCCGGGATCGCTCTTTCTGAGGGCCCAGGGCGCCTGGGCATCGACGTAGCGGTTGGCCGCGCCGATCAGCTCCCAGATCAGCTCCAGCGCCCGGTGCAGGGCCTGGACACCGATCGCCTCGCGCAACGCCGGCAGCAGGGCGTGCGCATGGTCCAGCAGCGCCCGGTCCTCGGCGGCGAGAGGCCCGGGCTCCGGCACCCGGCCGTCGCAGTTGCGGGCGATCATGCTCAGCACCCGTTGCGCCAGATTGCCGTAGTCGTTGGCGAGATCGTGGTTGATCCGGCGGACCATGGCCTCGTGACGGAAGTCGCCGTCCTGACCGAAGGGCACCTCGCGCAGCAGGAAATAGCGGGTCTGATCGCGCCCGTAGGTTTCCACCAGCACCCGGGGGTCGATGACGTTGCCCAGCGATTTGGAGATCTTCTGGCCCTCGTTGGTCCACCAGCCATGGGCGAAGACGCGCCTCGGCGGCTCGATCCCGGCTGCCAGCAGGAAGGCCGGCCAGTAGACCGCGTGAAAGCGCAGGATGTCCTTGCCGATGACGTGCAGATCGGCGGGCCAGAAACGGCGGTAGAGCTCGCTCCCAGTGTCCGGATAGCCGAGGGCCGAGATGTAGTTGGTGAGCGCGTCGAGCCAGACGTAGATCACATGGTCGGGGTCGTCGGGGACCGGAATACCCCATCGGAAGGTGGTGCGGGATACCGAGAGATCGGTGAGGCCGCCGCGCACGAAGCTCACGACCTCGTTGTAACGGCTCTGCGGCAGCACGAAGTCCGGGTGGCGCTCGTAGAACTCCAGCAGCGGTTCCTGCCAGGCGGAAAGACGGAAGAAGTAGCTCGGCTCCTCGACCCATTCGACGGGCGCGCCGGTGGGCGCCCTGCCCTCCACGAGATCGCTCTCGGCATAGTAGCTTTCGTCGCGGACCGAATACCAGCCGGCGTATTTGCCGAGATAGATCTGATCCCGCTCGACCAGCTTCCGCCACAGGGCCTGCACCGCCCGTACGTGCCGCGGTTCGGTGGTGCGGATGAAATCGTCGGCGGAAAAGTCCATGACCTCCAGGAGCTCGCGGAACCGCCGCGAGACACGATCGGTGAAGGTCTGAGGATCCAGCCCCGCTTCCCCGGCCGCCTTCTCCACCTTCTGCCCGTGTTCGTCGGTACCGGTGAGAAAGCGCACCCGGCGCCCGTCGAGGCGCATGAAGCGGGCCAGGACGTCGCAGGCCAGGGTCGTGTAGGCGTGGCCGATATGGGGCGAATCGTTGACGTAGTAGATGGGGGTGGTGACGTAATAGGTTTCGGGCGCGGACATGCGCGGGTCTCCGCTGCGGCGTCAGCGGCCGACGCCCCGGCGCCCGGGGCCGCCGGCCATCTCGTCGAGGATCACGATCAGGGCCTGGGAGGACTCGAGATGGAGCCGTTCGCCCCGCCTCGCGAAGGCCTGGAGCTTGTCCCACAAGCCCGCCAGCCGATCAAGCGGATGCCGTGCGGCCAGCGCCGCCAGCGCCTCCCTCTCCCGAGGTACCAGCTCGACGGCCGGCGGCATTCCCGCCTCCGTGCGGACGGCCCGGCGGAGGATCTCGCCGAGAAGCGTGAAGCCACGCCAGCCACCGCGATCGCTGGCGAGCTCCCTCAGGCTGGCGAAAGCCGCGATCGTGTCCCCCGATGCCTCGGCCCCGGCGAGAACCTCGAGGACGTCGGCGTAACTCTCGAGAAAACCGCTCGTCGCGAGCTCGACGGCACGGCCGATCGAACCGCCCGCCAGCGAGGCCAGCCGTCGCGCCTCCTCCGGCGGCAGATCGAGGATCTCCACGATCGCTTCGGCGACCAGCGCCTCCTCCAGCGGCCGGAGGACGAGCCGGGCACAGCGCGACACGATGGTCGCCGGCAACGCCGCCGGCATCCGGGTGACCAGCAGGAAGACCACCCGTGGCGGCGGTTCCTCGAGCATCTTCAGGAGCGCGTTGGCCGCATTGCGATTGAGGCGATCCGCCTCTTCCACCATCACCACCCGGTAGCCCGGCAATGTCGGCGTCGCCGCCAGCCGCTCGAGCAGGGCGCGGACGTCGCCGACGAGGATCTCCTCGCTCCGTTGCGCCGATCCGCCGCTCCGCTCCAGCAGGTAGAGTTCGGGATGCGCCCCGCTCGCCACCTGCCGGAACAGCGGATGGTCGGGATCGTGGCATGGCTCCCCGGGCTCCGGCCCGGCCAGGAGCTCGCGCGTCAGATGCCAGGCGAGAGTCGCCTTGCCGACGCCCTCCGGTCCCGAGAGCAGCCAGGCGTGAGGCATGCGCCCGCATCTCATCGCCCGGTGGACGCGTGCCAGCGCCTCCCGGTGCCCGAACAGTCGCGGGTTCCGCCGTGGCGGAAGCGGCCGGTCGCCTCGCTCCTTCATGTCTCCGATCCGAACCGCGCGGTCACTTCCCGCCAGATCCGGGCCGCCAGGCGCGATACGGGAAGGGTGGCGTCGAGGACCAGAAAGCGCCCGGGCTCGCGTCTCGCGAGTTCGAGGAATCCCTCGCGAATGCGGCGGTGATAGGCGACGCCCTTGGCCTCGAACCTCCCCTCGTCCCCGTCCGCCCGTCGCCGCCGCAGGCCGGTCTCCGGCGGCAGGTCCAGGAGCACCGTCAGATCGGGAACGTAGCCGCCGAGGGCCGGTTCCTGGAGACGATCGACGAGATCGAGACCGAGCCCGCCGGCGAGCCCCTGATAGACCCGGGTGGAATCGGCGAAGCGGTCGCAGAGGACCCAGCGGCCGGCGCGGATCGCCGGTTCGACGACCCGGGCGACATGGTCGGCGCGGGCCGCGAGAAAAAGGTAGAGTTCGGCCAGCGGCAGCCATTTCTCGGCACTCCCGTCGAGCAGCAGGTGACGGATCGCCTCCGCTCCCGGGGTGCCGCCCGGCTCGCGGGTGGCGAGACTGTCGATGCCCGCGGCACGCAGGCGGCGCCCGAGAAGTTCGAGCTGGGTCGATTTTCCGGCCCCCTCGCCGCCCTCGAAGGTGATGAAGGGCGCCGGCCGCGAACCGCCGGTCAGGACGCCCCTCCGACGAGATAGCCGAGGGCGCCGGTGATGCGCCCCCAGATGCCGGCCTTGGCCACCTCGGCCCCGGCCACCAGCGGCACCGTCAGCGGCTCGATCTCCGGGGCGGTGACGACGAGTTCGCCGAGCTGCTGCCCGGCGGCGATCGGCGCCGGTACCGGGTTTTCGTAGCGCACCTTCACCTCGAGGGACTGACGGGCCTGACGCGACAGGGTGACGGCGACGAGCTCCCGGCTCACCAGCGCCACCTTCGCGGCCTCGCCGAGCCACACATCGGCCTCGACCACCGGCGTTCCGGCCTCGAACAGCCGGTATTCGCGGAACTCCCGGAACCCGAACTCCAGCAGGCGCTCGGCTTCGATGGCCCGATCGCGGGCCGATTCGAGACCGGCGACGACGAGAATGAGCCGCCTGCCGTCACGCTCCGCCGTCGCCACGAGGCCGAACCCGGCTTCCTTGGTGTAGCCGGTCTTCATGCCGTCGACACCGGGCACCTTCTTGCGGAGGAGCGGATTGCGGTTGAACTGGCGGATCTTGTTGTAGGTGAACTCCCGCTCCGAATAGAAAGGAAAGTATTCCGGGAACTCGCCGATGATCCGTCGCGCCACCAGCGCCAGATCGCGGACGCTCATGTAGTGCTCGGGGTCCGGAAGACCGGTGGCGTTGACGAAGTTGCTGTTGGTCAAGCCCAGTTCCACCGCCTTCTCGTTCATCAGCTTGGCGAAGGCGCGTTCGCTTCCGGCCAGCGCCTCCGCCAGCACGACGCTGGCATCGTTGCCCGACTGGACGATCATGCCGCGCAGCAGATCGATCACCTTCACCCGCGTTCCGACCTGCACGAACGTCCGCGAACCGCCGGTCCGCCAGGCCTTTTCGCTCACCGGCAGCTCGTCCTCCAGACGCAGGCTGCCCTCCTTGAGCCGCTCGAAGACGAGGTAGGCCGTCATCAGCTTGCTCATCGAAGCCGGCGGCCGGGGCTCGTCCGGGTTCTTCGCGAACAGCACCTGACCGCTACGGAAATCGATCAGGATCGCCGCCTTGGCGGCGGTGTCGAAGACCGCGGCGGCGATCGCCGCGCCGTAGGGGACCGAGAGCAGGAGCAGGAGCAGCGAAAGGCGGACGATCACCAACATGGCCATCCTATCCGAAAGTGGAGAGACCACCGGCGAGGCAGGGGACGGCGCCCCTGCCCCGGGCGCTCACGAACGCCTCCGGATACCCCATCCTGCGCACCCGGTCGAGTATCGAGCGGGCCACCGGCTCGGAGGCGATCGGACCGAGCACGACCCGCGCCAGGAGCCGGTCGCCGCGGGTCGCACTCTCGAAGCGGATCGGAGCGAGACCGCGCAGCCGACGGGCCACCTCGCGGGCCCGCGCCATCTGGCGGAAGGCCCCGAGTTGCACGTAGAAGGCCGTGGCCGCCTCGTCGCAGCGGCGCACCTCTTGGGGTCCGGTTTCCCCGGCGACGGCCGTCGGCGGCGCCGACCGCGGATCCCGCGGACGCGCCGGCTGCGGCCGTGGCGGCCGGCCCCGTGCATCCTCGGCGAGCCGCAGAAAACGCACCCGGACCCTGGCGAGGCCCTGTTCGCGGAAGCCGAGCTCGCGCGCCGCGGCCTCCGAGAGATCGATCAGCCGCCCACCGACGAACGGCCCGCGGTCGTTGACCCGGACGACGAGGCGACGGCCGGTCTCGAGATTGGTCACTTCGACCAGACTGGGCAGCGGCAGGGTGGGATGCGCGGCGGTCAGACGGTTCTTGTCGAAGATCTCGCCGTTGGCGGTACGTCGGCCGTGGAACGGGTCGCCGTACCAGGATGCGATGCCGACGGCCTCGTAGGCGGGATCGAAGCGCGGGCGGTACCAGCGGCCGTTGATCACGTAGGGATCACCGAGCTTGTAGACCCCCTCGGTCCGCGGCAGCGGTGCATCCGCGGGTCTGCCACCGAGACTGCAGGCACCGAGGAACAGGAGCAGGACGAACGTCCCGAGCAGACGGGCGCTCGGACGATCCGCGACCTTCTGCGCTCGCATCCGCGCCTCCGGGGGTCTCACGCCGATCGTGCGAGGATGGCGTCGGACAGGAGCCCCACCGAGAGGGCGAAATAATGCGAGCGGTTCCAGCGCAGCAAGACCCGGTAATTGTCGTAGACGAGAAAGGCCGGTCCGCCGGGACCGTCCGGCAACAGCAGCGAGGCGTCGATGGCCACCTGCGGCAACGCTCCGCCATCGGCGCGGCGGACACCCCGCCGGGCCCAGGTCGCCAGCGCCGCCCGGTGACGGAGGCCGATCCGCTCCCCGTCCACCGCCCGGGTCAGCCGCACTTCCCGTCCCCAGCGATAGCGACGATCCCAACCCGAACGGCGGAGATAGTTGGCCATGGAAGCGAAGACGTCGGGCAGGCTGTTCCAGATGTCACGGCGCCCGTCGCCGTCGGCGTCCACGGCGTGGGCGAGGAAGGTGGTCGGCATGAACTGCGGCTGCCCCATGGCCCCGGCCCAGGAACCGTACATCTGCTCGACCCGAACATGGCCTTCGTCGAGAATCCGCAGCGCCGCCAGCAGCTCCTTGCGAAAGAAGGCCGCGCGACGCCCGTCGAAGGCGAGGGTGGCGAGAGCGGCGACGACGTTGAAGCGTCCCTTGAAGCCGCCGAAGCTCGACTCGATCCCCCAGAGCGCGACGAGAATCCGATCGGCGACCCCGTACCGGCGCGCCGTGGCGGCCAGAATCCGGCGATGGCGGGCGCGCAGCTCGCGACCGCGCCGGATCCGATCGCGGCTGACCACCCGCCGGCGGTATTCGGCGAAGGTCAGGCGTCCTTCCGGCTGCCGCCGGTCGAGCTCGACGACCCGCGGCAAGGGCTCCAGTCCCGCCAGTGCCCGGTCCAGCGTGCTGTCGCGGATCCCCGCCGCCCGCGCCTCGGCCCGCAGCTTCCGCAACCATTCCTCGAACTCGCCGTGGGCAGCGGCCGGCAGTGCCGGACCGGCGACGAGTGCCAACGGAAGAAGCCCGAGAGCTCCGGCGAAGCTTCGTCGTGCGAGCAGCATGGCGCAACCACCGTTTCCTCGATCCGCGGTCATGGTACCAACGAAACCGTTGGCACTGAAGCCCCCAACCGCGGGCCGCCTTTCAGTAGACGATGGTCCGGTAGTTGCGCCCCTCCACGGTCTCCTGCCGGATCCGGATCGGCGCCGCATCCGCCGCCTGTCCAGCCGGATCCGCGCCCGGCGCGGCGAGTGACGCCGAGGTGCCGGAAGGCTCGCAGGCCCCGGTCGAGGGGTCGCAGGGTGAGACCACCACGACCCGTACCGAAAGGGTGGCGCTCGTACTGCCGGCGACGGCGGCGACCGTGCCGGCGACCATGATCCATGCGAAGGCGCAGGAGACGGCGGCGAGCCGCCGCCGCGCGGACTTGCCCGACTGAGACATCGTTTTTCTCCCTACGTCGACCGTATCCCGTTCGGTCGTCGAAGGGAACAGTACAGCATCTTCCACTATCGGAAGTTATGCGCGGTTAACCGCGATCCGCGGGAAACCCGATATTATCTTTGCGTCTCAGAATGTTATGGAGATGACGAGCTGGGCCGCATACCGTCCCGCAGGCACACCCGGCTGCGCCGGGACGACGCCGTAGACGGTCAGACGCCGGCGCTCGCCGGCGGCGACGGCAGCCTGGACGGGAACGCCTCGGCCTCGGCCGTCTCCCCAGACCTGCCGGTAGGTCGCATCGGTGTAGAGCTCGTAGACGAGTCCCCGGTCACCGGGACCGATCATCCTCCGCTGGCCGCCGGCGGTGCTCGAAAGGGCAATGGCCACCGTCACCGCCTCCTCGCAGAGAATCTCGATCCGACCGGTGGAGAAGGTGACCCGGGAGACGTCCACCACCCCGAAGGTGACGGGCCGGGCATCGACGACGCAGGCGGCCTGTGCAGGCAGGGCCACCGCGAGCCAGGCCGGGATCAGGAGCCCCGGGTTCAGTCGCGCACGCATCCCAGATCTCCGAGATCGGCCAGAATGTCCGTCGCATCGTAGCGCGGCACGGTACAGCGGTACAGAATCTCCCCGCTCCGACCGTAGATCGGCTCCCGCTCCGCCACTGGAACGCCGGCGATCTCCGTCAGCCCGTCGCGGCCGACGAGGGCCGTGATCCGTCCCTCGCGATCGGCGAGCTCGAGACCGGCGGGCAGCGGTTCCCCGCGCGGGTCCAGCAGCCGGGCGAGCGCCCGCGCCTGGAGCCGCACCTCGAACGGAATGCGGACGCCGGCCCGGTCGAAGGGCACGGATTCGACTTCGCCTCGGGTGACGACGGCGCCGAGGGGCAGGTCGTCGAGCTCGACCCGCAGGCGGTTGACCTCGTAGGGGCGCAGGCCGGGAATCAGCAGCACGCCGCGCGCGTCCGTCCGCCCCACCTCCCGGTTGTCGAGATAGATGCGCACACCGGCGAATCCGGGCAGTTCGACGAGCCCGAAGGCGCGACCGATGCGGCGGGTGAAGGCCACCCGACCGTCGAGCACCGCGACCGAACCGGTGACGCCGAGCCTGCCGCCGACTTCTCCCTCGTCAAGCTCGAACTCGCCGGTCACCGTCCCGAACCGTCCCCGATAGCCGCCCCGGGCGTCGAGATAGCGCGGCTCCTCGCCGAGTTCGGCGGCGATGCGGTAGTCGAGACCGAGGTCGGTCGCTCCGCGGCTCCGGCGGAACTGGGCGCGAGCGCGGGTGCGGTTCTCGGCCATCTCCAGTCGCGCCGCGGCGCTGCGGTTGCCGGAAAGCGGCAGCGAATAGGACACCGTGACCGCCAGCTCCTCCTCCGGCTCGAACAGCCGCGCCGCGTTCACGATCAGGGATCCGGGGCCGAGGCGCAGGGAGTAGTTGCTGGTGACGGTGAGCACGTCCTCGGCGCCGATCAGCTCCTGATTGACGAGAAGCAGACCGAGATGGCCGAATTCGCCGAGCCGCAGGCCGAGTGCGAGCTGGTCGGTGCGGCGCGTGCCACCCCGATCGCCGAACTGGCGGAAATCGCTGTCGGTGTATCGCGTCCGGGCGCCGAGGCTGAAGCCGCGACCGAAATACTCGTAGGCGAACTGCCCCAGAACACCGCTGCCTTCCCCGTCGCGGCTCACCCCCGCACCGGCGGTGACGGTCCCGAGCAGGCCGATGCGGAAGGTCCCGCCGAGGGCGAGGCTTTGCCGCTCCGCCTCCAGCTCGAGATGAGCTTCGCCGGTGAAGAGGTCGGAGAAGCCGTAGCGGTGGGTGACGGCGGCGATGGGGTCGCCGTAGTCGAAGCTCTTCTCGCCGAAGTTCTCCCGACGCAGGCCGGCCTCGTAGGAAAAATCGTGCAGGCCGGCCTTGAGCAGGCGCGAGGAGACGTAATAGCTCTGGGTGACCAGCTTCTCGCGTCCGAGCAGGTCGGTCACCCTGAGCTGGATCTCGCCCGCCCCGGTGACCACCGGCACGTTGGGAATGCTGAACGGGCCGGCGGGAACCTCGCCCCCAGCACGGCGCACGTTGTCGACCAGCACCTCGACCACCGACGGTTGCTCCGCGAGCCCACCGATGGACGGCAGCGGAAAGGTGACGAAGGCGGGATCGGTGGCGAAGTTGGTCGCGTACTGGATGCCGGCGAAGCGCACCGGTCGTGCCAGTGACCCGCCGCCGGTGAGGCTGTCGCCGAGCCGCAGGCTCTTTCTCTCCTCCGGCATGTCACGGAGGAAGCTCGTCTCCAGCCGGGTGACACCGGCGCCTTCGAGCAGATCGTCGAAGCGGAGGCTGGTCAGCAGCACACCGAGATCACCGAACAGCCCCAGTTCGGTCAGACCGTCGAGCCGCTCGTCGAGCCCGCCGCCGAACGTGTACAGGAAATCGTAGTCCAGGAAGCCCCCGAAGCCGGTCCGGGGTACCGGCCGCGGTGGCTCCGTCGGGCCGAGGGCATAAGGCTCGAAGACCTCGGCGGGCACCCGGAGCTCCATCCGCAGGTCCGCCCGGTCGAAGGCGAACTCCGCGCCCGGAACGGCATCGAGCGGATAGAAGGGCATCCCCTGGAAGGTCAGAATGCGGTCGCGGTCGATCCGAAGCCGCCAGCGCCGCAGCTCCTCCACCGGCACCGCCAGCCGACCACTTTCCGGCTCCTCGATGACGTAGGCGCCTTCGCTGACGACGGCGCCGTTGAGCTCGACACTCAGCAGCCACTCGCGCCAGCGCTCCTCCTCGCGCAGCGGCAGGTCCAGGGGATCGCGACGCGGCATGGGACCCGCCGCCGGCTCCGGTACCCCGCTCGCGCGCGCCTCGGAGGGGAATGCCGGTGCCGGGCCGGTCGCCCGCGAGCTCGCGGGCTGCACGGGCGGCAGGTCGTCGAGACCGGCGGCTCGGAGGCGGAGTGGCAGAGGTGACCGCGCCCGGGACCGGGGTCCGGCTTCCGCCGGCAGAGGTGGCGGCATCGCGAATACCGGCGCCACCGACGAAGTGGCGATCCGCGCCACGGACGGCGATCGGTCCCCGTCGGCCGGCGGCTTCGCCCGTCCGACCACCGCATCCCAGCCACCGGCGGCCCGAAGGATGGCGGCGAGGAGGACGACCGTCGCGACGAAACCGAGCTCAACTCCCTTTCGCGGCAAGCGGAACCGATATCGGGCCACCTTGGCTGTCGGCCTCCAGGATGAACCGGCTGGCCCTGCGCATCGCCCCCGCCGGCAGCCGCCATTCGTGTTCTGCACCGGCCAGAACGTAGGCGGCCGGCTCGGCCGGCTCGATCACCCGATCGCCGTTTTCGGGTCGCAGTCGCAGGTTGCGGATGCGGATGTGCGCATTGCCGGCGTTGCGAAGTACGAGCTTCCATCCCCCGGCATCGCGCTCCAGCCGCCACTCGGGACGGGGTGCCGCTCCGGCGGGAGTGACGAACACCGGAAGGCTGAGACGGAGCGTGAAACGGATCCCGCCGCCCCGATCCCCGATCTCTTCGGGCACCTCGGCGATCAGCAGCCGGTAGGCTTTCTCCACCGCACCGGTGAAGGGCTCGCGGAGAGCGACCCGGATCACCTGTCGCTGCCCGGGACCGATCCGGAACACGGAAGGAACGGCGAGGAGATCGCGGGTCGCCTCGAGCCCCTCACGGCCGAGCGGCCCCGTCCAGCGGAAGGTCTCGACCTGCACCAGGACCGGCTGGTCGCCGTCGTTCCGCACCGTGACCGCGTCGGTCGTCGCCGTGGTCCCGAGGTTCAGGCGGGTGGGCGCCACCGAGAGCGCCGCCGCGCGGAGCGGCGCCGCATCGAGCAGAATCGCGAAGACTGCGACAATGGGCAGCCAGATGCGCATCCGCTTCAGAACGTCAGCGTGATGTTGACCGTATCGACGTAGGTTCCGGGAGGAACCGACTGCCCGCCGGGAATCCGACCGAACACCTGGAGGGTGGCCTGGCTCGCCAGGATCTGCCCGACGAAGGCCTGACCGCCCTCGCCCCAGATCTGACTCCGCGACGGATCGCGATAGAGTTGGTAGTCGAGGGTGCTGCCGGCGTTGGCCATCTTGCGCGCCGCCACCGAGCCGTTCGTGCCGCCGTCCATGGCGATCGTCACCTGACCCTCGCAGTTGGTGAGGGTGATCTCGCCGACGCCGTCGAGATCGCCGAGCTGGCCGGTCACATAGTCGCCGAAATCCAGCGTTCCCCCTTCGATCGTACAGCTACTGAGAACCGTCGCGGTCACCGTCAGCACGGCCGTTTCGGTTCCGGCCTCGACCGCCGAGGACAGGGCCAATAGTGAGACGATTCCTGCTACGAACCTGTGTGCACGAGCAGCGCGCATCTGTGCCTCCGGCGACGAGGGCGGTTCGGGGATTTCTACTGTCCGGCGATTATATGGCCGTGCATTCGACTCTCAAGAGAAATATCGTGCCGAATGATCACACCTCGACGGGAACCGTACCGACGCTGCGCCCGATCATGTCCAGCAGCCGGGCTCGCTCGACGGGCTTGGTCAGGTAACCGGTCATCCCCGCCGCCCGGCAGCGTGCCTCCTCGCCTTCGAGAGCGTTGGCGGTGACCGCCACGATCGGCACCGCGGCCCGCACCGGATCGTCGAGGGCCCGGATGCGGCGGGCCGCATCCAGTCCGCCCAGGGTCGGCATCTGCAGATCCATCAGCACCAGATCGAACGGCTCCGCCGCCACGGCCGCCACCGCCGCCGCTCCGTCGGCCACCGTCACCGTCTCGTGACCCGCCCGTTCGAGCATGATCGAGAGCAGGCGCAGATTGACCGGATTGTCGTCGGCGATCAGGATCCGCAGGCGGGGTTCCCGGGTCTCGCCGAGGCTGTGGGCGGTGACCAGCTCCGCGCGGGGACCCGCCCGCAGGCGGACGAGACAGGCGAGCAGGGTTTCGGCGGACACCGGCTTCGGGAGGAAGGCATCGAAACCGGACGCCTTCGCCCGGGCGGCGTCGCCACGCAACCCCGCCGCCGCCAGCATGACCAGACGGGCATGCGCCAGCCGCGGCGTTTCACGGATCCGCCGGGCCAGGGTTTCGGCGGCGGCGCGGTCCGCATCGGCGGCGATCACCACATAGTCGAAGGCGGCGCCGCGGTCGGCCGCCTCGTGCATCAGCAGCCAGGCCCGTTCCGGATCGCCGGCCTCCCGCGAGACCAGGCCCCAGCTTTCCACCAGCGCCCGGATCGTCCGGCGGGTCCGCTTCTGCCGATCGACGACCAGCAACGCGGCCCCGGCGAGCGCCGCGTCGGACCGCTCGACCTCGGTGGTCGCGGCCGCAAGGGGCGGCGACAGCAGCACGGTCGCCCGCGCGACGGTACCACCACCCGACCGGCTCTCGAGTTCGAGACACCCCTCCATGGCCTCGACCAGCCGCCGGGCGATCAGCAGCCCCAGACCGCTGCCGCCGTACCGGGCCGCCGTGCCCGCCTGATAGTAGGGCCGGGCCAGTTTGGCGAGAGCTTCCTCGGCGATCCCGATCCCCGTGTCCGTCACCTCGAAGCGCAGGCCGATCCGGCCCGGCGGTGCCGCACAGGGCGAGACGGCCAGCCGGATTTCCCCTTCCTCGGTGAACTTGAGAGCGTTGCCCAGGAGATTGAGCAGCACCTGACGCAGCCGCGCGGGATCACCGCGTACCATCTCGGCCGTCCCGGCGTGTCGCTCCACCACCAGCCGGAGCCCGCGCTGCTCGGCCCGCAACGCCACGACCAGGCGGATCCGTTCGAGAAACGGCGCCAAGGCGAAATCCACCGGCTGCAGGGTCAGTTCCCCGGCATCGACCCGTGACAGATCGAGGAGGTCGTTGACCAGGGTCAGCAGCATCTCGCCCGATTCCAGCACCGCTGCGAGATAGCCCGACTGCTCCTCGCTCAGCGGCGTCTGGGCGAGAAGCCGCGCCATGCCGAGAATGCCGTTCAGCGGCTCCCGCATCTCGTGACTGACGGTGGCCATCAGTTCCCCCTGCCCCCGCTGGCGCAGCTCGGCTTCGGCCAGGGCCGTCTCGAGGGCGCGCAACCGGGCCTCCCATCGCCGCCGCCAGCGGCGCGTCTGGCCGGGGCGCTTCGGCGCCCGTCGCGGCGGTGGCCGGCCGGCGGGGAAAAGGGCCATCGGTGCAAGACTCCGGGCAGCGGCGGACGGGAAAACGTTCTACCTATGGTTGGGCTGTTTTCAAGCCCCGCATCCCGCTGCCGCCGCCTCTCCGGGTTGAAAATAGGTTCATTTTCCTATAAATAGCTCTTCCACCCCTTTGTCACCGGCCTCGGCCGAGCATCAGTGGAGACCCGCAATGGCCTCGACCAATACCCGAAAAGAGAAGGCTGCGAAGAGGGACGGACCCGCCGGGAACAGGGTGACGTCCGGGCGTGTGGTCGACTGGGACGATGCCGCGCGCCTGCTGGCGGCCGGTCTCTCCCACCGGGAGGTGTGCGAGCTCGCCGGGTGCACCCTGCCCCAGCTTCAGGCCAAGATGGCCCGCAGCCCCGCCTTCCGCGAGGCCGTCGCCCGCCATCGCGAGGAAGGTCCGGGCGAACCGGCGGTCATGCACGATCGGTTGAGACGGCTGGTCTACACCCACCTCGAGCGGCTGGCACGGTCCGGCAATCTGCGCGTGCTGCTGTGGATCGCCGACAAACTCAAGCTCGTCCAACCGCTCGACAAGGCGGCGCCGGAGCTGGAACTTCAGTCCATTCTCGAGAATCTCAGCGAGGAGGAATTCGCCCAGTTCGAAGCGCTGGGCCGGAAATGAGCCCGCGGGTGACCGCCGGTACCGCGGGTGGAGAGACCGGCGGTCGCCTCAGCGGTATTCGGGCATGATCAGAAGCTGCATGTCGTGGGGGTAATACAGGGTCAGCCCGCTGCCGAAAGTGACGAAATCGTAGCCGGAGACGTCCACGCCGCCCGCGGTGACATGGCTCTCCACCCGACCGCGGGCCACCGGCCGTTCCGCCGTCAGAAGGGTCAGGACCGGCAGGTTGGAATCGTTGAAGAGGACGACTTCCCCGTTACGATCCGCGATCAGATCGGAAAGCGCCAACACCAGCGAACCGCTGCCGTCCCGGTCGATCGCCCGCTTCCGTTCCTCTTCGCCGCCGGCCGTCTGACCGGGCGACGGCCGTTCCGACCCTCGTCCTTCCGTAATCACCATGTCTCGCCCCCACTCCGCACCGCGACCTGCCGCCGCGCCCGGGTGTCGTTAAGCATGTCGTGCGCGGCCAACTAACCATGCCCGGAATGCGGCGCAAGCCGCTGCGGACCCGGGAACACCCTATAGGGACGGCCAACGCGGCCCCGCGGTACGCGGCTATGCGGAACGCGGGGCGCAGCGTCGTTCGGACGGCAGCCGGGTGAAGGGGAGCCGGCAGGGATCGACGATCACGTGGCCGGGCGCCTCGACCACCAGGATTTCGGAGGCGATCGGTGCGAAATCGGCCCGGAAATGGACCGAACTCTTGAGGGCGAGGATGCGCATCGCCGCCGGCTCGATCCCGAGATGGCGGAAGATCGCCCGGTCCGCGGCCTGCAGCCGTCGGGTGGATACCAGGACCTTCACCCCCGGCGCCGGACATGGCGAGAGCAGGGCCATCGGTCCGAGATCCACCTGGTTGCCACGGTACATCGGGCCGGTGGCCAGGAACTTCCCGTCACCGAGCTCCTCCACCCGCCAATCGCAGACGAAGGGTTCGACACCTTCGGGACCGTGCCGACCGCCCAGCGCCAATCCGTGGAGGACGCTTCCCCTCCCCGCGGCATGGGCGGCGGCGGCCGCCTCCCCGTCGGCCATCAGCGCGAGGGCCGCATCCTCCGCCTTCTGGCGGACCAGCTCGATCAGAATCCCGGTGGTGTCCGAACTGCCGCCGCCCCCCGGGTTGTCCTGGGTGTCGGCGAGCACCACCGGCCCGGCGCCGCGGAAGCTGCGGGCGCGGGCCACCGCCGCCTCGGCCGGCCACAGCCTGCCGGCGAAGGCGTGCTCCGCCTCCGCCAGCGCCGCCGCCAGTTCGGTACAGGCCCGCGCCGCCGCCGCCTCGGTGCGCCCGTAGGCGAGGACGGAGGGACCGCAGGCCGAGGTATCGGAGGCCGGAAAGCCCATGCACAGGGACAGGCTCGCGACATCACCCTTCTCGAGCTCGCGGAGCAGCGCGTAGAGGGCCGCCGCCGGTTCGATCTCGGTGCATTGCCAGGGGAGCGGTATCAGATAGTCCCCCTCGATGTGCCGGCCGACCAGCCGTCCGCCCTCCAGCAGCGTCTCCAGCAGCGGCAGGCAGCGGGCCCCGGTCTCCGCCAGATCGACATGGGGATATGTGCGGTAGGCGACCAGCGCGTCGGTGTGGGCGACCATCGCCCCGGAAACGTTGGCGTGGAGATCGAGGGCGCAGACGATCGGGAGGCCCGGGACCAGCCTGCGAATGCGGGCGAGGAGCTCGCCCTCGCCGTCCTCCAGATGTTCGGTGACCATCGCGCCGTGGAGATCGAGATAGAGCGCGTCCACCGGCAGTGCCCGTTCGAGATCGGCGATCAGCATCGCCGCGAGACGCTCGAAGGCGTCCTCGGTCACCGGCCCCGAGGGACAGGCGTTGGCCCAGAGGAGGGGAACCAGCGTGTGCCCCCGCCCCCTGGCCGCCTCGATGAAGCCGGCGATCGCCAGATTGGCCCCCTCGGTGTTGGCGAGGATGTCGCCGCCGCGGGAAAGCGGCGGCCAGGCGTCGGCCTCGAGGAAGCGCGCGAAGCTGGCGGGCTGGGGTGCGAAGCTGTTGGTCTCGTGATGCAGCCCGCCGATCGCGATACGTGCCATGACCCCCTCCCCCGGTCGCCCTCAGCCGAGGTTTTCGCCCACCAGCCGCTCGAGCCAGGGTGGATGGACGAAGGCGCAGCAATGGATCTCGGGTGTGTAGTACCGCAGCCCTTCCGGAACCGGACGGCTGCGCAGGGTGTCGACCCGCACCCGCCTGCGGGTGGCGTCGTCCGAGGCCCAGCCCAGGGTCATGAAGCCACCGATATAGGTCGGCACCGCGCAGAGATAGAAGGTCACATCGGCGAAGCCCGCCGCCCGCTTGTGGCGCTGGGTATCGATCAGCTCCTGTTTCTCGATCGCCGCGTTGCCGGTCTGGGTGACGAGGATGCCGCCTTCGGCGAGCCGCCCTCGACAGCTCCGGTAGAAGCTCTCGGTGAACAGCACCTCGCCGGGCCCCTTGGGGTCGGTCGAATCGACGATGATGACGTCGAACCTCTCGCCCTCGCCGGCCATGTATTCGGCCGCGTCGGCGACCACCAGCCGATAACGGGGATCGTCGAAGGCGCCGGCGCTCACCTCGGGGAAGTACTTTCGGCAGAATGCGATCACCGCCGGATCGATCTCCACATGGGTGATCGCCTCGACCCCCCGGTGCTTGCAGACCTCGCGGAGCACGCCACCGTCGCCGCCGCCGACGACACAGATCCGGCGCGCCCGACCGTGGGCGAGGATGGGCGGATGGGCCAGCATCTCGTGATAGACGAACTCGTCCTCGGTGGTGAGCTGCAGCGCCCCGTCCAGGACCAGCACGCGCCCCCAGTCCCGGTGTTCGAAAACGAGGATTTCCTGGAGGTCGGTCTTGCTGTGGTAGACGAGCTTCTCGATCTTGAGCCGCTGACGCCAGCGCGGATGCAGGGTTTCCTCGAACCAGTCCATCAGAAGGCCCCCCGCAGATGCTCACCGATGTTCATCCAGCGAGGACGGAAGGCCTCCCGCAGGACGGGAATCGCGGCGTGCGGCCGGGCGTCCCCGCACATGAAGATGTCGAACGCGGCGTAACCCCGTTCCGGCCAAGTGTGGACGGAGATGTGACTTTCGGCGAGCACCGCGACCCCCGAAAGGCCGCCGTTCGGGGTGAACTTGTGGATGTGGAGATGCAGCAGCGTGGCGCCCGAGGCTTCCACGCAGCGTTTCAGCACCTCTTCCATGAACGGCTCTTCGTCGAGCCGTTCGGCTCCCCAGAGATCGAGGATCAGATGGGTTCCCGCGAAACGCAATCCGTTGCGCTCGACGAAGAAATCCTTGGGGGCCTCCTCGGGACGGCTGCCTTCGGTCGTGAAGGCCGCTTCAGAAACCTCGGCTCGGGCGACACGCACCTCCGCTTCGGCTTCCATCCCGATTTGGGCGAGAGAGTGGCTCATGGCTCTCCTCCACAAACCAGAAATGAAAGCGAAGGGCCGGCCGGGCATACGGTTGTCCGACCGGGACACCGGCGTTTCCGCGGGCGGGAGCCCGAAGGCTTATTAAGGGCTCTTGCAGTTCGGCTGCCGATCGCACCCCGCCCCTATGAACGACAAAAACGCACCCCCGAACGGAAGTGCGGTTCGCCGTCCATGCGGCTTTGCTGACCGGGAGATTTAGTGGAAAACGGCGGGAATGCAAGCCCGCCTTCACACCGGCTCCACCACCTCCCCCGGGGCCGACGCCGCCGCACCCTCGGTGGCCGCGATCCAGCCGCCGCCCAGGAGACGCGAGCCGATGTAGAAGACGCAGGCCTGGCCGGGGGCCACCCCGCTCTCGGGGAGGAGGAAACGGATCCGGGCCCTTCCGTCCGCCCGCCGCTCGAGAAAGGCCGGCACGGCCGGGGTGTTGTAGCGATGCTGGACCTCGATGCGGCAGGCCGCACTCCCTTCCTCCCGCCCCAGCCAGTTGACCTCCTCGAGCACCGCCGCCGCCGACAGGGTGGCGGCCCGCGGTCCGACCAGGATGCGATGCCGCCCGCCGTCGATCGCGATCACGTAGAGCCGTTCACCGACCGCCACACCGAGCCCCCGTCGCTGACCCACCGTGTAGCCGGCGATGCCCCGGTGCCGGCCGAGCAGCCGGCCGTCGAGATGGCGGATCTCACCCGCCTTGCCGGCCTCCGGTCGCAGTCGGGTGACGAGGCGCTCGTGCCGACCGTCGGGCACGAAGCAGATGTCCTGGCTCTCCGCCTTCCGGGCCACCGGCAGGCCGAGCTCGGCGGCGATTCGCCGGGTCTCCGATTTCCGCAGATCACCGAGCGGGAAATGGCAGAAGGCGAGCTGTTCGCGGGTGGTTCGGAAAAGGAAGTAGCTCTGATCCTTGGCCGGGTCGGCGGCGCGGTGGAGCTCCGGCCCCTCCCGGCCCTCGACCCGCCGCACGTAATGGCCGGTGACGAGCGCGGCGGCGCCGAGATCACGGGCGGTCCGCAGCAGGTCGCGGAACTTGATCCGCTCGTTGCAACGTACGCAGGGAACCGGAGTCCGGCCGCGCGCGTAGGTCGCCGCGAAATCCTCGATCACGGCGGTCCGGAAACGTTCCTCGAAATCGAGCACGTAATGGGGGATTCCCAGATGATCGGCCACCCGTCGGGCGTCACGGATGTCCCGGCCGGCGCAGCAGGCCCCTTCCCTTCCGGTGGCCGCCCCGTGATCGTAGAGCTGGAGGGTGATCCCCACCACCTCGTAACCCGCCCGGGCGAGAAGGGCCGCCGCCACCGAGCTGTCGACGCCGCCCGACATGGCGATCACCACCCGTGCTCCGACCGGCACGGCGGCGAGGGAAATCCTCGGCGGCACGCGTTTCACTCCAGCAGGACGTGGACCGGCACCCGGACCACGAGCCCGTCGAGAGCGGCCGACAGACGCACCTGGCAGCCGAGCCGCGAGGTCGGCGTCAGCCCCTCCGCCAGATCGAGCATCTCTTCCTCCTCCTCGCTGGGCATCGCCAGACGATCGAACCAGCCCTCCTCGACGATCATGTGGCAGGTGGCACAGGCCATCGAACCGCCGCAGGCACCCTCCACCGCGATGCCCGCGCGATGGGCGGCCTCGAGGAGGCTGAGCCCGGCTTCGACCTCGATCCGGCGTCGCTCGCCGCCCGGCAGAACGAAGATCACCGCGGGCACGACGGGCCGGTGTCAGACGGCGAAGCTTTCGCCGCAGCCGCAGCGAGCCTTCTCGTTGGGATTCTCGAACACGAAGCGGGCGGCGATCTTGTCCTCGGCCCAGTCGATCCGGGTACCGGCGAGGAGCGGCACGGCCTCCGGATCCAGCACCAGGGTCACCTCGCCCTCGCGTACGACGACGTCCCCGGGCCCGATCTCGCGGGCGAAATCGAGGTCGTAACTGTAACCCGAGCAGCCGCTGGTCTTGACACCCAGCCGGATTCCCGCCGCACCTTGCCCCCGGGTCTCGAGAAGATGACGAAACCGCGCCGCCGCCGCCGGCGTCAGCCTGACGATATCCTGTCGCATCCTGCCTGTTCCTCCGCGGGCGCCACCACGAGGCCCCCGAGGACTATGTCGTCGCCGGTGCCGGATTGGCAAGCCCGGGACGGTCGCGAAGCTCACCGCGAATCTTCCGGAAGGCGGCGAGAAAGGCCGCGATCTCCGCCTCGCCGGTGGTCCAGCCGAGGCTCACCCGGATCGCGCAGGAGGCGATCTCCCGCGGCAGCCCCATCGCTGCCAGTACGTGCGATTCCGCCATCTTTCCGGAGGAGCAGGCGGCCCCCGCCCCCACCGCCACCCCTTCGAGGTCGAGCCGCATCACCAGGAGATCGGCCGCGATCCCGGCGAGGAGGATGCAGCTCGTGTTGGCGAGCCGAGGTCGGTTCCGGCCGATGATCACCACATCCGGATATCCGGCGACGGCCGCCTCCAGACGATCGCGGAGTTCGGCGATGCGCCGGATCTCCTCCCGGCCGATGGCGCGCAGCGCTGCGGCGAAGCCGCATGCCGCGGGCAGGTTCTCGGTACCCGCCCGGGACCGCCGTTCCTGCCCGCCGCCCCGCAGCAGCGGACGGAGTTCGATCCCCGGTCCCGCCACCAGGGCGCCGATCCCCGGCGGGCCACCGAACTTGTGCGCGCTCAGGGCGAGATAGTCGGCGCCGAGTTCGGCGAAGGCGAATTCCAGGCGGCCGGGCACCTGGGCGGCGTCGACATGGAGCCGGATCCCGCGGCGCCGCAGCCTGCGGGCGATCTCCCGGACCGGCTGCACGATACCGGTCTCGTTGTTGGCGAGCATCACGGCGACCAGCCCGCAGCCGGTTTCGGCGGCCAGCCTCTCGCAGCGTTCGGGATCGACCCGACCGTCGGCCTCCACCGGCAGGCGCAGCGTGCCGGGAACCGCCTCCAGCACCGAAGGATGCTCGATGGCGGAGGCCAGCACCGGCCCGTCGGCCTGGGCGAGAGCGAGATTGTTGGCTTCAGTGGCACCGCTGACGAAGGTCACGCGGTCGGGAGCGACATCCAGCCATTCGGCGATGCTCTCCCGTGCATCCTCGAGGCGGGCACGGGCGCGGCGGCCGAAGCCGTGGACGGAGGAAGGATTACCCACCTCTTCCGAGGCCGCGACCATCGCCGCCCGCGCCTCGGGGCGAAGGGGCGCGGTGGCGTTGTGATCGAGATAGACGGGCCGCTTCGAAGCCGAGGGGAACACGATGCCGGTTCAGGACCCGCCGGCGCAGCGGATCGGATCGCTCTCCTTCCCGCCCGCGGGGGATTCCGGCTCCTCCCGGTCGCCGGCGGCGAGCCGCCGTTCGAGCTCGCTCACCCGCTGATGGAGGCGTTCGATGGCCCGGGCCACCGGATCCACCGAATCGCCGGGAGTCGTCCCGTAGGCCGGAAAGCAGGACGGACGCTCCTCGGTCACCGGCCGCGGTCCGACTTGGCGGGCCGGCACCCCGACCACCGTCGCCCCGGGGGGCACTTCCCGGAGAACCACGGCGTTGGAGCCGATGCGCGCCCCGCGCCCGACCCGGAACGGTCCCAGCACGGCGGCCCCGGCACCGATCACCACCCCGTCCTCGATGGTCGGATGGCGCTTGCCGGTATTGGAGCTGACACCGCCCAGGGTGACCCCCTGATAGAGGGTCACATCGTCGCCGATCTCGGTGGTCTCGCCGATCACCACTCCCATGCCGTGGTCGATGAAGAAGCGACGGCCGATGCGGGCGCCGGGATGGATCTCGATGCCGGTGACGAAACGGCTGAACTGGGAGACGATGCGCGCCGCCAACCGCCAGCCGCGACACCATAGTGCGTGTGCGAGGCGATGCATCAGCAGGGCGTGGAGCCCCGGATAGCAGAGGAACACCTCGAGCCGGGAGCGCGCCGCCGGATCGCGGTCGAACACCGCCTGCACGTCCTCTCGCAGCCTCTTGAACATGCCCGCCGCCATGCCAAATCTCGTGGCGCCGGCCGTTCCGCGGCCCCCGCCGCGGCCGGGATCGTGCCGGTCGGCGCCAGCGAGTGCGTTGCGTTCGCTGTCCCGACCCCAGTATAGAGGCGCGGTCGGGTGAATCAATCTCGCGGGCAGACCCCCCGCCTCTCCGCCGCCCGGAGAGACGGGCGGGGTCGTCCGTTCATCGGCACGAGGGACGAACGCGAACATGCCTGAGGTCATCTTCAACGGCTCCGACGGACGTCTGGAAGGACGCTACGTCCACGGCGAGGGACCGAACCCGCCGCTCGCGCTCGTTCTGCATCCCCACCCGCTGCACGGCGGAACCATGAACAACCGGGTGGTCTACACGCTCTTCCACATCTTCCGCCGCCGCGGATTTTCCACCCTGCGCTTCAATTTCCGCGGTGTCGGGCGGTCGCAGGGCGTGTTCGACCATGGTCAGGGAGAGCTGCGCGACGCGGCGGTGGCCCTCGACTGGATGCAGCAGGTCAACCCCAACAACAACGTCGCCTGGGTGGCCGGTTTCGGCTTCGGCGCCTGGATCGCCATGCAGCTCCTGATGCGGCGGCCCGAGGTCCAGGGCTTCATCTGCTGCTCGCTGCCCGCCAATCTGTACGATTTCAGCTTTCTCGCCCCCTGCCCCTCCTCGGGGCTGATCGTCCATGGCGAGGGCGATCTGGTGACCCCCACCGAATCGGTGGTCAAGCTGGTCAACAAGCTCGCCCAGCAGCGCGGCATCATCATCGACTTCCACACCATCGAGAACACCGACCATTTCTTCCGGGGCGCCTTCGAGGAGCTCGAGGAGGTCTGCGAGGCCTATCTCGACAAACGCCTCGAGGCGAACATCGAACCCGTCGCCATCAGCCGGTGAGCCGGGCGGATGAGCGGTTTTCGATCGGATTTCCTGCGGATCCTCGCCGAACGCGGGTTCATCCACCAGTGCACCGATCCCGAGGCCCTCGACGCGCTGGCCGCCTCCGACCGGCTGGTCGGCTACGTCGGCTTCGACTGCACCGCCGACAGCCTCCACGTCGGCAATCTCCTGAGCATCATGATGCTCCGCTGGCTGCAGCGCACCGGCCATCGCCCGATCGCCCTCGTCGGTGGCGGCACCACCAAGGTCGGTGATCCCTCCGGCAAGGACGAAAGCCGCCGCCTCCTGTCGGAGGCGGAAATCGCCCGCAACAAGAAGGGCATTCTGCATTCGCTGGAGAAGTTCCTCGATTTCGGCGGCGGCGGGGCGCTGCTGGTGGACAACGCCGACTGGCTCGACCGGCTGCTCTACATCCCTTTCCTGCGCGAGGTCGGACGCCACTTCACCGTCAACCGCATGCTGACCTTCGAATCGGTGCGCCAGCGACTGGAACGCGAGCAGCCGCTCACCTTCCTCGAATTCAACTACATGGTGATGCAGGCCTACGATTTCCTGGAGCTGAATCGTCGCCTCGGCTGCCGGCTGCAGATGGGCGGTTCCGACCAGTGGGGCAACATCGTCTGCGGCATCGAGCTCGCGCGCCGGGCCGACGGCAGCCAGCTCTTCGGCCTCACCTGTCCGCTCCTGACCACCGCCTCCGGCGCCAAGATGGGCAAGACCGCACAGGGCGCCGTGTGGCTCAACGAAAACCGCCTGCCGCCGTTCGACTACTGGCAGTTCTGGCGCAACACCGAGGATGCCGATGTCGGCCGCTTCCTGCGGCTCTTCACCGAACTGCCGCTGGCGGAGATCGCGCGCCTGGAGCGGCTGCAAGGGGCGGAAATCAACGAGGCCAAGAAGGTGCTCGCCTTCGAGGCGACCCGTCTCGCCCACGGTGAGGAGGTGGCGAAGAAGGCCGCCGCCGCCGCCCGCAGCCTGTTCGAGGGCGGACGGGCGTCGATCGAGGCCCTGCCGGAGATCGTGGTGCCGAGGGATCGGCTGGCGGAAGGGGTTCCGGTGATCGAGCTCTTCACTCTGGCCGGCCTCGTCAAGTCGCGCGGCGAAGCCCGTCGTCTCATTCGCGGCGGCGGAGCACGCCTGGACGACCGGCGGATCACCGATGAGCATCTGGTGGTCGGAGAGGCGGATTTCGACAGCGGGCATCTGAAGCTTTCCGCCGGCCGCAAGCGGCACGTCCTGGTCCGCGCCGCCTGAGCCGTTCCGCCATCGGGCGACCGGCGGCGCCCGGAGACGGCGCGATCGCCGCAGGGAGGAGCCGATGCCTCGACCGATCCTCGCCCTCGCCCCGCCCCTCGTGGCCGATGCGGCGATGCACGCCCGCAATCGCGAGCGTTTCCTGCGCCGTCTCGAGAACCCGGCGGCGGCGCCGATCCGTGCGTGGCTCGCCGAAGATGCCCATCGCGCGCTCCTCGACGGCATCCTCGGCTCGAGCCCCTTCCTTTCCGAATGCCTGCTGACCGAAACCGATCGTCTCGCCAGCTTCGCCGGCGCCGGGCCGGATCGCGCCTTCGCCGAACTGCTCGAGGCGACGGCCTCCCTGGAGGTCACCCGCCGCGCACCGCTGATGGCCGAGCTGCGCCGGTTGCGACGGGGCGCGGCACTCCTCGTGGCTCTGGCCGATCTCGGCGGTCACTGGGATCTCGAGGCGGTCACCGAGGCGCTTTCCCGCTTCGCCGATCTGGCGATCGGCCGCGCCGTCGATCATCTGCTGCTCGAAGGCATGCAGCGGGGCGAACTCGATCTCGTCGCCCCCGAGCGGCCCGGCGCGGGAAGCGGTCTCGTGGTGCTGGCGATGGGCAAGCTCGGCGCCTTCGAGCTCAACTATTCCTCCGACATCGATCTCATCGTCCTGTTCGACGGCGCCCGCCTCCCCTATCGCGGCAGCGAGGCGCCGATGGCCTTCGCCGTGCGCCTCGCCCGTACCCTCGTCTACATGCTCGAGCAGAAGACCCGCGAAGGCTACGTCTTCCGCACCGATCTGCGGCTGCGCCCGCATCTTCCCGGCCATCCGCTGGCGCTCTCCTGCGAGGACGCCGAACTGTACTACGAACGTCACGGTCAGAACTGGGAACGGGCGGCCTTCATCAAGGCCCGTCCGGTGGCCGGTGATCTCGAGGCCGGGGCCGCCTTTCTCGACCGGCTGCGCCCCTATGTCTGGCGCAAGTACCTGGATTATGCGGCGATCCGCGACATCCATTCGATCAAGCGGCAGATCCACGCCCATCGCGGCTTCGGCCAGATCCGGGTGCTCGGCCACGATCTCAAGGTGGGACGCGGTGGCATCCGCGAGATCGAATTCTTCGTCCAGACCCAGCAGCTCATCCTCGGTGGTCGCTACCCGGAGCTGCGCGGCCGGCGCACCCGCGAGGTGCTGGCGGCGCTGGCGGCCGGCCGCTGGATCGAGGCCGGGGCGGCCCGCGAGCTGGATGCCGCCTATGTGGCGCTGCGCGGGCTCGAACACCGGCTGCAGATGATCGCCGATCGGCAGACCCAGCTCCTGCCCGCCAGCGAGCCGGAGTTCGCGAGGTTCGCCGCCTTCGCCGGCCATGCCGATGCCGCGGCCTTCGAGGAGGGGATCCGGAAGGTGCTGGTCACGGTCGAAGGCCATTATGCGGCGCTGTTCGAGAAGGAGCCCGATCTCGGCGCCGGCGCGCGGCTGGTCTTCACCGGCACCGACGACGATCCCGAAACCCTGGAGACCCTGCGGGGGATGGGCTTCCGCGACCCGGCGGCGGTCGCCGCCCGGATCCGGAGCTGGCACCACGGCCATATCCGGGCCACCCGCAGCGCCCGGGCGCGGGAGCTGCTGACCGAGCTCACCCCGAGCATCCTCGACGCGCTCCGCCGCCAGCCGGACATCGACGAGGCCTTCCGCCTGTTCGACGAGTTCGTCTCCAGCCTGCCGGCGGGAGTGCAGATCTTCTCCCTCCTGCGGGCCAATCCGCCGCTCCTGACCCTGCTCTCCGATCTGATGGGGGCGGCACCGCGGCTCGCGGGATATCTGAGCCGCCACGTCGATCTCTTCGAATCGATGCTGGCGCCGGACTTCTTCGAGCCCTTGCCGGGAGAGACGGAACTGCGGCGGGAACTCGATTCCCGCCTCGCCGACGCCCGCCATCTCGAAGAGGTGCTCGACCTCACCCGGCGCTGGGCGCACGGCCGCCAGTTCCAGGCCGGTCTCCACGTGCTGCTCGGGGTCAGCGACGTGCGCACGGCCCAGAGCTGCCTCACTGCCCTCGCCGAGGTCGTGCTGCGGGCCCTCCTGCCGCGCGCCGAAGCCTGGCTGGCCCCGCAGCACGGGGGCATTCGAGGCGGCGCCTTCGCCGTCCTCGGTCTCGGCAAGCTCGGCAGCCGGGAGCTCACCATCGGCTCCGATCTCGATCTGGTCTTCGTGTACGACGCACCCGACGAGGCGCGCTCGGACGGTCCGCAGCCGCTCGCCGCCACCACCTATTACGCCCGTCTCGGCCAGCGGCTGGTGAGCGCCATCTCGGCCCGAACCGCCGAGGGAAGGCTCTACGAGATCGATACCCGCCTGCGCCCCTCCGGCAACGTCGGACCGGTGGCCTGCAGTCGCGACAGCTTCGTCCGCTACAACCGCGAAACGGCCCAGAGCTGGGAGCACCAGGCGCTGACGAGGGCGCGGGCCGTGGCCGGCGATCCCGAACTCGGCCGGCGGCTCGAAGCGGCGATCGACGAGATCGTCCGCCGCCCCCGGGATCCGCGAAAGCTCGCCGGCGAGATCCGGGCCATGCGGGCCCGCATCTTTCGCGAGCACGGCTCCGCCAATCCGTGGAACCTCAAGCATGTCCGGGGCGGGCTCGTCGATCTCGAATTCACCGCCCAGTTCCTCCAACTCGCCCATGCGCACCGCCATCCCGAACTGCGATCGACCCGCACTCGGGAGGTGCTGGAGCGGGCCGGATCCACCGGTCTCCTGGCGGTCGAACGGGCTCGCGATCTCGTCGCCGCTCTGGATCTCCAGCATGCCCTGCAGGCGGTGCTGCGGCTGTCCACGAGCCCCGGCTTCCGCCCCGGCGAGGCCCCGACCGGCATTCGCGAAGCCCTGCTGCGGGCGGCCAACCGGGTCGCCGAGGGCGGGCTGCCGCTCGCAAGCTTCGCGGCGCTGGAAACGCGTCTCCGGCAAAGCCAGGACCTCGCCCGCGAAACCTTCGACCGGCTGTGTCCGCCGGCCGACGAACCAGGAGAAGGAACGCCATGAGCGCATCCGCCGAACCCGGCACTCCCTGTCCCGATTTCGACCTGCCTCTCGACAGCGGCGAGCGGGTCTCCCGCGAGAGTCTGGGCGGCCGGCCCTTCGTCCTCTACTTCTATCCCAAGGACGACACCTCGGGCTGCACCAGGGAAGCGATCGCCTTTTCCGAACTGGAGGACGCCTTCGCCGAACTCGGCGTCCGGGTCATCGGCGTCTCCCGCGACAGTCTCGAAAAACATCGGCGTTTCCGGGAGAAACACGACCTCCGCGTCGATCTCGCCAGCGATCTGGACGGTACGGTCACCGAGGCGTTCGGCGTCTGGGTGGAGAAGAGCATGTACGGCCGTCGATACATGGGGATCGAACGGGCGACCTTCCTCGTCGACGGCGAGGGGCGGATCCGCAGGGTCTGGCGCAAGGTGAAGGTTCCCGGCCATGCCGAGGCGGTGCTCCGCGCGGCCCGCGAGCTGGTCGCGGAAGGTGGCGACAGCGGGCCATGAGTCCGCGCACCCCGGGTCTGGACGAACGCCTTCGCAGCTATCTGCTGGAGGTCGGGCTGCGCGAACATCCCGCGCTCCGAGCATTGCGCGAGGAAACCGATCGGCTGTCCGAAGGCGGAATGCGCTCCTCGGCCGAGCAGGCCCAGCTCCTCGCTTTCCTGATCGAGCTGATGGCGGCCGAACGGGTGCTCGAGATCGGCTGCTTCACCGGCTACGCGACTCTGGCGATGGCCCTGGCCCTGCCACCGCAGGGACGGATCGTCACCCTCGACGTCAACGCCGACTGGGCGGAAATCGGCCGCCGCCACTGGCACGAGGCGGGGGTCGAGGCGCGGATCGAGCTCCGCCTCGGCCTCGCCCTCGAAACCCTCGACGGGCTGCTCGGGGAGGGGGCCGCGGGCGCTTTCGACCTCGTCTACATCGACGCCGACAAGAAGCGCTACGAGGCCTATCTCGACCGCGCCCTCCTCCTCGTCCGACCGGGCGGCGTGATCGCCGCCGACAACGTGCTCTGGAACGGTGCGGTGGCCGATCCGGCGGAACGCAGTCGCCAGACCGAAGCGCTGCGGCGCTTCAACCGCCGGGTCCACGGGGATCCGCGCCTGGCGCTCTGTATGCTGCCGATCGGAGACGGCCTGACCCTGCTCCGACGCCGCGGCTGAAGAGCGTCGAAACGAAAGCGGGCCTCGCGGCCCGCAGTTGCCGCCGGCAACGCGCCTTCGCCGCGTTCCCGGCGTCGCTTCCCGGCGCGGTCAGTGCGCTCCGGCCGGATGCTGGCGCGCCTGCCAGGCCGCCCAGATCGCCAGCGCCGCGGTGAGGATGCCGACGATCACGTGGTTCCACACGGCCGCGGTGACCGCCGCATAGCCCGCGATCCAGGGCGAGACGACGAGCCAGGCGCCCAGCAGGGCGTTGACCCATTCCTCCCATTCCTGGAATGCGGTGAGCGCGGCGATCGCCGCCACGGCGACGATCACACCCGGAACCCAGGCGTTCCAGGCGGCGGCGCTCTCGGCCGTGTAGCCGAGCAGCCAGGGCGAAATCACCAGCCAGAGACCGAACAGCACGTTGACCGCATCGTGCCACTGACGGGTCAGCTTGCTGCCGAAGTTCGCCATGGCTCACCTCCAAGCCTGCTGTGCTCATCTCGACGATCGAGCTGTTGCAAGCCTTTCGGCACTCTCGAATCTGGCTTTTCGCTCCGGCCTTTGCAAGAGGTTTCAGCGGCGCCGGGCGCGCGGTTCGGGAAGCTCGGCCACGACCCGTCTGAGATCCTCGAGGCGGATACGGTCCCGCTGATCGGGGCCGATCCGCTCCTCCGCGCGCCGCAGATAGAGCTCGGCGTCGCGCTTGTTGTGACGGAGCACCGCCCATTCGGTGAGCGCCAGGTAGGACTCCCCCGCCTCGCCGAGGCGGCCCGCCACCACCCCCAGGAGACGATAGGCGGGCGCGTACAGGGGATCGAGCCGGATCGCCTCGCGCAGCGCCGCCCGCGCCTCCGGCAGTTTTTCGGGGACCTCCTGTTCGATAAGAGTGCGGGCGAAGGCGACCCGGATGAGGGCCGAATCGGGCCTGTACCGCAACGCCTCGCGGTACAGCGGCTCGGCTTCGGCGATCCTGCCGCGTTCGAACAGGAACTGGGCGCGGAGCTCGAGGAGATAGGGATCCGCGGGACGTTCGACGCGCAGCCCGTCGAGCAGCGCCATCGAGGCCTCGAACTGGAGGTCCCGATAGAGGGCGATGGCGCGGGCGTAGCGGCTCGCGAAATCTTCGCCCCGATAGCGCCGGCGCACCTCTTGCGGTGGTGCGAGGAAGCCGCGGAGCTTGGCCACGACCCGCCGATGCTCGGCGGCCAGCGCCGGATCGCCCTCCTCTTCCGGCGCTGCACCCGCCACCCGGTTTTCCAGAAACCGGATCCGATCGCGGGTCAGCGGATGGGTCCGCAGGAACTCGGCGCCGCGACCGGCGATGCCCCGCACGCGGGTATCCAGGATCCGCATGAATTCGAGCAGGCCACGCGGCGACATGCCGACCGCCGCCAGATAGGTGACCGCCGCCTGATCCGCCGCCTGTTCCTGGGCCCGGGTGAAGGTCAGCATCCGCTGCCGGGCCAGGCTCTGGGAACCGACGATCGCCGCGGTTCCGAGCTGCGGGGCCCCGGCGACCGCGGCGGCGATGCCGAGCAGGGCGCCGATGAGCGCCTGCCGGCCGGCCTGCTCACCGGCCCGCACCATGCGTGTGAGATGCCCGCCGGCGATGTGGCCGATTTCGTGGGCGATCACGCCGGCGAGCTGTTCCGGGGTCTCGGCGGCTTCGACGAGCCCGGTGAAGAGGAACAGGTTCTGACCGCCGGCGACGAAGGCATTGAGACGGGGATCGGCGAGAATGAACAGCCGCAGATCCTCCGGGCGCAGGCCCGCGGCCTCGAGCAGCGGATCGGCGAGACGCCGCAGATAGCGCTCCGTCTCGTCGTCGCGGATCACGCCCTGGGCCAGCGCCGGCAGGGCCGTCACCAAGAGAACCAGGCAGATCGTCAACCCCCGCAGCCACGCCATCCGCACCCTCCCGCCTGCGGGTGTCGGCGCTTCACGCGCCCGCGATCTCGCCGCTGCGGCACTGGCGAACCCGCGCACCCGGTGACAATCTGACGCCGAGAGATATAGGAGCCGAACGAATCTGGAAAAAGGCCGCGGCGGATGAAACGTTCGAAGCGAAGCGAGATCGCCCCCTTCATCGTCATGGAGGTACTGGAGGCGGCCAACGCGCGGGCCGCCGCCGGCGCCGATGTGCTGCATCTCGAGGTCGGTGAACCGGGCGGCGGCCCCCCCGCCTCGGCCGTCGAGGCCGCCCGTACCGCCCTCGCCGGGACGTCGCTCGGGTACAGCGAGGCCTTCGGCCTGCCGGCCCTCCGGGAACGCATCGCCCGTCACTACCGCGACCGCTACGGGGTCGAACCGCCGCCAGCACGGATCGCCCTCACGGTGGGCGCCTCCGGGGCCTTCGTCCTCGCCTTCCTCGCCGCCTTCGACGTCGGCGATCGGGTCGCTCTCGCGGAACCCGGCTATCCCGCCTACCGCAACATCCTGGAGGCCCTCGGCATCGAGGTCGTCGCCCTCCCGGTGGGCTTCGAGGAACGTTTCCAGCCCACCCCGGAACTGCTGGCGCGGGCCGGCCCCCTCGACGGGCTGATCGTCGCCAGCCCCGCCAATCCCACCGGCACCATGCTGCCGGGTGCGGAACTGGGGCGTCTCGCCCGCTGGTGCCGCGACCACGGGGTGCGGCTCGTGAGCGACGAGATCTATCACGGCATCACCTACGAGGCGCCGGCCGAAACCGTGCTGCGCCACGACGATCGGGCGATCGTCGTCAACAGCTTCTCGAAGTTCTTCTGCATGACCGGCTGGCGGCTGGGCTGGATGGTGCTGCCCGAGGATCTGTGCGCACCGGCGATGCGCCTCGCCCAGAACCTGTTCATCGCCCCACCCACCATTTCGCAGCACGCGGCCCTCGGAGCGTTCCGCGACCTCGCCGAACTCGACGGCCGGATCGCCCGCTACCGCCGCAACCGCGACCGGCTGCTGGCCGCGCTGCGGGAAGCCGGCCTCGCCCGCACGGCCCCGCCCGACGGCGCCTTCTACATCTATGCCGACATCGCCGGGCTGGGCGGCGATGCGACCGAGATCAGCCGCCGCATGCTCGAGGACATCGGCGTCGCCACGACCCCGGGTGACGATTTCGATCCGGTACGGGGCGCCCGTTTCCTGCGCTTTTCCTTCGCCGCCGAGGAGGCGGTGGTGGCCGAAGCCTGCCGCCGCCTGGTTCCCTGGCTGCGCCGCCGCCTCGCCGAAGCGGGGCGGGTCGCGACCGACGGCTGAAGCCCGCTTCAGCGCAGCCAGCGGCTCCACCAACCGGTCCGGCGCGGAGCTTCCTCACCTCGCTCCGACCGGGCCTCGCCGACCTCGGCCTCCGCCCGTTCCGGTGGCTCCGCCCTCGCCCCCATCCTCGGCGGACCGGAATCCACCGTCTCGTGAATCGGTTCTTCGCCCCGCTCCACCGGACCGTTGCGCTCGAGGACGGTGGCGACCAGCGGCTCGCCCGGGCCCGCCGGCAATTCCGAGGCGCCGGCCGCCGGCGGCGTCTCGCCGACCGGAACCTCGACCGCCATCGGTGGCGCGGTGCTCTCCTCCTCGATGGCGGGTGCGGAGTCGGCGGCCGGCTCGGGTTCGGCGGCCGCGGGCTCGGACCCGGCAGCGGCGGGTGCGGGGGCCGCCTCCACCTTGTCCTCCTTGCGGGTCCGCCGGCGACGCCGGCGCCGGCGCGGCGCGGCAGGGACTTCCTCGGCCGCGGTCTCCACCGGCTCGGCCGGAACGGTGCCGCCCTCGCCCGGTTCGGCCCGCTTCTCCGCCTGCTCGGCGGCCGCCTCGGCCGCGGCCGCTTCCTCGCGGCTCTCGCCCGGGCGGCGGCGGCGACGGCGGCGGCGACGGCGGCGGCCGCCTTCCTCGGCGGTTTCCCCCTTTTCGCCGGCCTTGGCCGCCGGTTCGGCTTCGGCTTCGATCTCGGCTTCCGGCTCCTCCCGCTTCTCCACCACTTCGAGGGCCAGGCCGTGGGGTGCCAGATGCTCGTCGACCGCCACCTCGACCCGCAGCCCGTAGCGTTTCTCGAGATGGGCCAGGGTCTCGCGTTTGCGGTTGAGCAGATAGATGGCGACATCCACCGGCACCAGCAGTTTGAGTGCCGCCGCCTCGTTCTTGATGCCCTCTTCCTGGATCCGCCGCAGCGCCTGGAGGGCGATGCCTTCCGTGGAGCGCACCATGCCCTGGCCGAGGCAGACCGGACAGACCTTGGTGGACAGCTCCTGCAGGCTCGGCCGCAACCGCTGGCGCGACAGTTCCAGGAGGCCGAAGCTCGAGATCCGTCCCACCTGGAGCCGCGCCCGGTCGGTCTTGAGCGCCTCGCGCAGGCGGCGCTCCACCTGGCGCTGATGCCGCTGCTCGCTCATGTCGATGAAGTCGATGACGATGAGCCCGGCGAGATCCCGCAGCCGGAGCTGACGGGCGATTTCGTCGGCCGCCTCGAGATTGGTCTTGAGAGCGGTCTCGTCGATGTGGCGCTCGCGGGTGGAACGGCCGGAATTGACGTCGATCGCCGTCAGCGCCTCGGTGGTGTGGACGACGATCGAGCCGCCCGAGGGCAGCTCGACCACCGGGCTCATGATGGCGTCGAGCTGGTCCTCGATGCCGTAGCGGACGAAGAGCGGGATCTCCTCCTTGTAGAGCTTGACGTGGCGGGCGCGGCTCGGGGTCATGATCTGCATCAGCCGGCGGGCGGCCCGGTAGGCCTCCTCGCCTTCCACCCAGACCTCGCTGATGTCCCGACTGTAGAGATCCCGGAGCGCCCGTTTGACGAGATTGCCCTCCTCGTAGATCAGGCAGGGGGCGACGCTCTCGAGGGTCGTCTCCCGGATCTCGTTCCACAGCCGCAGGAGATAGTCGTAATCGCGCCGGATCTCCGCCTTGCTGCGTTCCTGCCCGGCGGTGCGGATGATCAGCCCCATCCCTTCCGGAACATCGAGCTCCTGGGCGATCTTCTTGAGGCGCTTGCGGTCGTCGGGGTTGGTGATCTTGCGGCTGATGCCGCCGCCGCGCGGGGTGTTGGGCATCAGCACGCAATAGCGGCCGGCCAGCGACAGATAGGTCGTCAGCGCCGCCCCCTTGCTGCCACGTTCCTCCTTGACCACCTGGACCAGCATGATCTGCCGCCGGCGGATCACCTCCTGGATACGGTAGGAACGGAGGATCTTCGCCCGCCGGCGGGCGATCTCGTCGAGCACGTCGGCGGTCTCTTCCTCGGCATCGTGGGTCAGCGTCGTGCCGTTGCCGTTCTCCTCGCTCTCGCCCTCGGCGGCAGCGCGGCTTTCGAGCTCCCGTTCGAGCTTCTCCAGTTCCTCTCGGTCGGCCTGGGGGATCTGGTAGTAGTCGGGGTGGATCTCGCTGAAGGGCAGGAAACCGTGGCGATTGCCACCGTAGTCGATGAAGGCGGCCTGCAGCGAGGGTTCGACCCGGGTCACCTTGGCGAGATAGATGTTGCCCTTGAGCTGGCGTTTACTGGCGATTTCGACGTCGAAGTCGAGCAACCGGTCTTCGTCGGCGATCACCACCCGGGTCTCCTCCGGATGGGTCGCGTCGATGAGCATGCGTTTGGTCATCAGTGGAAAGCTCCGAAGACCGCCCCGACGGTGCCGTCCGGCAATGCGGTCGGAAGCGGCCGTGTATTGCAGGTTGTCGGACTGTCCCGCTCCGTACGGGCGCGGACAGCCGGATGGGTGGCCGTCGTTCGGTGCGGCAGGCCGGGCACGGCAGCGCATACGGCGCGGCTCCGGTACCCGTCCACGGCGCGACCCGTTCCGGGTTCTCGGGCGCACCCGGCGGCGAATGCACATCCGTATCGAGAACGAAGCGGGATGCGGATGCCTGCCCGGGCGGCTCCTCCAGCGAACCCACGCCCGGATTGAATAGACGATCCCGTTCCATCTCGACGTTCACTATAGACCCTGTCCCGAGGGGCCACAATCCGTTAATGTCGCGCCGGACAGCCGTCGGCTTCGCTGCATCGGACCTGCGAACGGGACAAGACCAGCCGATGATTTCGGGTTGCGTGCGGACCCTCCGTCTGCTGAAGGTCGCGGCCGGACCGGAACGGGTCCGGCTCGCCTCGGCCTTCGGGCTGGTTCTCGCGTTCGGGTTGATGCTGTCCCCGCCGCCGGCCGCCGGCGCCGCCAACGATCCGCCCCAGGTCCTGGGCATCCGCTTCGGCGTCCACGGGCCGCGCACCCGTATCGTTATGGATATGAGCCGGCGCACCGGTTTCAAGGTCCGCGCCCTCGAGGCGCCGCCGCGGCTGGTGGTCGAACTGCCGGAGGTCCGCTGGCGGGTCCGCCCCGATCCGCTGGCCCGCCCGCGGGGGCTCGCCACCGGCCAGCGCTACGGACGGCTGCGGCCGGGTGCGTCCCGCCTGGTGGTGGACATCCGCGAGCCCTTCTCGGTCGCCGCCAGCCGCCTGCTGCCGCCCTCGGCCAGCAGCCGCTACTGGCGCCTCGTGATCGATCTCGTTCCCCGCCTGCGACCTCCCCCCCAGCCGCCGGCGGTGGCCGCGGACCGCCGGCGGTCGCCGCCGCTTCCGGTGCCGCGGCCCGGCACCGGACGCGAGCTCGCCGACATCGCCCCGGCGGCACCACCGGTGGTGCGACCGCGGCCCGAGACCTACGTGATCGTCCTCGACCCCGGACACGGCGGCGTCGATCCCGGGACCCGCGGCGTCAACGGCGTCGATGAAAAGGAGGTCACCCTGGCCTTCGCCCAGGCGGTGGCACGGGAACTCGAGAAGAGCGATCGCTACCGGGTCTTCCTCACCCGCACCGACGATCGCTTCATACCCCTCCGGGAACGGGTGCGGATGGCGCAGGCCCGCGACGCCGATCTCTTCATCTCCCTCCACGCCGACAGCATCGCCGATCCGGCGATCTCGGGCGCCTCCGTCTACACCCTGTCGGAGACCGCCTCGGATGCCGAGGCGGCACGGCTCGCACGCAAGGAAAACAAGGTCGACATCCTGGCCGGCGTCGATCTCACCGGTCAGGACCCGATCGTCGCCAGCATCCTGATCGATCTCGCCTGGAGGGAAACCAACAACCGCTCGATCGACTTCGCCGAGCTCCTGACCGAGGAACTCGGCCGGGTCACCCGCCTGCTGCGCCGCAACCGCCGCTTCGCCGGCTTCGTCGTCCTCAAATCGCCGGAGACCCCTTCCGTTCTCGTCGAACTCGGCTATCTCTCCAACGAGCGGAACGCGGCGCTTCTGACCCAGGCCGGCTATCGCCAGCGGGTGGCGGTGGCCGTCCGGCGGGCCGTCGACCGGTATTTCGACGCCCTGAAGCCGCCGCTGTGAACCGGCCCGTGGGAACTGGCCCGAGCCGAAAGCCCGGAGCGATGACGAGCCGCCTTTTCCGGCTGATTGCACGACTGGCCCTGACGGCGCTGATCCTCCTCCTGGTGGCCGGCGGGGTCCTCGCCTATCTGGTCTGGGAGTACGGCCGGGACCTGCCCGACTACCGTCAGCTCGCCGATTACCGCCCGCCGACGGTGACCCGCATCCACGCCGGCGACGGCCGCCTGCTCGCGGAGTACGCCCGCGAAAAGCGGGTCTTCGTGCCCGCCTCGGCGATCCCGGCCCGGATCAAGAACGCCTTCGTCGCCGCCGAGGACAAGAATTTCTACCGCCATTTCGGCATCGATCCGCTCGGCATCCTCCGGGCGGTGATCGACAACATCCAGCGCCTCCGCCAGAACCGCCGCCCGGTGGGGGCCTCGACCATCACCCAGCAGGTGGCCAAGAACTTCCTGCTCAGCAACGAGGTCTCGATCGAGCGCAAGATCAAGGAGGCGATTCTCGCCATCCGGATGGAGCGCACCTTCACCAAGGAGCACATTCTCGAGCTCTATCTCAACCAGATCTTCCTCGGTCGCCGTTCCTACGGCGTGGCGGCGGCGGCGCTCAACTATTTCGACAAATCGCTGGACGAGCTCACGATCGGCGAGGCGGCGTTCCTCGCCGGTCTGCCCAAGGCCCCGTCGCGCTACGATCCCGAGCGCAATCCGGAGGCGGCCTACGAGCGCCGCGACTACGTCATCGGGCGGATGCTGGAGGACGGCTACATCACCCCCGGCGAGGCCGAGGCGGCCCGCGGCGAACCGCTCCTGCTGCGCGAGCGGGCGGCGACCGAGATCGCCCGCGCCGACTTCTTCGTCGAAGAGGTCCGGCGGCGGCTGGTCGAACGCTTCGGCGAGGAAGGTTTCTACGAAGGCGGACTGTCGGTTCGGGCGACGGTGCTGCCACGACTGCAGGACATCGCCGACCGGGTGCTCAGGGACGGCCTCTCCGCCTACGACCGCCGCCGTGGCGGCTGGCGCGGTCCGGCGGGGCGGATCGAACTCGGCGAGGGGGCCGACTGGCGGGAAGAGCTCGCACGGTTCGATCCGGGCTTCGATCTCCTCCACTGGCGCAAGGCGGTGGTCCTCGACGCCGATGCCCGCGGGGCCGAGCTGGGCTTCGCCGACGGCACCACCGGCGCGCTGCCGCTCGACGGACTCGCCTGGGCCCGTCCGGTCGACGAGGAGGGCCGGCCCGGCGCCGCGCCCCGGGCGGCGACCGAGATCCTCGCCCCGGGCGACGTCGTCCTGGTCGAGGCGCTCGAGGAGGAAGGTCGCTATGCCCTCCGGCAGCGACCCGAGGTCGAGGGCGCGCTGGTCGCCATGGACCCGCACACCGGCCGTGTCCTGGCCATGAGTGGCGGCTTCAGCTTCCGGCAGAGCCAGTTCAACCGCGCCACCCAGGCCGAACGACAGCCGGGATCCGCCTTCAAGCCCTTCGTCTATCTGGCGGCGCTGGAGGCCGGCATGACCCCGGCCAGCATCGTCCTCGACGCACCGATCGTGGTCGATCAGGGACCGGGGCTGCCGAAATGGAAGCCGGCCAATTACAGCGACAGGTTCTACGGTCCGTCGACCCTGCGCCTCGGTCTCGAAAAGTCGCGCAACCTGATGACCGTCCGTCTCGCCCAGGAGATCGGCATGTCGCGGATCATCGGGGTGGCGGAGCGCTTCGGCATCGGCGAGGGCATGACGCCTCTCCTTTCCTCGGCCCTCGGCTCCAACGAGGTGACGCTGCTGCGCCTGACCACCGCCTACGCGATGCTGGTCAACGGCGGCCGACGGGTGGAACCGGTGTTCGTCGAGCGGATCCAGGACCGTTTCGGCGGGACCGTGCTCGCCGCCGATACCCGCCCCTGCGAGGGTTGTCGGAGCGAGGTCTGGGACGGCGGGCCGCCACCCGCCCCGCCCGAACGGCGCGAGCAGGTTGTCGATCCGCGGATCGCGTACCAGATCGTCCACATGCTCGAAGGGGTCGTCGAGCGTGGCACCGGCCGCCGGGCCCGTGAGCTCGGGCGGCCGCTGGCGGGCAAGACGGGAACCACCAACGACAGCCGCGACGCCTGGTTCTTGGGCTTTTCGCCCGATCTGGTGGTCGGCGTGTGGGTCGGTTTCGATACCCCGAAAAGCCTGGGCCCCCGGGAGACCGGAGCCAGCGCCGCCCTGCCCATCTGGAAGGCGTTCATGGGCGAGGCCCTCGAGGGTCGGCCACCGACACCGTTCCGCATGCCGCCGGGAGTGGTCAACGTCCGCATCGACGCCGACACCGGGCTGCTTCCCGGACCGGACAGCGAGCGAGTGATCGTCGAGGCCTTCCTGCCCGGTACCGAGCCTGTTAAGACGAGCCCGTCCACCCTGACGGCGAGGGACGGTCTGCCCGACGATCTGCCGGGTCTGGACTCGGGAACCCGCGGTCTCTACTGACCGGCGTCCCGCCGGGGTCCGAACGAGGAGACGAGAGGAAGATCATGCGCGCCGAACATGCCCATCTGGTGGACGAAATCAGGCAGGGGCTGACTCTGCTGCGGAGGCATCTTTAACTGGGATCGGGCGGTTCTCCGTCTTCAGGAACTCGACAGCCTGGCCGAGGATCCGAAACTCTGGGAGGATCCGGACCGGGCCCAGAAGCTGATGCGCGAACGGACGCGTCTGGCCCAGGCCATCGAGCGTCAACAGGCGCTCGAGAAGGCGCTCGGGGACGCGGTCGATCTCGCCGAGCTGGCCGAGGCCGAGGAGGACGAGGCGACCCTCGCCGAGATCGGCCGGGAGCTCGCCGAACTCCGTGACCGGGTCCGGCGGCTGCAGCTCGAAAGCCTGCTCTCCGGCGAGGCCGACGCCAACGACTGCTATCTCCAGATCAACGCCGGTGCCGGCGGCACCGAGTCCCAGGACTGGGCGGCGATGCTCCTGCGCATGTACACCCGCTGGGCCGAAGCGCACGGCTACAAGGTGGAACTGGTCGAGGAGACGCCGGGCGAAGAGGCGGGGATCAAATCGGCCACCATCAAGATCGTGGGCGACAACGCCTATGGCTGGCTGAAGCGCGAATCGGGGGTCCACCGGCTGGTCCGGATCTCGCCCTTCGACAGCCAGGCCCGACGTCACACCAGCTTCGCCAGCGTCTGGGTGTATCCGGTGATCGACGATTCGATCCAGGTGGAGATCGAGGAGAAGGACCTCAAGATCGACACCTACCGCGCTTCGGGCGCCGGCGGGCAGCACGTCAACCGGACCGATTCGGCGGTCCGCATCACCCATCTGCCCACCGGCATCGTCGTCCAGTGCCAGAACGACCGTTCCCAGCACCGCAACCGGGCGCAGGCGATGGCCATGCTCAAGGCCCGCCTCTACGAGCTCGAGCTGCAGAAGCGGCGGGCCGAGCAGGAGGCCCAGGAAGCCCAGAAGACGGACATCGGCTGGGGACATCAGATCCGCTCCTACGTCCTCCACCCCTACAAGATGGTCAAGGATCTGCGCACCGGGATCGAGACCGGCAACGCCCAGGCGGTCCTCGACGGCGAGCTCGATCCCTTCCTCGAAGCGGCGCTGGCCCACGGGGTCACCAACAAGCGGCCGGAAGAGTTGCGAGCGGAAGGTGCCGCGGCCGGCTGAGCCGGAGCGCCCCCCCTCCCCCGCCGTGACCGGGGGCGCGGGGGCGGACCCGCTGGCGGCGCTCCTCGCGGGCCGGTTCCGTGATCCCGAGGACGGTCGCCCCCTCACCGTACCGCCGCTGCGCGTCGTCCTCGCCGACAGTCTCGCCGGCAGCGAGGCCGCCCTCGTCGAGGAGCTCGGGCTCGGTCCGCGGCTCGCCGTCGTCCTCGATCCCGACACCGAGCGGGCGCTGGGCGGGCGGGTGGTCGCCGCCCTCGCCCGCCCGAGGCCCCCGGAGGTGCTGCGGCTGCCCGAGCGGCCCCGTGCCGATCTCGCCACCGGCGAGCGCATCCTCCGCGAAGCCCGCGGCTGCAGCGGGCTGGTGGCGGTGGGTGCGGGCACCGTCAACGACCTCTGCAAGTTCGTCGCCGCCCGGCTCGGCCGCCCCTATGCGGTGTTCGCCACCGCCCCCTCGATGAACGGTTACGTCTCGGGCAACGCGGCGCTCACCGTCGACGGTCACAAGCGGTCGCTGTCCGCCGTCCCGCCGGCGGGGGCGTTCTTCGATCTCGAAGTATTGGCGGCGGCACCGGTACGGCTGATCCGCGCCGGCCTCGGCGACAGTCTCTGCCGGAGCACCGCGCAGCGCGATTGGCTGCTGTCCCACATGCTGCTCGGCACCCCCTACCGCGAAGCTCCCTTCGCCCTGCTGGCGGCCGACGAACCCGAGCTGCTGGCCGGTGCCGCGGCCCTGGTGACGGGCGACCGCGAGGCCGTCCGCCGTCTCGTGCGCACCCTCGTCCTCTCGGGGCTGGGAATGACCCTCTGCGGCGGCAGCCAGCCGGCCAGCCAGGGCGAGCATCTGCTCGGCCATTATGCGGAGATGATGGCGCCGGCCCGAGCGCCGGCGCCGCTGCACGGTGAACAGATCGCGGTCACCACCCTGACCATGGCCCGCCTCCAGGAGCGGATGCTGGCGGCGGGACCACCGGAGCTGCGCCCGACCACGATCCGCCGGGCCGATCTGGAGGCGCATTTCGGTGTCGAGCTCGGCCGATCCTGCTGGGAAGCCTTCGCGCCCAAGTTCCTGGATGGCCGACGCGCCGCCGAGCTCACCGAACGGCTGCGGGAGATCTGGCCGCACCTCACGGCGCGCCTGTCGGCCGTCGCCGTTCCCCCGGCCCGGCTCGAAGCCGTTCTCCGGGCCGCCGGCGCGCCACGGCGGCCGGCCGACCTCGGCTGGTCGGACGATTTCCACCGCAACGCCCTCCGCTATGCGCGGACGCTGCGGGACCGCTTCACCTTCCTCGATCTCGCCGCCGAGAGTGGCGTCGCGGAATCTCTCGCCGCGGCCTGAGCGCCGCCGGACCGCGGCCGCGCCCCCCGTCAGCCGAAGCCTTCGACGAGATTGCCGACCACCAGATACCAGCCGTCGACGAGCACGAAGAAGATGAGCTTGAAGGGCATCGAGATCATCACCGGCGGCAGCATCATCATGCCCATGGACATCAGGATCGAGGCGATCACCAGATCGATCACCAGGAACGGCAGATAGAGCAGGAATCCGATCTCGAAGGCCTTTCGCAGCTCGCTGATCATGAAGGCCGGCACCAGCACCCGATAGGGCGTGGCCAGCGGATCCTCGCCGGGTTCGATTCCGGCGATCCCGTAGAACAGGGCGAGATCCTTCTCCCGTGTCTGCTTCAGCATGAAGCTGCGGAACGGCGCCGCCGAGCGGTCGAGGGCGGTGGCGGTGTCGATTTCCTCGCGCATCAGCGGCTCGATGCCCTCCTTCCAGGAGCGTTCGAAGGTCGGGGCCATGACGAAGAAGGTCAGGAAAAGGGCGAGACCCAGGAGGACCACGTTGGGTGGCGACTGCTGGAGGCCGATGGCGCTGCGCAGGAAGGAAAGGGCAATGACGATGCGGGTGAAGGAGGTGACCATCACCAGGACCGAGGGCGCCAGGCTCAGCCCGGTGATCAGCAGCACGAGGCGGACGAGCTGACCGGTGAGGCTGCCCTGATCGGCACCGAGATCGAGGGTCAGGGACTGGGCCCCGACCGCCGGCGACAGGAGCAGCAGCGGCAGGGCGGGCGACAGCGTCCGAAGGAGGCTAGCGATCACCGGCACGGGCCTCCTCGCCCGTCGCTCGGTTCTCCTCCGGGTAGCTGTCGAGGACACAGACCCCACCGCCGGTGGTGACCACCAGATAGCATCTCCCGGCACAGCGCAGGAGGCTCGCGCGGCTGCGGTTGTCCAGCATCCGCGAAGCCAGGAGCTCGATCCGCTGGCCGCCACCGGGGCCCATCGACAGCCGCGGCGCGAGCCAGCGCAGCGCCGCAGCCAGCAACAGCAGGAGGCCGAGCACCAGGGCCAGCGCCAGGATCGTGTCCAGCCCCAGGAGCGTGGGCGTTTCCGCCATCCCGCTCAGCCCCCGCCGCGATTGCCGGCGTAGGCGGCGATCGCCCGCCGTCTCGCACTCAGCCCACCGAGCCGGGCGGCGAGCTCGCCGCGGATCTCGGTGGCCTCGACCACCAGGGCGGAGACCTCGTCGAGCAGTCCGAGGAGCTTGAGACGGGCGGCGGGAAGCTGCCCTTCGGTGGCACCGCCCAGGGCCGCCAGGGCCCGGTCGACGAGCTCCGCGGTCGCCTGGAGGTCCGGCGTTTCGCCGGCGGCCAGCGCGGCCCGGACACGGGCCACCGCCCCGGTCGCCGCCTCCAGGAGCGCGATCAGCCCCTCCGTCGGCCCGGCGTCGGAAGGACCGTCCCGATGGTGTCCGCCCATCGCCCTACTCCCCGCCCGCGGAGGCCGCCGCCGGCCCCTCGGTGTCGAGCCGGTAGAGCGCCGCCAGAATGGCGGCGACGGCGGCGAAGGCCTCGGCGGGAATGGCGGTGCCCGGCGCCAGGCGGGCGAGCAGTTGCGCGAGATCGGGATTGCGGCGGACGGGAATGCCGTGCTCGGCCGCCAGCTCGAGGATCTGTTCGGCGATCAGTCCGCGACCGCGCGCCGTCACGCAGGGCAGTTCGCCGGCCCCCGGATCGTAACGCAGGGCCACCGCCGTCTTGTCCTCGGGCACGCTCGCCACTCCTTGCCGTCGTCTCCGGACGACGCAAATATCCCCGGGCATGGTTAACATCCGGTTAACGACGACGCCGGCGCCCCCGGATCCCGCGGGACCGGCGGGTCCCTGCGGAGAAGCGCGGCCGCCTGTCATGACTCTTTCCGAAGACGAGATCGAGCGCTTCGCACGCCAGATCGTGCTGCCCGAAGTGGGCGGCGCGGGCCAGGCCAGGTTGCGGCGGGCGCGGGTGCTGGTGATCGGCGCCGGCGGTCTCGGCTCGCCGCTGCTCCTCTATCTCGCCGCCGCCGGCATCGGCGGTCTCGGGCTGGTCGACGGCGATCGCGTCGATCGGAGCAATCTCCACCGCCAGATCCTGTTCGCCACCGCCGATCTCGGACGTTCCAAGGTCGCCGCGGCAGCCGCCCGGCTGCGGGCGCTCGCGCCCGATCTCGATCTGCGGATCGAGGAACGGCGGCTGACGGCGGACAATGCGGCCGAGCTCGTCCGGCACTACGATATCGTCGCCGACGGCAGCGACAATTTCGCCACCCGGAGCGCCGTCCACGCCGCCTGCCTGGCCGCCGGCATCCCGCTCGTGAGTGCCGCCGTCCAGGGCATGGACGGTCAGCTCACCACCTACAAGGCCCATCTCGGCCCGCCTCATCCCTGTTTCGCCTGCCTGTTTCCCGAACCGCCCCCCGCCGACGCCCTGCCGAGCTGCGCCCAGGGCGGTGTGCTCGGCCCCGCCGCCGGGGTGATGGGGACCCTGCAGGCGGTGGAGGTGATCAAGGAGCTGCTGGGTGGCTTCGAGTCCCTGTCGGGCCGGCTGCTGCTCTATGACGCACGGCGCTGCCGCTTCGACCATCTCCGGGTGCCGCGACGGATCGACTGCCCGCTGTGCGGGCGATACCCGGGTAGGCCCACGGACCCGACCACCGTACCCGGATGAAGAACTGGCGGGGTTTCCGCATCCCGCGTATTGCCAGTGCCGAACCATATGCGCTAATGGCCTGCGCGCAAAGGAATTGTGCGGACCGGCCGGCAGCCGGCCGGGGGACCGCGGCCGGTTCGCGGCGGGTGGTGCCGAGGAGGGTCGATGACGGTCGATATCACCGACGAGTATCGTCCGAGTGAAGACGAGCCGTACATGAACCCGCGCCAGCGGGAATACTTCCGGCGCAAGCTGTTGCGCTGGCGGGAGGAAATCCTGCGGGGCTCGGGTCTCACCCTGCGCCAGCTCCAGGAGGAGACCGATCGCCCGGCGGACACCACCGACTGGGCCTCGAGCGAGATGCAGCGCTACTTCGAGCTCCGCACCCGCGATCGCGAACGCAAGCTGCTCAACAAGATCGAGGCCGCTCTCAAACGCATCGAGGACGGGACCTACGGCTACTGCGAGGAAACCAACGAGCCGATCGGCATCCGCCGCCTCGAGGCACGGCCCATCGCCACCTTGAGCATCGAAGCGCAGGAGCGGCACGAGCGCCGCGAAAAAACGCACCGCAGCGACTGATCGGCGATTCCGCCCCCCGGGTAGCGGGACGGGCGGGGCCGCGGCGATTCTCGGGCTGACAAGGCGGCGCCTTCCTATGCTACAAAGGAGCGGCGACGCCGGAGCCCGGACGGGCCCGAGGGATTCGCGTTCCGGGGACGGCCGGACATGGCGTGCGGAGGAGACAGGGGCGAAGGGCCGACCGCCGTGGCGGTGCGGTTCCGGCCCGACTTCGGAGGCGCGAGCGGCCATGCAGATGCGGGAGGAGCATTACGCCATTCTCCGCCGGCACATGGTGGAAGTGGTCGAAATCTACACCGACCTGTCGGCGGCGGAGCTCGGCAAGAGCCGGCTCGATCCACGGGTGCTCGAGGCGATGCTGCGGGTTCCCCGTCACCTGTTCGTGCCCGATGTCCTCAAGCCCTTCGCCTACAACAATTCGCCGCTGCCGATCGGCTTCGACAAGACGATTTCGCAGCCCTTCATCGTCGCCGTGATGACCGATCTGCTGCAGATCGGTCCCGGGCATCGCGTCCTCGAGGTGGGCACCGGGCTCGGCTATCACGCGGCGGTCCTGGCGGATCTCGCCGGGGAGGTGTTCACGGTGGAGATCATCGAGGAGCTGGCGACGGCGGCCGAGGAGCGGCTGCGCGAGCTGGGTTACGGCAACATCACGATCCGCGTCGGCGACGGCTCGCTGGGCTGGCCGGAACACGCCCCCTTCGACCGGATCCTGGTGACCGCCGGTGCGGAGCTGGTACCCGCCGCCCTGATCGAGCAGCTCGCCCCCGGCGGACGCATGGTGCTGCCCGCCGGTCTCGCCGACGAGCAGAAGCTCAGCCTGGTGGAGAAGGATCCGACGGGGCGCAGCCGGGTCTCGGAAATCATGCCGGTACGCTTCGGCGAACTCGAAACGGTGCGCTGACACGGCAACGGCATCGGCGGGCGCCGGCCGTCACCTGAAATTGCGCCCCTCGGGCAGCTTGCGGGCGATCGCCGCGACCCGCGACGGGGTCGGTCCGGTCGTGTCCTCGACCAGCCGGAGGAGCATCGGCGTCCAGTCGAAGAGACGTTCGGCCACCAGATGCAGCACCGTACCCTCGCGCTGGATGCGGCCGCGTGCGGCCAGCAGGCGGGCACCCATCAGCACCGGCCGGAAGGCCTCGAACAGCTTCGCCCGGACCACCAGATTGGCGAAGCCGGTCTCGTCCTCGAGGGTGAGGAAGACGATCCCCCCGGCGCTGCCCGGTCGCTGCCGGACGACCACCAGACCGGCGGTCGTCACCCGTTCCCCGGGCGCCCGTTCCAAGAGCCCGCGGGCGGTGATCACTCCCTTTCGATGCAGGGTATCGCGCAGCAGCGCCAGGGGATGGGCCCGCAGCGAAAGCCGCAGACGGGCATGATCCTCGACCACTTCCTCACCGAGGGATGCCTCGGGCAGCAGCGGCCGGGGCTCCTCGCCCCCCTCCACGGGCGGCGCGTCGGAATCCGGCCGCCGGCGCCGCTCGGCGTGGGCGAACAGCGGCAGGGGAGCCTCGGAAAGAGCCTGCACCGCCCACAGCGCCCGCCGGCGATCGAGCCCCAGGGAACGGAAGGCGTCGGCCTCCGCCAGAACCTCGAGAGCGGTCCGGGAGAGACCGCTGCGCCGATGCAGATCGGCGAGATCGTGCCAGGGGCGGTGGCGTGCCGCCACCAGCCGCCGGGCCTCTTCTTCCCGGAACCCCTTGATCATGCGAAAGCCGAGCCGGACGGCCATCTTCGGTGGTCCCCGACGCCCTCCCGGCGGCTCCAGGGAGCAATCCCAGAAGCTGTGCGAGACGTCCACCGGACGAACCTCGACACCGTGTTCGCGGGCGTCGCGAACGAGCTGCGCCGGCGCATAGAAGCCCATCGGCTGGGCGTTGAGGATGGCGGCGCAGAAAACCTCCGGCCAGTGACGTTTGAGCCAGGCCGAGACGTAGACCAGATGAGCGAAGCTGGCGGCGTGGCTCTCCGGAAACCCGTAATAGCCGAAGCCCTCGATCTGGCGGAAGCAGCGTTCGGCGAACTCCCGGGCGTAGCCGCGGGCCAGCATGCCATCGACGAAGCGGGCCCGATAGCGGTCGAGGGCGCCCCGGCGCCGGAAGGCGGCCATGGCGCGCCTGAGCCCGTCCGCCTCGGCGGCGGTGAAACCGGCGGCGACCATGGCGATCTTCATCGCCTGCTCCTGGAAGAGCGGTACCCCCAGCGTCCGGCCGAGCACCGCCTCGAGCTCCCTCGAGGGATATGCGACCGGCTCGCGACCGGTACGACGGCGAAGATAGGGGTGCACCATGTCGCCCTGGATCGGTCCGGGACGGACGATCGCCACCTCGATCACCAGATCGTAGAAGCAGCGGGGCCGCAGCCGCGGCAGCATCGACATCTGGGCCCGGCTCTCCACCTGGAAAACGCCGATCGCATCGGCCTCGCAGAGCATGGCGTAGACCGCCGGATCCTCGGCCGGCACCGAGGCCAGATCCATGGCGATGCCGTAATGCTCCCGGAGGAGATCGAAGGCGCGGCGGATGCAGGAGAGCATGCCGAGGGCGAGGATGTCGATCTTGAGCATGCCCAGGGCCTCGAGATCGTCCTTGTCCCATTCGACCACGGTGCGCCCTTCCATGGCCGCGTTCTCGATCGGTACCAGCTCGTGCAGGGGGCTCTCGGCGATCACGAAACCGCCCACATGCTGGGAAAGATGGCGCGGGAAGTCGAGCAGCTCGGCGGCCAGCTCCAGGGTCAGCCGCAGCCGCCGGTCGCCGGGATCGAGTCCGACCTCCCGCAACCGTGCCGGATCCAGGGGACGCCGCTCGATACCCCAGACGGTGCGGGTGAGGGCGTCGAGGGTGTCGGGCGAAAGCCCCATCACCTTGCCGACGTCGCGCAAAGCGCTGCGGGTGCGGTAGCGGATCACCGTCGCCGCCAGGGCCGCATGCTCGCGCCCGTAGGTCTCGTAGATGTACCGGATCACCTCCTCGCGCCGCTCGTGCTCGAAATCGACGTCGATGTCCGGCGGCTCGCCGCGCTCGGCGGAGACGAAGCGCTCGAACAGGAGATCCATGCGGGCGGGATCGACATTGGTGATCCCGAGCACGAAGCAGACCGCGGAATTGGCCGCCGATCCCCGCCCCTGACAGAGGATGCCGCGGGATCGGGCGAAACACACGATATCGTGGACGGTGAGGAAATAGGCGGCGTAGCCGAGCTCGGCGATGAGCGCCAGTTCGTGACGGATCCGGGCCGCCACCTCGGCCGGTACCTCTCCGCCGTAGCGTTCGCGGAGCCCCTGCCGGACACGGTATTCGAGCTCCTCCTGCGGACCGCGCCCCGCCGTGCCCGTCCGCACCGGATAGTCGTAGGCGAGCTGATCGAGGGAAAAGCGGCAGCGTTCCAGGATCTCGAGACCGGCGCTCAGGGCTTCGGGATAGCCGGCGAACAGCCGGGCCATCTCCGCCGGCGATCTGAGATGCCGTTCCGCGTTCGCGAACAGCCGCCCGCCGGCTTCCTCGATGGTGCAGCGTTCGCGGATGCAGGTGAGGACGTCCTGGAGCCGGCGTCGTTCCGGTACATGATAATGGACGTCGTTGGTGGCCAGCAGCGGCAGGCGCAGCTCCCGGGCGAGGCCGGCGAGCCTCTCCATCCGCGCCACATCGTCGCCGCGATGAAGATGGTGGAGCACCAGCCACAGCCGCCCCCGCCAATGGCCGGCGAGCTCGCCGAGCCGCTCCCGGAAGAGGGCATCGGGTTCCTCGGGCGGCAGGATCGCGAAGAGCTGTCCCTCGGCATGATCCAGCACATCCGCGAGGCGCAGATGACATCGCCCCTTGGGCGCCCGCCGCTTGCCCAGGGTCAGCAGGGTCGAGAGACGGGCGTAGGCGGCCCGATCGCTCGGCCAGCAGAGCAGCGAGGGGGCGTCCTCGAGATCGAGCCGCACCCCGGGCAGAAAGCGCAGACCGAGCTCCCTGGCCTTGACATGGCCCCGGACCAGGCCGGCGAAACTGTTGCGATCGGTGAGAGCGAGGCCGGCGAGACCGAGATCCCGGGCCCGCTCCACCAGCTCCTCGGGATGGGAGGCGCCGCGGAGAAAGGAGAAATTGGAAGTGACCTGGAGTTCGGCATAGACGAGCATGGCGCTCAATCGAAGCGGCCGTGGAGCTTCCAGCGGGGAGAAGACGGCTCGCCGTAGGCTCCCTCCCGGAACACCCAGAGCGCGGCCCCCGCCTCGGTGACGATCCGGTAATAATCGCGCAGACGGGCCGCCGTCTCTTCCACCCGCCACCATTCGGGGAGGATACGCTCGGGTCCTTCGGCGTGGCGGATGCGACAGGCGCGTCCTTCGATCTCGATCAGCCGCGGCGGGCCGTCCGGCACCGCCGCCACCGCTCCGATCGGCAGCGGCCGGGCCAGAAGACGCAGAGGACGCCGGGCGGTGACGAGCCAGCGCCCCGCCGCCGGTGGGGCGCCTCCCGGGATCGGCCGCACCGCCCGTTCGGGAAGATGGCTTTCCACCGGCTCCGGACGGAGCACCCGTCCCCTGCCGAGGCGCTGGCTCAGGACCTCCATCAGCCGCGCGAAGGCGCTCTCCTCCGCGGCCGTCTGCGCGAGGCTCGCCTGGCGCGCGACCAGGGGTTCGGTGACGGTGGCCTCGAGCAGCATCAGCTCGAAGCCGAAGCCGGGATCGAGCCGTTCCCGGTCGAGACGCAGCCGGAAAAGAGGTGCGAGATCATCGGGATCGCGCAACGGCCGCCCGGTCGCGAGCAGGATCTCCCGGACCGCCCCGTCGAGGCGAAGGAGCCGCAGCCGCAGTTCGCGTGCGCCGCGTTCGGCTCTCTCCAGCCGCCGGCGGAGATCGCCCAGCAGCCGGTCGAGGGCGGCCTCGACCGCGGCCCGTCGGATCACCGGTTCGGCGAACGAGAGGCGGGCGAGGAAGCGCTGCGGCTCCGGCAACGGCACGAAAGGATCCTCCCCTTCCCCCAGCATCGCCTCCAGCCGGGCGGTGACCGATTCGCCGAAACGCAGGCGCAGGGAGGCGCGCGGCAGTCGGGCGAGCTCGCCGACGCGCCGGAAGCCCAGACGCCGCAGCCGCGTGCGCAGTTCGGGAGCGAGGCGCAAGGCGGCGATCGGCAACTCCTCGAGCCGCCCCCGGGCCCCGGGTCCGGAAAGGATCCCGCCGCCACCGAAACGCGCCCAGGCCCGGGCGGCGAGGGCTCCGTCGGCGATCGCCGCCGAAACCGTGTAGCCGAAGCGTTCCAGCCGATCGCGGAGATCTTCGAGGAGCCGGGTCTCGCCGCCGAAGAGATGGCTGCAGCCGGTGATTTCGAGGAGAATCCCCGCCGGAGCGTCGACCGCCACCCGCGGGCTGTAGCGGCGGCACCAGTGGGCGAGCGCCTCGAGCGCGGCGGCATCGCGCGCCGGCTCGGCGGGGCGGGTGCGGAGTTCCGGCAGCACCGCCCGGGCATCGGCGAGGGCCATCCCGGGCCGGATCCCCCGGCGCCGCGCCACCGCCTCGATCGCGGTGATCCGCTGCCGCCCACCCTCCTCCGCGACCAGGGCGAAGGGCCGCCCTGCGGCGGGCGGGGGCTCACCCCGCCGCCGCGCAGCGCGCCGCATCCGTTCGATCGGGAATTCCGGCAACCACAGCGAAAGACAGCGTTCGTTCATGCCATTCCACCATCCCGCTCCAGGGAGAGCCGCCCCGCACCCGCCACAGATCCAGCCGGAAGATCCGTCTCCCGGGATGGAAGACGGGAACCGCCCGGAACCGGGTCCGCGCCGCGAGAGGAGCCGGATCGGGGATCTCGCCGCCGAGCAGGAGGCCGATACCGCCGCCCCTTTCGGCGGCGAGCTGGAGGCGCCGGCCGTCCCTCGGCTCGAGGCTCCCGCATTCGCCCAGCACGCAGGCCACGGCCGGGCAGCGCAGCGCCTCCTCCATCGCCCGCAGGAGCTCCCGACGGTCCGGACAGCGGACCAGCAGGAGCCGCCGATGATCGAGTCCCCATCCGGCGAGACCGGGTGGATAGGGCTCTCCCCGCTTTCGCGACCATGCATCCGGGATGCACCAGACGAGATGGCCACCCCGATCGAGAGCACGGATCGCCAGCCCGAGGGCGAAGCCGGTCGCCGCCGGCCCCGTCACCTCGTGCAGGGCGCGGCGGGAAAGCCCGCCCCGGGGCAGCTTTCCGTCGAATACCGCACAGCCCGTGCGCAGCGGCTCCCCGGCCGGATCCGCAGGCCCATCTGCGATGAGACAGATCCGTCGCCGCAACCACGCCAGGACTTCCCGGTCCGGGATGCGGCGAGACGCGCATTCCCGTCGACCGCCGCTGTCGATCATCGCCCAGTGTTCCCGTTTTGTTCTTTACGGGAGAGCGTATTAGCCGACCGGATTGTCGGCGGTCAAGCGGGTGTTCGCGCTATGTTCGTTTCGCGAAGAAAGGCGCTACCGGCGCCGCCGCATGGTCTACCAGATCACCAGGAGCACGGCCGCGAGGCCGCCCCAGAAGAGCATGCTGATCTGGACCCCCCGATAGATCCCCAGCATCGGATTGGCCGTACCCGGCGTCCGCTCGTCCCGTCCAGACGTCTCGTGATGTACCGCCATCTTCTCCCCGCCCGCGGTCCCTCGACCCCGACTCGATGGCGTCCCGTCACTCGCTGTCGTGCCCGCCCCTCCGGCAATCGGCACGCGACGATTTTCGTTCATCATCCCGAAAACCGTTACGCCCGTCAACCATTCCTCCTCCTCTCCTCTCGATGCTTGACCCCGTCCGCCGGCTGCGCCTATGAGCTCCCCGCGTGGGGATTTGCGCCGGCCGGCTCGCGGACCACGGAAAACATGCCGCTGAAAGGCCGGGACAACGAGCGCCCCGGCCCCCGAACGGCCGGGGCGCTCGCCGTTTCCAGCCGCTGCGGGAAGGACGATGGACAACGAACCCGGCCTGCGTACCCGTCTCGTCCAGGAAGGGCTCGCGCGCAGCCCTCACGGCGAGACTTCCGAAGCCCTCTATCTCACCTCCGGCTTCGTCTACGCCTCGGCGGCCGAAGCCGCGGCCCGCTTCGCCGGCGAGGCCGAGGGCTTCACCTATTCGCGGCTGGGCAATCCCACCCTGCGCATGTTCGAGCGGCGGATGGCCGCTCTCGAAGGGGCCGAGGCGGCGCTCGCCACAGCTTCGGGCATGGCCGCCGTCCACGCCACCCTGATGGCCCAGCTCGCGGCCGGCGACCGGGTCGTCGCCAGCCGGCTCCTGTTCGGCTCCAGCCACTACATCCTTCACGAGATCCTGCCCCGTTTCGGCATCGAGGTGACCGCCGTCGACGGCACCGACCCCGCCGCCTGGGCCCGGGCGCTCGACCGTCCGGCGCGCTGCGTGCTGCTCGAAACGCCCGGCAATCCCACCCTCGAGATCGTCGACATCGCCGAAGTCGCCCGCCTCGCCCGCACCGCCGGCGCCCGGCTGATCGTCGACAACGTGCTCGCCACACCGATCCTCCAGCGGCCGCTCGAGCTGGGCGCCGATCTCGTCGTCTATTCGGCGACCAAGCACATCGACGGCCAGGGCCGCTGCCTCGGGGGCGTCGTCCTCGGCGAGCGCCGTTTTCTCGAACGGACCCTGGTACCCTATCTCAAGCACACCGGCCCGGCCCTGAGCCCCTTCAACGCCTGGGTGCTGCTCAAGGGGCTCGAAACCCTGCCCCTCAGGATCGAGGTCCAGAACGCGACCGCCGGACGTCTCGCCGCCTTCCTCGAAGCCCATCCGGGGGTGGAGCGGGTCTTCTATCCGGGACTCGAGGGCCATCCCGGCCACGCCCTCGCCCGTCGCCAGATGAAGGGTGGCGGCACGGTGCTGGCCTTCCGCACCGGCGGCGGCCGCGCCCGCGCCTTCGCCGTCCTCGACCGGCTGCGGCTGATCGCGATCTCCAACAATCTCGGCGACGCCAAGAGCCTCGCCACCCATCCCGCCAGCACCACCCATTCGCGGATTCCCGAGGCGCAACGGCTGGCGATGGGAATCACCGAGGATCTGATCCGGATCTCGGTGGGCCTCGAGGAGGCCGAGGATCTGATCGCCGATCTCGACCGGGCACTCGCATCATGACCGTGCTGGACGGTTTCGATCCGACCCCCTGGCTGGGCCGCAGCCGCAGTCTCGAGGGTCGCCTCGACCCCTTTCCGGCGGCCGCCCTCGCCGCCGCTCTCGACCGCGAGGATCGCCCCGGCGAGGGCGATCCGCTGCCCCCCTTCTGGCATCATCTCTATCTGCACGAGCCGGTCCGCGCCGCCGACACCGGCGACGACGGCCATCCTCGTCTCGGCCTGTTCCTGCCGCCCGTACCGCTGCCGCGGCGCATGTGGGCCGGTGGTCGGCTGCGGATCGCCCGACTGCCGCGGATCGGCCATAAGCTCCGCCGGACCTCGACGATCCGGGCGGTGACCCCGAAACGGGGCCGCTCGGGCGATCTCGTGTTCGTGCTGGTGGAGCATCGCTTCACCGACACGGCGGGCGAACTGTTCGTCGAGGAGCAGGACATCGTCTATCGCGAACCACGATCTCTGCCGCCCCGCGCCGAGCCCTGGCGGATGCCGACGCCGCTGCGGGCGGAACGGTGCCGGCTCGCCGACGAGGTGCTGCTGTTCCGCTACTCGGCCCTCACCTACAACGGCCACCGCATCCACTACGACCTGGCCTATGCCCGGGAGGTCGAGGGCTATCCCGGTCTCGTCGTCCACGGCCCCCTGCTGGCGACCTTGATGCTCGATCTGCTGCGGGATACCTGGCCCGAGGCCCGGCTCCGGCATTTCGCCTTCCGGGCCGTGAGCCCGCTGTTCGCCGGTCGGCCGCTGCGGGTGGTCGCCCTGGCGGAGGAGGCGATACCCGAACGGGTGATCCTCGCTGCGATCGGCGAGGCGGGCCAGCTCGCCATGCGGGGCGAGGCGGTTCTGGCCCGTCCCTGATCTCCGGACGACGGTCGTGGGCCTGTTTCTCCGTCTGTCGCTGCGGCTGCTGAGCGGCCTGTTCGAGATCCTCGCCGGGACGGTGACGGCGATCGCGCTGCTGCTCCTCCTGTCCCTGCCACGCCTCGAGGGCGAAATCACCCTCGCCGGCCCCCAGCGCGAGATCACCATCGAACGCGACGCCTTCGGCGTCCCGACCATCCGCGCCGCGAGCGAGGTGGACGCCTATTTCGGACTCGGCTTCGTCCACGGCCAGGATCGGCTGTGGCAGATGGAGTTCCATCGCCGGCTCGGCCGGGGACGGCTCGCCGAGATCCTCGGCCCGGCGGCGCTGCCCTCCGATCGCCTGGTGCGCATCCTCGGTCTCTACCGGCGGGCGGAACGGGATTTCGCGGCTCTCGATCCGGCCAGCCGGGAGCGGATCGAAGCCTATGTGGCGGGCATCGACGCGGCGCTGTCGAAGCGGGCGGTGCTCCCTCCGGAGTTCCTGATCTTCGGCCTCCGCCCGGAGCCCTGGCGTCCCGCCGACAGTCTGGTCTGGGCGCGGGTCATGGCCCTCGATCTCGAGAACGACTGGCGTGCCGAGCTGCTCCGGGCCCGCCTGCTGGCGGCCCTGGGCCCCGAGCGCTACGCCGATCTCTGGCCGGCGGCGGAGACCGGGCGGGCGGCGGCGAGCCGGTGGCCGGAATTCGCCCGCGCGGCACCGCTTCTGCGGGCCGTCGCCGCGGCCCTGCCGGAGCTCGGGAAGGGCGGCGGCGCCTCCAACGGCTGGGCGGTGACCGGGGCGCGGAGCCGCAGCGGCGGCGCGCTGCTCGCCAACGATCCCCATCTGCGGCTGCAGATGCCCGGGCTGTGGTATCTGGTTCGCCTCGAAGCCCCGGGCTTCGCCGTCACCGGGGCGACGCTGCCGCCGCTGGGCCTCGTGGTGGTCGGCCGCAACCGGAACATCGCCTGGGGCTTCACCGCCACCGGCGCCGACACCCAGGATCTGTTCCTCGAGGAGCTGGACGCCGAAGGCGGGCGCTATCGCACCCCGGCCGGCTGGGCACCACTCCTGCAACGCCGCGAGACGATCGCCGTTCGCGGCCGACCCCCGGTCGATCTCGAAATCCGCGAAAGCCGCCACGGGCCGCTGATCTCCGATCTGGCACCGACCGCCGCCGAGCTCGCCGGCAAGGGGCGCGCCCTGGCGCTCGCCTGGAGTGCGCTGCGCGGCGACAGCCGGACGGTGGCCGCCGGCCTCGCCCTCGCCCGGGCCGGGAACTGGGAGGAGGCCCGGGCCGCCCTCGAGCTCTTCGACAGTCCGGTGCAGAACTTTCTCTATGCCGACCGCGATGGCCGCATCGCCCTCCGGGTGGCGGGACGGGTGCCCCGCCGTGGGCGCGGCGACGGGACCCTGCCGGTACCGGGATGGGACGCCGCCAACGATTGGCGGGGCTTCCTCTCCTTCGAGGAGCTGCCGGAAATCCTCGATCCGCCCTCGGGTCGGCTGGTCAACGCCAACGACCGGGTCGGCGACGGCCCCACCAGCGCCGCCCTCGCCCGCTTCTGGGCGGCGCCGCTGCGTGCCGAGCGGATCCGGGAGCTCCTGGACGCCCGCCCGCAGCTCGATCCGGCGGCGATGGCCCGCATCCAGCTCGACGTCCGCTCGGGGCTCTTCACCCGGTTCCGGGACTGGCTGCTGGCGGCGTCACCGGGGGACGCCTACGAGCGGCGGTTGCTCGCGGCCCTCGCCGACTGGGACGGTACGATGGACGCCGACCGTCCCGAACCGCTCCTGTTCGCGAGCTGGTACCGGCTGCTGGCGGAACAGGTCTACGGCGACGAGCTCGGCGAGCTGTTCGCCGCCTATCGCGACATCCGTCCGGAGTTCATGTGGCGTGTGCGTTCGCGGAGGACGGTCTGGTGCGACGATGTCCGCACCCGGGTCCGGGAGGATTGCGCGGCGGTCGGCAGCCGGGCCTTCGGCGCCGCGGTCGCGGCCTTGCGCGCCACCGCGGGCGAGGACTGGCGGAGCTGGCGCTGGGGCACGGCCCATCCCGCCCGACTCACCCATCCGCTGCTCGGCGCACAGCCCCTCCTCGGCCGCCTGTTCGGCTGGACGCCGTCGAGTCCCGGGGGTGCGGCGACGGTCAACCTGGGCCGCTGGAGCCCGGCGCGGCCCTTCGCCAGCATCCACGGTCCGGGGCTGCGGATGATCGCCGATCTGTCCTCCGCCGAGGAGATCCTCCTGGTCACCGCCGGCGGTCAGTCGGAACATCCGCTGTCCCCGCACTACGACGATCTCGCCCGCCGCTGGCTGACCGGCGGCTACCTGCGGTTCGGCGGTTCGGCACCCGACGGGCCACGGCGGCTGCTGCGGCTGCGCCCGGCGTCCCCCGACAACTACGAGTTGATACCTTGAAGGGGTCGAGCTATCCTCTCCCCGCATCCACCGCGTGAGCCGGCCATGTACGCCAGCGAGCTTTCCAGCTTCGGTGCCAGACTTCGCTCCCTGCGTCATGCCAAGGGGCTCAGCCAGGTCGAACTCGCGCGCCTGATCGGACGTCACCAGACGGTGATCGGTCCCTACGAGCGCGACGAATACATGCCGCCGAGGGCGATCGTCGAGAAGCTCGCCGCCGCCCTCCATTCGACCCCCGAATATCTGCTGTTCGGACGCTCGCCGCAGCGGCCGCAGATCCCGGTGATCGGCACCCTCGGCCCGGGCGGGCTGGTGGCGGCCCGGCGCGAGGCGAATCCGGTGGTGGCGCTGCGCAGCGAGCAGCTCCTGGCGTTGCCGATCGAGGACGAGACGATGGAGCCGGTCTTCCGCCGTGGCTGGGTGGCGTTGCTCGCCGCCCCGGAGAGCGAGCGGCCGGACCAGCTCCTCGGCCGCGACGTGCTGGCCGAGCTCGCCGACGGTCGGCTGCTGTTGCGGCGGCTGCTCCCGGCGACCCGCGCGGACCGCTTCGACCTCGGCGCCTACAACGGCCCCGTCATCCGCGGCGTCCGGGTGGTTCGGGTGCGACCGGTGGTCGGCTGCTTCGACCGTCGGGCTCTCGCCGGATGAGCGAGAGAACCATCGAGCATCCCTCGTCCGGTTGATGGGTTTTTCTCTTTTTGCTGGAAGTTTAAAAAGTCGTGAGTATTTTAACCAAATGTAGCTAGCATCCCAGCGATGGCAGCGGCACAGGTGCAGTCTCAGCCTTCCCAGCCCATTCTCGTGCGTGGAGTTCCCGATCCATGACGCAGCTCGCCAACAAGATTGCCGGTCGCGGTACCGGCGGGAGGAGCAGAGCCCTCGACGTCGATCACTTCGTCAGCCTGCGCATTCGCCAGCGGCGTATCATGCTGGGACTGACCCAGCAGCAGATGGCCGAGCTGATCGGTGTCACCTATCAGCAGGCCCACAAGTACGAGACCGGCATCAACCGGATCTCCGCCGGTCGTCTCTACCAGATCGCCCAGGCGCTGGGTGTCGACATCGGCTACTTCTTCGAGGACGTCGAGCCGACCCGGACCCGCGCCACCCGCGAACAGGAGCTGATGCCGCAGCAGCGGATGCTCCTGGAGCTCGCCCGCAACTTCGCCAACATCCAGAATCGCAAGCATCAGGAAGCGGTCTGCAATCTCGCCCGCGCCCTCGCCAGCGCCGAGCAGAGCGCGGGGAAATAGGCTCCCGGAAGAACCGGCGGCACGGTCATCCCCGCCCGGCGGCGCCGGACGGGGGACCGATTTCGCCGATCATCTCCGCCGCCTTCCTCACCACCCGCTTGGTTTCTTCCCAGAGCGGCATGGCGGCCACCTCCTCCGGATCGAACCAGGCGAGAGCGGCGGCGTCGCCGCCGGCTTCCCCTTCGCCGCCCCGCGCCCTGCCGGTCACTTCGATCAGCGTATAGTGGTAACGAACCCGTCCCGCCTCGTCCCGCTCCAGGAGATCCACCACCTCGACGATCCGCGGCTCGACGAGTTCGAGGCCGGTCTCCTCGCGAACCTCCCGCACCGCCGCCGCCAGAACCGTCTCGCCCAGCTTCTGGGCACCTCCCGGCAGCGACCACTGCCCCGCTCGCGGCGGCTTTCCCCGACGGATCAACGCCACCTTGCCCTCCCGCCAGAGGACGACCCCGATACCGACCACCGGACGTTCCGGATAGCGGCGGTCGTCGGTTCCTCCCTCGCCGCTCCCGCCGTGGCCCGCCTCTCCCGGTCGGCCGGCCGATCGGCGCCGGCACGGCGCTCGCAATGGCCTTGACGGTTTTTCAACCATGGGTTATCCTGCTTTTTGCGTTGGTACGCGGAAATTGAAACGGCGGCCAGCGTGTCAGACTGATGAGATGGGACCCTGGGGGGGACTGTTCGCGCGAACAGTCCCCTTCCCTTTGGTGCCGCCACACCGTCTACGGTCTCCCCGGGCGGCCGCCTGCCGCCTCGAGCTCGTCGCGCACCGCCGCCAGCTCTTCCCGGGAGGGCGCGGCCAGCAGGAAGCGGATGTCGATGCGGCGGTTGAGCCGCCGCGCGTCCGGGTCGTGGGACCAGGACACCGGCCGCCGGTCGGCGTAACTGCTCACCCCGAGAAGGGCCTCCCGGCGTCCGTTACGTAAGCGGTCGAGCACCGGCTCGTATCGGACCAGCGCCCTGAAGGTGTTGACCCCCCTCGCCGCCCCCAACTCCCAATTATCACGATAGGGCCCGGCATGGATCGGCAGATCGTCCGTGTGTCCTTCGACGAGTACCGATTCCAGCACCGGCCGGGCGCCCTCGGGGCAATTCCGGGCGAGTTCCGCGGGCGCCACGCTGTAGCAGGGCAGGACCCGGGCCAACACCTGCGCCAGCACCCGAAGCGCCCGCCGGCCCTCCGGCGTGAGCTCCGCCTGACCGGAGGGGAACAGCAGCTCCTCCGGCAGGCGCAGGATCCCGTTCTCCGGCTCGAGCGCCACCCGCACCCCGCGCGCCGCCAGCATCCGGGCCACGATCTGCAGCATCTCGGCGCGGACGACCTGACGTTCGGCGAAGCGCGCCACCAGCTCCTGCAGCGCTCCCTGCTCGGCGAGAAGATCGTCGCGCTGTGCCGCCAGCCGGTCGCGTTCGACCGCCAGCCGTTCCCGCTCCGCGGCGAGGCGATCCCGCTCCGCGGCAACCTTCGCGAGTTCGCTCTCGAAATCCCGCTTGACTGTCTGGGCCTCCTGTTCCGCGGAGCGGAAATCGAGCGCGAAGGCCATCAGCATGATGATGAAGACGAACAGCAGCCCCACCAGCAGATCGCTGACCGAGGCCAGATAGCTGTCCTCGCCCGCCTCCCCGCGCCAGGATCGCTCGCCGATCACTTCGGCTCTCCGGGCGGACCGCCCAGGCTCTCGGCGAGATCGGCCAGGGCCCGGCGCGAACGTTTCAACCCGACGTCGAGCTCCTCGAGGGTCTCGCGAAGCCCCGGCGCAGGCTCTCCGCCCTCACCGGCCGGGCGGTCGAGATATTCGGCGAGAGCCCCGAGGCTGTGCCTGGCCTCGCGGATCCGGGTGTGCAGATCGCCGACGATGGCGAGCAGCTCACGGCGGCGCACGGCCATCTCGGGACCGTCGCCCAGCCTCCCGATCGCCCCCTGCACGGCGGCGGCCAGCCGGTCGAGACGCAGCCGCAGCATTCGCAGACCATCGCCGGCACCTCCGGTCGCGGTCGCCGGCGGTGCCGGCCCGTCGGCCGCCGGCGGAATCGCCGACGGCACCGACGCTCCCGCCGCCCCGCGCTCGAGCAGCTCGCGAATCGCCCGCAGTTCGCGCGCGAGACCCCGCCACGGCTCCCGCGTCTGGACACCACCCACCGGCTCCAATCCGCCCGGGCGTCTGCCGCGACCGCCGCCCTCCGCGCCTGCGGACAGCTCGCGTCGGAAGGCGTCGAGCACACTCTCGCCATCGGCGAGTTTTTCCGCCAGCCGCAGGGCCGAGGCGTGCAGGGGCGCGAACGCCGCCGCCAGTTCCTCGCCGAGGCGCTGTTCCACCGTCTCCGGCAGACGCACCAGCATGCCCTGGCCGAGACGGGCCAGCTCCCGGCGCTGGCGACGCGCCTCGTCGAGCTGCGCGGCCGCCAACCCGGCGGTGGTGATCGGCACGGTGCGCGCTTCGAGAGCGTGGCAGAAGCGGGCGAGACGCCGGTAGAGCCGATGCAGATGCGCCTTTTCCCGCCAGGAGAACAGCAGGGAACTGCCGAGGCCGGCGATGGAGGTGGCGAACTTGAAGGTCGCCGCCCCCAGAAGATCGCGCAGCGCCGCCTGCGCCACCTGTACGTCCCCAGAAGCCACGCCGCCACTGGCGAAATAGAGGGCACCGACGAGGCCGATGAAGGTGAAGAACAGGCCGAGACCCACGAGCAGATTGGGAAAGGCGTGGTAGAAGCGGAGATTGAGTCCGCTCAGGGCCAGGAGTCCGTCGTTGAAATGTTCGTGCGGCCGCCGCACGTAGCCGATCGCATCCTCGTTGCCGGGCACCGGGCGCAGGGTGCCGGCATAGGCCCGCCAGGCCTCTCCCAATACCGGGTTCTCGGCGAGCGCCTCGAAGATGCCGGTGAAGCGCTGACGGAAGGCGGCCGGGCCCTCGGTCTCCTCGATGGTGGCGATGGCCCGGTCCAGAGCCCGCAGCACCGGCCGCAGTCCGGCCCGGAAGCGTTGCCAGACCAGAAGCGCCACCAGGGCGATCACCGCCGACAGGGCCCAAGGCAGGAGCGGACTCGCCAAAAGGGCGAAGAGGGCGGTTATCGGCGCTGCGTCCATCGCTCTGTCTCTCGCCGAGCGGCACCCGCGGATGCGCGACCGCGCTTGCTTCGCCGCGGCGCCGTCGGATATAGTGGCAAATCCGCCGGCCAGCCAGACCGATGCCGTGCCGGCGCGAAGGGCCCATCTCTCGAGCGTTGCATACGAAGACCGTTGTTCACCTTGCACTTGCCTCCGTTTTGCGCCTATCCTAAGGATGCCGTAGAGCGTAGCAGTTCCTCGGCACCGAACCCTTCCCAGGCGGGAGCTCCCGAAGCGCGGTGCGGGAAACCATGTCGCACATAGTGGTCATCGACGACCGCGTGACCAACCGGAACATTCTTACGCGGCTCGCCCAGTCCGTCGAAGAAGGTCTCCAGGTCCGTGCGTTCGGCAACGCCCGCGAAGCCCTCGAGGCGATGGGCGCCGGTCCGCCGCCGGATCTTATCATCACCGACTACAACATGCCCGAAATGGACGGGGCGACCTTCATCACCCTGGTACGCTCCGACCCCCGTTTCGAGGACGTGCCGATCATCGTCGTCACCGTCTACGAGGACCGGGATTTCTGCTACCGGGCGTTCGAGGCCGGGGCCACCGATTTCCTGCTGAGCCCGGTCGATCACGTCGAGTTCCGCGCCCGTGCCCGCAACCTCCTGACCCTCAGGCGCCAGCAGAAGCTGCTCGCCGCCCGCGCCGAGCGGCTTGAACGGGCGCTGCGCGAGCATCAGGCTCCGTTCGCCGGCCTCGATCAGGGGCTGGGCGAGATCCTCGACGCCCTGCCGGCGGGAATCAGCGTCACCGATACCCAGGGCCGTCTGGTCTACGTGAACGGCGCCTACGCCAGCCTGTTCGACCGGTCGCCGGAGGAGCTCCGCGGACGACTGCTGGCCGAAGTCCACGACGAGGACTACGCGACCCGCCACAGCGTCCTCAACGAGAAGGTGTTGCAGGCGCAGCGGCCGCTGAGCGTGCCACGGCCGGAGACCCTGGAGGCGGCGACGGGGCCGCGCAACCTCCTGAGCGTCAAGGCCCCGCTGGTGAGCGAGACGCTGGCCGCTCCCCGGGTGGTGTCCCTTTCCCTCGACGTCACCGCCCTCGAGCGGGCGCGGGGCGATGCCGGGACCCAGGTCCACGACCCGCTGACCGGCCTGCCGGGTCCCGAACTCCTGCGCGAGCGCCTCGCCGAGGAGCTCACCCGCGCCCGCCGGCACGGCCTCAAGCTCGCCGTGCTGCTGCTCGATCTCGACCGTTTCAAGGGCATCAACGACGCCTTCGGCGAAAGGTTCGGCGACGAGCTGCTGGTCAAGATCGCGGAGCGGCTGAGCCAGCGCCTGCGGGAGACCGATCACATCGGCCGCTGGCGCAGCGACGAGTTCGTGATCCTCCAGAGCGGGGTCAGGCGCAACGACGACGCCGCCGAGCTCTGCCACCGTCTCGGCGAGGCCTTCGCCGAGCCCTTCCACAATGCCGGCAAGGAGGTCCATCTCAGCGCCAGCATCGGCATCACCCTGTTCCCCAACGATTCGAAGACCCCCGAGGGCCTCCTCAAGAACGCCGATCTGGCGATGTACCGGGCCAAGAAAGCGGGACGCGACACCTACCGCTTCTTCTCCGCCGAGATGAACGCCGCCGCCCGCCGCGCGGTGGCCCTCGAACGCGAATTGCGCCAAGCCCTCGCCGCCGAACAGTTCATGGTCTACTACCAGCCGCAGCTCGATCTCCGCACCGGCCGCATCGTCGGCATGGAGGCGCTGATTCGCTGGAACCATCCGCGGCGGGGCATCGTCCGGCCCGGCGAGTTCATCGGCCTCGCCGAGGAGATCGGGCTGATGGCGCCGCTCACCGCCTGGGTGCTCAGAACCGCCTGCGCCCAGCACCGCGCCTGGCTCGACCAGGGCTTCGAAGGCCATCAGCTCTCGGTCAACTTCTCGCCCGTCCAGTTCCGCGAGCGCGGGGTCGAGCTGCTGATCGAACGGGTCCTCGAACAGACCGGCCTCGAACCCGAAAGGCTCGATGTCGAGCTGACCGAGAACGCGGTGCTCGGCAACGACAAGGCGGCCCAGGCCTGCCTGCGCTATCTGCAGCGGCTCGGCGTGCGTCTGTCGATCGACGATTTCGGTACCGGTTATTCCTCCCTCTCCTATCTGCGGCGGTTGCCGGTGCACCGCTTGAAGATCGACCAGTCCTTCATCCGCGATCTGGACCGGGAGAGGAGCGACGAAGTCATCATCCGGGCGATCATCGGACTCGGCCACAGTCTCGGCCTCAGGGTCATCGCCGAAGGGGTGGAAACCTCCGAACAGCTCCGCCGCCTCGTGGAGCTCGGCTGCGACGAGGCCCAGGGCGATCTCATCAGCCCGCCGCTGAGCGCCGCCCAGTTCGAGATGCAGGCGGTGCGCGCCCCGCTGCGTCTGGCGAGCTGCGGCTGACGCGATGACCGCCGCCGATCATCGCGGTCCGTCGCCGCGGGAGCGGAATCGGAACCGGGCGCGGCCATCGCCACCGGCGGAGGGGATCGTGGCCCGGCTGCGGGCGCGTCTCGCCGCCCGCGAAGACAGCGAGCACGAACAGGCGCTGATCCGCTTCGGGGTCATCGCCGGCATGTACGCCTACATGCTCCTCGCCCCCTTCCCGGAAGAGGAACGCGCCGAGGTGTTCCTCTGGAGCAGCGTGCTGTTCGCTGGCGGGACGATCTCGGCCCTGCTGCTGTTCCTGGACATCCTGCGCCGGCCGCGGCCCTCGCCGGCCCGCCGGGTCGCCGGCATCCTCGTCGATACCACCGGGGTCAACGCCGCCATGCTGATCGGCGGCCATCTCGCCACCCCCTTCTATCCCCTCCTGCTGTGGCTCATCTTCGGCCACGGTTTCCGCTACGGTCGTGCCTATCTGTTCACCGCCGCCGGTCTTTCGCTGGTGATGTTCGGCGCGGTGGTGGTCCTCAGCCGCGACTGGCGCGCCTATCCGGTCCTCGACGCCTCGCTCATTCTCGCCCTCATCGTCCTGCCGGCCTATGTCTCGGTGCTCCAGCAGCGCCTGGCCCAGGCGCTGGCCCGGGCCCGCGAGGCCAACGAGGCCAAGAGCCGTTTCCTCGCCACCATGAGCCACGAATTCCGGACGCCGCTCAACGCCATCGTCGGCATGAGCGAGCTCCTGCGCACCACCCGTCTCGATCACGAGCAGGAGGAGATGGCGGCGACCATCCGGACCGCCGCCCACAGCCTGCTCGGTCTGGTGAACGCGGTGCTCGATCTTTCCCGGCTCGAATCGCGCGGTCTCGAGGTGGCGCCTGTAACCTTCGATCTCGATCGCCGGCTCGCGACCCTCAGGGCGATGCTGCTGCCGGCGGCGGCCGAAAAGGGACTTTATCTGCGTCTCGAGCTCGATCCCGAAACGCCGTACCGGCTCCGCGGCGGCGAGCAGCCGCTGCACCAGGTGCTGGTCAACCTGGTCGCCAACGCGATCCGCTTCACCGAACGGGGCGGCATCGTCGTCGCGGTGCGGCCGCTGCCGGGAGACGGCCCGGAACGATGGCTGCGCTTCGAGGTGCGGGACACCGGCATCGGTGTCTCACCCGAGGCCCAGCAGCGGATCTTCGAGCGTTTCGAACAGGCCGGGGACGGTGCCGAGCGCGCCGGGGGCACCGGACTCGGCCTCAGCATCGCCCGCGAGCTGGTCGAACTGCTGGGCGGGCGGATCGGGATCGAAAGCGAGCCCGGGCGGGGCTCGATCTTCTGGTGTGAACTGCCCTTCACCCCGTTGCCGCAGGAAGAGGAGGAACTGCCGGACCAGACCTTCGCCATCTGTCTCGGCCATCCGCTGCAGGCGGTGGCCCTGGCGCAGCGGGTGGCGGCCATGGGGGTGCGGACCCGCGCCGTGAGCTCGATCGAGGAGGCGGTGGCCACCGCCGACCGGGTCACCTGCCGGCGGGTGGTGCTGGTGACCGAGGCCCGGCCGCCCGTCGATCTCGCCCGCCTGGCCGAGGCGCTGCTGCCGCTCTGCCGGGCCGAGCCGGTGGACATCGTCACCATCGGCGGCGGTGGCGGGACGCGATCCCCCTGCCTCGCCGCGCTGCCGGCGACGGTCGAGGATCGGATCCTGCGCCGGGTGCTGCGGGCCGCCTTCGCACCCGCGGGGATCTCCGAAGCGCCGCGTCCCCCGGAGGAGGCCATCCCCCGGGCCCGCCGACCGGCCCGCATCCTGGTCGCCGAGGACAACCGCACCAACCAGATGGTCATCGAGCGGGTGCTGGAGCACGCCGGCCACGAGGTGGTTCTGGTCGGCAACGGCCATCAGGCCATCGAGCGGCTCGAACAGGAGCGTTTCGATCTCGTGCTCCTGGACGTCAACATGCCGGAAATGAGCGGGCCGGAAACGGTCAAGCTCCTGCGCTTCACCCATCCGCCCGCGGAGCTGCCGCCCCTCGTGGCGCTCAGCGCCGACGCCACCCGACGAACCCGCCAGCGCTGCCTGGAACTGGGCTTCACCGAGTATCTCACCAAGCCGCTGGACGCCGCGCTGCTGATCGACACCATCGACCAGCTCCTCGCCGCCCACGACCCTGCACCACCCGCGCGACCGAAGGCGGCGCCGCATCCCGGCCGCCCGTCGGACCAGGGCGCCGTGATCGTGCCGCATCCGGCGACCCGCAGGGCCCGGCACGCGAGCGTCCTCGACGAACGCAAGCTGGCGGCTCTCGCCGAACTCGATCGTGGCGACGGCTTTCTCGCCGGTCTCGTCGAGGAGTTCCTGTCCGACGCCGGCGCCCTGCTCGGGGAGCTGGAAAAGGCGGCGGAAGCCGGAGACAGCCGTGCCTTCCGCGACATCGCCCACGCGCTCCGCAGCAGCGCCGCCCATATCGGCGCCCAGGCCCTGTTCGAGCATTGCCTGTCCTGGCGCAAACTCGACGATCACGCGCTGATCATGCGCGGCCGGCAGGAAGTGGCCGAGGCGCGGCAGGAGCTGGAGCGGGTGCGCGAGGCCCTGCGGCGCTATCGGGCGGGCGGGCGCGGCGCCGGTCTCCGGGCTCCCGGCAGTTGACGCCCGGCGGGAACCGCGTCGCCGCCCATCGGCTGCGGTCTCGTCCGGTGGCGGTTCTCAGGCCGCGGCCCGGCGCCGCTGCTGGTGGCGGGCGAGGCAGTCCATCCGCCGCAGATCCTGCTCGTCGAGGGCCAGCGCCAGATCGACCCAGAGCTCGACGATATCGACGAGCTCGGACTTGGTGACCGGCTCCACCCGATTGCGCATGCGGCGCAGGGCGAGCTCGGTGCGGAAGCGACGCGGGTTGGCCTGCACGTGCCGGCGCAGGCGATCGCGCCCCTCGCCCTTTTCGCAGACGATGTCGACGAGGCCGAGCTCGTGCAGCTCGTCGGCGCTGCGGGTGCGGCCGTCCTCGATCAGCCGGCGGGCTTCCACCTCGCCGACCCGACGGCGCAGGAAGCTGTACGCGCCCATCCCGGGGAACAGGTTGAAGAGGATCTCCGGCAGGCCGAACTTGGCGCCGCGCTCGGCGATCACGAAATCGTTGGTCAGCATGGCCTCGAAGCCGCCGCCCACGGCGTCGCCCTCGATCACCGCCGCGGTCAGGATCGGCAGCTCGAGGTTGCGGTAGTTGTCGTACAGGACGTCGACGGAAAGATGGGCGTAGGCGCGCAGCGCCTCGCGATCCCGGGCCCGGATGAGGGCGGTGAAGACCGAAAGATCGCCGCCGAGGCTCCAGGCCCCCTTGGCCCGGGACACCCAGGCGAGGTAGCGGAACGGCATCTCCTCGACACCGGCCCCCTGATAGAGCCGCTTGAGATAGAGCTGGAACTGGCGGCCGTCGCGCATCAGCGGGCGGGTGAAGCAGGCCCGCTCGAGATGATGCATCTCGGCCCAGAGAATGCCGGTTTCCTCTTCCAGGGTGGCGGTCAGGTTCTCGAAGGCGATGTCCGGCCGACCCCGCTCGCGCTTGAACGGGAGGATCGCCGCCGAAGCCGCCGGCGATGGCGTGAGGTCCTGCTCCGCCTTGCCCGTCAGTGCCCGAAGATCCCGCCGTGATACCGCCATCTCCGTTCTCCTTTGGTTGGTGCGTCGCCACTTGCCGGGCTGCCGAGGGCGACGACCGGTGTCCCTCTCCGTGCCTCTACAAGAGAAAGGTTAACGTTACTTTAACGATGGCGCAATACGGTAAATGATTAAAGAAGAGTTACTTTAACCTACAAGACAAGAACAATTGTGATGTCATTTGGATAAAAATTTCCTGAAAGCACACGGAACCACGCCCGTACCGCCCGGAAGCGGCGCCTCGGAACGCCCGTCGGCGGGTCGTCGGACCGCGCGGCCGGCGGGAGATCCGGCAGCCGCGCGACGGCACCTCCGGCATTTTTCGTTTCGCCCCGCCGCCGAGCCGGAGGATCCGCCCGGCCACCGGGCCTATCCCCAGGGCCCGCGACGCGGCAACGGCGGTTTGCGTCGGATGCCCCCTCGCAGCAGCACGGCGACCAGCACCCCGAAGGCGAATCCCCCGATATGCGCCCACCAGGCCACACCGCCGGCCGTCGGCGGGGTCACCAGGGCGCTCAGGATCTGGAAGAAGAACCAGAAACCGAGCAGCCAGCCCGCCGGCAAGGTATAGATGAACAGGAAGCCCACCGGAACGAGCACCAGGACCCGGGCCCGCGGAAAGAAGACCAGATAAGCGCCGAGCACCCCGGAGATGGCCCCGCTCGCCCCCACCATCGGCGTCTCGGCCCCGGGATCCGGGAGGATCTGGGCCGCCGCGGCGGCGAGGCCGGAGGCCAGATAGAACAGCAGGAAGGCGCCGTGCCCGAGGCGGTCCTCGACGTTGTTGCCGAAGATCCAGAGGTACAGCATGTTGCCGATCAGATGCATCCAGCCGCCGTGCAGGAACATCGAGGTGAAGAGGGTCGCCCAGGGAGCCACCATCTCCAGCTCGGGAGCCAGCCTCGCCTGGCCGGTGAGCACCGCCGGGATCATCCCCAGCCCGTAGACCGTACGTTCGAAACCCCGCGCCCCCTCGGAGATCTGCCAGAGGAACACGACCACGCCGAGAAGCACGAGGCCGACGGTGACGATCGGCCGGCGCCTGGTCGGATTGTAGTCCTTGAGCGGGATCATGAGGCTCGCATCCTTGCCCGATCGACGCTATGGCAGCGCCATCGACGGCCGGCGAGCGGTGCCGCCGGGTCAACATAGGAGCGGGGGAAGGAATGGGCCAGTTCGGTCTCGGACAAGCCATCACACGCAAGGAGGATGCCCGCCTGATCACCGGGCGGGGCCGTTTCACCGACGACGGGCCGCCGCCCGGCTGCGCCCATGCGGTCTTCCTGCGCTCGCCCCACGCCCATGCCCGCATCCGTTCCCTGGATTGCACCCGGGCCCTGAGCATGCCGGGCGTCCTCGCCATCCTCACCGGCGCCGAGCTCGATGCCGCGGGGATCGGCCCGCTGCCCTGCACGACCCTCTACGAAAACCGGGACGGGACGCCGATGGCGGCGCCGGAGCGGCCGGTGCTGGCGCGCGAACGGGTGCGCTTCGTCGGCGATCCGGTGGCGGCGGTGATCGCCGAGACCCCCCACGCCGCACGCGACGCCGCCGAGACGATCCTCGTCGATTACGACCCCCTCGCCGCCATCGTCGACACCGGCCGTGCCCTCGATCCGGAGGCGCCGCAGATCTGGCCCGAGGCCCCCGGCAATCTGGCGCTCGACTGGGAGACCGGGGACGCCGAGGCGGTCGATCGCCGGTTCGCAGCGGCCCACCGCGTCCTTGAGCTGACCTTGGTCAACAACCGGATCGTCGTCAATCCGATGGAGACGCGGGCCTGTCTCGCCGAATACGATCCGGGAACCGACCGCCTGACCCTGACCGTCGGCAGTCAGGGGGTTCACGGCATGCAGCGTATCCTGGCCGAGAAGGTGCTGCGCATTCCCAGGGAGAAGCTCCGGGTGGTCACCCGCGACGTGGGCGGTGCCTTCGGCATGAAGATCTTCGTCTTTCCCGAGTATCCGGTCTGCCTCCACGCCGCCCGGATTCTCCGGCGACCGGTCAGATGGGTGGCGGAACGGACCGAATCCTTCCTCGCCGACACCCACGGCCGCGACCATGTGACCACCGTTTCCATCGCCGTCGACGCAGACGGCCGGATGACCGCCATCCGCGCCTCCGCGATCGCCAACCTCGGCGCCTATCTGTCGCAGGTGGGGCCCTTCATCCCGACCGAATGCGGCGCCTACATGTACACCGGGGTCTATCGTTTCGAGGCGGCCCACTACCGGGTGCGCTGCGTGTTCACCAACACGGCGCCGGTCGATGCCTATCGGGGTGCCGGGCGTCCCGAGGCGGCCTATGCGGTCGAGCGGGCGGTCGATTTCGCCGCCCGCGAACTCGGTTGCGACCCGATCGCCTTCCGCCGCCGCAACTTCGTTCCGCCCGCGGCGATGCCCTATCGCACCGCGCTCGGCTACACATACGATTCGGGCGATTTTCCGCGCCTTCTCGACGCCGCCCTCGCCCGCGCCGATGTCGCCGGCTTCGCCGGGCGGCGGCAGGCGGCGGCCGCGGCGGGCCGGCTGCTCGGGCTCGGTGTCGCCTACTACATCGAGCGCTGTGCCGGCGGCTCGCCGGAAGAGGCCCGCCTCGAGCTCCGGCCGGACGGTCGGCTGCGGCTCTACATCGGCACCCAGAACAACGGCCAGGGCCACGAGACGGCCTACGCCCAGATCGTCGCCGACCGGCTCGGCCTGCCCTTCGCCGACATCGAAGTCGTCCAGGGCGATACCGATCTCGTCGCCAGCGGCCGCGGCACCGGTGGCTCGCGGTCGATCCCCATCGGCGGCGCCGCCGTCCTGCGGGCCGGCGAGCGCCTGGTCGCCCGGGCGCGGGAACGGGCCGCCGAGATGCTGGAGGCGGCGACCACCGACATCGGCTTCGCCGAGGGGAGTTTCTTCATCCTCGGCACCGATCGTCGCCTCTCGCTGGTCGAGGTGGCGGCGGCGGCCGGCGGTCTGGAGGAGAGCGACAGTTTCCAGCCCGAAGCCCCGACCTTCCCCAACGGCTGTCACGTCTGCGAATTGTCGATCGACCGCGCGACGGGCGTCCCGCGGATCGAACGCTACACCGTCGTGGACGATTTCGGCGTGGTGGTGAACCCGGCCCTGCTCGCGGGCCAGGTTCACGGCGGTCTCGCCCAGGGGATCGGTCAGGCGCTGCTGGAGCGGACGGTCTACGATCCGGAGAGCGGTCAGCTCCTCTCGGGCTCGCTGATGGATTACGTCCTGCCCCGGGCCGACGATCTGCCCGCCTTCGATTTCGACTGGGTGGTGATCCCCTGCCGGACCAATCCCCTCGGCGTGAAGGGGGCCGGCGAGGCGGGAGCGATCGGCGCGCCGCCGGCGGTGATCAACGCCGTCGTCGACGCCCTCGCCGGCTACGGCATCCATCATGTGGACATGCCGGCGACCCCGCACCGGCTCTGGCGGCTGCTGGAACGGGTCGGCGCCCTGCTCGCCTGACCGTTCCGATCGGCCGTACCGCGGTTCAGCTCCGCCGGTGGCGCAGGCGCAGCAGTTCGACGGCACCGAAGCTCAGGATCGCCAGCAGCAGCGGCAGCATGTAGTAGACCGCGCGGAACATGATGAGCGAGCTGATCAGCGGCGCGGCGAGGCTCGGCGGCGGCCCGATCAGCAGCACCACGGCCCCTTCGAACACGCCGAGACTGCCCGGCACGTTGCTGACGAGACCCAGGGCCAGGGCGGCGACGAAGATGTTGAGGGTCTGGAAGAAGCCGAGATGGAGATCGGCCGGCAGCAGTACGTGGAGGGCGGCGGCGATCCCGAGCAGGTCCCCGACCCCGAGCAAAATCAGCACCACGGTCGCGGAAAACCCCGGCAGATCGACGAGATGGCCGAACAGCCGGAAACGCCGATGCATGACGGCCCCGACCAGCACCACGCCGGCCACCGCCGCGAGCAGGACGGTTCCGGCGAGCCGCCACCAGAAGGTGGCGATGTCGGTGGCCGCGGCCAGGGGGCCGGGATCGAGCAGCAGTGCGAGCCCCCCCAAGGTGAAGACGGCGAGGCCGAAGGCGGTGGTGAAATAGATCTGGATTTTGGCGACGTCGATCAGATCGAAGCCGCGCGCGCTGTAGAGCTTGTAACGGACGGTGGCGCCCACCAGGATGGCGAAGCCGGTGGCGTGGGCGATCCCCTGGGTGATGAAGGAGTAGAGGGCCACCAGCGGCATCGGCAGGCGGCGCCGCGTGAACTGCACGGCGTAGAACTCGTAGCCGATCAGGGCGACGAAGCTCAGGGCCGTGAAGGTGACCGCGAGACCGACCTGGGTCGGGCCGATCTCCTCCATTTCCCGCAACAGCTCCTCGAGGGTGACATGCGCCGCCCAGCGCTGGAGAACCCAGACGGCGAACAGAAGCAGCGCGCCGCCGATGGCGATGGAAAGCAGGCGCCGGCGAAGAGCGCGCCGACGCAGGCGGGCGGCCGTCTCGGCTTCCGGATCCGCAGCCGCCGATACCGCCGCCGCCCGGCCGCCGGACACCGGTTCGCCGGCATCGAACGCCGTCTCGGAGGCCGTTTCCGCCGCCGGCCGCCGTTGCCGCGCCATGACGGCCGTCGCCGTGTCGCCGGAGCCGGTCGCGCCCTCACCACCCAGCCTGGTCAATCCGTTCTCTCCGAACTCCGACCCCTGTCGCCCGCTTCCATCCTACGGAATCGCGGTTAGCGAATGATGAAGCCGAATCATCGGCCGCCCGGTCCCCGCCGTTCGCGCACCGCGATCCAGTCGCGGACGCGGTATTTGAGGACCTTTCCCATGGCGTTCCTCGGCAGCTCGTCCATGAAGATCACCTCCCGCGGATGTTTGAAGCGGGCCAGCCGTCCCTCGAACAGCGCCAGCACCTCGCGCTCGGTGAGTGCGGAATCGTGGCGGACGACCGCCGCCACCGGGACTTCGCCCCAGCGCGCATCGGCCCGTCCCACCACCACCGCGTCGCGGATCCCGGGATGTTCGTGCAGAATCGCCTCGAGCTCCGCCGGGTAGATGTTTTCACCGCCCGAAATGACGACGTCCTTCTTGCGGTCGACGATCCAGAGATCCCCCTCCGCGTCCAGATAGCCGATATCCCCGGTGTGAAGCCACCCTTCCCGGAGCACTTCGGCGGTGGCCGCCTCGTCGCCCCAGTACTCGAACATCACGTTGGGGCCGCGGACCAGCAGTTCGCCGGGTTCGCCCTGCGGCACCTCCTTCCCCTCGCGGTCGACGAGACGCAGCTCGGCGTGCAGCGCCACCTTGCCGGTGGCGCCGGGTTTGGCGACGGCGTCCGCGGCCCGCTGGTAGACGGCGATGGGGCAGGTTTCCGTCGATCCGTAGACCTGGGCCGCCGGCACCCCGCGACGATTGAACGCGTCCAGCAGCGGACGCGGCACGACCTGCGAGCCGCAGGCGATCATCCGCAGGCAGGAGAGGTCCGTCTCCTCCCAGGCGGGATGCTCGATCAGCGCCCGCATGGTGGCCGGCACGAGCACCGTGAGCGTGGGCCGCAGCCGGGCGATGGCGTCGAGTGTACCGCCGGCGTCGAAACGGTCGAGCAGGGTGATCTCGGCGCCGGCGTGGAGGGCGGGTGTGGTCTGGATGTTCAACCCGCCGACGTGAAAGAGGGGCAGCACGGTGAGCACGTGATCGCGGCTCGTGAGATCGTGCATGTGGGTGGAATTGAGCGCGTTCCAGAGCAGCGCTTCCTGACGCAGCACCGCCCCCTTGGGTCGGCCCGTGGTCCCCGAAGTGTAGACGACGAGCAGCGGACTCTCGAGGCCGACGTGCGGATTGCGGGAATCGCCGCCGGTGGCGAGCAGCGCCTCGAACGCGACCATCCCCGCCCGTTCGCCGTCCACCGCGACCAGACGCAGCCCTCCGACGGCCTCGCCGAGACGCTCGGCCTCGGCGGCGAACTCGGCGGTCGCGAGCAGGGTCTCGACACCGGCATCGCGCAGGATGTAGGCGTTTTCGGCCGTCGCAAGGCGCCAGTTCAGCGGCACCATCAGCACCCCGAGGCGGGCGCAGGCGAACAGCAGGGTCAGGAAATCCGGATGATTGTAGCCGAGGAAGGCGATCCGGTCGCCACGGCCGATGCCGAGACCGTGCTTGAGCCCCCGCGCCAGATCGCGGACGCGACCGGCGAGCGCCTCGTAGCCGAGGCTGCGCTGCCGGGATCGGATCGCCACGCGTGTCGGCGTGAAGGCGGCGTGCCGCTCGATCCAGACGCTCAGATCCATCGGTGCCCGTTTCCTCCCCCGGTATCGCTGCCCCACGGCCGGCGTCGCGTCAAGCACGGGGGCGCGGCGTCGGCCATTGCCCGGTGGCGAGCGGAGTTGTAACAGGGTGCGTGCCACGTCCGGATCCCTTCGATCCGGACCGGGGGAAGTGCACCGCATGCCGAACGCAGATCCGCTGCTGCAGCCGTTCCGGCTGAAGAACCTCGTGCTCAGGAACCGGATCATGAGCACGAGCCACGAGCCGGCCTATGCCGAAGACGGCATGCCGAAGACCCGCTACCGCCTCTATCACCTCGAAAAGGCGCGTGGCGGCATGGCGCTGACGATGATCGGCGGCTCCGCCGTGGTCGACCGCGACAGCCCACCGGCCTTCGGCAATCTCCACCTCTACCGGGACGAGATCCTGCCCTGGCTGCGCGACCTCGCCGACGCGGTGCACGAACAGGGCTGTGCGGTGATGTGCCAGATCACCCATCTCGGCCGGCGTTCCTCCAACTTCACCGGCGACTGGCTGCCGCTTCTCTGGCCTTCGCCGCTCCGGGAGCCGGCCCACCGCGCCTTTCCGAAGGAAATCGAGGACTTCGACATCGAGCGGATCGTCCGGGCCTATGCCGCCGCCGCGGCGCGCTGTCGCGAGGCCGGCCTCGACGGTGTGGAGCTCGAAGCCTACGGCCATCTCCTGGACGCCTTCTGGTCCCCCGCCTGGAATCGCCGCCGGGACGCCTACGGTGGTTCCCTCGACAACCGGATGCGCTTTTCCCTGCAGGTGATCGAGGCGGTGCGCGAGGCCGTGGGCGAGGAGTTCGTGGTCGGCATCCGGATGGTCGTCGACGAGCATTTCGAGGGCGGACTGACCAGAGAGGAAGGCCTCGAGATCGCCCGCCGCCTGTTCGCCGGCGGCAAGCTCGATTTCCTGAACGTCATCCGCGGCCATATCGAGACCGACGTCGCCCTGGCCAAGGTCATTCCCAACATGGGAACACCGACCGCACCTCATCTGGCCTTCGCCGGAGCGGTACGGCGGGAACTCGGCGACGTGCCGGTGTTCCACGCCGCCCGCATCAACGATGTGGCGACGGCCCGCTTCGCGATCCGCGAGGGCCTTCTCGACATGGTGGGGATGACCCGGGCGCACATGGCCGATCCGCACATCACCGCCAAGATCCGGCGCGGGGAGGAAGAGCGGATCCGCCCCTGCGTCGGCGCCGGCTACTGCATCGATCGCATCTACGAGGGTGGCGACGCGCTCTGCCTCCACAATCCCGCCACCGGCCGCGAGGCCACGCTTCCCCACGAGATCGTCCCGGGTACCGGGCCGCGCAAGCGGGTCGTGGTGGTGGGGGCCGGCCCGGCCGGACTCGAGGCGGCGCGGGTATCGGCGGCGCGCGGTCACGAGGTGATCGTGCTCGAAGCGGCCGACCGGCCGGGCGGTCAGATCCGCCTGTCGATGGCGCTCGACCGGCGGATCGAGCTCATGGGCATCATCGACTGGCGGGTGGCCGAATGCGAGCGCCTCGGGGTCACCTTCCGTTACGATCTCCTGGCGGAGGCCGAAGACGTGCTGGCCCTCGCGCCGGACATCGTCGTCCTCGCCACCGGTGGCCTGCCCCACACCGGCGATCTCCGCGAAGGTGAAGAGCTCGTGACCACGAGCTGGGACATCCTGAGCGGTGCCGACCAGCCCCGCGACCAGGTGCTGCTGTTCGACGACAACGGCGCCCATCCCGGTCTGGTCACCGCCGAGGTCATCGCCCGCGCGGGGGCCAAGCTCGAATACGTCACCCCGGAACGCATGCTGGCTCCGCTCGTCGGGGGCACCAACTACCCCGCCTATGTCACCGCCTTCACCGAGCGGGAGGTGCGGATCACCCTCTTCGAGCGGCTCGTCGCCGTACGGCGTCAGGGCAACCGGCTGGAGGCCGAACTCTTCAACGAATTCGCCCAGCGCCACACCACCCGGCTGGTCGATCAGATCGTCGTCGAATGCGGTACCCGGCCCAACGACGCCTTGTATTTCGCACTCAAGCCGGGTTCCACCAACGGGGGCGAGATCGACATTCCCGCTCTGCTGGCGGGCCGGCCCCAGACCCTGTGCCGCAATCCCGAGGGCAGCTACCGCCTCTACCGGATCGGCGATGCGGTCGCCTCGCGCAACATCCACGCCGCCGTTCTCGATGCGCTCCGGCTCTGCATGGCGTTCTGAGATGCCGGATCGCACGCCGCCTCCTTCCCATCCCCGCACCGGATCGCCGGCATGAGCCATCAGCGCTTTCGCAAGTTCAACACCCGCGACACCTATCCCGAGCAGCGTCTCGACAACGATCTCTGCCAGCTCGTCAGGGCCCGTGGCAGCCTCCTGTTCCTGCGCGGCCAGGTGGGCCAGGATCTGGAGACCGGGGAAAACGTGGCCGTCGGTGACGCGGCGGGCCAGGCGGAGCGGGCGATGGCCAATGTCGCCCGCCTTCTCGAGGAGGCGGGAAGCCGCCTCGAGGATATCTGCAAGATCACCATCTATCTCGTCGATCCGCGCTATCGCGAACCGGTCTACCGGGTCGTCGGCCGTTGGCTCCGGGGTGTGCATCCGGTCTCCACGGGTGTCGTCGTGAGCGCTCTCGCCCGTCCCGAATGGCTGGTGGAGATCGACGTCATCGCCGTGATCCCCGAAGAACGGGAGAGGACATGACCCTGTCGCTGGTGGCGCGCTGCGAACGGACGGGCCAGTTCGGTGCCGTCGTCGCCTCCTCCTCGATGGCGGTGGCGGCGCGCTGCATCCATGTGCGGGCGGGTGCCGGTGCGGTGGCCACCCAGAACGTCACCGATCCCCGTCTCGGCCCCAGGGCCCTCGGTCTCCTCGAACGCGGCCACGGCGCTCAGCGAACCCTCGACGAGCTGGTCCGCACCTCGCGGGCGATCGAATGGCGACAGCTCGCCATCGTCGACGCCCAGGGAAGGGCGGCCGCCTTCACCGGCGAGCGGGCGCTCGGTCTGCACGCCGCGGCGACCGCCGACAACGCGGTCGCGGCCGGCAACCTGCTGGCCGACCGGATGGTGCCGCGGCGGATGCTGGAGGCGTTTTTCGACGCCGCCGGTGAACTCGGCGACCGGCTGATGGCGGCCCTGACGGCGGGCCTGGACGCCGGCGGCGAAACACGGCCTCTCCACGCCTCCGGTCTGCTGGTGGCCGATCGGATGAGCTGGCCGGTGACCGATCTGCGGGTGGACTGGACCGACGGCGACCCGGTGGCCGAGCTTCGGAGGCTCTGGCGGCGCTGGCGACCGCAGTACCGCGACTATGTGATGCGGGCGCTGGAACCGGAAAGCGCCCCCGGCTTCTGAGCCCCGGCCCCCGCCGACCCGCCGCGCCTCTACTGGAAAAGCCGCTGGTACAGTTCGGGCATCAACGAGCCGCCGCGGGGAATGCGGGCGAGCTCGGGCGGCGGCGGCAGCGGCCGCCCGTCGGCTCCGAAGAGCGCGCGAACCGCGGCCACCGCACGCTCCAGATCGCGCATCGGCGGCGGGTTCCGCCCCTCGGGCCAGGGCTCGCCGAGCCAGGCGGCCCGCCCCGCCTCCACCTGGCGGGCGTGAATCAGGGTCACGTCACGGGTCAGGCGCTTCGGCCCGATGGCCATGCCGATACGGTAGATCACCGGGCGCGGGTGGAAATCGGCGAGACGTTCGCGCAGCGAGCGGCCCCGGATCGCGGCGTCCGGCGGCACCGGCGGCCGGCGGGACCGCGGTCCCCGCAGAAGGTCGAAGATGAACACCGGCTTGCCGGTGGAGCAGGCCTCGGCCAGCATCGACATGCTGTCGCAGGTGACGATCAGCCGCTCGGCCAGGGCCAGAAAGGCGAAATAGGGATTGTCCGGATCACCCGGCCGCCAGCGGTAGACGAAGGCCGGAACCTCGATCTGGACTTCCAGCGCCCGAAGCGCCTTGCGGGGCGTGCGGGCGCTGGTGGTGACGAGAAGCGAGCCGGAAAGCTCGCGGGCCATGCGGCTCGCCCAGTAGCCCAGCAGGGCCCCGTTCTCGCGATCGAAATTGTAGGGACCGGCGTTGCCGCCGACCATCACCGCGACATGCGGTCGCGGCAGACGAGCGAGCCGATCGGCCCAGCGTTCCCCGGCTTCGCGCAACCGTTCCGCGGAGACCCGGTGCAGCGGCAGTTCGTTGTGGAGGATGTTGGGTTTGCGCGGCAACCGGTACTGGGGTGTGGTGACGATCAGATCGTAGCACTCGTGCAGCGCCCAGGGGCGGCCGACGTGCACGAGCTTGATCCGTTCGCGGCTGCCGACACGGGTCTGAATCCAGCGGATGAGCGGCTCGTTGCGACGGCCGGCGGAGATGATCAGCTCCGGCCAGGGAGGCTCCAGAGGGCTCGACTTTTCCCGCACCAGCCCCTTCAGGGTGGGGCCGGCGAGAAGATTGGTCACCAGTTCCGAGCGGCGATAGACCAGCCGCTTGATCTCGAACGGCCAGCCGAGCCCCTCGGCCAGTGCCAGAATCTGCGAGTTGTCGCCGGCCTTGTGGCCCATCATCAGCCAGGTACGGGGCGGCCGGAATCCGGCTGCGTCCGGCGCCGCGACCTCCGTCACGGGGCCCCCGGCACGCAGGCTCACGCGGCCACCTCCGCCGCCGGCCGGGATGGGTTTCCGGACCGTCCGCGCGGCGGCCGCGGCCAGCGACGCTTCACACACAGCCACTGCTCCGGACGGGCGCGGATCCAGGTCTCGAACAGGGCGTTGAGCTTCGTGGTCATGTCGATCGCCGCCTCGCGCGCGCTCGCGGCTCCCGGATCCGGCTCGATCGGCGGATGGACGGTGAACCGGAAGCGGACCCCTCCGAGACGCTCGACGCGCACCGGAATGAAGGGCGCGCCGGTCCTGAGCGCGAGACGCGCCGGGCCGATCGGGGTCGGAGCCGGGATGCCGAAGAAGGGGACCGGTTCCCCCCCGTCGTCACGTTGATCCGTCAGCAGCCCCACGCAGCGTCCCGCTCGCAGCTCCCGCAGGAGCTGCCGCGATGCCCCTTCGACTTCCAGGAACCGGCAGGGAAGACGGCGGCGCAGACCGGCGATCACCCTCTCCAGATACCGGTTGGAAAAGGGTGAATGGAGGGCCGTGAGATGGAATCCGAGCCGTGCCGGTGTGGTCTGAGTGAGCTCCCAGTTGCCGAGATGGGCCCCCACCAGGATGGCCGCCCTACCCCGGCGCAGGGGCTCGAGATCGCCATCCTCGACGATTTCGATGCGGTCGGCGAGCCGGTCGCAGAAGCGTTCGAGAAAGGCCATTTCGCCGAGCACCCGACCGAAGTTGCGCCACATCTCCCGCGCGACCCGCTCCACCTCCTCATCGCTCCATTCGGGGAAGGCGCGGCGGTAGTTGGCGACCACGTGCCGATGCTTGGCCAGCCGCGGTCCGATGCGGGCGGCGAGTGCGCCGCCCAGGGCCGAGGCCCGGTCCACCGACAGACAGCCGCCGACCCGCAGCAGGAGCTCGAGGATCCAGGCCTCGCCGCGCCAGATCCCCCGCTGCAGCCAGGGCAGCCGGCGGGCGAGCGGATCGAGAGAATGGCCGATGATCAGGCGCGGCACGTCGGCGCGAGTTCCTCGATGTTGCGTCGGCAGCGGCGGGGTTCCGTCGGCCCGGCGGCGGGTTCTCCCGAGACCCGTGACCCGTGGCCGCCGCCCCCGACCGGGGCGCAGGCAGGACATAGAAGAAAGCGACGAGGGCGAAAAGCCCATCCCGGCCGATTGTCGCGTAGCCCGGCACCCGCCCGCCGGTCGCGACCGGCTTCCCGCCCGGGAAACCGCCGCGGAACGGCCGAAACGGCGCCTGTCGTCTTGCGCCCTCCGCCGCGGATGGCGCAGGATACGGTCCTGCGCAGGAGACCGCGGATCAGGGAGGGAACCATGCCGCGCTTCGCCGCCAATCTCAGCATGATGTTTCACGAGGTGGGCTTTCTCGAGCGGTTCGCGGCGGCGGCCCGGGCCGGTTTTCGGGGCGTCGAGTTCCTTTTCCCCTATGCCTTCGACGCCGCCGCCATCCGGTCCAAACTCGATGCGGCCGGCATCCAGCAGGTGCTGTTCAATCTGCCACCCGGCGACTGGGAAGCCGGTGAACGGGGCATCGGTGCGCTGCCCGGACGCGAGGAGGAGTTCGCGCGAGGCATCCACCGGGCGCTCGATTACGCGGTGGAACTGGATTGCCGGCTCCTGCACGCGATGGCCGGAATCCCCGGGGAAGGGGTGTCGCCGACGGAGGCGGAAAAAGTCTTCGTCGAGAATCTGCAGCGGGCGACGGCCGCGGCGGCCGAGCACGGCCGCACGATTCTCGTCGAGCCCATCAACACCCGCGACATCCCGGGCTATTTCCTGCGCTACCCGCGCGACGCGCGGCGGATCATCGACCGGGTGGGGGCGGACAATCTCAGGCTCCAGCTCGACCTCTATCATTGCCAGATCATGGAGGGCGACCTGGCGATGCACATCCGCGAGTATCTGCCGCTGATCGGCCACATCCAGATCGCCGGCGTTCCGGAGCGCCACGAGCCGGACCGGGGCGAGGTCCACTATCCCTATCTCTTCGCCCTCCTGGACGATCTCGGCTACGAGGGCTGGGTGGGATGCGAATACCGGCCCGCGCACGGAACCGAGGCGGGGCTCGGCTGGTTCGCACCCTATCGCCGGGGCTGATCCCCCCGAACGGCGGTGGGGGCGCCCGGATCGCGGGCTTGAAGGAGTCGGGCTTCGGCCCTATGCGCGAAAGAAATCCTCGAGGCTCCCGGGAGGCAGCGGCGCATGAGCGACAGACCCTTCGGCGTCCTCTTCGTCTGTACCGGCAACATCTGCCGCTCGCCCATGGCGGAGGCGGTGCTGCGCCACCGTCTCGACGGCGGCGATCTCGATCTCCTCGTCGACAGTGCCGGTACCAGCGCCGAGGAGGAAGGCAACCCGCCCGACCGCCGTGCCCGGCTGGTCCTCGAGCGGCGCGGCTACCGGATGCCGGCGCGCGTCGCGCGGCCCGTCCGCCGTGGCGACTTCGCGAACTTCGATCTCATCCTCCCGGCGACCCGGGCCCACGCCCGGCACCTGCTGCGCCTGCAGCCGCGCCGCAGTCCGGCGGAAGTGCGGCTGCTCATGGAGTTCGCCGAAGCCCCGCCCTGTATCGACATCCCCGATCCCTGGTACGGCGACATCCCCGATTACGAATACGCCCTCGATCTGATCGAGCAGGCGGTGGAAGGATTGCTGGTCGAGATCCGACGGCGTCTTGCCGGCTGATGGGAGATCTCGCGGACCGCGTCGAGGAGCTGCTGGGGCGGCGTCCGTTGCGGCTGTCGCCCCTCGCCGGCGGCTGCATCGCCGAGGTGCAGCGGGCGGAGCTGGCGGACGGCACGCGGGTGGTGGTGAAATGCTCCCGCGGCGCTGGCCCCGACCTCTCCCTCGAGGCCTGGATGCTGCGGAAGCTGCGGCGGCTGGGCCGGCTGCCGGTCCCGGAGGTGCTGGCCGCCACCGCCGACATCCTGGTGCTCGAATTCATCGACCACGACGATCGGCCGCCCGGCCGCCGGCCCCAGCGTCACGCGGCCGAACTCCTGGCCTCCCTCCACGCGGTGACCGCCCCGAGGTTCGGTCTCGAGCGCGACACCCTCGTCGGTCCGTTGCCCCAGCCCAACGAGGAAACGGCGCGCTGGCTGCCCTTCTTCCGTGACCGGCGGCTTCGCTACATGGCCCGGCTGGCGCGGCGCTCGGGCCGTCTGCCGGCGTCCGCTTTCGCGCGTCTCGAGCGTCTGGCCGAACGACTCGAAAAGTGGCTCGAGGAACCGGCGCGACCGGCGCTCCTGCACGGCGACGTCTGGTCCGGCAACATCCTCTTCCGCGGCGAGCGGGTCGCCGCCTTTCTCGATCCCGCGATCTATTTCGGCCACCCCGAGATCGAGCTCGCCTTCACCACCCTCTTCGGTCCCTTCGACCGGGTCTTCTACGACCGCTACGCGGAGATCGCCGGGATCGCCCCGGGCTTCTTCGAACTCCGGAAGGACATCTACAATCTCTACCCGCTGCTGGTGCATCTGCATCTGTTCGGCAGCGGCTATCTGCGGCCGATCACCGCCCTGCTCGACCGTCTCGGTCTCTGATCCACCTCCGTCCCGGGCGGCGGCGCATGTGATCGCCGCGACCGGGCTCGGGCAACCATTCGTTAACCTTCCATTCGTTAACCTTAATGAAACCTTTTCGTGGTCGAATCCGGGCAGCAGGAGCCGGGAAGACACGGCTCCGGCGGGGACAGGCAATCGGAGGCGTCATGGCACGGATCCTGGTCGTCGATGATGACGAGTTGCTGGTCGATCTCCTGCGCTTCACCCTCGAAGCGCACGGCCACGAACTGCTGACCGCCGGGGATGGCGAGGAAGGCCTCGAAATCGCGGCCCGCGAACCCCTCGACCTCATCGTCCTCGACGGCATGCTGCCCGGGCTCGACGGGCTCGAGGTTCTCAAGCGCCTGCGGGCCTCGCCGACGACCGCCGGCATTCCGGTGATCATGCTCAGCGCCCGCAAGCAGGAGCGGGACGTGGTCGGCGGCCTGTCCCTCGGAGCCGAGGACTATCTCGTGAAGCCCTTCATTCCCGAGGAGCTCGCCGTCCGCATCACCAAGACCCTGGCCCGGCACGCGGCCTGACCCGCGGGCGATCGATGCCGGTTCGGCCCCGCCGCCGTCCCCGGGACGGTGTCGCGGCATTTCTGCTTCTCTGTCTCGGCCTCCTCACGGCTCTGGCGGTCACCGTGCCGTTCGCCGCGCTGGCGGCCCCCCCGGATTTCGCGCTGCTCCGGATGCTGCGCGAGACCGGCCGGCAGGAAGAGGCCCTGGCGGAGGTCCGCCGGGCCCTCCGGGTGCGACCCGAGAATCCCGACCTGCTCCTGTTCGAGGCCCGGATCCTGACCGACCTCGGGCGCTACGATCGGGCCGACGCGGTGCTCGCGCGCGCGATCCGCATCGCCCCCGCCTATCGCGACCTCCGCCTCGCCCGGGCCCGGGCCCTGTTCTTCGCCGGTCGTCACGACCGGGCTCTGGCGGTGCTGGCCGCGCTCCTCGACCCGGATGCGGGCGATGCCCGCGCCTGGCTGCTGGCCGCCCGCATCCATTTCGCCGCCGGGGATCTCGACCGGGCGGAGGCGGCCGTCGTCCGCCTGCGCGAGCTCGCGCCCGAAAACCCCGACGGGCTGCTCACCGCCGCCGACCTCGCCCACCGCAGGGGACGGCTCGAACTCGCTGCCGCCGGTTACGAAAAGCTCCTCCGGGTGCCCGGCTACGAGACGCTCGTGCGGCGGCGCCTCGAGGGGCTTGCGGCCGAAAGGCGGCGGTTCCGCCTCACCGTCGCCGGCAGTCTCGGCGCCCACGACGACAAGGACCGCGCCCCCTGGCGCGACGGGTCGCTGGAACTCGCCTGGCGGTGGGACCGACGGAGCTGGCTGCGGGGAAGGCTGGAAGTGCGGAACCGCTTCGGCGAAACGGACGTCGGAATCCTGCTCGCCATCGAGCGGCGGTTGGGAGAAGCGACGACCCTCGAACTGGACCTGGGCGGGACACCGGGCGCCGATTTCTCGCCGCGGTTCGAAATGCTCCTGGGTCTCGCCCACCGGCTCCGCCGGGGCGCGGAGACGTTCGGGGACACGGTGGGCTCGGGCAGGCTCCGCGTCAGGCGCTATCCCCGGGGCCGGGTGCGCACCCTCGAGCTCGGCCTCACCCAGTATTTCCTCGAAGCCCGCCTCCGGGTGACCACCGCCATCGTCCACACCGCCGACGAAGCCGGCGGCCGTGATCTCGGCCTCGCCGCCCGCGTCGACGGTGTACCGGCGCCGGGATGGCGCCTGTTCGCCGGTACCACCATCGAACGGGACGAGCTCGAGAGGGGCACGACCCTCGCACGCAGCCTGTCCGCCGGCATCGCCGTCGATCTCGACGAACGTCTGCGCCTGTTCCTGGATTTCGGCATCACCGACCGCGACGCCGGCGGGCTGCGCCGCACTGTCGGTCTCGGCCTGACGGTCGCCTTCTGAGAGGACGAAGAGCGATGGTTCCGAGTCCACCGCTGATCGAGGCCTTCTCCCGGGCGATCTGGCAGCTCGCCCTGATCCTCGTGCTGATCGGCCTCCTGGTCGTCCTCGTCCTGGTGCTGCGGCGCCTCCTGGAAGAGCTCCGCCGCGACGGCCTCGCCCGTCGGCGGGAAGTGGCACGGCGTCTCATTCTCGAACACCTCCGAAGCCCCGATGCGGCCGTCGAGGCGGACGCGCTTTCCGATCTGCCGGCGGATTTCCTGATCGAGCTGATCGACGAGCTGGCCCAGATGGTACGCGGCGAGGGGCGCGCCCGGCTCGCCGAACTCGGGCGGAGGCTCGGCCTTCTCGACCGGCTGCTGGAAGAGCTGCGCTCCTGGCGTCCGGGCCTGCGCCTCGAAGCGGCACGACGGCTTTCCATCTATCGCGGCGAGGAGGTGGTGCGGGCATTGTCCGAACTGCTGTTCGATCGCGCCGTACCGGTCCGGATCGCCGCCGCCATCGCTCTCCTCGATCACGAAGTGGCCCTCCCCGATCTCCTGCGACACGCCCGTCTCGACCCGGCCCTCTCGCGACCGGCCGCCTTCCTCTTCTGGCAGCGGCTGGCGGAGATCCGGCCGGAAAGTTTCGAACGGCTGTTCGCCACCTCCGGCCCGGCTGGGCGACGGATCGTGATGCTCAAGGCCGCCGGTGCGGCCGGACTCGGCCGCCTCGCCCCGCGGATCGCCGCGGAAACCGGCTCTCCGGACCCGGAGATTCGCCGGGCCGCCACCATCGCCCTGCTCGATCTCAACCATCCGCTGGCCCTGGACGCGCTGTCGCGAATGCTCGCCGATCCCGAGCCCCGTCTGCGGGCCGAGGCGGTGGTCGCCATCGGCCGACGGAAACTGGTGGCGCTCCTGGGCGCGCTCCGTGACCGCCGCGACGATCCGGATCCCGCGGTGCGGTTCCGGGCCGAGGAAGCCCTTCTCCGTCTCGGCGCGCGGGCGGCCACCGGCGGCGGGAGTGGTGGTCGATGACGGCGCCCGTCTGGACCGCCTTCCTGCTCCTCGCCCAGCTCCTGGCGATGCTCGTCCTCGCTGTCGGCATCGTCCAGAATCTCCTCTATTTCGCCCTGATGCTGACCGCCCTCTGGGCGATGGTCACGCGCCCGCCGGCGCGGCGGACCCGGGCGCTCTGGACCGGTCTCGTCGATGCCGCACCTCCGCTTTCCGTCATCGTCCCCGCCTACGACGAGGAGCTGACCATCGAGGAATCCGTGCGCGCCCTGCTCGCCCTCCAGTATCCGGATTTCGAGGTCATCGTCGTCAACGACGGTTCCCGGGACGGCACCCTGGAGCGGCTGAAGGAGCGCTTCGCCCTCGAACCCGAGGCGACCCTTCCGGCGGGCCCCCTGGCCCATGTTCCCTGCCGCGCCGTCTACCGTTCCGCGGCCGTCCCGGCCCTGCGGGTGATCGACAAGGAGAACGGTGGCAAGGCGGACGCTCTCAACGCCGGCATCAATCTCGCCGAAGGCGAGCTCTTCTGCGCCGCCGACGCCGACAGCCTGCTGGAGGCCGACAGCCTGCTGCGGGCGGTCCAGCCCTTCGTCGAGGGTGGCGAGGAAACGATCGCGGTGGGCGGTACGGTACGGGTGGCCAACGGCTGTCCCGTGCGAGGGGGCCGGGTGGTCGAGGTCCGACTGCCGACCCGCTTCCTGGCCTTGCTGCAAACGGTCGAATACATGCGGGCCTTCACCATGGCCCGCCTCGCCTTCGAGCGGTTCGGGGCCCTGTTCATCATCTCCGGCGCCTTCGGCATCTTCCGCCGCCAGGCGGTGCTGGAAGTCGGCGGATACAGTACCGCCACGGTCGGCGAGGATCTCGAACTCGTCCTGCGGCTCCACCGCTTCATGCGGGAGCGCGGGCGGCGCTACGCGATCCGCTTCGTGCCGGAGCCCGTCTGCTGGACCCAGGTGCCGGAAAACCTCGCCGCCCTCGCCCGCCAGCGGATCCGCTGGCACCGGGGCGCCCTCGAAAGCCTCGCCGCCCACCGGCGGATGATCGGGCGCAGACGCTACGGCGCGGCGGGCTGGCTCGGCCTCACCAGCCTGGCCCTGCTCGACGTCGTCGCCCCGGCGGTGGAGGCGGCCGGCTATCTGCTGATGCCCGTCCTCTGGGCCCTCGGCATGATCGACACCTCCTTCCTGCTGGCCTGGCTGGCCCTGACCTTCGCCTTCGGCGTGATCGTCTCGGTCGGCGCGCTGGTCCTCGAGGAGATGGAGCTGCGGCGTTTCCCGCGGGCCGGCCATCTGGCGATCCTGGCGCTGGTGGCGATCCTCGAGAACTTCGGCTATCGCCAGCTCGCCAACCTCTGGCGGATCGCCGGTCATCTGGCCTGGCTGCGCGGCATGCGGGGTTGGGGCCGCCAGCCGCGGCGGGCCTTCGTGCGCGCCTGAAGGCGGGCCCGGTTCCCCGCCCCGGATCGCCGGCCCGGACCTTGACATCGCCCCGGGGCGATCCCATACACAGCGCCGATCACGGGGCCGTAGCTCAGTTGGGAGAGCGCTAGAATCGCACTCTAGAGGTCGGGGGTTCGACTCCCCTCGGCTCCACCAAAATCTCCGCACCCGGACACCGGACCGCATCCGTCGATCGTTGCGCGTTCCGACCCCCTCGACATGTTTCTTAAGGCTTCCTTAAGCTTTGCGGGCTAGCGTCGGCCACGCCGGTCCGGCCCGTTCGCAGCCCGTATTGGTGGATTCGCATGCTCGATACCTATGCCATACTGCTGGTCGAGGATACGGCGTCCGATGCGGCCCTGGTGGAAATCTGCCTGCGGGAATGCGGAGCCGGACGGATCGCCGTCGCCGGCAGCCTGCGCGAGGCCCTGACCCGCATCGATTCCGAACCACCCGACATCGTCCTGCTCGATCTCAACCTGCCGGATTCCCACGGCCTGCGGACCGTCGAGACGATGGTCCGCACCCGGCCCGAACTGCCGATCGTCGTCCTGACCGGCTTCGGCGCCGACGACATGGTGATCGCCGCCGAGGCGGTGCGCGGCGGTGCCCAGGATTTCATCACCAAGGACAATCTGGAGCCGACCACGCTGCAGCGGGCCATCCTGTTCGCGATCGAACGCAAGCAGCAGGAGCGCCGGCGCCTGCACTATCTCGACCACGACGAGCTCACCGGCCTGCCGCGGCCCCATGTCCTCGCCCGCCTCTTCACCACTTCCAGCAGCCGCTGCGCCCGCTCGGGCAAGCTGCTCGCGCTGGCCAGCCTCGGCATCCGCGCCTTCGCCCAGATCCGCGACGAGCGTGGCGCGGAATGGGCGGATGCGCTGGTCGCCGCGGTCGCCGGGCGGCTCCGCAAGAAGATCCGCCGTCACGACGCGCTGGCACGCCAGGACGAAGCCCGCTTCCTGGCGCTGCTCGACAATCTGCCGCGGCCGGAACACGCCGAGACCGCGGCCCGTCGGCTGCTGGCGGTGACCAGCGAGCCCTTTTCCTTCCAGAACTTTTCCTGCGAAGTCCGGATCAGCATCGGTCTCAGCCGCTGGGACGCGGCTCGCCCGCGACCCTTCGAGGAGCTCCGCGAGGCCGCCGATCGGGCCCTCGAACAGGCGCTCCTGCAGGGTGCCGCGGTCCGGGTCGAGAACGGCGAGGCGCTCGCCCCCTCCTAGGTCAGCTCCCGGATCCGGCCTCCGGCTCCCGCTCGCCGCCGCCCGCGAAGCCCAGGGCGACCAGATAGATTTCGGAGGAGTCCTTTCGGGTGGCCGCGGGCCGAACGAGGCGGCAGCGCGCGAACCGCGGCCGGGCGAGGCCGACGACCAGCGAATCGGCGCCGTGCAGCAGCTTCAGGACCAGGCTGCCGCCCGGCCGCAGGACGCTGCCGGCGAAGGCGAGCACCGCCTCGGCCGCCGCTTCCGAGCGCAGCCGGTCGACGGTCCGTCGTCCCGTGGCGTCCGGTGCGAGGTCGCTCAGCACCAGATCGCAGCTCCGGTCCAGGAGCCCGCGCAGCCGCTCCTGCGTCCGTTCCTCGAGAAAGTCTCCCCGGAGGAAGGTCACCCCCGCGATGGGGATCATCGGCAACAGATCGACCGCTACCACCCGGCAGCCGCGCGAGGCCGCGTACTGACTCCAGCTCCCCGGTGCGGCGCCGAGATCGAGCACCGTCGCCCCCTTGCGCAGGAGCCGGAATTTCCGGTCGATCTCCATCAGCTTGTAGACCGAGCGTGCCCGATAGCCCTGCTCCCTGGCGCGCCGGACGAGCGGATCCCGGTGCTGACGCTGCAGCCAGCGGGCCGAGGAGGCGCTGCGGCCACGACGGCCCCGCCGCCGCACACCGGCGCCGCTCATGCCACCGCGGGACCGGCCAGGGCGAGAGCGAGATCCTGGCCGAGCATCTCGGCCAGGATGCCTTCCCGCAGGCCGCGGTCGGCCACCCGCAACCGCTCCACCGGCCAGCGCCGATGCACCGCCTCCAGAATGGCGCAGCCGGCCATCACCAGGTCGGCCCGGCCGTGGCCGATGCAGGGATAGGCGGCCCGCCCCGCGCGATCGAGCCGGCGGAGCCGTTCCGCGACTTCCGAAAGAGCGGCGAAACTCACCAGGGTTCCGTCGACCCGTCGGCGATCGTAACGTTTCAGCCCGAGATGGACGGCGGCGAGAGTGGTGACCGTGCCCGAGGTACCCAGCATCTGGATGGTGTGCGCGTCCCCGTTGGCCGCCGGTGGCATCCCGGCGGCCTCGATCAGACGTGTCACGGCGGCGACCATGCGCCGATACACCCGTTCGTCGGCGCCGTCACCGGAGGTCTCGGAAAGGGTCACCACCCCGACCGGCAGGGAGTGGGCACGCCCGCGGAACGTCGCTCCGCCGTTCGGCCGCTCGAGCCAGAAGATTTCGGTGCTGCCGCCGCCGATATCGAGGAGCAGCACCCGGCGCGCGTCGCGCTCGACGAGCGGCGCGCAGCCCAGCATGGCGAGCCGCGCCTCCTCGTGACTGTCGAGGATTTCGAGGGGGAGGCCGGTGACCCGACGCACCCGTTCGACGAACTCGCGACCGTTGGCGGCCCGCCGACAGGCTTCGGTGGCGACGCACCGCACCCGCTCCGCCCCGGTGACCTCGATCAGCCGCGCACAGGCCGAAAGGGCGGCGATGGTCCGGGTCATGGCCGCCTCGTCGAGACGACCGGTCGCCGCCAGCCCCTCGCCCAGCCGCGTGATCCGCGAAAAACTCCTGAGCACACGAAACCCGCGCGGCCGGGGCTCGACCACCAGCAGGCGACAGTTGTTGGTACCGAGATCCAGCGCCGCCAGCCGTTCCGACCGTTGTCGCGGGATCGCCTTCGTACCTGCCTGACGGGTCTTCATCCTGCCCCTGCCGCCTCCTCGGGCGGGCCATAGTAGGACGCCGCCGACGAGGCGCAAGCCCGGCGCCCGGCCGGTCCCGCTTGCTGTCGCGCCTGCGGACTGCTACCCCCGCAGGCGGGCGGCCCGCCGTTCCGCATCCCCGGATTCACGGCCAGCGGCCCTCGGCAGCGACAATCCCGCCAACCCTGGAACCGGCCCGCATGAGCAACGCGAACTTCCCGCCCGACTCGATCGAGATGCGTCGCCGCAGGCCCCGGTCACCCGCGAGGCGGCGCGGTCCGGTGCTGGTCGTCGCGCTCGGCTATCTGCTCGTGGCCTGCGCGAGCACCCCGGAGCCGACCCCGGTCCGCTGTCCGAAGGTAGCCGTCGTCTACGGGCTGGACACCGTGACACCGGTCGAGGCGAACGGGGAAACACTGCCGCTCGAAGCCCGTCTCGAGGGCTTGCGCGGAAGCTGCGGCTACGACGATACGGGACTGGAACTCGATTATTCGGTGGATGTCGTTCTCGTCCCGGCGGGCCCGATCGACCCGACCACGGTCACCCTCCCGTATTTCGTCGCCGTCACCGACCTCGGCGGTCGGGTGATCGACAAGCGGGTGTTCACCGTCCGGATTCCCGTCGAAGGCACACGACCGGCGGGCAGCCGCGAACGGATCGGCCAGATGCTCGAAGGCGTGGGACCACGGGAAGGACCCGGCTACCGGGTCCTGATCGGCTTCGAGTTGCCGCGTGAGCGGGCCATCGAGCAGTGGCGCCGACGCGGCATCTGAAGGCCGTCGCGATCACCCCCGGGGACTGGCTCCGCCCGCGATCGCCCGCAGGGGCCTATCTGCTCCTCCTGCGCATCACCCGGCCGGTGCCTCCGCCGGCCCGCCTCGGGCCCGCGCCCCTGCCCCCGGCTCTCTACCTCTACTGCGGCAGCGCCCGCGGTCCGGGAGGGATCCGGGCCCGCTGCCTGCGCCACCTGCTGAGCACCCGCGAGCCGCACTGGCACATCGATCGTCTCTGCCGCACCGCCACCGCCGGGCTGGCGGTCCCCTTTCCCGGCGGCGAGGAATGCCGCCTTCTCGCCACGCTGCTGGCGCAGCCGGGAACGGCGGTGGCCCGGCGGGGCTTCGGCAGCAGCGACTGCCGGCGCTGTCCCGCTCATCTGCTGGTGCTGACGGAAGTCGAGGCCCTGCTGGCGGTGGTCCCGGAGACCGCGAACGGATCACTCCCGCCGGCCCTCGCCTTCCGCCGTCGGCGCGGGAGGCGGCGGTTCTTCCTCGTCGAACAGGATGCGCTCCGCGGCGCCGTCGAGATCCTCGAACTGGCCACTGCGCAGCGCCCAGAGAAAGGCGAGCAGGCCCGCGAGCCCGAGAGCCAGGGCGATCGGCACCAGATAGACGAGAACATCCATCACCGGCGTCCGCGAGTTGCCGGGAACGGTTCTAACTTGGCATCCGACGTGCCGGGGACAAGACGGTACGACGCCGGTGGCGACCCGGTGCGACCGAAACGCCCCCGCCGGTGACGGGGATCTTGCATCCTCCGAGCGGCTGCCCCATTGAGCGAGGGAACCATAAGGGAGCTCCGCCGCAGGATGCCGCGTTTCTTTCCGCTCACGATCGCCGATCTCCGCCGCGAAACTCCGGACTGCCTGTCCCTGTCCTTCGCCCTCCCGGAAGCGTTGCGCGACCGGTTCCGGTTCGTCCAGGGTCAGCACGTGATCCTGCGGGCGACCATCGGGGGGGAAGAACTCAGGCGCACCTATTCGATCTGCTCCGCGGTGGACGAAGGCGAGCTGCGGATCGCCGTCAAACGTCAGCCGCACGGACGCTTCTCCGGCTGGCTGCACGAACGGGTCCGGCCCGGTGACCGGATCGAGGTCATGCCCCCGCGCGGCCGTTTCTTCGTCCCCCTCGACCCCGAGGCGCGCCGCCGCTACGTGGCCTTCGCCGCCGGTTCCGGCATCACGCCGCTCGCCTCCATCCTCAAGACCACCCTCGCCCGCGAGCCGAAGAGCCGGTTCACGCTTTTCTACGGCAATCGCAACGTGGAATCGATCATCTTCCTTGAGGAGCTCGAGGATCTCAAGAACCGCTACATGACGCGTTTTGCCCTCCACCACGTCCTGTCGGCCGGAACCTCCGACGTCATGGAGCTGTTCTCGGGGCGGATCACGCCGGAGAAGCTGCGCGCCTGGGCCGGGCGGCTGTTCCGGCCCGAGGAGATCGACGCCTGGTTCCTCTGCGGACCGGCACCGATGATCCAGGAGCTCGCCGATACGCTGGTCGGGTTCGGAGTCGAGAAATCGCGCATCCACTACGAGTATTTCACCACCGAGGGCAACCGGCCGCGTCGGCCACCGCATGCGCCGCCGCCGGTGGAAGCCGCCGGTGATCGGGCCGAGATCACCGTTCTGCTCGACGGCCAGCGGCGCGACTTCTCTCTCGCCTTCAACAGCGAGACGATCCTCGACGGGGCGATCGCCGACGGCATCGATCCGCCCTATTCCTGCAAGGCCGGCGTCTGCTCGACCTGCCGGGCGCGGGTGATCGAGGGCAAGGTGGACATGGCTGTCAACTACGCTCTCGAGGATTGGGAGGTGGAACGCGGCTTCGTGCTCACCTGTCAGGCGCGGCCACTCACGAGCAGGGTGGTCGTCGACTACGACGAGAGCTGATTCCGCGTGCCGCGCCAGCGGTGGCCGAAAACGAGCACGAAAGCCACGACCACCGTCAGAATCGCCCAAAGCAGCAGATAGGCCGCTCCCTCGACCTCCCCGGTCGGACCGGAGAGGACCGCGCCGTGAAAGGCCCGGCGGAGTTCCAGCCCGCTCCAGACGAAAAGGAAGACGAGCGCGGTCGTGCCCGCCAGCAGGGTGAGCGGCCGCCCGCCGGTGCGGCGGCGGGCGAGACGAGCGAACAGGGCCGCCGGCAGCAGATAGGCCGGCAGCAGGGCGTTGGCGATGGGCAGCAAACCGACGTCCTCGCCGGAGAACAGGGGATTGGCCGGGCCGGCGAGGAGCGCGGCCAGGGGTTCCACGGCCGGCAGCAGCGGGGCGAAGACGAGCCAGCGCGCCACCGCCGGCGCCCGCCGATCGTCGGCCAGCGCGGCGATCGCCAGCGACAGCGACAGCCAGACGGAAAGCCGCAGTCCGGTGAACAGCAATGCATGACCGGGAACCGCCGTGGCGAGCCCGTCGAGGACCAGAACCGCCACCGTGACGGCCAGCAGCAGCGCGAGGTCGCGGACGGTTCCGACGATCGTCGCGGCGGCGGCCGCAGGTTCCCCGAGCAGCCGGCGGGCGGCGGTGAGGAGGGCTGCGGGCAGCAGATAGACGGCGAGCAAGGTGAACAGATTTTCGCCGCCGTGAGCCGCGGCATGGCGCATCCGCCACAGCAGCAGGAACGCGACCGTCACCGCCAGCAGGGCCGAGATGGCGGCGAAGCCGGAGCGCCGGAAGCGCCACTGGAAGAGTGCCGCCAGCAGCACTCCGGCGCCGAGGAAGAGCAGCGGCAGGGCGTCGCGGAGGGCCGCGAGCAGGGCGCGGGCTGTCGGGTTCAGGAGGAGATCGCTCACCGGTGCCATCGTCTGCCCGCTCGACAGACGATCCGGTGGCGATATAGTCCGCTCGGGCGACGGTCGCGGCGACCGGTCGCGTGAATCGGACGCGAGGCGAAGGGGGGAGCGTCATGCGATATCTTCATACGATGGTACGCATCAGCGATTTGGAAGAATCCCTCGACTTCTACTGCAACAAGCTCGGGATGGTGGAAGTCCGACGCGTCGAAAACGAGAAGGGGCGCTTCACCCTGATCTTCCTCGCCGCTCCGGAGGACGAGGCGAGCGGGCGGGAGCGCCGCTCCCCGCTCCTCGAGCTCACCTACAACTGGGATCCGGAGGAGTATACCGGCGGCCGCAATTTCGGTCATCTCGCCTACGAGGTCGAGAACATCTACGATTTCTGCCGGCGCCTGATGGAACAGGGGGTGACCATCAACCGCCCACCGCGGGACGGCCGCATGGCCTTCATCCGCTCCCCGGACGGCATCTCCATCGAACTCCTGCAGCGCGGCGAAGCGCTCCCGATCGAGGAACCCTGGGCCTCGATGCCCAATACCGGCAGCTGGTAGCGGAGACCGCCGGCTACCAGCGATCGCCCGCCTCCACCAGGAGTGTCGCGTTGCCACCGGCGGCGGCGGTATTGGTGGCGATCACCTGTTCCTGGGCGAAGCGGGTCAGATAGGCGGGCCCACCCGCTTTGAAGCCGGTTCCCGAAAGGCCGCTGCCGCCGAAGGGCTGGGTGCCGACGACGGCACCGATCATGTTGCGGTTGACGTAGACGTTGCCGACCGGCAGGCGTTCCACGATGCGATCGATGGTCCGCTGAATGCGGCTGTGGATGCCGAGGGTGAGGCCGTAGCCGCTGCCGGCGATCGCCTCCAGCAGGGAATCCAGCGCATCCGTCCGGTAGCGGACGACATGCAGGATCGGACCGAAGACCTCTTCGCGCAGCTCCTCGGGACTGTCGAGTTCGATGATCCGCGGAGCCAGGAAGATGCCGTTTTCCGGTACCGGAAAGCGCATCTCGCCTCCGAACCGGAGCGAGGCGGCAGCCTTCGTCGCCGCGAGGTGGGCGAGAAGGCGATCACGCGCCTCCTCGTCGATCACCGGCCCGATGTCGGTCGCCGGATCGCGCGGATCACCGAGGCGCAGCTCCCCGGTGGCGCCCACGATCATCGCGATCAGCGCATCGGCCACCTCTTCTTGGATGCACAGCAGGCGCAGCGCCGAACAGCGCTGACCGGCGGAACGGAAGGCGCTCGTGAGCACATCGTCGGTGACCTGCTCGGGCAATGCCGTGGCATCGACGATCATCGCGTTGATGCCGCCGGTCTCGGCGACGAAGGGTACGATCGGCGCGTCCCTCGCCGCCAGGGTCCGGTTGATCCGCCAGGCGGTCTCCGTCGAGCCGGTGAAGGCGACACCGGCGCAGAGGGGATGAGCGACCAGCCGTGCCCCGATACCGCCGTCCCCCGGGAGGAGATTGAGGGCCGCCGGGGGGATCCCCGCTTCGTGGAGGAGGCGCACGGTCTCCTCGGCGACGAGCGGGGTCTGTTCGGCCGGCTTGGCGACGACCGCGTTGCCGGCGACCAGGGCGGCCGCCACCTGTCCGGTGAAGATCGCCAGCGGGAAGTTCCAGGGCGAGATGCAGACGAACACCCCGCGCCCCCGCCAGCGGTAGAGGTTCTCCTCGCCGGTGGGTCCCGGCATGGCCCGGCTCCGGCCGAACAGATCCCGCGCCCGGGCGGCGTAGTAGCGAAGGAAATCCACCGCCTCGCGGACTTCGGCGACACCGTCGGCGAGGGTCCTTCCGGCTTCGATCGCAAGCAGGCCGACGAAATGTGCGCGGCGTGCCTCCAGGAGATCGGCGGCCCTCTCCAGGACCGTCGCCCGACTCTCCGCCGGGATCCGGGACCAGTCGGCGAACCCCCGCGCCGCCGCCCGCATGGCGGCGTCGATGCCGGTCTCCGCCGCCTCCTCGACGACGCCGACGAGGATCGCCCGATCCACGGGGCTGCGCACCTCCCGGGGGCGGCCGCGGACCTCTTCGCCGGCGATCAGCGATCGTGCCACCCGTTCGAGGGGAAGCGGCAGACGGATACCGGCCAGGAGCCGCTCGACGGCCCGGCGCTCGCCGAATTCGACACCGGCGGAGTTGCGCCGCTCGGGCGCGTAGAGCTCGCGCGGCAGCGGGATCTTCGGATGTCGCGCCCGACGCGGATCGCCGAGCAGGCGGCCGGGGCGCAGGAGCAGCCGGTCGATGGGCACCGACCGGTCGCGGACGACGCTGACGAAGGACGAATTGGCACCGTTCTCCAGCAGGCGCCGCACCAGATAGGCGAGCAGATCGCGGTGGCCGCCGACCGGCGCGTAGATCCGGCAGGGAAGGCGCGGGCCGTTCTCGGTGACCGCCTGGTAGAGCGCCTCGCCCATCCCGTGGAGGCGCTGGAACTCGTAGTCGCGATGGCCGCTGCCCGCGAGCTCCATGATCGTCGCCACGGTGAGCGCATTGTGGGTGGCGAACTGGGGATAGATCCGCCGCCGGGCCGCGAGCAGCCTGCGGACGCAGGCGAGATAGCAGAGATCGGTGGCCGGTTTGCGGGTGAAGACCGGATAGTCCTCGAGCCCCCGCTCCTGGGCGCGCTTGATTTCGGTGTCCCAGTACGCCCCCTTGACCAGTCGGACCATGAAACGGCGATCGAGCCGTTCGGCGAGCTCCACGACCCAGTCGATCACCGCCGGCGCGCGCTTCTGGTAGGCCTGGACCGCCAGTCCGAAGCCGTCCCAGCCGGCGAGCCCCGGATCCGCCGCCACCCGGCCGATCACCTCCAGCGAGATCTCCAGCCGGTCGGCCTCTTCGGCATCGACCGTGAAACCGAGCTCGTGTTTCCGCGCCTGTCGCGCGAGCTCCAGCAGCCGCGGCACCAGCTCCGCCAGCACGCGGTCCCGCTGCGGCGCCTCGTAGCGCGGGTGGAGGGCCGAAAGCTTGACCGAAATGCCGGGGCGCTCGGGCAGTGCGGTCTCGCCGGCGGCCTCGGCGATGGCCTCGATGGCGGCGGCGTAGGCGGCGAAATGACGGTCGGCGTCCGGCATGGTGCGCGCGCCTTCGCCGAGCATGTCGTAGCTGTGACGATAGCCCAGGGAGGCCGCGGTCCGGGCGCGCCGCAGCGCCTCCTCGATGGTCTCGCCGAGGACGAAATGGTGGCCGAGCAGCCGCATCGCCCGCCGGGCCGCGGTCCGCACCGCCGGCTGACCGAGACGGCGGACGATCCCGTGGAGGATGGCCTCCGGGGTTTCCTCGGGGCCGACGATACGGCTGCCGATACCCAGCGCCCAGGTGGTGAGGGAGACGAGCCAGGTTTCCGACCGGTGGGGGCGGTCCGCCCAGGCGGCGGTACCCAGTTTGTCCTCGATCAGACGATCGGCGGTATCGGCGTCCGGCACCCGCAGGAGCGCCTCGGCGAGCACCATGAGGGCCAACCCTTCCTTCGTGGAAAGGCCGTATTCGTGGAGAAAATCCTCCAGCGCGCCCACGAGCCCGCCGGTTTCGCGGATGTGGCCGATGATCCGGCTCGCCTCGCGGTCGATGCGCCCCTCGGCCTCGGGGCCGAGATCGCATTCGGCCATGAAAGCGGCCACCAGATCCTCGTCGCGGGACGCGAACGGGGCGTCGAAAGGTGGCGGTTCCAGGGTGACGGCGGGCTGGGTTTCGGTACCGGTCGCGACCATGGCTGACCCTCTCGCATGGCGAGAACCGACCCGACACTAGCATCGACCCGTCGCCTCCGTCACCCGCCGGAACGACCGCCGCCCGCGGGCGGAAACCCGCGGGCGGCCACCGGAGCGCGGGGCGCCGCGCCCTCTCCTCCTCGAGTCAGTAGGGCAGCAGAATGTCGAGCACCTGCGCTCCCCAGCGCGGCTGCTGGACGTCGGTGAGCTGGCCGCGACCGCCGTAGGCCACCCGCAGCTCGGCGATCTTGTCGTGCTTGATGCTGTTGTCGGGGCTGATGTCCTCGGGCCGCACGACGCCGGCGACGTAGACCTCGCGTACCTCGTAATTGACACGCACCTCCTGCCGGCCCTGGACCACGAGATTGCCGTTCGGAAGCACCTGGACGATCACCGCCGCCATCTTCAGGTCGATGGTTTCCTCGCGATCGACCTTGCCGACCCCCTTGTTGAGCATGTCGCTCTCGGCGGCGACCAGCGCGGCGGGATCGAGCGGCTTGGCGTCGGAGCTCGGGAAGATCTTCTGCAGCTTGTTCTCGAACCCGAACAGATCGGTGAGACCGAGACTGTCGGAGGCGGTGCGGCCGCGGCTGGTCTCGTTGTCGAGCTGGGCCTTGTCGGCGATCGAGACCTCGATGGTCAGGATGTCCCCCACCCGACGTGCCCGCTGATCGCGGAAGAAGCCCCGCGCGCCGCTGCGCCACAGCGAGTTGGCGCCTGCGGGACGGGCCAGTTCCGGCTGCGGCATGGGCAGACTCACCGGTCGCCACTCCGGTGTCTCGACCGGGTTCTCGATCGGCCGCAGATCGGGCGCCTTGCCGACCCGGGAGAGGCGGTCGATGGTGTTGCAGCCGGCCAGCAGGAGCATGGCGAACAGGGCCGAGAAGGGGAACGGACGGACGGTCATCTGGCCTCCGAAGCGATGATTTCCACACGGCGCGGCCCGGTCACGCGCCCTCTGAGCGGCCGTTCGCTGTCGAGATTGACGAGCCTGATGATCTGTCCCCGGGAGCCCGCCTCGAGAGCCCGGCCGAGGGCGGTCAGCAGCAGGCCGGGACGGTCGAACACGAGGGTGACGACGTCCCCACGCTCGACCAGGCGCGGCCACCGGACCTGGCCACGGCGGACGGGCTGGCCGCGGCGCAGGGAACGGCGCAGTTCGCGACCGATCAGATCCTCGCCCGACAGCACGGTGTCCTCGCGCAGACGCGATACGGGGAGCCAGGCCTCTTCCAGGAGCTCGGCGGTCAGGATCGTGCCCCGCGCCAGCGCCTGCCGCGGGACCGGGACCGGAACCAGCTCCTGCGCCCTGCCGACGACGGTGATGCGGCTCTGCGGGCCGCTTTCGAGACGGGCCAGGAGCCGGGCCTCGAAACGGCCGCTGCGCGGATCGTGGCGCCAGTCGACGACATCGATCGCGGTCGGGACGGTCGCCGCATTGGCCAGCGGCAGGAGCGGCCGGAAGATCTCGATGGCGAAGCGCGAATCGGTGAAACGGGCGTCCAGCCGCGGCTCGATCAGTCCCCGCACGCGCGCCTCGTCGAGCGGTTCGCCGGGGGCCAGGGTCAGCTCGGCGGCGACCGGCGGTCGGGCGATCGCCAGCAGGAGAAGGAGGGGAAACAGGAAGAACGATGCCGAAGGTTTCATGGCCGATCACCGCATCTGGGTCACGGTACCGAGCATCTGGTCGGCGGCGGAGATCACCTTGGAGTTCATCTCGTAGGCCCGCTGGGCGGTGATCAGGGCGGTGATCTCCTGCACCGGATTGACGTTGGAGCTTTCGAGAAAGCCCTGCTGAAGGGTACCGAAGCCGTCGCTTCCCGGCGTGCCGATCACCGCCGTGCCGCTGGCCTCGGTCTCCACCAGCAGGTTGTTGCCGAGCGCCGAGAGCCCGGCGGGATTGACGAAGGAAGCGAGATCGAGCTGGCCGAGATCGGCGAGCTCCACCTGGCCTTCGATCTTGGCGGTCACCTGCCCTTCGGCGCTGATCGAGATCTCGATCGCGTCCCCGGGCACGGTGATCCCCGGGCTCACCGTATAACCGTCGGCGGTGACGATCAGGCCGTCGGGGGAAAGCTGGAAGTTGCCCGAACGCGTGTAGGCGGTGTCGCCGCTGGGCAGCTCGACGACGAAGAAGCCGTCGCCCTGGATCGCGAGATCGAGGGAGTTCTCGGTGTTGACGAGATTGCCCTGGCCGTGGACGCGGTAGACGGCCGCCGTCTTGACACCGAGGCCGAGCTCCACTCCCGCCGGTACGATGCTGCCGTCCTGGCCGGTGGCGGCGCCGATCCGCCGCTGGCTCTGGTAGAGCAGATCCTGGAACTCGGGCCGCCGGCGCTTGTAGCCGGTGGTGGTCATGTTGGCGATGTTGTTGGAGATGACCTCGACGTGAAGCTGCTGCGCCATCATCCCCGTGGCGGCGACGCTCAATGCCCTCATGGCGTGTTCTCCCCTGCTCCGACGGCGATGTCGACCGGCCGCATCATGCGCCCTGGCCGAGCACGCCCTGAACGGTGCGGCGTTCGATCTCGTGGTGGATGTCCAGCATCCGCTGGGTGGCCTCGAAGGCCCGCACGGTTTCCATCATCCGGGTGATCTCCAGGACCGGCTCGACGTTCGATTCCTCCAGCACGCCCTGCTCGAGACGGGCGTTCTCGACCGGCTGCGGCGGCTGATCGGTCCGGAACAGCCCGTCGCCGGCCCTCTCGAGAGCCTGCGGATCGCCGAAATCGACGATCTGGATCCGGGCGATCGGGCCCTCGGCGGTGGAAAGGGTGCCGTCGGCGGCCAGCGCGAGCTCGCCGCTGCCCGGCGGGAGGGTCACCGGGGTGCCGTTCTCGTCGAGCAGCGGATGGCCGGCGGCGGTCACGATCTGTCCCTCGGCGGAGATCTGGAACTGGCCGGCGCGGGTGTAGGCCGGGCCGTCGGGCGTTTCGACGGTGAAATAGCCGGGACCGGCGATGGCGAAGTCGAGCGGATTGCCGGTGGTGGTGAAGGCGCCGTCGCGCAGATCGCGGATCCGCCCCACGTCCTGGACGAACGCCAGCCGTTCGGCGCGGCCGGCGGGCTGCCATACGGTCTCGAAGCGCAGCAGTTCGGCCTTGAAACCGGTGGTGTTCATGTTGGCGATGTTGCCGGCGATCACGTCGAGCCTGTTCTGGAGCGCGATCTGACGGCTGAGGCCGATGTAGGCGGTCGTGTCCATGATCCCGGTCTTCCGAACCCCGTGGAATGGCGACGTTCATGGTTAAGCAAGTCGCGGGCCAGTGTCGGCGGGATGCCGGTCGCATCGCCGCGGGTCGGCGACGCCGGAAGGGAATGCCGGAAGTTTTTGCCGACCGGAGACGATCTTGCCTCGGCAACCACCTGTTAACCAACGGCGTTTATAAGAAGGCCGGCGAAGGCCGCCGTGCGGGCCGGGAGCTGTGGAGATCGACGATGGCGAAAGAGGTCGAGAAGGAGGAACAGGAAGGCGAGCAGGAGGCCGCGGCCAAGGGCGGCAAGCTCAAGCTGATCATCCTCGCCGTCGCGGGCCTGCTGGTGCTCGGCGGCGGTGGCGGGGCGGCGGCCTACTTCATGGGCCTGTTCGGCGGGACGGCCGAACCGGAGATGGCCGACGCCACCGAGGCGGGAGACGAATCGGCGACCACCCCGGACGGCGAGCCGAAGGCCGAGGCCAAGGGCGGGAAGGAGACCGCGGAGGGAGAAGGCGACGGCGGCTCCGACCCGGCGGTGACCGCGGTATTCGTCGATCTGCCCGACGTTCTCGTCAATCTTCAGTCGAGCGGCAAGCGGATGCGCTTTCTCAAGCTGCGGGTCGCCCTCGAGGTGGCCGACGAGGCCACGGCCGAAAGCATCCGGGCCCTGACCCCCCGGGTGATGGACAGCTTCCAGCTTTATCTGCGGGCGCTGACGGTGGAGGAGGTCGAGGGGGCGGTCGGGCTGCAGCGTCTCAAGGAGGAGTTGCTGGCCCGCGTCAACCGGGCGATCCGGCCGCTCGACGTCGAAGACGTGCTGTTCAAGGAAATGCTGGTCCAGTGACCGGCCCGGCACCACCGCACGGTTTCACGGAGCCCTGACGGCGATGGCCGATCCCGAGACGCCCGACCCCCAGGATCAGGAGGATCTGGCCGCCGACTGGGCGGCCATGGCCGGCGTCGAGGAGGGGGAGGAAAGCCAGGAAGGCGAGGCCGATCCCGACGAGGCGCTGGCATCCGACTGGGCCGAGGCGATGACCAGCGACGATCTCGCAGCCGGTGCCGGCGAGCCGGCGGCGCCGGCGACCGACAGCAGCGGCCGGGTGCTCAGTCAGGACGAGATCGATTCCCTCCTCGGTTTCGACGGCGGCGTCCAGGAAGGCCCCCGCTCGGGGATCGACGCGCTGATCAACTCGAACGACATCACCTACGAGCGGCTGCCCATGCTCGAGGTGGTGTTCGATCGCCTCGAACGCATCATGACCACGAGTGTGCGGAATTTCACCTCCGAGAACGTCGATATCAATCTGGAGAACATCACCGCCCAGCGCTTCGGCGACTATCTCAATTCGGTGCCGCTGCCGGCGATGATCACCGTCTTCAAGGCCATCGAATGGGACAACTACGGCCTGATCACCGCCGACAGCGCGCTCATCTACGCGATCGTCGACGTCCTTTTGGGCGGCCGGCGCGGTACCGCCCCCATGCGCATCGAGGGACGTCCCTACACGACCATCGAGCAGCGGCTCGTGGAACGCCTCGTGCGGCTGATCCTCGGCGATCTGACCCAGGCCTTCGCACCGATCGTGGAGGTGGATTTCCGTTTCGAGCGGATGGAGACCAATCCCCGCTTCGCGGCCATCGCCCGCCCCGGCAACGCCTGCGTCGTCTTCCGCATGCGCATCGATCTCGACGACCGCGGCGGCACTCTCGAATTCCTCCTGCCCTACGCCACCCTGGAGCCGGCCCGCGATCTGCTCCTGCAGATGTTCATGGGCGAGAAGTTCGGGCGGGATTCCATCTGGGAAGGTCATCTGTCGCGCGAGATCTGGCAGACCGAGGTCGATCTCGAGGCGGTGCTCGACGAATACACGATCATGCTCGGCGAGGTGATGAACCTCAAGGTCGGGGACGTGCTGCACCTCAACACCCGACCCGACAGCAGCATCGTCCTCCGTTGCGGCCACGTGCCGCTGCTGCGGGCGCGGGTCGGCAAGGTGCGCCACCGTCTCGCGGTCCATGTGGAGGAACGGATCCGCAGCGAGGGAAGGGATGGCTGAACAGCTCGCCCAACTGGCCCTGGCGGTCCTGCTCGGCCTCAACGCCGTCTGGTGCGTACTGCTCCACCAGCGCCTGCGACGGCTGCAGAGGGACGGCGCCAACCTGAAGAAGTTCGCCGCCGAGATCGACACCCTCGTCGAACGTGCCGCCGAGACCCTGCGCGGCCTCAGGAGCGAGTGCGCGGCCATGGAAAGCCGGCTCCGCCGCCACAGCGAGAACGCGCGCCGCCGCGGCGACGAGCTGAAGCGCTTCTGCGATCTGGCGAGCGAACTCACCCGCCGGATGCAGGAGCTTCCGGCGACCGGCGACCGGCGGCGGAAGGCGCGGACGGACAGCGGCCCCGTGACAGGTTCGCGGGCCGTTCCGCCGACGACCTCCGGGGGACCCGGGGCCGGATCGGGACCGGGCAACCGGGCCGCGGCCGAGCCGGCGATCGGCGATGAAGACCGGGCGGAGCTGCTCCGCCTCCTGGACCATCTGCGGTAGATCGCGGACCGAGATGCGTGGCCCGATCCCGCCCGAGCCCGCATCATCGCGGCAGCTGACGCCCTCGCTGCCGATGGTGACCGCCCTCGCCTGCGGCTTCTTTCTGGCGAGCTGGGCGGTGAGCCTGTTCGCCGGCTCGCTGCTGCCGAACCTCCCGAAGCTGTTCGATCCCGGGACCACCGCCGTGGGATCGCCAGCCGATTCCGGCCTTGGCGCCGAGCGGCGGCGCGCCGACGGACGGGACGAGCTGCCGGGCACCACCCCACCCGTCGATCCCTTCCTCGCGAGCGGGCTGTACGGGATGGAGCCGGCGGCCGGGCCCGGCGAGGACGGGAGTCCCCACGCCGACGGCAGCGCTGCGGCGGAGGCGGGAACTCCCTCCGGCCTCGCGGGTCTCGCCGACAGGATTCCCGAAGAGCTGACCGACGTCGCCGCCCGCCTGGCGGAGAAGGAACGGCGACTGGAAGCGCGGCGCCGCGAACTCGAGGTGGAGGAAGAGGTGCTGACCAAGCTGCGCGACGACCTCGACGGCCAGCTCGCCCGGCTGGAGGAACTCAAGCAGGAGATCGCCGGTCTGCTGGAGCAGGTGAGTGCCGAGGAGGAAGCCCGTCTCGCCAAGCTCGTCGCCATCTACGAGGCGATGAAGCCCAAGCAGGCGGCGGCGATCTTCGATCGGCTCGAACTCCCCGTTCTCCTGAAGGTCACCCAGCGCATGCGCGAGACCAAGCTCGCGCCGATCCTCGCCCGCATGGATCCCGCGCGGGCGCGTCAGATCACCACCGAACTCTCCGCCTCCCCCGAGCTGCCCGCGATCGACTGAGCCGGCCGCTCAGGCGAGGCGGACACGGGCCTCGCCCAGCCCCTCGATCTCGATTCGGGCTTCGGCGGGGCCGGGCAGCCATTGGACCGGAGTGACGGTGCCGAGACTCACGAACTGGCCGGCCGCGAGACCGCGACCGAGCGCAGCCCGCCGGTTGGCCAGCCAGACCAGCGCTTCCATCGGATGGCCCATCAGCGCCTCGCTGCGCGCCTCCGCCACCAGTGCCCCGTCGATGAAGGTGCGGGCCCGGAGCCCGGCGAGATCGAGTCCCCGCCAGTCGGCCAGCGGCGCGCCGAGGATGCAGGCGGCGTTGAAGGCGTTGTCGGCGATCAGCGTGGCGACGCCGGCGCACCGGACATCCTCGTAGCGATCGTCGACGATCTCGATCGCCGGCAGCAGCTCGGCGACCGCCGCCGCCACCGCGCCGCGATCGAAGGGGGCTCCCTCGGCCGGAAGATCACGCCCCAGTCGGACGGCGATCTCGGTTTCGATGCCGGGCCTTCGGAAATCCGCGAAGGCGAACCCGGCCGGCGACGCCCGCCGCCCGCTTTCGAAGACTTCGCCGGCCAACGGCTCGCCGGCACCGAGGAACGCCCGCATCGCGGCGGTGGTGCCGCCGATCTTGTGACCGACGACGGGGCCCAGGGTGGCTTCGAGCATGGCGTTGGCACGCGCCTGCACCCGGTAGCCCGCATCCTCGCCGGCGATGCCTTCGAGCCTCGCGAGGCGCCTTCCGCCGAGGCGGCATCGCACGACCTCGCGGGCGGCCCTCTCGATCTCTTCCCGGTTCATGATCTCCCCCCTTTGACGTCCCCGGCGTTCCCCCTCTAGCCTTCCCGCGATCCGGGGAGAAGCACGGAATGGACCGCCTCTTTCAGGCCGTGGAGCGGCGCCGCGAGGAGCTCGTCGCCCTGTGTCGCGATCTGGTGCGCATACCGACCGTCAATCCACCCGGCGCCCACTACCGGGAATGCGCCGAGCTGCTCGGAACCCGTCTGCGGCGAGCCGGCTTCGAGATCCTCCTGCTGCGGGCCGAAGGCACGCCCGGGGACAGCGATCGCTGGCCGCGGATCAATCTCCTCGCCCGCCGCGAAGGTGCGCGGCCGGGGCGGTGCGTGCATTTCAACGGCCATCTCGACGTGGTGCCGGCCGGAGAGGGCTGGAGCGTCGATCCCTGGGCCGGGGAGATCCGGGAGGGCCGGCTCTACGGCCGTGGAAGCTGCGACATGAAGGGCGGCATCGCCGCGGCGGTGATCGCCGTCGAGGCGCTCCTCGAGACCTGGCCCGATTTTCCGGGCGCGATCGAGATCTCGGGGACGGCGGACGAGGAATCGGGGGGCTTCGGCGGCGTCGCCTGGCTCGCCCGCCGGGGCTTCTTTTCCCCTCCCCGGGTCGATCACGTGATCATTCCCGAACCGCTCGACGTCGATCGGGTGTGCATCGGCCACCGCGGCCTGTGGTGGGCCGAAGTGGAGACCGGCGGCCGCATCGCCCACGGTTCCATGCCGTTTCTCGGCGACTGTGCCATCCGCCACATGAGCGCCTTCGTCGAACGGCTGGAAAAGGAGCTCCTGCCTCTTCTCGCCGCGCGCCGCACGGTGATGCCGGTGGTTCCCGAAGAAGCCCGGGCCTCCACCCTCAATCTGATCGCCGTGCACGGCGGCCAGCCCGAAGATCACGAGGGCCTGCCGAGCTCCTGTGTCGCCGATGGCTGCCGGCTGGTGATCGACCGACGCTATCTGATCGAGGAAGACCCGGCCGAGGTCGAGGGGGAGATCCGCGCCATTCTCGACCGCCTCGCCGCGGAACGGCCCGGTTTTTCCTACCGGTTGCGGGAATTGCAGGCGGTGGCGCCGGTCCTCGCCGATCGCGATCAGCCGGTGCCGCGGGCGGTGGCCTCGGCGTTGCGCGAGGTGCTGGGCCGCGAGCCCGCCTTCGTCTGCTCGCCGGGAACCTACGATCAGAAGCACATCAGCCGCATCGGCGGTCTCGAGGATTGTGTCGCCTACGGTCCCGGGATCCTCGATCTCGCCCATCAGCCCGACGAATTCGTCCTCGTCGAGGACATGGTCACCGCCGCCAAGGTGATGGGGCTGGCGGCGATGCGCCTCCTGGGCGGCCCATCCGGCGGGGCGCGCCCCGCGGCGGAGGTCAGAGGATGAACCGGGAGAGATCGGCGCCCGCGATCAGATCACCGACGTGACGGGCGACGTATTCGCGGTCGATCACCAGTTCGCTGCCGGCCCGGTCGGAAGCGGCGAAACTGATTTCCTCGACGAGCTTTTCCATCACCGTCTGCAGCCGGCGTGCGCCGATGTTCTCGACCTTGGCGTTGATCTCGAAGGCCAGCCGCGCGATCTCGTCGAGGGCCTCGTCGGTGAACGTGAGCCGCACCTCCTCGGTGGCCAGCAACGCCACGTACTGCCGCACGAGACTCGCTTCCGGCTCCACCAGGATCCGCCGCAGATCGCTCTGCCGCAGGGGATCGAGCTCGACCCGGATGGGCAGCCGGCCCTGCAGCTCCGGCAGGAGATCGGAGGGCTTGGCGAGATGGAAGGCGCCCGAGGCGATGAACAGGATGTGGTCGGTCCGGACCGCCCCGTGCTTGGTCGCCACGGTGGTCCCCTCGATCAGCGGCAGCAGGTCGCGCTGCACCCCCTCGCGGCTGACATCGGCGCCCATCCGGCCCTCCCGGGCGGTGATCTTGTCGATCTCGTCGAGGAATACGATGCCCTGCTGTTCGGTGGCCTCGATCGCCTCCCGCACCACCCGGTCCTGATCGATCAGCTTGTCGGCCTCCTCGGCCACCAGGATGTCGTAGCTCTCGGCGACCTTCATGCGCCGCTTGCGCATGCGCTGGCCGAAGGCCTTGCCGAGGATGTCGCCGAGGTTGATCATCCCCATCTGGGCACCCGGCATGCCGGGGATCTCGAAGGTCGGCAGGCTCGCCGCGCCGGTGTCCAGCACCTCGAGCTCGACCTCCTTTTCCGCCAGCATCCCCTCGCGCAGCATCCGGCGGAATTTCTCCCGGGTGTCGCGCCCCGCCTGGGCTCCCACGAGCGCGTCCAGGACCCGTTCCTCGGCGTTGCGCTCGGCCTGGGCCATCACCTCCCGACGCAGCCGGTCGCGGGTGAGCTTGATGGCGATCTCGGTGAGATCGCGGACGATGCTTTCGACGTCGCGCCCCACATAGCCGACCTCGGTGAACTTGGTGGCCTCGACCTTGAGGAAGGGGGCCTGGGCGAGGCGAGCCAGCCGGCGGGCGATCTCGGTCTTGCCGCAGCCGGTGGGGCCGATCATCAGGATGTTCTTGGGCAGCACCTCTTCGCGCAGCGCTTCGTCGAGCTGCTGGCGGCGCCAGCGGTTGCGCAGGGCGATCGCCACCGCCCGCTTGGCGGCCTCCTGACCGACGATGAACCGGTCCAGTTCGGAAACGATCTCGCGGGGCGTCAATGCGGTCATCGGATCTCGATCTTCTCGAGCGTCAGGGCATGGTTGGTGTAGACACAGATATCGGCGGCGATGGCCATCGCCTTGCGGGCCACCCGCTCGGCGTCGAGCCCTTCGACGTCGAGCAGGGCGCGGGCCGCGGCGAGAGCGAAATTGCCGCCGGAGCCGATGCCGATCAGCCCGTCCTCCGGTTCCAGCACGTCGCCGACCCCGGTCAGCAGCAGCGAGATTTCGGCGTCGGCCACCGCCATCATCGCCTCGAGACGGCGCAGATAGCGATCCGTCCGCCAATCCTTGGCGAGCTCCACGCAGGCCCGGGCGAGCTGACCCGGATGGCGTTCGAGCTTGGCCTCCAGCCGTTCGAGGAGGGTGAAGGCGTCGGCGGTACTGCCGGCGAAGCCGACGAGGATGTTCCCCTCGCCGAGACGACGCACCTTGCGCGCATTGCCCTTGACCACCGTCCTGTCGAGGGTGACCTGGCCGTCGCCGGCGATCACCACCTGATTGCCCTTGCGCACGGACAGGATGGTGGTGCCGTGCCAAGCGGATCTGCCGTCCATGGAGTCTGGAACCTTCGCCCGAAGCGTTGCTGGATGCCACCGACGCGCCGCCCGCGGCCGCACCCGATGTGGCGCGGCCGGGAGCGCCGGTCAAGGCGGGAGAAGCCGCGGGCCGGCATGCCGTCAGAACAGCGCCGCCTCCACCGCGCGCGCCTCGCGGCAGGGCCGGGCGAGACCGGAGGGCGGCTCGAGCCCCTCGATCCAGGCCAGAACGTCCTCCCAGACCCGCCGGCGTTGCAGGTCGCGGAGCAGCATGTGCCAGCCCTCGGGATAGAGGAGGAGCGTACAGGGGGCGCCGATCCGTGCGGCGAAGGCGAGCTGCACCCCGGGCGGAACGATCTCGTCGCGACGGCCGACCAGCAGCAGAGTCGGCGGACGCAATGTCTCGGCGCGACGGACGGCCGCGCCCATGAGCTCCACCACACCTTCGACGACCCGCAGCTTGGTCCGTTTGACGAACAGCGGATCGCGGGCCAGCGCCCGCAGCATCTCGATGTTGTCCGAGGCCCGGCGGCCCAGCGTTTCCCCGGTCAGCTCCATGTCGGGGAAGAGCCGGGCCATGATCCACAGGCCCAGGCGGTAGAAGGGATTGAGGGCGGGGCCGCCCCACACCGCCGGCGCGCTGAGGACGACGCCGTCGGGCATCGCCGCGGCCTCCTCCGTCCCGGAAAAGGCGAGGATCGTCACCGCCGCCCCCATGCTCTCCCCGAGCACGTAGACCGGCAGACCGGGAAACCGCCGCCGCTCCGCGGCCAGCCTGTCGCGCAGATCGGCGGCCAGCCGCTCCGCCCCGGGCCAGGATCCGCGATCGGCGTTCTCCCCGAATCCCCGCTGGTCGTAGGCGAGGACGCGAATCCCGCGAGCGGCGGCGAACTGGCCGAACATGGCGAACGCGCCCTTGTGATCGTTCATGCCGTGGACGGCGAGGATCACCGCCCGCGGCGGGCCCTCCGGCTGCCACACCTTCTGCGGCAGGACAGCCGGCGCGGCGGTCGGCACCGGCGAAGGCTCGGAGACGGCGCAGCCCGCGAGCCACGACAGGGCGGCGAACAGCAGTGGCGGATGCCGGAAGAACGCGGGCAAGCTCAGACGCGGGCCGGCTGGCCGATCTCGACCAGCCCCAGAAGACGCCAGATGTCCTCGGGGGAACGCCCGCGATCCCGCAGATGCCGCAGGGTGACGGCGCGGTTGCGCTTGGCCATCCGTCGTCCCTGACTGTCGGCGATCAGATTGTGGTGGTAGTAGCGTGGCGGCTCAAGCCCCAGGAGCGCCTGCAGCAGACGGTGGACATGGGTGGCGTGGAACAGGTCCTCGCCGCGGGTCACGAGGGTGATCCCCTGGACGTGATCGTCGATCACCACCGCGAGATGATAGGATGTGGGGATGTCCTTGCGGGCGACGACAATATCGCCGAAAAGCTGCGGCTGCGCCTCCACCCAGCCGGCCCGGTAGTCGAACCATCGCAGCGGGCCGGTGAGGGCCGTCGCCCGTTCCATGTCGAGGCGCCAGGCGAAGGCCTCGCCCTGCCGCCGCCGGTAGCGGCGTTCCTCGGCGGAAAGATGGCGGCAGATGCCGGGATAGACGAGCTCGCCGGAGGGACCGTGGGGTGCGCGACCCGCCTCCTCCACTTCGGCCCGGATCTGCTTGCGGGTGCAGAAACAGGGATAGAGCACACCGAGACGGTCGAGCTCCTCGAGAGCCCGTGCATAGAGATCGAAATGATCGCTCTGACGGCGCACCTCGCCGTCCCAGACGAGCCCGAGCCAGCGCAGATCGTCCAGGGTCGCCTCCTCGAAGGCGGGCCGGCAGCGGGTGTGGTCGATGTTCTCGACGCGAACCAGGAACCGCCCTCCGGTCTGCCGCGCCGCCTCGAAGGCGAACAGCGCCGAATAGGCGTGGCCGAGGTGAAGGTAGCCCGTCGGGCTGGGCGCGAAACGCGTCACATGCGGCGGTTCGCCTTCCGGTGGCAAAGGAATGCGGTCCGGTCCGCGAAGAGGGGAAGCGCCAGCGTTTCGGGTCTGCGACACGGTGGAACCGCCACGACGGTTGAGAACCTCACGGGTCGCGATCATGATCGGCACCGCGTTTTCGCGCAAGTCGTTCGGCGAAGGAGTAACGGCCGATGAAGCGGCTGGAGGGCCCCTATTTCGCGCCTCGCGCGGGCGGCGCGCCAAAAAAACTGGTGGTGTTGCTGCACGGTCTCGGTGCCGATGGCCAGGATCTGATCGGCCTCGCCCCCGAGCTTTCCCGTCGCCTGCCGGAGGCCGCCTTCTTCGCCCCGGACGCGCCCTGGCCCTGTGACATGGCGCCTTTCGGCCGCCAATGGTTCAGCCTCCAGGACCGGCGCCCGGAAAGCATGCTGGCCGGGGTCCAGAAGGCCGCACCACTGCTCGACGCCTATCTCGACCACCTCCTCGAACGCCACCGTCTCGCCTCCACCGATCTCGCGCTGCTGGGCTTTTCCCAAGGGACGATGATGGCCCTTCATCTGGCGCCGCGACGGGCCGCGCCGGTGGCCGCGGTGCTCGGCTATTCGGGGGCTCTCGTCGCTCCCGAGCGGCTGCCGCGGGAAGTGGTCAGCCGACCGCCGGTGATGCTGATCCACGGCGATGCCGACGAGGTGGTGCCGGTGGAGGCCCTGTTCGCCGCGGTGGCGGCCTTGCAGCAGGTCGAGATCCCGGTCCAGTGGCTGCTGCGCCCCGGTCTCGGCCATGCCATCGATCCCGTCGGCCTCGCGGCGGGCGCGCGTTTCCTCGCCGACATGCTGGCCTGAAGAACGGCCGATCCCTCAGCCTTCCTGGGCGAACAGCAGGCAGAGGCAGCCCTGCGGTTCGCCGGCACGGGGAGCGTGCTCGATGGCGGGATCGGCGATGGCGAGATCGCCCGCCTCCAGCACCCGGTCACCGTCCCGCAGCCGGCCTTCGAGCACCAGGGTGAGCTCGATCCCGACATGGCTGTGGGGCGGCACCGTGGCACCGGGATCCAGACGCAGCAGGCAGAGCCGGCCGCGGCGGGACCGGGCGAAGGAAAGAGGCAGTTCCGCGAGCGGACCCGAGCGACGCCACTCGGCGGCGGAAAGCGACGCCGGCAGATAGGGAGCGAGGGGGGCGGGCAGCGGGTTCTCGCACCGCCGGATGCCGGTGCCACCGGCGGTCGGCGGATCCTCGCCGAGGGCGGCCATCACCCGGGCCCGCCTCTCGGGCGCGAGTTCCTCCGGCGGCAGCTCCTCGAGCAGCAGGCCGCCGAGGATTTCGTAGATGCGGTAGCGGCGACGGCTTTCGCGACAGAGGCAGAGATGGGAGGCGACCACCAGCGCCACCGCTTCGGTCAGATGGCCGGCGGCATGGGCGATCAGCAGCTCGTCGAGATCGGTTCCGTCGGTCATGTCCGCGATGCCCCGTTCCCGGCGAAATAGTCGCGGAGCTTGGCGAGGGCCAGACGCAGACGCGATTTTACCGTCCCGAGGGGTAGACCGAGGGTGTCGGCGATCTCGCCCTGGGGCATCTCCTCGAGATAGTAGAGCCGCAGGATCTCGGCCTGCTCGGGAGGTAGCCGGGCGATCGCCTCGCGCAACCGCTTCTCGAGGAGGAGGGCCTCGCTCTCCGCCTCCAGGATCGCGTCGGGCAGCTCCACCGCCTCCTCACCGCCCGCCTCGGCCTCCACTTCCGCCTCCTCCGCCTCCGGCGGCCGCCGCTCCCGCCGCAGGGCGTCGATCCGGCGGTTGCGGGCGATGCGGAAGATCCAGGTCCCGGGCGTCGCCCGACGGGGGTCGTATTGCGCGGCCTGCCGCCAGACGGCCAGCATCACCTCCTGGGTCAGTTCCTCGGCCTGCTGGGGATCGGCCCCGAGGCGCCGCAGATAGGCCTTCACCCGCGGCGCGTAATGGTCGAACAGCCGCCCGAAGGCCTCGCGATCACGATGGCGTGCGATCGCCAGCAGATCGGCGATGCGCGCCTGCTCTTCCTCGGATCGGGTCATGTCTCTACTGAACCCCGAGCGGGAGGCCGGGGCAAGAACGATCCGGCAAGGGCTACCCCGGAGCCGGGCCGCGAGGTCCGATCACCTCGCTCCCTGGCTGCGGACGACGCTGAGTACGCCGGCGCCCAGCGCCACCAGCAAGGCTCCGGCGAGACCGGTGGCGATGGCCGCCAGGAAGCGGTTCTTCACGGCTTCCCAGCCGCGGGCGAGGCGGACCGCCATCCGCACCCCCTCGGCGTCCTCCAGCCCGAGCCGCCGGGCCAGGGTGTCGACCGCGCGGGCCGCCGCCTTGTCGGCGGTCGTGCGGGCGATCTTCTCGAGCTCGATCAGCGCTTCGGTCTGTCGCACCGCTACCGCCTGGGCGATCCGCTGATGTTCGTAGAGCATGGCGCCACGCAGGGGGCCGGAAGGACCCCATTCCTCGATACAGACGGCGTGCATCACATCGACATCCACCGGCAGCTCGACGGTGCCCCGATCGCAGACCAGAATGGGCACCCCGAAGGCCACCTCCTGCAGGGCTCGCAGCATGCTGTAGCCCTGACCGTCGGGCAGATCGAGATCGGTGACGATGAGATCGGGCCGCTTCAGCGGCTGGGCCAGGTCGAGGAGCGCCTCGGCCAGGCTCTCCGCCGTCCGCACCTCGTGGCGTTCGGCCAGCCTGCGCTGCCGGGAGGCAGCCTGTCTCGCGTCCTTGTCGAGCAGCAGTACGCGCAATCCGCGACCTCGCCTCGGGCGGCCGACCCGCCACCGGCCGGCAGGGCGAGGGTGACGGTCGCCGCGTTGTGGGGATCGAGCTCCTGGACGCACCATAGCCCCCGGGGCAGGAATTGTAAAGGGATTTATTCCTAGGTCAGCGAAGAACCGTGCCGGGCGGAGGATTCGAGCCGGCAGACCGACAGCCCGGCCGCCGCCAGCGCCCGCTCGATCTCCCGGGCGTGGGCGGCGTTGCGGGTCTCGATCGTGAAATCGACGTCCGCCTGCTTGACCGACAGCCGGGAGAAGGCCCGCTGATGCACGACGTCGACGATGTTGCCGCCGGCCTCGGCGACGATGCCTGCCACCCGGGCGAGGCTGCCCGGGCTGTCGGGCAGGCCGACGCGGAGGCGCACGAGGCGGTCGGTGCGCACCAGCCCGCGCAGGATGACCCCGCTCAGCAGCCGGCTGTCGATGTTGCCGCCGGAAAGGACGAGCCCGACGGTCCGGCCGCGGAAGCGCGCGGGCGCGCCGGCCAGGGCGGCGAGGCCGCTGGCGCCCGCCCCCTCGACCACCGTCTTCTCGATTTCGAGAAGCTGGAGAACCGCGGCCTCGATCGCCGCTTCCTCCACCAGCAGCACATCACCGACCAGCTGGCGGATCATCGGCAGGGTGAGGCTTCCGGGCCGCGCGACGGCGATCCCCTCGGCGATGGTCGGCCCGCCGACCGTCACCTCACGCCCCTCGAGAAGACAGCGCACCGAAGGGAACAGGGCGGCTTCCACACCGATGATTTCGATCTCCGGTCGTCGACCTCTGGCGGCGACGGCGATGCCCGAAATCAGCCCGCCTCCGCCCACCGGCACGATCAGCAGCTCGAGGCCGGGCGCCTGTTCCAGCATCTCGAGGGCGACCGTGCCCTGGCCGGCGATGATCAGCGGGTCGTCGTAGGGATGGACGAAGGTCAGCCCCTCGCGCCCCGCCAGGGCCAGGGCGTGAGCGGTGGCTTCCTCGACGCTGTGGCCGTGCAGCACCACCCGTGCCCCCAGCTTCTCGGTGTTCTCGATCTTCACGAAAGCCGTCTCGAGGGGCATGACGATGGTCGCCGGAATGCCGAGCCGGCGGGCGTGGTAGGCCACGCCCTGGGCGTGGTTGCCGGCGGAGGCCGCCACCACGCCGCGGCGGCGCTCCTCTCCCGAGAGGGCCGCCAGCCGATTGTAGGCGCCGCGTTCCTTGAAGGAGGCGGTATATTGGAGATTCTCGAACTTGAGCCAGATCTCGGCGCCGTAGATGTCCGAGAGAGTGCGCGACAGCAGGCAGGGTGTGCGCAGGATCTGCCCTTCGAGGCGCAGCGCCGCCGCCTCGACATCGGCGAGGGTGACCGGTAGGCGCTCCTCCGTCATCCCGCCCTCACGGAAACAGGGGGATCGCCTCGAGCCCGTCGGTCTCCGGCAGGCCCAGCATGATGTTCATGTTCTGCACCGCCTGACCGGAGGCGCCCTTGACCAGATTGTCGAGCGCGCTCACGAGGATGGCCCGGCCGGGCATGCGGTCGGGATGGACACCGATGCGACAGATGTTGGTGCCCCGCACATGCCGGGTCGCCGGTACCGCCCGGAACGGCAGCAGCTCGACGAACGGCTCGTCGGCATAGATCCGGGCGAGTTCGGCGTGCAGATCCGAGGCCTCCGCCCCGGCCGCGAGATCCACGTAGATGGTGGCGAGGATGCCCCGGTTCATGGGCATCAGATGGGGAGTGAAGCTCACCGTCACCGGCCGCCCGGCGAAATCCGCGAGACACTGGTCGATCTCCGGCGCGTGGCGATGGCCGGCGACCCCGTAAGGGTGGATGCCCTCCGCCACCTCGGCGAAGAGGCTGCCGAGCCTGGCCTCGCGGCCGGCTCCGCTCACCCCGGATTTGGCGTCGATCACGATCCGCCCGGGATCGATCATGCCGGCCCGCAGCAGGGGGGCGAGCGGCAGCTCCGCCGCCGTCGTGTAACAGCCGGGATTGGCCACCAGACGCGTCTCGCGGATCCGCTCGCGATACAGCTCGCTGAGACCGTAGACGGCGATCTCCTGGAGGTCCCTCGCCTGGTGCGGCTTGCCGTAGACCCGTTCGTAAAGAGCCGGATCGCGCAACCGGAAATCGGCCGACAGATCGACGATCCGCGGCCCCTCGGGAAGTTCGCGGATCACCGCCTGGGTGAGCCCGTGCGGCAGACAGCAGAAGATGCCGTCGAAACGGGTGGCGTCGATCTCGCCGATCTTCACCAGCCGCGGCAGGGCCAGCGAGGCGAGATGCGGGAACACCTCGCCCGGTTCCTTGCCGGCCTGGCGCTCGGCGGTCAGCGCCCCGATACGCAGGCGCGGATGGGAGGCCAGAAGACGCAGGAGTTCCGCGCCCGTGTAGCCGCTCGCCCCGAGGATCGCGATTTCGACCCGTTCCGCCGTCATCGGCTTCGCCCGTGCTGGAGGACCCCGCGCCCTTCTATCGCAGGATTCCGGCCGGCGCCATCGCCGGCCGCACTTGCCGCGCCGCGGTCGCCGCCGCTAAATGCCCGAGGTTCCGCTGCGGAGAGCGACCATGCGCGTCCTGGTGGTCGGTTCGGGCGGCCGCGAACATGCCCTCTGCTGGTCGCTCGCCGCCTCGCCTCTCGTCACCGAGCTCCTCTGTGCGCCGGGCAACGCCGGCATCGCCGACCAGGCGGAATGCGTGCCGGTTCGGGCCGAGGAGGTGGAAGCCCTCGTCTCCCTCGCCCGCGAGCGTCGGATCGATCTGGTCCTCGTCGGTCCCGAACAGCCCCTGGTCCTGGGTCTCGTCGATCGGCTCCGCGCCGCCGGCATCCGGGCCTTCGGCCCCACCGCCGCGGCCGCACGGCTCGAAGCCTCCAAGGCCTTCACCAAGGTTTTCTGCGCGCGTCGCGGCATCCCCACCGCCGACAGCCGCATCTTCCGGCGCAGCGAGGCCGAGGCCGCGCGCAAACACGTCCGGACCGCCCCCGTGCCGCTCGTCGTCAAAGCCGACGGGCTGGCCGCCGGAAAGGGGGTGATCGTCGCCGAAACCGTGGATCGGGCGCTCGCCGCCCTCGACGACGCCTTCTCCGGCCGTTTCGGGAGGGCGGGAGAAACGGTGGTGATCGAGGAGTTCCTCGAAGGCGAGGAAGCGAGTTTCTTCGCCCTCTGCGACGGTGAAAGGATCCTCGATCTGGGCACCGCCCAGGATCACAAGCGGGCCTTCGACGGTGACCGCGGGCCCAACACCGGGGGCATGGGGGCCTATTCGCCGGCCCCCGTCCTGGACGAGGCGACGCTGGCCCGGGTGATGGCCGAGATCGTCGAACCCACGGTTCGCGGCATGGCCGAGGAGGGCACCCCGTTCCGCGGCATTCTCTACGCAGGGCTGATGCTCACCGCCGACGGCCCGAAGCTGCTCGAATACAATGTCCGTTTCGGCGATCCCGAGGCACAGGTGGTGCTTCCCCGCCTCGCCACCGATTTCGCCGAGCTGGCTCTCGCCACCGCCGAGGGACGTCTCGGAGAGACGAAGCTCGCGTGGCGCCCGCTTCACGCCCTCACCGTGGTGATGGCCAGCCGCGGCTATCCCGGCGACTATCCGAAGGGCACCGAGATCCGCGGCCTCGAGACCCTTGCCGGCGAGGAAAACCTGATCATCTTCCATGCCGGCACGCGAAGGGAGGCGGGACGCCTGCTCGCCGTCGGCGGCCGGGTCCTCGACGTCACCGGTCTCGGCGCCAGCCTGGAGGAAGCGCGGGCGCGGGCCTATGCGGCGATCGATCGGATCGACTGGCCGGAAGGCTTCTGCCGCCGGGACATCGGCCTGCGCGCCCTGCTCCGCGACGAGGCTCGTCCCTGAGGCGACCCGAGCGGGCGATCCCCCGGGGTTGCGGCCGGGCGACCGCCCCCTATGATGCCGGGGCCTGTTCCACCTTTCCCGCTTCGATGGAATTCGCCGATGCACGCCGCACGCACGCTGCCGCCCGTCGAACGTCTCTGGCCGTCCGGGTCGGGCCGTTCCCGGATCCTTCGCGCCCTCGTCCTGGTGCTCTCGGGAACCCTCCTTCTCGCCCTCTCGGCCAAGACCCAGGTGCCCTTCTGGCCGGTCCCGATGACCCTGCAGACGGCGGCGCTGTTCCTGATCGCCCTCGCCTACGGGCGCAAGCTCGCGCTCGCGACCGTGGCCCTCTATCTTCTGGAGGGGATCTATGGTCTGCCGGTGTTCGCCGGAACGCCCGAGCGGGGTGTCGGCCTCGCCTACCTGCTGGGACCGACCGGCGGCTACCTCGTCGGCTTCCTGCTGGCCGCCGGCATCGCCGGCTGGGCCGCGGAACGTCGGCTCGGCACCATGGCGCTGCTGCTCGCGCTCCTCGTGGCCACGGTGGCGATCTATCTGCCGGGCGTGCTCTGGCTCGCCGGCTTCGTCGGCTTCGAGAAGGCGCTCGCCTTCGGCGCCGCTCCCTTCCTCCTCGGCGATTTCGTCAAGGTCCTGCTGGTGGTGGCGGTCGCGCGACTGGCCTTTCCGAGGCTCCCCGGCAGGGGAATCGACGGATCCGCATGAGCCCTGTCGTCTCCGCCGACGGCCCCGGCATCCGCGAGGCGGCGCGGGCCCTTCTCGAAGGCCGTCTGGTCGCCTTCCCCACGGAAACCGTGTACGGGCTCGGCGCGGTCGTCATCGACGACCGGGCGATCGCGAGAATCTTCGTCGCCAAGCGACGGCCGCATCACAATCCGCTCATCGCCCATGCCGCCGACCGGGCCATGGCCGCCGGATTCGTCTGGCTCGACGAGCGGGCCGAGCGCCTCGCCGAGGCCTTCTGGCCGGGGCCGCTCACGCTCGTGCTGCCGCTCAAGGACGGGGTGCCGGTCTCGCCCCTGGTCACCGCCGGGCTTTCCACCATTGGCGTCCGCATCCCCGCCCATCCGGTGGCGCGACGGCTGATCGAGGAAACCGGATTGCCGGTGGCGGCGCCCAGCGCCAACCGCTCCGGCCGGGTGAGCCCGACCACGGCCGGCCATGTGGTTCGCGATCTCGGCACGGCCGTGGATCTGATCCTCGACGCGGGTCCTTGCCCGGTCGGCGTGGAGAGCACGATCGTCGATCTCTCCGAGCCGGATCGGGCACGCCTGTTGCGTCCGGGTGGCATCGCCCGGGACCGGATCGAGGCCCTGATCGGTCCGCTCGAGGGTGCGGCCGCGGGTGGGCCGATCCGTTCACCGGGACTCCTCGGCCGCCATTATGCGCCACGCCGCCCGCTCAGATTGGAGGCCCGTCGGGCGGCCGGGGACGAGGCGCTGCTGGCCTTCGGCCCCGAGCCGCCGGGTGGCGCCCGGATCACGCTCAATCTCAGCCCCCGTGGTGATCTCGCCGAGGCGGCCGCCAATCTCTTCGCCATGCTCCGACGGCTGGACGAAGCGGAGGTCCGGGCGATCGCGGTGATGCCGATTCCCCAGGAGGGTCTGGGCGAAGCCATCAACGACCGGCTGCGGCGTGCCGCCCTGCCCGCCGAACCGGTCGCCTGACCGGAGGCCGCGACCACGGTCCCGGTGTCGGAGGGGGAGGCGATGGACATCACGAGATTCCGCGAACAGGCGCACGCACTCGTCGAGCGCATGGCCGCGTATCTGGAAGACATCGAAACCCGACCGGTGCGCGCCCGCACCCGCCCCGGTGAGGTGGCCGCCGCGCTGCCGGGAGCGGCTCCCGAGGAGAGCGAGCCCTTCGAGGCGATTCTCGCCGATTTGGAACGGATCGTCCTTCCCGGCCTCACCCACTGGCAGCATCCGCGTTTTCTCGCCTACTTCCCGGCCAATTCCAGCCCGCCCTCGGTGCTCGCCGAGATGCTGACGGCGACCTTCGCGGTCAACGCCATGCTGTGGCAGACCAGCCCCGCCGCCACCGAAATGGAGACCGTGGTCCTCGACTGGCTGCGGCGGGCGATCGGCCTGCCGGAGGGCTTCACCGGTGTGATCCAGGGAACCGCCTCGGAAGCCACCCTCTGCGCGCTCCTGACGGCGCGGGAACGGGCCCTCGGCTGGGAGGGCAACGAACACGGCCTGTTCGGGCAGCCGCCGCTCGCCGTCTACGCCAGCGCCGAGGCCCATTCCTCGGTGGAAAAAGCGGTGACCATCGCCGGCTTCGGCCGCAGGCACCTCCGCCCGATCGCCACCGACGATGCCTTCGCCATGCGCCCCGAGGCCCTCGAGGAGGCGATCCGCGCCGATCTCGAAGCCGGGATCCGCCCCTGCTGCGTGATCGCCACCCTGGGTACCACCGGCGTCGGCGCCAGCGACCCGCTGGCGCCCATCGGCGAGATCTGCGCCCGTCACGGCATCTTCCTGCATGTCGATGCAGCCTGGGCCGGGAGCGCGCTGTTGCTGCCGGAATGGCGGCATCTGGCGGCGGGCGTGGAGCGGGCCGACAGCTTCGTCTTCAACCCCCACAAATGGCTGCTGACCAACTTCGACTGCTCGGCGCATTTCCTGCGGCGTCCGGAGGATCTCACCCGCACCCTCTCGATCCTCCCGGCATATCTGCAGAGCCGCGAAACCGGGCAGGTGATCGACTACCGCGACTGGGGTATCCCGCTCGGCCGCCGCTTCCGTGCCCTCAAGCTCTGGTTCGTGCTGCGCTCTTACGGGCTCGAGGGGCTGCGGGCGATGCTGCGCCGCCATATCGATCTCGCCGCCGAGCTCGCCGGCTGGATCCGGGAGGCCGCCGATTTCGAGCTCGTCACCGGTCCCAACCTGGCCCTCGTGACCTTCCGCTACCGGCCCGGCGGGACGGCCGAAGGGGAAGCGCTCGATGCGCTCAACGAAAGGCTGCTGCATGCCGTCAACGAGGATGGCCGAACCTATCTGACGCCGACCCGGGTGCGGGAGCGTTACGTGCTGCGCGCCTCCATCGGTCAGGGGCGCACCGAGCGGCGTCATGTGGCGGAGGCCTGGCGGGCGATCGCCGAGATCGCCCGGGCTCTTCCGCGGTAGGGCGTCGGCCGTCCCTTCCCGGTATGGCCGATGCCGACCCGGGCCGGACGGGAAGGCCGGTCGAGAGCGCCGCCCCGAGGGCGCACGGCCCGCGGTGGAGGGGCGGGCTGTCACCGCGGACACGCCCCCGCCGAGGATCTCCCGGCTCCGGACCATCCCCTTTTCTCCTGCGCGGTTGTTGACAGCGGGCGACCGTCGGGCGTCTAGTCGGGGCGAGGCCATCGATCGGGGGAGGAAAGCATGGCCGAGGCGGCGGCCTGCGGCGGCCGCATGCTCGAGGTCCGGATCTGGCGCGGGCGGGATGATGGAGCTTTCGTCTCCTACGAGGTTCCGGCGCGCGCCAACCAGACGGTGCTCGATGTCGTCACCTGGGTCCAGCGCCATCTGGAACCCACCCTCGCCTACCGTTTCGCCTGCCGGGTCGGTGTCTGCGGTTCCTGCGCGATGACCGTCAACGGCAGGCCCCGCTGGACCTGCCGTACCCATGTCGGCCGGCTCGCCGGCGACGGTCCGCTGGCCATCGAACCCCTGCGCAATCTCCCGCGCATTCGCGATCTGGTCTGCGATCTGGAGCCGTTCTTCACCCGCTGGCAGCGGGCCGGCGGCCGCTTCGTGGCGACCTCGACGCGGCGCGATCCGCTGCCCCGGATCGCCCCCGACAGCGAGGCGCGGCGCGCCGTGGACGCGGGCATCGAATGCATCAACTGCGCCGTCTGCCACGCCGCCTGCGATGTCGTCGCCTGGCGCCCGGAATACCTCGGTCCCGCACCGCTCAACCGCGCCTGGACGCTGGTCAACGATATTCGCCACGGGGCTCGCGAGGAGACCCTCGACCGGGTGCGCGGCGATGCCGGCTGCCACGCCTGCCACAGCCAGATGAGCTGCAGCGAGTTCTGTCCGGTGGGAATCGCCCCCACCGCCGCCATCGCCGGCCTGAAGCGGGCGAGCCTGCGCCATCTCCTGGGGCGGAGGGACGAGTGAAGGAGGGCGTGCTTTTTCTCCTGCAACGGGCGACGGCCCTGCTCCTCGCTCCCCTCGTGCTGGCGCATCTGGCGCTCGTCCTTTACGCCACGCAGGGTGGGCTTTCCGCCGCGGAGATCCTGGCCCGCACCCGCGGCAGCCTCTTGTGGGGTGGCTTCTACGGGCTGTTCGTACTGGCGGTGGCCATCCACGGCGCGATCGGGCTGCGTGCGATCCTCGCCGAATGGACGGGGCTGCGCGGCAGGACCCTCGAAGGCATCACCCTGGCAGTTGCGCTCCTGCTTCTCGTCCTCGGCCTGCGTGCGGTACGGGCGGTGGTGGGAGCGCCATGAGAGCCGCCCATCGCCGGCATCCTGGGTATCTCGCCTTTCTCGCCCACCGGCTGAGCGGCCTCGCCCTCGCGCTCTTCCTGCCGTTCCATTTCCTGTTTCTCGCCACCGCCATCGAAGGCGAGGCGGCACTCGAGGGGGCACTGGCCTGGACGGCCAACCCCTTGGCGAAGCTCGCCGAATGGGGACTGGTCACCCTCCTGGCCCTGCATCTCGCCCTCGGCCTGCGGGTGCTGGCCATCGAGTTTCTGCCCTGGCGCGGCCCCTTGCGCCTCTGGGTCGGTCTCGGCGGCGGCGCGGCACTGGCCACGGGCCTCCTGTTCCTCGCAGCCTTGGGGCGCTGAGATGCAGCCCGAGCGCCTCGATACCGACATTCTGGTGCTGGGAGCCGGCGGCGCCGGTCTGTTCGCGGCCCTCCATGCGCGAAAGGCCGCCCCCGAACTCGAAGTCACCATCGCCGTCAAGGGTCTGATGGGCAAATGCGGCTGCACCCGCATGGTCCAGGGCGGCTACAATGTGGCGCTGGCGCCCGCGGATTCGCTGGAACGCCATTTCATGGACACCATCGTCGGTGGCAAGTGGCTGCCGCGCCAGGATCTGGCCTGGCGGCTGGTGGAAGGGGCGGTGGAGCGCATCCACGAGCTGGAAAACGAGATCGGCTGCTTCTTCGACCGCCGCCCGGACGGCACCCTCGATTTCAAGGCCTTCGCCGGCCAGAGCTTCGACCGCACGGTCCACAAGGGCGATCTGACCGGCATCGAGATCATCAACCGCCTGATGGAGCAGGTGCGGGCAGCCGGAGTACGCCGGCTCGAGGAGCATCGTGCGGTGGCGCTGGTTCCGGCCGCCGACGGCTCCGCCATCGCCGGGGCGCTGATGATCGACATGCGTGAGGGAATCTACCGCCTGGTCCGCGCCCGGGCGGTGCTGCTGGCGGCGGGCGGCGGCCCGACCATGTACCTCTACCACACTCCCTCCGGCGACAAGAGCTGCGACGGGATGGCGATGGCACTTCGGGCCGGTCTTCCCCTGCGCGACATGGAGATGGTCCAGTTCCACCCCACCGGCCTGCTCGCCGGGCCCGATACCCGGATGACCGGCACCGTGCTCGAGGAAGGGCTCAGGGGTGCCGGCGGCTGGCTCCTGAACGGCGCCGAGGAGCGCTTCATGCTGCAATGGGATCCGGCCGGCGAGCGGGCCACCCGCGATGTGGTGGCGCGGGCCATCTATGCCGAGATGCGGGCCGGCCGGACCTCGCCGATGGGCGGCGTGTTCCTGCAGATGGGTCATCTCGGCGCCGATGCCGTGGCCCGGCGCTTTCCGGGCATGGTGAAGCGCTGCGCCGATTGCGGCTTCGACCTCGCCGGCGGACGGGTCGAGGTGGTCCCCACCGCCCACTACATGATGGGCGGCGTCGAGTTCGAGCCCGATTGCCGGACCGGCATTCCCGCCCTGTTCGCCGCCGGCGAAGATTGCGGCGGCGTGCACGGGGCCAACCGGCTGGGCGGCAACGGCGTCGCCGAATCGACCGTGTTCGGCGGCATCGCCGGCGACAGCATGGCCGCGTTCGTCCGCCGCGAAGGGGTGCTGCGGGATCCCGATTCCGCCTCCATCGAGACCGCCATCGCCCGCTGTGAACACCCCTTCGGCCGCACCGCCGGGGATCTCAACGATCTGCGCGAACGGCTGTGGCGGGTGATGTGGGAGGATGTCGGCATCATCCGCGATGCGAACGGGCTGACCCGCGCCATCGCCGCCCTCGACGGGCTGGCGGAGGAACTCCTGGATCTCGGCCTTGCCGATGGAGAGCGCCGGTTCAATCTCACCTGGCAGGGGTGGCTCGATCTCGACAACCTGATCACCGTGAGCCGGGTGATCGCGCGGGCGGCCCTGGCCCGCGAGGATTCCCGCGGCGCCCACTTCCGGGAGGACTTTCCGGAGACCGGGAATCTGGATGCCAGCCGCTACACCCGCCTGCGCCTGGTCGCCGACGAACTGCTGGTGGAGACGGTGCCCGTGAACTTTTCCATCGTCCAGCCCGGCGAATCGCTGTGCGAAGAGCCTGCCGAGGTCGCCGCCGCGGAGGCGAAATCATGATCCCGCGAGAGCGCATCGAGACCACCGCCCGGGAGCTGATGGCCCGGGCGGCGATCGACATCCCCGAAGACTATCTCGCCGGCGTACGGGCGATGATCGATCGCGAGAAGGGCGAGCTTTCGGCCTTCGTCCTCGAGGCGATGCTGGAGAACTGGCGGGCGGCGAGCACCGACCGCCGTCCGATGTGCGCCGATACCGGCCTGCCCCGCTATTACGTCAAGATCGGCAACGAGGCCCGCATCGAGGGCGGCATGGTGGCCCTCGAGGAAGCGCTGCGACGGGCCACCGCCGCGGCCACCCACGATATTCCGCTCAGGCCCAACCGCGTGCATCCGCTGTGGCGCACCGATCACGACAACAATGTCGGCATCTTCGCTCCGGAAATCGACTGGAGCTTCGAGCCCGGTGCCGACTGGATCGACATCACCACCGTACACAAGGGCGGGCTGTTCGGCACCGACTGGCGGATGCTGTTCCCGGGCGACGGCATCGACGGCATCAAGCGCTTCTATCTCGACACCCTCATCGCCTTCGGCCGGCGCGGGCTCGCCTGTCAGCCGGCGATCGTCGGCGTCGGCATCGGCGGTTCCAAGGACGCCTGCATGGTGCTGGGCAAGCAGGCGGCCTGCCTGCGCATCGTCGGCGACCGCCACCCCGACCCGAAGGTGGCCGCGCTGGAGAGGGAGCTGACGGAACTCGGCAACCGCATCGGCATGGGTGCCATGGGCTTTTCCGGCTCCTCGATGGTCGTCGATTGCCATATCGAGGTGGCCTACACCCATACCGGCGGCATGCCTATGAGCGTCCACTGCTTCTGCCTGTCCTCGCGGCGCGCCACCGCCCGCCTCCATGCCGACGGTTCGGTCACCTTCCGGACCGACCCGGCCTGGTTCACCCCCTATCTGCGCAGGGAGACCGTCGCATGGTCACCGCAGCCGGAAACCTCCGCCAGCTCCGTCTGAAGACTCCGGCGAGCCCGGCGGATCTGGCACGGCTCCGCATCGGCGATGTCATCTATCTGCACGGGGTGATCTACACCGGCCGCGAGGGCGTCTACCGCCGGGCGGTGGAGGAAGGGGTGCCCCTGCCCGTCGATCTGCCGGCGGTGAGCAATGTCAATTTCCACTGTTCGCCCGCCGCCTCCCGCCAACCCGACGGCGGCTACCGGGTCGGCGCCGTCACCGCCACCGCCAGCTTCCGCTTCGCCAAATGGATGGAGCGCTGGTTCGCCCTCTCGGGTGCCAAGGTGATCGTCGGCAAGGGCGGGATGAGCGGCGAGGACTATCGCCGCTTCTTCCGCCCCGCCGGTGCCGTCTACCTGACCACCGTCGGCTACGGCACCGGCGCCCTTCTCGGAAGGGGCGTGAAACGGGTGCGATCCGTCCACTGGCTGGAAGAGCTCGGGATCGCCCAGGCCCTCTGGGTGCTGGAGGTCGAGAACTTCGGCCCCCTGCTGGTGGACGGCGATCTCGCGGGCAACAGCCTGTTCGAGCGGGAAAATGCGAAACTCGGCGAACGGCTGCGCACCATCTACGAGGGGCTGCGGGAGCCGGCCCTCGGGCGCTATGGCGAAACCACCGATCGCGGCGACGAGATGGTCTGAGGGGGAGGCGGCGATGCGCGAGGATCTGGCCGATCTGGTGGAGACCCGCTTCGGCGAACGATTCGCCTTTCCCGAACCGAAAGCGGGCGCGGCCACCCTGGCCGGCCTGCTGGGACGGGCGAGCTGCCGGAAATACCGGGCGGATCCCATCGACCGCGGTCTCCTGCGCCTTCTCTGCGCCGCCGCCCTCTCCGCCCCCAGCAAGAGCGATCTGCAGCAGGCGGACATTCTGGAAGTCACCGATCCGCTGCTGCGCACCGCCATCGCCGATCTGGTGCCGGGCATGCCCTGGGTGCGCGAGGCTCCGGCCTTTCTGGTGTTCCTCGCCGACAACCGCCGCCAGCGACGGATCGCCGAGCTGCGCGGCAAGCCGTTCGCCAACGACCATCTCGATGCCTTCTTCAACGCCGTGGTCGATGCCGCCATCGTTCTTTCCGCCTTCACCATCGCCGCCGAGGCGGTGGGGCTCGGCACCTGCGCCATCAGCGTGCTGCGCAACCGCCCCGAGGAGGTCTCCGAGCTCCTCGCGCTACCCGATCACGTCGTCCCGCTGGCCGGGATGTGCGTCGGCTGGCCGGCCGCGAAGACGGAGATCGGCCCGCGCCTGCCGCTTTCGGTGACCCTCCACGAAAACCGGTTCGACGAGAGCGGTCTGGTCTCGAAGATCGAGGCCTACGACCGCAGGCGCGCGGCGATCCGCCCCTATCCCCGCCAGCGTGCCCCCGAGCGCTGGGGCCTGGCCGAGCTCTACGGCTGGTCGGAGGAAAAGGCACGTCATTATGCCGAGCCGCAGCGCAGCGATTTCGGAGCCTTCGTGCGGCGCAAGGGGTTCCGGCTGGACTGAGCGCCGGCCCGGAGCCGCCCGCGTGAACCCCTTCACCGACGCCATCCTGCCGCTGTTGCTGATCGCACTCTCGGGCCTGGGTCTGCGGCGTATCGGTTTCTTCACCCCCGAACGCCGGCAGGCGCTGGAGGTCACCGCCTATTACGTGCTGGTGCCGGCGCTCATCGTCTCGCGGCTCGCCCGGGCCGATTTCGGAGCCGATCTTCTGGGCCCGCTGGCTCTGGCCGTTCTCGTGCCGGTGTTCTCCATCCCCCCGCTGCTGCTGGCGCTGCGTTCGGCTCTGCGGCGACCGCCCTTCTGGCTGCAGGGGCCGGCCCTGCCCTGCACGCTGCAGGGCATCATCCGCAACAATGTCTTCATCACCCTGGCCATCGGCCAGGCGGTGATGGGCGATCGCGGCGCCCTGCTGATGGCCCTGGCCGCCATGTTCAACATGCCCGCGGCCAATCTCCTGAGCGTCGGCGCATTGGTGCATTCCGGCCATGGTGGGCGCGGTACCTTCACCCGCGCCCTGCGGGCGCTCGCCACCAATCCGCTCCTCCTGGCGACCGCGGCCGGTCTTTTCCTCGGCCTTTCGGAGCTGCCGCTGCCCGGGCCTCTGCTGCGCGGCGCCGACATGCTGGCCGCAGGCGTCCTGCCGCTGATCATGCTCGCGGTGGGGGCCGGGCTCACCTGGCCGGCGCTCAGGGGTGGGCTGACGCCGCTGATCTTCGCCTCGTCGTTCAAGCTGCTGGTCATGCCGGCCATGGGCTTTCTGGTGGCCCGGATGCTGGATGCCGGCCCCGAACTGACTTTCGCCGTCGTTCTGTTCCACGCCGCCCCGGCGGCGGCGGGCGCCTATCTGCTGGCCCGCCAGCTCGGCGGCGACGCCGAGCTGATGGCGGCCATGGTCAGCGTGCAAACGGCGCTCGCCGCCCTCACCATGCCTCTGGTGCTGGCCCTCACCGGGGGGCTGCTGGTCTGAAAGCAGGGGCTCAGCCGGCCGGCGGCAGATCCTCGGAGACCACCCCCGCGCTCAGGAGCTCCTCGATCTCCTCCTCGCCGTAACCGAGCTCGCGCAGCACCGCTCGCGTATCCGCCCCGTAACGGGGTGGCGGCAGGCGAACCGTGGGCTCGGTCTCCGACATCTTCACCGGGATCCCGGGAAGCCGGTAGCCCTCGATCTCCACGCACATCCGGCGATGTTCGGTATGCGGATGGGCGAAGACCTCGGCGATGGTGTTGACCGGCCCCGCCGGGACACCGTGGGCGAGCAGCCGCTCGCAGAGCTCGTGCCCCTCTTCCCCGGCCAGCATCTCCTCGAGCAGGACGCGCAGGGCCTCGCGGTTGCGGCTGCGCTGCGGATTGGTGACGAAGCGCGGATCCTCGGCCAGCTCCGGCCGGCCGAGGAGTTCGCAGAACTTGCGGAACTGCCCGTCGTTGCCGATCGCCAGGAAAATCTCGCAGCTTCGGGTCGCGAACTTGTCGTAGGGCACGATGTTGGGATGGCCGTTACCCAGCAGACCCGGCACCTCGCCGGAAATCAGGTAGTTCATCACCTGCGGATGAAGGATGGCGATTCCGGTGTCGTAGAGACAGGTATCGACGAGCTGGCCGCGACCGAGCCGGCTGCGGGCATGCAGCGCCATCAGCGTGCCGATGGCCGCGTACATGCCGGTGGCGAGATCGACGATCGGGCAGCCCACCCGCGTGGTGCCGCAACGGGGATCGCCGTTGATGCTCATCATCCCGGTCATCGCCTGGGCCACCGCATCGTAGCCGGGCAGCCCACCCAGCGGGCCGTCGGTGCCGAAGCCCGTGATCCGCACATAGACGAGACGCGGAAAGCGGCCCCGCAGCACCTCCTCGTAACCGAGTCCCCATTTCTCCATGGTGCCGGCGCGGAAATTCTCGATGAACACATCGGCCTCCTCCAGGAGCTGAAGCAGCACTTCCCGCCCCTCTTCGCGCGAGAGATCGAGACCGATCGAACGTTTGTTGCGGTTGACCCCGTGATAGTAGGAAGCGGCCCCGTCCTTGAAGGGCGGTCCCCAGCGACGGGTGTCGTCGCCCTGCGGCGGCTCGATCTTGATCACCCGCGCCCCGTGATCGGCGAGGATCTGGGCGCAGAGCGGACCGGCCAGTACCCGCGAGGCGTCGATCACCCTGATGCCTTCCAATGCTCCCTTCTGCATGCTGCTCCGGCTCCTCTCCGTTCGCCGACGACGATCGCCCCGCGCCTCAGATCGGACAGTTCTTCGGGAACGCCGGCCGCCGCTTCTCGCGGAAGGAAGCCAGCCCCTCGCGCACCTCGGGACCGGTGAAGCCCAGCATCTCGAGGGCGGTGGAGGTGTCGAACAGGGGACCGGCGGCGCGAAGCCAGTTGTTGAGCGCGTATTTCGTCATCCGGATGGCACTCTGCGCCCCGTTCGCCAGTTCGCGGGCGACGCCTAGAGCGGTCTCCTGCAGTTCCTCGTCGGCGACACAGAGGGAGACGAGGCCGATCCGCTCCGCTTCCGCCCCGTCGAGGGGCCGGCAGGTGAGCAGATGGTACTTGGCCTTGGCGAGCCCGCAGAGGAGCGGCCAGATCATCACCGCCACATCGCCGGCGGCGACACCGAGGCGGGTGTGACCGTCGACGATCCGGGCGGACCGGCCGGCGATCGAGACGTCGGCGAGGAGACCTACGACCAGTCCCGCGCCCACCGCCGGCCCGTTGATCGCCGAGACGATGGGCGCATCGCAGTTGACGATGTTGTAGACGAGATCGCGGGCCTCCTTCCAGACCCGGAACCGGACATCGGGATCCGCGACGATCCGCTCGATGAGATCGAAATCGCCGCCGGCCGAGAAGGCCTCGCCGGCGCCGGTCACCAGCACCGCCCCCACCTCCGGATCGGAACCGATGTCGCGCCAGATCTCCGCGAGCTGGGCGTGCATCGCCTCGCTCACCGCGTTCCGGGTCTCGGGCCGATCGAAGGTGATGCGCAGGACACGCTCGGCCGGCCGGTCGATGGTGAGCTGATCGTATCGGCTGTAGCGATCGGACATCGGATCCTCCGGGGCCATCGGGAAGGGGTTCAGCCGGGCAGCCCGAGCACCGCCCTGGCGAGGATGTTACGCTGGATCTCGTTGGAGCCGCCGTAGATGGTGGTGGGGCGGGCGAAGTACCAGGTGCCGAGCACGTCCAGCCGCTCCCCCTCGTAGTCGAGAAAGCCGGGCACCGCGGCATCCGCTCCCGCCACCTCCCGCATGAGCTCGGTGATGGCCTGGTAGGTTTCGGTGGCCCAGATCTTGAGCATCGAGACATCGGCCCCGAGCGGTTCGCCACGCCGCATCCGTTCGGCGAAACGGGCGAATAGGGCGGCATGGTCCTCGACGTCCAGAGCGAGGGCGGCATAGCGTGTGGCGAAGGCGGGATCCGCGAACCGACCCTTCGCCCGGGCGAGCTTTTCGAGCTGGACGAGAGCGTTCCGGGCGAGCTTGGGGCTGCCGATGAACAGCCGCTCGAACCCCAGGAGCGTCTTGGCCATCCGCCATCCCTCGTCGACCTCCCCGACCAGATTGGCGACCGGCACCCGCACCTCCTCGAAGAACACCTCGCAGAACTCGGCCTCCCCGGCGAGGGTCGTGATCGGCCGGACGGTGATCCCCGGGCTCTTCATGTCCACCAGCAGGAAGCTGATGCCGGCCTGCTTTTTCGGCGCATCCGGATCGGTGCGCACCAGCATGAACATGTGGGTCGCGTCGTCGGCGAGCGTGGTCCAGATCTTCTGGCCGGTGACGATGAAATGATCACCCTCGCGCACCGCCCGGGTGGCGAGACCGGCGAGGTCGGAACCCGCATTCGGCTCCGAGTAGCCCTGACACCAGATGTGCTCGCAGGTGAGGATCCGCGGCAGCCAGTAGCGCTTCTGCGCTTCGGTGCCGAAGCGGATCAGCAGCGGCCCCACCATCTGCACGCCCATGTCGCGGCCGCGCGCGACCCCCCAGCGCTCCTGCTCTTCGATGAAGACGAGGAGCTTGGCCGGCGACAGGCCCATGCCGCCGTATTCGCGCGGCCAGTTCGGCGCCACCCAGCCCCGGGCGAGCAGCTTCTCGTGCCATTCGCGGATCTCCGCCCAGCGCAGCCGGGTCGAGGGAAAGCGGAGATGCTCGGGATACTCGCGCTCGATGAACTCCCGCACGATGCGACGGAATTCCTCGTCGCTCATGGCGTTCCAGTCGGTCATGCGGTCACCTCCCCGGGCTCGGCGAAGGCGAACCAGCGGCGGCGGTGGAAGGCGGCATCGCCGAGCCAGGCCGAAAGGGTGACGAGCCGGTTGACGAAAAGCGCCAGATCGTACTCGTCGGTGTAGCCCAGCGCGCCGTGCATCTGGATGGCTTCCCGGCAAATCCGTCCGGCGAGCTCGCCGGCACGGGCCTTGGCCCGGCTCGCCAGCAGGGCACGGCGACGAGGTTCGGGATCCCGGTCCATCTCGCGCAGCACCTCCTCCATGGTGGCCCGTGCGATCTCCAGATGGACGAGGAGATCGACGGCACGGTGCTGCAGCGCCTGGAAGCTGCCGATCGGCCGCCCGAACTGTTCGCGCGTTCCGAGATGGGCCAACGTCATCTCGAAGGCGGCAGCGGAGGCGCCGACCATTTCCGCCGCCGAGACGGCGGTCGCGTGATCCAGGGCCCGGGCCAGCCCCCCCGTCACCTCCGTGCCGCGGGCGAGTACCGCGTCCGCCGGCACCGCCACGGCCTCGAACCGCAGTTCCGAAAGAAAGCGGCCGTCGGCGCTCGTTCGATGCTCGACGACCAGCCCTTCGGTATCGGCGGGCAGACGGCAGAGGACTACCTCCTCCGCCTCGCGGGCGACGAGCAGCAGCGGGTCGGCCAGATCGGCGCCCAGGACCCAGCTCTTGCCGCCGCGGAGGATGTTCTTCTCGAGGAGGGTGTTGCGCGGTCGAAGCTCGTCCTGGCCGCGCTCCTGCCAGGCGAGGATCGGCACCGCCTCGCCGGTCACCAGGCGGGCGAGGAGCTCACCGGCCGCTGCGGTGCCGACGGACGCCAGCAGCCCGCCGGCCAGCACCGCGCTCGCGACGAAAGGCTCGGGCACCACCCGCCGCCCCACCGCCTCGGCGACCGTGCCGGCGGCGAGCGCACCGAGCCCGGCACCGCCCACCTCTTCCGGCAGCATCAGGCCGAGCAGGCCGGCCTCGGCCATCTGCTTCCAGACCGCCCGGTCCGCCGAAGGCTTCCGTCGGCGCCCCCGTCGGGCGCGGCCGGTGCCCCCGGCCCGGTCGAACAGGCGGACGGAGGTCTCGCCGAGCAGCGCCCGTTCCTCTTCTTCCATCCGTTCCGTCATCCGTCCGCCGCCCTCCCCCGGGCCGACCGGCATCCCCCGCGCCGGCACTCCGGCCGGCGGCAGCTTTACGCCGTTCCGCGGCTTTGTCCAGAAAGCCCGGGTCTGGAAAGCCCGGCGGCTTCGTGGCAGGCTCACCGGATCGCGGGACCGCAGGGGAGGCGAGCCATGCAACAGGGCCGGCGCACGGCACGGGACGCCGGGCATCCCGATATCGTCTGGCGCCCCGACCCCGAGGCGATGCGCGATACCGCCCTCCTTCGCTTCATGGACGCCCAGGATATCGCGGATTACGAAGCGCTGGTCGGACGCGCCGACCGCGATCCCGAATGGTTCCATGCCGCGATCTTCGATTTTTTCGACCTGCGTCTGACCCGTTCCTGGGATCGGATCCTCGACGTTTCCGCCGGCATCGAGCACGCCCGCTGGTGCATCGGCGCGGAAACCAACATCACCCTGTCCACCCTCGCCCGCCATCGTGACACCGACCGCTGGCACCGACCCGCCCTCCGCTTCCGCGGGCAGGAAGGCGAAAGACGCGAGCTTTCCTACGCCGAACTCGACGCCGAGGTGGCGCGGGTCGCCGGCGGGCTCAGGCGTCTCGGCCTCGGACGCGGCGACCGCATCGCGCTGTTCCTGCCGATGGTTCCCGAGGCGGTGGTGGCGCTGCACGCCATTTTCCGCATCGGTGCCGTGGCGGTGCCGCTGTTCAGCGGCTTCGGGCCGGAGGCGGTCCGTACCCGCCTCGTCGATGCCGGGGCCGCCGCCGTGTTCACCGCCGGCGCGACGAGGCGTCGCGGCCGCCGGGTGCCGCTCCTGGAGACACTCGAGGCGGCCGCGCGCGGCCTCGACCGTCTCCGCCACGTCATCCTGGTCGACGACGGTTTCCGGGACGACCGGGGGCTCCCGGTGACCGCCATGGCCGAGCTCGACGGTTCCGAGGAGGAACGCCGGATCGAGATCCTGGCCGCCGACTCGCCGTTGCTGCTCGTCTACACCTCGGGCACCACCGGCAGGCCCAAGGGGTCCGTGCAGACCCACTGCGGCTTCATGGTCAAGACCTGCATCGATTTCGGCCTCTGCTTCGATTTCCGGCCCGGCGACGGCCTCTTCTGGATGAGCGATATCGGCTGGGTCGTCGGTCCCATCCTGTTCACCGTGCCGTTGCTGCTGGGCGGTACCGTGCTGATCGCCGACGGGACCCCCGACCATCCCGGTCCCGATCGCTACTGGCGTCTCGTCGAGGATCTCGGTACCACCCACCTCGGCATCGCTCCCACCATCGTCCGCGGCTACATGCGTCTCGCGGACGGCGGCGGCATCGACGCGATGTCGTTCTCCCGCCTGCGGGCGGTGGTCTCCACGGGCGAACCCTGGACGGAGGCCGCCTGGCACTGGGCCTTCGAGCGGATCTGCCGGCGCCGGGTTCCGATCCTGAACTATGCGGGCGGCACCGAGATGGCCGGCGGCATTCTCGCCGGCACCATGATCACCCCCCTGAAGCCGCTCTCCTTCGGCGGCGCCATTCCCGGCATGAGCGCCGATATCGCCGACGCCACGGGGCGCTCCCTGCCGCCGGGGGAGAAGGGCGAGCTCGTGCTGCGCCGCCCCTCCATCAGCCTCACCCGTGGCCTCTGGCGCGACGAGGAGCGCTACCTCGAGACCTACTGGCGACAGATTCCCGGCTGCTGGCGCCACGGTGATCTGGCGGCACGCGACGAGGACGGCTTCTGGTACCTGTTCGGCCGCTCCGACGACACCATCAAGCTCGCCGGCAAGCGCACCGGTCCATCGGAGATCGAGGCGATCCTCACCTCCACCGGCGAGGTCACCGAAGCGGCGGCGGTGGGCGTTCCCGATCCGCTCAAGGGCGAGGCTCTCCTCTGTTTCGTCGTGCTCCGGCCGGGGGTCGAGGCGGGGCCGGCCCTGCTCGCCCGTCTCGCCGATGCGGTGACCCGGGGCATGGGTGCGGCCTTCCGTCCGAAGCACGTCTTCGCCGTCACCGACCTGCCCCGGACCCGGAACATGAAGATCATGCGCCGGGCGGTACGGGCCGCCTGGCTCGGCGAGCCGCCGGGTGATCTCTCCTCGCTGGTCGATCCCGGGGTGCTGGAGGAGATCCGGGCACTCGGCGAACGTGCCCGAGAGATGCGGGAGGCGATGCGATGACCATGCGCGGGCTCGAAGGTCTCGACGTCCTGGTCACCGGTGCCGCCAGCGGGATCGGCCGGGCCATAGCCCTCCGGCTGGGCGCGGAAGGGGCGCGGGTCGGCATCTTCGATCGCGATGCGAAAGGCGGCGAAGATACCGCCGCCCGCATCCTGCAGGCGGGCGGCACCGCCCGTGCCTGGCCGGTGGATATCACCGATCTCGGGGCGGTGCGGGAAGCGGTCGCGCGCTTCGAGGAAGCTTTCGGACCGACCGCGGGGCTCGTCAACAGCGCCGGCTGGGATCGCGCCATGCCCTTTCTCGAAACCACCCCGGAGCTCTGGTCCCGGATCCTCGCCGTCAATCTGATCGGGCCCCTCAACATGCACCATGCGGTGCTGCCCGGGATGGTCGCGCGCGGCCGGGGAAAGGTGGTCAACATCGCCTCGGACGCGGCGCGCGTGGGTTCTTCGGGAGAGGCCGTCTATGCCGCCGCCAAGGGCGGCATCGTGGCTTTCACCAAGACCCTCGCCCGCGAGCTGGCACGATCGGGGATCCGCCTCAACGCCGTCTGTCCCGGCCCCACCGACACGCCCCTGTTCCGCGACTTCGCCGGCACCGGGGAGCGTGGTGAGAAGCTCCGCAGGGCCCTCGAGCGGGCGATCCCGCTCGGGCGGCTCGGGCGACCCGAGGATTACGCCGGCCTCGTCTGTCTGCTGCTGAGCGAGGATGCCGATTACATCACCGGTCAGACGATCAGTGTCTCCGGCGGCCTCACCATGCAGTAGGCCTGTTCAGGGGCAGTAGGCCTGTTCAGGGGAAGCGGGTGACGCCATCGGCGGCGAGGCGTTCGATCTCGGCCGCTCCGTATCCGAGGTCTTCGAGGATCGCCCTTCCGTCCTCACCCAACCGGGGGGCCGGACGGGGATCGACGGTTTCCGCCCCCGCCCCGGTGACCGGAAAACGCACCTCCCGCATCGGACCTTCGCTGGGGTGGCGGAAACACCGGAACAGACCCACCGCCTCGAGATGCGGATGACCGAAGAGATCGGCGAGTGCGCCCACCGGCGTCGCCGGGATGTCGAGCTCGGCCGCGAGCTCCATCCATTCGGAGACGGTGCGCCCGGCGACCGCCTCCGCCACCGCCTCGTAGAGCCGACCGATGCGGCCGCTGCGCAGCGAGGGATCCCGGACCCATTCGGCCTCGGCCAGATCGCCGCGGCCGATCGCGCGCAGGAAACGCTGCCATTGGGCGGTCGAGTAGGGAAGGAGCGCGACCCAACCGTCGCGCGCCCGATAGGGACGGCGGCCGCCGGCCAGGATGCGCGCATAGCCGGCCTCGCCCTCGGGTGGTTCGAAGGCCCGGCCCGCCAGATGTTCGACCATCAGGAAATCCACCAGACATTCGAGCATCGGGACCCGGATGTGGCGTCCCTCGCCGTCGCGACCGTGGGC